>NZ_JACOPU010000004.1:0-792190 GCF_017973755.1 Pseudomonas sp. P42 | reverse complement strand
AGTGAAACGATGCATCGCCGATGGTAGTGTGGGGTTTCCCCATGTGAGAGTAGGTCATCGTCAAGATTAAATTCCGAAACCCCAATTGCGAAAGCAGTTGGGGTTTTGTTTTGCCCGCAGGAAAGTTCTCGGGTGAGTCGAACCCTAGCTTTCACAAGCGTTGCCATTGGGAAAAACCTTCTTAAGTGGCCGGGCAGTTTTTGTTATGGTGCAACTCGCTTTTTTCATGGACTGATTTTTCGCCAAAGGATAGGCACTCACTTATGCCAAAGAGTTGCTGTAGAAATGCCTGAACCCATCCCGATCAAGGATCACGAAAAAGAGACGCGCCTGGTCAACAAGCGGTTGATCGCCTGTGCCCTTTTTGTCTTCGCAGTCAGCTGCGCCCTGGTAGCGCGTCTGTACATCCTGCAAGTCGTGGAGTTCGACTACCACTCGACCATTTCCGAAAACAACCGTGTCCATGTCCTGCCGATCCCGCCAACACGCGGACTGATCTACGACCGAAACGGCGTGCTCCTGGCAGATAACCGTCCCAGCTACAATCTGACCATCACTCGCGAGCGCGCTATCGACGTCAATCAGGAGCTTGACGAGGTTATTGATCTCCTGCACCTCCCCGTCGAAGACCGTGCGGTGTTCGACAAAGCCATGAAACAGTCCCGTCATCCATTTACGCCGGTAACGCTGTTTTATGAACTGACCGAAGAGCAGATTGCCGTCTTGGCGGTCAACGAGTTCCGTTTGCCTGGGCTGGATGTCGAGCCACAGTTCGTTCGACATTATCCACTTGGCATGCACTTCGCTCACTCGATCGGCTATGTCGGTCGGATCAACGAAAAAGAATCCAAAACCCTCGACTCGGTGGAGTACCGCGGCACTCAGTCCGTCGGCAAGACTGGCATCGAACGCTTCTACGAAGCGCAGTTGCATGGCCATGTCGGTTACGAGGAGGTTGAAACCAATGCCCAGGGCAGAGTGTTGCGTGTGCTCAAGCACACTGACCCTGTACCCGGCAAAAGCATCGTTCTGAGCCTCGACGTGAAACTGCAAGAGGCCGCCGAAGCTGCCTTGGGTGGTCGTCGTGGTTCGGTCGTGGCGCTGGATCCGTCCACTGGGGAAGTGCTGGCGATGGTCAGCAACCCGAGTTTCGATCCCAACCTGTTCGTCACGGGTATCAGCTCCAAAGAGTATTCGGCGCTGCGTGATTCTATCGACCGGCCACTGTTCAACCGCGTGCTGCGCGGCTTGTACGCACCGGGCTCGACCATCAAGCCAGAGGTGGCGATTGCGGGCCTCGACGCAGGCGTTGTCACACCGCAGACCCGAGTCTTCGATCCGGGTTACTACCAACTCCCGGACTTCGATCACAAGTACCGCAACTGGAACCACAGCGGCGACGGCTGGGTGGATATGGACGCTGCGATCATGCGTTCCAATGACACCTACTTCTATGACCTGGCGCACAAGCTTGGCATTGATCGCCTGCACGACTACATGGCCATGTTCGGTCTCGGCGAAAAAGTCTCGCTGGACATGTTTGAAGAGTCTCCTGGTCTGATGCCATCCCAAGCCTGGAAACGCACTACACGTCGACAAGCGTGGTTCCCGGGGGAAACGGTGATTCTCGGCATTGGTCAGGGTTATATGCAGGTCACGCCGCTACAACTGGCACAGGCCACTGCACTGATCGCCAACAAAGGCGTGTGGAACCGCCCACACCTGGCCAAGACTGTCGATGGCATGGCGCCGGTCGACGAGCATCCGATGCCGAACATCCTGCTCAAGGATCCGCGCGATTGGGAACAGGTCAACCATGGCATGCAGATGGTTATGCACGATGCCCGCGGCATTGCCCGTGCGGCAGCGGCGGGGGCGCAATACCGTATCGCTGGTAAAAGTGGTACGGCGCAAGTGGTGGCGATCAAGCAGGGTGAGCGCTACAACCGCGCGAAGACGCTTGAGCGCCACCGCGATAACGCCTTGTTCGTCGGCTTCGCTCCGGCTGAGCACCCGAAAATTGCGATTTCGGTGATGATAGAAAACGGTGAGGCCGGTGGTCGTGTCGCCGGGCCGGTGGTGCGGCAGATTATGGACGCTTGGCTACTCGATCAGGACGGCCATCTCAAGTCGCAGTATGCGGCGCCGTCGAAAGCGCCGGGTGATCCGCACGTGTAACCGATAACAGCTTCACAGCGCGGTCTTACGGGGGGCTGAGCGTGCCTGAAGTAGTTTCATGCAGTCACCGTATTGCCGCCATTGCTGGCAAGCCAGCTCTCACAAGGTTTTCGAGTGTTCAAATACCTGTGAGAGCTGGCTTGCCAGCGATATGCCCTTGAGCAATCAGGCTCCCGGCACCGGGCAACTCATGTCACCTTCTTCACACTTCAAGTACTGCTTCAGCGTTTCAACCCGCACCTTGGTCACAGCGGTCATGCAGTTGCTATAGATCAGCGGATACACACTTCCGCCCGTCACACCCGAAGACGAAAACTTGCATTCGGCATCACGAAAACCGATCCATGCGCGTTGCGCACTGACCAACAGCTTCTTGCCATCAGGGTTGCCCTTCAAACGCCCGGTGATCTGCTGATACACAGCGTTCAATTCTTTGTCGGCAGCTTTGTAATCCTGCCCGGCGCACTGATTCATCGTCGCCTGATCGCTGGCGTTGGCGCAGTCAACGGCGGCGTGGCTGAGGGTGGTGAATAGCAAAGGCGTCAGGGCCAGGAGCAGACGTGGGGACATGGAGATACTCGCTGTGTCGAATGAAAGTGCAGAGCAGTGTAGTGATTGCACAGATTCTATTCAGGTACTTGTTGTCTTGAGGCCTCCAGCAAGCGATCCGCTGTAGCCGCAATCTCTTCACCATCATGCAGCAGGTCCAGCCAGTTGGCGGGAATGGCTCGCACGCCATAGTGGGCGCCGGCCAGCTGGCCAACGATCGCTGCCGTGGTATCGGCGTCATCACCCAGATTGGCGGCCTGCAGGATTGCCGCCGCAAAACTGTCGGTGTGCTGAAAACACCAAAGCGCTGCTTCCAGCGACTGGACGCAGTAGCCGCTACCGCAGATTTCGTCTATTGATTTCGTGAAATAGTTACCTCGAGCAATCTCCGCGACTTTCGGTTGGCTGAAGGTTGAGTCTGGCAAAAAGCGCAGTTCTGTTTTGGACGCTCCAAGCAGTGCTTTGTTGATCAGCTCTGCCAACAGTTGGCAGCTTTCGATTGCCTCGGGTGCTGCGTGGGTAGTTCGCGAACTTTCGCTGGAGAATTTTCTGACTTTCCGGTCGTCCGGGAAGTAAAACAGCACCACCGGTGCCAGTCGCATCAGAGAGCCGTTGCCAGCACTATTGGGCTCGGTCGACCCCGCAAAGGGCTCACCTGTTCGCTGGTATTGCGACAGCGCCTGACTGACGGTCATGCCGATATCAAAGCATTCGCCGGTCGAACTCAGGTAACCCCATTTCCACCAATTGAGATAGCGTCCCATTTGATCAGTGGCGTCGAAGCCGTTCTTGATCAACAGGCTTTCCGCCAGGCAGAGCGCCATCGAGGTGTCATCGGTCCACTGCCCAGGCTTGAGGTGGAAAGGACCGCCGCCGACCATGTCAGTCAATGGTTGGAATGAATGGCGTGGCTTGAACTCTACCGTGGTGCCGACTGCGTCGCCGCAAGCCAGACCTAGCAGGGCGCCGCGATAACGTTCAGGGAGGGATGGCTGCATGATTCGTCCTTGTCAGGTTCAGCATCGATGGAAAAGGTATCAGCTTCGTCCGTTGGGTTGTGCTGTAAATTGCTCGAATCACCAACGGAAAATGCAGCCGGATGTTTCCTGCCTTTTGCACAGCGGCACCGCTTTGATACAACTTCACCTTGGACATGTGGTCATACAAGCCTACTGTTCAGAACAGGAGGTGACGTATGAAACCAGTACCCAATAGTTTCGAACGAAAAATCACGCTCAAGGCGTCGCGTTCACATGTCTGGCGTGCATTGGTTGATGCCGAGGCGTTTGGCCAGTGGTTTGGTGTGGCGCTGGAGGGCAGGCGTTTTATTGCCGGAGAATGGACGCAAGGGCAGGTCACGTATCCGGATTATGAGCATGTGTTGTGGAACGTATTGATCGAACGGGTCGAGCCGCAGCAATTGTTCTCGTTCCGATGGCATCCGTATGCGGTCAATCCGAAGATCGACTATTCCCAGGAACCGACAACGCTGGTCAGGTTCGAGCTGGAAGATTTCGAGGGTGGCACGTTGCTCAAGGTCTCTGAGTCCGGTTTCGCGCACATTCCCGACATCCGCCAGAAAGAGGCCTATTACATGGACAGTCGTGGCTGGGAAGAACAGTTGAGCAGGCTTGAACAGTTTCTCGCGGAAAGCGCCAGGGCACGCGAGCGTCACGGTGGTTGAGAGCGCGATGTTCGACCCTTGGCTCAAACGCTGGTCACTGGTGCCGGACGGGGCACCGATCATCACCCCCGGCAGCCGTTTGTTGCCGGTGCGCTTGGGTGATGCGCCCGCCATGCTGAAATTGGTCGATGATACGGATGAGAAGTACGGCAACCCGCTGATGATTTGGTGGGATGGCGACGGTGCCGCACGGGTGTTGGCTCATCATGAGGATGGCTTGCTGATGGAGCGGGCCACGGGCGGGCGTTCGTTGATGCACATGGCGATGAACGGCGAGGACGACGAAGCCAGCCGCATTCTGTGCAAAGCGTTGGCACGTTTGCATACTCCGCGCGCGATGCCGGCACCGCCGCTGTTGGAGTTGACGCCGTGGTTTGCTTCTCTGCGAGTGGCGGCCGCACAAGAGGCCGGGCTCTACGCCTTGAGTCTGCAAACCGCCGAAGCCTTGCTTGCCGACCCGCAGGAGGAGGTGGTACTGCACGGTGACATGCACCACGACAACGTTCTCGATTTCGGTGCGCGCGGCTGGCTGGCGATTGATCCGAAACGGGTGAGGGGAGAGCGCGGTTTCGACTACGCCAATCTGATCTGTAACCCGGATCTACCGAGCGCCGGCGACCCTGAGCGCCTCCAGCGACAAGTTGAAGTGATCGCCGAGGCCGCAGGGCTTGATCGTCGCCGACTGCTGCAATGGGTGCTGGCGTTTGCCGGGTTGTCCGCTGCCTGGTTTCTGGAGGATAGCCTGCAGAAGAGGGCCTCTGGGCAGTTGAAAGTCGCGCAAATCGCGACGGGCATGCTCAATGCATGACCCTTCTAAGGGTTTTCGGAAGTGCTTCCATGGCGAATGTCTTACACGCGATGGTAGTTATTACGACTATTGTCGATTGGATCCACCACGTAATCTACACCCATCAACTGAAGCACAGGGAGTACTTCAGGATCAAGGATGATCGACCATGCAAGGATCGCTGCCGACAGGGAGTCGATAATGGTCTTGGGAAAAACCCGCTTCGGCGGGTTTTTTTTCGCCCCAAGAAAAGTACGTCCCCTGTAGACGCTGCCGAGCTCACGGCAGTTCCTACAGGGGGCACGCGTTTATGAAGCGATTAGCTGCCGCAGCACATAATGCAGAATCCCCCCTGACTTGAAGTACTCCACTTCATTCAGGGTGTCGATGCGGCACAGCACTTCGATTTTCTCCTGTCGCCCGTCTTCACGAGTGATCACCAGAGGCAGGTTCATGCGTGGTGTCAGGGATACGCCGGTCAGGCCTTGAATGTCGAAGGTTTCCTTGCCGGTCAGGTTCAGACTCTTGCGATTCTGATCGAGTTTGAATTGCAGCGGCAAGACGCCCATGCCCACCAGGTTGGAACGGTGTATGCGCTCGAAGCTCTCGGCGATCACGGCTTTGACGCCCAGCAGGTTGGTTCCTTTGGCCGCCCAGTCGCGACTGGAGCCGGTGCCGTATTCTTGCCCGGCAATCACCACCAGCGGTGTTCCGGACGCCTGATAGCGCATGGCGGCATCGTAGATCGGCAGTTTCTCACCGGTCGGAATGTAGATCGTGTTGCCACCTTCTTCGCCGCTGAGCATCTCATTGCGTATACGAATGTTGGCGAAGGTACCGCGCATCATCACTTCGTGGTTGCCGCGACGTGAACCGTAAGAGTTGAAGTCCCGCGGCTCGACGCCTTTTTCGCGCAGATAACGCCCGGCCGGGCTGTCAGCCTTGATGTTGCCGGCAGGGGAAATGTGGTCCGTGGTCACCGAGTCTCCGAGCAGCGCCAACATCCGCGCCCCTTTCACATCCTTGATCTCTGGCAACGGGCCGGAAATGTCGTCGAAAAACGGTGGATGCTGGATGTAAGTCGAATCGTCCTGCCACACATAGGTGGCGGCCTGTGGCACCTCGATGGCTTGCCACTGTTCGTCGCCGGCAAACACTTCGGCGTATTCCTTGTGGAACATGGCAGTGCTGACCTGACTCACCGCGTCGGCGACTTCCCGGCTGCTTGGCCAGATGTCACGCAGGTAAACCGGATTGCCCTGTTGGTCATTGCCCAGCGGTTCGCTACTGATGTCGGTACGAACCGTGCCAGCCAAGGCATAAGCCACCACCAGAGGTGGCGAGGCCAGCCAGTTGGTTTTCACCAGTGGGTGCACGCGACCTTCAAAGTTGCGGTTGCCGGACAGCACCGAAGCGACGGCGAGGTCAGCTTTCTGGATGGCTTTTTCGATCGGTTCCGGCAATGGCCCGGAGTTACCGATGCAGGTGGTGCAGCCATAGCCGACCAGCGAAAAACCAAGCTGGTCGAGGTATTGCGTCAGCCCCGCCGCCTTATAGTAGTCAGTGACCACTTTCGAACCTGGCGCCAGCGAACTCTTTACCCACGGTTTGCGCGTCAGGCCTTTCTCCACGGCTTTTTTCGCCAAGAGCCCAGCAGCCATCATCACACTCGGGTTGGAAGTGTTGGTACACGACGTGATTGCAGCGATGACCACCGCACCGTTTTTCAGGCGATAGGTGTGGCCGTCGTGTTCGTACTCCGTTTCGCCAACCAGATCGGCATTGCCCACCGCGACGCCGCCACCGCCCTCGCTTTCCAGGCGTCCTTCTTCCTTGCTCGTCGGTTTGAATTGCAGGTCAAGGAAGTCACTGAAGGCTTGTGCGACATTTGGCAGCGAGACGCGGTCTTGCGGGCGTTTCGGCCCTGCCAGGCTGGCCTCGACGCTGCCCATGTCCAGCGCCAGACTGTCGGTGAACACCGGCTCCTGACCGGGCAGACGCCACAATCCCTGGGCCTTGGTATACGCCTCCACCAGTTTCACCACTTCCGTTGGCCGTCCGGACAGACGCAGGTACTCCAGCGTTACGTCATCGACCGGGAAGAAGCCGCAGGTCGCACCGTATTCCGGGGCCATGTTGGCGATGGTCGCACGGTCAGCCAGCGGCAGGTCGGCGAGGCCATCACCATAAAACTCGACAAATTTGCCGACCACGCCTTTCTTGCGCAGCATCTGCGTAACGGTCAGCACCAGATCGGTGGCGGTGATGCCTTCCTTGAGTTTGCCGGTGAGTTTGAAGCCAATCACTTCCGGAATCAGCATCGACACCGGTTGCCCGAGCATCGCCGCTTCCGCTTCGATCCCGCCGACACCCCAGCCGAGCACGCCGAGGCCGTTGATCATGGTGGTGTGGGAGTCGGTGCCAACCAGCGTGTCGGGAAAGGCGTAGGTGCGGCCGTCTTCATCCTTGGTCCACACGGTGCGGCCGAGGTATTCGAGGTTGACCTGGTGGCAGATCCCGGTGCCCGGCGGCACTACGCTGAAGTTGTCAAAGGCACTTTGGCCCCAGCGCAGGAAGGCATAGCGTTCGCCGTTGCGCTGCATTTCGATGTCGACGTTCTGCTCAAATGCGCTGGGCGTGGCGAACTTGTCGACCATCACCGAGTGGTCGATCACCAGATCCACCGGGGATAGCGGATTGATTCGCTGCGGATCGCCGCCGGCCTTGGCCATGGCCGCGCGCATCGCCGCGAGGTCGACCACGGCAGGGACGCCGGTAAAATCCTGCATCAATACGCGGGCAGGGCGGTACTGGATTTCCCGGTCGGAGCGACGCTCCTTGAGCCACGCAGCAATTGCCTTGAGGTCGGCGCCGGTGACAGTTTTTTCATCTTCCCAGCGCAGCAGGTTTTCCAGCAGGACTTTCAGCGACATTGGCAGTTTGTCGATATTACCCAGGCTTTTGGCAGCATCCGGCAAACTGAAATAGTGGTAGGTTTTGTCGTCGATTTTTAGTGTTTTAAGGGTCTTCAGGCTATCTAGGGACGGCATTGCAATCACTCCTTTGAATCCGCACTGCTACGGATTGAGGGGACGGGCAGAGCTATCAACGTAGCCCTGTTTTCATTAGCTGGCTAATAACTGGACTCTATGAAGAGAACCAAGGTTCCGACATCGGCTATCATGCGCCGGTTTTCGTGACAGGCTTTGCTTCAACGCAAGGCCTGAGCATCGCGCAGGGGCCGAATGTTCGCCCGCTGCTCAGGAGTAAGAATGAACACCCTATTCATGCATTGCCGGCCAGGTTTCGAAGGCGAAGTCTGCTCGGAGATTTCCGACCTCGCTGCCCAGTTGAACGTGTCCGGTTACGCCAAGGCAAAAACCGCCACTGCGTACGCGGAGTTTGTCTGCACCGAAGAAGACGGCGCCGAGCGCCTGATGCGCGGTCAGCGTTTCGCCGAGCTGATCTTCCCGCGCCAATGGGCGCGCGGCGTTTTCATTGATCTGCCGGAAACCGACCGCATCAGCGTGATCCTCGCGCACATGGCCGAATTCCCGGTATGCGGCAGTCTGTGGCTGGAGGTCGTCGATACCAACGATGGCAAAGAGCTGTCGAACTTCTGCAAGAAATTCGAAGGCCCGCTGCGCAAGGCGCTGACGGGGGCCGGCAAACTGGTTGAAGACGCAAACAAGCCGCGTCTGTTGCTGACATTCAAAAGCGGCCGTGAAGTGTTTCTGGGTATGGCTGATGCCGGTAACTCGGCGATGTGGCCAATGGGCATTCCCCGCCTGAAGTTTCCGCGTGAGGCTCCAAGCCGTTCGACGTTGAAGCTGGAAGAGGCCTGGCACCATTTCATCCCGCGTGATCAGTGGGAAGATCGTTTGCACAGTGACATGACCGGCGTTGACCTTGGTGCAGCGCCCGGTGGCTGGACCTGGCAACTGGTCAACCGCGGCATGCTGGTGACCGCTATCGACAACGGCCCGATGGCCGAAAGCCTGATGGAGACCGGCCTGGTGCAACACTTGATGGCGGACGGTTTCACCTTCAAGCCCAAGCAGCCGGTGGACTGGATGGTCTGTGACATCGTCGAGAAACCGGCTCGTAACGCGGCAATGCTCGAAGAGTGGATCGGCGAAGGGCATTGCCGCGAAGCGGTGGTCAACTTGAAACTGCCGATGAAGCAGCGTTATGCCGAAGTGAAGCGTTTGCTTGAGCGCATTGCGGATGGTTTCAAGGCGCGCGGGATCAAGGTTGATATCGGCTGCAAGCAGCTTTATCACGATCGTGAGGAAGTGACCTGCCATCTGCGCCGGCATGACGTGAAGAAAACCAAATCCCGCTAAATGCAAACGCCCCCCGTGCAGGAACTGCCGCAGGCTGCGATCTTTTGAGCTTTCAAAAAGCAAAGATCGCAGCCTTCGGCAGTTCACAGGGGGATTAGTACGAAGCCACAGGTGACCGAGCACCCGGCAATGCGCGACAATGCCGGCCAGTTTCAGGAGTTAATCATGAGTGAAATGATCGATACCCCGGTCGACGGCACCCTCGACGCTACCGGCCTCAACTGCCCGGAGCCGGTAATGATGTTGCACCAGCACATCCGTGATCTGGCCCCCGGTGGCCTGCTCAAGGTGATCGCTACGGATCCCTCGACCCGCCGCGACATTCCCAAGTTTTGCGTGTTTCTCGACCATGAACTGGTCGGCCAGCACGAAGACGCCGGGACTTATCTGTACTGGATCCGCAAAAAACAAGCCTGAGCCTCAGGCCAACGCTAAACCAAATGTGGGAGCCAGCCTGCTGGCGATGTGGTAGTCAATTCAACGTCTATGTTGACCGACTCTCCATCATCGCCAGCAGGCTGGCTCCCACATTTTTTGTCTCGCGTAAAGGACTCAGCCCAGCGAGCGACTGATCCGAATGCGCTTGCGCGCGCTGCGAGTCAAGCGGATCGACAGCATCAGCGCGGCGCAGCTCAGGCCGACGATAAGACCCTGCCACAACCCGCTCGGGCCACGCGGCTCGCCGAGCCAGTCGGTCAGGCCGAGGGCATAACCCACTGGCAGGCCGATGCCCCAATAGGCGAACAGCGTCAGGATCATCGTTACTCGCGTGTCCTGATAACCGCGCAGCGCGCCGGCAGCGGTGACCTGGATCGCGTCGGAGAACTGGAACAGCGCCGAATACACAATCAGCATCGCCGCGATATGAATCACCGTCGGGTCAGCCGTGTAAATCGCCGCAATCGGTTCACGCAGCAACAACATCATGCTCGCCGAGAGACACGCATAGGCCAGTGCAGTCCCCATGCCGACGCCGGCGGCGAAACGCGCCTCGCGTGGTTCCTCACGGCCCAGGGCCTGACCGACGCGCACGGTCACGGCCATGCCCAGCGAATAAGGAATCATGAACACCAGTGAGCTGACGTTCAGCGCAATCTGGTGCCCGGCGACCACGGTAGCGCCGAGGCTGCCGATCAACAGCGCGATCACCGCGAAGATGCTCGACTCGGCAAACACCGCGATGCCGATTGGCAAGCCGATGGCCAGCAGACGCTTGATCACCGCCCACTGAGGCCAATCGAAACGGCTGAACAATTCACTCGAACGATACGCCGGAGCCCAGCGCTCATAACCGGCCAGACCCAGCGCCATCACCCACATCACGATCGCCGTGGCCCAGCCGCAACCGACGCCGCCCATGGCCGGCACGCCGAAGTGGCCATAAATGAAGATGTAGTTCAGGGGAATATTCAGCGCCAGCCCGCACAGACCCAGCACCATCGCCGGGCGAGTACGACCGAGGCCGTCACTGAAGCAGCGCAGCACATGATAGAACGCCACCGCAGGCAAACCGCAGGCGATGCCATGCAAGTACTGCATGCACGGGCCGATCAGCTCGGGATCGACATTCATCAAATGCAGAATCGGCTCTGCGGCAACTAGCATCGCGGTAGCGATCAAACCCACTACCAGCGCCAGCCACAATGCCTGGCGCACGATCGGACCGATCTCGCTGTGGGTTCCGGCGCCGTAACGCTGGGCGACTTTGGGAGTGGTGGCCAGCAGGGTGCCGGTCATCAACAGAAATACCGGCACCCAGATCGAGTTGCCCAGTGCTACCGCCGCCAGATCCTTGGGACCGACGCGCCCGGCCATCACCGCATCGACAAAGCCCATGGCCGTAGTTGCCAGTTGCGCGATGATGATCGGCACCGCCAGGGCAAGCAGAGTCTTGAACTCCAGGCGAATCCGCGCGGGGCGGGTGAGGGAGACGGCGACAGGTTGGTCAGTTACAGGATTCACAGGCAAAGCGTCCACAGATGTTGATGCGCAAGGCGGCGCATTCTACGCCGCTGACGTGTTGGTCAGGAAAAATCCTGTGTTGCGGATTTGTAATCACTCATGGCTTTGCGCCGTCCTCGCCACAGGGGGCATGTCGTTGTCAGGATTGGAATCAAACCCCGCTGGCCCAACCGCGTATCTGCACCTAAACTGCCGATCCGCCCAAGGAGCCCGCCATGCTGATTGTTGCTGACGAAAATATCCCGCTGCTCGATGCCTTTTTTGCCGGTTTTGGCGAGATCCGCCGAGTGCCCGGCCGTTCCATTGACCGTGCGACGGTCGAGCAGGCCGACGTGTTATTGGTGCGTTCGGTGACCAACGTCAACCGCGCGCTGCTCGTGGGCAGCAAGGTTCGCTTTGTTGGCACCTGCACCATCGGCACCGATCACCTGGATCTCGAATATTTCAACGAAGCGGGCATCACCTGGTCGAGCGCGCCCGGCTGCAATGCCCGAGGCGTGGTCGACTACGTGCTCGGCAGCCTGATGACGCTTGCCGAAATCGAGGGCGTTGATCTCACTCAGCGTACTTATGGTGTCGTCGGCGCCGGTGAGGTCGGGGGGCGCCTGATCAACGTCTTGAAGGGCCTGGGCTGGAACGTGAAAGTCTGTGATCCGCCACGTCAGGCTGCCGAGGGGGGGGATTACGTCAGCCTGGAGCAGATCATCGAACAGTGCGACGTGATCAGCCTGCACACACCGCTGACCCGCAGCGGTAACAGTGCGACTTGGCACCTGTTCGATCAACAACGTTTGCAGCAACTCAAACCTGGCGCCTGGTTGATCAACGCAGCGCGTGGGCCTGTCGTGGATAACGCTGCGCTACGCGAAGTGCTACTGGAGCGCGAAGACCTGCAAGCGGTGCTCGATGTCTGGGAGGCCGAACCCGAGGTCGATGTGGCTCTTGCCGAACTCTGTGTGCTGGCCACGCCGCACATTGCCGGTTACAGCCTCGACGGCAAGCAGCGCGGCACGGCGCAGATTTATCAAGCGTACTGCGAGTTCATTGATCAGCCTGCGAGCATCCAGCTCAGTGACCTGCTGCCGGCGCCGTGGTTGTCGCAAGTAACCTTGCATGCCGACAGTGATCCGGCCTGGGCATTGGCGATGTTGTGCCGTGGCGTGTACGACCCACGTCGGGATGACGCGGATTTTCGCCGCAGTCTTGTAGGCAATGTCGCCGAGCAACGTGCGGCGTTCGATGTTTTGCGCAAGCAGTATCCGGTTCGGCGCGAGATTGAAGGGTTGAAAGTACGGATCGAGGGGCATTCGCTAACGTTGCGCCAGATCGTGACAGCGCTCGGAGCAGTAGCTCTCTAGCCCATTCCCCTGTAGGGCGGAAGCAGGCATAAAAAACCCGGCCAAATGGGCCGGGTCAGGAAGACGGTGGCTATATCACTCTTGTTCGGCAGGCTTGACCAATCGTTTCTCCAGTTCGCGGCAAGCGTCCTGGATCATGTCTTCAGTGATCGGTACTTCGCGGCCTTTTTCATCAATAATCGAGCAACCCAGAGTCTGGCCGGGTTTGGTACGGATCACTTGAATCTTGTCTTCGCTGCTTTGTTGCAAGGACATGGCCTGTCTCCTCATCAGGTTGTGCGCCTAGGTTAAAACCCCCACGTGACCGGGCTGTGACAGCTCCCTGCGGTCCGTCGGCGGCGGCATCTCTACTCAACCAGAAATGACCGCGCGCCTCAATCGGGACTTTAGACCAATAGCAACTATGGCCTAGTCTTTGGGGGCATATTTAAACTGACTCATTGTGATTTACAGAGTTCCACCCATCGAATGGTCTAGGATGGCCTCTCCATCAACACGGATGTGTACCTGAATGACACCGACGCTTTCCTCACGCCATCGGCGCGCCTTGAGTTTGACCAGCCGATTCATCGCGCCTTACCGCTGGCAGGTTTGCGGCGCGCTGCTGGCGTTGATCGTCACCGCAGCCGTAACGTTGTCGATGGGGCAAGGGATCAAACTGTTGGTCGATCGGGGTTTCATGACCCAGTCGCCGCACCAGCTCAACCAGACAATCGGCATATTCATGTTGATGGTGGTGGGGCTGGCGATCGGCACGTTCGCGCGATTTTACTGGGTGTCGTGGATTGGCGAACGCTGCGTGGCCGATATCCGGCGTGAGGTGTTCAATCATCTGGTCTACCTGCATCCCGGGTTTTACGAAAACAACCGCAGTTCCGAGATTCAATCGCGCCTGACCGCCGACACCACACTGCTGCAATCGGTCATCGGATCATCGCTCTCGATGTTCCTGCGCAACCTGCTGATGGTTATCGGCGGTGTCATCCTGCTATTCGTTACCAATGCGAAACTCACCAGCATCGTGGTGATTGCCTTGCCGTTCGTGGTTGCGCCGATCCTGATCTTCGGTCGGCGCGTTCGCAATCTGTCACGGCTGAGTCAGGACCGGGTCGCCGACATCGGCAGCTATGTTTCCGAGGCCCTCGGCCAGATCAAAACCGTGCAGGCCTACAATCACCAGGTTCAGGATGAGCGACGTTTCGCAGCGACCGTCGAAGATGCTTTCGAGATGGCGCGCAAACGCATCTTTCAGCGCTCATGGATGATCACCATGGTGATCGTGCTGGTTTTGGGGGCAGTCGCGGTGATGTTGTGGGTCGGCGGCATGGACGTGATCGCTGGGCGAATCACGGGTGGCGAACTGGCCGCATTTGTCTTCTATAGCCTGATCGTTGGCAGTGCAATCGGTACCTTGAGTGAAGTTATCGGGGAGTTGCAACGTGCCGCGGGGGCGGCGGAGCGAATCGCCGAACTGCTCAGTGCGCAAAGCATTATCAAGGCGCCGACCACAGGGTTGGTGGCTTTGCCGGAGCGAGTGAGGGGCGAACTGCAATTGCAGGATGTGCGTTTTTCCTACCCGTCACGTCCGGAAAGCTTGGCCGTCAATGGCTTGAGTCTGAGTATCAAGGCGGGTGAAACGCTGGCGCTTGTTGGGCCGTCCGGCGCCGGCAAGTCCACGGTATACGACTTGCTGCTGCGTTTCTATGACCCTGTTGAAGGGCAGATTCTGATCGATGGCGTGCCGTTGACCAGTCTTGATCCGCTGGATTTGCGCCGCTGTTTTGCTCTGGTGTCACAGACTCCTGCATTGTTCTTTGGCAGTGTGGAAGAAAACATTCGTTACGGCTGCCCGACGGCCACACTTGACCAGGTCAAGGAAGCGGCCCGAATCGCCCACGCTCACGACTTCATCGAGAAAATGCCGAATGGCTATCAGACTCACCTGGGCGATGCTGGACTCGGACTCTCCGGTGGACAACGGCAGCGCCTTGCTATCGCCCGAGCCTTGCTGGTGGACGCGCCGATTCTGCTGCTCGACGAAGCTACCAGCGCCCTGGATGCGCAGAGCGAGCATCTGATTCAGGAAGCGTTGCCAAGCCTGATGCAAAACCGCACCACGCTGGTCATTGCCCATCGCTTGGCCACCGTAAAAAATGCCGACCGGATCGCGGTGATGGATCAAGGCAAACTGGTCGCGGTGGGTACACATCAGGAATTGATTGCGAGCAATCCGTTGTATGCGCGGTTGGCGGCGTTGCAGTTCAACGATGGACAGGCGGCTGTCGTGTAGGCGTTGCTGCAGGCTGCGACCTTTTGATCTTTGCACGTTACAAAAAATGCCCGTATCTCGCGATACGGGCATTTTTTATTACTCGGCGTTAGCCTGCTGATCACTGATCATCGAAGTAGCGTTCATGCCAATCCACCAGCGGCTGCGGTGAGTTGAGCTTCTGGCCGTAGATCACCGAATAGGACAGCACGTTCTGTACGTACTGGCGCGTTTCGTCGAACGGGATGCTTTCCACCCATACGTCGAAGCTCAGGTGATCGGCGCCGCGCAGCCATTGACGCACGCGTCCGGGGCCGGCGTTATAGGCGGCGGAGGCGAGGACACGGTTGCCATTGAACTGGCTGTGCACCTGGCTCAGGTAAGCGGCACCGAGCTGGATGTTCTTGTCCGGGTTCAGCACTTGCTGCGGCGAGGCCAGGGGGATGTTGAACTTGCGTGAAGTTTCCTTGGCGGTGCCGGGCATCAGTTGCATCAGGCCGCTGGCGCCAACGCCGGAGCGGGCGTCGTCCATGAACGCACTTTCCTGACGGGTGATGGCGAACACCCAGCTCGAATGCAGACCACGAACCTTGGCCTCACGCACCAGGGTATCGCGGTGGGCCATCGGGAAACGGATGTCCAGATCGTCCCAGTATTGCGCCTGGCTGATGGTGCGGATCGCCGGGAAATACCACTTCAGGTCGTAGGCCAGTTTGGCCTGGGCAACCATTTCGTCGCGGTTGAAGTGACGGCTGACGTGGTACCACTCGCGGCGTCCGTCGACGATTTGCCCGCGTGCATGGAACTCAAGTGCGCGGCGCACGCCGGGCGTGTTGCGTACCTTGTTGATCAGCGCCTGGCTAAGCACAAGCGGTTTATTGTTCAACGAGTACGGAGATTGCGAACGGTCAGCGGCGAGGAAGCCGTAGAAATCACGCTCGCGCGAAAGATTTTTGTACAGGGTCTGCGCTTCCGGGTTCTGCGGTTGCGCCAGCTCAAGACTGCGCGCCTGCCAGTAACGCCAGCGGTTGGTGGTGGCCAGATCCTGCGGCAGACGGCGGGTCAATTGATAAGCATCGTCCCAGCGCGCCAGACGAAGGAGCAGGCGCAGGCGCCATTCTGAGACGGTGTTGTCACGCAGTTCCGGGTCGTATTTGGTCATCACGTCCAGTGCGCGGCTGTCGAAGCGGCGGGCCAGCGTCAGGCCGATTTCCCGGGCGATCGCGACTTTCTCATCGCGGGAGAAATGCATGCTGCTGGCGTAACCGTCGAGCAGCGCCATGGCTTTGTCCGGATCCTGGCGGGCGAGGCGGCGCAGGCCGAGGCTGACCACATCGGACATCGGCTCATCGGCCGGAGTAAAACGCGACGGCTGGTTGAGCAGTTCGGGTTTCTGCGCCACATCCACCAACAGGCGACCACGGGGGGCGAGGGTGGTCAGGCCGTTGATCAGACTGTTGGCCAGCGGATAGTTGCGCGCCTGGGCGGCAAGCTTGGTGCGCTCCCAGCGCTTCTGTTCGGTCAGTTGACCCTCGGCGGCCCACATGCCGAACAGTGCATCGCACGCGGCGGGTTGCGACTTGCCGGTCAGCCAGAGCTTTTCGGTGGCGGCGTAACCTTCGGTCTTTTTGTTGTGGCTGATCTGATACTGCGCGTTCAGGCAGTCCAGTTCGGTGAAATTGAGCTTGGGATCGTAATACTTGACGAAGGTCGCCCAGTCACCGCGATCGGCCAGCCAGCGCAACCAGCGCAGCTTCATCCAGTTGGCCTGGGGCAGGTCACCGTGCTCGGCGAGGAATTTCTCTATTTCCGCATTGCTGGCGCTTTTCAGGCGTGCGGTCAGCTCGTCGTAAGCAAGATACGGCTCGAGGGGGTAATCGGCCAGCGCCTGGCTATAGCGCATATATGGGCCGGTATCGCCCTTGGCCAACGCGCGTTTGGCTTCATCGTAATACTGACGCTGGGTGGACAGGTCCACCGCCTGGGCGGATTGAACGGCAGCGGCGGAGAGTAGCAAACAGGACAAAACACTGAAGAGGCGACTGCGCATGAGACATCCGGGCAGAGAAATCATGACAAGTGCCGACATCAATCAGCACTGAATTATCTGTAGCTTAGCCTTTTGCCGGCGAGCGGCGAAAGCTTTGCGGGCCTTGCAGCACAAGTTCGCAACAAATGTTGTGCAGAGTGCTTCGACAGACAAATTGCCGGCCTGCTGAAGCCTCAAGTCAGGTAGAATGCGCCCCCGGTTTTTGGAGAAGCTCATGACCCTGCTCAAATTCAGCGATGTGTCCCTTGCGTTCGGCGCTATGCCGTTGTTGGACAAGGTGTCCTGGCAGATCGCCCGTGGTGAGCGGGTGTGCATCATCGGCCGCAACGGCACTGGCAAGTCCAGCATGATGAAACTGGTCAAGGGCGACCAGAAGCCTGATGACGGCTCGGTGTGGCGTGCCCCCGGTCTGAAAATCGGCGAACTGCCGCAAGAATTGCCTGTGGCCGACGAGCGGACAGTATTCGACGTGGTGGCTGAAGGCCTCGACGGCGTTGGCGCATTGCTCGCCGAATACCATCACTTGAGCCAGAACATCGTTACCGATGCCGATCTGGACAAGCTCATGCACGTTCAGCACGACCTCGAAGCCCGTGATGGCTGGCGCTTGCAGACCCTGGTCGACAGCACCCTAAGCCGCCTGCAACTGCCGGCCGACAAGACACTCGCCGAGTTGTCCGGTGGCTGGCGTCGTCGCGTGCTGCTGGCGCAGGCGCTGGTGTCCGAGCCGGATCTGCTGCTGCTCGACGAGCCAACCAACCACCTGGACATCGGTGCGATTGCCTGGCTTGAAGAAGCGCTGAAAGATTTTCAGGGCGCCGTGTTGTTCATCACGCACGACCGTTCCTTCTTGCAAAACCTCGCCACGCGCATCCTGGAACTGGATCGCGGCGGCCTGATCGACTGGAACGGCGACTACGCCAGCTTCCTTGTGCACAAAGAAGCCGAGCTCGCTGCCGAAGCCACTGCCAACGCGCTGTTCGACAAGCGTCTGGCCCAGGAGGAAGTGTGGATCCGTCAGGGCATCAAGGCCCGTCGCACCCGTAACGAAGGCCGCGTGCGCGCCCTGAAAGCACTGCGCGTTGAGCGCAGCGAGCGTCGTGAGCGTACCGGCAAGGCCAACATTCAGCTGGACACCGCCGACAAGTCCGGCAAACAGGTGATGGTGCTCGAGAACGTGAGCTTTGCTCATCCGGGCGGCCCGTTCCTGATCAAGGATTTCTCGATGGTTCTGCAGCGCGGCGACCGTATCGGTTTGCTTGGCGCCAACGGTACCGGCAAGACCACCCTGTTGAAGCTGATGCTCAACGGCTTGCAGCCAACCAGCGGTAAAGTGGAAGAGGGTACGCGGATCGACGTGGCGTACTTCGACCAGTTGCGCCATCAGCTGGATCTGGAAAAAACCGTAATCGACAACGTCGCCGAAGGTCGCGACTTTATCGATATCGATGGTCAGAGCCGCCACGTGCTGAGCTACCTCGGTGACTTCCTGTTCAGCCCGCAGCGTGCTCGCACGCCGGTCAAGGCGCTGTCGGGTGGTGAGCGTGCGCGTCTGTTGCTGGCCAAGCTGTTCAGCAAGCCAGCGAACCTGCTGGTACTCGACGAACCGACCAACGACCTGGACGTGGAAACCCTCGAGCTGCTTGAAGAAGTGCTGCTGACGTTCAACGGCACTGTGCTGATGGTCAGCCACGACCGGGCATTCCTCGACAACGTGGTCACCAGCACCCTGGTCTTCGAAGGTGAAGGCAAGGTGCGTGAATACGTCGGCGGTTATCAGGACTGGATCCGTCAGGGCGGCTCGCCGCGTCTATTGGGCGTGACCGAGAGCAAGTCGGGCAAAGCTGACCTGAACTCGGCAGTGGTTACTGCTGAGCCGGCCGCTGCTGCGCCAGTTGCTGCTCCGGCTGCCAAGAAAAAGCTGAGCTACAAGCTGCAGCGCGAGCTGGAAGCGTTGCCGGGCGATATCGATGCCAAGGAGCAGCAGATCGCTGCCGTTGAGGCTGAAATGGCCGACAGCGGTTTCTATCAGCGTCCTGCGCCAGAGACTGCCAAGGTCATTGCCTCGCTTGAGCAATTGCAGGCGGAACTGGAAGCGTTGGTGGAGCGTTGGGCCGAGCTGGATGCCTGATTGCTTCAGCCATTAAAAAGCCCGGCCTCATTCGCGTGAGGCCGGGCTTTTTGCAGGAGCTGCCGAAGGCTGTGATCTTTTGGTCTGCAAGACCGCAGCCTTGGGCCGCTCCTGCAGGGTTTAGCGTTTGACCAGATGCACCGCCAGCACATCGCAAGGCGCGCCGTGCAGCACATCATTGGCTGTCGAGCCCAGCAATAGCGCCAGACCATGACGGCCATGGCTGCCGACCACGATCAGATCGCATTGCTGTTCCTTGGCGAAGTGATGGATTTCCTGACGCGGCTGGCCGTAGGTCAAATGGCAATTGGCGCCTTCAAGCTCGGTGTACTTGAGCTTAAGGCGCTCAAGGCGTTCCTTGGCCTGATCGAACTGCTGCTGTTGCAGTTGTGACAGGTCCATCGGTACGTCGCCGCCAAAAGCCATGGCCATCGGTTCGACGATATGCACCAGCGACAGCTTGGCGCCGTTGCTCACCGACAGCTCGCGGGCGCGGTGGATGACGGGGTCGCACTCTTCAGTCAGATCTACGGCGACCAGGATGTGGTGGTAGGGCATGAGGCGCTCCTCGTGAGGGTTCAATATTGGTAAGTATGGCTGGTTTCAAGCGCATTGGTTCCGAAGTGAAGCAATGGGCTCATCAGAAAACGGGAGTACAGATATGACGGTCTGGATAGTGGTGTCAATCCTGTTGGTGGTATTGAGCCCACTGGCATGGTTGCGCCCATCGCGCGCGCAGAGCGGTCGAATCGCTCTGCGCATGGAGGCGCGTCGTATTGGCCTGGCCATGCAACTGGCGCCTCAGGAGTGGCCGCACTGGCTGTCGCAAGAGCCGCCGGATCCGTGCGCGCAATACCATCGGCCGCGTCGCGGTAATCAGCCGGCATGCTGGACCTACTGGCAAAAATCGCCAGGCGTGTGGGTCAATCAGTGGCAGGAAGTCTGCGAAGATCGGGCGATGCTCAATCATTTCGAAAAGTTGCCAGGCAACGTCTTCAAGATCGAAGCGGATAAGCAGATGATCGCCTTGTACTGGGGCGAGAAGGGCGAAGCCACGGTTTTGCTGGATATCGACGCCACTCTGAAAGCGCTGGCGTGACTCGCTGACGTTTCGCACCGCAACGGTGCGAAACGTCCGGCAGACGAGCAATAAAAAGCCCGACATGATTCATCGGGCGGGTTGGCCAGGCAGGCCGGAAACTTTATGACCACTGACCCAGGCTTCAAATGGGCAGCGCGTTTATCTATCGTCCCGTGAGCGTAGACTTTTAAACAGGGCTCGCTGCGAATTAGGGCGACTTTTCTAACTATTGATCCTATGAATGGCTTCACATGCAGGCGCGTGTTGTGGATCTGCGTGGTACGGAAATGACCGCAAAGTCGCATTCCAACCCGCATTTTGGGCGATTGACAATTGTTGGAAATTCCGTGAAGGTGATGTACCCAAATCAAACGGGCGTATGAATTGAGCGTTTGTCTTACAGACTGCTCCTACAGAATCCCGACTATCGCGTTGGCGGGTGTGCCGGGTGGATTGGTGTCAGCATCGACGAAAAAGCGTCCTGCCTAGCCATTCGCCTGCGTCCGACGTGTACTGTTCAGCTTCCATATCGTGGAGATCAGTTGATGATTTACGAAGGTAAAGCCATCACGGTTAAAGCTCTTGAAAGTGGCATCGTCGAATTGAAATTCGACCTCAAGGGTGAGTCCGTCAACAAGTTCAACCGTCTAACCCTGAACGAACTGCGTCAGGCCGTAGACACCATCAAGGCAGATGCTTCGATCAAGGGCGTGATCGTCAGCAGTGGCAAGGACGTGTTCATCGTCGGCGCCGACATCACCGAATTTGTCGAGAACTTCAAGCTGCCGGATGCGGAGCTCGTTGCTGGCAATCTCGAAGCCAACAAGATCTTCAGCGATTTCGAAGACCTCAACGTTCCGACTGTCGCCGCGATCAATGGCATCGCTCTGGGTGGTGGTCTGGAAATGTGCCTGGCGGCTGACTATCGAGTCATGTCCACCAACGCCAAGATCGGCCTGCCGGAAGTCAAACTGGGCATCTACCCAGGCTTCGGCGGCACCGTACGTCTGCCGCGCCTGATCGGTGCCGACAACGCCATCGAGTGGATTGCCTCCGGCAAGGAAAACCGTCCGGAAGACGCGCTGAAAGTTAGCGCAGTCGATGCCGTGGTTGCTCCAGAGAAACTGCAGGAAGCTGCCCTTGAACTGATCAAACGCGCCATTTCCGGCGAGTTCGACTACAAGGCCAAGCGCCAGCCGAAGCTGGAAAAGCTCAAGCTGAACGCTATCGAACAAATGATGGCTTTCGAAACCGCCAAAGGTTTCGTCGCCGGTCAGGCTGGCCCGAACTATCCGGCGCCGGTTGAAGCGATCAAGACCATTCAGAAAGCTGCAAACTTCGGTCGCGACAAGGCGCTGGAAGTTGAAGCCGCCGGTTTCGTCAAACTGGCCAAGACCTCTGCCGCGCAGAGCTTGATCGGTTTGTTCCTGAACGATCAGGAACTGAAGAAAAAGGCCAAAGCCTACGACGAAATCGCCAAAGACGTGAAGCAGGCCGCTGTATTGGGCGCCGGCATCATGGGTGGCGGTATCGCTTATCAGTCGGCCTCCAAAGGCACGCCGATCCTGATGAAGGACATTAACGAGCACGGTATCGAGCAGGGTCTGGCCGAAGCCGCCAAGCTGCTGGTTGGCCGCGTTGATAAAGGTCGCATGACCCCTGCGAAAATGGCTGAAGTGCTCAACGGCATTCGTCCGACCCTGTCCTACGGTGATTTCGGTCACGTCGATCTGGTCGTTGAAGCTGTGGTCGAGAACCCGAAGGTCAAGCAAGCCGTATTGGCTGAAGTTGAAGACAAGGTCAAAGAGGACACCATCCTAGCGTCCAACACTTCGACCATTTCCATCAGCCTGTTGGCCAAGGCCCTCAAGCGTCCGGAAAACTTCGTCGGCATGCACTTCTTCAACCCGGTGCACATGATGCCGCTGGTGGAAGTGATCCGTGGCGAGAAGTCCAGCGAGCTGGCTGTTGCCACCACCGTTGCCTACGCCAAGAAGATGGGCAAGACCCCGATCGTCGTCAACGACTGCCCGGGCTTCCTGGTCAACCGCGTACTGTTCCCATACTTCGGCGGTTTCGCCAAACTGGTCAGCGCCGGTGTGGACTTCGTCCGTATCGACAAGGTCATGGAAAAATTCGGCTGGCCGATGGGCCCGGCATACCTGATGGACGTGGTCGGCATCGACACCGGTCACCACGGTCGTGACGTCATGGCGGAAGGCTTCCCGGATCGCATGAAAGATGACCGTCGCTCGGCCATTGACGTGCTTTACGAAGCCAAGCGTCTGGGTCAGAAAAACGGCAAGGGCTTCTACGCCTACGAGACCGACAAGAAGGGCAAGCAGAAGAAAGTTGCCGATCCGTCGGTACTGGAAGTGCTCAAGCCGATTGTTTACGAGCAGCGCGAAGTCACTGACGAAGACATCATCAACTGGATGATGATCCCGCTCTGCCTGGAAACCGTGCGTTGCCTGGAAGACGGCATCGTTGAAACCGCCGCTGAAGCCGACATGGGTCTGGTCTACGGTATCGGTTTCCCTCCATTCCGTGGCGGTGCGCTGCGCTACATCGATTCGATCGGTGTTGCCGAGTTCGTTGCCCTGGCTGACCAGTACGCTGATTTGGGCGCGCTGTACCACCCGACCGCGAAACTGCGTGAAATGGCCAAAACCGGCCAACGGTTCTTCGGTTAAGCGTCCCAACTTTTGAGCGAGAGTGAAATTTTATGAGCTTGAATCCAAGAGACGTCGTGATTGTCGACTTCGGTCGTACTCCGATGGGCCGCTCCAAGGGCGGCATGCACCGCAACACCCGCGCCGAAGACATGTCGGCGCACCTGATCAGCAAATTGCTGGAACGCAACGTCAAGGTTGATCCGAACGAAGTCGAAGACGTGATCTGGGGCTGCGTCAACCAGACCCTGGAGCAGGGCTGGAACATCGCGCGCATGGCGTCGCTGATGACCCAGATCCCGCACACGGCTGCCGGTCAGACTGTCAGCCGCCTGTGTGGCTCGTCGATGAGCGCGCTGCACACGGCTGCGCAAGCGATCATGACCGGTAACGGTGACGTGTTCGTCGTTGGCGGCGTCGAGCATATGGGTCACGTGAGCATGATGCACGGTGTCGATCCGAACCCGCACATGTCGCTGTACGCGGCGAAAGCCTCGGGCATGATGGGCCTGACCGCTGAAATGCTCGGCAAAATGCACGGCATCACTCGCGAACAGCAGGACGCCTTTGGCGTGCGCTCCCACCAGCTCGCCCACAAGGCGACTCTGGAAGGCAAGTTCAAAGACGAAATCATCCCGATGCAGGGTTACGACGAGAACGGTTTCCTGAAACTGTTCGACTACGACGAAACCATTCGTCCGGAAACCACCCTGGAAAGTCTGGCGGCCCTCAAGCCGGCGTTCAATCCAAAGGGTGGCACCGTGACGGCCGGTACTTCGTCGCAGATCACCGATGGTGCCTCGTGCATGATCGTGATGTCGGCTCAGCGTGCGCAAGACCTGGGTATCCAGCCGATGGCGGTGATCCGTTCGATGGCAGTGGCGGGTGTGGATCCGGCAATCATGGGCTATGGTCCAGTTCCGGCAACACAAAAAGCCCTGAAGCGTGCGGGCCTTGGCATCAACGATATCGACTTCTTCGAGCTCAACGAAGCTTTCGCCGCGCAGGCTCTGCCAGTGCTGAAAGATCTGAAAGTGCTCGACAAGATGAACGAGAAGGTTAACCTGCACGGCGGCGCGATCGCCCTGGGTCACCCGTTCGGTTGCTCCGGTGCTCGGATTTCCGGCACTTTGCTGAACGTGATGAAGCAGAATAGCGGCACCTTCGGGGTGGCCACTATGTGCATTGGTCTCGGCCAAGGCATCTCCACCGTCTTCGAACGCGTTTAAGCGTCTCGTCGATGGAAGCCGGGGCCAAGTGCCCCGGTTTTTGTTTTTGTGGATTTATTTTGTTTTTATTTTGAAAAAATTGAGGGAGGGCCAAACCATGCCGATACAACCTGGGCTCTACCAGCATTACAAAGGTCCGCAGTACCGCGTTTTCAATGTCGCGCGGCATTCCGAGACGGAAGAAGAAGTGGTGTTTTACCAAGCCCTGTATGGCGATTACGGCTTTTGGGTGCGTCCACTGAGCATGTTTCTGGAGTCCGTCGAGGTTGACGGCGAGCAGGTCCCACGCTTTGCTTTGGTGCAAGCCGAACCGAGCCTGTTTTCCAAGGCATAAGGCGAGTGCGCGCAATACCCTGCGCTTGACCTCACCTTGTATCAACTATATATAGCGGTGCCGCGTCAGGCGCCAACCGCCTTTCACTTCTAGAATTCAGGAATTTTCTGATCCATGGGCAAATCGCTGGTCATTGTGGAATCCCCGGCTAAGGCCAAGACCATCAACAAGTATCTGGGCAACCAATACGTGGTGAAGTCGAGTATCGGCCATATCCGAGACCTGCCCACCAGCGGTTCGGCTAGCGCCAGCAAAGAGCCAGCCGCCAAGCGCGGCAAGGCTGCCGCAGGCGAAGGTCCGGTGCTCACGCCGAAAGAGAAAGCGCGCAAGCAGCTGGTCTCGCGTATGGGTGTCGATCCCGATCATGGCTGGAAGGCCAAGTACGAGATCCTCCCGGGCAAAGAGAAGGTCATCGAAGAGCTGCGCCGGCTCGCCAAGGACGCTGACACCATCTATCTCGCAACCGACTTGGATCGCGAGGGGGAAGCCATTGCATGGCACCTGCGCGAAGCCATCGGTGGTGACGACAGCCGCTACAAGCGCGTGGTGTTCAACGAAATCACCAAGAAGGCGATTCAGGAAGCCTTCTCCAAGCCAGGCGAGCTGGACATCGATCGTGTCAACGCTCAGCAGGCGCGTCGTTTCCTCGACCGCGTTGTGGGCTACATGGTCTCGCCGCTGCTGTGGGCCAAGATCGCCCGCGGCCTGTCCGCCGGTCGTGTGCAATCGGTCGCCGTGAAACTGGTGGTTGAGCGTGAGCGTGAAATTCGCGCGTTCAACCCGGAAGAGTACTGGGAAGTGCATGCCGATCTCGGCAGCGCCAAAGGCTCGACCGTACGTTTCGAAGTAGCGCGTGAAAAGGGCGAAGCCTTCAAGCCGCTCAACGAAGCCCAGGCGATGGCCGCGCTGGAGAAACTCAAGTCCTCCAGCTACAGCATCGTCAAGCGCGAAGACAAACCGACCAGCAGCAAGCCGTCGGCGCCGTTCATCACGTCCACCCTGCAGCAGGCGGCGAGCAACCGTCTGGGCTTCGGCGTGAAGAAAACCATGATGATGGCCCAGCGTCTGTACGAAGCCGGCTACATCACTTATATGCGTACCGACTCGACCAACCTCTCGGCAGACGCCGTGACGATGGCACGTGCTTACATCGAAGATGAGTTCGGCAAGAAGTATCTTCCGGAAACGCCGAACGTCTACAGCAGCAAGGAAGGCGCACAAGAGGCTCACGAAGCCATTCGTCCCTCCGACGCCAACACCATTCCGAGCAAGCTGGCGGGTATGGAGCGCGATGCTGAGCGTCTCTATGAGCTGATCTGGCGTCAGTTCCTGGCTTGCCAGATGCTACCTGCGCAATACCTGTCGACAACTGTCAGCGTCGGCGCTGGTGATTTCGAGCTGCGCGCCAAAGGTCGTATCCTGAAGTTTGACGGTTACACCCGCGTAATGCCGCAGATTGCCAAACCTGGCGATGACGACGTTCTGCCCGATATGGCGCAGGGCGACGTGATGAAGCTGATCAAGCTTGATCCGACCCAGCACTTCACCAAGCCGCCGGCGCGTTATTCGGAAGCCAGCCTGGTTAAAGAAATGGAAAAACGCGGTATCGGTCGTCCTTCGACTTACGCTGCGATCATTTCGACTATCCAGGATCGCGGTTACGTGACCCTGCACAACCGTCGTTTCTATTCGGAAAAGATGGGCGACATCGTTACCGAACGTCTGTCGGAGAGCTTCTCGAACCTCATGGACTACGGCTTCACCGCCGGCATGGAAGAAAACCTCGATGACGTGGCTCAGGGCGAGCGCGACTG
Organism: Pseudomonas sp. P42; assembly: GCF_017973755.1. Classification (NCBI taxonomy): domain Bacteria; kingdom Pseudomonadati; phylum Pseudomonadota; class Gammaproteobacteria; order Pseudomonadales; family Pseudomonadaceae; genus Pseudomonas; species Pseudomonas sp. P42. The sequence continues at coordinate 765,746 of NZ_JACOPU010000004.1, read as the reverse complement.
GAAGAACGTGCTGGACGAGTTCTACGGTGACTTCAAAAAGAAACTCGAAGTAGCCGAGAACCCGGAAAGCGGCATGCGTGCCAACCAGCCGGTCATGACCGACATTCCGTGCACCACTTGCGGCCGTCCGATGCAGATCCGTACCGCATCGACCGGCGTGTTCCTCGGTTGCTCGGGCTACAGCCTGCCGCCGAAAGAGCGCTGCAAAGCCACCGTCAACCTGGTGCCGGGCGATGAAATCGCTGCGGACGATGAGGGTGAGTCGGAGTCGCTGGTGTTGCGTGGCAAGCATCGCTGCCCGATCTGCAGCACGGCGATGGACGCTTACCTGCTCGACGAGAAGCGCAAGCTGCACATCTGCGGTAACAACCCGGATTGCGCTGGCTACGAAATCGAAGAGGGCAGTTATCGCATCAAGGGCTACGAAGGTCCGAGCCTGGAATGCGACAAGTGCGGCAGCGAGATGCAGCTCAAGACCGGCCGTTTCGGCAAGTTCTTCGGCTGCACCAATCCGACCTGCAAAAACACCCGCAAACTGCTGAAGAGCGGTGACGCGGCGCCGCCGAAGATGGATCCGGTGAAGATGCCTGAGCTGAAATGCGAAAAGGTCAACGACACCTACATCCTGCGCGATGGTGCGTCCGGCCTGTTCCTGGCGGCCAGTCAGTTCCCGAAAAACCGCGAGACTCGTGCTCCGCTGGTGATCGAGATTCTTCCGCACAAGGATGAAATCGATCCGAAGTATCACTTCCTGTGCGAAGCACCGCAGAAGGATCCTGATGGTCTGCCAGCGGTGATCCGCTACAGCCGCAAGACCAAGGAGCAATACGTGCAGACCGAAGTCGACGGCAAGCCAACTGGCTGGAAGGCGTACTTCGACGGTGGCAAGTGGACTGTTGAAGACAAGCGCTCCAAGGCCAAGGCTGAGTAAGCGTTAGTCTGATACTGAAAGGCCGCATGAGAACCCTCGGGTTTTCATGCGGCCTTTTTTTTTTGTGCTTGCGGTGTGATCCGTTGATCCACGACACTGTCCGGCCTGTGTGAAGCAATTATTTCGTTGTGGAGGCTGCCGTCATGGCCCACGAACTCTATACCCGCACCAATCAGAAAATCTATTTCGCCGGCCTGTCGCTGGAAGCCTTGGCTCGAGCTGAAGAAGGGCGGGCGATGAATTCTCTGGCGCTGATTCAGGCTGGGCGTGAATCGGCGTTGTTCCACCTCTATGGCGCGCTATTGGGACTGTGTCATGAAATTGCCGGGTTCTATCGCCTGCCTCAGGCGAGTGCACCACGGGCCGAGATGCTGTTGACACGTGAAGTGCTCGAGTCGATCGCGATTCCGGAGCTGGCGGAAATGGTTGAACTGGCAACCAATCCGGAGACCTGGCTGGCAGAATTGCTGGCAGCGCATTCGGCATTGTTCCAGCCGCCTCGCGTGCCACACAAGCCCAAGGGCGATGTGACACAGCCGTTGATTCAGGCTGTTAATCTGGATGAAGAAGAGGCTCCCCAAGAGTTGAGCCGTGAAGAACTTGAGAGTTGGCGGCAGAACCTCAAGAGCCTGGCTATTCGTTTTCGCGAAGGTTTGAACGAATGCTGACGCTGATTGACACGGTGGCAATCTGAAACATGCTGCTGGTCAAGATCACGAGCGAAGCCTGAATGATGTCTATATAATGCCTGCCTTTCGTGGAGAACAGACCTATATGCCAACGTCCTTTCTAGAAATTGTCGAGTTACCCGACGGCCGAATCGAACTGCGCAGGGCTGAGGACGAGGGTTCTCTGGTGACTCTGGATTTCTCCGAGGACGCCAAGACATTCCTGCAGGGCCAGCACGTGGAAATCGCAAAAGCGATGTTGAGCGTTGGCGTGCAGATGGCAGGCCGAATGATCGAAGGTGAGTTTGAAAAAGATGAGGGGTCTCGGGTTCTTCATTGATTCCCGACGGCTTTTTGATTTTGTCACTACCGCTTCAGATCGGCTTCTCTATCCCTGGAGAAGCCCTGCGCTTCACACAGCGCTTATAGCTTGTAAATCAACCCAATCGAATGTTCAAACTCTGAGCGTCGCCCGTGCGTGCAGCGCTGATCAACAGTTGCCGTGAACTTGTGTTCAGCGGGTTGAGCCAGGTGACGACTGTGTGGCTGCGGCCTAGACGCAAGGCTTCGCAAGCGAGTTGTTGAGCACTTTGAGTGCCTCTCGGTTGCAACAGTAGGATGCGCTCTCGATTCAGGCCAGCATCGCGCAGCCATGTTTGGGTCAGGCTGGCAGGTGGCGCAATCAGCGTCAGCCAGCGTGCGTCCAGATCGTCGCTGAGCTCACGAAGGATCGGCGCCAGCAGATTCAGGCAGTTCCCGGCGGCACCACGCAGTGACAGCTCACTGAATACTTCGGGTTCAGTATTCCAGGGGCGCTCGACCACGTCTTTCAGGATCGGCGCCATCGGTTGCGCCATGAACGCTTCGAATAACGGCAGTTGTGTTTGCTGAGGTGTGTGTGGGAACTGCATAAAGCCTCCTTTAGCGGCGGATTACGCCGACACTCAAGCCTTCGATCACCAGTTCCTGATCTTTCAGGTCAACTTCGATAGGGGCGAACTCGGGGTTTTCGGCCATCAGCCAGACCTTGCTGCCTTCGCGCTTGAAGCGTTTTACGGTCACTTCATCGCCGATGCGGGCAACGACGACCTGGCCATTACGCGCTTCGCGGGTGGTATGAACCGCCAGAAGGTCGCCGTCGAAAATACCGATGTCCTTCATGCTCATGCCGTGCACCCGCAGCAGATAGTCCGCACGTGGGTGGAAGAACGCTGGATTGATATTGCAGGACTCTTCGATGTGCTGCTGGGCAAGGATTGGCGCGCCGGCAGCCACCCGGCCGATGATTGGCAGTGTAGAGTCATCGGCCTTCGCTTCGAAGCCAGGGATGCGAATGCCGCGAGAGGCGCCGGGCGTCATCTCGATGGCACCCTTGCGGGCTAGTGCCTTGAGGTGTTCTTCCGCCGCGTTGGGCGACTTGAACCCTAATTCCTGAGCGATTTCCGCGCGGGTTGGCGGATAGCCATTGTCTTCGAGGCAACGTTTGATAAAGGCCAGAATCTCGGCTTGGCGTGGCGTCAGCTTTAGCATATTGATCGCTCTGTTTTTTTATACAGTGACTGGGATTATATACAGTGAAGCGGTCTTGGCAATGCCCGTTTTTTTGCAAGCCGCCAGACGGTCAGTGGACGTGCTTATTAATGCGTCGTCCTTGTGTGGTTAAATAGCTGACTGACCATTCCCAAAACGAACCGACAGGCTTGACAAGACACAGGCTGAAACGTATGTTTCAAACAAGTGTTTGTCAGGCGGAGTAGCCATGGCCCAGTCGGAAACCGTTGAACGCATTCTTGATGCTGCCGAGCAGTTGTTCGCGGAGAAAGGTTTCGCTGAAACCTCATTGCGTTTGATCACCAGCAAGGCTTGCGTCAACCTGGCTGCGGTCAACTATCATTTCGGCTCCAAGAAAGCGCTGATTCAGGCGGTGTTCTCGCGCTTCCTCGGGCCTTTCTGCGCCAGTCTCGATAAAGAGCTGGAACGCCGTCAGGCCAAACCTGAAAACAAGCCGACCCTCGAAGAGCTGCTGGAAATCCTCGTCGAACAGGCCCTCGTGGTTCAGCCTCGCAGCGGTAACGACCTGTCGATCTTCATGCGTCTGCTCGGCCTCGCGTTCAGCCAAAGCCAGGGTCACCTGCGCCGTTACCTGGAAGATATGTACGGCAAGGTGTTCCGTCGCTACATGCTGCTGGTCAACGAAGCGGCACCTAACATTCCCCCGATTGAATTGTTCTGGCGCGTGCACTTCATGCTCGGCGCCGCGGCGTTCAGCATGTCCGGCATCAAGGCGTTGCGCGCGATTGCCGAGACAGATTTCGGCGTCAATACCTCCATCGAGCAGGTCATGCGCCTGATGGTGCCGTTCCTCGCTGCGGGTATGCGCGCTGATACCGGCGTCACCGACGCTGCCATGGCCACTGCGCAATTGCGCCCGCGCAGCAAATCAACGCCGGTGGCCGCCAAGGTTTAACCGCGCACGGGTGGGCGCGGCAGCTTGTATCCGCTAAGCTAGCCGCCCATGCCGACTCTCGTTCTGAATCCGTTCTCCATCGATATCGCCGACCTGCCGGGCACTGCCCTCGGTGGCGATTCCATGCGGATCGGGTTTTTCGTTTTCAAGGAATCTCTATGACTGCTGGCCTGCAAGGCTCGTTGATGGTGGACGTCGCCGGTACCTGGCTGACGGCTGAAGATCGCCAATTGTTGCGTCAGCCTGAAGTGGGTGGCCTGATCATTTTTGCCCGCAATATCGAACATCCGCGCCAAGTGCGTGAGCTCAGCGCGGCGATCCGTGCGATTCGCCCGGACTTGCTGCTGGCGGTGGATCAGGAGGGCGGTCGCGTGCAGCGTTTGCGTCAAGGCTTCGTGCGTCTGCCGGCCATGCGCGCCATCGCCGACAATCCGAATGCCGAATACCTGGCTGAGCAATGTGGCTGGATCATGGCGACCGAAGTGCTGGCCGTCGGCCTCGACCTGAGCTTCGCGCCAGTGCTGGATCTCGATTACCAGCGCAGCGCCGTGGTTGGCACTCGTTCGTTTGAGGGTGATCCCGAGCGTGCCGCGTTGCTCGCTGGCGCCTTCATCCGGGGCATGAACAGCGCCGGAATGGCCGCCACGGGCAAGCATTTCCCCGGTCACGGCTGGGCCGAAGCCGACTCCCACGTTGCGATCCCCAACGACGAGCGCAGCCTTGACGAGATCCGCGCCAACGACCTCGTGCCTTTTGCCAAACTGAGCAAACAACTGGCCGCGGTCATGCCGGCGCACGTTATCTATCCGCAAGTCGATTCGCAGCCTGCTGGCTTCTCTCGGCGCTGGTTGCAAGACATCCTGCGAGGCGAGTTGCAGTTCGACGGCGTGATTTTCAGCGATGATCTGTCGATGGCCGGCGCCCACGTGGTTGGCGACGCGGCCAGTCGCATCGAAGCCGCACTCTCTGCTGGGTGCGACATGGGCCTGGTCTGCAATGACCGCGCCGCTGCCGAGTTGGCCCTGAGTGCTGCGCAACGCATGAAGGTCAAACCGTCTGCGCGTATCGCACGTATGCGCGGTCAGGCGTTTGCCAGCACTGACTACCGCCAGGATCCACGCTGGCTGCAAGCCATCGGCGCACTCAAAGACGCCCAATTGATCGACTAAGGATTTTTCGTTATGACGGTTTACGCAATCATCGGTGGCACCGGCCTGACCCAGCTCGAGGGCTTGAGTATTCGCCAGTCGCTGGCAGTGGACACGCCATATGGCGCGCCTTCGGCCGACGTGCAGATTGGCGAATATGCCGGCAAGGAAGTGCTGTTCCTCGCGCGTCACGGGCACCCGCATCGCTTCCCACCGCACAAGGTCAACTACCGCGCCAACCTTTGGGCGCTGAAGCAGGCCGGTGCCGAGGCGATCATCGCGGTCAACGCCGTGGGTGGTATTCATCCTGCGATGGGTACGGGGCATTTCTGTGTGCCGCATCAAATCGTCGACTACACCAGCGGGCGCGAACACACCTATTTCGCCGATGACCTGGAAGAGGTCACTCACATCGATTTCAGCTTTCCCTACAGCGAGCCGTTGCGTCAGCAATTGATTGCGGCTGTGGCTGCCGAAGGTTGCGATTACAGCGATCAGGGTGTTTATGCCTGCACGCAGGGACCACGTCTGGAAACCGTGGCCGAGATCGTGCGTCTGGAGCGTGATGGTTGCGACATCGTCGGTATGACCGGTATGCCGGAAGCGGCGTTGGCGCGCGAGCTGGATCTGGATTACGCGTGTCTGGCGCTGGTGGTGAACCCGGCGGCGGGCAAGACCACGCAAGTGATCACCATGGCCGAGATCGAGCAGGCGTTGCATGCCGGCATGGGCAAGGTGAAATCGACGTTGGCGCGGGTGCTCAAGGGCTGATCAGGCCTGTACCGAGTTGACTCCATCGCTGGCAAGCCAGCTCCCACAGTGATTCGGGTTGATCACTATTTTGTGAACAATACAAACCCTGTGGGAGCCGGCTTGCCAGCGATAGCTATCTAACAGACGAGAAAGATCTCAACGTTTGTCGAGCTTGTCCGGCAACGGCGCAAACAACGCTTCAATATCGTCATTCTGCAACTTCCAGTCCCCAGCCTTGCGCCCATCCAGCACGCCCGCTGCCAGATCAGACTTCTCTTTCTGCAAGTGCTGAATCTTCTCTTCCACCGTGCCTCGGGCAATCATCTTGTAGACGAACACCGGTTTCTCCTGGCCGATCCGATAGGCGCGGTCGGTCGCCTGATTTTCGGTCGCGGGGTTCCACCACGGATCGTAGTGAATCACCGTATCCGCTTCGGTCAGGTTCAGGCCAACGCCACCTGCCTTCAGGCTGATCAGAAAGATCTGACGATTGCCGCTCTGGAATTCCTTCACCGGTGTGCGCCGATCGCGGGTTTGACCGGTCAGAAGTGCATAGGAGATTTTTCGTTTCTTCAGTTCGTCCTCGATCAGTGACAGCATCGAGGTAAATTGCGAAAACAGCAGAATCCGCCGGCCTTCTTCGAACAGCTCTTCGAGCATTTCCATCAGGCTGTCGAGCTTGCCGGAAGTGCTGCCGCGGGCGGGCAGGGTGGCGCCATTGACCAGGCGCAAATCACAGCAGACCTGACGCAGCTTGAGCAACGCTTCAAGAATGATGATCTGGCTGCGCGCCACGCCTTTGCGCGTGATCTCGTCGCGGACTTTTTTGTCCATGGCCAGGCGCATGGTTTCGTACACGTCGCGCTGCGCTTCGTTGAGATCGACCCAGTGAATGATTTCAGTTTTGGGCGGCAGCTCGGTGGCAACCTGTTCCTTGGTGCGGCGCAACAGAAACGGTTTTATCCGACCATTGAGGTGCTGAAGTCTGACCTCGCTACCGCGTTTTTCGATCGGCACACGGTAGTCGGCGTTGAAGCTTTTGACGTCGCCAAGCCAGCCCGGCAGCAGGAAATGGAACAGTGACCAAAGCTCGCCCAAGTGATTTTCCAGCGGTGTACCGCTCAGGCACAGGCGTTGACGAGCATTCAACTCACGCGCCGCTTGCGCCGCTTTGCTGTTGGGGTTCTTGATGTACTGCGCCTCGTCCAGCACCAAGACATGCAAAGGCTGTTGCACCAGACGTTCGATGTCCTTGGGCAGCAACGCGTAGGTAGTGAGGATCAGGTCGAAGTCAGCCAGATTGTCGAAGTGCTTTTTGCGACTGGCGCCATAAAGCGCGAGCACTTTCAGTTGCGGCGTGAAATGCGCCGCCTCATCGAGCCAGTTCGGGATCAGGCTGGTAGGCATCACCACCATGCACGGACGATCCAGGCGTCCGGCGATTTTCTCGCTGAGAATATGCGCCAGCGTCTGTAGGGTTTTACCCAAACCCATGTCATCCGCGAGTATCCCGCCGACTTCCAGCTGGCGCAGCGACTGCATCCAGCTCAAGCCTTCGAGTTGGTACGGACGCAATGTTGCGTTCAGGCCTTCGGGGGCCTCGATGCTGAAGTCACGAATGTCGCGCAGGCGTTGAGCAAACGATCGGATCTGCTCGCCGCCCTCCCACAGCAGCGGCAGCCCCTCCAGCGAATTAAGGCGCGTGGCGTCAGCCTTGCTCAGGCGCAGGGTGGTTTCGCCAGGTTCCTGCAAATAAAACTCGCCGAGCGTGGCCAGCACCGGTTTCAACCGGCCGAGCGGCAACGCCACCTGCAACGGCCCATGCTCGAGGTTGCGCTGTGGAATGTTGACCAGAATCAGCTCGTCGTCACGGCGCCGCGCAAGGCGCTCCGGATTGAGGATTTCCGCGTGCGAGCGCATCAGGTTGAGCAGGATTGGCAGCAAACTGAGGCGCTCGCCATTGACGATGATCCCCAGCTCCAGATCAAACCAGTCGCGCTCCGGCGCCTGTTCAACCGTGGCGTACCAGTCATCCACCGCGGTCAGGTCGAAGCCGAACTCTTCGTCGATCTGCAATTCCCAGCCTTGGGTGCGCAGCTTTGGCAGTTCGTTGAGGGTGAAGGTCAGCCAGGCGCTGTCATTGACCATTTCATACAGTTCGCCAGCGCTTTCCGGTAAGGCTTTGCTCTGCCGGGTGGCGATACGAAAGCCGAGGATTCTTAACTGTTCGCGGTAGGACTGTTCCACATCCGGGTGGCGTTTTATCCGCAACGTCTGGTTTTCCTGGCGGATCAGGATGTCGCTGTTTTTCTGCCCGCTGACGTATTCGTCCAGATAGCTGAACGACAACGCCGCGCGATGCTGAATGTAGCGCTGCATCTTGCCGTTACGCGGTTCAAATGCACTGAACTCGACGCTGGCCAGCCACAGGCGAGGCATTGGTTGAACGTTGTCGACCAGCACTTGCGGTGGTGCCTTCGGGCCACGGTTTTCCAGCACGGCCTGGAGTTTTTCCAGCAGCTCGGCGTCTTTTGCGGCAGCGGGGTACTCGAGGGTTTCCTGGATTTTCAGCAGCACCGCTGCACAATGCTTGCAGTTGGTGCGAACCGGGCAGGTGCACGTGGCGTCGACCAACAGCAAAGTGCCTTTGGCTGACTCGCGCAGGTGAATGGTCTGACGGTACACGTTACCGCCAGAGCCTTCGCAACTGGCGGTAATGGTCGCATCGCCGACCTGGGCGATGCGTACCCGGTTTTCCAGGGCGTAGCGGCGACCACGCTCCAGGCTCTGTTCCTTGAATCGGCTGACCCAGGAGGGTGCCAACGGTTTACTCAGGGGCGGGGACATAAGGACTTCGATCAGTCCGGAACGACTTCAGGCGCTTCCCGTGGCGCAGGCGCGGTCAGGGAAGTGATCTTGATCAGCAGGGCCAGATGGCCGTTATCGAGATAATTGAGCTGGCCGTTTTTGGTGTGGCTGTCCTGTTTCAGGCGCTCACTGGCAGTGACCAGGCCATTGGCGTCGATCTGATTGACCCAGAAATCCGCAGCCACGTCGGTGAAGCGCCCGAGTTTCATCTCAAGCGTACCCTCGATCGGGAACTGACCGAATTGCTCGTTGCCTTCGCTGACCGCGACTTTTGCCGGCGTCTCACCGAGGGTTTGCTGCCAGGCCTTGTGCATCAACACGCTGTACTCGCCGCTGGCGGTGAGTTTGGTGACAACGTCGTTCAGCGCCGGCGTACGTTTGCTGTCGTCGCCCAAACGCTGGGCGCCCGCGGCCCAGTCTTCCGGCGCGGCGCGGCTGACAATCGCCGGCACAGCGTTCTGGCGCACCAGAATCATTTCGACCTGATACAGGTCATCGGCAAACGCCGAAGGTGCTACCAAGGTGAGTAGCAAAGTCAGTGAACGAAACAGGCGCATGCGGCGTCCTTCAAGCAGTTTTCGGGATGAGGCGCTCAAACAGCGCCTCTACAGTATTAAAGCGCTCTTCCGGGCGCTCCATCGGCACCTGGAACTTGAACATCGTGGCGCCTTCGAATTTGTAGCGTTTTGGCTGGCTCTGAATCAGTTTGATCAGGGTCATCGGGTCGACTGGGGTCTGCGCTTCAAACTCAATGCGTCCACCCTGCGGGCCACCGTCGACTTTCTTGATGCCCAGCTTTTCGGCCTGCAACTTCAACGCCGTGATGCGCACCAGATTCTTGGTCGGCTCCGGCAGCAGGCCGAAACGATCGATCATCTCGACTTGCAGGTCCTTCAGACCTTCCTCGTCGGTGGCCGACGCGATGCGCTTGTACAGGATCAGGCGGGCGTGGACGTCCGGCAAATAGTCTTCCGGAATCAGCGCCGGTACCCGCAGATTGACTTCCGGGCCACCGCCAAGCGGTTGATCGAGATTCGGTTGCTCGCCCTTGCGGATCGATTTCACCGCGCGCTCAAGCATTTCCATGTACAGCGTGAAACCCACGGCTTGAATCTGGCCACTCTGGCCATCGCCGAGCAGTTCGCCGGCGCCACGGATTTCCAGGTCGTTGGTGGCCAGCACGAAACCGGCACCGAGGTCCTGGGTGTTGGCAATCGCCTCCAGACGCTTTTCCGCGTCTGAAGTGATCTGCTGGCGCGGCGGCGTCAGCAGATAAGCATAAGCCTGGTGGTGACTGCGACCGACGCGGCCACGCAGCTGATGCAGTTGCGCCAGACCGAACTTGTCGGCGCGCTCGATGATGATGGTGTTGGCGCTCGGTACGTCGATACCGGTCTCGATGATGGTCGAGGCAATCAGCACGTTGAAACGCTTGTGATAGAAGTCGCTCATCACCTGTTCAAGTTCGCGCTCGCGCATCTGTCCGTGGCCGATGGCGATCCGTGCTTCCGGAACCAGTTCGGCCAGATCGGCGGCGCACTTCTCGATGGTTTTCACATCGTTGTGCAGGTAATAAACCTGACCGCCACGCAGCAGTTCGCGGAGCAGGGCTTCTTTGACCGTGCTCTTGTTCTGCTCCATGACGAAGGTGCGCACCGATAGGCGTCGCGCTGGTGGCGTGGCAATGATCGACAGGTCTCGCATGCCCGACACCGCCATGTTCAGCGTGCGCGGAATCGGTGTGGCCGTCAGGGTCAGAATGTCGACTTCGCTGCGCAAGGCCTTGAGCTGTTCTTTCTGGCGCACACCAAAACGGTGCTCTTCGTCGATGATCACCAACCCGAGGTTTTTGATTTTCACGTCGTCGGACAGCAATTTGTGCGTGCCGATGACGATGTCGATCTTGCCTTCCGCCAGATCGGCAATCGCCGCGTTCACTTCCTTGGCGGACTTGAAGCGGCTCATCACTTCCACGCTCACTGGCCAGTCGGCGAAGCGGTCGCGGAAGCTGTTGTAATGCTGCTGGGCGAGCAGGGTGGTCGGCACCAGAATCGCAACCTGGCGGCCGCCGTGTACAGCGATGAACGCTGCGCGCATGGCCACTTCGGTCTTGCCGAAACCCACGTCACCGCAGACCAGGCGATCCATCGGTTTCGGCGCGAGCATGTCGGCGCGCACTGCTTCGATGGTGGTTTGCTGGTCGGGCGTTTCTTCGAACGGGAAACCGGCGCTGAACGTCGCGTAATCGGCTTTCGGATCGGCGAACGCATAACCTTCGCGAGCGGCGCGGCGGGCATAGATGTCGAGCAATTCGGCAGCAACGTCGCGCACCTGTTCGGCCGCTTTGCGTTTGGCTTTCTGCCAGGTCTCGGAGCCGAGGCGGTGTAGCGGGGCCAGTGCATCGTCGCTGCCGGTGTAGCGGGCGATCAAGTGCAGGTTGGCCACCGGAACATAGAGCTTGGCGTTCTCGGCGTATTCGAGGGTGAGAAATTCTGCAGCCTGATCGTCGATTTCCAGAATCGTCAGGCCCAGGTAGCGGCCGACACCGTGATCGATGTGCACCACCGGCGCGCCTTCGCGCAGTTCGGTGAGGTTCTTGATCACCGCGTCGTGGTTGCCGTCGGCGCGCTTCTCGCGACGGCGACGCTGCATGACTCGCTGACCGAACAGCGGACTTTCGGCGACCAATGCCAGCGCCGGGTCGTCGAGCAAAAGGCCTTCGTCGAGCGGCGCAATGGTGATCGCCAGGCGATCCTTGCTCGCGACGAAATCCGGCCAGCTGTCGACCGTTTTTGGTCGCAGTTTCAGGCGTTCGAGCAACTCCAGCAGTACTTCGCGACGGCCCGCCGATTCGGCCGTGAACAGTACGCGTCCTGGGAATTCATCGAGGAAACCTGCCAGCGCTGCCAGCGGTTGCGTGGCCTTGGCTTCGATCGCCAGATTCGGCAGCGTTTGCGCCGGGAAGCGCTCGCGACCTGCACCGACTTCTACGTCCTGTTGGCTGGCGACCACGCGCGGCCAGCTCTTGAGCCTGGCAAAGCAATCTTCCACCGGCAGGAACAATTCCGCCGGTGGCAATAAAGGACGAGCAGGATCGACGCGGCGTTCTTCATAACGATTGCGTACGTCGTTCCAGAAATTCTCCGCCGCTTGCTCGATGCCCGGCAGCGAGAACACTTGCGTGTCCTGGGGCAGGTAATCGAACAGGGTCGAGGTTTCGTCAAAGAACAGCGGCAAGTAGTACTCGATACCGGCCGGTGTGATACCGCTGCTCAAATCCTGAAAGATCGGGCAGCGACGGAAATCAACGTCAAAGCGTTCGCGGAAACGCGCCTTGAAGCGGGTGACCGCATCTTTCTGCAGCGGGAACTCACGGGCCGGCAGCAGCTTGACCGAATCGACCTTGTCGATGGAGCGCTGGTTTTCCGGATCGAAGGTGCGCAGGGTTTCGATTTCGTCGTCGAACAGGTCGATGCGATAGGGCAGCTTGCTGCCCATCGGGAACAAATCGATCAATGCGCCGCGCACGGTGAACTCGCCGTGCTCGTAGACGGTGTCTACATAGCGATAGCCGCTGGCTTCGAGTCGCGAGCGCATTTGCTCGACGTCGAGCTTCTGGCCGACATCCAGCACCAGGCTGCTGCCGAGCAGGAACTTGGTCGGCGCCAGACGATGCAGTGCTGTCGTGATCGGCACCACCAGCACGCCATGCGCCAGCTCCGGCAACCTATATAAGGCGGCAATGCGCTGGGAAATGATGTCCTGATGCGGCGAGAACAGGTCGTAGGGCAGGGTTTCCCAGTCGGGAAAATGCAGGACGGGCAAATCCGGGGCGAAGAAACTCAGCTCCTGTTCCAGCCGTTCGGCACTTTGGCTGTCGGCGGTCAGGAGCAGGGTGAAGCGCTTGGCAGCGCTGGCAGCCTCGGCAATCGCCAGGCTGAGGGCGGCACCGGGCAAATTGCCCCAATGCTGTTTACCTGCCGCAGCAGGGAGAAGCGGTAGACGCAGAACAGGCACGGAAGGTTGAGCTCCAGGCGTTGCGACAAAGTCGGTAATTGTAGCGGCGTCCGATGCTGCCTGTCAGTTGCAGACTGTGTCTATCTTCGATGTTTGGGTGAAATGTAGTGGTAACCATAAAAACCAGCACTTTTTTAGCGGTTATGTAGTGCCGAAACCGCGTGGTGTTTCGGAGGGTTACAGACATCGTCTAACAGTCGTCGAAAAATTGACTGTGCTGGAGGCCGCGTATTTACTGGGCTGGAGAAGGGCGTAATTTTTTTGAACGGAAATTTGTTAGCGTTTGCGCGACAGGCGCGCATTGCTACGTGCGGTTCTGAGCGGCATAATGTAGCCCCTTTTTTCTGCCCCTACATGTGGAAGGTTACCGTGACTCAGAAGCCCGACCAGTGTCTTGGTGAATGGATCGACCGTGAAGCACTCGCAGAAGCGATGATCCCGCTTATCGGTCAGCTCTACCGCAATAACAACGTGGTGAGCTCGATCTATGGCCGCAGCCTGATCAACCAGTCTGTCATCGCGATTCTCAAAGCTCACCGCTTTGCGCGCCACCGTTCTTCCGACGACAGCGAACTCTCCGTCCACGAAACATTCCCCCTGCTCAAAGCCATGAGCGAGCTCAAGCTCGGCGCGGCTTCGGTAGACCTGGGCAAGTTGGCGTTCAAATTCCGCAACGAGGGCAACGGCCGCAGCGCCGAGCAGTTCGTTCGTGAAGAAATGGCTGATGTGGTTGGCCAGCAAAACGCCTCGGCCCGCAAAGGCACTGACGTTGTGCTGTACGGCTTCGGTCGAATCGGCCGTCTGCTGGCGCGCATCCTGATCGAAAAAACCGGTGGTGGCGACGGTCTGCGTCTGCGTGCCATCGTCGTGCGTAAAGGCGCCGACAACGACCTGACCAAACGCGCCAGCCTGCTGCGTCGCGATTCGGTCCATGGTTCGTTCAACGGCACCATCACCATCGACGAAGAAAACAACACCATCACCGCCAACGGCAACCTGATCCAGGTGATCTACGCGAAGAACCCGACTGAAGTGGATTACACCCAGTACGGCATCAAAGACGCGCTGCTGGTGGACAACACCGGTGTATGGCGTGACGCTGATGGCCTGGGTCAACACCTGGCGTGCCCGGGTATCGACCGCGTTGTTCTGACCGCGCCTGGCAAAGGCAAGCTGAAGAACATCGTTCACGGCATCAACCACGGTGAAATTACCGCTGACGACAAGATCGTGTCTGCCGCTTCCTGCACCACCAACGCCATCGTGCCGGTGCTCAAGGCTGTGAATGACAAGTTCGGCATCATCAACGGTCACGTCGAAACCGTTCACTCGTACACCAACGACCAGAACCTGATCGACAACTTCCACAAGGGCGATCGCCGTGGCCGTAGCGCCGCGCTGAACATGGTCATCACCGAGACCGGTGCTGCCACCGCTGCTGCCAAGGCTCTGCCTGAGCTGGCCGGCAAGCTGACCGGTAACGCGATCCGTGTTCCAACGCCGAACGTGTCGATGGCCATTCTCAACCTCAACCTTGAGAAAGCCGCCACCCGTGAAGAAATGAACGAGTACCTGCGCTACATGGCGCTGCACTCCGATCTGCATAAGCAAATCGACTACGTCAACTCGCAGGAAGTGGTTTCGACCGACTTCGTTGGCTCGCGCCACGCCGGTGTGGTCGACGCTGAAGCGACCATCACTCAGGATAACCGCGTTGTTCTGTACGTCTGGTACGACAACGAGTTCGGTTACAGCTGCCAGGTGGTTCGCGTGATGGAAGACATGGCCGGTGTAAACCCGCCTGCGTTCCCGCGCTAAGCCTTGGCTGCACATGAAAACGCCCCGACTTAGGTCGGGGCGTTTTTTTATGCCTTGTAAATCTCTGTTGCCTGTACCGGCCTCATCGCTGGCAAGCCAGCTCCCACAGGTTTCTTGAGAGCTTGCACAATCGCATTCACACCCGAAACTCTTGTGGGAGCTGGCTTGCCAGCGATGGCGTCCTGTCAGGCGTGACCGACCACAGCCGCTTGCGCAGTACGCAGCTCATGCCTGTTGCCACGAAACAACACCAGCGTCGCAATCAACCCCAACACCGCTGCACCCGTGAGCCAGATGCCCGGCGCAGCCTTGTTACCCAGCACATGAATCAGATAAGTGCACGCTGCCGGTGTAAAACCACCAAACGTCGCCGTCGCCAGGCTGTAGGCCAACGAGAACCCGGTCGTACGAACTTCCACCGGCATGATCTCCGTGAGCGCCACCACCATCGCGCCGTTATAAGAGCCGTACAGGAACGACAGCCACAGCTCGACGATCAGCAGATGGCTGAAACTCGGGTTCGCCACCAGCCACGACAGTGCCGGATAAGCCGTCAGAATCGCCAGAATTGTCGCCGCGAGCAGTAGGGGTTTACGTCCGACCTTATCGGACACCGCCCCCATCACCGGCAACCAGAAGAAGTTCGACAGACCGATGCAGACCGTCACCAGCAAGGCGTCCAGGTCCGACAGATGCAGTTCGGATTTGCCGAAAGTCGGGGTGTAGGCGGTGATCAGGTAGAACGACACTGTGGTCATCACAACCAGCGCCATGCCGGCGATGACAATGCCAAAGTTCTGACCGATCGAACGGACGATTTCGCGCAGGGTAGGGCGATGTTTACGCGCCTGGAATTCCGGGGTTTCCTCCAGCGACCGACGGATGACGAAGATCACCGGTACGATCATGCAGCCGATCAGAAACGGCGCGCGCCAGCCCCATTCGCCCATTTCCTCGGGGCTTAGCCAGTGATTGAGACCGACACCGAGCAGGCCGGCGAATACCACGGCCGCCTGTTGGCTGGCGGACTGCCAACTGACGAAGAAGCCTTTGCGGCCGGGGGTGGAGATTTCCGCCAGATACACCGACACGCCGCCCAGTTCCACACCGGCCGAGAAGCCTTGCAGCAGGCGTCCGAACAGCACCAGCAACGGTGCTGCCACGCCAAGCGTTGCATAGCCGGGTACGCAGGCAATCAGCACGGTGCCGGCGGCCATCATTGCCAAGGTAATGATCAGGCCTTTGCGCCGGCCATGACGGTCGATGTAAGCGCCGAGGAAAATCGCCCCCAATGGACGCATCAGGAAGCCGGCGCCGAACGTGGCCAGCGACAGCATCAGGGATGCGAAGGCGCTGTCGGCTGGGAAGAAGGTTTTGGCGATGGCCGTGGCGTAGAAGCCGTAGACCATGAAGTCGAACATTTCGAGGAAATTGCCGCTGACAACGCGAAAAATCGCTTTGCCGTTGCCCGTGGTCGAGGACATTTGCAGATTCTCACTATTGAATTTGTATGAAGGCGTTGCATCCGTTTCGGAGCGAGCGCGCTCTGTAGTCCATAATGGCCGCCGCGGTTTTGCAGGGAGATGAAGATTTGTTAACTGGACGGTGCAGAGGGCTTGTGGTCCTGGCCGCTATTTTGTCGGGCTGCGGCAACGGCGACAGCCTGGAAAACTTTGGCGGCGCGACCATGGGCAGCACGTATTCGATCAAGTACGTGCGTCATGCAGGTCAGGTGGATGCTGCGCGCGTGCGCAGCGAAGTGGAGGGCATCCTCGCCGAAATCGAGCGGCAAATGTCCACGTATCGCAGTGACTCGGATATCGAGCGCTTCAACGCGTTTCCCGCCAATACTTGTCAGAGAATGCCCGCGCCTGTCCTCGAGTTGGTCCGCGTAGGCGAGCAGCTGTCAGAGCAAAGCGAAGGTTCCTACGACCTGACCGTGGAGCCACTGCTGAATCTGTGGGGTTTCGGCCCGCAAGGTCGCGAAGAAAAGGTCCCGAGCGCCGCTGCGTTGGCGCAGGTGTTGCAGGGCGTCGGTCATCAGCATTTGCGCATCGATGGCGAGCAGTTGTGCAAGGACGCCGCCGTCGAAGTCGACTTCAACAGTATCGCCGCCGGTTACGCCGTTGACACGATTGCCGCCAGGCTCGACGCCATGGGCATCCACGATTACCTCGCCGAGGCCACTGGCGAGCTCAAGGCCAAGGGCAAAAAACCTGACGGTTCGCCATGGCGCATTGCGTTGGCAGCGCCTCGCGACGATCAGCAGGTCGCCGAGCGCATCATCAACGTCGACGGCTATGGCGTTTCCACCTCGGGTGACTACCGCAACTATTTCCTGCAGGACGGTCGGCGTTATTCCCACACCTTCGATGCCCGCAGTGGCGCGCCCGTCCTGCACGACCTGGCGTCGGTCACGGTCATTCATCCTTCAGCATTGATGGCCGATGGACTATCGACGCTGTTGCTGATTCTCGGGCCTGAAAGGGCGTGGGCCTATGCCGAAAAACATGACATTGGTGCATTCTTTGTCATTCGTGCCGATACAGGTTTTGTCATACGCACCAGCAAGGCTTTCGATCGGCTCTCGGGCGCAAAGAATTGACTGAGAACAATACGAAAGCTGGCGTTGTAGTGCAGGCAAAAGTAGCCTACGACGCGACCAAGGGTTAATGTGCGCGGCGTTGACGCTTCTATAGACTGTGTCCGGGTTCTTTACTGACCCCCAATTGTTCCTTCACGCCGCCGTTCGGCGTGATTTAGCCGCCGGTGCTGCTGGCACCGCGGCCTGTTCTGAGGAGTACGCATGGCTGTCTACAACTACGACGTGGTGGTGCTGGGTTCCGGCCCGGCAGGAGAAGGCGCGGCAATGAACGCCGCCAAAGCAGGGCGCAAGGTCGCGATGGTCGACAGCCGTCGCCAGGTCGGCGGCAACTGCACCCACCTCGGCACCATCCCGTCCAAGGCACTGCGTCACTCGGTGCGGCAGATCATGCAGTTCAACACCAACCCTATGTTCCGGGCCATCGGCGAGCCGCGCTGGTTCTCCTTCCCGGACGTGTTGAAAAGCGCCGAGAAAGTCATTTCCAAACAAGTCGCCTCGCGCACTGGCTACTACGCCCGTAACCGTGTCGACGTGTTCTTCGGCACCGGCAGCTTCGCCGACGAGCAAACCATTGAAGTGGTCTGCGCCAATGGCGTGGTCGAAAAACTGGTGGCCAAGCACATCATCATCGCCACCGGTTCGCGCCCGTATCGCCCGGCGGACATCGATTTCCATCACCCGCGTATCTACGATAGCGACACCATCCTCAGCCTCGGCCACACCCCGCGCAAACTGATCGTTTACGGCGCCGGCGTGATCGGCTGCGAATACGCGTCGATCTTCAGTGGTCTGGGCGTGCTGGTCGAGCTGGTGGACAACCGCGGTCAGTTGCTGAGCTTCCTCGACTCGGAAATCTCCCAGGCGTTGAGCTACCACTTCAGCAACAACAACATCACCGTGCGCCACAACGAAGATTACGATCGCGTTGAAGGCGTCGACAACGGCGTGATCCTGCACCTGAAGTCCGGCAAGAAGATCAAGGCCGACGCCTTGCTCTGGTGCAACGGGCGTACCGGCAACACCGATCAGTTGGGTCTGGAAAACATCGGCGTCAAGGTCAACAGCCGTGGCCAGATCGAAGTCGACGAGGCTTATCGCACCTGCGTGCCAAACATCTACGGCGCGGGCGACGTGATCGGCTGGCCGAGCCTGGCCAGCGCTGCTCACGACCAGGGCCGTTCGGCCGCTGGCAGCATCGTGGATAACGCTAGCTGGCGCTTCGTCAATGACGTGCCGACCGGTATCTACACCATTCCGGAGATCAGCTCGATCGGCAAGAACGAGCAGGAACTGACCCAGGCCAAAGTGCCGTACGAAGTTGGCAAGGCGTTCTTCAAGAGCATGGCGCGGGCGCAGATTGCCGGCGAGCCGCAAGGCATGCTGAAGATCCTGTTCCACCGTGAAACCCTGGAAGTGCTGGGCGTCCACTGCTTCGGTTATCAGGCGTCGGAGATCGTTCACATCGGTCAGGCGATCATGAACCAGCCGGGTGAGCTGAACACGCTGAAGTACTTCGTCAACACCACGTTCAACTACCCGACCATGGCTGAAGCCTATCGGGTAGCGGCGTACGACGGCCTCAACCGGCTTTTTTGACGGGCTCCGGCCGGTGGCCTGAGCCGGCCGGGGAGACCGATTTCAGCAATTCTCGAGCGTGGCAGTGGCCAAACCGGGAAAGTCTGTAATCAGGCTGTCAACGCCGAAGTCGGCGAGTCTGCGCATCAGCGCAGGCTCGTTGACGGTCCACACCGACACATGCAGGCCCTGACGCTGCGCTTTTTGCAGGCGCTCAGGCGTACACAGCGTCCAGTTCAAAGCCAGAATCTCGCAGCCGTAGCTTTGCGCGACCTTCAGCGGGTCGAGCCAGGCGTACTCGGCGACCAGACCGCGCGACACATCCGGCACCAGATCCAGTGCAGCCTTCAACACTTCCCGCGAGCTCGAGGTGATGGTCACCTTGTCGAGCAAGCCGTGGCGTTGCGCCATTTCCCGAATCGCCAACACGGTGGTGGCAGCGCGGGTGCGAGATGCACTTTTGACTTCGAGCTGCCAGTGCTCGAAATCGCACTTCTCGAACAACTCTTCCAGCGTCGGAATAGGGCACGGCTTGATCCAGCCAGGGCCGCCCTTACGCGCATCAAATGTCACCAGATCGGCGGCAGTCTGCTCGACGACCTTGCCGCGACGGTCGGTGGTGCGCTTGAGCGTCGGGTCGTGGATGACCATCAGCTCGCCATCCTTTGACAGGTGCAGATCCAGTTCGCAGCGGCGCACGCCGTGCTTGAGACATTCCTGAAAACTGGTCAGTGTGTTTTCCGGTGCTTCGCCCTTGGCGCCGCGGTGGCCGTAGATGAGGGTCACGGTTCTTCCTTAATTTAAATGCCTGATTCGTTCTGTTCGCGGGCCAGACGCCGTTCCTGAGCCTGCTTCTGCAAGATATAGCGGGCAAGTAGCTGGCGCTGGGCATCGGTCAGGTGTTCGAACTCGGTCCCGACGTCATAACCCTCACCCTTGCGCTCGCAATGGGTGACACGGGCGCGCAGCAACAGGCCGAGCGCCTGGGGCATCAACACCAGTTTGATCGACAGGTGTGCACCGGCTGCGATGGGCGTCGGGTGCTGGAAGTCGATCCCGCCCTCGGAGATGATCACCGGTTGCGGCTCGCCGATGTGGCCGAGCACGGTGAGGGCGACCACCTGGCTGAGCAGGTCGATGCGTTTGTTCTGGGATTTCAGGAACGCGGCGATGGCCCGATCGCGCTCGCTGATCTGGCGCAACAGGTGCTGCGACTCGAATTCGCTCAGGTGCAGCTCGCTGAGCAGGTTGAATAGAGGGGAAGCATCCTGCAACACTTCCTGGCCTGCGGCTTCGGGAGCGGACAGGGGCCGAATTTCCAGTGCGATCGTGTCCTCGATACGGTAGTATTCGCGGCGATCTTCTTCATCTAATGTCGACATGGCGAACCCATGGTAGCGGCGGTGGTCTGAGTGTAAAGCTGGTTATCGACCCCCGCCACAAGGACGTTCCTTTTCCCTCCGAACAAGCCCCGACATGTTCAGACCTCTCTTCGTATTTATCGGCACGCGTTATACCCGTGCAAAGCGTCGCAATCATTTTGTGTCATTCATTTCCCTGACTTCGATGATCGGGCTCGCCCTTGGCGTGGTCGTGATGATCGTGGTGCTCTCGGTGATGAATGGCTTCGATCATGAGATGCGCACCCGCGTGCTGGGCATGGTGCCCCACGCGACCATTGAATCCACTGATCCGATCAACGATTGGCAAAGCCTGGCCACCAAGGTCAAACAGAACCCGCAGGTGGCGGCCGTCGCGCCGTTCACCCAGATGCAGGGCCTGCTGACCAATAACGGTCAGGTCTCCAAGGTGTTGCTCAACGCCATCGACCCTGCGCTCGAGCGCAATGTGTCGATCATCGACAACTTCATGAAGCAGGGCAAACTCGACGACCTGACGCCGGGCAGCTTCGGCATCGTCATCGGCGACAAGGCCGCGACCAAGCTCGGCGTGGGGCTCGGTGACAAGGTCACCTTCGTCGCTCCGGAGGTCAGCGTGACCCCGGCCGGGATGTTCCCGCGCATGAAGCGCTTCACCGTGGTCGGCATTTTCCATGTCGGCGCCGGCGAGCTCGACGGTTATCTGGGCGTCACCAACCTGCAGGATCTGGCGAAAATGCATCGCTGGAAGCCTGATCAGGTGCAGGGCCTGCGTCTGAAGTTCGACGACCTGTTTCAGGCACCGCGTGCGGCATGGAACATCGCCCAGCAACTTGGCGATGACCGTTTCTACGCCCGTGACTGGACCCGCACCCACGGCAATCTGTATCAGGCGATCCGCATGGAAAAAGCCATGATCGGTCTGCTGTTGCTGCTGATCGTTGCGGTGGCGGCGTTCAACATCATTTCCACGCTGGTGATGGTGGTAAACGACAAGAAGGGCGACATCGCCATTCTGCGCACCCTCGGCGCTACGCCGGGGACGATCATGCGTACGTTCATGGTGCAAGGCACGGTCATCGGTGTGGTCGGCACAGCCATTGGCGCGGTGCTCGGGATTCTCGCCGCGCTCAACGTCAGCGCTGCGATCTCGGCCCTCGAAGGGCTGCTCGGGCACAAGTTCCTTAATGCTGACGTTTATTTCATTGATTATCTTCCGTCGCAGGTGCAGAGCCAGGATGTGATCATGGTCTGCGCCGCTGCGTTGGTTTTGAGTTTCCTCGCCACCCTGTATCCCGCCTGGCGTGCCGCGCGCACCCAGCCGGCGGAGGCGTTACGTTATGAGTGAGTCGGGCATGAGTGAAAAAGCAATCTTGAGCTGCCGCAACCTGGGCAAATCCTACGAGGAAGGTCCGGAGTCGGTAGAAGTGCTGGCCGGTCTGCAACTGGAGTTGAACCCGGGCGAGCGTGTGGCGATTGTCGGCACCTCGGGCTCGGGCAAAAGTACTTTGCTCAACCTGCTGGGCGGCCTCGACACGCCGACCCAGGGCAGTGTCTGGCTCGATGGTGAAGAATTGTCGGCGCTGAGCGAGAAGAAGCGCGGTCTGCTGCGTAACCGTTCGCTGGGCTTCGTCTACCAGTTCCACCACTTGCTGCCGGAATTCACCGCGCTGGAAAACGTCTGCATGCCGCTGCTGATCGGCAAGACGTCGATCCCGGAAGCGCGTCAGCGCGCCACCGCGCTGCTGGAGCGAGTGGGGCTGGGCCATCGCCTGGAACACAAACCCTCCGAACTGTCCGGCGGTGAACGCCAGCGTGTGGCGATTGCCCGCGCACTGGTGAACAAGCCGGGGCTGGTAATGCTCGACGAGCCGACCGGCAACCTCGACTCCCACACCGCCCAGGGCATTCAGGATTTGATGCTGGAACTCAGCACCTCGATGCGCACGGCGTTCCTGGTGGTGACACACGACATGAACCTGGCTCGCCAGATGGATCGCGTCCTGCACCTGCAAAACGGTTGCCTGACGCCCATCTGATGAGTTGAAACCCGGCGTCTGAAAAGGCGTCGGGTCTTTTATTTTTATACGGTGCCCCAGCGAATGTTCAGACCGTTATCGATCTTTATCGGCACGCGCTATACCCGCGCCAAGCGCCGCAATCGCTTTGTTTCGTTCATTTCGATGACCTCGATGATCGGCCTCGCCCTCGGCGTGCTGGCGATGATCGTGGTGTTGTCGGTGATGAATGGCTTCCAGCGCGAAATGAGCTCGCGCATCCTCGGCATGGTGCCGCACGCAACCATCGTTGGCGTCAAACCGATTGACGATTGGCAGCCGGTAGCCGCCGCGGCCATGAAAAATCCCGAAGTGACTGCCGCCGTGCCGTTCACTGAAATGGAAGGCATGCTCTCCTACAAGGGTTTGATGCAGCCAATCCAGATCAGCGGCGTCGATCCGGCGCAGGAAGGCAAGGTGTCGATCGTCGCCCAGCACATTGTTCAGGGCCGTCTCGACGCGCTGAAACCAGGTGAGTTCGGCGTGGTCATTGGTGAAATTACCGCTCGCCGCTTCCGCCTGAATGTCGGCGACAAGATCACCCTGATCGTGCCGGAAGTCAGCACCGCGCCGGGCGGGATTACCCCGCGAATGCAGCGGCTGAACGTGGTCGGCGTGTTCAAGGTGGGGGCCGAGCTGGACGGTTCGATGGGCCTGATTCACGTAGCCGATGCCGCGACCATGCAGCGCTGGGAGCCGAATCAGGTGCAGAGCGTGCGTCTGGCAGTCAAAGACTTGTACGCCGCGCCGAAAGTGTCTTCAGACATCGCCGCCGGGCTTGGCGCCGAGTTCAAGGCGGACGACTGGACCCACACTCAGGGCAGTCTGTTCAGTGCGATGAAGATGGAAAAAACCATGATCGGCCTGTTGCTGCTGATGATCGTCGCGGTGGCGGCGTTCAACATCATCGCCACATTGATCATGGTGGTGAACGACAAGGGCGCGGACATTGCGATCCTGCGTACCATCGGCGCCACGCCCCGGCAGATCATGGCGATCTTCATGGTGCAGGGCACGGTGATCGGCATTGTCGGCACGCTGATTGGTGGTGTGCTGGGCGTGATCGCGGCGCTGAATGTCAGTGAACTGGTCGGCTGGTTCGAGCGAGTGAGCGGGCAGCACATCTTCAGCTCCGATGTGTATTTCGTCAGCAATCTGCCGTCTGAATTGCAGGGTGGTGATGTGCTGCTGATCTGCTCCGCCGGGTTTGTCTTGAGCTTCCTCGCGACGCTGTATCCGGCGTGGCGAGCGGCGAAGATCGAGCCGGCTCACGCCCTGAGATATTCGTAAGCACTGACGCGAAATACTGTAGGAGCTGCGGCACGCTGCGATCTTTTGATCTTGATCTTTAAGATCAAAAGATCGCAGCGTGCCGCAGCTCCTACAGTTTCAATCTTCTTTGGGCAACTCAATCACAAACCGCGTCCAGCCCCGATCCGATTCGCAATGAATCTGCCCACCATGGGCCCGAACGATCGATTGAGTAATCGCCAATCCCAATCCCGCATGTTCGCTGCTACCTTCCTGCCGCGCCGGATCGGCCCGATAGAAACGATCAAACAATCGCGGCAACAGCTGCGCTGAAATCCCGTCCCCGGTGTTCTCGACCGATACACGCACAGTATTCGGCAGATCCTGGATCGCCAAGCGAACCTCTCCCGAGGCGGGTGTAAATCGCAGCGCGTTATCCAGCAGATTCGACAACGCTCGGCGCAACATGCTGCGGTCACCTTCGATTCGCGCAGTGCCTTCACGGCTCAACGTCACTGCGGCGTCCTCGGCCAACGGCGCAAAAAACTCCAACAGCGCATCCGCTTCATCCGCCAACGTTAGTGGTTCACGCTTGGGCATCAGCAAACCGTGATCAGCCTTGGCCAGATACAACATGTCATTGACCAGTTGCGCCATCCATTGCAGTTCTTCAAGGTTGCTGTGCAGCGCTTCGCGGTAATCCTCGATCGGCCGCGGGCGGGTGAGGGTGACCTGGGTATGGGTCAGCAGGTTCGACAGTGGCGTGCGCAGCTCATGGGCGATGTCGGCCGAAAATGCCGAGAGCCTCTGAAACGAGTCGTCGAGGCGTGCGAGCATGGCGTTGAAGCTGTGGGCCATTTCCGCAAGCTCTGGAGGCATTTGCGCTTCCGACAGTCGGGCATTGAGCGATTGCGCCGAAATCCCACGCGCCACCGCACTCATGCGCCGCAATGGGCGCAAGCCGCTGCGCGCGGCCCAGGCACCGAGCAACGCGGTAGCCAGCGCCGAAAGCCCGACGGTCAGCCAGATCAGATGCTGCATGCGTTGCAGAAAGTGCTGGTGATGGGTGATGTCCAGCAACAGCGTCAATTTTGGCGAGTCGGGTTTATCCGGGTAGAGCGGGGCATTCAGCACGCGGTACTCGGTGTCGTTATTGCTCACGGTCGACAGGCCGGATTGTTGCGGCAAGACATCTGGCACCTTGATCGAGCTGTCATACCAGCGTTGCCCGTCACCGCCAGTGATGCGCAACGACAGATCGGCTTGTCGGCTCAGTTCGTCCGCCAGCCGTGCCTCAGCCTCACCGGCCTGAACATCCTGCAAGGCGCGGCGCAGGCCGATCAGTTTGCCGTCGAGCAATTGCTGGTCGAGCTCAATGAAATGCGCCTCACTGGCGCGGTTGAACAGCACCCCGGCGAACAGTGAAACCACAGCGGTGCAGGCAGCAAACAACAAGGCCAGGCGTGAACTCAACGACAACCGGCGCATCAGGCTGGGCGCTCTTCAAGCACATAACCCATGCCGCGCACGGTGTGGATCAGTTTGTTGGGGAATTCGTCGTCGACCTTCAGGCGCAGGCGCCGAATCGCCACTTCGATGACGTTGGTGTCGCTGTCGAAATTCATGTCCCAGACCTGCGAGGCGATCAGCGATTTGGGCAGCACTTCCCCCTGACGGCGCAGAAGCATTTCCAGCAGGGCGAATTCCTTGGCGGTCAGGTCGATGCGCTGGCCCTGACGTTCGACTCGGCGACGGATCAGGTCCAGACGCAGATCGGCCAATTGCAGACTGGTTTCCTGCGGTGTGGCACTGCCCCGACGCAACAGGCTACGCACCCTGGCCAGCAGTTCGGAGAAGGCGAACGGTTTGACCAGGTAATCGTCGGCGCCGAGCTCCAGGCCGTGAACCCTGTCCTCCACCGCGTCTTTTGCTGTCAGAAAAAGCACCGGCGTATCCAGGCCAGCACTGCGCACTGTTTGCAGAATCCGCCAGCCATTACGCCCGGGCAGCATCACGTCGAGGATCAGCAATGCGTAATCACCGCTCAAGGCTAGTTGCTGGCCGCTGTCGCCGTCGGCCACCAGTTCGGTGTTGAAGCCGGCCTCGGTCAGGCCCTGACGCAAGTATTGGCCGGTTTTCGCTTGGTCTTCGACGATCAACAGTTTCATGGGCAACTCGGGTTGATTCAATGTGATTCGGGGTGTAGTAACGAAAGCTTTATACCGCGAGAGCAGGCAGCAGCCGTTAACCTGACAAAGTTGTAATCTGCCTGTCAGGTAGATGCCAGCGCCGGCCGGCTAGAGTTTCCCACAGGCTGAACCTTATCTTGTTGGAGTACGACCATGTTTTCGCGCAAATCCCTGATGTTGACCGCTTGTTTGTTGGTATTGAGCGCGTCAGTGTCGGCCGGAGCAGGGCACACCTACGAATTCGGTCAACCGGCCACGGCAAGCAAAGCCACCCGAAGTATTGAAGTGGTGATGGGTGATATGTCGTTCGAGCCAAAGGCTATCAAGGTCGAGGCCGGTGAGACCGTTCGCTTTGTGCTGGTGAATAAAGGCCAGTTGCTGCATGAATTCAACCTCGGTGACGCGGCGATGCATGCCAGTCATCAGAAGGAAATGTTGCAGATGCAGCAGAGCGGCATGCTTACGCCTACTGGCATGAAGGAAATGTCCCACGACATGGCGGGCATGGATCACGCGGCGATGGGCCATGGCATGAAGCATGACGATCCGAACAGTGTGTTGGTCGAACCGGGTAAAACCGCTGAGTTGACCTGGACCTTCAGCAAGGCGACGGGTCTGGAGTTTGCCTGCAACATCCCCGGCCATTATCAGGCCGGTATGGTCGGCAAACTGACTGTCAGTCAGTAAGCACTCAAAGGTGCGGGCAAAGACTGGTAGAATCCGCTGATTCTTCAGTCAGGTTTCCGCCATGCATCCCGCAGCCGAACACTCGCCGCTGGGCAAATCCAGCGAATACATCGCCACCTACACACCGTCCTTGCTGTTCCCGATTCCGCGCACCGCTAAATGGGCGGAGCTGGGCCTGACCGCCGAAACCCTGCCGTATAAAGGCGTGGATTTCTGGAACTGCTTCGAACTGTCGTGGCTACTGCCGTCGGGCAAACCGGTGGTGGCCATCGGCGAATTCAGCATTCCGGCGGATTCGCCGAATATCATCGAATCCAAGTCCTTCAAGCTCTATTTGAACTCGCTGAACCAGACGCCGTTTGCCGATAGCGCCACGCTGGAAGCGACGTTGGTCAAGGATCTGTCGGCAGCGGCCGGCAAACCGGTCGGCGTGCGGGTTCGCAGCCTGAAAGAAGTCGAAGCTGAAGGCGTCGTGGCGTTGCCGGGTGTGTGCATTGATGACCTGGAAATCAGCGTCAGCAACTATGAGCACCCGCGTCCGGAACTGCTGCGTTGCGATGATTCGCGCGTCGTCGAGGAGAGCGTACACAGTCACCTGCTCAAGTCCAATTGCCCGGTGACCAGTCAGCCGGACTGGGGCAGTGTAGTGGTGGAATATCGCGGCGCGGCGCTGGATCACGCCAGTCTGCTGGAATACATCGTCAGCTTCCGTCAGCACTCGGACTTCCATGAGCAATGCGTCGAGCGGATTTTCCTGGATCTGCAGCGTTTGTTGAAACCAGAAAAACTGACGGTATTTGCACGTTACGTGCGTCGTGGTGGATTGGACATCAACCCGTACCGCAGCACCGAAAGCGCACAACTGCCGAACCACCGGCTCGTGCGTCAATAAGTTCCCGGAATGTGGCACATCCAGTGTGGGAGCGAGCCTGCTCGCGAATGCGGTGTGTCATTCAAGGATGATGTCGATTGACACGACGCCTTCGCGAGCAGGCTCGCTCCCACAGGGGCTGTGTTTCAAGTCCGGAAATGAAAAAGCCCTGCCATCACTGGCAGGGCTTTTTTTGCGTTTCGGGGGGAATCAGATCCCCATGCTGCCCAGTGTATTGATGATGTTGCGCAGGGTACCGGCAATGGCTGGGTGTTCGACTTCAAAACGTTCGACAGCCAGGTTCACGCCATCAGCGAGGCTGGCATCCTGGGTCTTGGTTTCAAGTTCAAGCTCCAGCTGGATCTGCTGCATCAGCGTACGCAGATCTTCCCGTTCGGCTTCAGTCAGCGGCGGATTCTGATCCAACTGCTCGCGCAGGGTATCGAGCTGTTTTTGAAGTTCTTGAGCGGGCATGGTGTTTTCCTTTTTATCGAGAGGCACTGGCATTGACCGCAGTCACGCGCCAAAGGTCTATGGCTGACCTTTAGATTAATCCACTCTCGAGCACCCTGCATGATCCCGATCAGGGCTTTTCGCCTTTGAGGCGGCGCAGGCTGATGTCCGCCAGACAGGTTTCCAGCTCGCCCAAATGATCGATCACCGAGTGCACGCCAAGGCCGAACAGCTGCATCGTCGCTTTGCCGCGCAACTGCTCCCGTTCCTTTTGGCTCAAGGCTTGCCATTCGCCCGGCGCCAGACCACACAGTGAACCGCAGGATGCCAGGCCGATTGTCCATAAGCCGGCATTGAGACCCGATTGCAGCAGTCGAGGCTCGCCGCTGACCAGTACGCAGCCGTCCAGGCTGCCAACGTTCAAGTCCATCAGCGCTTGCCAACAGGCGTTGGGAGCGGGCCAGGGATTGATTGTTGCCGAATGTTGCGCAGGCTTGATCCACGCCGGTAAGGCAGCCGATAGCGGTTGCGCAAGGGCTGCGGGCAGGTCGTCGATCCACGCGCAAGGAATGTGCTGGCGCTGCAGGCTCTGCAGACTTTCGAGCGCGCCCGGTGTGGTCTCGGCATGTTCGGGCAGGGCGACGCTCTGTTGTCGGGCGCGGGCACCGAAATCCACCAGGCAACCACTGAGTCCGAACAGTATGGCGTTCAGGCCGGGCGCGGCGACGGGCAAGGTTTCGGCGTGTGACATGGCAACATCCCTGAAATATCCATGAGGCTAGAACGTGTGGATGACAGTTGCATGACGGCGGTGTGAATGGAGGGCTCGAAAAACGTCCTGCAAGTCACTGCATTCCCGGACTGCTCAAAAGGACTTTTGCGCTTATACTAGCGGCCTTACCGCCCAGGTCGAGATGCCTGTGCCAGTACAAATCCAAGGAGTTTCTCTATGCGCTTGAGCCCTTCGCTCGCTCAGCTTTGTGTATATGCCGGCCTGGTGCTGGCGCCGTTCGCCACTCAAGCGGCAACGGAAGAAGACCCTTGGGAAAGCGTCAACCGTCCGATCTTCCAGTTCAACGACTTCGTCGACACCTACGCGCTGAAGCCTTTGGCGCAGGGCTATGAGTTCGTGACGCCGCAATTTGTCGAAGACGGCATCCACAACATGTTCCGTAACGTCGGTGACGTCACCAACCTGGCGAACAACATTCTGCAGGCCAAACCCGCTGCGGCTGGCGTCGACACCGCACGCCTGATCTTCAACACCACATTCGGCCTGCTCGGCTTCTTCGACGTCGGCACCCACATGGGCCTGACCCGCAGCGACGAAGACTTCGGTCAGACCCTCGGTTACTGGGGCGTGGGCAGCGGCCCGTACGTGATGCTGCCGCTGATGGGCCCGAGCACCCTGCGTGACGCACCGTCCAAGTATGTCGACGGCTTCACCGGCATGTACCGCTACATCAACGATGTGCCCGTGCGTAACTCGATATTCGGCCTGAACATCGTCGACACCCGCGCCAGCCTGCTGTCCAGCGAGAAGCTGATCAGCGGCGACAAGTACACTTTCATCCGTAACGCCTACTTGCAGAACCGCGAGTTCAAGGTGAAGGACGGCCAGGTCGAAGACGATTTTTGATCTCGACCGGTGAAAAAAGAAGGCGACCCTCGGGTCGCCTTTTTTGTGTGCGCTTATTTCATCTTCAGGATGCTCAGGCCAAGCTTTTGGCTGTCGCCCTCCTGAGCCTTGACCCAAACCACTTCGGTCTCGGCTTCAAGGCCGCTGAGTGCCGAGTGCTCGGAGTCAATGCTCACGTACAAACGATCACCCACCTTGAAGCTGCGCGGTGCTTCAACCTGCATGCCGCTGCTGGAGAGGTCGATGCACACGGCCGAGACCTGATCCCCTTCATGAATCAACACGACATCGGCATCGACACGCATGCGGATGAAATCGCGCTTTTCGCTTTAGTCCCGACCGGTTTGACTCATGGTTCTGACCTTCCATTGGGTTACGGTTTGAGCAGTTCTTATAACTCTCGGTGATTTGACAAGTAAAGTCGTCAAGCGACCATCGGCGCATGCTTGAAACGCCCAGCGGATGGGAGTACCGTCTGCGCCTTAGAAGGGCACCTCTGGTGCAACCGTGTACGCAGCTAACGCGCGAAAGCGGTGCAGCAGAGAGGCTAGAAAGCGAATCCAGTAGTCTGCGCAGGGCCGTTGCCCCGCCAACTACGCCAACCTAATTCTGGCGCCGTTTGCCCACATGCCAAAAACCAGTGCCACGCTGCTGATAATCGATGATGACGAAGTAGTGCGCGCGAGCCTCGCGGCCTATTTGGAAGACAGTGGTTTCAGCGTCCTGCAGGCCAGCAACGGCCAACAGGGTCTTCAGGTATTCGAGCAAGACAAGCCCGACTTGGTCATCTGCGATCTGCGCATGCCGCAGATGGGCGGTCTCGAACTCATCCGTCAGGTCACCGAGCTGTCACCGCAAACGCCGGTGATCGTGGTTTCGGGTGCCGGCGTGATGAACGACGCGGTCGAGGCGCTGCGCCTGGGCGCGGCGGATTACCTGATCAAGCCTCTCGAAGATCTGGCTGTGCTCGAGCACTCTGTGCGCCGGGCCCTGGATCGTGCGCGCCTGCTGCTGGAAAACCAGCGCTACCGCGAGAAGCTCGAAAAGGCCAACCGCGAGCTCGAAGCCAGCCTGAACCTGCTCCAGGAAGACCAGAACGCCGGTCGCCAGGTGCAGATGAACATGCTGCCGGAAAGCCCGTGGAGCATCGACGAGTTCAAGTTTGCCCACCAGATCATCCCGTCGTTGTACCTGTCGGGTGATTTTGTCGACTATTTCCGTGTCGACGAGCGCCGGGTTGCGTTTTATCTGGCGGACGTATCGGGTCATGGCGCCTCTTCAGCCTTCGTCACCGTGCTGCTGAAGTTCATGACCACGCGCTTGCTGTTCGAATCCAAGCGCAACGGCACTTTGCCTGAATTCAAGCCTTCGGAAGTCCTTGGTCATATCAACCGGGGGCTGATCAGTTGTAAGCTGGGTAAACACGTCACAATGGTCGGTGGAGTCATCGACGAGGAGACCGGTTTGTTGACCTATAGCATCGGCGGCCATCTGCCGTTGCCTGTGTTGTACACGCCTGACAGTGTTCGATATCTCGAAGGACGCGGTCTGCCGGTGGGCCTCTTCAATGAAGCCACCTACGAAGATCACGTGCTTGAGCTGCCGCCGACGTTCAGCCTGACGCTGATGTCTGACGGCATTCTGGATCTATTGCCAGAACCTACGCTCAAAGAAAAAGAAGCCGCTTTGCCTCAACGGGTGAAGTCGGCGGGCGGCAGCCTGGATGGTCTGCGGCAAGTTTTTGGATTGGCCACGCTGGGGGAGATGCCGGATGATATCGCCCTGTTGGTGTTGAGCAGGAATCTTTAATGAGTACCGGTAGAATCCAGTTCGCCGAGCAGGATGGCACCTTCGTCCTGAAGTTCGTTGGTGAAGTTCGCCTGACCCTGTGTTCGGCGTTGGATGCGACTATTGAGAAAATCTTCACCGCGCTGAATTTCAACGCGATCGTGATTGATTTGACCGAAACCCGCAGCATCGACAGCACGACATTGGGCCTGTTGGCCAAACTGTCGATCCTGTCGCGGCAGAAGGTTGGTTTGCTGCCGACCGTGGTAACCACCCACGATGACATCACCCGTCTGCTGCAATCGATGGGCTTCGAGCAGGTGTTCAACATCGTCAATCATCCCGTACCGTGCCCGGAATGCCTTGATGACTTGCCGGATCAGGATCAGTCGGAAGAAGTGGTGCGGATCAAGGTGCTGGAAGCGCACAAGATCCTCATGGGCCTGAATGATTCCAATCGTGAAGCGTTTCACGATCTGGTGAATGCGCTCGAACGCCATTAAGTGATGTGGGCCGATCGGGCCTCATCGCTAGCAGGCTAGCTCCCCCAGTGAGTTTGTGTCGAGCCAGTCATTGTGGGAGCTAGCCTGCTAGCGATAGCGTGCGCAAGAACACCGCAAATTTCCAGCAGCCACAAAAAAGGGCGAACCCACCAGGGTTCGCCCTTTTTGCATTTGCCGAACTAGATCACAGCTTGGCCTGCAGCAACGCCTCGAGCTTTTCCTGGTCTCGGGCGAACTGACGAATGCCTTCAGCCAGTTTCTCGGTGGCCATCGCGTCTTCGTTGGACAACCAGCGGAACTGCGCTTCATTGAGGCTCAGGCGCGCTTCACCCGCGTGTCCTGGCGCCAGTTTGCGCTCCAGCTTGCCAGTGTCGGCCGCCAGTTTGTCGATCAGGTCCGGGCTGATGGTCAGGCGGTCGCAGCCAGCCAGTTGCTCGATCTGGTTGAGGTTACGGAAGCTCGCACCCATGACCACGGTCTTGTAGTCATTGGCCTTGTAGTAGTTGTAGATGCGCGTTACGGACTGCACACCCGGATCGTCGGCGCCGGTGTAGTCGTTGCCGTTGGCCTTCTTGTACCAGTCGTAGATCCGGCCTACGAACGGCGAGATCAGGAACACACCGGCATCGGCGCAAGCTGCCGCTTGGGCGAAGGAGAACAACAAGGTCAGGTTGGTCTGAATGCCTTCCTTCTCCAGTACTTCGGCGGCACGGATGCCTTCCCAGGTCGAAGCAATCTTGATCAGCACGCGGTCACGGCCAATGCCGGCCTTGTCGTAAAGCTCGATCAGGCGATGCGCACGTTTCAGCACGGCGTCCTTGTCGAACGACAGGCGCGCGTCCACTTCGGTGGAGATACGGCCCGGGATTACTTTGAGGATTTCCTGACCCACCGCAACGCCGAAACGGTCGCTGGCCAGGCCAACATCGCCCTTGCAGTCGCTGACGCAAGCATTCAGCAGTTCGGCATAACCAGGAATGGCCGAAGCTTTGAGCAGCAGGGAAGGGTTGGTGGTGGCGTCGACCGGTTTGACTCGGGAGATCGCTTCGAGGTCGCCGGTGTCGGCCACAACGGTGGTGAATTGTTTAAGTTGTTCCAGCTTGGAAGTCATGGGTGTGCTCTGTCCTGTGGGTCTGACGACATTACCCGAGCGCTGACAGCCACTCAAGGGCGCGTGCGTGGATCGATGGCCCCTGAGGCAACAACCTGAAAACGATTGTTTGAAAGGCGGGGCGCGGTATCGATGAATACGACGTCAAAACCCCTGACAGGTTCAAAGCAACTGACCTGCGTACAGATCAGTCGCACAGGGGCTACTGCATGTTCAGCTGAGTGGCGGCGGCCATTTTCGCCGGTTTCGGTTGCCCGTCTGTGGTCAGCAGGCCGAAGTTCTTCTCGCGTTCGTTACTGCCAGATGCGCTGTTGCGCCATTCGTAGATCGACGTCAGCGCAATGTTGAGCTTTTTCACATCGGCGATAAACGCGCTGACCTTGCTGGCCTGCCCGTCGATGCCGCCATTGGAGCTGAGCGCCGATACGCCCCATTCGCTGATGACCCCGGGCAGATGAAAGTTTTGCTGGATAAACGACTGTGCGTTGCTGATTTGCGTGGCCGTCATGCCGTACGGGTGATAGGAAATCGCGTCGAGGCATTTCGGGTACTCACTGACGATCCCGTTAAGCGCTACCGTTGACGCAGAGCCTGCGGTCGGTGCCCGGGCAAAACCGAAGCCGACCACTGGCGTGGTTTGCGCTGTGGCCTGCAACGATTTGCACACGGCGCTCATGAACGGCACGAACGTCGTAGCGAAATTGCGCGTTGGCCAGTAGGTTTCAAGGTCGGGCTCGTTCCAGATCTCGATCGCCACCAGTTGTGAACTGTAGGTTTTCTCCAGGCCTGTCAGTGCGGTGGCGAACGATTCGCCAGCCTTTGTCAGTTCACCGACGTTGTCGGGTGTCGGGGTCAACGGCTTGATCGCGCGCACGGTCAGCAACACCGGCAGGCCAGCGGATTGCGCGGCTGCAAAGGCATCGCTGACCTGCTTCTGATAAGCCTTGGCGCTGAGACTGTCGCTCCATACGCCGAAGCGCACAAAACTGAAGCCTGAGGCTTTGATATGGGCAGCATCCTCGGCGGAGAAGTTCTGGATCTTGACCTGGATTCCGACGGTCTTGGCGGGGAGGTTGGGAAACAGTTCGCTGGCATGAACTTGAGGTGCGGCACTGAGCGCCAACAACAGCGAGGCACTGAGGCGTTTGAGACGGGCTGATTTCATGTCTGCTCTCCAATGAGAATGACAACGGCGAATAGTTCTCTGGGCGTCTGTTGTTTGAAACTAACAATCGCGCGAAGTGCGCGAATGTTATTTTTTGTCGGAAATAATTCGCGTGAAAATCACAGTTATTTTTAGTCCGCTAATTCTGGTTGGGGGGCTTTTAAGCGCTGTGGTACTTAGTGTTCCGGTACTAACAGGGTGAATCTATTTTCTGAGTGCAGGAAGATCTAGTGGGTTCATTAAAGTTCGCTCTAGATGTTGGCAGTTTGATATTACACAGGAAAGTAAACCTTGTTTAAAAAGATCCTTGTCGTCTGCGTTGGCAATATATGCCGAAGTCCTACCGCAGAACTGTTGCTGCGTAACGCGCTGGCCCCCGGAGCAATCTCGGTGACCTCCGCAGGCCTCGCGGCACGTGTCGGAGAAGGCGTTGAAGCTTCGGCGCGGCAGGTTCTGGAAGACCACGGGCATAGCGCCGAAGGCTTCAGGGCGCGGCAACTGACCTCGGACATCGTCAATGAATCAGATCTGATTCTGGTCATGGAAAAGCAACACGTTAACCAAGTATTGAATATTGCCTCCCATGCGCGGGGCAAAGTCTTTCTGCTCGGCAAATGGCAGAGCGAACGAGAGATACAAGATCCATACCGTCAAGGCAAGGCCGCTTTTATTCATGCCCATGCATTGATTGAAGATGCTGTCAGCGCATGGGCGCAACGTCTTGTACGTTGATCAATATTCTTCAGATCAGTGAATGGTAAGAACAGACTTATGCAGTTACCGTCAGTAATCGCCAACCGTGACAACGATCAAGACAGTATTGATCTACTCGGCATATTCGGCAGTTTGATAGACCAGAAATGGTTGATCGGCGCACTCACCGGTGCCTTTATGGCTGCCGGCGTTGCCTATGCAGTGTTGGCCACGCCTGTGTACCTGGCGAACGCGCTGGTGCAGGTCGAACCGAAAAAGAACGACATGCTCGGTTTTTCCGACCTCAACAGCATGCTCGGTGGGCAATCGCCGTCGGTGACCGAAATTGGCATCATCAAGTCGCGCGCGGTGATCGGCAAAACCGTCGATGACCTGCGGTTGGATATCGATGTCACGCCTAATACCTTCCCGCTGATTGGTGGTTTTCTCGCTCGCCGTTATCGCGGCGAAACCGAGTTCAGCGTCGCGCCGCCAAAGTTCGGCATGAACAGCTATGCGTGGGGCGGCGAGCGTGTCGAGATCGCCCGGCTGGACCTGCCAAAAGAACTGCTGGGCAAAAAGCTCACGCTGATTGCCGGTGAACAACATCACTTCAAGCTGTTCGATGAAAACGACAACGTGCTGGTAGACGGTGTTGTCGGTGAAGCCTTCGCACAAGATGACGTAGAAGGGCTGATCGCCCAGCTGTCGGCCAATCCTGGCACGCAGTTCCAGGTGGTGCGCAATCCACGGATCGTGACCATCCAGAGTTATCAGGATGCGCTGGATATTTCCGAGCAGGGCAAAGAGTCGGGCATCATCCGCCTCGCGCTGGCCAGCGCCGACGCGCCTGAGGCGGTGAAGATCCTCAACAAGATCGCGGCGCTGTACGTCGAGCAGAATGTGCGCCGCACGTCTGCCGAAGCGGCGCAGAGCCTGGCTTTCCTGCAGAGTCAGCTACCGCAGGTCAAACGTGATCTGGCCAAGGCCAGTGATGCGCTCAACGCCTACCAGACGCACGGCAAGACCGTGAACATCTCCCTGGAAACCCAGTCGGTGCTCGGTCAGTCCGTGGCGCTCGATACGCGGATTTCCGAGCTGAAAATGCAGCAGGCGGAGATGGATCGCAAGTTCACCAAACAGCATCCGGCCTATCGCGCACTGATGAGCCAGATCGGCGAATTGACGCAACAGCAGAAGTCGCTTGAAGGCAAGGTTCAGGATTTGCCGGCCACGCAACAGGAGCTGTTGAACCTGACCCGCGATGTTGAAGTGGCCTCGCAGATCTACACGCAATTGCTGAACAAATCTCAGGAACTGGACATCGTCCGTGCCGGCGCAGTCGGCAACGTCCGCTTGATCGACATGGCGGATGTCGACCTGACCAGCCCGGTCAAACCGAAAAAAGCCCTGATCGTGCTTATCGCAACCTTCCTCGGCGCCTTCGTCGGCGTCGCCCTGGTGTTGCTGCGCAAATCCCTCAGTCGTGGCCTGGAAGGGCCGGAGGCGATCGAGCAACTTGGCTTGCCGGTGTACGCGTCGATTCCTTACAGCGCGTTGCAACAGGAAGAGGACGGCAAAAAGGGTCGCGCCCGCGATGGCGTGGACAAACCGGCGTACCTGTTGGCGTTGCGCAACCCGACGGATCTGTCCATCGAGTCGATCCGCAGCCTGCGTACCTGCCTGCACTTCGCCGGGCTGGACTCGACCAACAACCGCATCATGATTTCCGGGCCGAGTCCGCAGGTCGGCAAGACGTTCGTCTCTTCCAACCTTGCCGCCGTCATGGCGCAAAGCGGTCAGCGTGTGGTGCTGATCGACGCCGACATGCGCAAAGGGCATCTGCACAAAACCCTCAACGTACCGATCGCCAATGGTTTGTCGGATCTGCTGGTCAAGCGCTGCAGCCTCGAGCAGTCGATCAAAAAAATCGAAGGCGCCGACTTGCATTTCATCAGTCGCGGGCAGGTGCCGCCCAATCCTTCCGAGCTGTTGATGCACGCCAATTTCCGCGAGCTGCTGGCAGAACTCAGCGAGCTGTACGACGTGGTGATCATCGATACGCCGCCGCTGCTGGCGGTGACCGATGCGGCCATTGTTGGCCGTGAGGCGGGCATCAGCCTGATCGTCACGCGCTTCGGGGTGAACCCGGCCAAGGAAATCGAATTGACCATTCGCCGCTTCGCCCAGAACGGCATCGAGTTGAAAGGTGCGGTGTTCAACGGCGTCGAGAAGCGCGCGGCCAGTTACTACGGCAACGGCGGCTACGGCTATTACAACTACGAATACGCCTCCGACAAATCCTGATTTGCCGCGATTTTTCTAAATTTGGAGTGGGTGGTTGTGAAAAAAATACTGCACGTGGCTGAGACGATAAAAGGTGGCGTTGCGACGGTCATTCGCACGATTTCGACGTCGCCCGAAGACGATGCTGCCAATTACGAGCT
The DNA here is from genome assembly GCF_017973755.1 of Pseudomonas sp. P42. Classification (NCBI taxonomy): domain Bacteria; kingdom Pseudomonadati; phylum Pseudomonadota; class Gammaproteobacteria; order Pseudomonadales; family Pseudomonadaceae; genus Pseudomonas; species Pseudomonas sp. P42. The sequence goes on along the minus strand of NZ_JACOPU010000004.1, from coordinate 728,663 downwards.
GGTTTATCTGGTCCCGCAGGATCAGGAAAAAGAGCTGCATGGCATTGCTGCGCAGCAGATTCGCACCTTTGCCCGAACCGGGCGCAACGTGCCGTCGCTGCTGCGTTTCGCCTGGCGCCTGGCGCAGGTGATGATCAAGGAAAAACCCGATGTGGTGCATCTGCACAGCACTTTTTCCGGGGTGATCGGCCGTTGCGTTTGCGTGCTGTTGCGACCTTGGCGCAAGCCGAAAATCGTCTACTGTCCGCATGCGTTTTCGTTCCTGATGGAAAGCTCGCCGATCAAGCAGAAAGTCTATGCGTGGATCGAGCGTGTCTTGCAGAAGGTCACCGACGTGATCATCTGCGTCAGCCAGTACGAACTCGACAAAGCTGCGAGTTTCGGCATCGAGCGCAAGCGCATGCGCCTGATCTATAACGGCATTCATCGCCGGGACGAGGCGGCAAAAATCGCCAACCCCGAGCCGATTCATCTGTTGTTTGTCGGCCGCCTCGACTACCAGAAAGGCTTCGACGTGTTGCTCAAGGCCTACGCCAAGGTGCAGCGCAACGATCTGAAACTGACGGTGGTCGGCAGTGCGGTCAACGAGGACGTGGTCGAGTGCCCGCCCATGGATGGCGTTGAATATCTGCCGTGGGTCACACCGAGTGAAGTGCACGCGCTGTATCAACAAGCCGATGCCTTGATCGTCCCGAGTCGCTGGGAAGGTTTTGCCATGGTGCCGCTGGAAGGCATGGCCATGGGGCTGCCGGTGATCGCCAGTGACTGCACGTCGCTGCCCGAGCTGGTCAGCAACGAGGTGTCCGGTTACGTCTTCCCGACCGGTGATCACCAGGCGCTGGCGGACGTGCTGGCGAAAATCCAGAAGCCGCGGTTGCTCGACCTCGGCAACGAGGGCCGCAGCATTGTCCGCGAGCGTTTCAGCGCCGCGTTAATGATCCGCCAGACCTACGACCTGTATCGCGCTCCCACTTATTAAGTAGAACTCAAGCTTATGAACGTAACGATTTTGCATGGCTACAGTGCGTCCAACTCCGGTGACGGTCTTCTTGTCGATCTGGCCATTGCCCTGGTGCAGCGCAACTTTGGTGACGACACCGCGATCAGCGTTGTGGCGTCCGATCCGCAATCCTTCAGCTACCTGCCGCACCCACGTTTTGACGCGCCGGTGATGGCGGCCAAAGGACTGGGGCGGGTCAAGCAAGCGGTGTTTCTCAATCAGTCCTACGCAGGGCTCGCCGATCTGTTGCGCAAGACCGACCTGATCGTCGGCGTCGGCGGCGGTTACATGCGCTCGAAAAGTGCGTTCGAGCACATCAAGTTGAAACTCGGCCACGCCAAGCAACTGGAAACCGCGATCCTCAGCAAAGTGCCGTCGGTGTACCTGCCGCAAAGCATCGGCCCGTTCCATGGCGAGAGCAGCAAAATCGTCGAGCATTACGCCAGCGCCGACGCGGTGTTCGTGCGCGATAATCGTTCGTCGGCGATCTTCGACGCCTGTGACAACGTCTATCGTGCGCCGGATCTGGCCGTGCAATCGTTGGCCAGCAAAATCCTGCAGCAACCCAAGTTCACCCGTTGCGCTGCGTCCCCGGCCACGGTGTGCGTCGTGCTGCGCAAGCCTCCTGAGTGGAGCAAGGAAAAGAAGGTCGCCTACGTCGCCAATCTGAAGCTGCTGCTGCAACGCCTGAAGAACAAAAGCAAAGTGGTCTGCGCCGTGCAAAGCGCCGTGCGTGGCAATGATGACGGCGCGTTCTATCGCGAACTGGGCATCAGCGAAGACCTGCTGCCACTGAAGGCGACAATTGCCAAGTATCAGCCGGATCTGGTGATTTCCGTGCGCTTGCACGGCGCGATCGAATCGCTGCTCTCGGGCGTTCCGGCGTACCACATCAGCTACGAACGCAAAGGCTTCGGCGCCTATCAGGACATGGGTGTCGAGGACTGGGTGATCAACGGCGGCGACATCAATGTCGATACCATCATCAACACGGTTTACGCGCCGAACGCGCTGTCGAATTTCGGCAAACGCCTGACCGACACCTGCCGCGAGATCGAGGCAAAAACCGTGGCCATGGACGAGATCATCAAAGGGATCGTTCGATGATATTTCGGCTACTGCTTCGCGGCGGAGCCTTGGGCGCGAAGTTTTTGCTGGTGCTGGCGATCACTCATTACCTCGGTTATGAGGCATTGGGCTTTTACGGCGTGGTGGTCGCGGCGTCGCTAATTGCCTCGAAGTTCTACAGCGTCGGCTTCAGTTCGGAAATCAATCGGCTGATCAGTGTCGGCGGCAGTTCGCGCCGGGTCGTCGATAAGGTTTTGCTGCTGTATCTGGCGGTGGGGCTGTTGTTGTCGGTGGTGACAGTGCTGATTTATTCACTGTTCCAGGCCGTCGAGGCGCCGATGGCGCTGATCCTCTGCGTGACCCTGGTGTTGCTCACCGAACACCTGTCGTTCGAAATCAACTCGTTCGTGTTTTCCGCGCAGAAAGCCACGGCGGGCGCGCTGCTGTTTTTCATCAAGACCGGCCTGTGGGCGCTGTTGGCGGTGAGCGGGATGATGCTCGGCTGGGTGTCGGGCATTACCAGTGTGTTGTGGTTGTGGGTGGTCGCCAACGTGCTGGTGATCATCGCCGGCTACCTGATCGTGGTGAACGTGCATCGGGGGCGAGAAGCCGAAACGCTGGCCACCGCGACTGTCTGGAAGGCCGGGTTGCCGTTCTACCTCGGCACCGGTCTGATCGCGTTGAGTCAGTACGCCGAGCGCTTTCTGATCATCGACCTCGAACCCTACGCCAGCCTCGGTAAATACGTGTACGCATGGTCGGCGGCCAACACCTTGCAAGCGTTGTCCTACGCGGTGGTGGCGGTGGTCGGCATTCCGGTGTTGGCCAAACGTTTTCAGGCCGATCAGCAAGCGTTCACGGTCAGGCAATTGTTCGTCAACAAATGGGTCATGCGTTCACTGGCGGTGTCCGCTGTGGTAGCGGTGGCGATCTATCTGTTCTTCAACGTGGTGCTCGATTACGTCGCGACCAGCGTGCCACGTCCGGACAACGCGATCCTCGCTGTGCTGATCTTCTCTTTCGCCTTGCGCGCGATTGGCGACATCGTCTGGGGCGGTTTGATTGCCTCGAAAAACAGTCGCGTGTCACTCGCCAGCGCGGCGATCTGCCTGCTGGTTTCGGTGCCGGTCAGCTACCTGCTGATCAAGCACTATTCGATCTATGGCGCGGCGTGGGGCAACGTCTTTGCGATCATCGTGCAGCTTGGCGTGATTGCCGTGTTGACCCGCGTGACTGGCGTGAAGAAGGCCGCTGTGTCATGGGCCTGAAGCTGCCGTGCATCGAGTTTCGTGGCAAGAAACTCGATTCGTACGTCTCGTTCCTGATCCTCTTCACCGGCCTGTTTCTGTCGGTGGCCATGCCGCTGTTGGTCCCTCGCGCGCCCGGGCCGGATGCCATGACGTTATGGTCGTCCTATGCACGCGCCGACAACTGCAATTTCTGGAACCCGTTCTCGCCGGATCGCTCCTCCTACGAGTGTTCGGCGTTCCTGCTGCGGCCCACCGGGATCAACCTGACCAATGCCTGGGCCTACGGCATGTTCTGCAACTTCTTCCTCACGGCGATTCCGGTGGTGGTGTTTCGGCGCATGCCGCTGGCGATCTTCGGCACCCTGTGTCTGTGGGGCATCGTCCGCTCGTTTTTTCTGGAAAACCTGACCAAGGAAATCATCGTCTCGGTGGCGGTGCTGAGCATTTTGCTCAGCTCGTTGACGCGTAAATATCGCGGCGGGTTTTTCCTGTCGGCGGTGATCTACGGCGTATTGATCCGGCCTTACTGGATTCTGTTTTCGCTGTCCTGGGTCGGCGTCTGTGTGATGAAGAAGTATGTATCGCGCATGACCTTTTTCCTGATGCTGTTCATGTTCTATCTGGCGGTTGCCATGGCGATTCAGTTGGCGCTCGGGTTTCCGGTGTCGTCGATTCGCGCGAGTAACAACGAATTGCGCACGGCGGGGGAGGAGGGCTCGAAATCGCTGATCGTGTCGTGGCTCAGCGGCAGTGACTTCGTCTCGCAAGCGCTGGACTCGATGATCATCTTCTTCCGGTTGTCGTTCCCCGTGGAGCTGATTCTGCTGTCCGGGCCGGGTCAGGCGATCTTCGTTGCCTTGATGATCATGACCGCGCTGCTGCTGTTCAAAGTCATCACCTCCACCGATTACAAGGGCACACCGATACAGACCAAACCCAAGGAGCTGATCGCGATTCCGCTGGCGTTTTTGCTGGTGCAGGGTTTGTTCGAACCGGACTTCGGCTCCTTCGCCCGGCACTTCTCGATGGTCGTGCCAGTGCTGTTCGTGGGCCTGGGATTGATGCTGCGCGCGCACAAACCGGTGCAGGTTGAATCAAGAATTCTGAATTGAGGCAGGTGCTTTATGTCGAGCAAGAAAAAGTCCCTGGAGATCGAAACCCTGCGCGGCCTGGCGTGTCTGCTGCTGGTGCTTTATCACGTCATCGGCCCGTTGGGCGGCGGCTTGAAGATCGACCTGGGCTCACCGTTTCGAGTGCTCGCCGACTCGATGGTGTACGTGCGCATGCCGCTGTTCACCTTCATTTCCGGCTACATCTACTCGATTTACAAAATCCGCGGGAATGACTTTTCCACGTTCTTCACCGGCAAGGTTCGGCGGCTGATCGTGCCGCTGTTTTGCGTAGGCGTGCCGTTCTCGGTGCTGCAAGCGGTCGGCCCGGGGGTGAACAAGGATGTCGGTGTGATCGACGCGTTGTTGTCGTTCTGGGTGCCGATCAACCACTTCTGGTTCTTGCAGGCGGTGTTCATCATTTTCATGTTCGTCGGCTTGCTGGAGTGGCGTGGCCTGCTGCGTTCGCCCACGCGCCTGTATCTGCTGTTTGCCTTTGCCGCAGCGATATTTCTGCTGCCGCCGTTCACCTTTGATGCGTTCGGCATCAACGGCGCAATTTACCTGCTGCCGTTTTTCGTGGCGGGGATGATCGGCCAAGAGAGCGTCGACGCGTTGAGGCAGCGGTTCAAGATGATCGGGCCGTTGGTGTTTGTGCTGATCTCGCTGACGCTGTTGTATGTCGCGGCGGTGGATCGCGAACTGATTGTTGATCGCCGTAGTGTGATTGGTCTGACGGTGGGTTGCGTGTCCTGCTTCGCGCTGCTGTCGAGCGATATGCGCTCGAAGTGGTTGACCTGGCTGGGCGGTTATTCCTATGCGATTTTCCTATTCCATGTTTTGTTTGCCGCCACTTCGCGGTTTGTCCTGGGACGTTTGGGCGTGAAGGATGAGAGCTTGCTGGTGTTCGGCGGCGTGGCGTGCGGGTTGCTTGGACCTGTGGTGTTGTCGATGGTTTTCAGTCGGTTCAATGTGACCTCGGTGCTGTTTCTGGGGGAGCGGGCGGCAAGCAAAAAGCCACTGGGCCCCATCACCCCGGTGGTGCCAACCCAATCATCCCTGTAAGTCACACCATCCCTGTGGGAGCTGGCTTGCCAGCGATGGCGGTGGATCAGGTAATGAATCTGTGCCTGACTCGGCCCCATCGCTGGCAAGCCAGCTCCCACAGGTTTATTGGTATGCACAGATTTAATGGATGACCACAAACCCTGTGGGCGCGAGCTTGCTCGCGAAGGGGTCGTCACTGAATGAAGGAATTTATGCATGTTGGCAGTTGATGACGCTCAGCCCGTTGCAGCGTCGGTGGTTGAGGTGGGGGATGCGCGCGAGCGCTTTGCCCAGTGGCGTGAAGGCAAGGCCGGCAAGGTGCTGGCAGTCTCGGTGATCGGCGACAGCTACAGCGCCGGACAGGATTTCTATCTGAACAAACTGGTGCAGCGGGTGGCCGGGGAGGTGGGTTTTGCCGGGCCTGGCTACGTCGGTTTCAACCACGGCGCGGCGCTGGGCGGCACACACTTCAAATACACCCGCAGCAGCGAGAAGTATTTTGGCGGCGACTGGAAGGTCTCCGGGCTTGGCCAGGCCAGCCCTGATAGCCGAACAGTGACAGGGCGGCCCGGTGCATGGTTGCAGGTCGATGCCAGCCCGACACCGTCGATCAACACCGTCGTCACTCAAGCGAAATTACTTTATCTGGGCAACGGTGAGCCCATTGAGATCCGCTATCGCTGGACGCCATCACAAGACTGGAAACCCTTGAAGCTCGCCGGTTACGGCGTGCAAGAGGTGCCACTGCCTGACACGCCGACAGCGGCTGATTGGGCGTTCCGGCTCGAAGTGGTGAACGGCGCGCCAACCCTGTTTGGCTTGTGGATGAGCAACGATCAGGGCGGCGTGCGGGTGTCCAAACTGGCGGCGTCCGGCGCGGCATCCGCTGACTTCTATCACAGCGATCCGAAGTGGCAGACACAGTGGAAAGCGGCCGTGTCGAAGATTCCTGCCGACGTTTATTTGATCATGCTCGGTGGCAACGATCAGGGCTTTGGCGTGAAGCCGCAGACGTATTTGCACAATGTGCAGGGGCTGGTGGCAATGATTCGCGAGATTCAGCCAGCGGCGAGCATCAACCTGATCATGCGTCAGGACACCACGCGCTCCAGTACCTATCCGATGTCGGCTTATGCGCAGGTTTTGCAGCCTTGGGCTCAGTCCCAGCATCTGGGGTACGCCAATCTGCAATGCGCGTTCGGCAGCGACGTCAAACGCTACGCGGCGGCGATGATCGGCCCGGACAAGATTCATCCGGTGCCGGCCACGGGCGGCAAGGTGATTGCCGATTATTTCTATGGCTGGATCGTGGGCGGTCACACAGGCAATTGCGACACCCCAAAACCCCTGTAGGAGCTGCCGAAGGCTGCGATCTTTTGATTTTTTTCAAGATCAAAAGATCGCAGCCTTCGGCAGCTCCTACAGGGATGACCGGGATTTAAGAGCTACAGGTGAACGTTGGGGCTTACGCTTTTTCGAAGCCGTCCAGTTGACTCAACAACTCCGCAAGCTTCTGCGGCATCAACCGCGTATCACAACGCGTCTCCACGTTGATGATGATCGCCGGGTCGTTGCAGCAGATGCGCACTCGGAAGCGCCAGTCGCTGAAAATCACTTTCAGGCCGTCGTGGTCATCGATTTCCAGCGCCTGCTCGCCATAGAGCTTTTTCAGGTGAGCGAGCAGGGGATAGGGATCGGCCAGCGGCCGGCGAATGTCGCCGGAGGACGGAAACATGCCGATGCGCTCCACCAGCAAAATGGTGCCCAGCCAGGACTCGTTGGCGCTGGGCAACGGCTGCTGACGCGACAACCAACTGACCACCCCGAGGTTGCCCACCTCACGTTCAATGTCTGCCGAATGTTGTGCAATGTTCATAGAGGCCTGCCTGAAATGAAGAGTGGGCGGTGGGTGTGGGAGCCGTCTCAGCGGCCCTTGAGGTAGACGTTTTCGTAGCAGAAGTTGGTCGCTTGCAGGTAACCCTCGGCGTCGCCGCAGTCAAAGCGCAGGCCTTTGAACTTGTAGGCCAGTACGCAACCGTTTTGCGCCTGTTTCATCAGGGCGTCGGTGATCTGGATCTCGCCGCCCTTGCCCGGCTGGGTGTCGGCGATCAGGTCGAAAATGTCTGGCGTCAGGATGTAGCGACCGATGATCGCCAGGTTCGAAGGTGCGTCCTGCGGCGCCGGTTTTTCGACCATGTTGTTGACCCGATAAATGCCATCGGAAATCAGCTCGCCGGCAATCACGCCGTACTTGTGCGTCTGATCGGCCGGGACTTCCTGGATCGCTACGATCGAGCAGCGGAATTTCTTGTAGAGCTGGATCATCTGCGTGAGCACGCCATCACCTTCCAGGTTCAGGCACAGGTCATCGGCCAGGACCACGGCGAATGGCTCGTCGCCGATCAACGGGCGACCGCTGAGAATTGCGTGGCCCAGGCCTTTCATTTCTACCTGGCGCGTGTAGGAGAAGGTGCAGGTGTCGATCAGCTCGCGGGTGCCGGCAAGGAACTTCTCTTTCTCGGTGCCGCGGATCTGGTGTTCAAGTTCGTAGCTGATATCGAAATGATCTTCCAGCGCACGCTTGCCCCGGCCGGTGACGATGGCCATGTGTTGCAAGCCGGCGTCTCGCGCTTCTTCAACGGCGTACTCGATCAACGGCTTGTTGACGATCGGCAGCATCTCTTTCGGCATGGCTTTGGTGGCTGGCAAGAAACGCGTGCCGTATCCGGCAGCGGGAAACAAACATTTACGAATCATAAAAGTATCCTGGACAGTCATGGAACACAGCCAACGGGTGCGCGCACTAACGAAGGAGTGCAAGTTTCAATAGTTATTGAACGACTGCTTTAATACCTGAGTCAGGTTATTAATAGCAATTGAATGCGCCGGTAAATCGCGACAATGTTATGAGATGTCGGATGGCGCGTTATTAGTTATTTTTAGTCGGTATCTGTTGATAGTGATGAGTGCACTTGCAGTGCTAATAAGTACCGGGCAATACAGTGTGACCTGCAAAAATATTTATTGCCAGTCATTGAACTAGTTTTGTTTTCGGTTGTTGTCGCCTGGTTTGTGTGAATTGCGACACATCTCCACAACAACAGGCTTGACACGCTACTTGTTACTTATCCAATCACGGACCGCGCTATGAAGATTCTGGTAACCGGTGGCGCCGGCTATATCGGCTCGCACACCACACTTGCGCTGCTTGAAGCAGGTTATGAAGTTGTCGTGCTGGATAATCTTTGCAACAGCAGCGATGCGGCACTGCATGCGGTGGAAGCCATCTGCGGCAAAAGTGCGCAGATGATTCGCGGTGATGTCTGCGACCGGGCGCTGCTTGATCGGATATTCAACGAGCATGCCATCGACGGCGTGCTGCATTTCGCCGGTCTCAAAGCGGTCGGCGAGAGCGTGCGCAAGCCGCTTGAGTATTACGAGACCAACGTCAGCGGCAGCATCACGTTGTGTCAGGCGATGGCGGCGGCTGGGGTGTTTCGCCTGGTGTTCAGCTCATCGGCCACGGTCTACGGCGAGCCAGCGCAGATGCCGATCCGCGAAGACTTTCCGACCGGTACGCCGACCAATCCCTACGGGCAATCCAAGCTGATCGTCGAAAACGTCCTGCGTGATCTGTGCCAGTCCGAGCCGCGCTGGAGCATCGCGTTGCTGCGTTACTTCAATCCGATCGGCGCGCACCACAGCGGCCATATGGGTGAAGACCCGAACGGCATTCCCAACAACCTGCTGCCTTATATCAGCCAGGTCGCGGTGGGCAGCCTGCAAGAGTTGTCGATTTTTGGCGACGATTACCCCACGGTCGATGGCACCGGTGTGCGTGATTACATCCACGTGGTCGACCTGGCGGACGGGCATTTGAAAGCCTTGCAGTCGATTTCCGGACGCAGCGGCATTCATACCTGGAACCTCGGCACCGGCGATGGCTACAGCGTGTTGCAAGTGTTACGTGCTTTTGAGCAGGCCTGCGGACAACCCGTGCCATATCGGGTGATGCCGCGACGTTCGGGGGATATCGCCGAGAGTTGGGCCGACGCGTCCAAAGCTGCGCAAGAGCTGGGCTGGAAAGCCAGGCGTAACTTGCAGGACATGGTCAACGACACGTGGCGCTGGCAATCGAACCATCCGAAGGGCTATCTCCGATAATGTCGTTTTGATGCCCAATGTTAGTTTCGGTCAGGTGTTAGATATCGTCGGGAAAATACGCTGGAAATGCCTTTTGCAAGTCCGTAGATATAAACCTGCCGTTCGACTTTTATCAGTTGCGTAAGACTGTGAAAGAACAACGGATCTTGTTCGCATTTTTCGCGGACTTGAACTCTACCACCTCTAGCACCGGCCGGTTTTTAACAGGTCGAATGTTAGAAAGGAGTTGATATGAAGAAAGTGATGGCAGTTGCCCTGTTGACGATGTTGAGCAACTGGGCTGTCGCAGCTGAAGCGCCGCTTACTGCGGTGACCAATGTGGGCGGTAGTGTAGCGGCTTCGCAAGCCCCTGCAGCCAGTACTGCAATGGTCGCCAGTGCAGTAGCGGCGTCCAACAGCGGTGGCAGTGCCAACGGCGGTACCACCGGTACGACGGGTACCACCGGTACAACCGGCACGCATAACTAACAGCGGTTTTTGTTAGTGCAGTACAGGGTCGCCCGACGCAAGTCGGGTGACTTCTTTTTTTAGATCCGCCCTTGAATAGCGTAGTGCCATTATGACTCGTAGTTTTTCTCTTTTAATGTTGGCAAGTCTCGCTTTACAAGGTTGCATGTTTTCCCCCGGCCAATACCTGAGCACCAGCGACATCACCCGCCAGGGTGCCAGTGAGAGCAGCCGGGTCGAGCTGATTCCGATCACGCCCAAGCTGATCTCCACTACCCGCGCCACGCAAAAGCGCACGTCGCTGCCGCCGGAGTTATTGACGACCCCGGCCGAGTACCGCATCGGCAATAACGATGTCTTGTACATCACGGTCTGGGATCACCCCGAGCTGACAGCGCCGTCCGGTGCGCAGCAACAGATCGATGCCAACGGCCGTCTGGTGCGTTCCGATGGCACGCTGTATTACCCGTTTATCAAGGAAGTCCAGGCCACCGGCCGGACCATCCAGCAACTGCGCGCAGACATCGAACAACGGCTGTCGGCGTTCATCGCCGAGCCGCAGGTGGACGTCGCCGTATTGCGTTTCGCCAGTCAGAAAGTGGTGGTCACCGGCGCGGTTACGAAGGCCGGCCCGCAGGCGATTTCGACCAATCCGCTGAGCGTGGTCGAAGCGCTGGGTTCGGCCGGCATCGATACCAGCAACGCGGACTTGTCCGGCCTGCTGCTGACGCGTAACGGGCGGGTGTATCCGCTCAATCTCGACTCGCTCAACCATCATGATTCCGAGTTGCAAGGCGTGTACCTCAAGGGCGGCGATCAGTTGTACCTGCCATACAACGACAACAAGCGAATTTACGTCATGGGTGAGGTCAACCAGCCACGCGCATTGAGCTTCAAGACGGCGACGATGAACCTCTCCGATGTGCTCGGTTCGGTCGGCGGCTTGAGCCAGACCACCTCCAACGGCAACGCGGTTTACGTCATTCGCGGCGTAGAGAACCTCGACGTCGAGCCGGCGAAAATCTACCAGTTGAATGCCCAGTCGCCGACCGCCATGGCGCTCGCCACGCATTTCGAAGTGCGTCCGCAGGATGTCGTTTATGTCGGCCCTGCGAACGTGACGCGCTGGAACCGCTTCATCAGCCAATTGGTGCCGTCGGCGTCGATTGTCGGATCCGGGGCTTCCGCTGCGAAGAACTGGAGCGAATTCAGTAACAACAGCAAATAAGGCCGCCGACTGTGAACACGTTGAAAGTGGGTGTCTGCCTGATGGCGGCCCTGTTGTTGTGCGGCTGTAACCCACTGATGAGCGCGTCGCTGAACAACCTCAAATCGGCGGTGATCGGCCCTGACGAAGTGGACGTGACGCCGGCCCAGGTGGCCGAGGTCAGCTATCCGCAACTCAAGTTGACCACGCCGTCCGGCTCCGGGGTGCTGGCGTTGGTGCGTGAGCGTGAAGACCTGCAGTTCTGGGTCGCCTCCGGCAAGCAAGTGCTGCTGCTGCGCGATGGCCTGGCCGTGCGCAGCATTGGTCTGGGCCTTGAGGGCGATCTCGACGGCACGCGTCTGGCGGATGACTCGCCGTTCAAGTCAGGCCTGCATCAAGTCGCCGATGGTTTTACCACGCGGCGCTGGATCGACCTCTACAAGGGCCAGGAAGTGGGGGTGATCGTCAACAGTCGCTTCACCCGCCGCTCGACGGAAACCCTCGACATTCTTGACAAGGAATACACCGTGCTGCGTGTCGATGAGCAGCTTGAAGCTCCGGCCATCGGCCTGAGTGCGACCAATCATTATTGGGTTGATCCGCGTGACGGTTTCATCTTCAAGAGTGAGCAGCAACTGACCTCGCAACTGCGCGTCAGAATCGTGCAACTGACACCTGATCGCAGGCATCTGCCGTGAAGCGTCTTGGTTTTTTTTCAGCGTGTCTGATGGTGATTGCCGGTGTGAGCCAGGCCGCTGTCACGGTGACGGGCGATGTCGCCAATCCCGGGCCGGTCGAACTGCCGGCGGGCGGGCGCTTGCTCGATGTGATCAACGAAGCGGTGCCCAATGCCGAAGGTTATTGGTTGGCGGGGGTGTTGCTGCGCCAGTCATTGCTGGAGGAGCAGACGCGGCTCAAGGCTGGTGTGCTGTTCGATCTGGATGTCTTGCAGCGCATGGCGTTGCTCTTTGACATGCCGAGCCGTGTGGCGCTGGCGCAACGGTTGACCGAGCAAGTCCGGCAGATGCCGGTGACTGGCCGGCAGATCGCCGATCTCGATCCGGTCGCGGTGGAAGTCGGCTTCGCGCGCAACATCCGTCTGGACGATGGCGATCGTCTGATCTACCCCAAGCGCATCGACGAAGTGGAAGTGCTCGGTGCTGTCGCCGAGCCTTGCCACTTGCCGTATCAACCGTTGCAGGAGGCTCGCGAATACCTGCAAGGCTGTTCGATCCTGAGCGATGCCGAGGCCGATTACCTGTGGTTGATCCAGCCCAACGGTGTTACGCGGCGTGTCGGTATTGCGCACTGGAATCGCGAGAGCGGGCACATGCCCGTCGCCGGCAGCAAGATTCTGGTGCCGGTCAAAAATGATGATCTTGATCCGCCTCTTCCTGAACTGAATCAGCAGTTGGCCGAATTGATTGCCACGCAATTGGCTGAGGTGGTTCGTTGAATTTTCGTTTTGCAGCTGTTTTTTTATTGCCCGTTGGTCTGGCCCATGCCGAGCCGCGTATTACTCAAAGTGACTTCGGTGGCACGGGCCTGTTGCAGACGCCTACGGCGCGCATGGCCCCGGCCGGCGAGTTGAGCGTCAACGCCAACCGCACCGAGCCTTACAGCCGTTACAGCGTTTCGTTGCAGCCTCTGGATTGGCTCGAAGGCTCGTTTCGCTACACCGCGATCACCAACCGGGCGTACGGCTCCGAGGCCCTCAGCGGCAGCCAAAGCTATAAGGATAAGGCGGTCGACGCCAAAGTCCGGCTGTGGCAGGAAAGCCATTGGCTGCCCGATGTGGCACTGGGCTTCCGAGATATCGGCGGTACGGGTTTGTTCTCCAGTGAATATTTCGTCGCCAATAAGCGCTACGACAATTTCGATTTCAGCGCCGGCATTGCCTGGGGTTACCTGGGCAATCGCGGCGACATCGACAACCCGCTGGGCTATGTCAGTGATCGCTTCGATACCCGGCCCGCGCTCGAAGGCACCGGTGACGTCAACTCAGGTTCGTACTTTCGCGGTAAACCTTCGTTTTTCGGCGGCGTGAGTTATCAGACGCCATGGGATCGCCTGAGCCTGAAACTCGAATACGAAGGCAACGACTACAAGCACGAGCCGAAGGACAACGTGATCAAGCAGGACTCGCCGATCAACTTCGGCGCGGTGTTCAAGGTCGCGGATTCGGTCGACATCAGCGCGGCGTGGGAGCGCGGCAACACGGCGATGTTCGGCGTGACATTTCACACCAATTTCGTCAGCCGCAAGGCGCCGGCCAAGACCTACGACCCAACCCCTGAACCGCTGCCGGCGAAGATGCCGACCACGTCGATGGAGCAGGTCGACTGGGCCAACGTCTCGCAACGGTTGCAGCAAAATGCCGGCTACAAGGTGGAGCGCATCACTCAGCGCGATTCCGAGCTGATCGTGTATGGCGAGCAGCAGCGTTATTTTCATTCGTCCAAAGCGGTCGGGCGTGCGAGCCGGGTTCTCGACAACAGCGTCAACGACGACATCAACTGGTTCACCGTCGTCAACAAGCGTTACGACCTGCCGCTGGAAGAAACCAGCGTGCCGCGCGAGACCTTTCGTGAAGTGATCAACAACGAGGAGCCGCTGCTGTCGTTGCACCGCACCACCGAAATCAATCCGGCGATGCCGCACAACGAGAAAACCCTCTACAGCGAAGCGCCGCAGCACTTCAGTTATGGCGTGGGTCTGGGCTTCAAGCAAAACGTCGGCGGCCCTGACGGTTTGCTCTATCAGTTCAGTGCCGACGCGGACGCCGAGTACCGCTTCAACCGCAGCACATGGTGGAGCGGTTTGCTCAGTGCCAACCTGATCAACAACTTCGACAAATTCACCTACGACGCACCCAGCGGGTTGCCGCGCGTGCGTACGGATTTGCGTCGGTACCTGACCGAGTCCGAAGTGACCATGCCGATGTTCCAGCTGAGCCACACCGAACAGTTGGATAAAGACTTGTACGGCATGGTTTACGGCGGTTATCTGGAGTCGATGTTTGCCGGGGTAGGGGGCGAAGTGCTGTTCCGCCCGACCGGCGAGCGCTGGTCGGTGGGCGCGGACCTCAATTACGTGCGCCAGCGTGAATTCGACCAGGGTTTCGGCCTGCGTGATTACTCGGTGGTGACCGGTCATGTCACCGGTTATACCGACTTGCCTTACGACATGCTGGCGGCTGTCAGCGTCGGCCGTTACCTGGCGGGCGACTGGGGCGGCACGATGGACATTTCCCGAGAGTTTTCCAACGGCGTGCGGGTCGGCGCTTGGGCAACGATAACCACGGCCAGCAGCGCCGAGTACGGTGAAGGTAGCTTCGACAAGGGGCTTTATCTGTCGATTCCGTTCGACGAAATGATGAGCATGTCGACCATGCGCCGGGCCAACCTGGTCTGGGCACCGCTGACCCGAGACGGCGGCGCGCGGCTTAATCGTGGTTATCAACTGCACTCGATGACCGATAGCCGCGATGACGATATGTTCTATCGCAACTTTGAGAAGATCACTGAGTAATCACTGATCTTCCGAACACTCAACCCGTGTGGCTGGCCTGCCAGCCGACGAGTTTTTGTCTGAATACACCGAGTCCAAATTTGTAGCAGCCAGCCTGCTGGCGATAGCCATATATCAGACACAGTTGATATAGCGGATGTATCCGAATCCCTGTGGGAGCTGGCTTGCCAGCGAAGGCGTCCGCTTGGTTGATGATGTTTTTGTTGGTTGGGGTACATATCCGTTGCTGCGGTAACGGCTTCTTAGGGTTCCGCCCTTACGGCGGGTCACCTTTTCCAAACGCCGAAAAGGTAACCCAAAAGGCTTTGCCCTGACGTCCGGCCCACTCGCTAAAGCTCGGGGTTCCTTCGCTCCGGAATCCATCCGGGGCATCGATTCCGGTTTGCTTCGCTGCACCTCCTTTCGATGTCCTCCCCGGATGAATCCCTGCACTCAGCCTCCCGACGGGCTTTCAAGATCAAGAACCGCACTCGAGCTAACGCTCATTGTGTTGAGTGGTGAGAAGCAAGGGCGGCGGCACATTCAGCACTGATGTTGACTGACTGACCTTCCGCAATCGCTGGCAAGCCATCCCCACAGGGTCATTCGCCGCAGCCCCAAACTCGGATCCACCACAAGTCCCCTGTAGGAGCTGCGGAACGCTGCGATCTTTTGATCCTGATCTTTACGATCAAAAGATCGCAGCCTCGTTTCACTCGACAGTTTCTACAGGGTCAGATGTCGAAACCAAAGATCCGATTCATACCCATTCCCCCATGGGCTCTTAGTGAGCCCCGAGTCAGGGTCCATATCCGACTTCGGTCAACCCCAAATCCCAGGCACAAAAAAGGGGACTTTCGTCCCCCTGCGGTCATGCATTGCGTAACGCCAACCCTCAGTAGATATCCTTCGACAACAACGTAAACGGTGTCTTCACCAGGATCTTCAGGTCCAGCCACAACGACCAGCTGTTGATGTACTGCAGGTCAATCTCGACACGTCGCTGCATCTTGTCGATGGTATCGGTCTCACCCCGGCAGCCACTGATTTGGGCGAGGCCGGTAATGCCTGGCTTAATCCGATGACGCGCCATGTAAGCGAGGATTTTCCCCGAGTAGAAATTGTTGTGCGCGACGGCATGAGGACGTGGGCCGACCAGCGCCATGTGCCCTTGCAGCACGTTGAACAATTGCGGCAATTCATCCAGCGAAGTGCGGCGGATGAAGCGTCCGACCGGGGTGATGCGCGAATCGTTGCGGCTGGCCTGCTTGACCTCTTTGTCATCGTGCACCCGCATCGAGCGGAATTTCCAGACCTGAATCACCTTGCCATTCCAGCCGTGGCGATCCTGCTTGAAAAACACCGGGCCCGGCGAGTTGATCTTCACGGCCAAGGCAATAATCGCCAGCACCGGACTCAACAGGATGATCGCCAGCAGCGCGACGCTTTTCTCCATCAGGCTTTTGCTCAGTGCAGCGGTCGGGCGGCTGGTCAGCGGGCTCTCGTTCAGGTAGATCGCCGGCAGGCCGTCCACGACTTTCACCGAATGATTGAGCAGCGTCAGGCTGTTCAAGTCCGGCACCCAGACCACATCCACGTTGGCGCCGAGCAAGTCGACATACATGGCTTCGATTTTCGCCGCTTCCGACAGCGGCAGGGTGATGTACAAACGGCGGATGTCGTGGGCTTCGATCAACGCCAGCAGATCTTCCTGGGCGCCGACCACGCGAGGTGCATCCGAGGTAAGAGAAGGGACCACGCCGTTGCTGATCAGCCCCACCAGCGGCAGGTTTTCAATTTGGCTCAGCTTCTTCGCCAGCCCCAGCGCCAACTCACCGGTGCCGACGATCAAGGTCTTGTGCTCGCTTTTACGCGAACGCTGGTAGAACTTCGAAAACGCATGCAGCGGCGCGTACAACAGTGCCTGGCCAAGGAAGCCGTACACCGCCCAACTGAGGATGACCTGTCGGGAAAACAACTCATCGGCCTTGCACACAACCGCGATGAAAGCCAACGCCGCCATGGTCATGGACCAGCCCATGAACAGGCGTCCCAGCCCCGTCAGATAGTTATCCCGTTTACGATAAACGCCGCTGAACGTGTAAGCCGGCACCGATGCCAGTACCGCCAGCGTTGCGCACATCCGGTAGTAGAACGCGACGGTTCCCGTGTGTTGCTCCGCCAATACAAACAGCAGGGCTACGATAAAGCCCTGTGCCAGCGCCCATTGTCCCCAGAAGGTAAGTCCCTTGAGGCCCGTGCTTCGATTGATACTAAGAGAAAGATCCATACGATATCCCCAAAAGACGTCCATTCAGGTTTCAACAGTTGAAAGCCGAGTTGTTAGTCAGATGTATTGTTTTTGTTCTGGTTAGTGTTCTGAGGTAACAACGTCGATATGCCGAACTGTCGTCAGTCAATAGACTAATTTATTGTCGGGAATGGTGTCTGACGAGTTCTAACAAGGTGGCACAATGCCAACTTTTTAATAATTAAATAGTTGGTTGTTAGAAAAGGTCGCAGAGGAGGGGGTGAATAGTTGTTGTTGTATTTGTTACTGTTAGAGGGTGGAGGCAGGGATTTTTATTCTCATCAGGGAGATGGAACCAAACAGAGTGCTCTTGTTGTTTTTGTAATCGCACTGTTATCTGTTTGTGTGTTCGCAGATATTGCCTGTGTTTACGCGACGATGTCCTGGATGAGGCAATAACCGCGATTTCTCACGGCACGGAACAGTCGCTCACCTTGGCTGGCACTTTTGAATTTGTCTTGCAGGCGACTCAGGCACATTTCCAGTCCGCGATACTGCTCCGGCTCTCGGCCGATGCTCAGGATCAAGTCATCTCGACTGACCACGCGGTCTTCGTGATGCAGCATTTTTCTCACCAGTGCCGTTTCCAGGCCGGTAAGACTGATCTCGATATCGTCTTTGACCAATGCGCCTTGATCATTATCCAGATGCCAGGTTTCGGTACACGGCGTAACGCCTTCATTACCAACAGGCAGTTTGCCGGATTCGCCGGTTATGGCCGGAGCGCTGCGAAAGGGATTGCTTGATTGTGCTGCCCGCCACTCGGATTCGAGTGTGGCCAATATACGCTGGGTGTCATGTTCAATCGTGCGGGCAACGTGCTTTCGGGTGCCGCTTGGGTAAGTGAACTCCATCAGCATGGGGGCGGAAGAGGGCGAAGTAGCACCTTCAATAAACATTTGTGCCTGAGACGTGCCCAGTGAATTGAAGCGCTCGCTCGACAGGATGTTCTCGAGTTCACGTTGCGACGCTGTGCTGTTGGTCACGACAACAAAGTATTTTCTGGGGAGGGTTGTACTAGTTTCCATGTCTCTCTCCTTAACTGCGCACCAAAATTGGTTAAAAGGTAAATCGGCAGGCGAGCAATGACTTCCTTGGAAGTAATCGACAGGCAGGGTCTGGGCCCGAAAATGGCCCTCGATAATTCCACTCGATCTGCTGCTATGTTGTTGAGTTTATTGTTATGTTATTGCGCTCATTCGATCGCTTTTTTATAGGTAGGCGTGAACTAAAACCATAGATATATCGTTGCATCAGACGATCCTTCGTGAGCATGCAAAAGGGATGGCTGCCCGAGACTCAGGCAGTCGATATCAGGCCCCGCATCAAACGATAGCCATAGCCGCGGATGCTCTGAATCGCGTTTGTACCATACACGTCCTTGATTTTTCCACGCAAGCGACTGATGGACTTCTCCAGCGCACGAGGATCGTAGAAATTGGGATTGAGTCCCATGATGTTGGCGATTTCATCATGGCTCAGAATGTGATTATTACTTTGCGCAAACGCTTCAAGGATTTTCATCTCGGCAAACGAGATATCCAGGCGTTTATTTGTGCTCAGCAGACAGATCCGAGTTGGATCAAGTGTCAGTTTGATGTCTCTTTGCCATTCTTCACTGCTGAAGAATTCTCCTAACGACTCGGCGCTATCGTCGGAAAGGGTGTTGATTTTGATACAGAAGTCGGCACCGGCAAGGTAGTACTTGATCTTGTTGAAAGCACCGCGGCCAGTGATAACGGCACAAATGAGCGGCTTAAAGTTGTCTTTGCGCAGGTTCTCGACCAGTGCAAGATTGTCTTCGAGTGCTTGTGGGCTGTCGATGACAATGAAGATTGCTCGATACAATGCAGAATCTTCATTCTGCATATAGGCATCAGTGTACGAGTTGGCTTCAAGCGCCACATCGGTTCGCACAAGCTTTGCGAGTAGCGCACTAAAATGCTCCGCCACGCCACGGGTTCGACCCAAAGTGAGTACACCTGGTTCGTCGATTGTCGGGCGCGGACTTCTAGTCGCCAAGTTCCCTGAGAGCATCATGCATTGACTCGAAATTAGGTGCTGACATCAGGATGTTAAAGCACAGGTTCTCATCTGTGACTGACAATTGGTAACATTTACGCCGTTTTTAGACGTAGCTCCCGAGTTTTCTAACAATAAATAAGCTTTTCAAGCTTTTAGTTGATTTTCTCGGCTTTGTGAACTAGTGAGTATGTGGTGGCAATATGAAATTGTGCCACTATTTTGAACTCATGACGACATCTTTGTTTATGTCCATTGGCCACTGTATAGCCAGCCTTCAATATGTGAGGCAGGTCACACTTTATTGGCGCAATGAAATTTTTCCTACTAAGTGCCTAAATAATTTCACATTAGTTCGTACGCGGACGTTTATTAACATGGCTTGAGTGTGTCTTTTGATAAGACGTAATCTCCTCGGCCAACAAGAGCAAAGATCGCAGCCTTCGGCAGCTCCTACAGGTGAATGCTTTCCAAATGTAGGAGCTGCCGAAGGCTGCGATCTTTTGACCTTTGTATTATTTCAGATACTCAATCCCTGAGTGTTATCGACCAGTCGCTCACCAAGAGCGCTCTGACGGAGGATTAATGGATTTCTGGACCTTTTTCCAGGTGTTGATTTTGGGTGCAGTAGAGGGCCTCACCGAATTCTTGCCGATCTCCAGTACTGGCCACCAGATTATCGTTGCCGACTTGCTGGAGTTCGGCGGTGAACGCGCCATGGCGTTCAACATCATTATTCAACTGGGTGCCATT
The DNA here is from genome assembly GCF_017973755.1 of Pseudomonas sp. P42. NCBI lineage: Bacteria > Pseudomonadati > Pseudomonadota > Gammaproteobacteria > Pseudomonadales > Pseudomonadaceae > Pseudomonas > Pseudomonas sp. P42. The sequence goes on along the minus strand of NZ_JACOPU010000004.1, from coordinate 708,775 downwards.
CTTGCCGTCGTCTGGGAGTTCCGGCCGAAGATCATCGAAATCGTCAAAGGCTTGCCGACCGAGCGTAACGCCCAGCGTTTCACCCTCAACCTGTTGATCGCCTTTCTGCCGGCCGTGGTTCTGGGTGTGCTCTTCGCTGACACCATTCATCACTACCTGTTTAACCCGATCACAGTCGCCGTCGCTTTGGTTGTCGGCGGTATCGTGATGTTGTGGGCCGAACAGCGCAGCCATGTGATTCGCGTCGAGCATGTCGATGACATGCGCTGGTCTGACGCGCTTAAGGTCGGTTTCGTACAGTGTCTGGCGATGATTCCCGGCACTTCGCGTTCCGGATCTACCATCATCGGCGGCCTGCTGTTCGGTCTGTCGCGCAAAGCCGCCACCGAGTTCTCGTTTTTCCTGGCCATGCCGACCATGGTCGGTGCCGCCGTGTACTCAGGCTACAAATACCGCGACCTGTTCCAGCAAAGCGACCTGCCGGTCTTCGCCTTGGGCTTCGTCACCGCATTCATCTTCGCCATGATCGCCGTGCGCGGCTTGCTCAAGTTCATCGCCAACCACAGCTATGCCGCGTTCGCCTGGTATCGGATCGCGTTTGGCTTGTTGATTCTGGCCACGTGGATGTTTGGCTGGGTGAACTGGACGGCGGCTGCGGCGAGCTGATTACTGGCTGCTGATCAGCGCGGCGACGGCGAGATCGTTTAATTCACTGTCGGGGGATTCCCGACGAAAACGCTGCAAGGCCGAAGTGAAATACGCGGCTTGCAGCATGCCGTCGCTGGCGAGGTAATAGCGCGCGTCTTCCTGCTCCTCGGCGGAGTAAACACGTTTGAAGTTTTCGGTCGTGTTATTCGTCGCAGAAAAAGGTGTGAGAAACAGCACAAGGATGGAGAAACCGGAAAATTGCGTGGCCTCCCACGGCGTATCGGTGCTCCCCATGCAGAACCCGTCGCAATGTGCATAAACATTCGAGGTGAAGCTAAACAAGGCGAGCAGGTAGTAACGCTTCAAGCGAGAAAAAATAAACGCGGGCATAAACAAAAGACATCCTGTCAGTACAACAACACTCCGGGCAACGCTCATTCGTTGCCCGCACATACAACGCGTCGATCAACGACCCGCCAACAACTCCGCCGCCTGATCCAGCAACGCCAACGGATCCTTGGCCTTGTGAATATCCACCGACAACAATTGCCGAAACTTGCGCGCCCCCGGAAACCCGGTGCCCAGGCCCAGCACATGCCGCGTGATGTGATGCATCGCCCCACCCGCCAGCAAATGCTCGGCTATATAAGGTCGCAACTGCGCCAACGCCTCAGCCCGGCTGATCACCGGCGCCGAACTGCCGAACAACTGCTGATCCACCTCCGCGAGCAGATACGGATTGTGATAAGCCTCACGCCCCAGCATCACACCGTCAAAAGTCTGCAAATGCTCATGGCAGGCCTCCATCGTCTTGATCCCGCCGTTCAGCACAATCTCCAACTCCGGAAAATCCGCCTTCAACCGCGCCGCGACGCCATAGCGCAATGGCGGAATGTCGCGATTCTCCTTCGGCGACAACCCCTCCAGAATCGCAATCCGCGCATGCACCGTAAAACTGGTACACCCGGCATCCCGCACCGTCCCGACGAAATCACACAGCTCCTCGTAACTGTCCCGCCCATTAATCCCGATCCGATGCTTCACCGTCACCGGAATCGACACCGCATCACGCATCGCCTTCACACAATCCGCCACCAGTTGAGGGTGCCCCATCAGGCACGCACCGATCATGTTGTTCTGCACACGATCACTCGGGCAGCCGACGTTGAGATTCACCTCGTCGTAACCGTGCTCCTGCGCCATGCGGGCGCAAGCGGCCAGATCGAGTGGCACGCTACCGCCCAACTGCAAGGCCAACGGGTGTTCAGCTTCGTTGTGGCGGAGGAAACGTTCGTAATCGCCGTTGAGCAGCGCGCCGGTGGTGACCATCTCGGTGTAGAGCAGAGCGTTCTTCGACAGGAGGCGTAGGAAGAAACGGCAATGGCGGTCAGTCCAATCCATCATCGGCGCCACACTGAAGCGGCGCGACGGCTCGGAACGGGCGGGACTAGAGTTTACGGGCGTTTCAGGTTTTTCAAAATTCATTGATACTGATCTTTTATACAGCAGTTTTTACCCATTTTTCCTTGTTTTTCGAAGTCGCTTGCTACAATGTAGCAAGCGAGATCAGCAATGTAGCAACTGGAAATGGGCACGATCACATCACGCAAGCGCAAGGACAACTCGACAGCCTACACGGCGCAGATACGGATTAATCGGGACGGGAAGACAGTTTATCAGGAAAGCCAGACCTTCGACCGTAAGCAGGTCGCCCAGGCTTGGATCAAGCGCCGCGAAACGGAGCTGGCGGAGCCTGGTGCCATCGAGCGCGCGAACCGTAAGGGTGTGACGATCAAGAAGATGATCGAGCAATACCTGGATGAGTACGAGAAGATCCGACCGCTGGGCAAGACCAAGAGCGCGACACTGAACGCAATCAAGGACACCTGGCTGGGCGAGCTCGACGACTCGGCACTGACCAGTCAGAAGCTGGTGGAGTTCGCTCAATGGCGGATGAGCAAGGAGGGCGGTGGCGTCCAGGCGCAGACGGTCGGCAACGATCTGTCGCACCTGGGCGCGGTGTTGTCGGTGGCACGACCGGCCTGGGGTTATGAGGTGGATGCGCTGGCCATGCCGGACGCGCGCAAGGTGTTGCGCAAGCTTGGCATGGTCAGCAAGAGCAAAGAACGCAACCGAAGGCCGACCTTGGAAGAGTTGGATAAGCTGATGGAGCACTATTTCGAGATGCAGGCACGACGTAAAGCCCAGATCGACATGCCAAAGATGATCGCCTTCGCGATCTTCTCGACGCGCCGGCAAGAGGAAATCACGCGTATTCGTTGGGAGGATCTCGATGAATCCCGACAGGCCGTCCTCGTCCGAGACATGAAAAACCCTGGGCAGAAAATTGGCAATAACGTGTGGTGTCATCTGCCGGATGAAGCCTGGGCGATCATTCAGTCCATGCCTAAAAAGGAAAAGGAAATCTTCCCCTACAACGGCAAGTCGATTTCAGCGTCCTTTACCCGGGCCTGTCCGCTATTGGGCATTGAGGATCTGCATTTCCATGATTTGCGACATGAAGGGGTAAGCCGGCTGTTTGAGATGGACTGGGATATTCCGAGGGTGTCGAGTGTTTCGGGGCATCGTGACTGGAACTCGTTGCGTCGGTATACGCACCTGCGAGGCCGAGGTGATCCCTATTCTGGATGGAAATGGCTGGGTAGGATCAACGCTGGTTGATGTATAGCTACGAAGACTAAGCGGCTCCTGTATTTTTGCTTAATATGGGCCACTGAGAGCAGCTAATCGAGGCATGGAGAAGGGGGCGTCATGAAGAAGCTTGGGGCAAAAGAAAAAAAACCTAAGAAAAAGAAAAAAGTCGTAAGCATTCCTGTTCCCTTTCTTGATCCGGATTTTATTGAGAGTGAATCATATCGTCGCGTCCGATTTTGTAATGATCGAGTTAGTCTTGAAGAGGTATGCTCGACGCAAGAGGTTGAGTCGGGCCTGCGCGTCATCTTTTCCAATGACGTTTCGACAGCATTAGGAATTATCGATTTTATTACCTCTGTCGTGACTATATTTACAGTGGGCAGAAGTTTAGATGTGCAGCGTTTGGCGTTGGCCCATTGTATTGGTCATGCCGCTCTGGACCATGGTAGGTTCATGGAGTCAGGGGTTGTTTACGATTCGCATGTGGATATTCGGCTGAAGCCCAGCACATCTATTAATGGTTCAAGCAGCTTGGAGTGGCAGGCGAGGTCTTTTGCTTCGAGTTTACTGATGCCACGTCAGGTTTTTTTAAGTTATTTCTCATACCTTCAGGAGAAATTAGATTTCAAAAGTCGTGGGCATGGACCCATTTATCTGGATGATCAGCTTTGTAATCGGATATTGTACGCAGAAATTGTCACGGAGATGCGAATTTTCTTCGATGCCCCGAAAACACTGGTGGCGTTCCGTATTAACGCGCTCAAACTGTTGACTGATGCTCGTAGGCCGCTGCGCGCTACTGAAGAAGTGGCCGCAGAAACGCTAAATACATTTTTTAACTAGGTTTGTTTTTTCGATGTGCGTTGTGGCTTGTAGGCTGCTTTTGTTGATTGCTCGGTGGGAATGATAATGCGTAAATTTTCAAGTGGTGTCGAAGATAAATTATATATCCCGCTGAGCGAACAAAAAGCCAATGCTTTAGTCGCATCCAACGCCGCCTTCGAGATGTTGGACGTATTAACTGATGCGGAAATTGCTGCGGTCCTGATGATTCAGCATCTTACGAGTTTTGATCAAGGGAGGAGCATGGTTTTTTCCGCTGAACGGCTCTTGGCTAATCTAGTTGCTTGGGGGGTTAGGCAAAAGCAGGGCGACGTAAATTTAGTGCAGGAAGTAAAGCGGTTGTTCGACGTGAGTAAGTTAAGTGCTGGGCTGGATGTGTTGCACGAGACGGGATTGGAATTATTGTCTCAAGATGAGGTGGATGCAGGTGAATATTTGTTGGGTGATGGTAGTTGGGACTTCGAGTATCGAGTTCGTCACTATAAAAAAGTAGCCGCATTTAAGGCGGAAGTCGAGACGCCTAAGGGCAAACTGTTGGTGTTGAGTGCCCCGCAGGATCTTATCGTTCGATCCTTTTTAGCGGAAAAGGATGAGTCAATTCATATTCAGGGTTACGCCGGCACTGGGAAAACGTATCTCATCTCTTCGTTGGCAAAATTTATGGATCCATACACAACGTTGGTGCTCGCACAAACCCAGGCTCAGTTGTACCAGTTAACCTATCGTTTGCAACAGGGGCATATTGTTGCAAGGACATTCATGATGTTGGCGATGGAGCTACTGGTAACGAAACGTCCACATCTTGTAGAGGCGGCGGATGACTACCTCAACCTGAAAGATTCTGAAGTATCACGGGTCTTGAATATAGGGTCTGTTGGGGTGATAACTCCCGCTAGGGTTACGGCGATTTGCAGGCGAGCTGTAAAGAAGTACTGCCAAAGTGGGGATAAGTATATAGCCAAGTGGCACCTTCCTTATATTAAGGAAGATGTTACTCCAGTTGATGTGGCTATTCTTGTTCAATATACGGAAAGAATTTGGGAGGCGACGATATCTCCTCCCGTGTACGAAGTGAAATTTCCAGTGCGGGGCTTTCACTTAATTAAGTACTTGTCGTTAACTGAGGAAGTTATACCTGAAAGCTTTGCTCACGTAATTGTAGATGAGAGTCATGATCTTTCTCGTCCAATACTTAAAATTCTTGATCGAAGTCCTCAGGCAGTCATAACCTTGGGGGATGAATATCAGTGTATTAATGGTCCTGTGTTTAAGCGATCCAAAAATATACGTCAGCGGGATATCACGCTGTCCGTGAGGGCTGGGAAGAATATGGAGAATATCTTAAATCCCCTGATTGATGCTCATCCAACGAAAATTAAGCTGCCCTTTGAAGGCGGCAGCAATGATGGAACTAAAGTAGTTTATTATGATGTTGGTAAGGTGCCTGACAGGCCGTCGACAATTCTAGTTGACTCAGAGTGGGGGATGTTCGAATGGTTTCAGCGCCTGTCTCACGCGGGCCTGCGTTTCGCTTTGTTGCACGGATCGAAGCAAGAGTTTGTCGATTTTATGACGGATTGCATAAATCTGTTTCACCGTGGCGTGCAACCCAAGCATAGAATTTTATTTTTTCACACTTCATGGGAGTCGTTGGCGCAAGCTCAAATCAATAATGGAGTGTTTGAGAAAATCGAGGCAATGTTGGTAAGAGGATATGATATCGATAAGCTTAAAATTTCTTTGTTGTTACTTGATGACGTCTCACCTAGCGGTTACCAGTTGGGCATGGTAGGGAATGTGAAAAATGCGGAGTTTGATTCGGTCATGCTTGCTCCGGACTTGTTAAACGAAATTAGGCCTGGAGATGTTCTAGGGTACGACAGGAAAATTTGTGCATTGTACACCGGTGGATCCCGAGCTAAATACGAACTGCTTGTGCCTGGGGGGATCGGAGAGTGGATTGGAAGTCAGAAATACAACGCGACGAAAAATAAATGATCTGATGCTGGGTTACTTCTGATCGTTACAGGGTTTAAGTAAGTGGGGCCAAAATGGCCCCGTTCGTTTAGTTTAGGCGGCACGTCCCATTAATTTGTTTTGTTCGATGGCAGCTTTCTCGCGCTGCCTGTCTATGTAGTCTGCCAAGTCTTTTAAATGGATGCCAAGGGCTGCTTTTTGACTGTTGGCTCCTAGTCGCACAATAGGTATGTCTATCTCGCCCGATAAACATTTCAGTTTAAATTTCTCGACAGTCAAAAACATATAATCGGCGCAAACACGGCTCAGTGGAATCACTGCCTGGCCATCGTACTGGGCCATAAGTAAAAAGAGTGTATTCATTCTTCCTCCTGGGACTTCTTCATCGCCAGACGGACTTGGACAGGCTTCTTCGCGTCCCAAACGGCTCGCTTCCAAGATCGGCGCAACCATCCAGCAAGGCCCACTCTATACGCGTAAAGCTCACGGGCGAACGTATCGGATTTACCCGCACATGGTGAGCTGATATACGTCCCGCGTTGTTGGCAGTACTGCACGCCTTCGGGGACTGGAAACTCTTTCTCGAACTCGGCGCGCTCGTCAATTTGGAGCACGTCGACGGCTAGCTGCTGAACAGTTTTCTGTTCAGGCAGAGGGGGCTTATACCCCTCGATAGGCTGCGCGTGCGGGCGATTCTGAGCGATTAGCGTTGCATTGGGTGCGGCTGCCTCGCGCAGCTTTTCGTGGGGTGTAAGTGTCTCGGTGGTGCTGCTGGAAGGAGCAATAATGCCTGCTGCTACGCAGCAGAGGCTGTTTGTTTCAAGTGTGTCGACGCTGGCTTCCTTGCGGAGCAAAGCGGTCGTGGATTGGGTGTCGTGCTGGTCCAATTGCATGCCGCTTTCCTCCGAGGTTCGATTGCGTGTTGGTTCATCTTCCGCTGATGGGGCGTGAGCCGGGTTGCGGGGGGGGGTGGTGGATTGGGGCGGGATCTGGCTCATGCCGCGTCCTCCAGCTCTGCCGGTTCCAGCAAGGCGGCGATGGCGAGCGCCTGGTCGCGCAAGGCGCAGGTGTCGCGTTCGAGTTTTTTTCCAGTGCGGAAGGCGCTGAAGGTCTCCGCCGCGATCCGGAGCTTCTCTGCGATGTCTAGTAAGGTTTGACGCTCCTGCTCCCCCAGCTTTGTGGCTGACACCGCGCGCTCGTAGTGATCGAAAAGTTGCAGGCGGTCGGCACGAACTCGAAGTAGTGAGTGCTCCAAATTACGGATAGCTTCTGAACTGTCGGATTGTTGGATAGCTTTGCCTTCGTCGATTCCTTCGACACGGCCATCAATCAATCCCCCTCGGTAGCCGGTCCAATAGATGAGGACAGCGCCGATGATGAGGCCGATCAATGCGCAGATCTGAATTGCGGTCATGTGGTGTGCTCCTGGTGATGTCTTCGGCTGGTGGTGGCAGCCATTCGGCTTGTCGTTGTTACTCGTTGGTGTCGTCCTGCTGTCGCTGCATGTCTTCGTCGGCCTTGTAGGCGCGGATGTCTATCAGTGAGGCGACGTGCCGGATGTGGGCGTACTTCGGTGCCTTGCGGCTGGTGTCCAGCGTGGTGATTGGGAGCTGGATGCGGCCGCTGCTGATCTCGGCCACGAACGATTGCTCGTTGAGGTTGCGGAAATACTGCTCGCGCACTTTGTCGAGCGGGATCAGGACGTCGCCGAAGATGCGGTAAAGCAGTTCGACGGTGGCTGCCTCCGGCGCCGGGGGTAGGCGTAGCGGGTTTTGTGCTGTGTTACTCATGGCTTTGTTGGGCCTCTTTGCGTTGTTTTCTGGCCGGGTGGTTCCAGGCGTTCAGGCAGTGCCGTTTGGTCAGCTCGCGCAGATGTTCGGGCACTTCGAGGAGCGCGGTGTTGCGCTCCTCTCGTGTCCGCATGGCGATGATCTGGCGGGCGTATTCCCTAGGCCACGTCACGGTTGTCTGCCGGGATGGCAGGCAGATCGATGCCCAACTGTTCGGCCAGCCAGCGGATGCCGGGTTGTTTCACCCGGGTCGACTGGCTGTACTGCATGCCGAGTTGGTCGTGGTACCACTGGCCGTCCTTGATGCGCAGGTAATCGCGGTCGCGGTTGGGGTAGGCCGGTAGGTTCTTCTCGTTCAGCAGGCCTTTTTCCCGCATGCGAGCGATGAGCTTTGGCCGGGTGAGGCCGAGTTGGGTCGCGGCTTGGGCGAGGTTGCGTTCCATGGCGCCCCCCTTATGCCGCGTGCGCGGCTGGGGTGGCCGCTGCAGCGAGGTGGTTGATGGACTCGGTGACCTTGCCGTAGATATCGACATCGCTGCCGTATACGGTGAAGCACCGGGTGTGCGGGCTTGTGTTGCCTATACTCAGGATGGTGGTGACACCTGAGCGCGATTGCGTGCGATGCATCGCGACTTGCACGGGGTAATCGAAGCCCATGTCGAGGCTCAGCACGCCGCCGGTGCGTACCAGCTCGAACACGCGTTGCTTGTCGGAGACCTCGAAGCGCCCGTATTCGCGGCTGGCATGCGGGCGGCGCACCAGGTCGCTGGTGTTGCTCGTGTCGAACGGGCCGTTGGCGATCTCTTCGATGAAGTCGGCAAGTTTGAGATGCATCTTCTTTTCGTTCGTCAGGGTCAGCGTGTGGCGTTCGCTGCTCAGTTCGATGACGAAGGTGCTTTCCGTTGTGCCGCGTTCGACCTTGAGACGGAACGCCAGGCACTCACGCTTGGGCGCTGTCCTTAGGACGTGGTTGAAGGTTTCGGTCAGGTTGACCTGGGCGTTGAGCAACTGCAGGGTGCGGTTGTCGATTTTGAACTTGATCATGCTGCGTGTCCTCCGCCGTTCGGATCGAATGGGGTGGGGGCAATGCGAGGTTGCTGCTTCGGTTTGGTGGTGACAAACGAGCAGCCGCTCTCGCGGGCCAAACGACGGATCTCAAAGATTTGAAAGGGGGTGGCCGTGGCCGGGTGAACGTGCAAGGTTGCTGTGGTGTGCATGGTGTTGCCTCGCTCTGTGGTGGAAGAGTGAGGCAAATATCAATCCTTGGTTGTCAAAAGTCAACCGGTGGTTGATATTGTGTTTCGATCTCGACGATATTTGACATTGGCATGTAGGAGATAGCATTCTGCCTTCTAGGAAGGCTCAGCGTCATGCTTACTCTGTGTTTTGAGTAAATTAGAAGTAGTGTTCTTCATACGTCTGAGATGTAATTATTCGTCGGGTGTACCAATTCAAGGAGCGAAATTGTCTACTTTTCAAGAGCTATGTTTGAATAAAGAGTTAGACTCATATGGAACTTCTCGCGTTTTTAAACGACGCATGGATAGGCTTTTTTTCAAAAGAAACTTAGTTACATACCTCGGCGTAGCGGTTCCAGCCCTGGTAGGTGCTAGCGCGCTCGCTTTTGGTACAAAAGTATTTGAGTTTCTTGTGTATCCAGCTGGTGTTGCTGTAGTTATTCAGTTGGGTGTGTCTTTATGGGCAATTGTTGCTCAGTGGGACGGAAAATTTGCATATGCTGTTAATGCGATGCAAGCGAATCTGAGAATCTGCCAGTCATGGAAAAGCCTTCGGGCAAATCCGCCGCCGAACCAACAGGATGCCCAGGATGCCTTTGATCTTCTCTCTGCTGAAGACGGGCGGCAAGAGGCTGCGGATCTAACTCAAAATATTAAAGATTCTGAGATTCGTTATGGTATGAGAATGTCTCTTTATCAATATCGTGTTGCTTGTGCGGTATGTAAGTTAGTGCCTGAAAATCCGAAACCAACCGATTGCCATACTTGCGGTAAATTCTAGGAGAGAATCATGAACTTGAAAGTCCGACTGGCACTGAGTAGCTATGTTAGCTTAACTCCAGAAGATAAGCGGGAGTTCATACAGGAGCTTTTGAAGCATCACAAGGTCGATGTGAAAGAGGTTATCTCCTTGGAGGCTTTAGGTAGCACTATCAATGAAACAATGATCACCCTTGGGCCGCGAGAAGGTCGTTGTGGAGTCTGTGGTCGAGGCTAAATTAATGATTTCATTGTAAGAAAGGGTCGGTATTATTCAGGAATGAATGAGCCGACTACTTTTCCACAGATATGCGTCTCTTCCGTAATATCGATGATTGGATATTGCGGGTTGATGGGGCGGAGAAACTGCCGTCCGGCATCCTCAACCAATATTTTGAAAGTTGCTTCATTAGTCCGTGGGACTCTGGCAATTACTCTATCCCCAGTCTTCGTTTCCGCCTCCGGGTCCACAAAAATAATGCATCCTGTTGGATAGCTGCGTCCAGGTCCGGGATTTGTCATCGAGTCACCGAGGACTTTCAGTGCATAGCCATGGTTGCTAATTGGCACCGGACAAGACAACCAAGAATCGCTGTCATAGTTCTCAATATTTGAAATCGCCTCACACCAAGCACCAGCCTGCACCCAAGAGATCAATGGAACCTTGCCAAAGCGCTGATTGATTTCACTAACGTTGCTCAAGTCACTAGGGGCTAGAGCGCGAACATTGCTATGGCCAATCTGCTCTTTCGGCAGAACCCCGTACTCAAGCCATTCCCGCCTGACACCAAGCCATGTGCAGAGGGCAGACATGCTATCCGCCTCAGCCATCGCTTCGCCATTCAGCCATTTACTGATGGCCTGTGTTGTTTTATCAACACCCACGCTTTTCAACTGACGATGGATATCCACTCCTCGACCACGTGCGCGTACGCCGGCATCGTCGAGGGCTTCGTGTAGGCGCTCGCTGAAAGCTGCGCGGAGAGAATTTTTATCAACCATGGGTTGAGAGTCTCATAAAGGTTGCGCAATAGTCAGTTGATCTATAACATCAACCGCAAGTTGATAAATGGAGGTTGTCATGCTGAACCCCGCAGACTTTTCGAGTGCTATTGCGTTCGCTTTTGAAGCCGTAGGCGGCATCGGAGCCGCTGCGAAGGTATGCAATAGAAGCTATCAAGCACTGAACAAATGGCGTCAGGCTGCATGCCTGCCGAGAACGGATTACACAGGTGAAACCAATTACGCCGAGCTGTTGGCAACTGCTGCGAAGCAGAAAGGCAACGCGTTCCAAGCTGCTTGGCTTTTGAACGCTTCGGCTCCACAAAAAGCTGCAGCGTAGATAGAAAAAAGGCGACCCAAAGGTCGCCCAGTTCCTCCCAGCACGCACCACCACAGCGCTGTCGGGTCGCGATAAAGATAGGCGGGCACACCACATGTAACCACCTCTCTTTATCGCGCTTTTCCAAGGCTCGGAAGCCTTGGTGTTGCTGCCTCTTCCACCACAGATTTGGCAGCTGTTGCGCCAGGGGTGAGCAATGGATTGCTCGCCCCGGCACGGTGCCGGTATCGATCCCGAAGATCTAGCCGGCGTTTGGGCCCTTTCAAGCCACGCGGCAAATGTATCACCACTGCATGTCGCGCGGCACTGGCAACTTACAAGGATTAATGCCATGAGCCGTATCGCTCTGAGTTCTGTTGAGCGGGCGCAGCGGGAAGTTTTGCCGCTCGATCTCGCGCTTTACCATGCCGCACGGGACTACCCCGGCGGCGCTGCTGCCATCGCCGCCACTACCGGCCGGAATGCGACCACGCTGCAGCACAAGCTTTCCCCAACCCACCCCAGCCACACGGTGAACATCCAAGAGTTCGGCGAGATTCTGGAGCTGACCAAGGATCGCCGCATTCTGGATGCGGTGCATGCATTGGTCGGTGATACGACTTGGCAGGAGCTGGCTGAGGCGTACACCAATGACATGCCGGAGACGTTGACGACCGGGATTGCCGAGTACTTCCGACAGGTCGCGGATCTGGCGGATACCTGGGCCAAGAGCATTGGCGATGGGGTTGTTTCCGATGAAGAACTGGCCGCGATTCGCCTGCAGGTGTTTCGTGGGATTCAGGGGTTGCTGGGGTTGTTCAACCGCGCCACATATGTCAACCAGACGACGCGGGGTGTTGATCGTGGCTGACATCGCTGACTTTGCAAATGACCTGGTGCAAGAGCGTATCGATCAGGCGCTCGCTGCACGCAACGCCGCTAAACCTGCTTTGGCGGCGCATTCGTTTCTATTCTGTGAAAACTGCGACAGCCCAATTCCCGAGGGCCGGCGTTTAGCTGTTCCTGGCTGCACGCAATGCGTGAGCTGCCAGGAGGTCGAGGAGATCATGGAGGCCATCCATGCTCGATGAAGTGTTGGGGCAATTCGCGGATTACGGCCTTGAGCCTGCGCAGCCGCTGGTGTTCGGCAAGCTGACCCGGTGTAAGACTTCGCAGGACAAGGGCAAGGAAAAGAATGGCTGGTATGTCGTCCATGAACAGCACACGGAGAAAGGCGAGACGCTGATCTTCGGTGCGTTCGGTGACTGGCGCTCGGGAGAGTCTCAGAAGATCAAGGTCAAGGCTGGTCGAATGTCGCCTGAAGAGCGCGAGGTAATGCGCGCTCGACAGGAAGAGGCCAAACGCCGCGCGGCTGAGATCTCGGCCAACGCGGCACGTCGTGCGGCGAAGCGTGCAGCGGGTATGTTCAAACGCATGCCAGAGAAGGGCCGTAGCGACTATCTGGATCGCAAGCAGATCGTCGGTTTCGGCGTTCGGTATGCGCCGCGTACCGGGGCGTTTTTAGTACCAATGAACAACGTGCGTGACGAGATTGTCGGACTGCAGGTGGTGTTCCCGACCAAGCAAGAGGACACCGGGCGGGACAAGTCCTATTGGCCTTACGGCATGTCGAAGGAAGGTGCTTTCCATCTGATCGGGCCGCACCCGGATCCGGGCGAGCCGGTGCTGGTGTGTGAGGGCTACGCGACCGGCGCAAGTCTGCATATGGCCACGTCATTGACCGTGGCCGTTGCGTTTGATGCGGGCAATTTGCTGGTGGTTTGCAAGGCCATGCGCGAGCGTTTCGCCGGTTGTCCGCTGATCATCTGCCGGGACGATGACTGGAAGACCACGAAGCCGAATGGTGACGCGTGGAATCCCGGTGAAGAGAAAGCAAACAACGCGGCGCTAATTGTCGGTGGCCAGGTGGTTGCGCCGATCTTTTCCAGCGAGCGGGAAGCTAAGTGGACCGACTTCAATGATCTGCATGTCGCGGAAGGCTTGGAGGCGGTGCGCCGTCAGGTGTTGGCGGTGGTCAAACCCCCGGCCGCTGGTGGCTGGAAGGACATGCTCGCCCGTAGCGAAAGCGGTGCGTTGATCGCGCATATGCAGAACGTCGAGTTGATCCTGGCCAACGATGAGCGTTGGGCCGGCGTGATCAGCTACAGCGCATTCAGTTCGAAGATCGTGAAGCTGCGTGCGGCGCCTTATGGCGGCGGCACGGGCGATTGGGCGGACATTGATGATGTGCGGGTGATGAAGTGGCTCGCGCAGCAGTACAACTTGCGGGTTAAAGCTTCGCATGTGATCGAGGCGGTGAGTGTGGTTGCGCATGACCATGCGTTTCATCCTGTGCGGCAGTACTTGCGCAAGCTGCAGTGGGATCAAGTGCCCCGGCTTGAAAGCTGGCTTACCGATGTCATGGGCGTTAAGGCCACCGACTACTCGTCGAAGGTCGGTAAGCGCTGGATGTTGTCGGCCGTCGCTCGGGTGATGAAGCCCGGCTGCAAGGCTGACTCGGTGATGATCCTTGAGGGTGCGCAGGGCGCCGGTAAGTCAACGGCGATGAGCATCCTCGGTGGCGAGTGGTTTATGGACACGCCGTTTGCGCTGGGCGACAAGGACGGCTTTCAGGCGATCCGGGGAAAGTGGATCGTTGAGCTGGGCGAGCTGGACAGCTTCAACAAGGCTGAGAGTACGAAGGCCAAGCAGTTCTTTTCGGCGTCCACGGACACTTACCGCGAGAGCTACGGCCGCAGAACGATGGACGTGCCACGCCAGTGTGTTTTCGTGGGTACGACCAACCAAGACGAGTATCTGAAGGACGCCACCGGCAACCGGCGTTACTGGCCGGTGGCGTGTACCAAGGTGGATCTGGAGTTGTTGCGCTCGATGCGCGATCAGCTGTGGGCCGAGGCGGTGTTCTGCTACGACGCGGGCGACCTCTGGTGGGTGACGCTGGATGAGGCGGCGATGTTCGGCGAGGAGCAGGACGAGCGCTTCGTTGTGGATGAATGGGAAGGGCCGATTCTCACCTGGCTCGAGGAGTCGCAGATCGGCGAGACCACCACCGGCAGTGACGTGCTCACCAGTGCGTTGAAGTTGGACTTCGGACACTGGGGCAAGCCGGAGCAGATGCGCGTCGGCGCGATCATGCACCGGTTGGGCTGGCGGCGTGTTCGGTTGCCGGCATTGGCTAAGAGCGGGCAGCGGCCTTGGGCATACAAGAAGCCGGCAGGGTGGGGCGGTGCCTCGGCGTTGCAGCGGGTTCAGTTTGAGGAGCCTTGCTTTGATTAAGGAGATCGATTCGCTGCTGAGGTTGTGGGCGCAGGAGCTGCATTCAGAACATTCGAAAGGGGGGCTGGCCGGGGGAAATATGGTTGCCATGATGATGGAGAGCAACGGGCAACTGATCAGGGGGCGGCGTGCCTTCCGTGCACCAATGGAGAGTTCGCTGGACATCGAGCTGATCGTGACCAAGCACCTCGCGCCGGAGCTGGTAACGGTGGTGCGTGAGCATTACTGCACGCTCGATGTGGATATGCGCCTGCGGTATGCCCACTGCGGTTGTGGGCGCGATACGTACTATCAGCGGTTGCATGATGCGCATCTGCAGATCTTCGGCGTGATGATGGGGCAGGCTGCGTGACCCCAGGTATTCGTCCGGTTGTGGTTGTCCCACTGGCCCGTCTTGTCCCGCTGCGTTTTGATGCAGTGGGACAGGTGCGGGCCTTGTCGTTGCTGGGTTGTCCCACCGTCCCGCCTAGTAGTGCCTCCCGCCCGTGTGAGCGTAGCGGGCAAGCAGTACGCGCTTACGCGCGAACGCGTGCTCTTTAAATTTCTTCCTTTACACGAGAAAAGAGAAAGATAAGTAGGACAGTGGGGCGAAGCCCCGAATTCAGGCGCTCTCAGGTGTCCCACTTCAATTATGAAAAGTGGGACGTATGGGACAACGCCGCAATAACAGAATGCCGGGGAGGTGTATTCGCCGACATTCGCTAGGCGTTCACCCTGCGTTACCCACTTATTCACCGGGTGGCATTAAAACAGGGTTGCTGCCACCGGAATCGACCTGTAAAAAGTAGTCATCTTCGATAGGTGCGACCGCAGAGAGCGGCACAAAAAACCGGCCAAACGGCCGGTTTTTTTATTTGTCGCTGGTGGGAATTCGAAAGGCTGCCAGCTTTTCCTTCGTACCCTTGGGGCTAGACCAGTACGCGGCAAGAGCAACGCCAATCGCTAGATAAAATATTGTGTTCCAAAGGTTAGCCAAGAGCCACAAGATATCCATGCGCGTCAAAGGCGCATCACTCCTACCGAACTTGATCGTTTCCCATATCCCGCTGCCCACCACCAACAGAACACTGGCAATCGTTGCGAGCTTGATCGCCCATGTGCGCAGCTCCAATCGCTTCTGATCTGTTAGTTGAACCCATCCAATCATTAGCGAGCCAACCACACCCACTGTGGTTACGACATCGATCAATACACTCATTGCTCTGCTCCGATCCGTTGGATTACGTCGGATAGAGCTTCTTACATTCTGGTGTGACAGCCAAGTAACTTGGACGTGTTCCGAATCTATAAACCATGGGGAGCAGACATGACGAATGAGCAACAAGCACTGGCAGAAATGCCGATTTGGTTAGTGATCGTTCTGGCTCTGGTCGGTGGCGTATCGGGGGAGATGTGGCGGGCAGACAAGGATGGGGCGCGAGGCTGGGCATTGTTGCGCCGGCTGGCACTTCGGTCTGGTGCCTGCATCGTCTGCGGGGTGACGGCGATGATGTTGATGATCGCCGCCGGGATGTCGCTGTGGACGGCGGGCGCGTTGGGTTGCCTGACGGCGATGGCCGGCGCGGACGTTGCCATCGGATTGTACGAACAATGGGCTGCCAAGCGATTGGGCCTCAGCGAAGCCCCGCCAACCAGCGGCGGGCAGGGGTGATGCACCGCCCCGGCACCCCGAAAACCACCGGGGACCCTAGGGGTATCTGAAGGACACGGGGTCGGAAACCCGCGGGAAACTGTTAGCCGCAGGCTTCCCAGCTTACTGAAATTTCAATCATTGAAATCTTGAAAGGATTCATTGAAATACGTTGAAAAAGGAGGGCTCATGACAGAACCAACCTACCTGTCAAAGAGCGCCTTCGCGGCTCGGCTTGGCAGGTCGCCGAGCTACATCACTTGGCTGAAAGACAACAACCGGCTGGTACTTTCGCCGAATGGTAAGCAGGTTGATGTAGATGCCACCGAAGCGCTGATTCGCGACACCGCAGACCCGAGCAAGGCCGCTGTTGCCGAACGACACCAACAGGACCGGATTCAGCGCGACGTTTACAGCCAACTATCCAGCCAGGCCGAGCCGACTTCAACGGCTGCGCCGCCGCTCACGATCACACCTGCGGGGCAGCTCCCCGACTTCCAGAAGGCCCGGGCACTGCGCGAGCACAACTTGGCACAGCTCGCCGAGATCGAGTTGCACAAGGCCAAGGGTTCGCTGGTTGCCCTCTCGGCGGTGCAATCCGGCGCTTACAACGCCGGTCGCATGCTGCGCGATCAATTGCTGGGCATGCCGCCGCAACTGGCTCCGGAACTGGCGTCGATGACCGACCCTTGGGAAATCGAAAAGCACCTCACGGCGGCGATCCGCCGCTCGCTTGAAGACGCAGAGCGCATGTCTTCAGCGGATCTTGAACACGCACTGACCACGAGTTAAGCCCATGCCCACGGAAATTCCCGACGGTGCAGAGGTGTACCGCGAGGCGTATTTCCGTGGGCTACGGCCCGACCCGGATGTCTGGATCGATCAGTGGGCCGATGAGTACATGCGAATCCCGCGTGACACCGGCGCCGCTGAGCCTGGCCAGTACCGCACCTCGCGTACACCTTATGCCCGCGAGCCCATGCGGTGCCTATCGCCGGCTCACCCATGCAAGCGCGTGATCACCATGGTCGCGTCGCAGCTAATGAAAACTCAGATCGGCCTGAATTGGATTGGCGGCCTGATGCACATGGCACCGTCGAATATCCTGGCGTTGCTGCCAAGCCTCGGCCTGGCCAAACGGGTGTCCTCGCGGATCGGCAAAACGATCAAGGCAACGCCGGTGCTACGCGAACGCGTGGCGGCCAACCGCTCGCGGGATTCGCGCAACACGATGGACACCAAAGAGTTCGAGGGTGGCACGTTGTACGTCACCACCGCCGGCTCGGCCGCCAACTTGTCGGAGCTGTCGGCGCGCTACGTTTACGGCGACGAAATCGACCGCTGGGAAGTCGATATCGGCGAGGAGGGCGACCCCATTGAACTGGCGGAAACCCGGGGCAGTACCTTTGGCCGTAACGCCAAGTTCTACTTCTCCAGCTCGCCGACGATCAAGGGCGCCTCGCGAATCTCCGACCTATTCGACGGCAGTGACCAGCGTCATTACTACGTGCCATGCCCGTACTGTGGGCACATGCAGGTGCTTGAGTGGGAGAACCTTCTCTACTCGGCAGACTTCAGCGTAGTGCATTACAAATGCGCGGCGTCCGGGATGGACTGTGACGTACTGATCGATGAGTACCACAAAGGTGAAATGCTCGCCAAAGGCGAGTGGCGTGCTCATGCCGAGGGGGACGGAGAGACGGTGGGTTTCCACCTCAACGCGCTTTATTCACCGCTCGGTTGGATGGACTGGAAGTCGCTGGCCAAGCAATTCGAGAAGGCGAAGAAGGCCCAGGCCAAAGGCGATCTTGAACCCATGCAGGTGTTCTACAACACCCGTTTGGCGAAGGTTTGGGACGCGGCTCAAGAGCAGACCAAAGCCGACGTTCTGAGGCAGCGCGCGCGGTTGGAAAGTTACACCCTTGGCTCTCTGCCGGCGGCGGTGATGATGATCACCGGCGCCGTTGACGTTCAAGCCAACCGGCTGGAATTCATGGCCATGGGCTGGGGCGTCGGCATGGAGCGTTGGGTCGTCGACTACCAAGTGGTCTCCGGCGATCCCGCAGACGACCGCACCTGGGCGGCGCTCGACGAATTGCTCAAGGCCAAATATCGCCATCCGTGCGGTGTCGGTCTGGGCATTCTTGCGGTGGCCGTTGACTCCGGTGGTCACCACACCGATGAGGTCTACCAATTCTGCCGCGTTCGTCGCTGGCGGAATGTTTTCGCCATCAAGGGGGCGAGCAAACCCGGCAAACCGGTCATTGCACAGCGCCCGTCCATGGTCGACGTGACGTGGAAAGGCCAGACCGAACGCAACGGTGCCGAGCTTTGGTTCGTCGGTACCGATACGGCGAAGGACTGGATCTACAACCGCTACCCGTTTGAGTCCGGGCCGGGCGCGTTGCACTTCGCGAATGACCTGCCAGACGACTTCTTCGACCAGTGCGTAGCAGAACGCAAGGTCGCCCGTTATGTGCGTGGCCACAAGCGCGTCGAATGGGTGAAGGGCAAGGCCGAGCGCAACGAAGCGCTCGATCTGATGGTGTATTGCCTCGCCATGGCGCATTACCTGGGCCTCCACCGATACAAGGAGCACGACTGGGAGCGCGTGCGTCAGTCCCTGGCGCAGTCCGGACTGTTTGACGAAGCTCTGGGCATTAAGTCCGTTCAAGGTGAACGGGTCGATAGTCTTGGCCCAGCTACACCTATTCGGCCTCCGGCTTCACCACCCGCTGCTCCGGTCGTGCCACCGCTTCCAGCAGCAACACCCCCTCAACGCCGCTGTTCCACCAGCGGCTACCTGAAGAGACGCTGATATGTCATTTACCAAGAAGCACCTCGACGCGGTTGAGGCGGCTATTGCTCGCGGTGAAAAAACTGTGCGCTACACCGACCGTACCGTGGAATATCGCACGGTCGACGAGCTGCTCAAGGCGCGCGAAGAAATACGCTCGTCACTGGCCAGCGCCGCCGGGCCGCGTTCACGCGTGGTCCGGCTGTACCACGCAGGGAAGGGGGTCTGATGGCCCGACAGTTTCCAACGCTGACCCGTAACGGATTCGTCTTGCCGTCCAACATCAAGGCCAGTTACGAAGGCGCCGGAGAAGGGCGCCGCTCCGCTGGCTGGGACGCGCCCGACAACGGGATTAACAGCATCAACACCCCGGCACTGCGCAACCTACGGTCGCGTTCTCGCGCAGCGGTTCGCAACGACCCGTACGCCTTCAACGTCATCGACAAGCGCGTCAGCAACCTGATCGGCACCGGCATCACGCCTCGGCCAACGACCGACGATGATGCTCTGCGCAAACTGCTGCAGGAGCTGTGGGGCGATTGGGTCGATGAGTCGGATGCGGATGACCGTACCGACTTTTACGGCCAGCAGGCGCTGGTGGCGCGCACGGTGGAGACCTCGGGTGAATGCTTCGTGCGCTTGCGTCCGCGCAGCCTGAACGAAGGTTTGGCGGTTCCGCTGCAGTTGCAGATCCTGGCGCCGGAGTTCGTGCCGCACGACAAATTCGAGAGCGCCAAAAACGGCAACGTCATCCGCGCCGGCATCGAGTTCACTCCCAGTGGCAAGCGGGTGGCGTACCACATGTACCTGTCGCATCCGCGTGATGCAGCTTCACTGAACGCTGGCTACAACCAGCTAGTGCGTGTGCCAGCCGCGCAGGTGCTGCACATCTTCGAACCGGTCGAGCCGGGCCAACTGCGCGGTGTGCCGCGATTGTCGCCGGTGCTCAAACGCTTGCGCAGTCTCGATAACTACGACGATGCGGTGCTGTTCCGTCAGGAGGTGGCCAACCTCTTCGCCGGTTTCATTAAGCGTCCCGCGCCCGATTCTGGGCCGGTACCTCGCGATCCCGTCACGGGCGCGCTGTTGGATCTGGATCGCGACGGTTTCACACCGATGGTAGCACTCGAACCCGGCACCATGCAGGAGCTGGGGGCAGGCGAGGAGGTTGAGTTTTCCAAACCGCCAGACGCCGGCAACAACTATCCGGACTTCATGCGACAGCAACTGATGGCCGCAGCAGCGGGGTCGGGCACGCCTTACGAGATCCTCACCGGCGACATGCGCGGGATCAACGATCGGGCGCTGCGGGTGGTGCTCAACGAGTTTCGGCGCCGCCTCGAACAACTGCAATTTAGCGTGTACGTGCATCAACTTTGCCGTCCGGTGCGGGCCGCATGGATGGACATGGCCGTGCTGTCGGGTGTCCTGGTGCTGGACGATTACGCACAGAAACGGCGCGATTACCTGCGAACCCGTTGGGTGCCACAGGGTTGGGCCTACATCCAGCCGGTGCAGGACGTGCAGGCACGGCGGATGGAAGTGCAAGCCGGTTTTTCTTCGCGCAGCGAAATGGTGCTGCGCACCGGTTACGACGCCGAAACGGTCGATCTGGAAAACGCCGCCGATCTGGCGCGGGCCACAAAACTGGGCCTCAACTACAACACCCTGGATGCCGTCGAAGACAACGATGACAAGGAGCAACCATGAGCAAACAAGCGCGACCGCGCATTTACAACCGCGCCGGCAAACGCGTCGAGGTTCAAGACAAGACCTGGTACGCCGTGCATGCCAGCGGCGAGTCCACCGAGCGAGTGATCGAGGTTTTCGTCTATGGCGAGATCGGCGGCTGGGGCATCACTGCCAATCAGTTCGTGCAGGATCTGCGCGCCATGGATGACGGTGTGTCACCGGTGGTGGCCGCGTTCAACAGCATCGGTGGCGACCTGTTCGACGGTCTGGCCATGCACAACGCGCTGTCGCGCTTGGGCGAACGTTGCACCGGGCGGATCGATGCGCTGGCAGCGAGTGCGGCCAGTGTGGCCGTGTGCGGTGCTCACCGGGTGGTGATCGCCTCCAACGCAATGTTGATGATCCACAACCCATGGACTTACGCCGCCGGTGATGCTGAAGACTTCCGCAAGGTCGCCGACGTCCTCGACCAGACCATGGAAGCGATCATCGCGGCGTACAAGGCCAAAGCGCCCGACATTGATGAGGTGGAGCTGCGGCGATTGGTGGCGGCTGAAACCTGGCTGACCGCCAACGAAGCGGTGGCACTGGGGCTTGCCGATGAGGTCGGTGACGGCGTGAAGGTCAAAGCCTGCCTCGGTCAAGGCGCGGTGCTGCAACGATTCCAGAACGCACCGGCCGAATTGCTGGCCCAGCTCGACGAGCCAGCCGAACCGGATCTGGAGCTTGAACCTGTGGATCCGCCGCTGGTACCGCCGGTGATCGACTCGGCCAAATTGGCACTGTTGATCACTCAGCGCTGCACGGCTGCGGGCATCAGTAACTTGGTCGAGCCGCTGCTCAGTTCAACCCAGCTCGAAAGCGAAAAAATCGTTCTGGCTGGACTGGCACGTGCCAAGGCAGTGAACGACCTCTGCGTGGCCGCGCGACTGCCGGAATTCAGCGCCGAGTATGTCGCCGCAGGTCTGGACGCTGCGGCAGTGCGCGCGCGTCTGTTCGACAAGATTGTTACCAGCGGCAAGGGCTTTGAAATTGACAGCAGTCTGCCACTCGATGATGACCCGGTGCCGAAGGTGCATGCCAGGCAAATCGACCAGCCCTCGATCTGGTCTGCTCGCCAAGCGGCGCACACCGGAAAACGAACTTCTCTTACTGGAGCTTGAGTATGACCATTCAACGTGAACCGATGCACGCCGGAGAATTCCTCCTGTCCGAAGGTGCCGGCACCATCTCCCGCGAAGCGATCAACGTCGCCGCAGGCCCGGCGCTGGAGCCTGGCCAGATCCTTGGCCTGGTCACCGCCACTGGAGAATTCGCTCCGTACAACCCGACCGCCGAAGACGGCAGCGAAAACGCCCAGGCCATTCTTTTCGGGCCACTGAGCTCGTCTGACATTGTCCGTCGCGGTCGCGCCGTGGTGCGCCTGGCCGAGGTTAGCGAAGCGCACCTGAGTGGTCTGGATCTGGCGGCTGAGAAAGCGCTGGCTGCCCATAACGTGATCGTCCGTTAAGGCGATCACCCTCGATTTTTTCAGCCCGCCCTGTGCGGGTTTTTTGTTTTCTGGAGACTGCCTCATGGCTGACATTCAAATCTTCAACGACGAGGCGTTTTCTGTGTCCTCGTTGACCGCCGCCATCAACGAACAGGAATACTTGCCCGGCCGTATCGGAAGCCTCGGTCTGTTCCAGGAAGAAGGCATCACCACCCTGACCGTACAAATCGAGAAGGACGGTGACACCCTGGCGCTGGTGCCGGCCGGTGAGCGCGGTACCTCTGGTCTGGTGGTTGCTGGCAGCAAGCGCACCCTGATCCCGTTCAACACCGTGCACCTGCCTGAGCGTTTCACCATCAAGGCCGATGAGATTCAGGGCATTCGCGCTTTCGGTACGCGCTCCGAGTTGCAGTCGGTACAGGACGTGGTCAACAAGCGGCTAGCCAAGGCCCGCCGCCAGTTGGACGTTACCCACGAGTTTCAGCGTCTGGGCGCGCTCAACGGCAAAATCTACGACGCTGACGGCAAGACAGTATTGCTCGATCTGTATGAGCGTTTTGGAGTGAAACGTAAAACCTTGCCCATGGGCTTTGGTGGCTCGGACGAAGACTTTCGTATCAAGTGTGGTGATGCGTTGGATTTGCAGGAGGACGCTCTTGGGAGCGTTACCCGCAGTGGTTCGCGCGCTTTCTGTGGCAAGAACTTTTGGAACGCAATGCTGAAACTCAAGGAAGTGAAGGCGACGTACCTCAACACCCAGCAAGCGGCTTCGCTGCGCGGTGATGCCCGCGAAAGCTTCGACTATGGCGGCATCACCTGGGAGCGTTACCGTGGCAAGATCGCCGGCATCACTTTTGTGCACGACGACAAGGCACTACTGATTCCCGAAGGTGTGCCGGATCTGTACATCTCGGTGTTCGCGCCTGCCGACTATATGGAAACGGTCAACACCGAAGGCGTGCCGTACTACAGCAAGATCGAACCGTTGCCGTTCAACAAGGGTATGGCCGGTGAAGCGCAGTCCAACCCTCTGCACATGTGCACCCGGCCATTAGCGCAGATCCTGTTGGAGATGTAGTCATGGGCTTTCGCGATTTGATCGCCGATGTAGACGCAGTGGTGTTCGAAACGCTGGGCGATACGGCGCGGATCGAGGGTCGCGAAGAGCCAGTGTTCGGCATGTTTGCCGCGCCCTGGCTGCAACCCAAGTTCGGCAAGCTCAACACCGGTTTGCGCGAGCCGCGCTTCGAGATCCGTGTAAGCGATTCGCAAGGTCTGGAGCAGGGCATGCTGATCAGCGTCGATTTGCCCGCCTTGGATGGTGGCGGTGACTACGACCTGATCCAGCTCGAGCCGAGCGGCGACGGCCTGGTCGCCCTGATTCTGAGGTTGCGGCCATGAGCGTCGGCAGCTATTTCAAACCCTCGGCCGGGGGCGGGATGATCTCTATCCAGTCCTCGGCCGCAGATTTTCAGGCGTTCCAGGACGTTGCCAAGGTAGTGCCAAAAGCGGCGGCTGCGGCGCATCGGCGCGCAATCAACAAGACGTTGGGCTGGTTGCGCACGCACATTGCCCGAGCCGTCAGCCGGTCAGAGCGCATTGCTGTTGCAGCGGTGCGTCAGCGGTTGCGCAGCTATCCGGTTTCCGGCGGTGCCACGAGCGGCAAACTGTGGTTTGGGTTGAACGCCATCGAATCCAGCCGGATCGGCCGGGCGCGGCAAACCGGCAGCGGTGTATCAGTGGCGGGGCGGCGTTACCAAGGGGCTTTCCTCAAGAAGGTCTACGGCAACAAGCCCGACATCTGGATCCGCACAGCCAGCAAGCATTTCAACGGTGACGATTACCCGGACAGCACGGTGTCACCTGGTCGCGGGCCGAGTTCGGGTTGGGTCGCCGAAAACGGCAGTCGTTTCCCGCTGGCCAAAGCCAAAGTGTCGCTGGAGCAGGCCCGACCGCATTTCGACAGTTGGGTCAAAAAGGCCGATGAGCGTCTGCTGGAGATTCTCAAGCAGGAACTCAACTTTGAGCTGCAGAAATACCTTAAGAGGATCGGCAATGTCTGACGAACCGTTCAGCCTGGACCAGCTTTATCGGGCGGTAGAACAGCATCTGCGTACCCACTTGCCTGGCGTGCAGGCCGTCACAGCTTGGCCAGACATTAAGGGTCGCGTGTTGCTGCCAGCGGTATTTCTGGAGGTGGCCGAGATCGAGCCGGGTACCGATATCGGAACCGGCGAAACCTCGCTGGTCTGCAAGTTCGAGGCGCGCATCATCGTCGACCCGATCAAGCCGCACCATCATCAACAGGCCGTGCAATTGGCGACCCAGTTGGCGGTGCTGCTGCGTGCGCAGACGTGGGGGTTGGCAGTTGAACCCGCCGAGTTCGTTCAATCGCTGCAGGACTGGACGCAGCCGCATCTGGATGGATACACCGTGTGGCTGGTGGAATGGACTCAGCAAGTCTATCTCGGCCCGGAGGAATGGCTCTGGCCTGACGAGCCGCCGGGCATGTTGCTCATTGGATTCAACAACGACGCCAAAGAGGATTTTGTCCCTGCGGAGGATGTGTGAGTAGCTACGCGAGTGCCCAGCACGACCGCATGATTGCGGGGGCGGTAAAGGCTTGCTACGTGGTCGCGGTAGATCTGTCCGCATCGCCGCCAGTGTGCAGGGTATCTGATGGTGAGTGGACCAGCGCCTGGGTGCGCTGGCACAGCATCGCGGCGGGAAAGGCCAGGCATTGGCGGGCGCCGTCCATGGGCGAGCAGGGCAGTTTGATCAGTCCCAGCGGTGACGTGTCACAAGGCACGTTTGTCCCGGGCTTGTATGGCAATGCCGGACCGCCGCCAGATAATCGCGACCATGTCGAGGTCTGGCGTTTCGATGATGGCGGCTCGCTGATCTACGACTGGCAGGCCAAGAGCTACAGCATCACCCTGCCGAGCGGTACGGTGACCATCAAAGTGGCCAGCACGGAAGCGGTTGTTACCGATGCCGCCGTGAACGTAACCACCGGCAACATCAATCTGAAAGCGGCGGTGATGATCGACGGCGCGCTACACGTTACCAAGGGCATCACCAGCGCCGGCGCGATCATTGATGCCACCGGCAACAGCAACCACCACACGCATTAATTCATTCACGACAGCCCGCCCAGTGCGGGCTTTTTCATGCCTGGAGAAATACATGGCCAAGATCGATACGACCTCAACCGATGCGCAAACGTCCTCGCAACCGGCATTGCCATCCTCAACTTACTCATCGCCTGAGTCCTTGAAATTCCGCGACAAGCTCTACACGTCGCGACTGGTGATCGTGCCCGGTACTGACCGTTCCTATCCGGTCGAGAAGGCGACGGTCGAGGTACCGGCCTCCGACATCGAAGCGGTCAAGTTCCTGAAAGCCAGCGAAGAATACGAGCCGTTCAAGGAGTGACATAGATGATCGGAATGGATCGCCACACCGGCCAACCCATTTCCGGCATCAAGCACTTGCGCCAATCCATCGCAGACATCTTGGGCACGCCGCTGGGCAGTCGCCGGCACCGTATGGAATACGGCAGCAAGCTGCGCCGGTTTGTCGATTTGCCCGTTAACGAGGGCTGGAAAAGCGCCGTACAGGCTGAAGTCGCCCGCGCTCTAGGGCGCTGGGAGCCGCGTTTGAAGCTGGATCAGGTGCGCGTCATTTCCGTCATTGGCGGGCAAATCAATCTGCAAATCGTCGGGAAGTACCTGGGCGACAGCGTCACGTTGGAGGTGGCCGCTTGAGTACCGTTGATCTGTCGTCGTTGCCGGCACCGACCGTGTTGGAGCCTCTGGACTTCGAAGAGGTTTATCAGGATGGGCTGGGCGTGTTTCGCGGGTACATGGGCGGCAACTGGACGGCCGCGCTGGAAAGCGATCCAGTGGTCAAGACGCTTGAGGTTGGGGCTTATATCAAGGTCAGCAACCGCGCCCGGGTCAATGACGCCGGCAAGGCGCTACTGCTCGCGCACGCTATTCGCGGTGACCTCGATCAGTTAGGGGCTAACGTCAATCTGAAGCGCCTGGTTATCCAGGCCGAGGATCTGCTGGCGGTGCCGCCGGTGCCCAAGGTCATGGAAGAAGACGACCCGTTTCGCGAACGCATCCAGTTGGCTTATGAGGGCTTGACCACGGCCGGCCCGCGTAACAGCTACATCCTGCACGCGCGTAACGCCTCGGGGCTGGTGGCGGATGCCACGGCTGAAAGCCCGGCGCCTTGTTACGTTACGGTAACGGTGCTGGGGCTGGACGGGGAAGGCGAAGCTTCGCCGGAGCTGCTGGCCACTGTCGCCGCTGCGTTGAACGACGAAGACGTGCGCCCGGTCGGTGATCGGGTGACCGTGCAGAGTGCGCAGGTGATCCGCTACGAGATTGACGCCATCTTGCATATGACCGGCGCCGGCCCGGAAGCGGATGCCAGTTTGGCCGAAGCGAAAAGCCGATTGGCCGGTTGGATCAATACACGCAAGCGGCTGGGCGTCGAGGTCGCACGCTCCGCTGTTGACGCTCAGTTGCACGTTGCCGGCGTTGCCCGGGTTGAGTTGGTTGGGTGGCAGGACTTGGCCCCGACCAAGGCTCAGGCGGCGTTCTGCACGCGCTACAACGTGAGGCTGGCGGGCTGATATGAAAAGTCTACTGCCGCTCAATAGCACGCAACTGGAACGGGCCATGGAGGCCGCGTTTTTCGAAAAGACGATTGTCCCGCTGCGCGACCTCTACAACCCCGACACCTGTCCGGTGCATCTGCTGCCGCATCTGGCGTGGGCGTGGTCGGTCGATCGCTGGGATTACCGATGGTCTGAGGCGACCAAGCGCGCGGCCATCAAAGCGTCGTTTTACATCCACAAACACAAGGGCACGATCGGCGCGATACGTCGTGTGGTCGAGCCGCTGGGCTATCTGATCGAGATTATCGAGTGGTTCAAGATGGCGCCCGAGGGCGTGCCGGGAACCTTCGCACTGAAGATTGGCGTACTCGATACCGGCATCACTGAAGAAATGTATCAGGAGCTTGAGCGCCTGATCGACGACGCTAAGCCCGTCACGCGGCATCTGACCGGGCTGGCGATCAGCCTCGAAACCAAAGGCGATCTGAACATTGCCGTTTCCCTTTATGACGGCGACGAAATTGACGTTTACCCACCCGTCATGCGTGACATCGAGGTCACCGGCAGCTTCGGCGTGGTCGGTCGCGAACACTCTATAGACACTCTGGATATCTATTCATGATTGATGCGAATTCGCAGTTTTTAGCCATCCTCACGAATGTGGGCAGGGCCAAACAGGCGAATGCCGACGCGCTCGGGATTGCCTGGAAGATTACTGAAATGGGCGTGGGTGATGCCAACCCGAACGGGCTGGCGGATCCGCCGAATCCCGTCCCGGCGGCCACTCAAACCCGACTGTTAAACGAGTGGCGGCGCAAGCCCCTGAATCAGCTACGCATTGACCCGGTCAACTCGGCGGTGATCATCGCCGAACAGATCATTCCGGCCGATGAGGGCGGTAAGTGGATTCGCGAAATCGGCCTCTACGATGCTGACGGGGATCTGGTGGCGGTGGCCAACTGTGCGCCGAGTTTCAAGCCGCTGCTGTCGCAAGGTTCGGGCCGCACGCAAGTCGTGCGCATGAACTTCGTGGTCACCAGTACCGGCAACATCACGCTAAAGATCGATCCGGCGGTGGTGCTGGCTACTCGCGAATACGTCGATTCGCGCATTCTGGAAGAGCTGGGCAAGCTGGACATTAAGCAGTCCGTGCGCGTGGCCACTACGGTCAACATCAATCTGGCGGGCTTGCAGACGATTGATGGTGTCGCTCTGGCTGTGGGTGATCGGGTGTTGGTGAAAGACCAATTCGCGGCCAAGAACAATGGCCCGTACGTGGCTGCGGTCGGGTACTGGGTTCGCGCCAAGGATGCGGACAACAACGTCGAGGTGACTCCGAATCTGACGGTAGCAGTCGAGGAGGGCGCTACACAGGCTGATAGCATTTGGCAGTTGGTGACGGATGGCCCGATTGTGGTTGGCACCACGGCGCTGACGTTCAAGGACATCACCGATGGGTTGGCCCGGTTGTTCTCGCCAAGCTTCGCGGGCAATCCGACAGCACCTACCCCTGTGCTGTTTGACAGTAGCAAGTCGTTAGCTACGACAGAGTTTGTCGCGCGCGCCGCTGGCAATTATCGCGGTTTCACCAGTCTGACGGCGTCGGCGTCATTGACCACGGCGTCGGCCGGTACATTGGTTACAGTCATCGGCTCATTTACGGTCAAACTGCCGCTGGCCAGTGATATGACCTATGGGGCCGCCATCCACTTCCTTAACATTGGTGGTGGCGTCGTTAACGTGGAGTGTGTCGGTGCGGATTCGTACAACGTCGGCAGCGGGGCCCATCCTGTCAGCATCCCTTTGCAGCCTGGCGCCTCGCTGACAGTAGTGACCAGTCCCACGCAAGCAGCGTGGTGGGCGTGGGGCTCTGCACAGCTGCAATATGCCAAGGTGCAGGGCTTTACCGCGCCGCAATTTGATAACAGCAAATTGTTAGCCACAACTGAATTCGTGCAAAGAGCCTTGAACGGATACTCTTCGTTTCAGACTGTCTCGGCTTCTCGGAACGTGGCACTGGCGGACATTGGCGCGCTTGTCTGGTTTAACTCTCTTGGGTCATACACCCTGAGCCTGCCGCCACCATCGGTAATGGGTATTCCGTATTCGGGGGCCAGCTTTACGGTATTCAGTACCTCTGTCGGGGGAACTGTTGCCGTTTCGGGTGGTGCGATCATTCAGGATCAGATGGGCGGGAATCTCACCACTTTCGCAGTTAAGCCGGGTCAGTCAGCCAAGTTTGTGGCGACCTCCCCGACCACATGGACTGTTCTTGAGTCCACGGCCAACCTCTTAAGAAACTCGGACTTTGCCGCTGCTCTAGCGCTCACTGCTGCCAGTCAGCAGCTTCCGGGGTTGATGATCAAAGTGGGGAGCATCTCCAACGCTTCGACTGCGGCAACGATCCCGCTGACATTTCCTGTGTCGTTTCCGAATGCCTGTGTCGCCCTGGTGCTTTCGCCATGGTCAGTCGGCGGCAGTGCGTACTCGCATAATGGACGAGACAAATCGGGCGCCACCATTTCCCGAGTGGCTAACGCCAATTTCTACTTTGACTACATCGCTATCGGGTACTAAGCATGGCCAAGTTTTACAGTTGTATCGATGAAGTCCGGGGCGGCTTTTTTGACTCCGATGTTCACGGGGAAGTTGGAAGCCCGGGCTGCACTATCCCAAAGGGTGCCAAGGAAGTTACTGATGAGCTGCACGCGGATCTTGTGGCCGCACAAAGTGAGGGGAAGTTGATTGTCCCCGATCGTGACGGTTATCCGGTTGCGATAGATCCGCCGCCGCCGGATGCGGAGGCATTGGCCGAAGCTGAGCGCGCCTGGCGCGATGCGCAATTAGCATTGACGGATCCGCTGGTGTCCCGGCACCGCGACGAGGTCGAAGAGGGCGGTTTGACCTCGATCATGGCCGAGCAATATACCGAGCTGCAAGCCTACCGCCGGCAGTTGCGCGACTGGCCGCAAGGCTCGCAATTCCCGCTTGTCGAACACCGGCCGCCGGTACCGACCTGGCTGTCAGCACAACCCGACTAAACGCCCCGCACTGACGGGGCGTTTTTCATTCCGTTACGCGTAACACCAACACCCACACAGCCTCGCTTAAGCGGGGCTTTTTCGTTTCTGGAGATTGGACTTTATGAGTTTCTTTCACGGCGTCACGACCACTGATGTCAAGACGGGAGCGCGCACCATCTCGCTGCCGTCTTCGTCGATTATCGGCCTGTGCGACACCTTCACACCGGGCATTCTCGGCGGCGGTACGGCCAAGGCCGGCGAACTGAAGTTGATCACCACCGAGCGCGAAGCCATTGCCGCGTTCGGTGCCGACTCGGCCATCACCAAGGCCTGTCAGGCGATCTTCGTCAAAGCCAAGGCGGTGATCGTCGCCATCGGTGTGGCCAAGCTGGAAGACGCCGCGCTGCAAACCTCGGCGATCATCGGGGGTGTTCTGGCCTCGGGGCAGCGCACCGGTTTGCAGGCGCTGCTCGACGGTAAAAGCCTGTTCAACGCACAGCCGCGATTGCTGATCGCCCCGGGCCACACCGCGACTCAGGCTGTGGCCACTGCGCTCGACAGTGTGGCGCAGAAGCTGCGCGCCATCGGCATCATCGACGGCCCTGGCACCACCGATGAGGCCGCCATGGCCTACGCCGATAATTTCGGCAGTCGCAACCTGTTCATGGTTGACCCGGGTGTGAAGTATTGGGACACCGTCACCAGCTCGACGGTCGACGCGCCCGGCTCGGCTTGGGCAGCAGGCCTGTTTGCATGGACGGATGCTGAATACGGTTTCTGGGCCTCGCCATCGAACAAGGAATTGACCGGTATCACCGGTACCGGCCGCGCGGTCGAGTATCTGGACGGCGACGAAACGTGCCGGGCAAACCTGCTCAACAACGCCAATATCACCACGATCATTCGCGATGACGGTTATCGCCTGTGGGGCAACCGCACGCTGTCGAGCGATCCGAAGTGGGCCTTCGTTACTCGCGTTCGCACGCTGTTCATTCTCATGGATGCAGTGCAGGCCGGGCACAAATGGGCTGTCGACCGCTCGATCACCAAGACCTACGTGACCGATGTCACCAACGGTCTGGATGCGTTCATGCGCGACCTTAAAGCCCAGGGCGCAATCATCAACTTTGAAGTGTTCCCCGACACCGAGCTGAACACGGCCAGCCAGATTGCCCAAGGCAAGGTGTATTGGCGCATCCGTTTCACCGACGTGCCGCCGGCAGAAAACCCGAATTTCCTTTTCGAAGTCACCGATCAGTGGATGACCGAAGTGCTTGAAGCAGCCTAAGGGGGCGTAGCAAATGATTCCTCAGACTTTGTACAACACGAACATGTTTGTCGACGGCGTTAATTTCGCCGGCGAAGTGCCGAGCATGACGCTGCCCAAGCTGACCACCAAGACTGACGAGTATCGCGGGGGCGGCATGGCCGGCCCTGTCGAGATGGATCAGGGGCTCGAAAAAATGGAGGCGTCCTTTGTCACCAAAGGCGTGCGCCGTGAGTCGCTGAAAAACTTCGGTTTGGCCGATGGCACGGCATTCAACGCCACGTTTCGTGGAGCCTTCAGGGGCCAAAAGGGCGCGGTGACAGCGGTCGTTGCAACCCTGCGCGGTCGGCTCAAAGAGGTCGACATGGGCGACTGGAAAGCGGGCGACGCCGCCGAGATCAAACACGCTGTTGCGGTCACCTACTACAAGCTCGAAATCGACGGGCGCCTGATGTACGAAATCGACATGGTCGCCGGCATTCAGGTGATCGACGGCAAAGACCAACTGCTCGAAGTGCGCAACGCGCTCGGCCTGTAAGGAATAGATCCAGATGACTCAAGCAATCGCTAAAAACCTGCCGGCCTGGCTGTCGCTCAGTGCAGTCGGTGCCGTCGTAACGCTGACCCGCCCAAGCCAAGCCAATAGCATCGACGTCGAGACGTTGAACCTGCGCAACCCGACCGTGCGTGAAGTGCGCGCGGCTGACCGTGCCGCAAACGGTGACGACGAACAACGCGAATTGATGCTGTTCGCCGGTCTGGCGGAAGTCGGACTGAAGGATCTGGAAGGCCTCAAGCTGGCCGACTATCGCCGCGTGCAGGCGGCGTATACGCACCTGGTGCCGAAAACCGATTATTCGGACTCGATGCCGGCATGGTTGTCGCTGACGACCGATCAGGTGGTGGTGACGTTCTCGTGTCCGAGCGAAATCAACGGCGTGACGGTCGACAAGCTGGCCTTGCGCTCCCCTACTGTGGGCGACGTGCGTGCGGCCAACCGTGAGGTCAGTGGCGACGATGAACAGCGCGAGCTGGTGTTGTTTGCGGCGCTGTCCGGGGCGTCGGTGGCGGATCTGGAAGGGCTGAAGCTGTTGGATTTTAACCGCTTGCAGGCCGGCTATTTTCGCATGGACAACGACGACGGGCTTTAACCCCAGCGTTATCAAGTCGGCAGCAAAACGTCTGGCGGCGGAAACCGGTTTTTCCGCCGCTGAGATCCAGTCGATGCCGTTTGCGGAAATGGTGTGGTGGCTCACGGATTGAGCCGCTTTGGGTAGTGCTGGGCACATGGGGGCCATCACATGGCAAACAAAATCGCCCTCGGGCTGGTGATCGGCGGCGCCGTCAGTTCCACGGTCGGCGCCGCGTTCAAGGATGTGACCGGGCGTATCAAGCGCCTCGAGGCAGAAGGCAACAAAGCGCGTGTGCTGCAGCGCACGATTGGCGACACCATCCGCCTGCGCGAAGAATGGAAGAAGGCTCACGACACCGGCGCGGCCGGTGCGTCCAAATTACTCAACCGTTTGAACTCAAACCTCGACAGCCTGAAAAAGCAGGGGATCGAGGTCGGCCGGCTGGAAAAAGCCTATCGCTCGATGGGGCAGACGGCCAACAAAGCCGAGCTGAAAGCCAAGGGGCACCAGCAGATTGATTCGGGTGTAAAGGGCATGAAGGGCGCCGTCGGTGCAGCGGTCGTCGGTGTCGGTGCCATGGCGGTGCCGACCAAGGTCAGCGCTGATTTTGGCGCGATTGTGCGGGACATCGCGATCAAAGCCGGCATTGCCAACAAGCCGCAAGAACAGGAGATGTCGCGCAAGATCATCGACACCACACGCGATACCGGCATGGCGCGTAACGACGTGGCCGACGTGGTCAATCAGTTGGTCGGCGCCGGTATGGACCTGAGCAAGGCGCTGGAGTACGCGCCTGTCGCGGCCAAGTTTGTCGTGGGGCAGGGATCCAGCGGTGTCGACACGGCGAAGATGATCAACGCCCTGGGACAGAACGCCAAGATCACCGACCCCAAGCAGATGCAGCAGGCGCTGGAGGCGATCGCCTACCAAGGTCAGGCGGGCAGCTTTGAAGCGGCTGATATGGCCAAGTGGTTCCCTGAGTTGCTGGCTAACATGGCCAGCAACGGCATCACCGGCATGGACGCGGTGACCCAATTGGGCGCCATGCTGCAGGTGCAGATGAAACAGGCCGGCAGTTCGGACGAAGCGGCCAACAACCTGAAAAACTGGATGGGAAAAATCGGCTCGACCGACACGGTCAAGGCCTACGAAAAAGCCGGTATTGATTACAAGGGTTCGATGCAGACCGGTTTGCAAAACGGCATGTCGACGCTAGAAACCAGTATGGCGCTGGCTCAGAAATACATTCAGGCCACCGATCCGAAGCGTGCGGCGGCCATGGCCGAAGCCACGTCAAAAATCAGCAAGGAAGCCGATCCAGACAAGGCCAAGGCCATGATGGCCTCGCTGGAAGAATCCCTGCGCACCGGCGACCTGTTCGCTGACATGCAGGTTAAGGCGGCGCTGTCGGCCTACATGCAGAACAAGGCGCTGTACAGCCAGCTTAAAAACGATTCTCGCGAGGCGACCGGGATCCTCGACAAGAACCTCGCCGAGCGGCGAGAGTCGTCGTCGCAGAAGTGGGCCGAAATGGCCCAGTCGATGGATGATGCTATGCGCAGCATCGGCGATGCCCTGCGGCCGGTAACGGACGTCGTTGCAGAGTCGCTGACCAAAGTCACCAAGGGCATCACGTCGCTGTCTGACAGCGCGCCCGGGGTGGTGACGGGTGTCGTGGCTGTCGGTGGTGGATTGATTGCCCTCAAAGGGATTTTCAGTTCGTTCAAGATCGGCAAAGGGTTGTTCAACCTGGCGCGCGGATCCTTGGGCAAGGGCAAGGCCGGCGAAGTGCAAAAGGTCTTTGTGACCAACGCCAAAGACGGCGACGGTGATGGCGACGGCAAGGATGCAGAACCCAAAGGCAAAGCCGGCAAAGCGCTGTCGCTGGTCGAAACCGGGCTCAAGGCCGTCGCCGCGTTCAAAGGCGAGCCAGCGGATGGCGATGATGGCGCCGGTGAAGGCGACGACAAGAAGCCCGGGAAATTCGATCTGGTTTCCACTGGCCTCAAGGTCGTGTCGCTGGCCCAGGAAGCCGTTTCGGGCGGCGATGGTGAGGGCGAGGCGGGCGGCGGTGACGACGCGGTCAAGAAGGTTTTCGTCGTCAATGCCAGCGCCTTGGGCGGCGCCGGTGGCGCAGATGTTCAAGGCGAAACTCGCCGGCGTGGGCGCGGCTCGCGGCGCGGTGCTTCGCGGCGCCGGCCGTTGCCTCGCCCTGGGCCGCCACGACCACCCGGGCCGCGGCCACCTGTACCACGGCCACCGGTTCCCGTACCGCGTCCGCCCGTTCCGGTGCCACGGCCGCCGATTCCACCGGTGCCACCTGTCCCGGCCGGGACGATGGCCAAGCTGGGCGGGGTTGTGCAGGCCGTTGGCAAGGTCGGCAAAGTCGCCAAGATGATTCCGGGCGGTACGCTGCTGGAGTCTGGAGCGATGGCCTACGAGACATTTGAAAACGCCAAGACCAAGGACGAAAAAGCCGAGGGCTACGGCGCGGCCGCTGGCAATCTGGCCGGCACCATGGCCGGTGCAGCAGCAGGCGCGGCCATTGGTTCGGTGGTGCCGATTATCGGCACGGCCATCGGCGGCTTGATCGGCGCCTATCTGGGCAGTCAGGGCGGTGCGGCGTTGGGCGGATCTTTGGGTAAATCGCTGTTCGGTGGCGAGGATGAAAAGCCCGAGGAAAAGCCAAAGGCGCCCGTGCCGACCACGCCGCTCATGATGGCGTCAGCGGCGCAACAAGGCCCTGTGTTGGGTGATGTCGCGCGCTCGATGGCGGTGACGGCGCCGCTCAAGTCGGCGGCGCTGGCGATTCAGCCCAAAGAGCCGGAGAAGCCGGTGCCTGCCAAGGTGGATCAGCAATTTCAATATTCGCTGAGCATGCCGGTCACGGTGCAGGGTGATGTCAAAGATCCGCAAGCCTTGGCGCAGGATCTGATGCCGCACATGCAGCGAATGATGGCGGACGCGGCGAAGAGTAACGCTGCCAAGCTGTACGACGAACCCCATGTGTAAGGAGGTTTCATGGCTTACATGGAACAGATGCAATCAACTCTGAAATATCTGGTGGAGGCGGCGGAAACCGGGCGGCGTAGTGCGGATGGCATGCTGAGCCCGGTCAACGGTGCTATCCGCGAACTGACCGGTGCCGCGTCCGAGCTGGAGAACATCCCGTTTGTCGGGCCGGCCATCGGCGCCAAACTTCAGCGGGTAATGCGCGGCGTCGATGCGGCTC
This sequence comes from Pseudomonas sp. P42, assembly GCF_017973755.1. NCBI lineage: Bacteria > Pseudomonadati > Pseudomonadota > Gammaproteobacteria > Pseudomonadales > Pseudomonadaceae > Pseudomonas > Pseudomonas sp. P42. The sequence goes on along the minus strand of NZ_JACOPU010000004.1, from coordinate 673,351 downwards.
AAGCCAAGGTCGGTCAGGTGGTGGCGGTGTACGGGCGCGCCACTCGGGCGGCCGCCGAGGTGCAGGAGCGGCTAGGGACGTTGAAGGAACAGGCGGGCAAGGCGGCCACGGCGATCAACAACGTCGCCGGCAAAGTCAGCCCGGCGCTGGCCAACATCGTGCCCACCAGTTCCTTTGCCGTGGATGCCACGCCGGCGCCGGAGGCGGTGAAGCCGTTCCCGCACCTGATGATCATTCAGCCGCGCGATCCGAAGATTGAGCCGTATTACTTCAACCTGGACACGGCAGCTTTCGACGAGCTGAGCCGTTCGACCGAATTCCGCTGGGCTTCGCAGGAGCGCTTGACGCGCCGGCCGGCGAAGCAAGCCATCGGTATGGGTGATGAAAAGTTGACGCTCAAGGGCACGATCTACCCGGGCTTCAAAGGCGGATTGAAGCAGCTCGACACGCTGCGTTCCATCGGTGCCAGGCTGCAGCCGCTGACATTGACCACTGGCTATGGCGAGGTGATCGGTACGTGGTGCCTGAAAAACATCAACGAGGAACAGTCCGCGCTGCTCCACGGCGGGATTGCTCGAAAACAGGGTTTCACTTTGGAGTTTGAGCGCTATGGCGACGACATGCAGGACGTCTGATGGCGACATGCTCGACGTCATTTGCAATAACGTTTACGGCCATCTGAATGGCAGCGTCGAGGCTGTGCTCGATGCCAATCAGGGGCTGGCTGATGAGCCTCAGCCGTTCCGGTCTGGCGTGATCATCGTCCTGCCGGATCTGCCCAGCCCGACCAGTGAGGGCGTCAGCTTGTGGGATTGACCCTGGGCGATGCCTTCGCCGGCGCCGCGTCGCGCTACGCGTAACGGCACCTTGTTTTTCTGGCCCGCCTTGTGCGGGTTTTTTATTGGAAAAAGACTATGACACCGATGTTTCGAATCGTCGCCGATGGGGCCGATGTCACGGCCAAGATCAATGATCGGCTGTCGTTACTGCGTACCTCTGACAAGCCGGGCATGGAGTCCGACGAGTTTGAGTTGCGTATCGACGACCGTGATGGTCAGGTGAAATTGCCACGGCGTGGCAGCGCTATCGAGATTTACCTGGGCTATGCCGAAACGACCTTGGCGCGCATGGGCAGCTACACGGTGGACACCGTCGAGGTATCAGGCCCGCCGGACACCATCGTGATCAAGGGCAAGGCCAGCGACATGCGTGGCAGTGGCAAAACCATCCGTAGCGGAAGCTGGGAAAACGTGCCGCTGTCGAAGATCGTGGCTGACGTTGCCGCGCGCAATGGCTGGACGCCGGTGTGTCCGGTGTCGACCAAGGTCGCCCGCGTCGACCAGCTCAACGAGTCCGATTTTAACTTCATCACCCGGCTGGCCAAGCAGTACGACTGCACGGCCAAGGTCGCCGACGGCAAGCTGTTGGTGATGCCGCGCCAAGGTGGTCAGACCGCCAGCGGCAAGGCGTTCGGTGCCGTCACCCTGACGCGCAGCGACCTCAGCCGCTGGCAATTCAGTCTCGGTGATCGCAATTCGCACAAGGCGGTGGCCACCAAACATCAGGACAAAAAGAACGGCAAGCTCGCGGTGGTCACCATCGACAATGATGATGCGCCGGACGGTCTGCCAGCAGTGCATACCGACCGCCATATCTACCCGAACAAGACCGCCGCCGAAGCAGCCGCCAAAGCGCGTCTTTCTGCATTCAATCGTTCGACGGCCGACGTTCGGCTTGAGATGCCCGGTCGCACCGACATCTTTGCCGAGCGGCCGATTCTCGCCCAGGGCTTCAAGGTCGGGCTTGATGGCGAGTATCTGGCGGACTCGGTGGAGCAGGTGTTCACCCAATCCGGCTGGTCGACGACCGTCGAATGCAACGCCGGCAAAGCAGGTAAATCCAAGGGCAAGAAAAAGAAGGGTGCAAAACCACCACTCAAGGTGGTGAACATCGAGAAGCAATAGCCGCATTCCATCGCCGCCTGAGTGCGGTTTTTTACGTCTGGAGTTTGTATGTCCATCACTGAACAACAGCTGCAAAGCATCATGCCCAACGCCCGCCGCCAAGCGGGCGTTTTTGTATCCGCTCTCAACGCAGCCATGACCCATCGACAGATCAACACGCCGAAACGCCAGGCCGCGTTCCTGGCGCAAGTCGGTCACGAGTCGGGTCAGCTGCAGTACGTCCGGGAGCTGGGCGGCGACCAGTACCTAAGCAAATACGACACCGGCAACCTTGCTGCAAAACTGGGCAACACGCCGGCAGCAGATGGTGATGGCCAGCGCTATCGCGGTCGCGGCCTGATCCAGGTCACAGGCCACGACAATTACCTGCGCTGCAGCTTGGCGCTGTTTGGCGACGAGCGATTGCTGCGCACGCCTGAACTGCTGGAACTGCCGCAGTGGGCCGCCGAATCGGCCGCATGGTTCTGGTCGGTGAATGGGCTGAACGCGCTGGCCGATCAAAATGAATTCAACACGATCACCCGCAGGATCAATGGCGGCCTCAATGGTCTGCAGGATCGGCTGGAGTTGTGGGGGCGGGCGAGGGCGGTGCTATGCGTTTCGGCGAACTGATCCCGGCGCCGTATCGGCTACTGGCAAAAGGCGCGCTGCTGGTCGTCGTGGTCGGTGGTTCTGCGGCCATCACCTGGCGAGTCCAGGAGTGGCGTTATGGCACCCAGCTCGCCGAACAGGGCCGCCTGCACACCGAAACGCTCAATCAGATAACCCTTGCTTCGGCCGCTCAGCAGCGTGCCGAACAGGATAAACGCCTCGCGCTCGAGCAGCGCCTGGCAACCAGTGAACAAACCCATTATCGAGCCTTGAGCGATGTCCAACGTGATCAAGGTCGCCTGCGCGACCGCCTTGCCACTGCTGATCTGCGCCTGTCAGTCCTACTCGGCGCCACCACTGGCGCCGGCATTGGATCGATTTCAGCCACCACCGCCACCGGCGGCGTGGTTCATGGCCCCACAAGAGCCGAACTTGACCCAGCGCATGCTCAACGAATTATCGGCGTCACCGATGACGGCGACCGGGGGCTAATTGCCCTCGCAGCCTGTCAGGCATACGCCAAGGAAGTCTCGACACCGAAGTGAAAAAAGAGCGGCCGGTCCGGATGCGTCAACATCCTGATCGACCGCCGTCCCTGCAGATGGTCCCTGCAAGTCCAGCCAAGGCTCTTGCTCCGTGCACAAAGCGCGGCGAGCCTAGCACCTGTTTATCCATACAGTAAAGGTCTTGCTATCAATGTCTACACCCATCATCCCTTGGATGGGCGGCAAACGCCGCTTGGCCGACCGTCTCATTCCGCTTTTTCCGCCACACGAATGCTACGTCGAAGTCTTTGCCGGCGGTGCCGCGCTGTACTTCATGAAGCCCCAGCCATCGCCGGTCGAAGTCCTCAACGACATCAACGGCGACTTGGTCACGCTTTACCGCGTCGTGCAGAACCACCTGGAAGAATTCGTGCGCCAGTTCAAATGGGCGCTCAGTTCGCGACAGGTGTTCGAATGGCAGAAAATGACCCGCCCCGAAACCCTCACCGACATCCAGCGCGCCGCCCGATTCTTTTACCTGCAGCATCACGCCTTTGCAGGCAAGGTTTCGGGTCAGACGTTCGGCACGGCGACTACTGCACCGGCCATCAACCTGCTGCGAATCGAGGAAAACCTCTCGGCCGCGTGGCAGCGCTTGTCCGGCACCTACGTCGAAAATCTCCCTTGGCTTGAATGCGCTGAACGCTACGACCGTGCCCACACCTTCCATTACATGGATCCGCCTTACTGGCAGACCGCAGGTTATGGGGTGGATTTTCCGTTCGAGAACTACGAACGGATGGCCGACTTCATGCGCAGTTGTAAGGGCAAAGTGATGGTCAGTATCAATGACCACCCGGACATTCGGCGGGTATTTGAGGGGTTTCACTTCGAAACGTTGGACATCCGTTACAGCAATATCAATCAGCGACAGGGGAAGGCAGATGTAAGCAGTGAACTAGTGATTATGAACTGGACGCCCACTGAGCTAGGAGGACTATTCTGATCATCCAGAAAATAGACAGGGATAAAATAGTCGCTAACGAGATGGCGATTTCTTATTCTTAATTTATAAAGACATATCGCGTCGGAGAGGCGGATCAATTATCTTTGCTGACGTTCACCTCTCCGATATTTTTGTTATAGATTTTATCGTATTCCTTTAGTAGCTTTTGAAGGCTGCTAAGTCTCAACGAATTCTCATTGCATATGCCGTAATTCTGAACTGTGTTTAGTAAAAGATCTCCGTTTGTGATCTGATGCTTGCTGCTGTCCAGCGGTATTAATTCTTTGGGGGGTTCCATGAATACTGCTGGAGGGAGTTTATAGCCTACGTTAACAAATGTGGTGTTTCCTTTGCTCAAGTTTTCTTTGAGTCCTTTAGAAAACGGAACTGGGGAATTTTTATCTAGAACTGCAATAGCCCAGCTTCGCATGTCGTCATCCGCTTTGCCTTTTTCTGCGTTCAGAATAGTTAAGGCCATTTGGACATAATCTTTCTTCACGCCTTCTTCAGAGGTTTGTGTTTGTATTAGCCATCCGAACGTTGCTATCAGAACGGGAACAGCTATAGAGGAAAAGATAGAAGTATAAGCTTGGATTTTTGGCAACGAATCTGATGGTTCCACCGGTATTCATTCCTTTTGCAAAGAACCGATCATATCATTTTGATCCATTTTTCTACAAGAATGGTAAAATTTTGCATTGGTTGCGATCATTGCCCATGCCGTGACCTTCATTGAGCCCTTCAAAATTCTCGGTCAACTCGCCTTGAAGCAAAGCTATATGCTCAGATCATTCTGTAGGGAACACTGCTTCCAGCCTCACCCGAGCTAGATCGAGTGAAAGTGCAACCGGGCGTCTACCATAGAGATCCCATGCCCCGGGAACTATTTTGTAGCGGGAACTAAATGCTCTAAGTTGTCAACGTAATGGCTAAAAAATTTACTGAATGTATTCCTCTCGCTTCGTAGGTTTTTTTGGGTATTGAGCAAATACAGGTAGTTCGAATAAAGCGCCGCTCCGAGCTTCATTGAGCCATTGAAAAACATGTTCTATGTTATGGTTGGCAATAATTTGCTCGGCTAGGATGTGGTGGCCTAAAGCATATAGCGACTGAATTACATGGTGGAGAAAGTTTGACTTTTCAAATACGTGCATGAATTCATGCTGGATCGAATCTTGATCAATGTTTGCTTGGTTGCTAATTTCGGATGCGTAGCGGGAGTACAGTGATTCATAGTATTCTGTAAAAGTGTAGTCATAAGCAAAGTAAAATAATGCATGCAGGCCGGCGGTAAGTTTGGGTGTGACAATGCTTTCTAAATCATCCCATGATGAATTATCGCTAATCATTTCACTTAGCAAATCAGCATAGGTAATAATAGTGCCTTCGTCATGCTTGGTTTGTGTTGTTTTTATCTCCTGGTTGGACTCAATCCAGATATCGATGATGTGCAGTAGCTGGGGGGGCGTGATTCCGGTAAGAGGTATGCAAATGCCGATGTGCGGGGCAAGAGTATAATGATTTTGAATTAGGTTAAGGATTTTTGAAAGAGCAGTATTTGAGATGTGATATTTTATTTTTAAATGGTTTTTCGTTTTGATAAATTCTTCATTGTTCCAAGTCTTTTTGTGAGGGAGTTCCATCGCTAGCTGAAAAATCTCATTTCGTTGAAGTATATTGAATAGTCCTTGGCTGTATTCGGTGTGCAGCCATTCATAGAGTCTTAATAATTCGTCTAAATTTGTTTCAAGGTCGCGAAATTTTTTATAAAGCACCACAAAATTAATCAACGATACTTCAGTTAGATGTTTTGTTGACTGTGTGCTAATTGGGTATCGGAATGTTTGCCCTGAAGGATCTACTTCGGCTATATCGAGTATCGTTGGCTCTATATGGGTATTTATTGTTTTGAAGCGGTTGTCGAGATTTTCGGATTCTGTTAAAAAAAATTGCCAAATCTTGTAAATGTCATGTGACCCAGAAAAATCGAACTTGATTTCCCTGTTTCTGAGCCTCGCTAGAACCTGAAGAGCGGATATGGCTCCTTTGAGGCGTAATTCAACTGAGTGTCGCATGTTGAAGCACACAGGGTAGACAAAGACGTCGGTTGTTAAGTGTAAAGAGCGGTCTTCCAGGACTGCGGTAATCAGCATGTTAGCTGCTTTTGAAAAGCCTTTGGAGTACTCAACGTAGCTAGGGCTTCCATTATCGCCCACACAAGCATTTGCCCAAGTCGGGTGGGCGCCACGAAAAGTTGAGTTTTTTTGCCTCATGATTACCCGTCCTAATGAATTACATGCTGGGCTGTTGAATCCCTATCCCCTTCTCGTTTACTTGTCCTGAAACCCGACTTGTTATTTATCATCCAGAGGTGGTAATGGTGTTAATAGAGAGTATTGCCTATCCTTGCTCGAGTCACCCGGCTCGACAGATTCATATGTTTTTAACGAGCTGATCTTTTCTTCAGTCTCGCCGCCAGTAGACGCCGGCGCAGTAATGAGATTTAATATTATTTTGCTGAACTCAATGTCTAGGGAGTTGCTTTTAACAAATAAATTCAGTATGTCTGATGCCATTTTTGCAGACAGAATAGACTCACTTCCACTCAAGTGGCGCGGCAATGAAGTGGTGCCTGCCGCAATGTAATGTAAAGAAAGGTCAGTGATTCGGATTGCATCATTCAATGCATAGCGTCTAATTAGTAAACGATTAACCTCTTCTAACAGATGAGGAAAAGTATCGTGATCAATCGCTTGCTCTGCGTTTGACTCACCAGTTAAGCGATGTATAGCCTTAGCGAAACGGACCTTCTGCGCTAGTGATTCGGCTCCGCCGTGTAACTCTTGTCGAAGCCTGTCTTCGACGCTTAAAACGTCTGTTACATTGAGATTGCTGATCAATATTCCTAAGCTAATGGCAAGTGCGCGCGCTGCGAGAAGTACAATGCAGATATGAGAAAGATCATCGCCTCGTAGTTTTCTATGCAGTTCGTTTTGTTGTCCTAAGTTCAATAGTGTAAGTACTCTATGTGCAGGACTAAGGCTCCACACACCTACCTTTAGAAACTGAACAAGAGAGCGGTATTCGCTTCCTTTAGGAAAGTTAGTGATCTTTTCGATACTTTCGTATCCGCTCCCGTCAAAATATGGTCCACGCAAGCGGCTTAGTCCCAAACGTGCATCCAATTCATACATCTCTTTCTCGTCGACACAAATGACTTTCAAAAGATGTGCCAGCCATCTGGCATTGTCGGGAACTTTTTTCTTGAACAGATATAGCTCGTCTAGTTTTAATACATCCTGCAGTCCTCTCACCCAGAGGACTCGGTCGACGGCTCTACCGCTTGTTGTTTTACAATCAACAAGCAGCCGAGCTACCCCGCCGCTAGAATCAAATCTAAAGCCGTACACGTCTGCATCTGTGAGGTCTGTGCCCGCTTTCCCGTTTGCGTCAACCGGTAAAGTGACAGGGACGTTTAGCAGTGGAATATAACCTAGGGCCCAAGCAAGTCGTTTACCAAGTAGCTTATATTGATGATCTTGATCATTTGATGACACGATGGATGCCCCTCAAATCGTCGAGTAGTGCTTGGCCAAGTTTAGAAGCTGTCTGCGTACTGGCATCTAGCTGACGAGACTTAATCAGTTTACCAGCAGTTGAGCGATTTGCCTCGGGTAGCAAGATGCCACCTGGTGTGGCCGATGAAAAGTGCGCTTGAACTTCTGATGGTTGTAGCAATGACGATGAAGCATCCTCTGTCTGTCCAGCACACATAGCAATTGCCAGATTTACAGCTGCCAAGTTGTCTGCGGTATCGTAAAGTCGGAAACGGAATCTGCCGTTTTCAGGCTCAATAAATCCAACACCCATATTCGCAGCGGCTGCATACTGTGATTTAATATTTGAATGGGGCGTACGGCCTATCATTTTGTTATCCCGTAGACCTTGTAGGATGGCCCTTGGGTCTGAAATTTTCGTGATGGAGGAATAGCCTTGCCCATACCTTACACATGCTAAAACAATTCGAGCTTTTTCTAGAATTGTCCGAGGCTGCGTAGTCTTATATGGCGCGAACGCGAATGATTGTATTCCTCCAGAGGATATTATCGCAGGGGCGCATAGGATGTTTTCGCTGACTAATTCAAGAACCATTGGATTAGCTTGTTGCAATGTACTGATTGGACTGCCTGGTTGGTTTTTGGCAGCTTTCAAAACGGCCTCAATTTGACTGTGAGCTCCTGGATTTTTGGCCATGAAATTTAGTAGGTTCTCGGGATTTTCCTCGGTGAAGCTTGGTGCGTACAGTATGGGGACTCTATCGCGAGGGGAGTCGTACTGTCTTAGATATCCCCCCAAGTCGCCTATATCAACGACTGTTTGTAGGTTTTCTCTGCTGATTCCAAGATCTGACGCTAGTGTTTCCGATGGTACTGGAGCGACAGTAAGTCGTTCTAATATCAACATCGTAATTTGCTCTAGCTCTCCAGGTTTTCTTTCTGACCACTGCTCGCCAAGAGAATCATAAATCACTTGAAAAAAGGGGATTTGCTCCTCAATACGAACTGGAGCGTAGATATTGGGGCTAACCCGAATCCATTGAATTTCCTCCAATGTTCGTAGAACCATAGGGAGTGAATCGGACGAGATGCCGAGGTTGCTACAAAAGCCGTGAAAACCGATGATGTTCGTGATGGTTTGCAGGCCCCGAATATGGACCGCCAGTTGTGCCGCCATACCTATCTGACGGGTGATTGGGACAGTCGCCGATACCCGGTGATCGCTTACATCGCGTAGACCCGCTTGAATATCTTGAGATCTTCGTCCTACCGCCTCATGCTCCATGATGTACTCCGTATGCGCTGTGTGGCCAATATGCCACTTAACTAAATAAGTCCTTTTTATGTCGCAAATTTCGGGCTTCGCGGTGCGGGTACGGACCCTATCTAGTGTCAGCATACCCGGCTTGATGCTGCGGAGTGATGCTCAAAAATTGTCTCGCCCGCGAGAATAAAAACGTATGAGGCGAGAGTGGGGCCGCTCGACCAATAGCTGACAGCTGACGATGATGCCTATCGGCCACCTAAAAGAAAAGTGATAACAAGACAACTCGGGGCAATCTCAACGTGCTTATATTTCTGGTGCCAAACTATCTTGGAGTGCTGGATTTCAACATTGGCGCTAAATGTAGTGAATTGCCCCTAGTTTCGTAGACGGTTTCGGTGAACGCGTTTGGCAGTTTTCTCCCTGTGAAGACCGGCAGAATGCTGCCAATTGCACTGAGACGTTTAGGGCAAAATTAGGGCATATTCCAGGCCGCCGTTTTCCGCTAGACGCCTTCGACACAGAGCTCAAGTGCCGATTTTTCTGGTATGGGGCGGCCTAGACGTACGTAAGAAGGGGTTCGAATCCCTATTCAGACTTTGTAAATGGGCAGCCCCGCGCTGTCCGCAAAACGCCCCACCGCGTTCAAGCTTGACCAGGTGCGCAGCGACTCGCGCCGCGAGGGCCACCGTCGATCATGGCCACTGGCATTCGCGCACCGCGTGTTGCTCAACCAGCGCGCAACAACTCCTTGTGAATGCCTTCGCCGATCACTGTTCGTGCTCCTGACGCCGAGCCGTGGCCGCTGCCTCGAAGATCCTATACAAACCTTCGATACTGGCCCCGTTCAGCACCTTGACCGTCTCCAGGCCCAGCACAAAACCTTCGGCACGATCACTTGCGCGAAACAGAGCATCCGCCGTGTGCGCCAGCTCAATTTGGTGCAGCAGTTTCAGGGTTTGCATCTCCACCTCGTTCGGCAGGTTCAATGCAGACAGTGCCTTATCCATGCTGCCCCTCGTTCGATTCGGCGCCGTTCACCGGCGGCGCAAACCCCAGCTCGCCGGATTCGACATCGAGCAGCAGCCAGCCGCCAGCCGCCCAGCGGTTGATTGCAGGCACCAACGATCATCCCCTGCACCATCAGCCCATCGGGCAGAATCACCCGCAGCATGTTGGCGTCGTCGGAACCTTCCAGAAAGCTCGCCAGTTCGACACGGGTGATTGGGGCCGATCTTGCTCAAGCGCACCGGACATTCGAGCGTCGTTAACTCGGCGCGTGGACGCCCCTCGTAGCGGGCGATCACCGCCGACGGTGGCCAACCCTTCATAGACGTAGGACATGAACGGTGTTCTCTGTTCGAAGAAGTGGGCCGAATACATCGACCAGACATTGAGGCAATGGTAGACCAGGCCGGGGGGATCTGGTTTCCACGGAGCAAATAAAAGGCCCTCACACCGGGGCCAGGTGTGGGGGCCGATTGAACATAGGCTGGATTCTGTCAATCGGTAAGCCGTTTATGAATTTCTGAGTCGCATGATCGCATCGGTGATCGCTTGCGCATTTCTATCCAGCGTTTCCAGTGCTGAAACGGCGTTATCGGCGACTTTGTCTGCACCAGACCCCGAGATCCAATGGGCGATCTCTTCGATCGCAGCACCCAGCGCATGCTGGTTGTGCAAAAGTAATGTCAAAGCGTCCGCAGTGGCGATTCTGAAGTCTGAGTTATCTGGCATAGCGGTCGTCCTTGATGGGTGATCCTGAAGACTAGTTCATCTCGCTACCGGCTACAGCTGATTATCCCATCCCGAAATGCCTCGATGTCTGCGAGACGTGGATCTATGCAAAATCAAATCGTCTCAATATCATTAATTGACAAACCAAGACGACTAGGATCAGCGCCTGTATGGATATCGAACCAACGCTACATGCGGAATGGATTAAGCTTTTACCGATTATAGTGGGAGGAACATTAACGCTGCTTGGCGGAATTTCCGGCCAGCTCGTTACCCAATTTATATCGGCACGTCGTGAACGAAAGAAATTCTTGGCTGGAAAATTAGAAGATATTGCTAGGGCCGTTTCCGCCTACTCCGCGTGGATATCAGAAAAGCAAAATACACTGCTCTTCAAGGACGAAACACACGAATCCCCCTCGCCTCTAGATGAAGCTGTCCTGCTCCAGCGATTATATTTCCCAGAACTCCATGGAGAGATCTTAGCGCTTATGCAAGCTTCCATCCCCTTGTTAGAACTCATTGGAAAACAATCGGTAGCAAGGAAAGAAAATTTCGATCTGTGGCTGAAAAAATTCGACAATACTGCCTATGAGTCAGGCTATAAGATCCACCTTCAGGCCTTAGGCTTGGCCATTAAGAAGTGCAGAGATATCGCTGAAAGTGGACTTAAATGATTACGTCTATCTAGTACGCCATTCATGCACAAGTCTTCGCGATTGCGGAACGCGGACGCCTGGCATCACCGGTGATCTGCAACGCGGAGGCAATCCCTAGCAATCCGCCAAAGCGTGCCTCCAATTTATTATTCGTAGCTTCGACCCAATCCCACACTCGATGGCGGTCTACTTTCGCAACGAATAGCGATCCCAGTCCCATTTCAATCCCATATGGCCTTTTTTCAGCCGCAAAAAAGCACAAACCCCAGACTTTTATCTATGAAAATCAGCTGCTTGCGTTTACTGAATGTGGCGGTGAAGGAAAGGTTCGAACTCCTAACTCTTGGAAGCCTGAAGTCGACATGCGCGCATACGCTCGCTCCTCATTGCCTAGGCAGATTATCAATACCGACAGCCCGAGGTACGTGGTAATTGTCGCATGCTTAAAAATTGCTACAACGTGACGCGTTTTTGAGACCTTAACCAATCAATCTGGTGGGGAGGGTGGTTACTGCACCCAATCCATCATCGGGGCGACGGAGAAGCGGCGGGAGAGTGGGGCGGGTTTTAGAGGCATTGGGGGAATCTGGATCAGAGGGGCGAAGGTGAGGGAGTTTATCAGGAATGGGGTGGGCAGAGTCTCACGCGTCCCTGTTTATGAGTATGGCGCGGACGGCTGATTATAGGTTCTGTAGTGGGCAACGACTCCTAGACACGACTGGCCTAGTGGCACCTGTTCTCGAGCAAGGCACGTTGTGGGATAGAGGAAGACAAATCCTGCTGATGGTTGATAGCATGTGGCTATCAATGTCCATACCATTCAGGAACGGAATCCATGTCGAAGAAAGTACACGCGTTAGTCCTGTCCTTGGCTAGCATTTTTGCAGGCATGCAAAGTGCTGCTGCAGCCGATAATCTCTTTAAAAGTTACGCTTATGACTCGCCTATTTCGAGCTATACCGAGGCTGCGGGTTTCTATGACTGCTCGGCAGATGTAGGCGCGACTGCCAGGTGTATTGATGACGTGAACTTTATTGATCAGAACTTCACTGCCGGTCTGGTTTTCAGCGGTGACAAGCTGATCATGGTTTCGCTATTTGCTCCGTATGATCGTGATCTGTACGGTCGTGCGATCGGCGCCCTTGCCAAGAGTTTTGGCCTAGTCGCATTGACTGATGGGAAATCCATGCTGGATCTCATCGATCTCGCGGCTAAAGCTAAAAACAGGGATGAATACACAGCCAAACTCACGAACTATGAAAGTGTCGCTTTAAACGCTAACGAGTTGACCTACTCCTTTATTGAAGGTGCGGCGTCGATAAAGGGCGCTTCGAGTGTTCCTGGCTTGATGAAACTCGCGCCTGCCAACATCAGAGGTGCTGATTTAATCCTCAGTGGCGAAGGTGAAGAGTCAATCATCATGATCAAGTTCTCGTTCCCGAAACTCGACGAAAACAAGCTTATTCAGCAAGCCCAGAAGCCAGTAGAGTCGTTCTAGAACCGATTCTTTGTCCGTATCGAGCCCCGCTAGGACGGGGTTTTTTCAAAGCGATAAAAAGTGGCAAAGGAAAAAGGAGAAGGATTTTTTAGAGAGATGGGGCTTGGCAGTAAATAAATCCGTCCCCTTTTTCTAGGGGATTTTCGCTGCGCAAATTTACGCCTCCAACGAATTGCAACCTGTACAAGCCGAATGATGCAGTTACCCGCTGTGATTCATTTAGCCCTGCTCGATTCTAATTTGCCGACACCAGCGGGCTGCTTATCGTGGTCGGTCCCCGATTTGTTTCGCCGGTTCTACTCAAAGTGCACACAGCCACTAATGCCTAAACAAGAATCGAATTAACCGGTGTCGGCTGCATCAAACTTTCTTTCGTCGGTGCTCGATGGCGAGGCAGGCGGAATTTTTGTGAATTTAAACAGCGATGCCTGTGCTTGTTTAAGTGAATCGATCTGGTGCAGTCCAAGACCTACACCACCTTGCGCCACACCCTACACCTAAGACAGAATCCGCCGGCTTGTGCCTCTAGCTCGCGGGTTCTATCGTTCCTGGGTCACTGAAAACCGGTGATCGGGTTTGGTAGCCCGTCTCCGTCAGAAGCACAAGACTACTGTCTTTCGAGGGCGTTTCTCGTCTTCGTTTTATGGTGGTCATGCGCGGGGCGTCTTCGGATGCGCCGGGGTTCCTGACGACCGGTCTACCAACCTGCGTATGGCCTCCACCCTTCGTTTGGTAGCGAGAGTGATGGCTCCTTTTCGTTAATCCGTCAGGAGTTACACCATGTTCAAACCAACACCCAACCCACCAGATACCGATCCCGCATCCCCCTACGAATCCCCCAATTCCAAAAAACTCCACGAAGCCGCCGAGCGCGCGCTCGATCACTATCTCCTTCCCGCCAGCCAGATCATGGCCAGCACCGACGAGCCCGAACGCATGTACCTCGCCAATCCGAAGTACGACATGGAATCCCTGTTGGCCAATGCCTGCGAAACCCTGGGGTCTGCCTCCGAGATGCTCAACAACTTTGCCGCGACGCTGGATAACTCGCGCCGCAAATCTGCGCTAGGCATTGCGCAGGTGGTGATGTTGGCCGAGTTGGCGGTGAATCAGGCGTTGGATAAGGTTGAAATCAAGCCGTAAACCCGTGTCCCTCTGTGGCATGCGGCACGCCGTTGCTGCAGAGGGGCGGGGTTCTGAATTGGCATTTTCGGCGTCTTTTTGCGCCAGTAGCGATGTGCCACAATTCGTGATGGCAATGCGTCATCATGCCGAGCTGAAAGTTCACTTCCTGTACAAAAATAAAAAGTTGTACAAGTTTTCCTAAAGTTTATAGCATCCCTTCCAGATACTTTGCTGAATCGATAAATCTTGCGTGCAGACGCCTTGTTTGCCACGTGATGGTTTGTCTGCCGATGCTCGCGTCGGATTTCTCTTTGACGCATCAACAGCATCGCATTTTGCATTTCCGGGACAGCTGGAGCGTCCCGTATTACGCCTTGGATGACGACCCCCGAATGTCTGGACGGTGACCGCGGTTGCCAAAGATCTATTTTTTGTGCCCGGCGTTTCGCGTCAGGGCGTTTGAGGCTGAATATGGCAGTAGCATCGAATTTCCTGGGTGACATCAAAGTTTCCCGCAAGCTGGGAACCGGTTTTGGCATTCTGTTGCTGGCTGTTTTGGCGGTTGCCTTCATTGGCTATAACAGCAACAGCGTGCTGGTTGATCGCTTGAGTACGACGCGTCTGATTGGCACGTTGAATGACGCTACGCAAGATATGCGTCTGTCCGAGAAACAGTACGAAGCCGCCGCTGACGCCGCTTTCGCCGACTCTTATCACGCGCAGCTGAATGTCTTGCAGGGCCTTGTGAGCAAGGCCCTGGAAACGTTGACGCGCGCTGAAAACCAGCAAGCCTTGAAGGCATTGCAAGCCACGATCATTGCTTATGATCAGAAGGTAAAGCGCCTGATCGATGCCGATAAGTCGACGACGGATGCCCTGAAGCCGTTGGGTGCGCTGTCGGACAAGTACGCGCAGACCTTCGGCGACATGCTTGAAAGCACTACGAGCGGTGCCTTGGCGTCCGCCGATGGCGAACGCGTGCGGGAGCTGCGCACGGTGGCCGATTTGCGCTACGGCATGACCACGTTTCGCCTGATGTTGCGTCGTTACATTGCGGTGCCCAACGACGCGAACAAAAAAGTGCTGATGGACACCATCGACACGTTCCTGAGCGATATCACCAAAGCGCGTTCCAGCCTGCCGGCGACCCTGTCGAGTCAACTGGAAGAAGCGCACGCGGGCATCCGTCGTTATCGCGAAGTATTGGTGGAAGTGGCCGGGCTGTTTGAGCAGAAGCAGAACATGCGCGAGCAGGTCGATCAGGAAAGCAAGGCGATGGACAAGATCATGACTGGCCTGATGGACACCCAGCAGCGCCTGGCGCGTGAAGATCAGCGCTCAGCCTTTATCCAGATGGCCGTACTGACCGTGTTGGCGCTGGTGATCGGACTGTTTGCTTCGGTAGTCATCTCGCGCCAGATCACTTCGCCGCTGGCGCTGACGGTTGATCTGGCTCGGCGTATTGCCAAAGGCGATCTGACGGTACAGGCCAAATCAAACCGTAAAGATGAGTTGGGCGATCTGCAAAATGCGATGCAGGACATGGCGCAGAACCTGAACACGCTGGTTCAAGGTATCGGCAATGGTGTGACGCATATTTCCACTTCTGCGGAAAAACTCTCGGCCATGAGCGAGCAGACCAGCGCGGGTGTGCGTCAGCAGAAAAGTGAAGTGGATCAAGTCGCCACGGCGATGCATGAAATGGCTTCGACCGTGCAGGAAGTTGCGCGTAACACGACCGATGCGTCCGCTGCCGCGACCTTGGCCGATCAACAGGCGCGTCACGGCAGTACGGTGGTGAAGCAGGCGACGGCGCAGATCAGTGAGCTCGCTGTGGCCATTGAAGAGTTGGGCGGTGCGATGAACGTGCTGTCTCAGGACAGTGAGCAGATCGGCAAAGTGATCGATGTGATCAAAGCCGTTGCGCAGCAGACCAATTTGCTTGCGTTGAACGCCGCTATCGAAGCGGCGCGAGCGGGGGAGCAGGGTCGTGGTTTCGCCGTGGTGGCAGACGAAGTGCGTTCGTTGGCCCAGCGGACACAGGACTCGACCAAGGAAATCGAAGCACTGATCGTCACCCTGCAACAGGGCACGCAAGCGGCTTCTGCGCTGATGGCTTCCAGCCGCGAGCGCACTCTCGATACGGTGGAGTTGGCGCAGAAAGCCGAGTTGGCGATTACCGAGATCAATCAGTCCATCGGCACGATCCAGGAAATGAGCCTGCAGATCTCGGCCGCGGCCGAGCAGCAAAGTGCCGTGGCCGACGAGATCAATCGCAGCATCGTCAGCGTGCGTGATGTGGCCGACCAGTCGGCGGTTGCCAGCGAAGAGAGTGCGGCCGCGACGATTGAGCTGGCGTCGCTGGGGCAGGACTTGCAGCGAATGACCGCGCATTTCCGCACCTGATTCGGTGAACGATGAGCCCACGGCACCTTCAAAATATTCAGGCGCCGTTGGGCTGCAGTTATGGCTGGTCAGCACATAACCCGAGCAGCTGTTTATTTATCACCATGGAGGGTTACAACCCGTTATCAGAGGGTGTCATGACCGACTTTTCAAAATCATCCGCCTCGCCCGGAGGCTGCCAGGGCTGTAAAAACAAAGGCGCGCCGGATATGAATTTCGCCTTCGCGTTCCAGCCCATAGTGGATCTGCGCGATCAAACGACTTTTGCCCATGAAGCCTTGGTTCGCGGCGTGAATGGTGAGGGCGCCTTGTCAGTCCTGGATCAGGTGGACGATCAAAACCGTTATCGATTCGATCAACTGTGTCGAGTTCGGGCGATTTCCACGGCGGCTCAGTTAGGGATGACCGAGTACCTGTCGATCAACTTTTTGCCGAATGCCGTTTACCGTCCGGAACTGTGCATTCGCAGCACACTTGAAGCAGCACGCGCTCACGGGTTTCCGCTGGATCGCTTGATCTTCGAAGCGGTTGAGGGCGAGTACGTTGAAAAGAACAGTCACTTGACGAATATCTTGCGTGAGTACCGCGAGTTTGGTTTCAAGACAGCGATCGATGATTTTGGCGCAGGCTATTCCGGTCTTAACCTGCTGGCAGATTTTCAGCCGGATTTGATCAAGCTGGATATGGCGCTGGTCCGCGATATTCACCTTGACCGGGTACGCCAGACCATCGTGCGTAACGTCGTGAACATGTGCAGAGAGTTGGGCGTGGAGGTGATCGCCGAGGGCATAGAAGATGCCCAGGAAAGAGACTTTCTCGCCGATTGCGGCATTTATCTGATGCAGGGTTACTGGTTCGCCAAACCTGCTTTCAAATCGCTGGCGCAGATCCCCACGGGTGCGTGGCTGAAGAGATGACCTCTCTCAGCTCGCACTGAGCCGCTCGATTACGGGGGCCAGTGCCGGACGTTTGCTGAGCCATTCTTCCTTGGTAATCCCCAACAGAACGACGTCAATCCGAACCCCATCCTTCGCCACGTTCTGCCGCCTCACACCTTCAATCTCAAACCCAAACTTCTGATGCATCTTCACCACCGCCGAGTTCATCGCCAGCACTTCGCAATTCAGCTTCTCCAACCCCGCCACATCAAATGCGTAATCGAGCATCCAGAACTCGATCACGCTGCCCAAGCCCTTGCCCTGCAACCCGATGTCCAGATAGAAAGCCCAATCAGCGGTTTTGTGAAGTTGGTTAATCGCATTCAGCGAAACAACCCCGACCGCCTGCTCATCCTTGATCACCACAAACACTTGCTGCCGTGGATTGCCCTGCAAAGAGGCCAGCCAGTTGGCATGTTCCTGTTCGGTGATTTCATGGGAGGTGTACATGAATTTGCGCACGTCTTCCTGGTTGCGCAGGGTGCGGACGTGGGCCTGGATGGCGGCGCTGGCGTCGGTGAGGGGGAGGAATTGCATGGGGATGTCCTTGTCTGGCGGGTGAGCGATTCTGAACCGGCGCTGTCGATCAGGGAAGTTGCATGTCGCCGCATGCGGTGCAGTATCGGCAGCAGTCTCAATCAGTACAGCTTCGGCATGTTGCACGACAACTGGCTGTGCGATTGATCGAGAGTCAGGCGTTGCGTCGGGCTTCCAGTACGCTAAACAGCAACATGCCCGCCAACATCGCCAGGACGAACACGATCACTTGCCAATGGCCTGTCAGCAGGATGGTCACTGCCGGTCCGGGGCAGATACCGGCAACTCCCCAGCCAACGCCGAACAGCAGACTGCCGCCAATCAATCGTCGGTCGAGTTCACGTTTGACGGGTAACTGCATGGGGTTTCCCAGCAGGGATCGGGATTGCCGACGGGCCCAGGTCAAGGGGCCGATGGCGACGGCAATTGCCCCCACCATGACCAATGCCAGAGAGGGATCCCAAGCACCGGCCAAATCCAGAAATGCCAGTACTTTTTCCGGGTTGGCCATGCCCGCCAGAAGTAGACCCAGGCCGAAGAGCAGGCCGGCAATGAAAGCGTTCAGCTTGATCATGTTCATGCTCCCAGCAGATGGCGCAGGACAAACACCGTCATGAACCCACTGAACATGAAACAAGCAGTGGCAGCCATTGAACGCGGTGAAAGGCGCGATATGCCGCAAACCCCATGACCACTCGTGCAACCTGAACCGTATCGTGTGCCAATGCCGACCAACAGCCCGGCGACGATCAGCCCCATCCAGCCACTTTGGAATTCGATGCGCGGCAACGTGGTGAACAATCCCCAAAGCACTGGCGCGACGAGCAGGCCTAGGAGAAACAGTGCTTTCTCACTTGCTCCTTCACGGCTGCGTTGCAGCAGACTGCCAATCAGGCCGCTTATTCCGGCGATTCGACCATTGCCGACGACCAACAGGCTGGCCGCCAGGCCAATCAGTGCGCCACCGGCAAGGGATGACCACGGAGTGAAGTTGAGCCAGTCGACATGCATGGGGCACCTCGGGTACTGAAAGTTTGAATTTTTGGGCAGATGGAGAGGTGATTAATCCACTCTCTCCACAGTTAGTGCCAATCCTGCATGCTTACTGCGGAACCGCCAGCCACTCGCCAATGACCTTCTGGTATTTGCCGGTCACTTTGCTCAAATGCAACCACTGATCGACGTACAGCTTCCAGCTGTTGTCATCACGCGGCAGCAGGTAGGCCTTTTCCCCGTACTGCATGAACTGCTGCGGATTGACCGCGCACAACCCCGGTTTCAACTTCTGCTGATACAGCGCTTCCGAGGCGTCGGTGATCATCACGTCGGCCTTGTTGTCGAGCAGTTGCTGGAAGATCGTCACATTGTCGTGCAGGGCCAGTTGCGCTTTTGGCAGGAAGGCGTGGACGAAGGCTTCGTTGGTGCCGCCGGCCGGTTCAACCAGGCGCACGTTGGGCTGGTTGATCTGCTCGACAGTCTGGTACCTGGATTGATCGGCGCAGCGCACCAGCGGGATCTTGCCGTCGACATCGAGGGTGTTGCTGAAGGAGGCCTTTTTCTGCCGCTCCAGCGTCACCGAAATGCCGCCCATGCCAATGTCGCACTTGCCGGCCTGCATGTCTGGCATCAGGGTTTTCCAGGTGGTCTGCACCCATTCGACCTTGACCCCGAGGCTGTCGGCCAGCGAGCGCGCCATGCTGATGTCTATGCCCTCGAAATCGCCGTCGGTGCGTTTGAAGGTGTAGGGCTTGTAGTCGCCGGTGGTGCAGACGCGCAGTTGGCCTTGTTGCTGGATGGTGTCGAGGTGCGAAGTGGCTTCCTCGGCTTGGACGCTGGTGCCGAGTGTCAGTAGGCCGCAGAAGATCATCGTGCTTTTTAGTGTTGTCATTGTGATCGGGCTTATGCAGGGAAGGGTGGCTCAGTGTAGTGAATGCCGTTCCCGGGTGTCATCCCGATGACGTGCAGCGAGTGAGTCGGTCGGCCAGATCTCGAGCCTGTTGCGAGGCGACAAGCCGCGAATCGCGATCCATTTCTTCACCGAGAATCGTCTTCTCGACGATCAGCGCGTGTACATCAGTGATACCGATAAATTCGAGCCACGCTTCAATGTACGGTTTCTGAAAGTCGAAACGCTCGGCGGGCGTGGTGGATTGCGCGGAGAAATCCAGGCCGCGCGCATAGGCGACCACGGCGGTTTTGCCTCGCAGCAAACCTTGCGGGCCACGCTCGGGATCGAAGCTGAAGAGGATGTCTTTCTGCGACACCAGGTCGATGTAGTGCTTGAGTTTGTAGGGGATGCTGTAATTCCACAGCGGCACCGACATCACAAGCATGTCAGCGCGGTGCAGGTGTGCGGCGAGTTTTTCAAGTTCTTCCCAGGCCGATTGCTGAGCCGGTGTCCGTGGCTTGCCGCTGAGGCCGGCGTATTTGGCGTTCATTGCCTCTTCATCGAACTCCGGAAGTTGCAGGCCCCACAGATCCAGCGTTTCGACTTGGGTGTGCGGGTTGTGTTGCTGATGGCGCTCGATGAAGTTGCGGGCGACTTCCAGTGAGGCGGAGCGTTGTTTGCGCGGTGAACATTCGATGTGAAGAAGGGTGGTCACGGTAGAGCCTCGGCATGCGATGAGAGAGTGCGAGGCATTGCAACATAGCGAGCTTCAAACTATAAATCGTAAATACTCAAGTCATTGATCACGTATCTCACTATGTTTGACGCTCTTCTGCTCAGGACTTTTGTCACCGTCGTCGATGAAGACGGTTTCAGCCGCGCCGCCGAAAAATTGCATCTGACTCAGTCGGCGGTCAGTGGTCATCTGCGCCGGCTAGAGGAGCAGATCGGCAAACCCTTGCTCAAACGCACCACACGCTCCCAGCAACTGACGCCCGATGGCGAACGACTGATCGCCTATGCGCGGACGATTCTGGCGTTGAACCGCGATGCCTGGGCGCAGCTGACGCGCACACCGTTCGCGGGGCGCGTGCGGATCGGCGTGTCGGAGGATTTTGTTGAGGCGCGTCTATTGCGAGCTTTGCAGGATTGCGCGGCGCAGCATCCGGGGATGGAGATCGACGTGCAGGTCAATATTCCCGGCACGTTGCTCGGCCTGATGAAACAGGGCGAGTTGGAACTGGTGATTGGATCGCTCTGCGAGACCGGGGCCCCCGGACTTTTGCTTTGGCAGGAACCGTTGGTGTGGGCGTGGTCGGCGCAACCGCTTGTGCATCTGCCGTCACCGTTGCCGCTGGCGCTATTCCCCGAGCCGTGCCCGTATCGCGAAGCCGCATTGACCCGACTGGCGCAGGCCGGCATTGCCCAGCGCACCGCGATGCTGTGCACCAGCACCGCCGCTTTGCGCGCGGCGGCGTTGTCCGGGTTTGCCGTCTCGCCGATGGCCGCCAGTCAGCTCGGTCCGGGGCTCGCCGCGTTGGGGCCCGAACTGGGGTTGCCGCTGTTGCCGGATGTGCAATTTCGTTCGTTTACAGCCTCGCACGCCGATCCGCAGATGATCGCCGCTGTTTCGCAGGTGATCGTCGATTTCTGCTCGGCGCGCAGGCAGTAATCCTTCCTACAGGCCGAGTCCTTCCTGCACCACCGACAACAGGTTGTTCTCCGTCAGCGCGATGGCATCCAGCTGTTGCCCGGTTTCAACGGTCTGCATCCACCAATGGCTTTCGTGATGTTCATCGACGGTGCGCAGCAGATAGGTGTTTCTGTCCGGCAGGGTGATTTGCACGCGTCCGGCGCCGTCTTCGGTAAATCGGGCGATGGGATCAAAGGTCAGGGTTTGGTTATTCGCTTCGATCACCAACTGATCGATAGCGTAATCGTGGGATTCGCCGTCCGGAGAGGTTTCGCAGATATGCGTAGGATTGCGCCGAATTTTCAGGCCGACTTCGGTCACCGGTTGCAGCCAGGTTTCGATGCGGTGGTACAGGGCATACACCTGCGCGGGCCAGCAATCGATCTCCAGTTCGGCGCAGGTGATGTCGTCCGCGTGGCTATGCCGGGTTTGCTTGAGCTTCGCGGCGAGTTCGTCTGCTTTACTCATTTCGGTTCCCTGTTTGTGGTGTCTGCTTATTAATCGTAGACCTTTCAACGGGGTACAACGTTGCCGTGCGTCATGCGCTTGCAACACAAGCGTGTCCAAATCTGCGTTGACCAGTCTGGTCAGGTTAGAAACCACGGACGCAGGCGTCCCAAGGAGCGGGTACATGAAAAAGCTGTTTACAATTTTGGCAGTGATTGCGCTGACGGCCGGTAGCATCGGCCTGAGTTCGGCGCGCCAATCGCAGTCGAGCAAGGCGCAAGCGGAGTCGGTGGCGGGGGTGTTCGATTATTACCTGCTGACGCTGTCCTGGTCGCCGACCTTCTGTTTGACACACAAGGACGACGTGCAGTGTTCCGGCAAGGGTTATGGCTTTGTCCTGCACGGCTTGTGGCCGCAATACGCCAAGGGCGGCTGGCCGCAATCCTGTCCGCCGCTGACCACATTGTCGGCCGCGGAAAGCAACAAAGGCATGACGTTGTTCCCGACCAAAAAACTCCTCGATCACGAATGGTCCAAGCACGGCACTTGCAGCGGCCTCGGTGCAGTGGGGTATCTGGATGCGGCGGATAAAGCGGTTGGCACGGTGAAAATTCCCCAGGAGTTGCAACCGTTCAGTACGTCGTATTACTTCGAGGCGCAGGAAATTTCCGACTTGTTTCGCAAGGCCAATCCGGGGATTCCCGCTGATGGCATCGCGGTGATTTGCAGTGGCCCGGAGTTGTCGGAAGTGCGCGTGTGCATGGGCAAGGATCTGCAGTTTGGCGCGTGCGGCAAGGGTGTGAAAACACAGTGCCGGGCGGGGGATATTCGGGTGCCTCCGGCGCGGTGATGTGATCGCCATTTGCTCATGAAATGCAGGCGCCAAAATGGGCGCCTGCAGACGTAGACGCTAATCACGCAAATGCATTGGGGCTGTTTACCGCCCATATAGCCGGGGCCAAATCGGCAAGTGACTTGCTGTTTGACTCAGTCATGAAGGAGTTTTCGTGATGTATAAGTTGTTCCTTTGTGTGGTTATAGCTATTTGCTCCGGGTGTGCAAAAGACCATTTACAGCCTCCAGCAAATTTGATTTTTGTATCTGTAGAAAGAGAACGATCTCTTTTATACGTCATCAGGTATCAGTCGGATGTTGACGTTCTGGACCTTTTTGGCCGAGGAGAAAGGCAGGGAATGATCTCAGGCACGCTTAGGTGTGCTTTGGCAGATGACCACGACTTTTCGGTTGGTAAAGCCATACGATTTTCTGCAATCGGCTTGATCAGGTCTGAAAAAAATCAAGCTGACGAGACAAAATTCTCGTATCTCACCCCTGCGTTTATCACTGAAAACTCTGACAACCGTAGCTCTGAGAGAGACTTGTCAGTAGCAGAAATGAACCAACTTCTTTCCAACAAACAACAAATCCCCTGCAAAGTCGTCGTCACCGCCTACGGCTATAAACCCTATTATTCAAACACCATGCACATTCCCGTCGCGGACTTGCTCCGGGAAATCAACAAACCTCGTTCGTAAGACCGGGGGGCTGGCAAAGCCCCCGGTATCCCTCGGCTCATTCGCCTGAGCAAAAATAATTCGACCCACGGCAGTCATCCAATCGTGCATTGCGCCGATACAACTGGGCGGGAGCGGGGCGTTTGCCCCTTGCACCCCGGTGGACTAAGCTCACAATTCATAAGGGTTTCGGGCTCGCGCCCCTGTCGTACCTGCCCAGGACATGCTTTTGCCAATCCCCATTCACGATCCTCATCAGGCTCCCGGCACGCTAAAGCGTCTGCCGCTGCGCAAAGCGGCGGTGCTGTTTATCGTTGCTGTGAGTTTGTGCCTGTTTGGTTTGCTGTACCTGCAACTTGAGCAGTCGCGGCGCCAGGATCTGGCGGTTGCGCAAATGGCCTCGAGCAACCTGACCCGGGCGATGGCGCAGCAGGCAGAGGATACGTTTCTGGCGGCGGACCTGGTGCTGACCAGTCTGGTCGACTGGGTTCAGGACGACGGTTACGGTACGCCGCTAAGACCGCGCTTGCAGAAAACGTTCTCCCGACGGGTGCAGCAGCTGGAGCAGTTGCACGGCATGTTTCTGTTCGACGACCAAGGGCACTGGGTCGTTACCTC
Source organism: Pseudomonas sp. P42 (assembly GCF_017973755.1). Lineage (NCBI taxonomy): Bacteria > Pseudomonadati > Pseudomonadota > Gammaproteobacteria > Pseudomonadales > Pseudomonadaceae > Pseudomonas > Pseudomonas sp. P42. The sequence continues at coordinate 649,424 of NZ_JACOPU010000004.1, read as the reverse complement.
ATTCCCTGATCTGCCCCATGGCAACAGCGTGGCTGACCGCGAATACTTCAAGTTTCATCAGCAGAACGTCTCGGCGGTAGCGCATATCGGCCCGGCGATTCGCAGCCGCGAGAACGGCGAATGGATCATCCCGATCTCCAAACGCGTCAACGATCGTGCCGGCAACTTTCAGGGTGTGTTGCTGGCCGGGATCAAAATGTCGTATTTCGAGCAGTTCTTTAAAAGCTTCAGCCTCGATGAAAACGGGATCATGTTTATCGGCCTGACTGACGGCACTTTGCTCGCCCGCCGGCCGTACGATGAATCCCTGATTGGCACTTCACTGGCCAAAGGCGAAATTTATCAGTCGCTGTTGCCCAATGCCTCTGCCGGAACGGCGATGTTCAAATCGGTCGTCGATGGTGTCACCCGTTTGTACGGCTACCGGCAACTGTCGGCGTATCCGCTGGTGGTGTCGGCCGCGACTTCGCGAGACACGATTCTCAAGGGTTGGTATGAACGCGCGTTTCAGTCCAGCGTGATTGTGGCGTTGGTGATGCTGGGTATCGGTTTGTTCGGCTGGGTGTTTATCCATCAGGTGCGCGACGGCGAGCGGATCGAGAAAAACCTGCGCAAGGCGCAACGGGCGCTGGAGCAGATCGCCACTCACGACAGCCTCACCGGGCTGGCCAATCGGCGCCTGTTCGAGCGATCGCTGGAGATCGAGTTTGCCCGTGGTGCGCGGCAGGTCAGTCCGGTCAGCCTGATCATGCTCGATATCGATTTCTTCAAGCGTTACAACGACGCTTATGGGCATGTGGCGGGGGATCATTGCCTGACGCAGGTGGCCCAGGTGCTGAAGAACTGCTGCCAGCGCAAGTCCGATCTGGTCGTGCGTTACGGGGGGGAGGAGTTCGCGGTTTTATTGCCCGATACGGACATCAATGGCGCATTGGCGATTGCCGGGCAGATTCGCCGCAGCGTGATCGACAAGCGCATCACCCACAGTGGTTCGCCCACCGGTTATCTGACGGTCAGTTTGGGCTGCTACTCGTTTGTCCCCAGCGGCAATGACAGCATTGAAGTGTTTATCCAGCGCGCGGATGCGGCGTTGTATCAGGCCAAAAATGCCGGGCGCAATCGGGCGGCGGTGCTGTCTACGGATGACGGCATCGGTGAGCTGATGCGCTACGACCGCTGACACAAAGACCACCACAAAAACCTGTGGGAGCTGGCTTGCCAGCGATAGCGGTCTGTCAGCTTGAGAAGAGGCTGACTGTAGTGACGCCATCGCTGGCAAGCCAGCTCCCACAGGTTTTTTCAGCGAGCACAGATTGTGTGAATGTCTAGAGAGCACGTGGAAAGATTTTTACCACGGATGGCTCTTGTTCGTTCAGCCACCTGTGCCACCGCCCGCACCGCCGGTACCACCACCCGCCGAACCGGTGCCACCACCAGCACCAGAGCCCGATCCGCTGGCGCCGCCGTTGGTGCCGGTGCCGTCGGCGCCGTTACCGCCAGATGGCGCGCCCGGCGTGTTGTCCGGTGGCATGGTCGAGCCGCTGGTGGATCCCGATTTGGTGCCCGTTGCATCGGCGCCGTCGTTGGCAGCGAAGCTGGCAGCCGATGCCGTGGCCAGCAGGCCAGCGAGCAGTAACGAGGTAAGTTTGCGCGTCATCATGGTACGTCTCCAAAAAGGGGATTTACCTGATATTGGTCTGAGGCCCCCAACGCTTTGTGCCGTCCGAGTGACGAGCGGTCGATGGAGTGGCCTACTGTTCTTCAGGAATATTGGCTATTTGCCGAGCGCTGCACCGGGACTAACGTAGCCACACATTCACTTGCCCCGGAAAACTACCATGCAACCTCGTATCGATTTCTACACTGCTTCCCCGGACGCCCTGAAAGCGATGATCGCCCTGGAAACCGCCGTCTCAAAGCTGCCGCTGGAAAAAACCCTGATCGAACTGGTCAAGCTGCGCGCCTCGCAAATCAACGGCTGCGCTTTTTGTATCGACATGCACACCGCCGATGCAATCAAGGGTGGCGAAACTCCACGGCGCCTGTTCGCGGTGACCGCATGGCGTGAAGCGCCATTCTTCAGTGACCGCGAGCGCGCCGCGCTGCTGTGGACCGAATCGCTGACCCAACTGAGCCTGACCCACGCGCCGGACGAAGACTACGACGTCGTTGCCGCACAGTTTTCGCCCAAGGAAATGGTCGACCTGAGCGTCGCGATCAGCACCATCAACAGCTGGAACCGCTTGGCGGTAGGCTTTCGCAAAACGCCTCAGGCCTGAGGCCACATCACAATTTGCGTGGAGGCGTGCGCCGGTCGTCAAATGTTTATTTGAGCCACTGGCCGGGTGTGCTGCCGGTCATGGCTTTGAAGAACGCGATGAATGCGCTGTCACTGGCGAAGCCCAGTTCGAAGCTGCAATAACTGAGGCTGCGTCCGGTGGCGAGCAACTCCATGGCGCGTATCAACCGCCATTGCTGGCGCCACTGCTGATAACTCATGCCGGTCTCGCGCTGGAAGATTCGGCCGATGGTGCGGCTGCTGGCGCCGATCTGGCGTTCCAGCACCTGCAGTTCCGGCGGCAATTGTTCCGGTGTTGCGAGCAGTGGCAGCAAACGCTTGTCCCGTGGCAACGGCAACAACATCGGTTGTTGTGCCGCTTCAACAATTTCGCTCAGGCACAAGCCAAGTAGATGGGCGAATTTGCCCTGTTGCCAATCAGTGTCGAAATCCGCCGTGGCCATGGGCTCCAGCACGGCGCGCAGCAGAGGGCTGACTTCGATAACGCAGACCTGTTGCGGCAGCTCGCGGCACAGTTCCGGGATCAGGTAAATAGAGCGGTAATCGACGCTTTGCTGCATCACCGCGCGATGGCTCACCCCCGCCGGAATCCACGCCGCGCGCGACGGTGGCAGCAGACACAATTGTTGCGCGAGGGTGATGCGCGTGCAGCCCTGGCGGGTGTACAGCAGTTGTCCGTGCAGGTGCTGATGTTGTCCGGAATCGTGATCACCCAGTATTGCTGCGATGCCGATCACCGGCGCCGAGTAATGGTTTGCATCAAAGAGTGTGTGGGCGTCGATCCAGGCCATGGGTTGTCCGATTTGCGCGATAAATTGGCAGGATTCGGATAATACGCCAGTCAGCAGTTCTTAAACTCCCCGGCGATTTACTCGAGGAGTCATAAATAATGAACAACAGAAATCTGTTACCGCTGGCGATAGCGTTGCTGATGTTTCCGCAGATTGCGCAGACCCTGTACAGCCCGGCGCTGGGGGATATCGGTCGGGTGTTTGAAGTCAGTCCTGAGGCGGCAGCGCAGACTTTGTCGGTTTACTTTCTCGCCTTTGCCGTGGGCGTGGTGGTGTGGGGGCGATTGTGTGATCGCATCGGCCGGCGTCCGGTCATGCTTGTGGGGTTGGCGATCTACGCGGTCGCCACGGTTATCGCGCTGCGGGTCAGCAGTTTCAACGGTCTGCTGCTGGCGCAGGGTTTGGCGGCATTCGGCGCGGCGGTGGGCTCAGTGGTCACGCAAACTTTGCTGCGTGACCGTTTCAAAGGCGCAGAACTGGCGCAGGTGTTTTCCCTGGTGGGCATCGCGTTGGCGGCCAGTCCCGCGATCGGTTTGTTCAGCGGTGCCAGTCTGGTCGAAGCATTCGGCTATCGCGGCGTGCTGATTGCGCTGGTTTTAATCGCTGCGACGCTGTGGTTCTGGAGTTGCTACGCTTTGCCGGAAACCCGCCCTCAGCAAACGCCCCACGTTTGTGTGTGGGAAACCCTCGCTCGCATGCTGCGCGACTTGGGCATCTGGCGCTCGGCGTTATGGATTGCTGCGTTCAATGTGGCGCTGTTCAGTTATTACAGCCTTGGCCCGTTCATTTTTCAGCGTCTGAATCTGGACGCAACATGGTTCGGCTACAGCGGCGTGATCCTCGCGCTGGGCTCAGGTTTTGGCGCATGGGCCAACAGGCGTTTGTTGCAGGCAGGGTGTGCCGCGATGCAGTTGATCCGGCTCGCCGCCGTTACCGGTTTGCTCGGTGGCCTTGGCGTCTGGTGGCTGCAGGACAGTGGCGCGTTTGTGCTGCCGATGTTGCTGATCGTGCTGGCATTCGGCATGGCAATCCCCAATATTCTTGGCATGGCTCTGGTCAATTACTCGGATCGTCTCGGCACTGCCGGAGCTTTGTTGGGACTGATTTATTACCTGCTGATCGGCGCGGGCATGATGCTCGCCGGGTGGTCTCAGGCCCTCGGGGAAACCCTGATAGCCTGCAGTGCCGTGGCGTTGCTGCTGACAATAAGAGCAACAAAAGCAATTGTTTAAGAAATGTAAGCGCTGTAGGAAGCGTCTTGCATTTGTGTAGGAGGGCTCCGACTATCACGATCATTGATGATGTGGCATTACGCCATTCAATGATCGCAAGGATGTTGCGTGCCGTATTCGATTCGCGCTGTTTTTCCTGGTTATGTCACGGGTTGGCCGCTGTGGTCGGTCGTTGTGTTGAGCGTGGTTGCGTCCTCGCTTGAAGCGGCCGAACCTGTCGCACCGGGCCAGGAAGTGCTGCGCCAGCAGCAACAGCAACAGCGCGATTTGCAACAGCTGCAACTTGAGCAAAGAAAACGTCAGTTGGAGCGCGGCGCGTTCGGCCCGGCGCCGGTCACTCCAGCGATTCCCCAAACCGTTACTCCCGATGAGCGCTGCTGGCCGTTGAGCGGCACGCGCATCGGCGGCGTCACGCTGATCGACAGCGACAAACTCAATGCCCGCATCAAGCCTCTGCTTGCGCCATGCATGGGCGTCGGCCAGATCAATCATCTGCTGGCGACCATCACCGCGATTTACGTCGAGAAGGGCTACATCGCCAGCCGTCCCTACCTGGTGAGTGCACCGGCGGCGGGGCAGTCGCTGGACATCCGGATTGACGAAGGCTACATCGAGTCCATCGAACTGGCCGATCAAAGCCTGCCGGTTTCCCTCGGTGGTGCGTTCCCGGGCATGCTCGGTGGGCCGTTGAACCTGCGCGATCTGGAGCAGGGGCTGGATCAGTTGAACCGCTTGCGCTCGGTTGACCTCACCGCCGACATCGCCCCCGGCAGTCAGCCCGGCGCCTCACGGATCATCCTGCGTTCGCGCACCACCGGGCACTCGCGCTGGGCCTTGAATGCAGGGATCGACAACCTCGGCAGCGCCAGCACCGGGCGCGACCGCGATACCCTCAGTCTGAGCCTCGACAGCCCGCTGGAACTCAACGACCTGTTGAGCCTCAGCGCCAGTGACACGTTGAATCAGGGCGACCGCTATAGCCGCAACGCCAGCCTTTATTACGCGATCCCCTACGGCTACTGGACCTACAGCGTGTTCGCCAGCCACGCCGAATACCGCGCGCCGTTCAAATTGCCGAGCACGACTTTTCACAGCACCGGCATCACTGACCAGGTCAGCCTGCGCGCCGACCGCGTGTTGTGGCGCGACCAGAGCCGCCAGCTCAGCGCCAATCTGCAACTGGCGCACAAGGACGTCGACAGTTATCTGCAACACGTCCGTCTGGGCATCCAGAGCCCGACCCTGACCGTGGCCGAAGCCGGGCTCAATCTGTTCTGGATCGACCGCGCGGTTTGGAATCTCGACGTCAACTACGCGCAAGGCCTGCGCTGGTTCGGTGCCGATGACGATTCCCGACAGGCGATCAACAACCTGCCGAAGGCACAGTTTCGCAAGTACCGCGCCGGCCTCAGTCAATGGCGCAATGGCCAGTTCGGCGCGCAAGTCTGGCAATGGCAGAGCCAACTCAATTTGCAGTACAGCCCTGATCCGCTGCCAGCCATCGAGCAACTGCTGGGTACCGACGATTCGGCGGTGCGCGGTTATCGCGTCAGCAGTGCCTCCGGTGCCAGCGGTGCGATCTGGCGCAACACCTTGCGCCTGCCGCTGCGCAGCGAATGGCCGGTGCAGATGACCCCGCGTGTCGGCCTCGACCACGGCTGGATCAAGGCCGATCACGGCGCTCAGGGTCAACGCCTGAGCGGCGCCAGTGTCGGCCTGAATCTGGGCTGGAAGAACCTGCAAGTGGACGTCGATTACCAACGCGCCCTCAACACCCCAAACGGACTGCAACACGAGCCCGAAACCTGGCTGATGCGGGTCGGGGTGCAGATATGACTGATACGAACAATGCAGTGAACAAACAGCCGTCGGATCTGAGCGCGACAGCCACGGCCAACACCAAAACGCGCGACGTGATGCCGTACTTACATGGAGACGTTCTTATGCCAGCACCTACCTTTGCATTTCATCTTTCCCCACGGGGCAAATTGCGTTGGGCGATCGCCAGTCTGTTCTTCGCCGTGCACCTGCCGAGCGCTTTGGCCGGTGGTGTAGTCGTCGCTCCCGGACCGGGCGGCACCGCGCAATTGCAGACTCAGGGCGGTGTGCCGATCGTCAATATCGTCGCGCCCAACGGTTCGGGCCTGTCGCACAACCAGTTCCTCGACTACAACGTCGACCGCCAGGGCTTGGTGCTGAACAACGCCTTGCAGGCCGGGCAATCGCAACTCGCCGGCCAACTGGCGGCCAACCCGCAACTGCAGGGGCAAGCGGCGAGCGTGATCCTCAACGAAGTGATCAGCCGCAACCCGTCGGCCATCAACGGCGCACAGGAAATCTTCGGTCGCGCCGCCGATTACGTGCTGGCCAACCCCAACGGCATTTCGGTGAATGGCGGCAGTTTCATCAACACGCCGAACGCCAATCTGGTGGTCGGTCGTCCGGAGTTGAACGACGGCAAACTGCAAGCCCTGAGCACCCGTGACGCCAGCGGCCAGTTGCAGATTCAGAACGGCGGCCTGCGTAACGGCGAGGGCTCGATCAACCTGATTGCCCCGCGTATCGACAGCCAGGGCGCGCTCAATGCCCGCGACCAACTCAACCTCACCGTTGGCCGCAATCAGGTCGATTACGCCAGCGGCCAGGTGAAGACTGTGGACCCGGCAGGCAACACCGCCGATCAACGCATCGACGCCAGCCTGTTCGGGGCGATGCAAGCCGGACGCATCAACATCGTCAGCACCGCTGAAGGCGCTGGCGTGCGAGTTGGCGCGGTACAAGTGGCCGGGCGCGATGGCGTGCAGATTCGTTCTGCCGGCGACCTCAGCGTCAGCGGCGATGCAGTGGCGAACAGTCTCGACGTGACGCGCGCGGGTATCCGCAGCAGCCAGGGCGATGCCGGTCTGCACAGCGGCAAGGACCTGACCTTGGCCGCCACCGATGTCAGTGGTCGTGACGTTAGCGTCGATGCCAAGCGCAATCTGACCCTGAGTACAGTCGAAAGCCGCAAGCTCCAGGAAAAGCGCGAAAACTGGAGTAACAGCACCATCGGCATCACGTGGGAAACCTACGACCGTACCCAAACCGACAGCGAGTCGCGTCAGCACGGCAGCCAGATTATCGCCAGCCGCGACGCGACATTGTCGTCCGGCAAAGACACTCAGTTGCAGGCTGCAAAAGTCGAAGCGGCGAAGAATCTCAGCGTGCAAAGTGGCGGTGACCTGCGTCTGACCGCCGCCACCGAAAGCCACACCCAGACCGATCAGGGCAATCACCGCAAACACTTGTGGAAAGCCAACTGGAACACCAGCAGCGAAGAGCAGCGCAGTGTCACCAGCCAGTTGAAGGCTGGCAATATCGCCCTGCAAACCGCAGCGCTGTTGCGTTCCGAAGGTGCCGAGTTGAACAGTGCGGGCGACCTGCAACTGGCCGGCAAACAGGTGGAAATCACCACGGCCACACGCACCGATCGCAGCAACGACAATCGCTATTCCGGCGATCTGGTGGGCGGTGGTTTCTTTGGCAAAACCGGTGATGCCGACAAGGGCCAGACCCAGCATCAGGGCAGCAAGGTCAATGCGGCGGGCAAACTGATCGTCAAGGCTGACGACGTACGCATCAGCGGCAGCCAGGTCCGTGGCGGCACCGACGCAAGCGTGATCAGCGACAAGGGTTCGCTGATCGTCGACGGCGTGCAAGACACCTCGCACAGCAACAATCATGACAAGGACAGCAAGTTCTTCGGCATCAGCAAGGACGAGTCGCGCCAGAACGCCAAGGACAGCACCACGGTGCGCAGCGAACTGGTGTCCGACAGCAACCTCAAGCTCAAAAGCGCCAAGGACATCGAAGTGGCCGGCTCGACCGTCAAGGCGGGCGGCGCGTTGACGGCGGATGCGGCGGGGGATGTGAACGTGCATTCCGCGCAGAACAGCCACGACAGCAGCACCACGACTGAAACCCGTGGCTTCGATGCCTACGCCAAAGAGCAGACGCCAGAGCAATATCGCGCAGGGATTCATTACGAAGACAAGCAACAAACCGTGACCCGTAACGACGTGACCCAGCAAGGTTCCAGCCTCAGCGGCGGTAGCGTGCAAGTGAAGGCGGGTGGCGACGTGATCCTCAAGGGCGCGGACGTTAAATCCACCGCGGGCGACACGACGTTGAGCGGTAAAAACGTGTCGTTGCTGGCCGAGCAGGACAGTCACAAAACCTCCACCGACCAGTCCAGCACCGGCGGCGGTTTCTATTACACCGGCGGCCTCGATCGCGCCGGCAGTGGCATCGATTTCGCCCACAGCACCTCGCAGGACAGCAGCAGCAAAACCACTGCGCAAACCACCAGCGTGCAGAGCAGCGGCGGCCTGACGATCAACGCCGACAAGCTCGCCACCGAAGGCGCGCAAGTGAAGGCTGGCAACGGTCTGAACATCGTGGCCAACGAAGTCGATAACCGCGCGGCCAGCAACACCGAAAGCAGCACCCATAACCAGAGCAACTGGTCGGCGGACATCGGTGCCAACGTCGAGTACAAAGACATCGCCCGGCCTATCGCTGGTGCGGTTAAAGATGTGCTGAACGCCAAGGTGCCGGACAAGGATGCACTGGCCAATCTCGGTCAGCCGAGCGTCGGTATCGACGTCGCGGTCGGTCACGGCAGCGCCGAGAAAACCGAGCAAGCCAGCAACGCTGTGGTCAGTCGTTTTGACGGCGGCACTGTCGACGTGAACGTCGCCGGAACGCTGCACGACCAAGGCACGCAGTACAACGCCAGCGCCGGTAAAGTGAACATCAGCGCCGACAAACTGGTTGCCGATGCCGCGAGCAATACCCACGCCAGTACCGACAGTTCGGTGGATGCCAAAGTCGACGTGCGGGTCTACACCAAAACCGGCGAAGACGTGAATGTCGCCGGTAGCGGCGCGGGTGGCAGCAGCCAGTCGAGCAAGGACAGTTCCACGGCGGTGGTCGGCGCTTATGCCGGCAGCCAAGGTGTGAACATCAAGGTCGGTGGCGACGCGCAGTTCGAAGGCAGCCGTTTCGACGGCGGGCAGGGCGGCGTGAGCATCAAGACCGACGGCGATCTTGCGCTCAATCAGGCCAACGATCGCCAGAACAGCAGTGATGCCAGTCTGCGCGGCAATGTTTCGCTGACAGTTGGCACCTTGCCGGGCAGCGATGGCACCAACGTTGATCTCGGCGCCGGGTTCCAGCTCGACCACACCGGCAAGCAGACCTCTGACACTCAGGCCCATGTCGCAAGCATCACCGGCAACGGCCCGGTACAACTGAGCAGCGGCGGCAATCAGGTCCAGCAAGGCACGACGATCGACAGCGCTGGCGCTATCGATCTGCATGCTGACGGCAAACTCGATCTGCAAGCAGCGACAGACACTCACACTGCCACCGGCAGCAATCTCGGCGGCGGCTTGAAGGGCGGCGGTAGCAAATCCAGCAGCGAGAAGAGCCGCGATCAGGGCGGCAATCTCAGTGGCAACTTCAACATTGGCCGGGTCAATGAGCACTCACAAACACTGACCGGTGGCCAAATCACTAGCCAGAGCGGGATCAACCTGAGCGGTGACGCTGTTCATCTGCAAGGCACGCAAGTCAGTGCACCAAACGTCAACGTCGATGCACAGAAGGGCGGCTATGTTCAGGAGTCGGCACAGTCCACTGAAAGCCGTAACAACTGGAACGTCGCACTGAATGCCGGCGGTAATCTGAGCAGCAAGAAACCGACAGCCGCCGATGAGAAGGCCAGCAGCGACCATGGTTTCAATGCCGGCGCCAAGGTGGGCGTGGATTACCTGCAGGGCACCACGCAGCAGAACAGCCAGATCAAGGCTGACAGTGTGGTGTTGAACAGCGCAGGTGATGCAGAGTTGGCTGGCGCGCGAATCGATGCGAAGACTGTCAGCGGGAATGTCGCCGGTAATCTGACAGTCGACAGCCGCCAAGACTCGAAGACAAGCGCCAAGGTTGACGTGGATCTGGGCCTGACCGCCAAGAAGAACCCACCGAACGACAAGGAGAAACTCGCCGGCACCGACTACAAACCGACGCTGAAAGCGCAGGGCGAATACGCGCACAAGAACAGCGTCGCGCAGGCGTCCGGCATCAGCGCCAGTCAAGGTGTAAACCTGAATGTAGGCGGCGCGACACAACTGACCGGCGCGCGCATTTCGGCGAGTGACGGCAAGGTTGATCTGGGTGGTTCGAAGGTCAGCAGCACCGACCTGAACAATCGCGATTACGGCATCAAGGCTGGCCTGGATCTGCCACAAAAAACCGAGGAAAACGCGCCGAAGGTGTCGTTTGAGAACGGTGATCTGAAAGTCGGCCCGGTCACCTTGAGCGGGCATCTCGATACCCAAACCCTGCAAGCCGGCATCGACGAAAAAGGCTGATCCCGATACTCCCGTGTAGGAGCTGCGCCAGGCTGTGACCTTTTGATCTTGGAAAACCAGGATCAAAAGATCGCAGCGTGCCGCAGCTCCTACAGGGGGATTTGCTTATGATCGGAATGATTTGCCGGTATTAATAGTAACCATTACTATTCGCGCTCCTTACCTCAGCACAACACCCATACCCCCATGCGTCCCCGCAGACCCGGCTTTTTCGAGCATTACGAAGAGTTGATCGGCACCTGGACTCGTCGCCTGCGCAATCGCGCGCAGGCCGAGGATCTGGCGCACGACACCTTTGTGCGGGTGCTCGAATCCGATTCGGCGCAGGTGCAGCAACCCCGGGCGTATTTGCACCAGACCGCGCGCAATATCGCGGTCGATGGCTATCGGCGGGAGGATCGGCGCGGCGCCATGGAGTCGGAGGCGATCGATCACAGTGCGTCGTCATCCGGCGACCCGGAGCATTACATGCATGCGATCCAGTTGGCCGACTCCATCGAACGGGCGCTCGCGGAGCTGCCAGTCAATTGCCGGAAGATTTTTGTCTGGCAGAAGATCGAAGGCCTGACCCAGGCGGAAATCGCAGAACGCCTGGGGCTGTCCAAGAACATGGTCGAAAAGTATATGATCCGCACCCTGCGGCATCTGCGTGATCGACTGGACGGGCTGCAGTCGTGAATCTGCGTTGTGACGAAAAGATCGCAGCCTTCGGCAGCTCCTGCACGGGGCTGTGTGTAATTGAATCCCCGGCCAAACAGGACATTCCATGATGGATACTCGTGATTGCGCGTGCGGGCAAACGACGGTGCGCGATGACGCGGCTCGCTGGTTTGTGCGTTTGCAGGAGCCGGCCGTCAGTGCCGACGAGCAGCAGCGCTTTGACGCCTGGCTGAATCAACATCCGCAACACCGTGATGAATTCCAGCTGCTGCAAGGGCTGTGGACGGCGGCTGACCTGCTGCCGGCGCCACGCCTCAAAGCCCTCGCTGAAAACCAACCGGCGCGTCGTGAGCGGCGTCCGCTGCTGCGTTATGCGGTGGCCGCCAGTGTGCTGGCGGTGGCGCTTGGACTGGGACTGTTCAGCGGCCTTAATCACCCGGGCGGTTACAGCGCAGAATTCTCCACCGCGCTCGGTGAGCGCAAGCATGTGGCATTGCCGGACGGCTCGGTGATCGACCTCAACAGCCGCAGTCGCTTGCAGGTGCGTTATGAAACGGATCGCCGGCTCATCGAATTGAGTGAAGGCGAGGCGATGTTCAGCGTCGAGCACGACGCCTCGCGACCGTTTGTAGTCGAGGCCGGCAGCGGCAAGGTCACGGTCACCGGCACGCGCTTCGATGTGCGCCGCGACGTGACGCAGACACGGGTGGCGGTGGAGCAGGGCACGGTGAAGGTCCAGGGACACGATGCGCCGGACAACGAATTTATCAACCTGACCGCCGGCCTCGGCACCCACGTCGATGCGCAAGGCAAAGTCGCGGCAGCCTACGCGGTCAACCCGGCGGAGCTGACGGCGTGGCGCAGTGGCAAACTGGTGTTCAACAACGCCCGCCTCAGTGAAGTGGCCGCTGAAGTGTCGCGTTATCGCGAGCAACCGCTGACCGTCGGCAACCCCGGCGTGGCCAATCTGCGCCTCACCAGTGTGTTCAAATCCGACAACACCGACGCCTTGCTCAAGGCCTTGCCGAACATTCTGCCGGTGGACATTCGCACTCTCGCGGATGGCAGCCAGGAAATAATTTCAAAATAACATTCAGGTTTTTTTCGAGTTCATCGTCTTCCTGTTCAACTGCAACTGGTTTGCATTAACAGCCGCACACTCTTGCGATCCACAGGACTACGTTCGACGTGAAAACCATCACTGCCAACAACAAAAAATCTCCTTGGTTGCCGCTGGCCCTCGCGCTGGCGGTCAACGCTGCCGTGCCTTTGGCGTTCGCTGCTGAAGCTATTCATATTCGCGCGCAGCCGCTGGGTCAGGCCTTGAGTGAACTGGGCCAGCAAACTTCGCTGCAAGTGTTTTTCAGTCCGGATCTGGTCGCCGGCAAACAAGCCCCGGCGGTCGACGGTGATCTCTCGCCAGAACAGGCGCTGCGCCAATTGCTGCAAGGCAGCGGTCTGGATTATCAGATCAACGAAGGCTCGGTGACGCTGTCGCCCGCCGCGACTTCTGCCGCCACCAACGGCCCGCTGGAACTGGGCGTGACCGATATCAAAGTGGTCGGCGACTGGCTCGGCGACGCGAATGCGGCCGTGGTGCAAAACCACCCCGGCGCGCGGACGGTGATTCGCCGCGAAGCGATGGTCGAGCAGGGCGCAATGAACGTCAGCGACGTGCTCAAACGCGTGCCCGGCGTACAGGTGCAAGACTCCAACGGCACCGGCGGCAGCGACATTGCCCTGAACGTTGGCGTGCGCGGTCTGACGTCGCGTCTGTCGCCACGCTCCACCGTGCTCATCGATGGCGTGCCAGCGGCGTTTGCGCCGTACGGTCAACCACAACTGTCGATGGCGCCGATCTCGTCGGGCAACCTCGACAGCATCGACGTGGTGCGTGGTGCCGGTTCCGTGCGTTATGGGCCGCAAAACGTCGGTGGCGTGATCAACTTCGTCACTCGCGCAATCCCGGAAAAAACCACTGGCGAGATCGGCACCACGCTGGAAACCACTCAGTATGGTGGATGGAAGCACATCGACACGGCGTTCCTCGGCGGCACCGCCGACAACGGCATGGGCGTGGCGCTGTTGTACTCGGGCGTCAACGGCCACGGCTACCGCGAGCGCAACAACGGCAACGACATTGACGACGTGCTCCTCAAGACGCACTGGGCGCCGACCGATCAGGATGATTTCAGTCTCAATTTCCATTACTACGACGCCAGCGCCGACATGCCGGGCGGCCTTACGCAGAAGCAGTACGACGACAATCCGTATGAGTCGGTGCGCGACTACGACAGCTTTACGGGCCGTCGCAAGGACGTATCGTTCAAGTGGATTCGCCAGATCGACGAGCGCACTCAGGCTGAAGTGCTGACCTACTACACCGACAGTTTCCGTGGCAGCACCATCGCCGCACGCGACCAGAAGACCCTCAGTTCGTATCCGCGCTCTTATTACACCTTGGGCATCGAGCCGCGTGTGTCGCGCGTGTTCGACGTCGGCCCGACCACCCAGGAAGTCAGCGTCGGTTATCGCTATCTGAAAGAGGCGATGCACGAACAGTCGAGCCGACTGGCGCTGGTCAATAACCAGCCTGTCGTCACGCCGACTTCCGACGGCCACGTGTTCCAGGATCGTACCGGCGGCACCGAGGCCAACTCGGTTTACGTCGACAACAAAATCGACGTTGGCAACTGGACGATCACGCCGGGCATTCGCTTCGAACACATCAGCACGGATTGGCACGATCGCGCGGTGCTTGATACCGCCGGCAGACCGGTGCCAGAGAAAAACCGCAGCATCGAAAGCAATGAACCGCTGCCAGCGTTGAGCGTGATGTATCACCTGTCAGACGCGTGGAAGCTGTTTGCCAACTACGAAACCTCGTTCGGCAGCCTGCAATATTTCCAGCTGGGGCAGGGCGGCTCGGGCGATAGCACCGCCAACGGTCTGCAACCGGAAAAAGCCAAGACCTACGAGATCGGCACGCGTTACAACGATGACGTGTGGGGCGGGGAAGTGACGCTGTTCTACATCGACTTCGACGACGAACTGCAATACATCAGCAACGACGTGGGCTGGACCAACCTCGGTGCGACCAAGCATCAGGGCATTGAAGCCTCGGTGCACTACGACATGGCTGCATTGAACCCGCGCCTTGATGGTCTGACCGCGAATGCCGGTTTTACGTATACCCGTGCGACCTATGAAGGCGAGATTCCAGGCTTCAAGGGCCGTGACCTGCCGTTCTATTCGCGTCAGGTGGCGACCGTTGGTTTGCGCTATGACGTCAACCGCTGGACCTACAATCTTGACGGTTTTGCCCAGTCGAAACAGCGTTCGCCGGGTACTGGTGTGAACGCCGATGGTAGTTTTAACGGTAACTACATCACTGACGGCACGGCGGATGGGCAGTACGGTGATATTCCGGGTTATGTGACGTGGAACGTGCGCGGTGGTTATGACTTCGGGCCGCAGGTGTCGAATCTGAAGCTGGGCGCCGGGGTGAAGAACGTCTTTGACAAGCAGTATTTCACGCGTTCCAGTGATAACAATTCGGGGATGTATGTGGGGGCGCCTCGTACGTTCTTTGTGCAGGCTAGTTTGGCGTTTTGAGGCCTTGGGGTGCAGATCCGTTTTTGGGGTGATGGCTGAGTAGGGTTCCGCCCTTACGGCGGGTCACTTTTGGCAAACGCCCCAAAAGTAACCAAAAGGTCTGTGCCCTGACGTTCGGCCCTCGCTGTGGCTCGGGTTCCTTCGCTCCGGGATCCATCCGGGGCATCGATTCCGGTTTGCTTCGCTGCACCTCCTTTCGATGTCCTCCCCGGATGAATCCCTCCACTCAGCCTTCCGACGGGCCTTCGATATCAAGAGCTGCACTCGAGCTAACGCTCATTGTGTTGAGTGGTGGGAGAGCGGTGCGGTTGGCTTTGGTTTTGGGTTGGATTCGCCCCTCATCGGAACGCCGCCCGCCCAGCCCTCTCCCCGAGGAGAGGGAGCCGATTTGTGAGGCTTTCAGAATCTGAGTTCGACTCGGTATCGCACGTCGGCGTAGTTCGCCCAAGCACCCCGGTCAGTCCCCTCTCCCTCCGGGAGAGGGCTAGGGTGAGGGGCTTTTGATCTTGCTTTTGATCTTGCTTCGGCTTTTGATTTTTTGCCCCATCGGCAGGCCGAGCGAAGGTGTTCATCCGGGGGTTAGGCGCGTAGCGCCGTGCGGCGAAGCCGCATACATCGAGAGGAGGTGCAGCGAAGCAAACCGTACACGATGCCCCCGGATGGACACCGTAGCGAGGGAACACTGATCCTCAGCGAAGTGCCGTACGCCGGGGCAAAGCCTTTTGGTTCCTTTTTGGCGTTTGAAAAAGGGACTCGCTGTAAGAGCGAAACCGCCAGCGGCAGCACCCGCACCAACGGATATGCCCACAAACCCCAAACCCAACCCCCAAAAAACCAAATCAAAAGACCGCAGCCTTCAGCAACTCCCACACAGTTCGCGATCTGGCAGCTGCACTCGGTTCAGACTTTCAACACCTTCCCGCCAATCGCCACCGCCACCAACAACACCGCCATTAGCCCAAACGCGAAGCTCAAGCTGCTGGCATGCGCGACAAACCCGATCACCGCCGGCCCCGCCAGAATCCCCGCATAACCCAGCGTAGTGATCGCCGGCACGGCAATGCTTTCCGGCATCACCGTCTGCTTGCCCACCGCCGTGTACAGCACCGGCACGATGTTCGAACAACCGGCACCGACCAGCGCATAACCGACCAGAGCGAGTTGCCAGCTTGGCGCGAACGTCGCCAGGAACAAGCCTGCCGCCGCCAACAGGCCACCAAACAGAATGATCCGCGTCGCACCGACACTGCGCACAATCCGGTCGCCCATCAAGCGGCCGGCGGTCATGGTCAGGGCAAATGCCGCGTAACCCAAACCCGCATACGCCGTGTCGATCCCGCGTTCCTGAGCGAGGAACACCGCGCTCCAGTCCAGCGCCGCGCCTTCGGTGAGGAACACGATGAAGCACATCCCGCCGATAAACAGCACGATGCCGTGCGGCACCGCGAAGGCCGGGCCCGAGCTTTCGCTGCCATACGGCAGCATGTGCGGGACGCATTTGAACAGCGCGCCGATCAGCACCGCGACCACCACCAGCATCGCACCCAGCGGCGACATACCAAGGCCGAGCAGGGCGCTGACGCCCGCCGCGCCGACAATCCCGCCGAGGCTGAACAAGCCGTGAAAACCCGACATCATGTTCTTGCCGCTGGCGCGCTCGACGATCACCGCTTGCAGGTTTACCGTCGAATCCACCGTACCCAGCCCTGCGCCGAACATGAACAGCGTGGCAATCAGCGCCGGAACCGACGACACCGTCGCCAGCAACGGCAACGCCGCGCAGATCAGTAACGTGCCGCCAGTTGCCACGCGTCGGCAGCCAAACCGCGTGGCCAAAATACCCGCCAATGGCATCGCCAGAATCGAACCGACGCCGAGGCACAACAGCAGCAATCCCAAGGTGCCCTCATTGAGCCCGGCGCGGGCCTTGGCGTACGGCACCAGTGGCGCCCACGCGGCAATACCGAGGCCGGCGATGAAAAAAGCGATGCGGGTGGACATCTGTTGCATGCGTCCGGGGACGAACGTGTCTTGGGGGGTGAGGCTGGTCATATCGATCCTTGGGAAAAATACATCGCGTCCCCGAGGGACAGTGATTGAGCGTCGAGGTTCGATCACAGGGCTTGGTGGAACGCAGGAGGATATCGTTGCACAGTCCAACCCGTGGGAGCGAGCCTGCTCGCGAAAGCGGTGTGTCGGTGGACAGGTTCTTTGACTCAGCCCACGCATTCGCGAGCGGGCTCGCTCCCACAGGGGATTGCGTTTTACAGTGCTATTTTCGAAACGATGAAGGGCAGGTGATGACGCAGTTCTACGATGCTCGGGGCAACATCTATGGGATGGTTTCTCCGGCGACGTTGCGTGAAGCGGGGATTGATTTGCCAGCGAGTGCAACCGAATGTGCGTCATCGCGCAAGGCATGGAGTAAAGCGGCCATCGCGCTGTGCTGCGACTGGCCGGAAGGTCAGCGCCCGCCCCACAGCAAACCTCACCGCAGCGATGGCCTGCTGATCGGCCCTTTCCAGAACTCGCCGCCGTTTGACGTGCTGATCGTCAACACCGACGGCACCCTCGCCGAGCGCAGTGGCAACGGCCTGACGATATTTTCTCAAGCGTTGACCGAACAGGGATCGATGCCGGATCAGGGGGCACGATTAAGCGTCCACCACGACAAGGGTGATGCGCTGCAAACTTCGGTGAAACCGGCGCAAATCGAAGGTGTGAAAGGTTTCTGGCTGGATCTCGGCCAACCCGAATTCGGCGCGGATGCGGTCGGGGCGCAGAACATTGCAAACGGCGAATTCAATGGGCGTGCCGTGAGCCATGTGCAGCCCTTGGCGCAACTCGATCCGACGTGGAGCCGCAGTCAGTTTGTACGCATCGGCAATCCGCATTGTGTGACGTTACTGACAGACGCTGGCGCATTGCCGAGTAACGAGCAAATGCGCGAATCACCACTGACCGAAGGCCTGACCCGGATTGCTTATGCGATGCCGACGGGTGAAGGTGATCCTTGCCCGGCGGGCGTCAATCTGCAGTGGGCCGTGCGCGAGTCCGAGCAGCGAATTGTCGCGCGGGTGTTCGAACGCGGCGAAGGGCCGACCGCTTCCTCCGGTACCAGCGCCAGTGCGGTGGCGTGCGCGGCGTGGCGAGTCGGTTGGGTTGACGCGGGCGAGGTGCACGTCGTGATGCCAGGCGGCACCGCTCCGATTTTGCTTGAAGAAGAGCACGGTGAATTGATCGGGGTCAGATTGTTCGGTACGGCGCAGTTGATGGGTTGAATTTGAAATCGCCATCGCTGGCAAGCCAGACTCCCACAGGTTTTTGTGCTGAGCACTGCGTCTGTGTACACGGCAGTCCTAGGCCAGACACACACTGTGCTCACCGAAAATCCTGTGGGAGCTGGCTTGCCAGCGATGGGGCCCTCGGCCTCAGCTCAAACTGCTGCTGAACTCCACCACCGGCATCTGCCGCTTCATCAACACCTTGCCGCCGCGAATCGAATACAGCGGCAAGCCCTGGCTGCGAATGACCTCGTAATCGCTGTCCGCCGAGAGGATCAGCAGGTTTGCCGGTCGCCCCTGTTCCAGGCCATAGCGCTCGCCCAGATTCATCGCTTTGGCGCTGTTATCGGTGACCAGATCCAGCGCACTTTGCAGGTTGCGGTAACCGAGCATGTGGCAGATGTGCAGGCCGGCTTCAAGCACGCGCAGAATGTTGCCGTTGCCCAGCGGATACCACGGGTCGACGATCGAATCCTGGCCGAAACACACGTTCATTCCGGCTTCGAGCAGCTCATTCACGCGGGTCACGCCACGGCGTTTCGGGAAGTTGTCGAAACGCCCTTGCAGGTGAATGCTCTCGGTCGGGCACGAGACGAAACTGATCCCGGAATGGCCGAGCAGGCGGAACAGTTTTGCGCAGTAGGCGTTGTCGTAGGAGCCCATCGCCGTGGTGTGGCTGGCGGTGACGAGGGCGCCCATGTCACGGCTGCGTGCTTCTTCGGCGAGCACTTCGAGGAAGCGTGAGTGCGGGTCGTCGGTCTCGTCGCAGTGCACGTCGACCAGGCATCCGGTGCGTTCGGCCAGGTCCATCAGGAACTTCACCGAACTGACACCCTGATCGCGGGTGTACTCGAAATGCGGGATCCCGCCGACCACGTCGGCGCCCATGCGGATGGCTTCTTCCATCAACTCGCGCCCATTGCGGAACGACTCGATGCCTTCCTGCGGAAACGCGACGATTTGCAGGTCGATCAGGTGTCGACTTTCCTCGCGCACTTCGAGCATGGCTTTGAGTGCGGTGAGTTGCGGGTCGGTGACGTCGACGTGGGTGCGCACATGCTGGATGCCGTGAGCCGCCAGGGTCTGAATGGTTTTCTTGGCGCGGGTCTTGGTGTCTTCTTCGGTGATAGTGACCTTGCGCTCGCCCCAGCATTCGATGCCTTCGAACAGCGTGCCGCTCATGTTCCAGCGCGGTTCGCCGGCGGTGAGGGTGGCGTCGAGGTGAATGTGCGGCTCGACGAAGGGCGGCACTACCAGATTGCCGCCGGCGTCGAGGTCGTCGGGGCCCAGGGTCGGGGCTTCGGTCTGGCGGGCGATGCTGCGGATCAGCCCGTCTTCAAGGTGCAATTCGTGCAAACCTTCCTGGTTGCGCAGTCGGGCGTTGATGATGTGCATCAGGCAAATCCTTCTTATAAGTCTTGAAGTGGCGCGCTTGCACTGCGGGCGCCGAGTATGGCGGTGAAGATGACATACGTTAGCGCGGCAGCAGCGATCCCTACCAGCGGCGCGACCCACGGCGAGCTGAACGCCGCGACGGTGCCGATCCCGTAGGCCCCGAGGCCCGGCCAGTTGAAGGCCGGCAGCCGTGCGTCGGCCAGACGCGGATAGCGCCCGCGCCAGCGGTAGAAGAAGTCGGCCATGATCACGCCGCCAATCGGTGGGATCACCGTGCCAAGCAGAATCAGATAAGGCACCAGCATGTCGTACATGCCCAGCAGGGCGAGCAGGGTGCCGATCACCGCACCCGCCAACGTCACGGTCTTGCGCCGCCCGGTGCGCAACAGGTTGCAACCGGCGACGGCGAAGTTGTAGATGGTGTTGTCCTGAGTGCTCCAGATGTTCAGCAACAGCATCGCCATTGCGGCCATGGCGAAACCCTGCAACAGCAGCACTTCAACCACGTCCGGTTGCTGGTAGACGATGGCGCCATAGGCGCCGATCAGCACCATCAGGCCGTTGCCGATGAAGAACCCGATCAGGCTCGCCAGTACCGCAACTTTTGCCGAACGCGAAAAGCGCGTCCAGTTGGTCGCCTGCGTCGCGCCACTGACGAAAGTGCCGAACACCAGGGTGATGGCGGTCGACCAGTCCAGCGAACCACTGGGCACAACGCTCAGCAGTCCCTCGAAACCGCCGACTTTCACCGTCGCGGCCCACATCGACAGCATCAGCAGCAACATCATTGCCGGCACCGCGATGTACGACAGAATCTCCAGCCCGCGATAACCGACATACGCCGTGGCGCAGAACATCAGGCCGAACAACACCATCAACCCGAGGACCGTGGCCTCATCGAGGTTGAAATACTTGCCGATCACCACCGCTGCCGTCGCCGTGCCCCAGGCATACCAGCCGATCTGGGTGAAACCGAGGATCAGGTCGCTGAGCTTGCTGCCGACTTCGCCAAAGCAGAAACGCCCCATCAGTACCGAATTGAGACCGCTCTTGAAGGCGATGTAACCCAGGCCCGCTGCGTACACCCCGAGCAGCAGATTGCCGATGATGATCACCGCCATCAACTCGGCAAAACCGAACGCCACGCCGAGCTTGCCGCCGGCAAACATGGTCGCGGTGAAGAAGGTAAAACCCAGCAACACCATCGCCGTGGAGGCCAGGCCTTTGCGCGCATGCAGGGGGACTTCGCTGAGGGGGTAATCGTTGCCGGAATCGTTTTGCGTCATGAGGCGGTCCTTGCTGAAAGGGAAGACGCGGGGAGGGTTGCAGTGCTCGTGCCAAACCGGGCGCTGTGGCTATGTATAGACGAGACGGTGGTTTTCGGCGCGAAAGCGGTGCACCTGAACACAACCGGGCCCCATGTGAGGGCCAGCAGTCCAGCGCTCGCACAGTCTTGTGCTGACCCCATCCCGGAGCTGCCGCAGGCCGCGATCTTTTGATCCTGTTTTTGCGGATCAAGAGCAAAAGATCGCAGCCTGCGGCAGCTCCTAAAGAGGATGTTTGTGATCGTTTTGTGGGCTCAGAGAAACCGCAGGAGCGCGGCGACGATGGCTTCCGGGGCGTCTTCCTGGACGAGGTGGCCGGCGTTGGGGATTGGGTGGAATTGTGATCCCGGGATCATGTTGTGTAACGCTCGACCACGTTCGATGGGAATCCACTGATCTTCTTCACCCCAGAGAATCTGTACCGGGCAGCGGATGTTCGGGTACTGATTTTCAGCGTCACGGGTATAGCGCTCATCCATCTGCGCAATCTGCCGATAGAACGCCGCTTGGCCCGGATCGCCGAGCCAAGGCTGCACGTAGGGCGCCAATTCATCATCAGGAATCTCGCGGTGAATCGCCCCGCGAATGTAGGTCGGTACGATGGCGCGCTGAATGTAGTCGGGCAATCCGCTGAAAGCTGCTTCATGCAGGCGCACATGCTGCACAAACGGCGAACCCCAGGGCGTCAGCGCCACCGGATCGATCAGCGTCAGGCTGCGGTAGTCCTTGCCATCGAGCAGATGTGTGCGCAACGCGGTGGCGCCGCCGAAGTCATGGGCGACCACGTCGGGACGTTGGATATTCCAGTGATCAAGCAATTGCGCGAGGAGTTGGTTTTGTATGCCGAGGGACACATCCGCATCAGGTTGCTCGGAACGCCCGTAGCCGAGCAGGTCGAAATAATGCACCCGGTGCGTCGCGAAAAAATGCGGCGCAATGCGGTGCCATACGTAGGAAGAGAAGGGCGTGCCATGCACAAACACCAGCGGCGGGCCGTCGCCGCGCACGGCATGACGTACCTGTCGGCCATGGAAATCAAAGACCTGATCGAGCAGCCAGTCCGTCATGGATCTGTCCTCTTGGCGGGTTTGAGCCAAGAAGCATAGGCGTAAAAAAACAGCCATGGCGGCTGTTCTCTATTTCCCTGGATAAACACAAATCCCCTGTAGGAGCTGCCGCAGGCTGCGATCTTTTGACTTTCTTTGTCAGGACCAAGATCAAAAGATCGCAGCCTGCGGCAGCTCCTACAGGGGGATTTGTGTTGAATCATTCACCGCGATAAATGCAACCGCTGGTGCAAGTTTCATGAATGCGGATCGCGCTGAGTTCCGGCAGCAGTGGCTTCATTTCATTCCAGATGAATTTGGCCAATACTTCGCTGGTCGGGTTTTCCAGACCGGGGATATCGTTCAGGTAGTTGTGATCCAGACGCTCGTACAAAGGCTTGAAAATCGCCTTGATCTCGGAGAAGTCGCGGATCCAGCCGGTGTGCGGATCGAGGTCACCGCTGAGGTGAATCGCCACTTTGAACGAGTGACCGTGCAGACGCCCGCACTTGTGGCCGTCCGGGACGTGCGGCAGGCGGTGGGCGGATTCGAATGTAAATTCCTTGAAGATTTCCACAGTGTTTTCAGCTCTGTTCAGATGGCGTTCGCCGCAGCGATTCGGGCAGGCGGCGAGTTTACCAGCTTGTGTTTGGCCGTGCTGACTAAAGGGTCAGCAAGCGCTCGGCGAGGCGACCATTGGCAGCCAGTTCGAGAAACTCGTCGCCCAGTCGGCGGCTCTCGTCCATCGCCGCGTGCCAGTATTTTTGCCGGCTCGGTGCATCGCCCATGAAGCGCTTGAAGTCGTTGCGGTCGGGCAGTTTGCCGTAGGGCAGGCGCGCCAGGTATTCCTTCGAAGGCGCGAGCAACAGCACGTCCTGCAAGCGCTGCACCGAAGCACGGCGCCACGGCAACGTCTTGTCGAACCAGCCCGGAATCACCCGGTCGGTGAAGTGCGGATAGAGCACGATACCGTCGCCGCTGTAGGGCAGGTCGAGGTGATAGTCGAGCAGGCCACCGTCGCGAAACGTCCCGGCACCGGCGCCCGGCAAATCACGCACGCCTTCCATGACCATCGGGATCGACCCCGACGCCAGCAGCGCTTGACGCAGATTGCCGGCATTGAGCGCGACGAAGCGTGACGGAAAGTCATTCAACGCATTGACCGGCGGCGCCAGGCGCGGATCGTGGATGATCAACCGTTCGAAGTGCCGCGACAGCCGTGCGCGGCCTCGCAAGTTATCGGCAATCACGGAGCCCAGCGCCAGACCGAGACGACCACGATGATCATCGGCCAGACGCCCCTGGCTCTTCACCACCATGATGTTCAAGCGGTAATCAGCGTTGGTGAGGATGCTCGCATCGCGGCCGTCGAGCAGGTCGTTGAGCATGCGCTGCGAGCTCTGGCTGATCTCGGCCATGGTCACGCCTTTGTTGAAATTCTGCTCGGCGTAGAGCTGGCCGAGGCGACGGATGCCTTCGGCGGCGTCCGGCAGGCAGGCGCTGGCGAAGCGCCAGGAACCGACCGATGCCCCGATCAGCGAACGCTCGCGCGGCGCACTTGGCAGCCACTCACCGAACAACGCCAGATCCAGCCCCTGAATCCCCAGCGCCTTCGGCCCACCGGCCGCGCCGGGCAGGGTGCCGACGTCTGCAGCGTTCAGGCCTTGCGCACGAATGCGCGCCATGGCCCGTGGGCCAGCCTTGAGGGTGAGGGCGGGAAACTTGATGTGGATGGCAGTCATACCGGTCTCGATCGTTAGCAAGCTTGGAATTATAAGCACATGTTGCCAATCCCTGTAGGAGCTGCCGCAGGCTGCAGGGGAACGGGTTCTGCCGGCACAATGATGGCCATTCAGTTTCAGTTAAGTTCATCCCGTTAAGGTGCCCACCGTAGGCAACACATAAAAAATACGGAGATACCCATGAAAACCCTGACTGCCCTGTCCCTCGTCTCGATCATCGGCCTGACCACCAGCCTCGCCCATGCCCGCGATTTGGGCCCTGATGAGGCCCTGCGGCTGCGCGACGCTGGTACTATCGTCTCCTTCGAGAAGCTCAATGCCACGGCACTGGCCAAACACCCGGGTTCGACCATCACCGAAACCGAGCTGGAAGAGGAGTACGGCAAGTACATCTACCAGGTCGAACTGCGTGATCCTCAAGGGCTGAACTGGGATCTGGAATTAGACGCGGTCAGTGGGCAGGTTCTCAAGGATCATCAGGATACGTAATGAAGGTTAATGTTCGCGCCACCAGCCTCGCTGCGTTGGCGCTTGTGATGTTCTGGTCGTCGGCGATGGCTCGCGACCTCGATCAGGACGAGGCACTGAAGCTGCGTCAGCGCGGGGTGATCCTGCCGCTGGAGCAAGTGTTGCAGCAGGCCATGGATCGTTATCCCGGGGCAAAACTGCTGGAAGTCGAGCTGGAAGAAAAACACGACGTCTACATTTATGAAGTCGAGTTGCTGACGGCCGAGGGGGTGGCGCGCGAGCTGCACCTGAAGGCCGATACCGGTGAACTCGTGAAAGACAAGGAAGATTGACCGATGCGCTTGCTTCTGGTGGAAGACCACGTACCGCTGGCTGACGAGTTGATCGCCGGCCTGCAACGCCAAGGCTACGCGGTGGATTGGCTGGCGGACGGACGCGATGCGGTGTATCAGGGCAGCAGCGAGCCCTATGACCTGATCATCCTCGACCTCGGCCTGCCCGGTGTGCCGGGGCTTGAGGTGCTGGCGCAGTGGCGCGCGGGCGGGTTGGCGATCCCGGTGTTGATCCTCACGGCGCGCGACTCCTGGGCTGAACGTATCGAGGGCCTCAAGGCCGGCGCTGACGATTACCTGACCAAACCGTTCCACCCGGAAGAGCTGCACCTGCGGGTGCAGTCGCTGTTGCGTCGTTCCAAGGGGCAGGCCAATCAAACCACGCTCAAGGCTGCCGGCCTGCATCTGGACGAGGGCCGTCAGTGCGTGACGCGCGATGGTGCCGATATCCAGCTGACCGCCGCAGAATTCCGTCTGCTGCGCTATTTCATGCTGCACCCGGAGCAGATCCTTTCCAAAAGCCACCTCGCCGAACACCTCTACGACGGCGAGACCGAGCGTGACTCCAACGTCCTCGAAGTCCACGTCAATCACCTGCGCCGCAAACTGGGCAAAAGCGTCATTGAAACCCGTCGCGGTCAGGGTTACCTGTTCGGCGGGCAAGCTTCATGAGGTCGATCCAGCGCCGCTTGAGCCTGGGTTTGATCAGCGTGATGGTGGTGGTGGGGCTGGTGTTGGCACAAACCAGTCTGTGGTTGTTCGAAATGGGCTTGCAGCGCTACCTCGAAGCTGGATTGCGCAACGACAGCGAAAGCCTTTTGGTGGCGCTGGTGCGCGGCCCGCAGGGCTTGCAGCTGGATGAGCGCCACCTTTCGCCAGCCTATCAGCGGCCGTTTTCCGGACATTATTTCCGCATCGATTTTGCCGACAGCCACTGGCGCTCGCGCTCGTTGTGGGATCAGGATCTGCCGCTGCTCGAGCATCCGGGGCTGCACAGTAATCTGCAATTGGGCCCGGACGGCCAGAAACTGCTGGTGCTGCGTTCGGACTATCGCCGGTTGGGCCAGTCGATCTCCATCAGTGTCGCGCAGGATTACACGCCGGTGAGCGAGAGCTTCGAGCGCATGCGCCAGGTCGGCCTCGGTCTCGGTCTGGCCGGTTTGCTGCTGATTCTGTTGTTGCAACGCCTCACCGTGCGTCGCGCGCTGCGGCCGTTGGAAAAGGCGCGTGAGCAAATCGCTCAGTTGCAGCAGGGCCAGCGCTCGCAACTGGACGATCAAGTGCCGGTGGAGCTGGAGCCGTTGGTGGCGCAGATCAACCATTTGCTCGCGCACACCGAAGACAGCCTCAAGCGTTCGCGCAATGCGCTGGGCAATCTCGGCCACGCGCTGAAAACGCCGCTGGCGGTGTTGCTGAGCCTGGCGTCGAGCGAAAAACTCGACAGCCATCCCGAGCTGCGCAAGATCCTCAAGGAACAACTGGAACAGGTGCAGCAACGGCTCAATCGTGAACTCAATCGCGCGCGACTGTCCGGTGATGCGTTGCCCGGGGCGCTGTTTGATTGCGATGCCGAACTGCCGGGATTGCTGGCGACGCTGAACATGATCCACGGCGAGCACCTGGCGCTCAGTTATGTTGCGCCCAAAGGGCTGCAACTGCCGTGGGACCGTGAGGATTTGCTGGAGCTGCTCGGCAACCTGCTGGATAACGCCTGCAAGTGGGCGGATGCCGAGGTGCGTTTGAGCGTAGTCGAGAGCGCTGACGGTTTTGCCTTGAGCGTCGAGGATGATGGCCCGGGGATTCCTGCCGAACAACGCGCTCAGGTGTTCAGTCGCGGGACACGGCTTGATGAGCAGACTGACGGGCATGGCCTGGGGCTGGGGATTGTGCGCGATATCGTCGATACGTGGGGCGGGACGTTGGTGTTGGGCGAGAGTGAGTGGGGCGGGTTGAAGGTAGAGATTCAGCTGCCTCGGCGATAACCTGAACCCTTGCACAAACCCTATAGGAACTGCCGAAGGCTGCGATCTTTTGATCTTGATCTCTTAAAAACAAGATCAAAAGATCGCAGCCTTCGGCAGCTCCTACAGGGGGAGTGCGTTTCTGGGTGAACCGCTGTAGCTCGAACAAGCAAGCCGCAACAGGTTCTTCGAATCAGACGCGAAACTGATCCATCAAACTCTGCTGCTGATTCGCCAGGCTGTTCAGCGACTGGCTCACCCGCGCCGACTCGTTCGCTTGCCCGGACAGCGATTCAGTCACATCGCGAATCGTCGCCACGTTGTTGTTGATCTCTTCCGCCACCGCGCTCTGCTCTTCAGCGGCACTGGCAATCTGCAGGTTCATGTCGCTGATCACCGTCACCGCATCACCAATCTGACGCAGCGCCGTCACCGCTTGGCCCACCTGCTCGACACTGCCCTGCGCCTGACGATGGCTGTTACTCATCGAGCCGACCACATCCTGCGTGCCGCTCTGCAACTGTTCGATGACCTGACGGGTTTCCTCCACCGACTCCTGCGTGCGGCGGGCGAGGTTGCGGACTTCGTCGGCGACGACGGCAAAACCGCGTCCGGCTTCACCCGCACGAGCCGCTTCGATCGCGGCGTTGAGGGCCAGCAGGTTGGTTTGTTCGGCAATGGCGCGGATGGTTTCCAGCACCGCGCCGATTTTCTCACTGTTGGCGGCCAGGCCTTCGACTTGCACCATTGCCGCGCTCATGTCGGCGGCGAGGGTGTCGATGCTGGCGGTGGTGCGGTCGATCACGGTCAGGCCCTGACGGGTGGCACGATCAGCATCCTTGGCCGCTTCGGCCGCCTGAGCGGCACTGCGAGCCACGTCCTGCGCGGTGGCGCTCATTTCGTGGGACGCGGTCGCGACCTGATCGACCTGACGGTATTGCTGTTCCATGCCGGCGCTGGTCTGCGTAGCGATGGCCGAGGACTGGTCGGCGGTGTTACGCGCGTCCTGCACCGAGCGTTTCACTTCGGCGATGATCGGCTGCAACTTGTCGAGGAACTTGTTGAACCAACCGGCCAGTTGACCGAGTTCATCCTGCTTGTCATACGCCAGACGGCGGGTCAGATCGCCTTCGCCGCTGGCGATGTCTTCGAGCATGTGCGCCACGCCAAGGATGGGTCGGGTCACGCTGCGCGCCATCAGCCAGACCAGCAGCAGGCCAATCAACGCCGCCAGAACGCCGAGGCCCAACTCGATCAACGTGCCGGTGTTGTTGCTCGCATCCAGTTGCTGCTTGAGCGCTTCGGCGCGTTCCACCAGCACTTTTTCAGGGACATCCAGCAACACTGCCCACGACGGTCCGCCGGGAATCGGCTGGAACGGCGATAGCACTTTCAACTGGCCGTTGCTGTGCAGGCTGCTGACGTTGGTATTTGAAGCAAGTTGGCGCAGCAGTTCGGCGCCGCTGGTTTTATCCACGGCGTCCAGACGCTGGCTGAGTTTGCCGGCATCCGGGCTGTAACCGGCGAGCAGGCCGACCGGGCTGATGATGCTCACGGCGGTCTGGCCGTCGTAGAGTTTTTTGCTGGCGCTCTGGCTGATCGCTTGCAGGCTGTTGAGGTTGATGTCGACCGACAGCGAAGCGATGACTTTGCCGTTCAC
Source organism: Pseudomonas sp. P42 (assembly GCF_017973755.1). Taxonomy (NCBI): domain Bacteria; kingdom Pseudomonadati; phylum Pseudomonadota; class Gammaproteobacteria; order Pseudomonadales; family Pseudomonadaceae; genus Pseudomonas; species Pseudomonas sp. P42. The sequence continues at coordinate 621,201 of NZ_JACOPU010000004.1, read as the reverse complement.
CATCAGCGGGAAAACGATGCTGGTCATCAGCACGTTCTGGCCGTCGATCACGTAGAAGTACGGTTCGATCACGCAGGGTTTGAGCGTGGCGCGCGGGCAGGTAAACCAGGCGTTGGCAGCCTGACCGCTGGGGCCGGTGCTGGTGTCGGCCATGTCGCTTTCCGGCAGGGCCATCGAGGTGATTTTGCCCGGTGTCGGCTGCGACCAGTACAGGGCGAAACGGCCCTTGTCGTTACTGCCCAGCTCGGCCTGGCCGGCAAACAGTTCATCCTTGCCGTCCAGCGCGTTGGCTTCGAACACCAGCGACAGACCGAGCAAATCCGGGTTGGCCTGCAACGCGGACTTGACCTGACGGGTCATGTCTTCGCGCAGGTCGAAGGCATCAAGGAAGCGCTTTTCGGCCTGCTCGCGCAGGAACAGCACCTGACGCGAGAAACCATGGCCGTATTGATAGGCGTCCATGAACTGCTGGCGAATGCCCGCCGCTTGCACTTCGCCCTGGGATTCGATGCGCGCCTGAGCCGATTCGGTGAGCATCTCCATGCTGGAGGCTTTCACCATTTCGGAGCTGTGCTCCATGCGATACAGCGAAAGACCCACCAACAGGGTCACGATACCGGCCAGGCAAAGCCCGGCGAGCAGGGTGATTTTCCATTGGATGGAAAGTTGTCTCAGCGACATGGACACGTCCTTATTCGATAAATATCTTAGACTTTGCACTGTAGCGGCCTGACAGCAACTTTCTTGAGCTTCCAGCCGCAAGCTGCAAGCGAAAAAACGCAAAAGCTTGCAGCTTGTTACTTGCAGCCTGTCGCGGCTTCATTCACAGTGCGCGCCCTTCTAATAAGACCCTCTTTGCAATCCGCCGGTTAACCTTTGGCGGGCTCATCCTGTCTGGCGGTCGGTTTTCCACCGCAGTGTTTTTTGAGGTAGTGAAATGAATGCAGTCATAGCGGCGGTTGGCATCATGCTGATTCTCAGCCTGTCCCGCGTGCACGTGGTGATCGCTTTGATCGTCGGCGCGCTGGTCGGCGGCCTGACCGGTGGTTTGGGCATCGATGCCACGCTAAAGGCGTTCAACAGCGGTTTGGGCGGCGGAGCGACGGTGGCGTTGTCCTACGCATTGCTCGGCGCTTTCGCCGTGGCGATTGCCAAGTCGGGCTTGGCCCATGCGCTGGCCGACAAGGCGCTGGCGATGGTCGACCGCCAGCACAGTACCGGTGGCGGCAACGTAAAATGGCTGCTGATCGGCTTGTTGTGGGTGGTGGCAATTGCCTCGCAGAACATCCTGCCGATCCACATTGCGTTCATTCCGTTGCTGGTGCCGCCGCTTCTTTATGTACTGACCAAGCTGCAACTCGACCGCCGCTTGATCGCCTGCGTCATGACGTTCGGTCTGATCACGCCGTACATGTTCCTGCCGGTGGGGTTCGGCAACATCTTCCTCAATGAAATCCTGCTGGCCAACGTTGCACGCAGCGGCGTCGACATCAGTGGCATTAATGTCACCCACGCCATGGGTATTCCGGCGTTGGGCATGGTGTTCGGTCTGGCGATGGCCTTCATCAGCTACCGCAAGCGGCGCGTGTACGACCTGGCGAAGATCGAGCAGGTCGAGCAAGCGGCGGTGCAGTACAACCCGCTGAGCCTGATGATTGCCGGTGTGGCGATTGCCGCAGCGTTCATCGTGCAGTTGCTGCTCGATTCTATGATTATCGGTGCGCTGGTGGGCTTCCTGATCTTCTCGGTGTCTGGCATCGTCAAATGGCGCGACACCGATGATCTGTTCACTGAAGGCATGAAGATGATGGCGATGATCGGCTTCATCATGATCGCCGCCTCGGGTTTCGCCGAAGTGATGAAGGCCACCGGGCAGATACAGACCCTGGTCGAGTCGTCGGCGTCGTTGATCAATCACAGCAAGGGCGTGGGCGTGCTGTTGATGCTGCTGGTCGGGTTGCTGGTGACCATGGGCATCGGATCGTCGTTTTCCACGGTGCCGATTCTGGCGGCGATTTTCGTCCCGCTGTGCGTGCAACTGGGCTTCAGCCCGTTGGCCATCGTCTGCATTGTCGGCACTGCCGGTGCGCTGGGCGACGCCGGTTCACCTGCCTCGGACTCGACCCTGGGCCCGACCTCCGGCCTGAACATCGACGGCCAGCATCACCATATCTGGGACACCGTGGTGCCGACGTTCCTGCACTACAACCTGCCTTTGCTGGCGTTCGGCTGGGTGGCCGCGATGGTGTTGTAACCGCTGAACCCTGTGGGAGCGGGCTTGCCCGCGATGGCTTCGACACATTCAACAATTATGTGGCAGACACACCGCTATCGCGGGCAAGCCCGCTCCCACAGGGTGATGAGGTGTCTGCTGACTCAACTTTTGACCTGGCGTGCCGTTAAAGCCTTTAACCACGCCAATAAAACCAAAAGAGTGAGCCCCCCAATGCGTCTGAGCCTCAAGGCTAAAGTCCTCTCCCTTGCCGTCCTCCCGGTATTGCTCTTTGCGCTGGTCATCAGCCTGACCACGCTGTTCATTCTTCAGAAACAGGCGCGCGAAGAGGTCGAACAGACGCGCGAGCGCCTGCTCGGCGACGCCAAAGCCACTCTGCAAAGTTACGTCGCCGTGGCCATGACCACGATCAAACCGTTGTACGACGCTGCCGCCCCCGGCGATGAAGCGGCGCGCGCGCAGGCGATCAAACTGCTGTCGGGGATTCGCTATGGCAAGGACGGCTACTTCTTCGGCTACGACTCCGAGACCGTGCGCCTGTTCAAGGCCAACGATCCCGAAGGCGTGGGCAAAAGCTTCAAGGACAACCGCGACCCGAACGGCGTTTACGTCAACCTCGGTCTGGTGAAAGTGGCGAAGGACGGCACGCATTACCTGCAATACAGCTCGCCGCTGCCGGGCAACGCAAAGGTGCTGGTGCCGAAACTCGGCTACACCGAATACCTGGCGAAGTGGGACATGGCGGTCGGTACCTCGGTCAACCTCGACGGCATCGAAGCGCAAGTGGCGCTGGTCGAAACGCAGGTGCAGGAACGCATGCAAGGCGTGGTGCTGAGCATCGTCGGCGTGGCGGTGGTGGTGCTGCTGGTGATTGCCGCGGTGGGGATGCTGCTGGCCAATACCATTTTGCGTCCGCTGACCCAGATGAAAGCCAACCTCGACGATATCGCGGCGGGTGAGGGTGACCTGACCCGCCGCTTGAACATCACCAGCCAGGACGAACTGGGTGAACTGGCCGGCTCGTTCAATCGCTTCGTCGACAAGATTCACGGCCTGGTGCGGCAGATCACCGAGATGACCACACAACTGACCGGGTTGGTGACGCAGGTGTCGGATCAGGCCCAGCGTTCGGATCAGGCGATGGAGCGTCAGCGCCACGAGACGGATCAGGTCGCCACGGCGATCAACGAAATGTCCGCCGCCGCCCAGGAAGTCGCCAAGAGCGCACAGAACGCCGCTGTCGCCGCCCAGCAGACCGATGAAGAAGGCCAGAGCGCCAAACGCGTGGTGGCGGGCAGCATCAAACAGATTCATGCGCTGGTCGATGACATCCGCAGCAGCGGCGTGTCGCTCGATAGCCTGCAACAGGACGTCAGTTCGATTGTCGGTGTGCTTGGGGTGATCCGTTCGATTGCCGAGCAAACCAACCTGCTGGCACTGAACGCGGCAATTGAAGCGGCGCGGGCCGGTGAGGCCGGGCGTGGCTTTGCAGTGGTGGCGGATGAGGTGCGTGCGTTGGCCAGTCGTACGCAGATCAGCACTCAGGAAATTCAGGCGATGATCGATCGCTTGCAGGCCGGCACGCAAGCGGCGGTCGAAGCGATGCGCCGCTCCAGCGAGGCGGGTGACGGTACATCGGCGCAGGCCAATCAGGCCGGGGCTTCGCTGGACGCGATGGCAGAATTGATCGCGACCATCAACTCGATGAACGCACAGATTGCCAGCGCTGCCGAGGAACAGACGGCGGTGGCCGAAGAGATCAACCGCAGCGTGCATCAGATTGCAGTGGCGGTAGATAGCGTGGCGGATGAAACGCAATTGGGGGCGCAGACGTCGCGCAGTCTGGCGGATCTTGGCCAGCGGTTGGGCAAACTGGTTGGGCAGTTCCGAATCTAGGAGCCGTACGCAAACCCCTGTAGGAGCTGCCGCAGGCTGCGATCTTTTGATCTTCTGAAAAGCAAAATCAAAAGATCGCAGCCTGCGGCAGCTCCTACAGGGATGGTGCAGTCCTCAAGGTCTGTCCCAATAAGGCACTTCGCCAAAACATTCGACAAAGAAATCAATCACCGTCCGTACCTTCACCGACAACCGCCGGCTCCCCGGCCACAGCACCGCGATCTGCTGCGGTTCCAGACTGTTCGACACCTGATACTCCCCAAGCACCGGCACCAGCGTGCCTTCGCGCACCGCTTCACCAATCAGCCATGACGGAAACATCACTAACCCCAGCCCCTGTTCGGCCGCCTGGGTGAGGGTGTCGGCGTGGTTGCCGGTGATCGGACCCCTCACCGAATAGGGCGTCCAGTCGCTTTGACCCTGACGGAAAAACCAACGCTGCTGGCCAGTCGCGCCTTTGTAGGCCAGACACTGATGGCGCGCAAGATCGTCGGGATGTTGCGGCGTGCCGTGACGTTTCAGGTAGGCCGGGCTGGCAGCGACCTGAAATCGGTGCGGCGCAATTATCCGCGCCTGCATGCTCGAATCGTGCAGCGGGCCGATGCGAAACAACAGGTCTGCCCCTTCCTGCAACGGGTCGATGTAATGGTCGGTTTGCTGGATGTCCAGTTGCAGCTTGGGATAACGCGCGCACAACTGACCGAGCCACGGCGTCAGATGCCGTTGACCAAACACCACCGGAGCGTTGATCCGCACAAGGCCGGTGGGTTCGCTTTGCTGTTCCTGCAAGGCTTGTTCGGCTTCTTCCAGTTGCACCAGCACCAGCCGCGCGTGGTGGCCGAGCATGCGTCCGGCTTCGGTCGGCGTCACCGCGCGCGTATGGCGATAGAGCAATTGCTGGTTCAGCGCTTGCTCCATCAACTGGATTTGCCGCGAGATGGAGGAGGGCGCCACGCCCTCGCGGCGGGCGACTTCGGAGAAGCTGCCGTGGTCGAGCACTGCGACAAACAGTCTGAGTGCCTTGAAACCGAGTTCATTGAGCCCGTGCATGGATCGTCCTGCTGTGCGAGTTACGCAAAAGTGTTGTCCGGATGCTCCCATTTATCGCACAGCGAAGCCAGCCGATAATCCGCGCCATCGTTTACTTGCACAGGTTTTGTTATGCAGACGTTGGATGAGGTGAGTGTTAGCGCGCCAGTGGCCAAGCCGTTGTTGCGATTGTTGTTGCTGCCGCTGGTGATTCTGGCGGGCATGGGTTTGTCAGTGGAAGCGGGCTTGCTCGGGCCGTTGGGGGTGCAGGTCGGGCATCTGTGGGCGACCTTGAGCATCTTTGGCGTCGGCTCGGCGATTCTGTTTTTGCTGTTGTTGTTCGCAGGCCCGCAAAAGGGCCCTGCGCTCACCGATCTGCCACGCTGGCAGTTGATCGGTGGGTTCCTGGGGCCGATGTATGTGGTGGTCTTGACGTTGGCGACGCCGCATATTGGTATTGCGATGACGATGATCGCAATTCTGTCCGGACAGGTCGGCAAGAGTGTCTTGATCGATCATTTTGGTTGGTTCGGGGCGACGCGCAAGAAGGTTAACGCTGAGCGCTGGCTGGCGTTGGGATTGATCGTGGTGGCATTGGTTTTGATTGCGCGGGGGTGAGTGATGAGTCTGATTATTTTGTTGGCAGTGGTGGTATTGGCCGGCGCGGTGTTGAGTGTGCAGGCGGCGATCAATGGGCGTTTGGGGGAAACCGTTGGTGTATTGCGCAGCAGTTTGCTGACGTTTGTGGTGGGCGCGGTGGTGACCGGGTTGTTGATTCTGTTTTTCGAGCCGGCGCAGGCGGTGAGTCTGCTGGATGTGCCAAAGTGGCAGTTGATGGGGGCGCTGTTTGGGGTGGTTTATATGATGGTGATGGTGGGCGCGGTGCCTGTAGTGGGGACGGCTGTGGCGACGGTAGCTGTCATTGTCGGACAGCTTGGGATGGGTATGTTGATTGATAATTTTGGCTGGTTGGGGAATCCGGCGATTGAGCTTTCCTCCAGTCGGGTTTTGGCGATGGTTTGTTTGGGGTTGGCTTTGGTTTTTATGTATCGCAGTAGTGTTCGTGGGGTTGATTGATTTACTGACTGAGTACATATCCGTTGCTGCGGCAACGGTTTCCTAGGGTTTCGTCCTTCATTGGAACGCAGCTTGCCCAGCACTCGCCCGAGGGAGAAAGGGCCGACTTTTGTGCTTTTTCAAACGTGGGTTCGACCCGGTATTTCACATCGGCGTAACCCTTCAGCTCACCTCGGTCAGTCCCCTCTCCCTCGGGGCGGTCCGACGTTTCGGGAGGGCTACAGTGAGGGCTTTTGATCTATTGCCCCCTTCTGCAGCTCCTACACTGTTGTTTACGGCTCGCATTCGAGCCTCAGACAACCACAACCCAAGGAGTCTGTCCCATGCCTGATAGAAAATGCGATTGTCCCGGATGTAAATGCACCATCAAAGACGGCGAGCATGCGTACGCTGTGCACGGTAAGCACTATTGCTGTGAGGCCTGCGCTCACCACCACAAGGGGGGCGAGGAATGTTCCAGCAAGGGCTGCCAGTGCGCGCATCCCAAGTAAACGTACACCTAAAAAAAGTGGAGCCTAATCAGGCTCCACTTCCAGTTTCAAGCTGTCGTCATCCAGCCGCTCTATATGCCGCACCGTGCCTTGCAAGCGTCGGCCTTCGACCGTGACCACGACGGTTTTCGCCTGGTCAAGATCTTCAGGTAGCGGCGCCGGCACCTTCAGCGCGAAGCGAAACGGATCATCCTCGACGGCTTCAAGCCCTACCGCACAATCAACACTTTTGGTGATACGCCCGAACAAGGTGTCCAGGCCGTAATCCAGATGTGCCGGGCTCATGAGGTGGGTCATTGTGCGTTCCCCCGAATGATGTCGATCACTGTGCGCAGCTTAGCTGGTCGGTCGCCAGACAACGTTTTCCACGCCGAATTTTTCCGCCATCGGTTTACTGGTCTTCTGCACCTTTTCCCGGCCGAAACGCGGGATCCGACCTACGCCTGCGTCGCAACTCGCCCAATGCCAAGCTTCGGCGTTGTCCATCTTGTCCGAGCGGATAATGAAGGACTTGGGCGTGCCGTGAAGGGTGTAGTCGATGACATAAAGTTTTGCGTTGTTCATAAAGCCCGTATTCCTCCCTGTGGTAATAGAAGGATCGCGGCGCACCGGGAAAATTCACTCGGATTGTCCGACGGTATCTACCCTGATCTGATGGGCGCTACCGATGGCTGCGATCCAATGATCATTTACAGGTCAGAACTGATACCCGATCCCCGCGTAATACCCCCAACCATTCGAACGCGCGCGGAAATTACCGTCGCCGAAATTCAGCTCGCTGCCATCCTCCCAGTTGCCGCCGTTATGGAAATAACGCCCGACCAGGGTGAAGCGCAAATGGGTGAACGCGTAGAGCAACACGTTGGTCGCCACCGTCGCGTTGGCGGTGCGTGCCGGGTTGTCCTTGTGGATGTCGGAGCCGAAATCGAAGTTGGTGAAGCCGATGTAGGTCAGCGAGGCGCCGTTGCTGAATTTGTCGATGGGGATGATGTACTTGAGCTGTGCACGGTAGCCGTCCCAGGAATACTCGTTGCTCGCACCGTAGTTTTCCCACTGGTAGCGCCCGTACAGGTTGGCCGACAGGTTGACCCGCGAATGGGTGTCGATGTCGGTGCCGAAACCGCTGTAGAGGGTGTTGGCGCGGTTTTCTTTGCGGCTGCCGTGGTCGTAGATCCAGTCGAAGGCCACATACCATTCCTTGAACGGGCCGATAGCCAGGCTGCGGCCGGCGAGGTAGTCGATGGAGATCCGCGGTTCGTGCTCCATGAACACTGGCGAACCGTGGTCCCATACGCCTTTGTCGTGGCTGTTGCCGATGTTGAAGATTTTCGGCACGTCGATGTAGCCGTATAGCTCGAACGGGCCCTTGCGCCCGAAGTATTCATATTCCAGGTAGATGTCGTCAGCCGGTTGCGGGCCGAAGCTGATGTCTTTGCTGCCGATCAGGGTCAGGTCCTGGTTGTACCAGTCCGACAGGTACGCGCCTTTTTTCGGCTGGCTGGCTTCGGGGCTGAGGGTTTCGCCCTGGGCGGACTCGGGCATGGCCGGTTGTGCAAATGCGCTTTGACTGAGAACTCCGGTAACGCCAGTCAGTAGCAAGGAAACAGCAAACGTGCGCGCGAGGGGCGCGCGAAGAAGGGAAGCGACGTGCATGCAAAGTCCTTTTTTTGCGGATCAAGGCCCGGAATCTGCGGGCCTGGCGGATGTGTGGCGAAAATGCCGTGATTGACGGCTCGCAAACGTTTGCATAAGCCGTACCAGTTTTCTTTCAGCGGCCATGCAGGAGCTGCAGCACGCTGCGATCCTTTGATCTTGGTGCTTGAAAGCAACATCAAAAGATCGCAGCGAGCCGCATCCCCTAGAGAGGGATGTGTTACAGCAAATTCCCTGTGTTCACAGGCTCAAAGCCCCGGTTTAGAGCACCTAGTATTAAAGTATTAATACCATTTAATCCGCACCCATCTCCAAGGCTCTACTAGCTTTGTCAGCAATCAACGGTTTTGTGATGACCGTCGCAGTCTTGATTGGCGTGCGAAACAGGCACGACTTCGCACGCCTTCAAGGAAGAATTGGCCACGACAAGGAGTAGCCTGTGCAAGTAAGGTCCGGTGTCGCCCTCGTTTCGCGTTTTTCCCCTCTTTCCCTTGCTGTGCATTTGAGCGTCGCCGGACTGTTGTTCGGCGCGGTGAGCACTCCGGCGCTGGCCACTTGCTCCACCGCGGGTTCCACAGTGACCTGTACCGGCGTGCCGAGCCTGCCGCTGTTTCTTAACAACTTCAGCAGCGCTACCAACGGCCTTACGGTCAACGTCAACAGCGGGGCGCAGATGAACGCGACCCTCGGCGGCCACGTGATGGACCTGACCGGGGTGAACATCAGCCTGAACAACTCCGGCACCCTCGACCCGGCACTGTTGGGGCTGGTGTCGGTGCTGAGCGGCGGCGCCTTCATCGGCACTGGCGCCACCAGCACGGTCAGCGTGCTCAACAATGCCAGCGGGATCATTCGCGGCACCGGCATGCTGCTCGGCCTCAACCTGACCAGCATCGATGGCTTGGGTGTCGCGGTGAACAACGCGGCGGCCGGTACCACTACCATCACCAACAACGGCACCATCACCTCGACCGGGCTTTCGGTGGGTGGCATCACCCTGGCCGATACCCCGGTAGTCGGCGTCTACGGCGGTTCGCAGGTCAACATGACCAACAGCAGCACCGGTGTCATTAACGGCCGGATCGCGTTCGAGACGTCGGCTGCGGGCAATACATTTACCAACGCCGGCGCAATTACCGGCGGCGTGTCGATGGGCGCAAGCAGCACCAACACGTTCACGGCGATTACCGGTTCTACGGTGCAGGTCGGTGACGGTGTTCAGGTCAGCGTCGGTCTCGGTGGCCTGATCGGCATCAACCTGACCTTCGCCCCGACCGGTACAGTCGATGGCGGCGCAGGCGGCACCAACAGCCTGATCCTGCAAAACCCGATCGGCGTCGGCGGCGGTACGACCGGGACTGGAACGGCGTCCAGCGCGACCTACGTCAACTTCAACAACCTGACCATCAACAGCGGCACCTGGACCTTGCAGGGGCCATTGGTCAGCGGCGCGACCACGCTCAACGGCGGTGTCGCCCAGTTCAACAACAACGCCACGTTTGGCAGCGGTGTCCTCACCTCCAACGGCGGGATCCTGCAGGCCAGCAATGCCGGCTTGAACGTCAGCAACCTGATCTCCCTCGGTGCCGGTGGCGTGACGGTGCAAGGCACCAACGCCACCACCCTCAGCGGGGTGATTTCCGGCAGCGGCGGCCTGACCAAAGTCGGTTCCGGGCAACTGAGCCTCAGCGCCGCCAACACGTACTTGGGCAACACCACACTCAACGGCGGCACCGTGCAGTTGGGCAACAACCTGGCGCTGAGCACTGGCACCCTCAACGTCACCGGCGCGACAACCCTGAGTGCCCCCGGCACGATCAGCCTGAACAACGCCGTCAGCCTCGGCGGCACATTGACGGCCGGCGGCACCGGCGCACTGACCCTCGGCGGGTTGATCTCCGGCAGCAGTGGTATCACCAAAACCGGCAGTGGCAGCCTGACCCTCAGCGGCGCCAACAGCGGTTACACCGGCACGACCACCCTGAGCGCCGGCAGTTTGCTGGTGACCAATAACAACTCGCTGGGCAGCGGCGCACTGAACACGGCTGCCGGTACCAGCCTCGACAGCACCGCCAACGTCTCGCTGGACAACAACATCGCCATGACTGGCGCGCTGAACGTGCTCGGCAGCAATGCCTTGACCCTGGGCGGCATTTTGTCCGGCACCGGCGCCATCACCAAAAGCGGCAGCGCCAGCCTGACGCTGACCGGCAACAACACCAACGCCGGCAACACCGCGCTCAACGCCGGCAGCCTGTTTGTCGGCAGCAACACCGCGCTCGGCACTGGCGCATTGAACGCGGCGGCCAACACCACGCTGGACGCGACCACGGCCGTGACGCTCGCCAATGCTGTAGCGCTGGCGGGAGGGCTGACCATCGGCGGCACGCAGGCATTGGGTCTGAGTGGCGTCGTCAGCGGCGCCGGCAACCTGATCAAGAACGGCACGGCGGACCTTGCCCTCAGCGGCAACAACACCTTCGCCGGCGGTACCGCGCTCAATGCCGGCACGCTGATTGTCGGCTCCAACACTGCGCTGGGTACGGGTGCCTTGACGACTGCGGCAGGCACCGCGCTTGATGCCAGCACCACGGTCGCATTAAACAACGCCGTTTCCCTGGGTGGCGATCTGGAATTCAGTGGCAGCGCTGACCTGACCCTCGGCGGTGTAGTCAGCGGCAGTGGCGGTCTGACCAAACGCGGGTTCACCAATCTGGTGCTCAACGGCGCCAACACCTACACCGGCGGTACCACGCTGGCGGCGGGCACCCTCACCGTTGGTAATGCTGCTGCATTGGGCACTGGCGCCTTGTCGGTCACCGATACGGCAACACTGGACAGCAACACCTCCGTCAACCTGACCAACAACGTCAACCTCAACAGCAGTGCCCTGACCCTCGGCGGCAGCAGTGGCCTGACCCTCTCCGGTGTGATCAACGGCGCCGGTCAGTTGCTCAAGAATGGCGCGGCCAACCTGACCCTCAGTGGCGCCAACACGTTCACTGGCGGTACCACGCTGAACGCCGGCAGTCTGACTGTCGGCAATGGCGCAGCACTCGGCACTGGCGCACTGACCGTGTCCGGGGCGGGCACCCTCAACAGCAGCTCGGCGGTGACGTTGAGCAACGCGATCACCCTCAACGCCAACCTCACCGCTGGCGGCGCCAACGCGCTGACCCTTGGCGGCGTAATCAGCGGCGGTAACGGCCTGATCAAGACCGGCGCCTCAAGCCTGACCCTCAACGGCAATAACACCTATACCGGCACCACCGCGCTGAACGCCGGATCGCTGATCGTCGGCTCCAACACGGCGCTCGGCACTGGTGCGCTGAACGCATCGAACGGCACCACGCTTGATGCCGGCACCGCAGCAACCCTGGCCAACGACGTCAACCTCGGCGGCACGTTGACTCTGGGCGGAACCAATGCGCTGACCCTCGGCGGCGTGGTCGCCGGTATCGGAGGGCTGGTCAAGAACGGCGCCGCCGACCTGACCCTCAACGGCGCCAACACCTATTTTGGCAACACCGCCCTGAACACCGGCAAACTGATCCTCGGCAGTAACAACGCGCTGGGCGCCGGCACATTGAACGCGGCGGCAGGCACTACGCTGGACGCCAATACCGCCGTGAGCCTGAACAACGCGGTGGCATTGGCCGGTGCCTTGAACATCGGCGGCACGGAGGATCTGACCCTGACCGGCCTGGTCAGCGGCGCTGGCAGCCTGGTGAAAGACGGCGCGGCCAATCTGATTCTCAACGCGGCCAATAATTTCCTCGGTGGCACGACCCTGAACGCCGGCACGCTGACCGTTGGCAACAGTTCGGCATTGGGCTCCGGCGCACTGACCGTCGCTGGCGCGGCAACACTGGACAGCAACTCGCCGCTGGTCAGCCTCAGCAACGGCGTCGCGCTCAACGCTGCACTGACCGTGGGGGGTACGCAAAACCTGACCCTTGGCGGCGTCACCAGCGGCACCGGCCAATTGATCAAGAATGGCGCGGCCAACCTGACCCTCAACGGCAACAACACCTTCAGCGGCGGTACGACTCTGAACGACGGCACCCTGACCCTGGGCAATGCCAACGGCTTGGGCAGCGGCGCGTTGATTGTTGGTGGCGCGGCGACCCTGGATAACAGCGCTTCCTTCGGCATCGGCAATGCGATCACGTTGAACGCCGGTCTGACCGTCGCGGGCAACAACGACCTGAGCCTCAACGGCATCATCGATGGCGCCGGCAACCTGACCAAAAACGGTCTGTCTGACCTGACCCTGGCCGGCAACAACACGTTCACCGGGGCGCTGAACATCGTCTCCGGCAGCGTCACCACGTTGAACAGCAATGCGCTGGGCAACACCGCAGGCGTGAATATCAGCGCTGGCGCCGGTTTGAATCTGGGCAGCGACGCCAGCCTCGGCGCGCTGACCGGCAGCGGCGACGTGCAGCTCACCGGCAGCAACACGCTGACCGTCGGCAGTGGCAACGTCACCAGTACGTTCGACGGCGGCCTCAGTGGCAGCGGTGGCCTGATCAAGGTCGGCACCGGCACTCTGAACCTCACCGGAATCAACGGCATCACCGGCGACACCGCGATCAACAGCGGCATCGTGAATCTCAGCGGTTCGCTGGCCAGCGCGCAGATCAACGTCAATACCGGCGGCACCCTGAGCGGTACCGGTTCGGCGCTCGGTACCGTCAACGTCAACAGCGGCGGTCATCTGGCGCTGTCCTCGGGCAATCAACTGTCCGCCGGTGCACTGACCCTCGCGGCCGGCAGCAATGTTGATGTGGCACTGGGGACACCGTCGACCGCGTCGTTGATGAATGTCGGCGGCAACCTCACCCTCGACGGTAATCTCAACGTCACTGACGCCGGCGGTTTCGGGGTCGGTGTGTATCGCTTGTTCAACTACACCGGTGCGTTGACCAATCTCGGTCTCGACGTTGCCGGCGTACCGGTCGGCTACGGCCTCGGCGACTTGATCGTGCAAACCGGTGTGGCCAACCAGATCAACATTCAAGTGTCGGCACCGAACGTGAGCATCCGTTATTGGGATGGCAGCCAGACCATTGCCAACGGCGTCGTCGACGGCGGCACCGGTACCTGGAATGCGGTCGGCACCAACTGGACCGATGCCAACGGTCTGGTCAATCAACCGTGGGCGGGCGACTTCGCGGTATTCCAGGGTACGGCGGGTACGGTGACGGTCAACGGCACGCAGGCGTTCACCGGCATGCAGTTCCTCACCGATGGCTACAACGTAGTGAATGGCACGGCGGGGCAACTGACTGCTGTCAACGGCACCGGGGGGACCACCGCGTTGCGCGTTGATCCAGGTGTGACCGCGACCATCGGCGTCAATATCGATGGCAGCGGCATCCTCAACAAACTCGATACCGGCACCCTGGTGCTCAACGGCGCCAACACTTACAGCGGCGGCACGCAACTGGACGGCGGCAAGATCATCGTTGGCAGCAACACCGCGCTGGGCAGCGGCACACTGACCGCCAACGCCGGCACGCAACTGGACAGCAATGCTGCGGTGACTCTCGGCAACGCAGCGACCCTTAATGGCAACCTCACCGTGGTCGGCAGCAATGCGCTGACGCTCAACGGCGTGATCGGCGGCACTGGCGGCCTGATCAAAACCGGTGCGGCCAACCTGACGCTCGGCGGCAACAATGCCTTCCTCGGGCCGGTGGCGCTGAATGCCGGCGGACTGATTCTGGCGTCGAACTCGGCGCTGGGCTCCGGCACCCTGAACGCGGCGGGCGGCACCACGCTCGATGCCGCCACCGGGGTTTCGGTGAATAACGCGGTCAATCTGGCGGGTAACCTTGTCATTGGCGGCACGGCAGACCTGACGCTTGCCGGCACGATCAATGGTGCGGGCAGCCTGAGCAAAACCGGCGCTGCCAACCTGACCCTGAGCGGCAACAACAACTTCCTTGGCGGCATCAACCTGGGCGCCGGTACCCTGACTGCCGGCAGCAACTCGGCGCTGGGTCTGGGCAACCTCACCGTGGCCGGCGCTTCGGCGCTGGACAGCACCAGTGCGCTGAGCCTGGGCAACAACATCGTGCTCAACGCCAACCTGAGCAACACCGGCAGCAACAACCTGACGCTCGCCGGTGTAGTCAGCGGCGCGGGTGGACTGATCAAGGACGGCGCGTCGAACCTGACCCTCAACGGCGTCAATACCTTCACCGGCGGCACTACCTTAAATGCCGGCACCCTAACTCTTGGCACCGCTGCAGCATTGGGCTCCGGCGCACTGACCGTGGCTGGCGCGTCGACCCTCGACAACAGCTCGCCGCTGGTGCTGGCGAACGACGTCAACGTCAATGCGAATCTGGCCTTGGCCGGTAACAACAACCTGACCCTGGGCGGCGTGGTTGCCGGGGCCGGAACCTTGAGCAAAAACGGCTTGGCCGACCTGACGTTGAGCGGCAACAACACGTTCAGCGGGACCTTCGATGTGCTGTCCGGCAGCCTCACCACCCTGAGCGGTGCAGCGCTGGGCAATGATGCGACGGTCAACCTCGGTGCTGGCGCAGCCCTCAACCTCGGCGCATCGGGCAGTCTCGCCAGCCTGACTGGTAGCGGCATTGCGCTGATCGGCACCGGCAACACGCTGAGCCTGGGCGGCAATAACGTCAGCAGCACGTTCGCTGGCATCCTCAGCGGTGACGGCGGGCTGACCAAACTCGGCACTGGCAGCCTGACCCTGAGCGGCATCAGCGACCTCACGGGCGATACCAACGTCAACGCGGGCACCTTGCAGGTCAACGGTTCGCTGGCCAGCGCCAATGTGTTGGTCAACAACGGCGGCACACTCGGCGGCAGCGGCACGTTGACCAGTGCGGTGACCGTGGCCGATGGCGGACATCTGGCGGGTGTCACCGGCAGCACCTTGTCGGTCGATTCCCTGGTGTTTGGCGGCAACTCCAACTTCGACGTCGGCCTCGGTACGCCGGTGTCGGGTGGCGGTAACGCGCTGGTCAATGTCGGCGGCAACCTGACCCTTGATGGCACACTCAATGTCAGCGACATCGGCGGTTTTGGCAGCGGCGTGTATCGCCTGATCAACTACACCGGTGGCCTGATCGACAACGGCATGCTCATCGGCAGCGTGCCGGGCAGCGTCTCAGTGGGCGATCTGCAACTGCAAACCGCGCAGGCCAATCAGCTCAACCTGCTGGTCACCGCGCCAGCCGCCACCGTGCAGTTCTGGGACGGTAGCCAACTGGTCGCCAACGGCACGGTCGACGGTGGCAACGGTACCTGGGGCACCGGGACCACGAACTGGACCGACGTCAACGGCACCACCCATCAGGGCTGGACCAGCAACTTCGCGGTGTTCCAGGGCGCGGCGGGCACGGTTACGGTCAACGGCGCGCAAACCATCACCGGCATGCAGTTCGTCACCGATGGCTACAGCCTGCAGAACGGCACGGCGGGATCGCTGAATCTGGTTAATGGTTCGCTCGGCAACGCCTCGGTTCGCGTCGATCCGAATGCAACGGCAACCGTCGGTGTAGCGCTCAACGGCGCAGGCACCCTCGGCAAATATGACACCGGCACCCTGGTGCTCAACGCTGCCAACGGCTACACCGGCGGCACCGCGCTCAATGGCGGTACGATTGTCGTCGGCAACAATGCGGCGCTCGGCACTGGTGTGTTAACTGCAGCGAACGGCACTGCGCTGGGCAGCAACACCGCTGTCAGCCTCGGCAATGATGTGGTGCTCAACGGAGGATTGAGCGTTGCCGGCTCCAACGCCTTGACCCTCGGTGGCGTCGTCAGCGGCAGCGGCAGTTTGATCAAAACCGGTGCTTCGAGCCTGACTCTCAATGGCAGCAATACTTACTCCGGTGGCACCCAACTGAGTGGCGGCACGCTGGTTCTCGGCAACAACAGCGCAATCAGCAGCGGTGCATTGAGTGTGCTCGGCAACGGCATGCTGGACAGCACCTCGGCGCTGCAACTGGCCAACGCCATCAACCTGGGCGCCGAGCTGACACTGGCCGGCAACCAGAACACCACGCTGATCGGCGCTGTCACCGGCACCGGCAGTCTGGTGAAAAACGGCAGCGGCGACCTGCTGCTCAGCGGCGCCAACACTTACAGCGGTGGCACTACGCTGAACGGCGGTAGCACTCGAGGCGACACCAGCAGCCTGCAAGGTGCAATCGCCAACAACGCGGCGCTGACCTTCGAGCAAAACGCCGACGGCAGCTACACCGGCAACCTCACCGGTACCGGCACGCTGAACAAAACCGGCAGCGGTCAGTTGCTGCTGACCGGCAACAACAGCTTCACCGGCAACACCTCTGTGCAGGCCGGCACCTTGACCGTCAACGGTGTGCTCAACAGCGCCAACGTCAACGTCGCCAGCGGTGCGCAAATTGGCGGTGGCGGTCAGTTGGGCGGTTCACTGCAACTGGCCGACGGCGCGACGCTGGCCGGTGGCAGCACGGCGACGCCGCTGTCGGTCGGTGCGTTGGCGTTGTCTTCGGGGACTGATCTGGACTTCAGCCTCGGGTCTGCCGCCAGCTCGACCACGGTGGTCAATGTCGCCGGCAACCTGATCCTCGACGGCACGCTGAACATCAGCAACGCCGGTGGTTTCGGCACAGGCGTTTATCAACTGTTCAGCTACGGCGGCAGCCTGACCGACAACGGTCTGGTCTACGGCAGCCTGCCGGTTGCGCAGGCCAACCTGACCTTGCAAACCGCCATTGCCAATCAGATCAATCTGCTGGTGCAAGACTCGCCGCGTGAAGTGCAGTTCTGGAACGGCGGCACCACCAATCCTGATGGCAGCATCGGTGGCGGCAGTGGTGTGTGGGGGCCGGGGACCAACTGGACTGATCCAAGCGGCACCCAGGCGTTGGCCTCCAACGGGCAGTTCGCTGTGTTTGGTGGTCAGGCCGGCATTGTCACCGTGTTGGGTAATCAGAACTTCACGGGTTTGCAGTTCCTCAGCAATGGCTACAGCCTGGCGCCTGGCGCTGGCGGTACGCTAACTCCGGTCAACGGCGCAGACGGTAGTCTCGCACCGGTGCGGGTGAATGCCGGCGGCAGCGCGGAAATCTCCACACCGCTGGTGGGCACGGGCGGCATCGAGAAGCTCGATTCCGGGACTCTGGTGTTGAGTGGTGCCAACACCTATAGCGGTGGCACCAAGGTCAGTGGCGGTACGCTGGTCGGTAACAGCACCAGTCTGCAAGGCAACATTCTCAACAATGCCTCGCTGTTTTTTGTGCAGAACCTGGACGGGCGATTCAGTGGTCGCCTCAGTGGTCTCGGCGCCATGGCCAAACGTGGCACCGGCACCTTGCTGTTGACCGGTGATAACCCGTTCAGCGGCACCGTAGCGGTCGATCAAGGCGTGCTGCAAGTCGGCAGCCGCGCTGCTCAGGCCTCGTTGGGAGGGCAAATCACTGTCGCCAGCGGCGCTGCGCTCAGCGGTAACGGCAGCGTCGGTTCGGTGGTCAACAATGGTCTGGTGCAATCCGGGGCCGAGGCGGGCACGTTGAGTGTCGCCGGCAACCTGACCAATGCTTCCAGCGGTGTGCTGGCGCTGACAGTCAGCTCGCCGACCGCTACACCGCTGGCGGTCGGCGGTACGGCTGCGCTGGGTGGCGGTCTGCAAGTCAACTCGCTTGCGCCGTTCACTGGCAACACCACGTATTCGCTGATCACGGCGGGCGGCGGTGTCACCGGTACCTTCAGCGCAGCGGATCTGCCGCAATACGCGTTCCTCGACTCGGCGCTGGTGTACGACGCCAACGCGGTAAACCTGGTGGTGAGCCGCAACGACAACTCGTTCGCCGACGTCGCCGCTACGGGCAACCAGCGCAACAGCGCTTCGGCGTTGTCGCGCAATGGTGCGGCCGGCGCGGCGTTGCAGGACGAAATCGTCAACCTCAGTGCGGCGGGTGCACGCAATGCCTTCGACAGCCTGTCTGGGGAGATTCATGCGAGTACCGCCAGTGCGATCCTCGAGGATTCGCGTTATGTGCGCGAAGCCGTCAACGACCGCATGCGCCAGCCTTCGTGCAGTGCGCCGGATGATCCACGCCGTGCCTTGGCGCCAAGCGACAACCAGTTGAGCAGCAACGGTTGCCACGGCGAGATGGTCGGCTGGGCGCGCGCACTTGGCGCCTGGGGTGAGTCGGATGGCGACAGCAACAGCGCCAAACTCGACCGCAACCTCAGCGGCTTCATGCTCGGCACCGACAAGCAACTCGATGACCAGTGGCGCCTGGGCATGGCCGCCGGTTACACCCGCAGCGACCTCGATGCGCATGATCGTCGCTCGGATGCCACGGTCGAAAGCTACCACCTGGCGGCATACCTCAACTCGCAGTTCGATGCTTTGGCAGTGCGCCTCGGCGCGGCTTACAGCTGGCACGACATCGAGACCAAGCGTGATGTCAGCGTCGGCACCTACAACGACCGTCTGGAGGCCAATTACGACGCTCGTAGCGCTCAGGTGTTCGGTGAAGTCGGTTACACAATGCAGGCTGCCGGCATTGCTCTGGAGCCGTTCGCCGGTCTGGCCTACGTCAACTACGACACCGACAAGGCCAAGGAAAAAGGCGGAGTAGGGCGTCTGAAGGCTGATGCCGAGCAGGACATCACCTTCTCCACCCTCGGCCTGCGCGCCGGCAAAGTCATCACCCTGGCCAACGGCGGGCAATTCACCCCGCGCGCGGCAGTGGGCTGGCGGCATGCCTTCGGCGACACCAAACCTGATGCCGACCTGACCTTCATCGACGGCGGCGCCTCGTTCAGCACCCAAGGCGTACCAATTGCCAAGGACAGCGCGATAGTCGAAGCAGGCGTGGACTTCCAGATCAGTCCGACCGGCAAACTGGGTATCGGCTACTCGGGGCAACTGTCGGATGACAACAACGATCATGCGATGACGATCAGCTTCAGCCTTGGCTTCTGATTTAGGGTCGAAGCACTTTTAACCGCCCGAAAGGGCGGTTTTTTTGCAGTGGCAGAAGATCGCAGCCTGCGGCAGCTCCTACATGGGAATTCGCGTTTTCCTGTAGGCGCTGCCGCAGACTGCGATCTTTCGTTCTTTACTGCTGCGGGTCGATATTGTCCAAGGCCCGGTTCACTGCAAGTTCACCGAGCATGACGATCTGCGCGATGCCCAGCACGATGCTGCGGTTAGGGCCATTCAGCACGGCGGCAAACTCGGTCAGCATCACTTTGGCAGAGGCCAATGATTCACAGGTATTGGCGAGGAGAGATTCGGTGTCGATGTCGGGGGCGACCATGAACATGGTGCTGGGGGATCCGGAGTAACTTTGACCATTGTGAAATCACCTTTCAGATCGATGGACTTACCCCATCTGCCGCCAAGCAGAGTGGGTGGCAGGTTGCACAAGGTTGGCGGACCGAGAAAGGTGAATCGGCATCCCCGAAGGAATCCATGTGCAACCTGCCATAAAGTGAGTCCGGCACTCATAAGCGCCTGAAACTTTCATGACAGAACCTGCAACACCTTTCCGGGCCGCCAAGCCCGACCGCTGTATTTCAGCGACCGAGAAACAATAGGGACAGCGCGCAAGGCACACAAGCCGGCCGATTCTGGCGTTGTTGTAGGCAAAGACGCAACCTGCCGTAGCCCAAACATGTAACCAGTGAAATCGGTGTAGGAACTGTCGAACAGTGGCGGATGATTTTTCATCAGGACACTTTCTGCGCTTTGCAGTGACATGCTCATTGACTGCTCAATAGCTTTCGCGAGCAGGCTCGCTCCCACAGTGGGTCTGAGCGATCTGAGGTGGGAGCGAGCTTGCTCATGAAGGCACCCTGACAGTCAGCAGAAAAATTGTCAGCCGCGCTCTGCTAGAATCCGCCCCATTCCCTGCCAGAGACTCTTTCCCATGAGCGAGCCGATTCGCCTCACCCAATACAGTCACGGTGCCGGTTGCGGCTGCAAGATTTCCCCGCAGGTGCTGGAGGTGATTCTGGCCGGCAGTGGCGCGCAGAACCTTGACCCGAAACTGTGGGTCGGCAACGCCTCGCGCGATGACGCGGCGGTGTACGAGATTGATGCCGAGCGCGGTGTGGTGTCGACCACGGACTTCTTCATGCCCATCGTCGATGATCCGTTCGACTTCGGCCGTATCGCCGCGACCAACGCGATCAGCGATATCTATGCGATGGGCGGTGATCCGTTGATGGCGATTGCGATACTCGGCTGGCCGGTGAATGTGCTGGCGCCGGAAGTCGCGCGGGAAGTCATCCGTGGCGGCCGTGCGGTGTGCGACGCCGCAGGCATTCCATTGGCGGGTGGGCATTCGATTGATGCGCCAGAGCCGATCTTTGGCCTTGCGGTTACCGGTCTGGTGGAAAAACGCCACATGAAGCGCAACGACACCGCTACCGCCGGTTGCCTGCTGTACCTGACCAAACCGCTGGGCATCGGCATCCTCACCACGGCCGAAAAGAAAGGCAAGTTGCGTCCTGCCGACGTCGGCGTCGCTCGCGACTGGATGTGCACGCTGAACAAACCCGGCAGCCGCTTTGGCAAACTCGCTGGCGTTACGGCGATGACCGACGTCACCGGTTTCGGCCTGCTCGGGCATCTGGTGGAAATGGCCGACGGCAGCCAGCTCACGGCACGCATCGCCTACGACCGAGTGCCGCGTCTGGACAGCGTCGAGTATTACCTCGAACAGGGCTGTGTCCCCGGCGGTACGTTGCGCAACTTCGACAGTTATTCGAGCAAGGTTGGCCGCGTGCAGGAGCTGCACAAACGTGTGCTCTGCGACCCGCAAACCAGCGGCGGTCTGTTGATCGCGGTAACGGCTGAAGGCAATGACGAGTTCCTCGCCGTCGCCGCCGAACTGGGCTTGAACCTGGCGCCAATTGGCGAACTGGTCGAGCGACAGACGAACGCAGTCGAGGTGATTTGATGCTCCGCGACTGCACCGATTACCGCGATATTTTCCTCAACGATCGGCCGCTGATGGACGCCCGCGCGCCGGTCGAATTTCACAAAGGCGCGTTTCCTGGCGTGATCAATCTGCCGCTGATGAATGACATCGAGCGGCAGAAAATCGGCACCTGCTACAAGCAGCACGGCCAGCAGGCCGCCATCGAGTTGGGCCATCAAATGGTGTCCGGTGCGGTGAAGGCCGAGCGTATTCAGGCCTGGGCGGATTTCGCCCGGGCCCATCCCGATGGTTACCTCTATTGCTTCCGCGGCGGGTTGCGTTCGCAGATCACCCAACAATGGCTGCGTGACGAAGCCGGCATTGACTATCCGCGCGTGGGCGGCGGTTACAAGGCGATGCGCAGCTTCCTTATCGACACCACTGAACAAGCCATCGCGCAGTGTGATTTCGTCTTGCTGGGCGGCATGACCGGCACCGGCAAAACTGAAGTGCTGGTGCAATTGCGTAATGGCCTGGATCTGGAAGGACACGCCAATCACCGCGGCTCCAGTTTCGGTAAACGCGCCACCGCGCAGCCGTCGAACATCGATTTCGAGAACCGCTTGGCCATCGACATCCTCAAGAAGCGTGATGCCGGTATCGCGCAGTTTGTGCTGGAGGACGAGAGCCGGGTGGTCGGCAGTTGCGCCTTGCCGCTGGCGATGTATCAGGGCATGCAGCAGTACCCGATGGTCTGGCTGGAAGACAGTTTCGAGGATCGCGTGGAGCGGATTCTGCGTGATTACGTGGTCGATCTGTCTGCCGAGTTTGCATCGGTGCATGGCGAGGAAGGTTTTGCGCTGTTCGCAGAGCGGCTGCTGGAGAGCCTGAACAACGTGCAGAAACGCCTGGGTGGCGAGCGCCATCGGCGGCTGTTCGATTTGATGGAAGCGGCGCTGTCAGAGCAGGCCCGCAGTTGTGCGGTGGATCTGCATCGCGGCTGGATCGAGGGGTTGCTGCGTGAGTATTACGATCCGATGTATGTGTTTCAGCGCGAGAAGAAGGGCGGGCGTATCGAGTTTGCCGGGGAGCGTGAGGCGGTTATCGAGTATCTGCGCGAGCGGGTGAATCAGAAAGTCTGATGGCGTGTTTGCCGGCCTCATCGCTGGCAAGCCAGCTCCCACAGTGTTGTGGGGGCACCGCAAATATGCGCATCACTCCAAACCTGCGGGAGTCCGGCTCGCCAGCGATGAGGCCATCACTGACAGTAAAAGGCTCAAGTCAGGCAAGTGTCCCAGCCATCATCCAGCCTTCCACAGCCTTCGTTGTGCATTCAAAACCTGTGGGAGCTGGCTTGCCAGCGATGAGGCCATCACTGACAGTAAAAGGCTCAAGTCAGGCAAGTGTCCCAGCCATCATCCAGCCTTCCACAGCCTTCGTTGTGCATTCAAAACCTGTGGGAGCTGGCTCGCCAGCGATGAGGCCCGAATAGACACCCGAAGACTTAAGTCGGGCAGGTGGCCTTGCCGTTATCCAGCCCTTGCTTGTAGCTGTGGCTCTGCAAACTGGCCTTGCCGTTGTGCCACGTCAGGGTCAGCACGTACAGCGAATCGAAGTCGCTGCCCGCCCAGTCCTCGGTGATGGACTGTTTTTCGCCGACGGCATTCCCGGCCACCTTGTTGATCAGTTCCGGCAAATAGCCGTGGGACCACGCGGTGTAGATGGTGGAGTTGTGATACTTGTCCTCCAGCAGTTCGCGCGCCAGATCGCTGGTGTCATTGGCCGAAAATTCGATGTTCACTGGCAGGCCGAGCTTGATGGCGGCGGGGCTGATGGTCATCAGCGGGCGAATATAGCTATAGGAGTTGTCCAGCTCGCCTTCCTCGACATTGCGCGTCGGATTGGCGGCGAACACGTAGTCGGCAGCGCCGAATTTCTCCGGCAGCAACGTCGACAGGTCAATGGCTCGGTTCAAGCCCTGGCAATTGAGCTGGCCGAGGCCACCTTCAGGCTTTTCGGCGTGGCGCAGGAACACCAGGGTCTGGGTGCCGTCCACCGGTTGTGCACGGCTTTCGCTGGACTCAAGCGACAGAAACAACGCGCTGACCGCCAACAGGGAGGGCAGGGCAACGTAGGCGCGATGTTTGAAGCGTTTGGCGAAACTCATCAAATTCGACATGAAATAAAAAGGTCTTCAGCGTGTTCGGTTAAGGCTGACAAACCTTTACACCGCAGGCTCCCAGCACCGGGTGTTTTCCATGTCATAAAGCGCTTCCTCTGCAACAAGGGCATAGCTCAGAGTCCTCTGAGGCCCTTTGGTTCGATTCGCAAGCGTGCGCGGCACTCTAATGGCAAGCACTCACGGCATTGGCAGAGAATAATCACTGAATGTTACGGTTCCTGTAGGCGTTGCCGAAGGCTGCGATCTTTTGATCCTGGTGAAACGCTCAAGATCAAAAGATCGCAGCCTGCGGCAGCTCCTACATTATGATCGGGCTTTAATTTGTGACTGGATGCTTCCCATGACCGATCTGTCCGCGTTCCCGATCACCCAGAAATGGCCGGCGCAGTACCCTGACTGGATTCAGCTCTATTCCTTGCCGACACCCAACGGCGTCAAGGTGTCGATCATGCTTGAAGAGATCGGTCTGCCTTACGAGCCGCACCGCGTGGGTTTCGATACCAATGATCAGTTGTCCCCGGAGTTCCTCTCGCTGAACCCGAACAACAAGATCCCGGCGATTCTTGATCCTCACGGCCCCGAAGATCAGCCGCTGCCGTTATTCGAGTCTGGCGCGATCCTGATTTACCTCGCCGACAAGAGCGGCCAGTTGCTCGCGCAGGAGGGCAACTTGCGCTATGAAACCCTGCAGTGGCTGATGTTCCAGATGGGCGGCATCGGCCCGATGTTTGGCCAGCTCGGTTTTTTCAACAAATTCGCCGGCAAGGATTACGAGGACAAGCGCCCGCGTGATCGTTACGTCGAAGAGAGCAAACGTCTGCTCAAGGTGCTCGACGGTCGGCTGGAAGGTCGCGACTGGATCATGGGCGAGCGTTACACCATTGCCGATATCGCGACATTTCCGTGGGTGCGTAATTTGATCGGGTTTTATGAGGCCGGTGACTTGGTGGGCATCAGCAACTTCCCGAATGTCACCCGGGTGCTGGAGCGTTTTCTGGCACGGCCTGCGGTAATCCGTGGTTTAACGATCCCTTCCTGATTGACACACAACCCTGTGGGAGCTGGCTTGCCAGCGATAGCGGTGGAAATGGCAACATTCATGTCGACCCTGCCGCCGTCATCGCTGGCAAGCCAGCTCCCACAGAGTTTCAGGATGTGCCTGAAAGATTATTACGCACTCAGTAATGCTGTCTTGATTGATCCAGGTTTGTACGCCAACGCCCGCAGGGCATAAGCTTCGCCCCCTACGACTTTCGTCTCATCTTCCGTTTTCAGGAAAGCCCCATGTCCAGTCAGTTCCCCGAAGCACGTCCCCGCCGTCTGCGCCGCAATGCGAGCCTGCGCAGTCTGTTCCAGGAAACCGAGTTCAGCCTGAATGATCTGGTGCTGCCGATTTTCGTCGAGGAAGAGATCGATGACTTCGTGCCGATCAAGAGCATGCCCGGTGTGATGCGTATTCCCGAGCGCAAACTGGCCAGCGAAATCGAGCGCTATGCCCGCGCCGGTATCAAGTCGGTGATGACCTTCGGCGTGTCCCATCATCTGGACAGCAACGGCAGCGACACCTGGCGCGAAGAGGGCCTGGTGTCGCGCATGTCGCGCATCGCCAAGGACGCCGTGCCGGAAATGATCGTGATGTCCGACACCTGCTTCTGCGAATACACCGATCACGGCCACTGCGGCGTGATGCACAACCATGAAGTCGACAACGATCAGACCCTGATCAACCTCGGCAAGCAGGCCGTTGCCGCTGCCCGTGCCGGTGCTGATGTGATTGCGCCGTCGGCGGCGATGGACGGTCAGGTGCGGGCGATTCGCCAGGCACTGGACGCGGCCGGGTTCACCCAGATTCCGATCATGGCCTATTCGACCAAATTCGCCTCGGCGCTGTACGGCCCGTTCCGCGAGGCCGGCGGCAGCGCGTTGAAGGGCGACCGCAAAAGCTATCAGATGAACCCGATGAACCGCCGCGAGGCTCTGCGCGAATCGTTGCTCGACGAGCAGGAAGGCGCCGATGCGCTGATGGTCAAACCAGCCGGTGCGTACCTGGACATCATCCGCGACATCCGCGAGGCCTCGAACCTGCCGCTGGCGGCGTATCAGGTCAGCGGCGAGTACGCGATGATCAAGTTCGGCGCGCAGGCCGGAGCGATTGATGAGGATCGCGTGGTGCGCGAGAGCCTGGGTGCGATCAAGCGTGCGGGGGCGGATCTGATCTTCACGTATTTCGCGATGGATCTGGCGCTGGCCGGGATCTAAGCCACACGGCAAAACACGGTGGGAGCTGGCTTGCCAGCGATAGCGGTGGTTCAGTCGAGGCTGGTTTTGGCTGTGCTGACCACATCGCTGGCAAGCCAGCTCCCACAGGTTTTTGTGGTGTTCGTGCGTCTCAGGAACAGGCGAAAAATGGCCGTATTCCTTGGTCGCGGAAGTAGCGTTCGATCACTTTCGGATCGGCGCTGCTATCGGCAATCGCCACGTAGGTGTCCGGGCGCAACAGGTAAAAACCGTTGCGCGCCAATCCTGCCGTTTCAAACGCCGGTCGCCAGTCGAACACGTGCAGCGGCAAATGATGTTCAAGGCACCAGGCGAGCATTTCGTCGCTGGTGTCGCCATACACATGCACCTGCCAGCATGGCTGGCGCAGCGGTTCGTAATTATCTCCCTCACCGTCATGTGCCCACGGCAAGCGATCGCCACCGTGGACGTGGCCAGCCGTGCCTTGACTCAGCGGCATGCCACGATAGTTGAGAGTGACTTGTGAAACCGTGCGAAAAAGGAATTCGCGACTCGCCTCGAACGACGCCATCCTGGGAATCAGAAACGGTGCCAGCCGCGTGCGCAACAGATCGGCCATGCGCCCCTCGGCCGTGACGAAACTGAACACTTTGTCGGTGGTGGAGACCAGTCGCCGGGCGAAGGCGATGCGTTCAATTTCGTAACTGTCGAGCAGTTTCGCCTCGGCACCGCCACTGAGGACTGCAGCGAGTTTCCACGCCAGATTGATCGCATCGCCGATGCCGGTGTTCATGCCCTGACCGCCCGCCGGGCTGTGCACATGGGCCGCGTCGCCGAGCAGAAACGCCCGCCCGCCGCGAAAATGCTCGGCCACGCGGTGGTGCACGCGGTAGGTGGAAAACCAGTGGACGTCCTCGATGTGCACTTTCAGGTGTTCGATGGCGCGGCTGCTGACATCAGAAAACTCCAGCGTTTCGGCACGCTCCGCACGTTCGTCACGCACGGTGCCGATCAATCGCGCGCGGCCTTTGCCGGCCAGTGGAAACACCGCGAGAAAGTCGGCTTCGTCCAGATCCAGATGCAACTCGCCGTTGAGCGCCGGGCCGCTGGCCTGGACATCCGCCACATAGAAAATCTGCTGATAAGTGCCACCGGGAAAACCGGCGTCGAGGTTTTTGCGCACCACCGACCGCGCCCCGTCTGCACCTGCCAGATAGCAGGCCTGGCAGATTTCCTGTTCGCCATCGGGCAGGCGCAAATGGGCGGTTACGCCGTCGCTGGTTTCCTCGAAATTTTCCAGCGTGGTTTCGCGCTCGACGCGCACGCCATAGTCTTCGAGACGCTCGATCAACAGCTGTTCATGTTGGTCCTGCGGGAATATTTCGACGAACGAGTAGGGCGTCAGGCCTTCGCCGATACGGTTTAGCGGCAACTGTGCGACCGGTTCGCCATTGACCCAGAAGTTTGCCGCCGCCACCTGATGACCGTTGCGCACGATGGTCTCGGCCAGGTCCAGTTGCCGATACAGCTCCAGCGTTCGCGCCTGCACCGCCAGCGCCCGGGAAGTGGTGCCGGGTGCGGCAGTCTTGTCGATGATGCGCACCTTCACGCCGAATTTGCTCAGCCACAGGGCCAGCACCAGCCCGGTGGGGCCGGCGCCGATGATCAGGACGTCGCTGCGGTTCATGGGCCTGCTCTCCGTTTGCTGAGGAGCAAGTATGGATCAGAAGGAGAGGGTGGCCAGTTTGTCGGCCAGACGGAAAAAGGCCCCGCAGCGTTGAAGTTGCGGGGCCTTTTTGGGGTTCGACTGACGTGTAATGGTGTGACGGGAATCCAGCCCCTCACCCCAGCCCTCTCCCAGAGGGAGAGGGGGCCGACCGAGCGGTCTTGAGCGATCCGTCGACCTGAGAAATCGAGTCGATTGTGGATTCAGTACAGCATGTTCACGTCGGTGTATCTCTTCAGCATCCCCCGGTCAGTCCCCTCTCCCTCCGGGAGAGGGTTAGGGTGAGGGGCTTTTCAGGCCTTAGAAATCAATCGTGCCCGACAACTTCGCCACGCGCGGCTCACCTTGCGTCAGATAACCACCCTGCGCCGATTCCCAGTACTTCTTGTTGGCCAGGTTCTCTACACCCAGACGCACCGTCACGTCTTTCTCCGACACCTTGAAGGCATAACGCGCACCCGCGTCAAAGCGGTTCCAGGTCGGCAGGCTGAGGTTGTTGGCCGCGTCGGCGTATTGCCCGCCGGTGCGCAGCATCCGCGCATTCAGCGCTACGCCTTGCAGGCCGGGAACGTCCCAATCAGCGCCGGCGTTGAACTGGAAGGTCGGCACGCCAATGGCACGGTTGCCGTCATTGGCGCCGTTGAGGGTGTTTTTCAGTTCGGTGTCCATCAGGGTCAGGCCGCTGATCAGGCGCAGGCCTTGGATCGGCTCGCCAAACACGTTCATTTCTACGCCTTTGTTGACCTGCTCGCCTTCACGCACGTAGGTGCACGTGGTGGCGCTGTCGATTTCACAGTAGCCGTCGCTCGGCTGCTCGATGCGGTACACACCCAGGCTCGCGCCGTAAGTGCCCATGTCGACTTTCACCCCGGCCTCGGTCTGCTTGGAGCGGGCGGGTGCATAGACTTCGTTGCCGTTGGTCACGCGAAAGCCACCGGAGCTGGTCGGCGAAGTCGGGCCTTGAGCGAGGCCTTCGATGTGGTTGGCGTAGAACGAAACGTGCTCCCACGGCTTGAATACGATGCCGTACACCGGCGTGGTGATCGACTCGTCGTAGCTCGAAGAGCGCGGGCCGCTGCCGTAGCTGGCGTAACCGTAACCTTGCACGACCAATTGCTGACGACGCAGGCCGGCGGTGATCAGCAGTCGATCATCGAAGAAACCGAGGGTGTCGGAGATCGCGAGGCTGCGGTTGAAGGTTTTGCCGACGATGCCCGGGTCATTCAGATCGCCACCGGAAAAGTTGCCGACCGGCGATGGGGTCTGTACCGGGTGATAGATGTTGTTGGCGTATTTGGTCAGGTCAAAATCATAGGCGCTGCGCTGTTCGGCCCAGATGCCGGTCAGGCCGAAATTGAGCTTGTGGCTGACCGGGCCGGTGTTGAATTTACCGTTAAGGCCGGCCATCACACTGGTGTTGTCTTCATCGTGGGGAATGAACGAGCCAGTGGTGAATGATGCACCGTTGTTGCCGACCAGCGTGGTCGAGTTATAGCGCCCGACTTCACGGGTGTGCTTGGCGCCGCCAGCGGCGTAGGCGGTCCAGTTGTCGTTCAGGTCGTACTCGGCGCGGAGCATGCCGAAGGTGTCTTCGATGTCGGTGTAGCCCCATTTCGGCGCGTAGTTGGTGTCGGCTGATGGCGCATCCGGAATGTGCGTGGCGGTGCCGAGGTTGACCGAGTTGCGGCCACCGTTGACGCGCTCTTTCTGATAGGCGAAGTCGCCGGAAATTCGTAGCGCATCGCCGCGATAGTCGAGGCCGATGGCAAACAGTTTCGAACGCTGGTTCTCGTGATCAATGCCGGTATCGCCTTCGCGCTGGGACAGGTTGATCCGTGCGCCAAAGCGGTTGTCTTCACCAAAACGCTGGCCGATGTCGAAGTGATGACCGATGCGGCCTTCGCTGTTGATGTCGGTGGTGTAGCGGCGCAGCGGCACGTCGCCGGCGCGTTTTGGCTGCAGGTTGACGCCGCCGCCGATGCCGGAGCCGGTCGGGGTCACGCCGTTGATAAAAGCGTTGGGGCCTTTGAACACTTCCACGCGCTCCAGGGCGTCGGTGGAAATGATCTGCCGCGGCAACACGCCATACAGGCCGTTATAGGAAATGTCGTCGCCGTTGAGCGGCAGGCCACGGATCATGAACACCTGCGACTGGTTGGAAAACCCCGAAGCCTGACGCACTGACGAATCGTTGAGCAGCACGTCGGCGACGTTTTCGGCTTGCTGATCCTGAATCAGTTGTTCGGTGTAGGACGCGGCGCTGAACGGCACGTCCATCATGTCCTGATTGCCCAACACGCCGAGCTGGCCTCCGCGTGCGACCTGACCACCGGAATAGACCGGGGGCAGGGCGTTTGGTGTGGGCGCTTGAGCGTTGATATTGACGTTATCGAGCACCAGCGCTTTGTTGTCTTCTTCAGCAGCGTGGGCGGTAACGGTCAGGGAGCAGAGCAGGGCAAGAAGCGTCGGACGAAAAGGAACGCGGAGTCGGGCAGGAGCGGACATGTTTCATACCTGGAGGCGCACGGCCGGTGAGAAAGTGGGGCGGCGCGGGAACTCCTTGCGCAAATGCGACTCCAGGCGCGAATGATATATTTTCTCAATAACGTTTTGCAATCAGTTTGTCATCACGCCTTTCTGACTTCCTTCGGCAACTCCCACGGGGGGAAGTGTTCAGATTGGGCTATTGAACGTATGGTGAACCCGCCTCAACGGACTGGATGAAGCAACATGCACACCCCTCGATTACTGATCACCCTCGCGGCAATGCTGGTGCTGGCCGGTTGCGCCAGCCAGCGCAATGGAGAGCCCGCCCCGCGTCCTCCGGCCGAAGTGAAGGCTGAGATCGTGCGCCTGATGCCGGCGAAAATCGCTGACCGCCAGGGCTGGGCGACTGATATTTACGTGGCATTCGCTGCACAGGACATCAGCCCGACCACGCAAAACCTGTGTTCGGTGCTGGCCGTTACCGAGCAGGAATCAACCTTTCAAGCCGATCCGACGGTGCCGGGCCTGGGCAAGATCGCCCGCGACGAAATCGACCGTCGTGCCGGCAAAGTCCACATCCCAAGCTTGCTGGTCAGCGGCGCCTTGCAGGTCCGCTCCTCCAATGGCAAAACCTACAGCGAACGCTTGAAGGCGGCGCGCAGTGAAAAGGAATTGAGTGCCATTTTTGACGAGTTCATCGGCATGGTGCCGATGGGTCGCACGCTGTTTGGAGGCTTCAACCCGGTGCACACCGGCGGGCCGATGCAGGTCAGCATCGAATTTGCCGAGCAGCACGCCAAGGACTATCCGTACCCCGTCGACGGCACGATCCGCCGCGAAGTGTTCAGCCGTCGCGGCGGCATGTATTTCGGCATCGCGCATTTGCTCGGCTACCCCGTGAGCTACCGCGAGCCGCTCTATCGCTTCGCCGACTTCAACGCCGGTTGGTACGCCAGTCGCAATGCGGCGTTTCAGAATGCGGTCAGCCGCGCATCGGGTATCCCGCTGGCGCTGGATGGCGACCTGATCCGCTACGACTCGATCATGCCCGGCGGCACGGAGCTGGCGGTGCGTACCCTTGGCAAGTCATTGGGCATGCGCAATCCGACCATTCGCGATCAACTGGAGAAGGGCAAAACCCTGGAATTCGAAGAGACCAAGCTGTACCGAGAGGTTTTTGCACTGGCCGAAAAGGCCGAAGGCAAATCGCTGCCAAGGGCGGTGCTGCCGGGGATCGTCCTGCAGAGCCCGAAAATCACCCGCAAACTGACCACCGCGTGGTTCGCCAAACGTGTGGACGAGCGCTACAAACGCTGCATGGCCAAGGCCGGATAACTTTCCCGTACATAAAAAACCAGACATAAAAAACCCGGCTGCGGGAGCCGGGTTTCTCTGGGTTGTTGCGATTAACGCCATTCATTCAAGCGTTACGAAGTTCGTTCAGACGATCCGCACCACCTTCAGCGACACGGTTGCCATTCAGGCGATCTGAACCATCAGCGGCGATGGTGTTGCCTTTGACACGATCAGCACCGTCAGCGGCGATGGTGTTGCCTTTGACACGATCAGCACCGTCAGCGGCAATGGTGTTGCCTTTGACACGATCAGCACCGTCAGCGGCGATGGTGTTGCCTTTGACACGATCAGCACCGTCAGCGGCGATGGTGTTGCCTTTGACAGGATCAGCACCGTCAGCGGCGATGGTGTTGCCTTTGACACGATCAGCACCGTCAGCGGCGATGGTGTTGCCTTTGACGCGATCGGCGCCGTCAGCGGCGATGGTGTTGCCTTTGACACGATCAGCACCGTCAGCGGCGATGGTGTTGCCTTTGACGCGATCCGAACCGTCAGCGGCGATGGTGCTCTGGTGCACACGATCTGCGCCATCGGCAGCGATCATCGTGTGAGCCGGGGTAGCGGCAAAAGCGTTAACTGCGAAAACCGAGAAAGCGATGCTGAGAAGAGTTTGGCGTTTCATGATGGTGTGCTCCGGGGTGTTATTGGGTTGGTATGGAGCAGATGTTACGCCGGAGATTTTTTAAGAGAACTTCATTGCCGTGATGGTGATCATCGACGGCAATGATGATTGATTCAGAGGACTTTGACTGCCCGGCCAATCGCCTGGATCGGCCCGGTCGGCTTGCCGATTGGCGAACCGTTCGCCCCTTCAAGCGTCAACTCGAACAGCTGATTCGCTTCCAGCGGCGGCAACTTGTCCAGAGGCACCGAGAGCGCCTGCCCCGGTTTGACCAACCCCAGCGATACAGGGCCTTGCCAGCCGTCAGCCTTGGTCCAGAACTCCAGCGCCTTGTCCGCGGGCACTTCCATCACACCCAAGGGAATCAGCTGGATTTCCCGCGAATTGCTCGCCTGGATCACCCAGCCCGGAGCCTTGTCCTGCGGCGCGACCAGCACCACCAGATAACTCGGTTTCGGTGTGGTCTGGGTCAGCAGCATCGCGCCCAACAACAATGTGGCGGCCAGGCCGGCAGCGCTCAAACCGCGCCACAGCGGCAGCAGGTTCCACCATGAGGTTGAAGGTGTTGGCTGCGTGAGTCGATCAATGCTGCGATTGATCCGCGGCCACAGCAGCGCTGACGGTTGTTGCGGCGAGGCGAAATCCGTCAGTTCCAGCAAGCGCCGTTCCCAGGCATCCACCGCCGCACGCAGATCAGGCTCATGTGGCAGGCGTTTCTGCACCTCGATTCGCTGTTCGGCAGAGAGCGTGCCGAGCACGTATTCTCCTGCCAGTTCATCGCGTTCCTGCGCCGATTCAGTGGTCATCCCATGCACTCCCGCAAGGCGTTGAGGCTGCGTTTGATCCAGGCCTTGACCGTGCCGAGCGGCGTGCCGAGGCGCGTGGAAATTTGCGCGTGGGTATAGCCGTCGACGTAGGCGTGGAGGATGCAGCGCCGACGCTGTGGGTCGAGTTGTTCCAGGCAGCGATGGATGCGCGCCGAATGATCCTGCGCGTTAAAAGTCTCGTCGAGCACTTCGTGGTCTTCGTCGAACGGCGTTTCCCGACGGTGATCACGCAGTTGATTCAACGCCAGATGCCGCGTCACGCTGTACATCCAGCCACGCGCCGAACCCCGTGAAGCGTCAAACCCCGCCGCACCGTTCCAGATCTTGATAAATGCGTCATGGACAATGTCCTCCGCCAGCGCCGTGTCGCGCACCAGCCGTTTGGCCACACCGAGCAGGCGCGGGCCTTCCTGCACGTACAAATCGCGCAGGGCAGAACGCTCGCCGCGGGCACAGGCAGCGAGACGGGCTTCATAATCGAATTCGGTTTCAGGCAAGGTCATGTGGTGCAATCTAGCTGACATTTAACTTCTGCACACAGAACCTTGTGGGAGCGGGCTTGCCCGCGATGGCGTCGTGTCAGCCAGTTTCTACTTCACTGATCCACCGCTATCGCGGGCACGCCCGCTTCCACAGGTTTTGTGTCAGGCCTGTAACGTCAGTTCGCTGCCCAGAAAATGTAATCCGCCTGATACTTCACCACTTCCTGCTTGCCCTTGTTATCCGCCGTGCAGGCACTGCCTGGCGCCACGCCACCCTTGAGCGCGACGCGCTGGATGTAGCTGACACCCGTCATTGCGCCTTTGCCTTCAGCAGGGTTGGCCTTGACCAGTTGATAGGGCAGGTTGCCCGGAGTCGACGGCGCCACGGCCAATTGCGTACCGGTGACTTTCGAACCGTCCTTGGCCTGCCAGGTGGCTGGCGGACCGAAATAGGTGCCGACCTGCTTGCCGCTGCGATCATTGAGCACCGCTTTCGGGCCGACGAAGGTCCACTCGGTCTGCCCGGCAGCGTTGGGCTTGTCGCGGCATTCGTAAGTGATCTCGCCCACCCCGGTGGTTTCCAACGCGATCTTGTGGCCTTCCGGAACTTTGATGGCGTCCGGATAGTTGCTTTGGGCGAAGGTCGTCGAGGTGACGGCGAGCAAACCGGTGAAGCAGATCAGCTGTGTGGTGTTCATTAGTGTCTTTCTCCGAAAAGGGTAAACCGCTGACAGCCGAGGAGGGCTGTTACAGGGACTACCCGTGACGGAGGGGTTTGGATGCAGTGACTGAAAAATATTTTTTAATCACCGCCAGCGCTTTCTTGCGAGGTTTGATTTGCAGGTACGAGCGCATGGGAAAATCGGGCCAAATCGCATACAACAGCTATAAATAGTGCTACATCAGAGGCCTGTCGGGGATTGAGGAGGGGATATGTATCAGCTCTACGGACATCGCAACTCAGGCGCAGCCGCCATCGAAGCGGCGCTGGAGTTGTGCCAGATCGCTTATCGCTTCATTGATATCGAAGCCAGTACCGAAGCCGCCGAGGATCTGGCGAAGCTCAATCCCCTGAAGCAGATCCCGACCCTGCAATTGCCCGATGGCAGCGTGCTCACCGAGAGCGCGGCGATTCTGATTCATTTGGGCCTGACATTTCCCAAATCGGGTTTGCTGCCGGCCAAGGCGGACGAACGCGATCAGGCCATTTGCGGTCTGGTCTACATCGTCAGCAATTGCTACGCGGCGATCGGCGTCGTCGACTACCCCGAGCGCTGGCTGGTGATGCCGGATGAAGCGTCGCGGCAGAACCTGATCGCCGGCGCTCGTCAGCGATTGCACTGGAGTTGGGAAGTGTTTGCCGACCAGTTTTCCGCCGAACTGTACCTGGACGACGAGACACCGGGTGCGCTGGATGTGCTGGCGGCGGTGGTGACGCGCTGGGCGGGCAGCCGCGAGCATCTGCGTCAGACCCGGCCGGGATTTTATGCGTGGTTGCAGCGCATTGATCGACATCCGGTGCTGGCACCGGTGTTTGCACGGCATTGGCCCGTGTGAACACACGGTAAATCCAGTAGTAGGAGTGAGCAGACTCACTCCTACAGGGAATCGTGGTGTTTCGGGAGATCACTCCCCGCGAATGTACTGCTCCAGTTGCTTGATCAGCTCGGCTTGTTCGGCAATCGCTTCCTTGACCAGGTCACCAATCGACAGCAAGCCAATCAACTTGCCGTTCTCCACCACGGGCAAGTGGCGCAGGCGCTTTTCCGACATGATGCTCAGGCAGGTGTCGACGGTCTGGTGGGTATCAACGGTAATGACGTTCGCCACCATGATGTCGCGAACCGGCGTACCCACCGATGAGCGGCCATGCAGCACCAGTTTGCGCGCGTAATCGCGCTCGCTGATGATGCCGACCACGTTGTCGTCTTCCACCACCAGCAGGGCACCGACGTTTTTCTCGGCCATCTTCATCAGCGCTTCAAGCACCATGTGATCTGGCTTGATCTGGTGCACTTCCTGGTTTTTCTGATCTTTGAGCTTGAGCAGTTGGGCGACGGTCTTCATGGCGGTTACTCAGGTGTTGTCGTTGTTATCCAAGCATCGTAGACGCTGGCGCGCAGGGCAAGGTGGCAAAGCGGCAGATAGCACGCAAAAAACGTCATTTGCCGAAAAAAACCGCCGAGCACTCCGACGAGAACCCCTCGCCACAGATAAATCCCTACCACCACAGGTGTTGAGGGCATTCTGGGGAATGCCGCGTAGAATGCCATCCTGATTGGAACGTTGAGGTTGCAGTGGTGGATTTACAGCAGGGCTTCGTCCTGACCCGGCATTGGCGCGATACCCCCGCCGGCACCGAAGTCGAGTTCTGGCTGGCGACCGACGCCGGGCCGCGCCGTGTGCGTTTGCCGCATCAGCCGTCGGTGGCGTTTATACCTGCCGAGCAGCGTGAAGCGGCCGAACGTCTGCTGCACGACGAAAAAAACGTCGAACTGCGACCTTTGGCCCTGCTGGATTTCGAACATCGTCCGGTGCTGGGCCTGTATTGCCAGCAACACGGTCAGTTGATGCGCCTGGAAACCGCGCTCACCCGCGCCGGCGTCGATGTCTTCGAGGCTGATGTCCGCCCGCCCGAGCGTTACCTGATGGAGCGTTTCATCACCGCCCCGGTGTTGTTCAGTGGCACACCCGATGCCAACGGCATATTGCTCAACGCTCAACTGAAGCCCGACCCCAACTACCGGCCGAAGCTGCGGCTGGTCTCGCTGGACATTGAAACCACCGAAAACGGCGAGTTGTATTCCATTGCGCTGGAAGGCTGCGGCGAGCGTCAGGTCTATATGCTCGGCACGGCGAATGGCGATGACAGCGTCGTCGACTTCGACCTTGAATATTGCGATTCACGCACGGTCATCCTGAAGAAGCTCAACGACTGGTTCGCGCTGCACGACCCTGACGCAATCATCGGCTGGAACGTCGTGCAGTTCGATTTACGCATTCTTCACGAACACGCGCGACGCCTCGGCGTGCCGCTGAAAATCGGTCGTGGCGGTGAGGAGATGCAGTGGCGAGAACACGGCAGCCGCAATCATTACTTCGCCTCGGCGGCGGGGCGGTTGATCATCGACGGCATCGAATCCCTGCGTTCGGCGACGTGGAGCTTTCCCTCGTTCAGCCTGGAAAACGTCGCCCAGACCCTGCTCGGTGAAGGCAAGGCCATCGACAATCCGTACCAGCGCATGGACGAGATCAACCGCATGTTCGCCGAGGACAAACCGGCGCTGGCCAAGTACAACCTCAAGGACTGTGAGCTGGTCACGCGGATCTTTGCCAAGACTGAACTGCTGACATTTTTGCTTGAGCGCGCCAGCGTCACCGGCCTGCCGGCGGATCGCAGCGGTGGTTCGGTGGCGGCGTTCACGCACCTGTATATGCCGCTGATGCACCGCCAAGGGTTTGTCGCGCCGAACCTCGGGACCAATCCGCCGCAGGCCAGCCCCGGCGGGTTTGTCATGGATTCGCAACCGGGCCTCTACGAATCGGTGCTGGTGCTCGACTACAAGAGCCTTTATCCGTCGATCATCCGCACTTTCCTGATTGATCCGGTAGGGCTGATCGAAGGCTTGCAGCACCCGGACGACGTTGATTCAGTCGCGGGTTTTCGGGGCGCACGGTTTTCGCGCACCCGGCATTGCCTGCCGTCGATTGTGTCGCGGGTCGCCGAGGGGCGCGAGACCGCCAAACGCGAGCACAACGCGCCGCTGTCGCAAGCCTTGAAAATCATCATGAATGCCTTCTACGGCGTGCTCGGCTCTAGCGGTTGCCGCTTCTTCGATACGCGACTGGCTTCATCCATCACGCTGCGCGGACACGAAATCATGCTGCGCACGCGCAAGCTGATCGAAGAGCAGGGGCATGCGGTGATCTACGGCGACACCGATTCGACCTTTGTCTGGCTGCGTCGCGCCCATGGTCAGGAGGAGGCGGCGACGATCGGCCATACGCTGGTCAAGCACGTCAACGACTGGTGGCGCGAGCATGTGCGCGAAGAGTACGGGCTGGAAAGTGCGCTCGAATTGCAGTTTGAAATTCACTACAAACGCTTCCTGATGCCGACCATTCGCGGCGCAGAGGAGGGCAGCAAGAAGCGCTATGCCGGTCTGGTAACGCGCGCTGATGGCACAGATGAGATGGTCTATAAAGGCCTGGAAACCGTGCGCACCGATTGGTCGCTCCTGGCCCGGCAGTTCCAGCAGGAGCTGTATGAGCGAATCTTCCAGCGCAAGCCGTATCAGGATTACGTGCGTGATTACGTGCGCAAAACCCTCGCCGGGGAATTCGATGATCGGCTGGTCTATCGCAAACGCCTGCGTCGCACCCTCGATGATTACGAACGCAACGTGCCGCCCCATGTGCGCGCCGCACGGCTGGCCGACGAATACAACTCGCAGCACGGCCGTCCACGGCAATACCAGAATGGCGGCTGGATCAGCTACGTCATCACCCTGGCCGGTCCGGAACCGCTGGAAGTGCGACGTTCAACCATTGATTACGACCACTACATCACCCGGCAGCTGCAACCGGTGGCGGACGCCATCCTGCCCTTCGTCGGCGATGATTTCTCAACCCTGATCGGGGGGCAGCTGGGCCTCTTTTGAGTCCAGCAGTTGCAGCGTCCATTCGTCGGGGATGCCGTGGAAGTAGCGCTCGAGGGCCTGATTGAACAGGCTTTCGTCAGCGGCAAACTGGCTGAAGAGCGTCATCGATGAGTGAAATTTCAAGTCATCGGGATGACCAAAAATCTCTGCAATCGAACGCTGCTCCGTATTCAGCACAAGCTGCGTGCAGGTGCGCAGTCGTACGCCGAGCAATGGGTGATCGAGGTAGGCCTGGGTTTCTGCGGCTGACCCGATGGCGAAGCGTCGGGACATTTCACTGCCGCCAAGCCCTGCGAACTGCGGGAAGACAAACCACATCCAGTGGCTGCGTTTGCGGCCCGCTTCGAGTTCGCGCAGGACCCGGTCAAATACCGGGTCCTGCGCCTGGACGAAACGTTGCAGGTCAAACGGGTCGTGATGATCAGTGCTTCTCATACGGAACCTCGGCCAGTCGTCAGCTCAGACCATGGCCAGCCGCTGCTTGCATTGTGGCGCTCGAAACACCTGGTCCAGCGCCGCCAGATCCCCGGCCTCCAGTTGCAGCTGCGCGGCTTGTGCATTGAGTTGCACGTGTTCCGGCCGCACAGCCTTGGGAATCGCAATGACGCCATCCTGACGCAGAATCCACGCCAGCGACACCTGTGCCGGGGTGACGCCGTGACGAGCGGCAATCTGTTTCAGCACCGGGTTGGCCAGCATCGCGCCGCCCTGACCGATCGGACAGTAAGCCATCAGCGGCAGGCGCTGTTGCTGGCACCACGGCAGCAGGTCGAATTCGACGCCACGCTCTTCAAGGTTGTAGAGCACCTGATTGGTCGCGCAGGCAGGAGACGCCAGTTCTTCAAGGTCATCGACGTCGAAATTCGACACGCCCCAGCGACCAATCTTGCCCTCTTCGCGCAGGCGTTCGAAAGCCTCGACGGTTTCATCCAGCGGATACTGGCCGCGCCAATGCAGCAGGTAGAGGTCGATGTAATCGGTATCCAGCCGACGCAGACTGCGTTCGCAAGCTTGCGGGATGCCTTTGCGGCTGGCGTTGTGCGGGTAGACCTTGCTGACCAGAAACACCTGATCACGCAGACCGGCGATAGCTTCGCCGACCACACTTTCGGCGCCGCCCTCGGCGTACATTTCGGCGCTGTCGATCAGGGTCATGCCCAGTTCGATGCCGCTGCGCAAGGCGGTAACTTCGCGCTTGTGGGCCGAACGATCTTCACCCATACGCCAGGTGCCCTGGCCAATCACCGGAACCTGCACGCCAGCCAATTCGAGGGTACGCATTCAAACCTCCTGCCTGAAAGGGTCGATACCTTAGTGGGCAGCAGGATAGCGCAGGGGTTCCATGCGCTTCATAAAGCAAAAGATCGCAGCCTGCGGCAGCTCCTACAGGTGGGGGTGGATTCACCGCCATTCAAACGGTGTACCCGAACAACTGTAGGAGTTGCCGCAGGCTGCGATCTGTTGATCTTCAGCTTCTACTTCGCAGAAAACTTCAACACCACGCTATGCGCGTAAGCCTGCCCCGGATCCAGCCGCGTGCTGGGGAAGTTCGGCTGATTCGGTGAGTCAGGATAGTGCTGGGTCTCGAGGGTAAACGCGCCCCAGTGCGGGTAGACCTTGCCACCCTTGCCCTTGACCGTGCCGTCGAGGAAGTTGCTGGTGTAGAACTGCACGCCCGGTTCGCTGGTGAACAGCTGTAGATGCCGGCCGGACTGTGGGTCGCTGACTTCGACGGCCAGTTTGCTCGCATCACCTTGGGTATCCAGCGCCCAGTTGAAGTCGAAGCCACCCTGTTTCGGCTCGGCAAACTTCAGTTGCGGATGATCCGCCTTGATGTGCGTGCCGATGGCGGTCGGTTTGCTGAAGTCCATCGGTGTGCCGGCCACTGGCGCCAGCTCTCCGGTGGGGATCAGTTTGCCGGTGACCGGGGTGTAATGACTGGCATGCAAGGTCGCGACTTGCTTGAGGATGTCGCCATTACCGGCGCCGGCGAGGTTGAAGTAGCTGTGATTGGTCAGGTTCAGCACTGTCGGTTTATCGGTGCTGGCCTTGTAGTCGATGCGCAATTCGTTGTCGTCGGTGAGGCGATAAGTCACCTCGGTGGTGAGGTTGCCGGGGAAACCCATTTCACCGTCCACCGACAGATAGGTCAGGGTTACGCCGACTGAATCCTTGTCTTTTGTTTCCCGGGCTTTCCAGACCTTTTTATCGAAGCCCTGAGTACCACCATGCAAGGCGTTGGACTTGTCATTCTGCGGCACTTGATAGCGTTTGCCGTCGAGTTCGAAAGCACCTTCTGCCAGACGATTGCCGAAGCGGCCAATGGTCGCGCCGAAGTACGCGGTGCCTTTCTGGTAGCCCTGCACATCGTCGAAGCCGAGTACGACATCGTCGAACTTGCCGTTCTTGTCCGCCACTTGCAGCGATTGCAGGGTTGCGCCGTACGTGATGACCGTGGCTTGCATGCCATGGCTGTTGCGCAAGATGTATTGCTCGACGGGCGTGCCGTCATTGGTTTTGCCGAAGGCCTTGTGTTCGGCGCTCAGGCCGGCGGCGTTGGCAGAGAGGGTGGCGATCATCAGGGACAGTCCAAGGCCGGAGAGCAGGTGACGGGATTGAATCATGGTTGACCTTCCTTTTTGTTGTTGTTTTGTAGGGTGGGGCAATAGTCATGCTATTTGTCGTGCGAGTGAGAATTTATAGCGGATTAAACGTTTATTGCAAAAATAAAGTCGGACTAAATAGATCGCTGTGTCACGCCGAAGGTCGGGAAATACCGCCAGCACTGCACTTTTGCGCAATCAGCGGCTCTATCCATGGCCAGGATGCGGTGACTCCCGCCGCACAGGAATGTGCCTGTTCGAGAATTCATGCCGAGAGTGTTTAAGCTGATCACCCGATTTGTCCGTCGCCCGTGCCTGTTGTTGGTGTGTTTGTCGTCGCTGTTGTTCAGCGGTTGTAGCCATCAGGACGGTAACGGTTTCATCAACCAGATCCGGGAAGGGCAGCCGCAGGAATTTCTGCAGACCAGCGTCGACCGGATGGCCACGCTGGCGATGCGTGACAACCTTGGCAGTCTTTATCGGTTGATGGGCAAGCTGTACCTGCGCAACCCGGACGAGTTGCGCAAGTCGGGTTTCCTCAACATTCACGCCGCCGTCAAACAGGTTCGACTGGCCATCGAGCAGCAACAGCCATTGCCGGTGCTCGGCGGCAGAAAGGACCTCGCGGCGCTCAGCTATGCGATGAGCCCGGAGTTTCGTGGTGACCGCGTCGGCGCGTTCATTTATGCCATCGGCAGCATGCTGGTGACGGCCCATGGCAATCGAACCCAGTTCTACATGACGGACGCGATCAACCCCACGTTCGTGCATAACGCGGCGCGCAACATCGAAAAAGCCACGTGGATTCTGTCGCAGCGTCAGAACAAGGAAGGCCAGCCGCTGTTGTTTTCCAATGAGATCTCGGAGGAGGGCAGCAACCTGAGTTTTGCCGTGGAGTTCGGCAAAATCGTTGCGCGCCTGGATCTGCTGACGCAAATGCTTGATGAGCGCTACCGGCGGATCGGGCTCAATTACGCGCAGAGTTTGCTGTTCCTCAACTTCCTCCCGGTGCAATAGATCTGTGGATACGCTGCTGGCGCAATAAAGTGAGCTGCCGAAGGCTGCTCCTACAGGGGAGATAGTGTTGTCAGCGGTACTGGGTTGATTGGTGGCTGGATAACTTGTATACAATCACTCGCTAATTTTGATCCAAATGGAGCTGCATCCGTCATGACCGACCCCGCAAGCGCCGATTTCAGCCGTGTCGATCACGCGACCCGCGCCGACAAACTGCCCTATGCCGCGTTGCTGGCCTTCGCCATGACCGGGTTCATCGCCATCCTCACTGAAACCCTGCCGGCCGGACTGCTGCCGCAAATCAGTGCCGGACTGAACGTCAGCGAAGTGCTCGCCGGGCAATTGGTGACGCTGTATGCGCTGGGTTCGATTGTTGCGGCGATTCCGCTGACCGTGGCCACCCGTGGCTGGCCACGGCGCCGGGTGCTGTTGATGACGGTTGGCGGGTTTGTGCTGTTCAACACCATCACCACGTTCTCTAGTCATTACGGCCTGACGCTGGCCTCGCGCTTTCTCGCCGGTATGGCGGCTGGGCTGTCGTGGGGAATCATGGCCGGTTACGCCCGCGGGATTGTGCCGGTGCATCAGCAGGGGCGAGCGCTGGCGATTGCCATGCTCGGCACACCGGTGGCGCTTTCTTTGGGAACACCGGCGGGGACGTGGCTGGGCCATCTGATCGGTTGGCGCGCCTCCTTCGGAATAATGTCGGCACTGGCGCTGGTGCTGGCGGTGTGGATTGTTGTGGCGGTGCCGGATCGCCCGGGGCAGGCCAGTGCCGAGCGTCTGCCGTTGATGCAGTCCCTGCGCCTGCCGGGTGTGCGCCCGGTGTTGTTGGTGGTGCTGACGTGGATGCTCGGGCACAACATTCTCTACACCTACATTTCTCCGTTTTTGATGCAGGCCGGACTCGCCGGACGTGTCGATCTGGTGCTGCTGGTGTTTGGCGTGTGTTCGCTGGTGGGAATCTGGATCATCGGCATGCTGGTGGATCGCTGGTTGCGCTGGCTGACCCTGATCAGCCTCGCGGTGTTTGCCGTGACGGCGCTGGTGCTGGCCCTGGCGAATCCGTCGCCATGGGTGATCTACGGCTGCATGGCGGTGTGGGGGTTGTCCTTCGGTGGTTCGGCGACGTTGTTGCTGACGGCAGCGGCGGATTCTGCCGGTGATCATGTCGATGTGGTGCAGGCAATGCTGACGACTTCCTGGAACGTGGCAATCGCCGGAGGCGGGCTGTTCGGTGGGTTGCTGCTGGATCGAGCGGGGGCGATGTCGTTTCCGTGGGCGCTGCTGATCCTGTCCCTGATCGCGCTGGCCACGGTGTGGATCAACAGCACACACAGCTTCAAACCGGGACGACGCCAACACTGACCCCCCTGTAGGAGCTGCCGAAGGCTGCGATCTTTTGATCTTTCTTGTTGCGTTCGTCGTGGAGCACCTGAACGCCGGATTGGGATTGGGATTGGGATCGGGATTGGGGGTATATCCGTTGCTGCGGGTGTTGCCGCTGGCGGTTTCGCTCTTACAGCGAGTCCCTTTTTCAAACGCCAAAAAGGAACCAAAAGGCTTTGCCCCGGATGAACACCTACGCTCGGCCTGCCGAAGGGGCAGAAGATCAAAAGCCAGATCAAGAGCCAAGGCCAGATCAAGAGCCCCTCACCTTAGCCCTCTCCCGGAGGGAGAGGGGACTGATCGCGTTGTTTGGGCGAGGTGCGCCGACGTGGGATACCGAGTCGAATTCCAATTTTGAAAATCGACCCCCTCTCCCTCGGGAGAGGGCTGGGGGTGAGGGGAAAATCCACCACAAAACCAATGCCGACCGCATCGCTCTCCCACCACACAACAGGATGAGCGTTAGCTCGGCTGAGCTTTTGATCTTCAGGCCCGTCGGCAGGCTGAGTGGAGGGATTCATCCGGGGAGGACATCGAAAGGAGGTGCAGCGAAGCAAGCCGGAATCGATGCCCCGGATGGATCCCGGAGCGAAGGAACCCCGAGCCCCAGCGAGTGGGCCGAACGTCAGGGCAAAGCCTTTTTGGTTACTTTTTCGGCGTCTGGAAAAAGTGACCCGCCGTAAGGGCGGAACCCTACTCAGCCATCACCCAAAAAACGGATATTCACACAGCCCCCCCAACAACCTGGTCGGCCCACAGGCCGCCAAGACACAAAAAAAGCGCAACCAAAGTTCCCAAAAACCAGAAAGCGCGACCTTCAAAGGATCGCAGCCCTCTGCAGCTTTTACAGGGGGAGGTGGTGATTGGGCATAACGATAGACCGCATCGATATATGTGGTTATAAGAAAAATCGCTATGCTGCGGACCAGATTTTTCCTGTCGTGTTTCTGGACGTCTTAATGGAATTGGCAAATTTCGGCCTGGTGATTGCCGGGCTGGTGGTGGGTTTTATTGTCGGTATGACCGGTGTCGGCGGTGGTTCGTTGATGACGCCGATCCTGCTGTGGTTCGGCATTAACCCCGCAACGGCGGTCGGCACCGACCTGCTGTACGCGGCCATTACCAAATCCAGTGGCGTCATTGTTCACAAGAAGAACAAGAACATCGATTGGGCCATCACCGGTTGGTTGACCCTCGGCAGCGTGCCGGCGGTGGTCATGACCTTATGGTTTCTCAGCACGTTGCACACCGCGCCGGACGCGATGAACGCCATCATCAAACAAGCCTTGGGCTTTGTGTTGTTTGCCACGGCGTTGGCGATCTTCTTCAAGAAACGCTTGCTGGAATTCGCCCACAAACGCGCTGGCGGCAACTACAACCCGAGCGGTTCGCGGCTGAACGTGATGACGGTGATCACCGGCCTGATCCTTGGCACCATGGTCGCCCTGACATCGATTGGTGCCGGCGCCCTCGGCACCGTGGCCTTGTTCATCCTCTATCCGCTGCTGCCGACCCGCCGCCTGGTCGGCACTGAAATCGCTCACGCCGTACCGCTGACCCTCGTCGCCGGCCTCGGCCATGCGAGCATGGGCAACATGGACTGGAGCGTGCTGGGCTTTTTGCTGATCGGTTCGTTGCCAGGCATCTGGCTTGGCAGCCACCTGACCGGCCGCATCTCCGACGAAGTGCTGCGGCCCTGCCTGGCGACGATGCTGGTATTGATCGGCTATAAACTGGCGTTTTGATCGACAACCATGAGCGAAACCACTGTGCACTGCGATGGCCGTATCGCCATCACTGTCGAACCTCGCGAGATGCGCATGAGCCATTGGCTGTATGCGCCGCTGGTGGTTGATCAGCAGCGTCAGCAGGTTTTGCTGGATCTGAGCGACAGCGTATGGGATTTGATCGGCACAGCGCAGGAGACGGTCAGTGGCATCGACTTGCTGCTGCGCAAATACCCTGGCGATCGCTCGTCGGTGACGGTGAGCATTGATCTGGACGGCGGGGTAA
This sequence comes from Pseudomonas sp. P42, assembly GCF_017973755.1. NCBI lineage: Bacteria > Pseudomonadati > Pseudomonadota > Gammaproteobacteria > Pseudomonadales > Pseudomonadaceae > Pseudomonas > Pseudomonas sp. P42. The sequence goes on along the minus strand of NZ_JACOPU010000004.1, from coordinate 576,308 downwards.
TCAGACTCGGCGAGCGCCTGATCGAATCCGCACATCTACTGGCGGCACTCGATTCGGCGCTGGACTGACGTCGCGCTAGATCCCCTCGCTACACATATCTTTTTATGTTGGTTGCCGCGTGGTGTATTTCATGACGGTGACCGGCAAATTCTCGTAAACCATCTCCTCGACCACCTCCCAACCCAGCCGCGCATACAGCGACTGCGCTGCGTCGGTGTACAGGTAAAGTTCCGGCACATCCAACGCCTCAGCCTCTTCAACAATGCGCTTGACCAGTTGCGAAGCAATCCCGCGGCCACGTTCTTCAGCCTTCACATAAACCCCGGCCAGCCAGGGCGTGAGTTCGGGGCGGACCTTCATGTCGCTGTCGATCAGCAGTGCGCCGCCCAGCAACCTGCCGTCTTCAATCGCTACCACGACACTGGGGATCGCACCTTTGCCGCACGCCGCACGCATGCGTTCGGTGCGGGCAGCAAGGGTGTCGTCGGGACTAAAGCTACCCCACTCCTTGAAGTTGAGTTCAGCCAGTTCTTCGATCAATTCAGGGTGATCGCACAGGTAATCGATGTGCACGGGGTGACCTCCATTTCGTGAGCAGAACAGCCACCCTAATGCGCTCTTGAACGGTAATCAAATTGGCGTGGCAATCGCGTTTGTGCAGTTGCGCAATGTCGGGCCTGACCTAAGCTTCTGGCAGGGCGACAGATATTTGCCGGATACACCGGAACAATCGCCGCGATGCGCAATCATTAGAGCGTGGATATCAAAAGGAGATGCGCATGCTCATCAGGTCACTGACCCTGACACTCTTGCTGGCAGTTGCCGGCCCCCTGTTCGCCGCTGACAACGATTCGCCGATTGCCGCAGACATGGGCCGCGCCCGACCGCTGATCGTGATCGCGCAAAGCACCGCCGACCCCGTGTGGCTGAACCTGAAAAAGTCGCTGGACGACCCGGCCAACAAAAAGGGTGTCGCCGACCGCAATATCAAGGTTTACACCATCCTCAGTATGTCGGGTCAGCTCGACGGCAAGGACATGGGCCAGCAAGACACCATGGCCCTGCTGCGCTCACTGAAGCTGGGCGCCGGTGCTTATCCGAAAGTGTTCCTGGTGGGCAAGGACGGCGAGACCAAACTCTCCGCCTCGGGGGATGACGCGAAGGCCATCGACCTGAAGAAAATCTTCGACACCATCGACGCCATGCCCATGGCCGAGAAAGAAGCGGCCGCCGCTGCTGCAGCCCAGGCCCCGGCCGCTGCCGAACCTGAACCGGCCAAAGGTGCGAAAGGCGCCAAGCCGAGCAAACCTGCCAAACCGACCAAGCCGCCAGAAATGCCGAATGATTGATGTCGGGATCTGAATCAAAAAAATGGGCGACCTCTATAGGTCGCCCATTTTTATTGCCTGCAAAAAGGGCGCTGCCGAAGGCTGCGATCTCTTGATCTTTAGTCGGTCAGCGCACTGAAAATCTCATGCGCAATCTTCACCCGTTCCGCATTCGGGTAGTTCTTGTTGGCCAGAATCACGATGCCAATATCCTTCGATGGCACGAACGCCACGTACGCGCCGAAACCGCCGGTTGCGCCGGTTTTGTTGTAAAGCACATTGGCCGGCTCAGGCTGTGGCGGGGTCAGCCATTTGACCTTGTGCGGCTCCATTGCCATCGGCGTCGAGTTGCCGGCCTGCAGCTTCTCCAGGCTGATCGGATAGTGATAACGCTCCCAGCCCAGACCCTGCGTCATATCGCCGACTGTGTAGTGACCGGTGTGGGTCGCGGCGATGGCTTTTTGTAGCGGCTGTTCAAGGTTCACAGGCTTGAGGTTGGCCTCGACGTAGCGCAGCAGATCCGCCGCACTGGTTTTGATGCCATAGGCTTCGGTATCCAGTGCGCCGGGGCTGACGCGAACCGGTTTGTCGTTCTTGTCGTAACCCTGCGCGTAGAGCTTCGCTTCTGAGGCGGGCACTTCAATGAAGGTGTGCTTGAGGCCCAGCTTCGGTAACAGGGTTTCAGTCATGGCCTGAGCAAAGGGTTGACCGAGGCTTTTTGCCGTCAGATAGCCGAACAGCCCGAGGCTGGGGTTCGAATACAGGCGATGGCTGCCCGGCGAATAGTCCGGTTTCCACTGCCGGTAATAGCCGAGCATCTTGTCCGTTGAGTCCGCATCAGCGGGAAACTGCAGCGGCAAACCGCCCGCGCTGTAGGTGCCCAGTTGCAGCACGCTGATGTTGTCGAAGGCGCTGCCTTTTAGCTCCGGCCACAGCGTGCTGGCCTTGGTCGACAGGTCCAGTTTGCCCGTGGCCTGCGCATAACCGGCCAATGTCGCGGTGAAGGTTTTGCTCACCGAGCCGACTTCGAACAGGGTGTTTTCGCTGACCTTCTGCCCGGTGTCCTTGGCGGCAACGCCGTAGTTAAAGTAATGCGGCTGGCCGTTGATGGTCAGTGCAACGGCCAGGCCGGCAATGTTCTGTTGCTGCATCACCGGTGTGACGGCGGCTTTGACCAGCGCTTGCAGTTGTTCATCCGTTTGCGGGGCGCCGAGGCAGGTTGCAGCGCCGAATAGCAGTCCGAACGCGCTACAGGAAAAGGCTTTGGTCAGGTGGATGGATGACATAAGTGAACCACTCTCCATGAGTGTTAATGGTGGTATCGCGCTACACTGCGGGCGATTTTTGTAATGGGCGGCTGATCAGCGCCGACAATTTAGGCAGTCCGACGTGAATCGACAAACGACGAAATCTTGGATTAGCCATTAGAAAAATTAGGGGCTGGGCATGATTCGACCGCAATTGCCGCTCAATGCACTGCGCGCTTTCGAAGCATCGGCGCGTCACTTGAGTTTCACTCGAGCTGCCGTGGAGCTGTGCGTGACCCAGGCAGCCGTCAGTCATCAGGTCAAAAGCCTCGAAGCGCAGCTCAACGTAACACTGTTCAAACGCCTGCCCCGTGGGCTGATGCTGACCAGTGAAGGTGAAACGTTGCTGCCGGTGTTAAGCACCTCGTTTGACCACATCGCGCAGATCCTTGAACGCCTTGCCGGTGGACAGTATCGCGAGATGTTGACCGTCGGGGCGGTCGGCACTTTCGCCGTGGGTTGGCTGTTGCCAAGGCTTGCGGACTTCCGGGCGAAACATCCGCTCATAGATTTACGGCTGTCGACGCACAACAATCGCGTGGATGTTGCCGCCGAAGGGCTGGATTATGCGATCCGCTTTGGCGCTGGCGCCTGGCACGGTATCGAGGCGATGCGCTTGCTCGATGCGCCGCTATCAGTGCTGTGCGTGCCGGAGATCGCCCGGCAATTGCATGCGCCTGGGGATTTGTTGCAGCAGACGTTGCTGCGTTCCTATCGCACTGATGAATGGCCAGCGTGGTTTCAGGCGGCAGGTCTGGCGACACAGGCCGCGCCGCCACAAAGCATCATGTTCGACTCGTCGCTGGCGATGATGGAGGCGGCGTTGCAGGGCAGTGGCGTGGCGTTGGCCCCGCCGCTGATGTTTGCCCGGCAACTGGCGGCGGATGCGATCTGCCAGCCGTTCGCGATCGAGATCACCACCGGGAGTTACTGGCTGACGCGGTTGCAGTCGCGGCCGGAGACGGCGGCGATGAATGCGTTTAAAAACTGGTTGCTACAAATCGCTGTCTAGCACACGACCCTGTGGGAGCTGGCTTGCCAGCGATAGCGTTGGGTCAGTCACCTTCAATGTTGCCCGTGTTGACGTCATCGCTGGCAAGCCAGCTCCCACAGGTTTATGTGTCGGACCGGCAATCACATACCTCCTGCAAAATTGAGAGTGCAGGAGATCCGTGATGTCAGTGAAGCGTTAGCGCACCAGACACGGCCGCTTGTTATTGAACTTCCAGCCCGGAATCAGAAACTGCATCGCCACGCTGTCATCCCGTGCGCCAAGGCCCATGCCTTTGTACAGTTCGTGAGCCTTGGCCACCTGATCCATATCCACTTCCACACCCAGCCCAGATGCCTTCGGCACCTGCACGCAACCGTCGACGATTTGCAGCGGTGCCTTGGTCAGGCGCTGGCCGTCCTGCCAGATCCAGTGGGTGTCGATGGCGGTGATTTCACCCGGTGCTGCCGCCGCAACGTGGGTGAACATGGCCAGCGAAATATCGAAGTGGTTGTTGGAGTGCGAGCCCCAGGTCAGTCCCCACTCATGGCACATTTGCGCCACGCGCACGGAACCCTGCATGGTCCAGAAGTGTGGGTCGGCCAGCGGGATGTCCACCGATTGCAGCTGGATCGCATGCCCCATTTCACGCCAGTCGGTGGCGATCATGTTGGTGGCGGTTTTCAGGCCGGTGGCGCGGCGAAACTCTGCCATCACTTCGCGGCCGGAATAACCGTTTTCCGCACCGCACGGATCTTCCGCATACGCCAGAACCTGATGCTGGTCGCGGCACAAGCGGATCGCTTCCTTGAGTGACCAGGCGCCGTTCGGGTCGAGGGTGATGCGCGCCTGCGGAAAGCGTTCGGCCAGCGCCGTCGCCGCTTCGATTTCCGCGTCGCCACTGAGCACGCCGCCCTTGAGCTTGAAGTCCTTGAAGCCGTATTTCGCGTGGGCCGCTTCGGCGAGACGCACTACGGCTTCGGCGGTCATGGCCTTCTCATGACGCACGCGGAACCAGTCGTTGTCGGCGTCCGGTTCGCTGCGGTAGGCGAGGTCGGTTACGTGCTGATCGCCGACGTAAAACAGGTAGCCAAGCATCTTCACTTCATCGCGTTGCTGGCCTTCGCCGAGCAGCGCTGCGACTGGCACGTCGAGGTGCTGACCGAGCAAGTCGAGCAGTGCGGCTTCGAGGCCGGTGACCGCGTGAATAGTGATGCGCAGGTCGAAAGTTTGCAGGCCGCGGCCGCCGGCATCGCGGTCGGCAAAGGTCTGGCGCACTTGATTGAGCATCTTTTGATACGTGCCGATCGGGCTGCCGATGACCAGGCTGCGTGCGTCTTCCAGCGTCTGGCGAATGCGCTCGCCACCGGGTACTTCACCGACACCGGTATGGCCGGCGTTGTCTTTGAGAATGACGATATTGCGGGTGAAAAACGGCCCGTGGGCGCCGCTCAGATTAAGCAGCATGCCGTCGTGGCCGGCCACCGGAATGACCTGCATATCAGTGATGATCGGGGCTTTGGCGGTGTCGTGTACGTTCATTGTTTTTATCCTTTTCGTATCTTTCAGAATCAGGCGTGTTTCGGCGCAGTTTCAGCTATAGCAATATCCGCAGCCGTCTTAGGCTTGGTGCGGGCGAAGAAGACGATGATCGCGGCAATGATCGAGGTAGCGGCCAAGCCGTAGAGGCCACCCTGAATCGAGCCGGTGTGTTCTTCGAGCAGGCCGAAAGTGGTCGGCGCAACGAAGCCGCCGAGGTTGCCCACCGAGTTGATCAGCGCGATCACGGCGGCGGCAATTCGCGCATCCAGATAGGCCTGCGGAATCGGCCAGAACAGCGACGAAGCCGACTTGAAACCCAGCGCCGCAAAGCAGATTGCGACGAAGGCGAAGATCGGCCCACCCGTGGTGGACATGAACATTCCCGCTGCAGCGATCAACAGCGCAGTGGCGACCCATGCCTGCTGGTGTTTCCATTTGGTGGAGAGGGAGGCGAAGGCATACATTCCGACAATCGACAGCAGCCACGGAATCGAGTTGAACAAGCCGACCTGCACATCGCTGAGTTCGCCCATCTTCTTGATGATGCTCGGCAGCCAGAAGGTCGCGGCGTAGATCGTCAACTGAATGAAGAAGTAGATCAGGCAGAACAGGATGATCTGCCGGTCCTTGAGCAGTTTGCCCATCGATGGCCGGATCGGTGTGGCAGCTTCGCGGGCCTTCTGTTCGTCGTCGATGGCCGTGACGAGCGCGTCCTGTTCGGCGCGGCTCAGCCATTTTGCATCGTGAGGTTTGGCGTCGAGCCAGAACCAGACGAACACGCACAGGCACACCGAAAACATCCCTTCAATAAAGTACATCCATTGCCAGCCGTGCATGCCCAGCCCGTTGATTTGCAGGAGCAGGCCGGACAGCGGGCCGGAGATCAGGGACGCAATGGCCGAGCCGCTGAGGAAAATCGCAATGGCTTTACCGCGTTCGGCGCCGGGCAACCAGCGGGTGAAGTAGTAGATCACCCCGGGAAAGAACCCGGCCTCGGCGACACCAAGCAGGAAACGCAGAATGTAGAAGTGGGTTTCGTTCTGGATGAACGCCATGCAGGTAGCGACCACGCCCCAGGTGAACATGATTCGGGTCAGCCAGATGCGCGCGCCGACTTTCTGCAAGAGCATATTGGAGGGGACTTCGAACAGCGCATAACCGATGAAGAACAGACCGGCGCCGAAGCCGTAAGCGGCGGCGCCAATGCCCAGGTCATGTTCCATGTGGGTGCGGACGAAACCGATGTTCACCCGGTCAATGTAATTGACGATGAACATGATCACGAAGAGCGGCAGGACGTGGCGTTTCACTTTCGAGATGGCGGACGCCAGCGTTGCATCAACGCCCTCGTTCATCCCGGAGACGGAGGTTTTCACTAGGTTTTCTCCCACTGATTATTTTTATGCGGGGTAGGGCTGGGTGCTGCGCTGTTGATAGACATCATACAACTAGGTTTTTTTGTCCTACAAGTGGCAAGGACCGACTAAATTCTTTGGAGAGGCAGATTTCTTATGCCTTTTTTGGTTGTTAAGCCCGTATTTACTGGCTTAATGTTGTTTTGGGTGGTCGTGTCTTTTGAGCGGCTCCGCATTTTATTTCAGCGGAGCGCTTAATTTATGAACGAGGTTTTCCACAGATAATGAGTGTTGTCATACAAGTTGGTCGGGCTCAGAGGAGTAACATCGACTCTTGTCAGCCATCCCCGCAGTGCTACGATCCGCAAGCACCGTTCACCGGAACCGATTATGCAAGAAGACCTCGACGCCCCCGCGCGCAAACGTGCGCACAACCTGGCCCATGACCTGGTGGAGAAGCTCACCCAGAGCATCCTGCTCGGGCAAATGTCGCCCGGCGACAAATTGCCGTCGGAGAATTCCATTGTTCAGGAATACGGGGTCAGCCGCACAGTGGTGCGCGAGGCGATTTCCAAATTGCAGGCGTCGGGGTTGGTCGAGACCCGGCATGGCATCGGCACGTTCGTGATCGAGCGGGCGCCGGAGCAGGGGTTGCGGTTGAACGTCGACACCGCGCTCGGGGTGCGCAGCATTCTTGAATTGCGCATGGGGCTGGAGACGCAAGCCGTGGCGCTGGCGGCGCAACGCCGCAGCGAGCAGCAAGTGTTGCAGATGCGCCAGGCGCTGGATGACTATCAACGTCTGTTGGCCAACAACGACAGCTGCGTCGAGGCCGATCGGCGTTTTCATCTGTTGATCGCCGAGGCCACCGGCAATGTGTGCTTCAGCGAGATCATGCAGCACTTGGGCAACGCGATGATTCCGCGGGCGCGGGTCAATGCAGTCGAGCGCGGGGCGGCGGATTTGAGCAAGCTGGGGCAACTGGCCAATCTGGAGCACGAGGCGATTTTGAATGCAATCAAGCGCCAGGATCCGGATGCAGCGCGGGCAGCCATGTGGCTGCATCTGACCAACAGTCGCGACCGGTTCCTCGCACAGGATTGAGCGCCGTTGGTCTGTTCGATGGCACGCCGTTCCCCGGGTCGCTTCCAAACTGTACGGCCCGGGTTTTCCGGACCTCTTTGGTGAGGTGCGTCATGGCTAACGACTTGCTGTTTCAGGGGGGAGTGCTTCCCACCGACCCGACCCTCCCGGTGCCCGGTACCGATGAGCCGTCACTGGGCGATCACGATGCACCGCCAGGGATGACCCCGGGGCGCGATCCGTTGAGTGACGCCGATCGGCCGGAGGACTGGAAGGACCCACCGGCGGATGAAGAAATGCCGCCGGCGGATGAACCGACGCCGTTGTCGGATGATCGGCGCTGATGGGCATCTGGCTCTGATTGATGTGATGGCTCCCACCGGTTATGCGGGTGTGCAGCAGAACCTTTGCACAACCCCGAACCCTGTGGGAGCTGGCTTGCCAGCGATGGCGGCATCCGTCTCACTCGATATCAATCATTAGCGCACGCAGTCCGCCCCAGCCAAAACCGCCCCTCCAGATTTAACGCCAGCACACTGACCAATACCACCGCCGAGCCCGCCAGCATCACCACGGTCGGCCGCTCGCCCAGCCCCACCGACGCAATCCCCATCGCCGTCGGCGGAATCAGGTAGAGGGTCATGGTCGCCCGACTCAAATCCACATGCCTGAGCACAAACCCCCACGCCAGATAGGCCAGGGCACTTGGAAACACACCCAGCGCCAACACTGCCCATTGCACCCGCAGCGGCGCTTTCATCACCGCGTCGCTCAACCCCGGCAGATAAATCAGCAACAGCAATGTCCCCGACCACACCGCGTAGCACGTCAGACTCAAACCCTCATAACGCCGGGCGTGATGCTTTTGCAGGGCGAAATAAATGCTCCAGGAAACCGCCGCCAGCAAGATCAGCAAGCCATGCGCGTCGATCTCGCCCACACCACGATCGCCGCTGACCACAATCGCCACGCCGACCAAACCCAGCAACACGCAGCCCCAACGCCAGACACTGACCTGATCCTTGAACACGAAGCGCGCCAGCAGCGTGCTGAACAGTGGACTCGATTGCGCCAGCACGCTCGACGCCCCGGCGCTGACGCTTTGCTGGCCGATGTTCAGCGCGACGTGATGCAGGCTGACCGCGAAGAAACCCAGGGCGAACAGCAGTGGTACGTCCCTCACGCGGGGAAGTTGAAGACCTTTGAACGCGGCGATGACCGCCATGAACAACGACGCCAACAGAAACCGCAGCAACGCCAGATGCCCGGGATCGTAGGCTTGCAGGCCGATGTGGATGCCGGTTGGCGAATACGCCCAGCAGCCGACGACAAACGCCATGGCCAGTAAAATTTTCAGCGAAGCAGGGGACGGCATGATCGAGCACCAGTAGGCAGGATGCGCCGAGTATCCGGGCGGGCAATCATTCGCCACAACTGACTTATACTGCGTTGAATGCTCACTCAGAGTGATGAGTATGGAGCTGGCACAAATCCGTATGTTCAAGACCGTGGCCGAGGAAGGCAGCATCGCCCGGGCGGCGGAAAAACTGTTCTGCGTGCCGTCGAACATCACCGCGCGGATCAAGGCGCTGGAGGCGGAGTTGGGTGTTGCACTGTTCGTGCGCCAGGGGCGTGGGCTGCGGATCAGTCCGGCAGGGCAGACTTTTCTTGCCTATGCGCAAAAAATTCTGGCGCTGACGGCGGAGGCCAAACGCGCAGTTGATCCCTCGGCCGAGCCGTCCGGGCCGCTGCGCATCGGCGCCATCGAATCGTCGGCCACCGGGCGTTTGCCACGGTTGCTGGCGAAGTTTCACAAGCGTTATCCGCAGGTCGCACTGGAACTCACCACCGGCACCTGGGGCCATTTGCTCGACGACACGCTGAACCATCGCCTCGACGGCGCGATTGTCGCGGTGGACGTTGAGCGCTCGCAGCTCAAGCGCACACCGATGTATCGCGAAGAGTTGCTGCTGATTGCCTCGACGTCGTTCGGGCCGGTGCGCGGCATCGATGATCTGCAGGACAAAACCGTGTTCATGTGGCCGCAAGGCTGTCCGTATCGGGCGGCGCTGGAGCACTGGTTGTTGCGTCAGGGGCAGGCGTTGCCGATTGTCAGCCTGGCCAGTTACGGGGCAATTGTCGGGTGCGTCAGTGCAGGGGCGGGCGTGGCGTTGGTGCCCAAAGGGGTGTTCGAGCAATACGCCAAAGGCGCGGGGTGTGTGGGCTATGAGTTCCCCGAACTGACGGCCATCGAGAATCTGTTTTACTGGCATGAAAACGCCGGGGTGCATCCGGCGCGCGAGGCGTTTGTGGCGATGTTGCGCGAAGAATTCACCTGACCCGGCCGCCCTTTATGCTCCGAACACATCACCCCTGTAGGAGTTGCCGAAGGCTGCGATCTTTTGATTTTGCTTTTTTAAATCCAAGTCAAAAGATCGCAGCCTTCGGCAGCTCCTGCACGGGTTCGTGTGGATGATGGCGCTGGTTAGTTTGGCTTGAGGTCGCGCATCAACAACCCGAAGCGCAAATCCACCCCGTCCGGAATCGGCACGAACACCGTGTGCCCATCCCCCGGCGCCACCTCGACAGCTTCACCCTTGAGGTTGCGCAGTTCCTGCAGATCAAAATGAAAGTTGCCCTCGGGCGTCATCAATTCCAGATGATCGCCCAGCGCAAAACGGTTCTTCACCTTGACTTCGGCCAATCCGTCACGCCGCTCGCCGGTCAACTCCCCGACAAACTGCTGTCGCTCCGAGACCGAGCTGCCATGCAGATAATTCTGGTACTCGTCATGCACATGGCGACGCAGGAAACCCTCGGTGTAGCCGCGCTGGGCCAGTGATTCCAGATCGTTCATCAGGCTGCGATCGAACTCGCGCCCGGCCACCGCATCATCAATTGCCCGGCGATACACCTGCGTGGTGCGCGCGCAGTAAAAGTGCGATTTGGTCCGGCCCTCGATTTTCAGTGAATACACGCCCATGCGGGTCAGGCGCTCGACGTGCTGTACCGCGCGCAGATCCTTGGCGTTCATGATGTAGGTGCCGTGCTCATCCTCGAAAGCGGGCATCAATTCGTCAGGGCGATTGGCTTCCTGCAGCAGAAACACCTGATCGGTCGGCGCGCCAAGGCCCAGGGTTGGCTCGGGCTGGAAGGTCTGGACGATCTCGCCCAGCTGATTCTCCGTGGCCTCCTGCGCCGAGTATTTCCAGCGGCAGGCGTTGGTGCAGGTGCCCTGATTGGCGTCACGTTTGTTCATATAACCCGAGAGCAGGCAACGTCCGGAATAGGCCATGCACAGGGCACCGTGAACGAACACCTCCAGCTCCATGCCCGGCACTTGCTCGCGGATTTCGGCGATTTCTTCCAGCGACAGTTCGCGGGACAGGATGATCCGGCTCAGGCCCTGTTGCTGCCAGAACTCGACGCTCGCCCAGTTCACCGTGTTGGCCTGCACCGAAAGGTGGATCGGCATCTGCGGGTAATGCCGGCGCACCAGCATGATCAGCCCCGGATCTGACATGATCAGCGCGTCCGGCGCCATCTCGATGACTGGTGCCAGGTCCTTGAGAAAGGTCTTGAGCTTGGCATTGTGCGGCGCGATGTTGACCACCACGTAGAAGCGCTTGCCCTGCGCCTGCGCTTCACGAATACCCAGTGCCAGATTGGCGTGATCGAATTCATTGTTGCGCACCCGCAGGCTGTAGCGCGGCTGGCCGGCGTAAACCGCATCGGCACCGTAGGCGAAGGCGTAACGCATGTTTTTCAAGGTGCCGGCGGGGGCGAGCAGTTCGGGGGCGGCGAGAGTGAGGGTGGGAGTCATGGCGGCAGCGCTCGCAAAAGCGCGGCAGGGTAGTGCGGTTGTCTGCGGGGTTTATTGATCTGGATCTATGCTCCTTGAATAAAGATGGCACTCGCGCGGTTGGCGGCTGACTAAGTTGGGCTGGCGTGCATGGCGCCTGACTGACATGGACTGGACATGAACCAAAAAAGTATTCAATTCAAATCGCTGACGGTGTTGCTGTTACTGGTGACGGTGGCCTTCATCTGGATTCTGTTGCCGTTCTATGGCGCGGTGTTCTGGGCGGTGATCCTCGGCATTCTGTTTGCGCCGATGCAGCGCCGGTTGCAGGCCCGATTCGGCTGGCAGCGCAACCTGACGTCGCTGTGTACGTTGAGTGTCTGCCTGGTGATTGCGATTTTGCCCGTGATCATCATCAGCGTGTTGCTGGTCCAGGAAGGGGCGATGGTCTACAAGAACATCGAGAGTGGCGAGCTGGATGTCGCGGCTTATCTGGCGCAGTTCAAGCAGAGTCTGCCGCCGTACTTCCAGCATTTGCTGGACCGTTTCGGCATGGGCGAGCTGAACGGCTTGCGCGACAAAATCGTCAAGTCGGCGATGCAGGGCAGCCAGGTGCTGGCCACTCAGGCATTCAGTTTTGGCCAGGGTACGTTCGAGTTTGTGGTGAGTTTCTTCATCATGCTCTATCTGCTGTTCTTCTTTCTGCGTGACGGCCCGGAACTGGCGCGCAAGATACGCACCGCCGTACCGCTGGAAGAGAGTCACAAGCGACGCCTGCAGCTGAAGTTCAACCGCGTGGTGCGGGCAACGGTGAAGGGCAACCTGGTGGTCGCGGTCACGCAAGGCGCGCTGGGCGGCGCAATCTTCTGGTTTCTCGACATCCCCAGCGCGCTGCTGTGGGCGGTATTGATGGCGTTTCTGTCGCTGTTGCCCGCTGTCGGAGCCGGGATCGTCTGGGCACCGGTGGCGGTCTATTTCCTGCTCAGCAACATGATCTGGCAGGGTGTCGTGCTCGGCTTGTTCGGCATTTTCGTGATCGGGCTGGTCGATAACGTGCTGCGCCCGATTCTGGTCGGCAAGGACACGCGCATGCCCGACTACCTGATCCTGATCTCGACCTTGGGCGGTCTGGCGGTATTCGGCTTGAACGGGTTCGTGATCGGGCCTTTGATTGCCGCGCTGTTCATGTCCAGCTGGGCGCTGTTTATCGAGACCAAGCCCAAGGTGCAGTTGCCTTAAACCCGGAACCGCGCGCCGGCGACCTGTTGCGACAGTGCCTGCGCTGCCGGCAAGGACGTGAGCGGGCCGCTGATCGGCTCGCCGTCACGCACCAGATACCAGCAGGCGAGCAATCCCAGCTCTCTGAGTGAGGCGGGAACGGCGCTGCCAATAACGGACATGATTTGAACCTGAGCCATGACAAGGACCTCCATCAATCGATGGCGCTACCTTAGGGACTCGGCGTTCTCAGTGACAATCAACGCTTTCGATAGTGGTCATTGATAACAGTGAGGGCTGTTTCAATCGACCACTTGATCAAGCATGTGCATCACTTCACGCTCATTGAGCAGCCCTTTGTGCACGAGGTTCTCGGCCAGCAGCGAAAGAAACTTGGCGCAGCGGTGGCCTTCCAGGTGCTTGAGCTCGGTCAGCGCGCTGTACACCTTGCTGGAGGTGCACAAGCCGACGATGCGGTGCGGATTTTGTGTTGGCATGGAGTCGTCCTTGTTGTTATCAACCTGTTGTTTACGGACGGATTCAGCTTGCGGTTCCGTCATGACAAATAAATGACCGTTCGATGTTTCCCCAGCGGTCAAATCCATCATGCCGACTTTAGCTGTTGAAACTGTCCTCACAGCGACCTTGGCGAGATTTTTTCAGACGCTGGCCGACAGACGGTCACAAAAAAGCCCCGCTATCAAGGCGGGGCTTTGTGTTTCGGTTACCAGCGTGGGCCACCGTAGTAACCGTGTGGCCGACCGTAATAACCGCGAGGCGGGCCGTAATAGACGGGCGCCTGTTGGATATATACCGGTTGCTGCACATACACCGGTGCCGGTTGGTAATAAACCGGTGGGGGCGGCTGTTGCACGTAAACCGGTTGTGGCTGAACGTAAACCGGTTGTTGCTGGACATACACCGGTCGATCCTGATTGATCAGCGCCGAGCCGATGATGGCCGAGCCGACGATCGCGCCAAACACCGCAGGGCCTTGCCAGCCATGGCCACCACCGGCTTCTGCCTGTCCTGTGACAGCGAGTGCGCCAATCAACATTGCCATGATGGAGAGTTTACGAATCATGATAATTCCTCGGTTCTTCGACCCGGCGGCAGGGCCTGCACCAGGCCCGCAGTCGTCGCGGGGATACTTCTAAGACAGCGATTTTTTGAAATTCAGCACAGCCGCCAGGTAAATTTTGTGTAAGGTCTGTACCGTTTTCTTTACCGGACGCTCAACGCTAACGTCATCGCGTACAGACACGCCGATATGATCGAACAGAACCCGATGGGCTGGCTAATCCCGCCCATCCGAAAGTGCGTTTGAAGGAGAAGTTTCATGCAGATGAACCCGAACAAAGACACCCAGCTGTGCATGTCCCTGTCCGGCCGGCCGGGTAATTTCGGTCTGCGTTTTCATAACCATTTGTATGAGCAGTTGGGCCTGAATTTCTACTACAAGGCCTTCGCCAGCAAGGATCTGACCGGCGCAGTCAGTGGGATTCGCGCGCTGGGCATCCGTGGTTGCGGAGTGTCGATGCCGTTCAAGGAGGCCAGTATTGCGCTGGTCGATGAGCTGGACGCGTCGGCGGCGGCGATTCAGTCGATCAATACCATCGTCAACACCCATGGCCATCTCAAGGCTTACAACACTGACTACATTGCCATCGCACAACTGCTGGAAACCCACGCGGTGCCCAAGGAATCGACCTTCGCCCTGCGCGGCAGCGGTGGCATGGCCAAGGCCGTGGCCAGTGCCCTGCGTGATGGTGGCTACAAAAACGGTTTGATCGTCGCCCGCAACGAGCGCGCCGGGCGTGCACTTGCAGACTCGCTGGGTTATCGCTGGCTGGCAGCATTGGGCGATGAGCGCCCGCAGATGCTGATCAACGTCACTCCGGTCGGTATGGACGGTGGCCCGGAAGCAGGGCAACTGGCGTTTGAGCCTGAGGTGATCAACGCGGCGCAGACTGTGTTTGATGTGGTGGCGATTCCTTCGGAAACGCCGCTGATCGTGCGCGGACGGGCTGAAGGCAAGCGAGTGATCACCGGGCTGGAGGTGATTGCGATCCAGGCGCTGGAGCAGTTTGTGCTTTATACCGGGGTGCGGCCGACCGAAGAGCAGTTTCAGGCGGCGGTGGAGTTTGCGCGTAGCTGAAAGTCATGCGGTGAATGAGCTGGCCCCATCGCTGGCAAGCCAGCTCCCACAGGAATCTCGGTGAACACAATACCTGCGTATCACCAAGACCCAATGTGGGAATTGGCTTGCCAGCGATGGGGTCACTGCGGTGCATCGGGTTGCCTATACTGCTTCGCCAGCAAGGCCAGACTTGCCCACCCACAAAAACCGAGGTCAGCATGCACCCGCGCATTCTCAATCTGCATCAGGTCGAACTCGAACCGCTGCCCGAAGCCCTGTCCCCCGAAGGCGAGACCGCCGCACGTTACCAGCAACGCTCAGCGCGGATTGGCCAGCAACTCGGTGCCCAGAAACTCGGGTATCGCCTGTATGCACTGCCACCGGGTATGCGCGGCAGCCCGTTTCACAGCCATCGGGTCAACGAGGAAATGTTCTACGTGGTGGCCGGGGAAGGCGAGGTGCGTCTTGGCGCCGAGCGATTCCCGATCCGGGAAGGTGATGTCATTGCCTGTCCGCCGGGCGGCCCGGAGATGGCGCATCAGATCATCAATACCAGCGCGGGCGAACTGCGCTATCTGGCAGTCAGCACTCAGCAGCAGCCGGATATTTGCGAATACCCGGATTCGAATAAATATGCGGTGATGGACAATTTCACGGTCGATGCCGAAGGCAATGCGTCAGGCTTTGTCGCTGTGGCGCGACAGGCGGATGGGGTGGATTACTGGGATGGCGAATAACACGCACGTCTTAACGTCGGATATTTCCTGTGGGAGCTAGCCTGCTGGCTCCCACACTGATTTCAGATGCTTATTCCAGCCGCGCCAGACGCTCTTCCAGCGCCGCAATCCGCGCCTCAAGCTCTTCGATACGCTCCACCGAAACACCGCTACCCGCGCCGCGCTCCTGAGGATTCTGCCGCGCCGCCAGAATGACCTCGATATCCGCCGGATCACCCAGCGCATGGGTGTAACGATCTTCGCGCTGCCCGGCCTGACGTGGAATCAACACCGCCAGCCCGCGAGCAATCAGGCGCTCGAGCTGATGCAACACCTGCTCGGCATCTTCGAAATCATGCATGCGCCCGCTGCGGGTCAGCAGTTCGTTGATGGTTTGCGGGCCGCGCAGAAACAGCAGCCCCGTCAGGATCACCTGCGCCGGCACCAGTTCCAGCGCCTTGTCGACCTTGTGCTCCCAGCGGTCGGCACGACTGCCCATGACAAGCTTGGCAAAACCGCGACCTTCCAGAGCGCGCAGGCTCTGGCCAACCTGGCCCTGGGTCAGGTTCATCACCGGTTCACGGCTGGTTTTCTGATTGCAGGCGGTGACCAATGCGTTGAGGGTCAACGGGTAGGTTTCCGGGCTGGTGGCCTGTTTCTCGATCAACGAACCGAGGATACGGATTTCCGTGGCGTTAAGCCGTGGCTCGTCGAAGGTGGATTCTGGTTCGGTGGTCATCGCGCGTTCCCTCAGCAGTCGAAGGCGCCTAGCGTAATCCTTGCCAAACAAAAGGCAAGCCGTGTGGTCATCAAGCATGGCTATAATCGCCCCCATGTTCCACCCAGCCACTACACGAGACTGCCATGACCATTTCCCTGTACGCCGCATCCGTCCCGGTTTTTCAACAAATGCTCAACGCCCTGAGCGATGTCCTGAAAAAGGCTGAAGCCCACGCCACCGAGAAAAACATCGACCCGAACGCCTTCCTGCAAGCGCGCCTGTACCCGGACATGTTCCCGCTGACCCGTCAGGTGCAGATTGCCGTGGACTTCGCCAAAGGTGTTTCCGCGCGTCTGGCTGAAGTCGAACTGCCGAAGTACGACGACAGCGAAACCACCTTCGCCGAGCTGCAAGCCCTGATCGCCAAAGTCCTGGCCTTCATCGGCGAGATCAAGCCAGAGCAGATCGATGGCAAGGAAGGCATCGAAATCGTTACCCGTCCAGGCACACCGAAAGAGAAGCGCTTCAGTGGCCAGTCCTACCTGCTGACCTACGGTCTGCCGCAGTTCTTCTTCCACGTCACCACCACTTACGCCTTGCTGCGTCACAACGGTGTTGAAGTGGGTAAACGCGATTACATGGGCGCGTTCTAAATCGCCAAGAGCCCCTCTCCCAGGGGGAGAGGGGACTGATCCGGTTGTCTTCTCGAGCTGCGCCGACCTGATTTATCGAGTCGAACTCAGGTTTTGAACAGCACCCAAATCAGCTCCCTTTTCCCCTCGCCCCCCCGGGGGGAGAGGGATGGGGTGAGGGGACCGCGATTTCAGCCACAAAAAAGCCCGCCAAGGTTCACACCTTGGCGGGCTTTTTATTGCAGCAAAAATTACGCGGTGCGTTGGGCTTTCTCTTCCTCACCCAGGCACGCCGCTGCGGTAAACAGCACGTCGGTGGAGGAGTTCAGCGCGGTTTCGGCGGAATCCTGCAGCACGCCAATAATGAAACCTACCGCGACCACCTGCATGGCGATCTCGCTTGGAATGCCAAACAGGCTGCACGCCAGCGGGATCAGCAACAGCGAGCCACCGGCCACACCCGAAGCGCCGCAGGCGCAGATCGCGGCGACGACACTCAGCAGGATCGCCGTCGGAATATCCACGGCAATGCCCAGCGTGTGCACTGCGGCCAGGGTCAGCACGGTGATGGTGATTGCCGCGCCGGCCATGTTGATCGTCGCGCCCAGCGGGATCGATACCGAGTACGTGTCTTCGTGCAGGCCCAGACGCTTGCTCAATTCCAGGTTGACCGGAATGTTCGCCGCCGAACTGCGGGTGAAGAATGCAGTGATGCCGCTTTCGCGCAGGCACTTGAGGGTCAGCGGATACGGGTTACGACGCAGCTTCCAGAACACGATCAGCGGATTCATCACCAGCGCCACGAACAGCATGCAGCCCAGTAGCACCGCCAGCAGGTGCGCATAACCGACCAGCGCGCCGAAGCCGGACGTAGCCAGCGTCGAAGCGACCAGGCCGAAGATCCCCAGTGGGGCGAAGCGAATCACCACGCGCACGATTACCGTGACACCGTTGGACAGATCACCCAGCACTTCGCGGGTAGTGTCGCCGGCATGACGAATCGCGATGCCCATGCCGATCGCCCAGGCCAGAATGCCGATGAAGTTGGCGTTCATCAGCGCACTCACCGGGTTATCCACCACGCTGAGCAGCAGGCTTTGCAGCACTTCACCGATACCGCCCGGCGCGGATACCGCAACGTTCTCGGTGGCCAGTACCAGATTCGACGGGAACAACATGCTCGCGACCACAGCCACCGCTGCTGCGGAGAAGGTGCCCAGCAGGTAAAGGAACAGAATCGGACGGATGTGAGTTTCCTGGCCGTGCTTGTGGTTGGCGATCGACGCCATGACCAGCACGAACACCAGAATCGGCGCCACGGCTTTCAATGCCGAAACGAACACCTTGCCGATAAACGCCGTCGATTTCGCCGCTTCCGGCGCGAACATCGCCAAGACGATACCGGCAATCAGGCCGATCACGATCTGCGTGACGAGGCTCAGGTTTTTCAAGCGTTGCAATAGAGAAGGGGATGAAGCGGTCATGACGGCATCTCTGTTTTTTTATTGGGTACAAGGTTGCGTGAGGCGGTGGCAAAACCAGGGCAGACCACCACCACGCAGCGAAAGTGTTGACGCAATTTCAACGTCCTTAAACAGGCCGCTGAACGGGTGTACGTTTTTCAGGGCGCGGACTTTATCACAGCGTAGGCCTTATCCTTCAGGCATGTGACGATCTGCCACCCGATCTGTCAGCAAGATAGACCGGTTTGTGCAAGTCAGTCCGGACACACTCTGTTAAGATCGCGCATCCTCATTTTAAAGTTCTGCCAGCGGGCCTTCCGGTCATCGCTGGTGTCGTCGTTTCGTTGGAGTTTCCCATGCTGTTTCCCATCCTTCTGTTGTCCGCCGCCGGTTTCACGGTGCTGACCACGGAATTCGTTATCGTCGGCCTGCTACCGGCGATAGCCCGAGACCTTGAGGTCACCATCCCGCAGGCCGGTCTGCTGGTGACTCTATTCGCTTTTACCGTGGCGATGTTCGGCCCATTCTTGACCGCGTATTTCGCTCGCTTCGAGCGGCGCAAGCTGTTTATCAGCATCCTGATCATGTTCGGTCTGGCCAATACCGTGGCCGCACTGGCGCCCAATATCTGGGTGATGGCGATTGCCCGGTTGATCCCGGCGCTGGGGCTGCCGGTGTTCTGGGCGCTGGCCAGTGAAACGGCGGTGGACATCGTCGGCCCGGACTTTGCCGGTCGAGCCATCGCCAAGATCGGCTTCGGCATTGTCTGCGCCACGGTGTTCGGTATTCCGGTCGGCACCTTGATATCCGATGCATTCGGCTGGCGCAGCGCGTTTGGCATTCTGGCGGTGATCGCCTTTGCCAAGGCATTGCTGCTGTTTGTGTATCTGCCGAAAACCGATCTGCACCAGCATCAGGTCAGCTTCAGCTCGCAGTTCAAGATCTTGCGCAGCCCGCTGATGATCGGCCACGTCGTGTTGTCGATTCTGGTGTTCAGCGGCATGTTCACCGTTTACACCTATCTGGCCGACATCCTTGAACGGCTCGCCGGTTTCAACGGCACAGTGGTTGGCTGGTGCCTGATGGGCTTCGGCGCGGTCGGCTTGATCGGCAACTCGTTGGGTGGTCGTGCAGTGGACCGCCATCCGCTGGGAGCGTCGGTTTTGTTCTGTGCGTTCATGATTGCCGGCATGGTGTCGCTGGTGCCGAACATTCATTCGCCGCTGGGTTTGACGGTTGCGATGGGGATCTGGGGCGTGACTCAGGCGGCGTTGTTCCTGGTCAGCCATGTGCGCCTGATGAAAGCCGCGCCTGAAGCGCCGGCCTTCGCCGCATCGCTGAACATCGCCGGGGCCAACCTGGGAATCGGTCTGGGCGCGATGGTCGGCGGCCGGGTCATCGACAGCGCAGGTCTGGGCTTCCTCGGGTTTGCCGCCGCAGGGTTCATTCTGCTGTCGGTGTTCCTCGCCATGGTGCTGATGACGCTCAAGCCGCGCGACGTCTGCGTCGAGGCTTCATAACGCGGTAAACAGCTCGCGTCGGGCACCTTCGGTAATCGCAACGATGCCGGGGTGCTTGACCTTGCGCTCCACGGATATGGCATAGAACGACTCGGTCACCGCGTCGGTCTGGCCGATCAGCTGAACGCCGTACTGGCGCTTCACTTCCTCGGCAATCACGCTGGGGCCGATAAAAATCCCGCTGCCCGATTGGCCGAAGGCCTGCATCAAGGCACTGTCATCGAACTCGCCGACGATTTGCGGCTGGATCTGCTGCTCGGCAAACCAGCGCTGCAACCGACTGCGCACCACGGTTTCCGGTCCGGGAATCAACAGCGGTGCGCCGTGCAGACTGCGCGGAAAATCCTGACCGAAGCGCGCAGCCAGTTCGGCGGTCGCGAAGAAACTGATCCCGCACTCACCGAGTTTCTGGCTGTAGCCCTTGATGTCGAGGTGTGATGGCATCGGGCTGTCGGAAATCACCAGATCCAGGCGCTGGATCGCCAGATCCGCCAGCAATCGCTCGAGTTTGTCTTCGCGGCAGGTGATGCGCAGTGGTTCGTTCAGCTCCATGGTTGGCGCGATCAGGCGATAGACGATGGATTTCGGCACCACGTCTGCAACACCAACGCGGAACAGGATCTGCTGTTCGTTGGGCTGGGCGCGCAGCATCAGTTCCAGTTCACCGCCCAGTTGAAACATCTGCTCGGCGTAGGGCAGGGCCTGACGCCCGGCCTCGGTGAGCTCCAGTTGCCGGCCAACCCGTCTGAACAATTCAATACCGTAAGTTTGCTCAAGCAGGGAAATCTGCCCGCTGATAGTCTGTGGCGTCAGGTTCAGCTGCTCGCAGGCACGCACGATGCTGCCGGTCTTGGCGACCACCCAGAAATAATGCAGTTGTCGGTAATTGAGCATTAGCGGCTCCGTCAGTTCGTAAAAACCGAAGTATAGCCGCTAAAAATACGAATTTTCCTGAAGTGTTTCGCTCCCTAGAATGCCCAGCCATCGAGGGTCGGTCTGTGACCCTGACTGTTTATTCCAAGGAAGCCTCATGAAATACACATTCCCTGTGTTGATGTTTACGTCTTTACTGGTTCTGACCGGTTGCGATCAGGCCGAGAAAAGCGCTCAGCAGTTGATGGGCAAAGCGGCCGAAAGCGCCAAGCAAGCCATCGACGACACCCACAAGGCTGCCGAGCAAGCAATCAGCGACGCCACTGGCGGGCTGATCGAGAAAAAAGAACCATCGGAAAAAGACTCGGAAACTTCCGAATCTTCCTCCAAGACCATCTAAATCGTCTTACACAGAGTCAGGACTGACCCATGGAATATCTGTTAGAACTCGCCGCCAGCCCCACCGCCTGGGTTGCCTTGGCCACACTGGTCGTGATGGAGATCGTGCTCGGCATCGATAACCTGATCTTCATTTCGATCCTGACCAACAAGTTGCCTGAGCAGCATCGCCAGAAGGCGCGGCGCATTGGTATCGGCATGGCGTTGATTCTGCGTCTGGCGCTGTTGAGCACCATCGCGTTCATCGTGCAGTTGACCGAGCCGGTGATTGACATCCTCGGCCAGGCTTTCTCCTGGAAGGACATGATCCTGATTGCCGGTGGTCTGTTCCTCGTCTGGAAAGCCACGACCGAGATCCATCACAGCATGGACCCGGCGCCGGAAGACCCGAAGTCGGCCACCTCGACGGTCACGCTGGGCTTTGCTGCGGCTATCGGCCAGATCCTGGTGCTCGACATGGTGTTCTCGATCGACAGCATCATCACTGCGGTCGGCATGACCGAACACTTGCCGATCATGATCATCGCGGTCGTGGCCTCGGTACTGGTGATGTTGTTGGCTGCTGATCCGCTGGCCAAGTTCATCAACGACAACCCGACGGTGGTGATGCTGGCCCTGGGCTTCCTGATCATGATCGGCATGACGCTGATCGCCGAAGGCTTCGGCGCCCACGTACCGAAAGGTTATGTGTATGCGGCCATGGCGTTCTCGGCCGGGATTGAAGTGCTGAACATGCTGTCGCGTCGTGCCAAGCAGAAGAAGCTGGCCGCGCAGGCGTAATAGCTGAAAGACAAAAGGCCGCTTGAACTCCTGGAGTTCAGGCGGTTTTTTTTCGACTGAAGATTTGTGGTGTCTATTCGAACCCGCCCGTCATCGCGCCGCCCGCCCAGACCTCTCACGAGGGAGAGGGCCAGGGTGAAGGGCTTTCAGCATTTTTTAATGCGCTGTGGCGTGACGTACGCGATGCTTGTCAACCTTATCTACCGGCGTGGTCTGAACCGGATGATGATGGCGCCGCGCAATCCGCAGCACTCCCCAAAGCATGGCGGTGGCCACAGCCAGCCAGCCGGCAATCAACATTACGATGGTCATGGTCAGGCTCATCAGTGCCTCCTCTTTGCCCTGCATCGGGCGCCCACTTTTCAGTTCGTTCTGTCTCAGTGACAGTCTAGTCACTGGGGTGTTTCAAGCTATTGACCAAAGGTCGGTGATGACCAATCAGTTTGCTCTATGCAATCGATGTGTCTGCGGTTTAAGGCTATACCGCAGCCTTGTGGCGTCCTATGATCCTTGACCTTGCCGGAACACGACGACCGGCGTCTGAACAGAGAGTGACAAAGGTGCAGGTATTTTCTCGAATTCGTGCGGCGCTGTTGGTGGCCGGATGCGCGACTGTGATGGCCGGGTGTGCGAGCACTGTCGCGCCGCAGGTCAAGCGACTGCCGGAACGGGTCGAGCTGAGCGGGACGTTCTATCGGGGCGAAGCCAATCAAAGCGGCCCGCAGGTGTTGGCCAGTCTGTTGTCGCAGCAAGGCATCGTGATCACGCCGGGCTTGCTGGAAAAACCGCTGCACCTGCCGGGTGCCGAGGACAAGCTGCAACAGAACATCCAGAACCTGGCCCGGGAATACGGCATGGTTGTGTATCCGCTGGACAAGAGCTTGCCGGCCTTGTTGACTCAGGTTGCCGCAGGGTTCCCGGTTATGGTGCGGTTCAGCGAAGGTTCGGCATTCTGGGCTGAGCCGCGTTACGCGATTCTTTCCGGTTACGACCGCAATAAACAGAAGGTGCTGCTGCGCGCGGGCATGAACCGTCGCGAGCTGATGAGCTTCAGCGCTTTTGAATCGGCCTTCGAAAAATCTGGCGGCTGGGCCATCCTGATCCAGAAACCTGCGCAGATTCCTGCGGACGTGGATCGCCAGCGCTGGCTCAAGGCTGCCGACGAGTTGTCCCAGGCGGGTCAGGAGCCCGAAGCGGCGCAAGCGCGTAAGGCGCTGGCCGCGCACTGAGTCTCCGTTCGTCATCTGCCGGGCACGACTGCGCCCGGCAGGCCTCTGAAGATGACAACCCGTTGTTCACGGGTGAACAAGGAGGCGACATGACAGATTCTCGATCCCCGCAAGGCCCGCATTCTTCCGAGCATTCCTCAGGCGATGACCTGGGGTTTGATCCGGATTCGCCGGATGTCGCCGATCCACAAGTTGATCCCGTAGGTCCCGCCAAGGCACCGCTGGATGTGGAGCCCGGTGAAGAAGAAAAGAAACCGGCCAAACCCTACGATCCTTTAGCCAATCTGAAACCTTGATGTGAGGTGCGTATGAGTACCGATTCAAGCTTCGATGACCAAAAGCCCGACAGCGTGCCGACGACGCCTGAGGAAGGCGTTGATCCAGTGCTCGATCCGGACAGCCCGATGCGCGACCCAATGGCCCGGCCCTTGGTAGCCCCTGGGCTTACGCCGGATGTGAGCAAGGGAGATGGCATTCCTGACGATGACAAGATGCCATTGCCTAACGACTGA
Source organism: Pseudomonas sp. P42 (assembly GCF_017973755.1). Taxonomy (NCBI): domain Bacteria; kingdom Pseudomonadati; phylum Pseudomonadota; class Gammaproteobacteria; order Pseudomonadales; family Pseudomonadaceae; genus Pseudomonas; species Pseudomonas sp. P42. The sequence continues at coordinate 552,697 of NZ_JACOPU010000004.1, read as the reverse complement.
GGCGTGTAGATGAAAAAAAGCCCCGAAAATTCGGGGCTTTTTGTTTGGGTACCTTTTACTTGGAGGCTTCAACTACGCCACTCTGGCGGCTCTTGAGGTTTTTATCGGCCTTGTACTGTTGAGCCACCGCTGGAACGTTGGCGCTCTTGCCCGTCTCAACCCAGCTGCGGATACGGCTGGCATCGGCAAAATGTGTGTATTTGCCGAATGCGTCAAGAATCACCAGCGCTACCTGACGATTGCCCATGCTCGTCACCAGCACCAAGCAATGCCCGGCCTGATTGGTGAAACCGGTCTTGGTAATCCTGATGTTCCAGTTGTCCTTGCTCACCAAATGGTTGGTGTTACGAAAACCCAGGGTGTAGTTGGGTTTGCGAAACGCTACGGTTTTTTCCTTGGTGGTGGTCAACTGAACAAGCAGCGGTTGCTTGTGCGCCGCTATCAGCAATTTGCTCAAGTCACGCGCGGTGGATACGTTGCGCGGCGACAGGCCAGTCGGCTCGACAAAGTGAGTGCTGGTCATGCCCAGTGCTTTTGCCTTGGCATTCATCGCCGCGATAAACGCTGCGTAGCCACCCGGGTAGTGATGCGCCAGGCTTGCAGCTGCGCGGTTTTCCGAAGACATCAGGGCAATCAGCAGCATCTCGCGGCGCGGCAATTCACTCTTGAGTTTGACTCGGGAGAACACGCCTCTCATTTCCGGCGTGCTGCTGATATCGACATTGATCCATTCGTCCATGTTCTGTCGGGCTTCAACCACTACCAGTCCAGTCATCAGCTTGCTGACGGAAGCGATCGGAACGATCACGTCAGGATTGCTGGAATAGATGACTTTGTTGGTCTGCATATCCATGAGCAGGGCGCTGCCGGAAGCGATCTTCAGTGTCGAAGCGTCACGTGGGGCGGCGGTGGTTTCCGCAGCATTGATCGTTGGCGTGATGAATGCGCCTGTAAATGCAAAAAACAGGCTCAGAATCGAATGACGAATTTTCACGCGGGCGAACTCATAAAAGTTGGATATTCCGTTAGTTTGTAACGGGTTATTTCTTAAAAGCATCGCATTCTAGAAGTATGGCTGAACATCTGTCGATGGTTGTTTGAATGACCTGAAAATCTCGTGAAAAGACCTGTAAAAAGAGGGGTTTCCGGCGAACGGTTAGTGTTTTTTCTCACGCATGAAAAACCCCGCACGAGGCGGGGTTCCAATGCTGCGAAAAAACCGACTTAAGCGTGCAGGGTTTCTGCCGCGTAGAGGGTGTTTTCCAGCAGGCAGGCGCGAGTCATCGGGCCCACGCCGCCTGGCACTGGCGTGATCCAGCCGGCGCGGGGCAGGGCGGTTTCGTAGACAACGTCACCGACCAGTTTGCCGTCTTCCTGACGGTTAATGCCGACGTCGATCACGATCGCGCCTTCCTTGATCCACTCGCCCTTGACCAGGCCCGGCTTGCCGGCGGCCACGACTACCAGATCGGCACGGCCAACGTGGCCGGCCAGATCCTTGGTGAAGCGGTGTGTCACGGTCACGGTGCAACCGGCCAGCAGCAGTTCCATCGCCATCGGACGACCCACAATGTTGGAGGCGCCGACAACCACCGCATCCATGCCATAAAGATCAGCACCGGTGCTTTCCAGCAGGGTGATGATGCCTTTTGGCGTGCATGGGCGCAGCAGTGGGATGCGCTGGGCCAGACGGCCGACGTTATAAGGATGGAAACCGTCTACGTCTTTGTCCGGACGGATGCGCTCCAGTAGTTTGGAGGCGTCCAGATGCTCGGGCAGCGGTAGCTGCAGCAGAATGCCGTCGATGGCCGGATCGTCGTTAAGACGGTCGACCAGATCGGTCAGCGCTTGCTGAGAGGTGTCGCTGGGCAGGTCGTAGGCTTGCGAGAGGAAGCCGACCTCTTCACAGTCTTTACGCTTGTGCGAGACATAAACCTGAGAGGCAGGATCGCTGCCGACCAGGATCACCGCGAGGCCGGGAGTGCGCAGGCCTTGCTGGCGACGCTCGGCAACTCGTTTGGCGATCTGCTGGCGCAGGCTGGCGGCGATCGATTTGCCGTCGATTAGTTGTGCAGTCATTGCGCGTGATTAACCATCGAGAGGGGAAAAAAAGAGAACGCATTCTCGCATGTCGGGCGGTGAGGGCAAAGGCGCTTGGTCAGCAAATTCCCCTAACTCCTTTAATTAAATGAATTTTTTTCAAAAAGGATTTGACGACCTTTGGAGCGCTCTATACTATTCGTCGCACTTGTCGGGCACAGCCTAGCACTGGTTAAGAAAGTAAAGCGGAATCAACGTTCCGCGGCACTGGAAAGCACTTAGTTTGTAGTCCTTTAAGAGTACAGATTAATAAGGCGCCCGTAGCTCAGCTGGATAGAGCATCCGCCTTCTAAGCGGATGGTCGCAGGTTCGAGTCCTGCCGGGTGCGCCATTAGGCAGCTTTGGCACAAGTAACGCGATATGGTGGGCGTAGCTCAGTTGGTAGAGCACGGGATTGTGACTCCCGTTGTCGTGGGTTCGATCCCCATCGTCCACCCCATATTTCGAAAAGCGCCAGATTTAACGGTCTGGCGTTTTTGTTTTAAAAGCTTCATCCGCGGATGTGGTGGAATTGGTAGACACACTGGATTTAGGTTCCAGCGCCGCGAGGCGTAAGAGTTCGAGTCTCTTCATCCGCACCAATTAAAGCTTCATTTATGCCTTTGGGCTGGTGAGGTTCAACAAAGAAGTTGTTTGGCTTTTTTGTTACGCAATATGGTGGGCGTAGCTCAGTTGGTAGAGCACGGGATTGTGACTCCCGTTGTCGTGGGTTCGATCCCCATCGTCCACCCCATATTTCGAAAGGCGCCAGATTTAACAGTCTGGCGCCTTTTTTGTTTTAGCGATTTGAAAAGTCGGCGATTGCCGCTTTCGAGTCGCAAGAGCAGGGCGCTTCGTCGAATTTATGTTGCTCGATGATGCTGTGCTGCTCGTCGAGCTTGCTTGCAAGGTCGGCCGTCAGGGAATGATTGGTCGCCGCTTCTATATATAGAAGAGGTCGGCGCAGAGCCCTGGCGTGATTGGTTGTATTCGCCTCGGGGGCGCGACGCATCCGTGCATCGGCTCCTATAAATTGCCTGCTGTTTTTTTACCCGTTTTCAGTAGGGTGACTTCTTGAGTTTGACCCACTAGAATGCATGCCCTTGATTCTGGGGTCGGAAACGGCCGGCTAACGTCTGTGCAACGAGGAATATCCATGCAAGTTTCTGTTGAAAATACTACTGCTCTTGAGCGCCGCATGAGCGTCACCGTGCCGGCTGAGCGTATTGAGAGCCAGGTCAACAAGCGTCTGCAGCAGACTGCCCAAAAGGCCAAGATTGCTGGCTTCCGTCCAGGCAAAGTGCCAATGAGCGAAATCAAGCGCCGTTTCGGTGCTGATGCTCGTCAGGAAGCTGTTGGTGATGTCATCCAGTCCTCCTTCTACGAAGCTGTGGTCGAGCAGAAGCTGAACCCGGCTGGTTCGCCTGCAATCGAGCCAAAGTCGCTCGAAGCTGGCAAGGATCTGGAATACGTTGCCGTATTCGAAGTGTTCCCTGAGTTCACCGTTGCTGGTTTCGAAGGTATCACCGTTGAGCGCCTGAGCGCTGACGTGGCTGACGCTGACCTGGACAAAATGCTCGACATCCTGCGCAAGCAGAACACCCGTTTTGAAGTGGCCGATCGCGCTGCCCAGAACGAAGACCAGCTGAACATCGATTTCGTTGGCAAGGTCGACGGCGAAGTGTTCGCTGGCGGCTCCGCCAAGGGCACTCAGCTGGTGCTGGGTTCCGGCCGCATGATCCCTGGCTTCGAAGATGGCCTGGTTGGCGCTAAGGCGGGCGAAGAGCGCGTTCTGAATCTGACCTTCCCAGAGGACTATCAGAACCTGGACCTGGCTGGCAAAACCGCCGAGTTCACCGTGACTGTAAACACCGTTTCCGAGCCAAAGCTGCCTGAGCTGAACGAAGAGTTCTTCGCTCAATTTGGCATCAAGGAAAGCGGTATCGACGGTTTCCGCACTGAAGTTCGCAAGAACATGGAGCGTGAACTGCGTCAGGCGATCAAATCCAAGGTCAAGAATCAGGTAATGGACGGTCTGCTGGCCACCAACCCGATTGAAGTGCCAAAGGCTCTGCTGTCCAACGAAGTCGACCGTCTGCGCGTGCAGGCTGTTCAGCAGTTCGGTGGCAACATCAAGCCTGACCAACTGCCGGCCGAGCTGTTCGAAGAGCAAGCCAAGCGCCGCGTCGTGCTGGGCCTGATCGTGGCTGAAGTGGTCAAGCAGTTCGACCTCAAGCCTGACGAAGCCCGCGTACGCGAAATGATTCAGGAAATGGCTTCTGCTTACCAGGAACCTGAGCAGGTTGTGTCCTGGTACTACAAGAACGACCAGCAACTGAACGAAGTTCGTTCGGTTGTGCTGGAAGAGCAAGTTGTGGATACTGTTCTGCAGAAAGCTAGCGTGACCGACAAATCGGTCTCTTACGAAGAAGCGGTCAAGCCGGTAGAAGCTCCAACAGCCGACTGATTGTTTTTGCGTTAAGAAGTGCTCACATAAGCCAGCTCTCGAGCTGGCTTATGCGTATTCAAGACATAACTATTTGGGAGTGACTGCAGAGCATGTTCCGTAATTCGTATATTCAGCAGAACTCTGATATCCAGGCCGCAGGCGGCCTGGTTCCGATGGTTGTCGAGCAATCTGCTCGTGGCGAACGCGCCTATGACATCTACTCGCGCCTGCTTAAGGAGCGAGTGATCTTTCTGGTTGGTCCGGTAGAGGACTACATGGCCAACCTGATTTGCGCGCAACTGCTGTTCCTTGAAGCGGAAAACCCGGACAAGGACATCCATCTCTATATCAACTCCCCGGGCGGTTCGGTGACAGCGGGCATGTCGATCTACGACACCATGCAGTTCATCAAACCCAACGTATCGACCACTTGCATCGGCCAGGCCTGCAGCATGGGCGCATTCCTGCTGACCGCAGGTGCTCCAGGCAAGCGTTTCTGCCTGCCGAACTCGCGTGTGATGATTCACCAGCCACTGGGCGGTTTCCAGGGCCAGGCATCGGATATCGAAATCCATGCCAAGGAAATCCTCTTCATTCGCGAACGTCTGAACACGTTGATGGCCAAGCACAGCGGTCACACTCTGGAAGAAATCGAGCGCGATACCAACCGCGATAACTTCATGAGTGCAGAAGCTGCCAAGGCATATGGCTTGATCGACGAAGTGATCAACCAGCGCCCAGCGTAAAAATAAGCAGCTCAAAATAGGCTTGGTCGGCTGGTCTGATCAGCGGCGGGCTTGAAAAAGCCCGCAATAGCCTTCATCTTGTGTTGCAAGCCTATCGGATTTGGATCGAACGAATGACTGACACCCGCAACGGCGAGGACAACGGCAAGCTGCTCTATTGCTCCTTCTGTGGCAAAAGCCAGCATGAAGTGCGCAAATTGATTGCCGGCCCCTCGGTCTTTATCTGCGACGAGTGCGTCGACCTGTGCAATGACATCATCCGCGAGGAGGTGCAGGAAGCCCAGGCCGAAAGCAGCGCGCATAAATTGCCTTCGCCTAAAGAAATCAGCGGCATCCTTGACCAGTACGTCATTGGTCAGGAGCGTGCAAAAAAGGTTCTGGCCGTAGCGGTGTACAACCACTACAAGCGTCTTAACCAGCGTGACAAAAAGGCTGACGACGTCGAACTCGGCAAGAGCAACATCCTGCTGATCGGCCCGACAGGCTCCGGTAAAACCCTGCTGGCCGAAACACTGGCCCGCTTGCTGAACGTTCCGTTCACCATCGCCGATGCAACCACCCTCACCGAGGCCGGTTACGTGGGTGAAGATGTCGAGAACATCATTCAGAAACTGCTGCAGAAGTGCGATTACGACGTAGAGAAAGCCCAGATGGGTATTGTCTATATCGACGAAATCGACAAGATTTCCCGCAAGTCCGACAACCCGTCGATCACCCGGGACGTTTCCGGTGAGGGCGTGCAGCAGGCCTTGCTCAAGTTGATCGAAGGCACTGTCGCTTCCGTACCGCCGCAAGGTGGTCGCAAGCATCCGCAGCAGGAGTTCCTGCAGGTCGACACCCGTAACATCCTGTTCATCTGCGGTGGCGCTTTCTCGGGTCTCGAGAAGGTCATCCAGAACCGTTCCACCAAGGGTGGCATCGGTTTTAACGCAGAAGTGCGCAGTAAGGAAGAAGGCAAGAAAGTTGGTGAATCCCTGCGTGAAGTCGAGCCTGACGATCTGGTCAAGTTCGGTCTGATCCCGGAGTTCGTCGGTCGTCTGCCGGTCCTCGCAACGCTGGACGAGCTGGATGAGGCTGCGCTGATGCAGATCCTCACCGAGCCGAAAAATGCTCTGACCAAACAGTATGCCAAGCTGTTCGAGATGGAAGGCGTCGATCTGGAATTCCGTGCCGATGCACTGAAATCAGTTGCTAAACGTGCCCTGGAACGTAAAACCGGTGCTCGTGGCCTGCGTTCGATTCTCGAAGGTGTGCTGCTCGACACGATGTATGAAATCCCCTCGCAGTCTGAGGTGAGCAAAGTCGTGATCGATGAAAGTGTGATCGAAGGCAAGTCCAAGCCACTGTATATCTACGAAAACAGTGAGCCGACTGCCAAGGCAGCGCCGGACGCATAAGCGTCCACTCTGCCGGAATAAAGAAGGGGCCTTCGGGCCTCTTTTTTTTATGTCGTTTTTTACATCCGCTTTGCGCTTGTTTTTTTTCAAGGCAGCCCCCATCTTGGTTTCAAGTTTAATTCCATCTGATTACGGCCATATGGCCGCCGAAGAGGCGAAATCATGAAGACAACCATCGAATTGCCTCTCTTGCCATTGCGTGATGTCGTGGTTTATCCGCACATGGTTATCCCGCTGTTCGTGGGGCGCGAGAAATCCATCGAAGCCCTCGAAGCTGCGATGACGGGCGACAAGCAGATTCTGTTGCTGGCCCAGAGAAACCCGGCTGATGATGATCCCGGTGAGGACGCTCTCTATCGCGTAGGTACGATCGCTACCGTTCTGCAGCTACTCAAGCTGCCTGACGGCACCGTCAAGGTGCTGGTCGAGGGTGAGCAGCGCGGTACCGTTGAACGCTTCAGTGAGGTCGACGGGCACTGCCGTGCCGAAGTCTCGCTGATCGAAGAAGTCGAGGCTGTCGAGCGCGAATCCGAAGTGTTCGTGCGCACGCTGCTTTCGCAGTTCGAACAATATGTACAGCTGGGCAAAAAAGTCCCGGCTGAAGTCCTGTCTTCGCTCAACAGCATCGATGAGCCGGGCCGCCTGGTGGACACCATGGCTGCACACATGGCGCTGAAGATCGAGCAGAAGCAGGAAATTCTCGAAATTATCGATTTGTCGGCACGGGTCGAGCACGTCCTGGCATTGCTGGACGCCGAGATCGATCTGCTGCAAGTCGAAAAACGCATCCGTGGTCGCGTCAAAAAGCAGATGGAGCGCAGTCAGCGCGAGTACTACCTGAATGAGCAGATGAAGGCCATTCAGAAAGAACTGGGTGACAGCGATGAAGGCCACAACGAAATCGAAGACCTGAAAAAGCGTATCGACGCTGCGGGTTTGCCGAAGGACGCCTTGACCAAAGCCACTGCCGAGCTGAACAAGCTCAAGCAAATGTCGCCGATGTCCGCCGAGGCCACCGTGGTGCGCTCTTACATCGACTGGCTGGTGCAGGTGCCGTGGAAGGCGCAGAGCAAGGTGCGTCTGGACCTGGCTCGCGCAGAAGACATTCTCGATGCTGATCACTACGGCCTCGAAGAGGTCAAGGAACGTATCCTTGAATACCTCGCTGTGCAAAAACGCGTGAAAAAAATCCGTGGCCCGGTGTTGTGCCTGGTTGGTCCTCCTGGCGTGGGTAAAACCTCGTTGGCGGAGTCGATTGCTCATGCCACCAACCGCAAATTCGTGCGCATGGCCCTGGGTGGCGTGCGTGATGAAGCGGAAATTCGCGGTCACCGCCGGACTTACATCGGTTCGATGCCGGGAAGATTGATTCAAAAAATGACAAAGGTGGGCGTCCGTAACCCGCTGTTCCTGCTCGATGAAATCGACAAAATGGGCAGTGACATGCGTGGCGATCCGGCATCTGCTTTGCTGGAAGTGCTTGATCCGGAGCAGAACCACAACTTCAACGACCACTATCTGGAAGTCGATTACGACCTTTCGGATGTGATGTTCCTGTGCACCTCGAACTCGATGAACATCCCGCCGGCGCTGCTCGACCGGATGGAAGTCATCCGTCTGCCGGGCTATACCGAAGACGAGAAGATCAACATCGCGGTCAAATACCTGTCGCCTAAGCAGATCACCGCCAACGGTCTGAAGAAGGGCGAACTGGAATTCGACGCCGAAGCAATCCGCGACATCATTCGTTACTACACCCGTGAAGCCGGTGTGCGCGGCCTCGAACGTCAGATCGCCAAGGTCTGCCGCAAGGCGGTGAAAGAGCATGCGATGGAAAAACGCTTCTCGGTGAAAGTGACAGCTGAGTTGCTGGAACACTTCCTCGGTGTGCGTAAATTCCGCTATGGCCTGGCCGAGCAGCAGGATCAAATCGGTCAGGTCACCGGCCTTGCCTGGACGCAGGTTGGTGGCGAATTGTTGACTATCGAAGCCGCTGTCGTACCGGGCAAAGGTCAGTTGATCAAGACGGGCTCGCTGGGCGATGTAATGGTCGAATCGATCACTGCGGCCCTGACCGTTGTGCGCAGCCGTGCGAAGAGTCTTGGCATTCCTCTGGACTTCCATGAGAAGCGCGACACGCACATTCACATGCCGGAAGGGGCGACCCCGAAGGATGGTCCTAGCGCCGGTGTAGGCATGTGCACGGCATTGGTGTCTGCGCTGACCGGTATTCCGGTGCGCGCTGATGTCGCCATGACGGGCGAAATCACATTGCGTGGTCAGGTGCTGGCGATCGGCGGTCTGAAGGAAAAACTGCTGGCGGCACACCGCGGCGGAATCAAGATTGTGATTATTCCGGAAGAGAACGTGCGCGATTTGAAGGAGATTCCTGACAATATCAAGCAGGATCTGCAGATTAAACCGGTTAAATGGATTGACGAGGTCCTGCAAATTGCGCTGCAATACGCGCCGGAGCCCTTGCCGGATGTGGCTCCGGAGATAGTTGCCAAGGATGAAAAACGTGAGTCTGACTCTAAGGAAAGAATTAGCACGCATTAATCGTTTTTGACTGGGTGGCTTCCTTGACAGCTTTTTAGAGCCCTTGTTATAAAGCGGCTCTTAAGTGTTTGTAGGCCATCCAGCACTCGTTTTTGCTTTCACCAAAAAACTTAGAATCATCTCAAAATAGATATAAGGGGACTTAGAGTGAACAAGTCGGAACTGATTGATGCTATCGCTGCATCCGCTGATATCCCGAAAGCTGCTGCTGGCCGTGCGCTGGACGCTGTAATCGAATCCGTCACTGGCGCTCTCAAGGCTGGCGACTCCGTAGTTCTGGTTGGTTTCGGTACTTTCTCCGTAACTGATCGTCCAGCTCGCGTTGGTCGTAACCCACAGACCGGCAAGACGCTGCAAATCGCTGCTGCTAAAAAACCAGGTTTCAAAGCCGGTAAAGCACTGAAAGAAGCGGTTAACTAAGTTTTCAGGTTTTTACCCATCCGGGTCGGGGTTATGCCTGACTTGGCAGCGGAGCGGTAGAGCAGGTCGCTGAAACAGTTGCCTGTAACGCCGGGATCGAGGGTTCGAGCCCTGTCCGCTCCGCCAGTTACGAGAAGGCGCATCCTCGGATGCGCCTTTCTTCTATCCGGATTTTACCCACGCTCCACGGTTGCCTAAATATTGAAATTCAACCGTTTCTGGGGGACGCATGCTGCAGAATATCAGGGACAATTCACAAGGCTGGATTGCCAAGACTATTATCGGGATCATCGTTGTATTGATGGCGTTCACGGGTGTCGAGGCCATTTTCCAGGCTACGACCAACAGCCAGAATGCGGCCAAGGTCAACGGTGAAGACATCAGCCAGAATGAGCTCAGCCAGGCCGTTGATATGCAACGCCGTCAACTGATGCAACAGCTGGGCAAGGATTTCGACGCTTCGTTGCTCGATGAAAAAATGCTCCGCGAATCAGCCCTCAAGGGTTTGATCGATCGCAAGCTGCTGTTGCAAGGTGCGGACGAAGCGAAATTTGCTTTCTCCGAAGGTGCCCTTGATCAGGTGATTCTGCTGACGCCTGAATTTCAGGTTGACGGCAAGTTCAGCTCCGAGCGTTTCGACCAGGTAATCCGTCAACTGGGTTACAGCCGTATGCAGTTCCGCCAGATGCTGGCTCAGGAAATGCTGATCGGCCAACTGCGCGCCGGTGTTGCAGGCAGCGGCTTTGTGACCGACGCCGAAGTGCTGGCTTTCGCCCGTCTGGAAAAACAGACCCGTGACTTCGCGACCCTGAACGTCAAGGCCGATCCGGCTGCAGTCAAGGTGACCGACGATGAGGTCAAGGCTTACTACGACGAACACGCCAAGGAGTTCATGACTCCGGATCAAGTCGTCATCGATTACCTGGAGCTGAAGAAGGCCTCGTTCTTCGACCAGGTTACTGTCAAGGATGAAGATCTGCAGGCGGCGTATCAGAAAGAGATCGCCAACCTGTCCGAGCAGCGTCGCGCGGCTCACATCCTGATCGAAGTGAACGACAAGACCACCGAAGCTCAAGCCAAAGCGAAGATCGAAGAGGTGCAGGCGCGTCTGGCCAAAGGCGAGAAATTCGAAGCGCTGGCCAAGGAGTTCTCGCAGGATCCGGGTTCGGCCAACAATGGCGGTGACCTCGGTTACGCAGGTCCTGGTGTCTACGACCCAGCCTTCGAAAAATCGCTGTACTCGCTGGCCAAAGATCAGGTTTCCGAGCCGGTTCGCACCGATTTCGGTTTCCACCTGATCAAGCTGCTGGGTGTTGAAGCACCTGAAGTGCCGTCCCTGGCCAGCCTGAAAGACAAGCTGACCCGCGATTTGAAAGCGGCGCAGGTCGAGCAGCGTTTCGTCGAGGCGACCAAGCAGCTGGAAGACTCCGCGTTTGAAGCGTCTGACCTGGCTCAGCCAGCAGCAGATTTGAAGCTGACCGTTCACACTTCCAAGCCATTCGGCCGTGAAGGTGGCGAAGGGGTTACGGCCAACCGTGCCGTAGTCACTGCTGCATTCAGCACCGAAGTGCTCGATGAAAGTGCCAACAGCACTGCCATTGAGCTGGATCCGGACACTGTGATCGTGCTGCGTGCCAAGGAGCACTTGAAGCCTGCTCAACTGCCTCTGGAAAGCGTGAGTGCGGCCATCCGCGCTCAGTTGACCAAAGAGCATGCCAGCGCTGCAGCCAAGACCAAGGCCGAGAAGCTGATTGCTGATCTGCGTGATGGCAAGGCTCCTCTGGACAAAGCGGTTGACGGTCAGGACTGGAAAACCACTGAAGCGGCCACCCGTGGTCACGAAGGTGTTGAGCCGGCGGTGCTGCAAGCACTGTTCCGCATGCCGAAACCGGCTGCCAAGGACAAACCGACGTTCACCAGTGTGACGTTGCCGGACGGCAGTTTGATGATCGTTCGCCTTAATGGCGTGAACGAAGCCGCTGCTCCGACGGATGAAGAGAAGGTTCAGTACCGTCGCTTCCTTGCGTCGCGTGAAGGTCAGCAAGACTTTGCGGCGTATCGCAAGCAGTTGGAAAGCAAGGCTGACATCAAGAGGTTCTGATGGCGGTTTGAGCTGTAGTACAAGAAGCCCCGGCCTGTGTGCCGGGGCTTAATGAGATGGTCAGCCTGACCGAGAAGCCCTGCAGGTTTGCGCTTGCAGGGCTTTTCTCGTTTTCGGCTTATGCTCTCTTCTGTAACTATCCATTCGGTTTGGGGTGGTGCTGTCGTCGCTTTTAGCCGAGAACTGATTCTGGATTTTGCTGGATTTCCTTCATTGAATTATCAGCGCGACCTTTTTCCGCAATCTGGGGTCGATAGGCTTGTAACCGTTTCAAGACACTAATCCTTACGCCGCGAGGGCGCGTTCTGTTGCACAATACGCCCCGGACTGTTTTCCCTCAGGATGTTTAATGTTGATTTCCACTCCCCTGCGTGTTGTCGGGTTGGCGCTGTTGTTGGCCGGTGTTGCCGGTTGTGCGAAAGACAAGCCGATGTATGAGCACGAGAGCTTCGATGACTCCGGTACGTTTTCGCGTAATTACCCCGTGACCGACGTTGTCAGTTGCGAAGCGGCGCGTCGTGCGTTGTTGAGTCAGGGCTACATCATTACCAGCAGCGACTCGAAACTGATCAGTGGCCACAAGAGTTTTCAGCAAACCGGCGATACGCACATGGAGATCAGCTTCAATGTGGTCTGCGCTGATGACGGCAGTGCCGGGCACCACGCGACGATGTTCGCCAATGCCTTGCAGGATCGTTATGCGCTGAAGAAGACCAACAACTCGGCCAGTCTCGGTGTCGGCGTGTTGGGCTCGGTATCGATGCCGATCGGCTCGTCGGACGATTCGATGGTCAAGGTCGCCAGCGAGACGGTGACGGCGCAAAAGTTCTATGAGCGCTTCTTTACCCTTGTAGAACAGTTTCTGCCGGCAGAAACCAAGAAAGCAGCACATATCGAGGAAAAGCCGAAGCCGGATCTGGGCGTGCCTGAGGCAAAAGTGGCCCCCGCGAGCCTGACGCCAGCCGCAGAGCCCGCTCCAGCGCCTGTTACAGCTCCTGTTACAGCGCCTGTACCAGCACCGGAGCCAGCCGTGACCGCGCCTGCGCCCGCTGAGCCGGCACCGGTCAGTTCTGAGCCGTTAGCGCCTCCTGCGGAGTCGCCCCCCATTGCTCCGGCACCCAGTGCAGAACCTGCGCCGGCTACCGAAACCATCACGCCACCGGCCAATCCGACGGACATTCCGCCGCCGTCCGAGCCGATTCCGGCAATGCCGGCCTCCGGCCAATAATCCCACGCCTCGGCTAGTCCCTTGTAGGAGCTGCCGAAGGCTGCGATCTTTTGATCTTGAAATCATCAAGGATCGAGCCTTCGGCAGCTCCTATAGAGGAATATCTCGTTACATTCCCCTGACAAAAATCCCGCGATAAATTCCTGACCGCCTGCTACGTTTTATTCATGAAGGCCAAGCTTCACTTTTCCTTCACACGGGCACGTTATGCTCGAGGCACTGGGCATTTGCTCAGGCCCATTCAACAGAGCAGCAGGGGGATTACGCGATGGATGACTATCAGGAAGAACTGCTCGAATACCAGGCCTACGAACTGGATTCGCCAGAGCCGGCGGAAGACGCTACCGAGCTTTAAGGTGTCAGGCTGTTTTACGATGACTGCGGCGGAATTCGCCCGGCGTCTGGCCGCTCCAGCGTTTGAACGCTCGCTGGAATGCTTCGGCTGAAGCAAAGCCGAGCAGGTAAGCGATTTCGCCGAACGCCAGTTCCGTATCGCGGATGTAGGTCATCGCCAGATCACGGCGAGTGTCGTTGAGGATTGCGCGAAATTGCGTGCCTTCCTCAGTCAGTTTGCGTCGCAAGGTCCATGTCGGCAGCTTCAGGCGTGCCGCCACTTCTTCCAGGTCGGGTTCTCGGCCACCATTCAATAACGGCCCAAGCAGTTGCGTGATGCGTTCGCGCAGGCTACGAGTGCGGGTCAGTTGCTCCAGCTCTCTTTCACACAGCTGCAGCAGATGCCGCCAAGTGCTCGGGCAGTGTTCGGGGTTGCGCAGGGCAAGGCTGGCCAGGTTCAGGCGCAACTGGTTGCGCTCGGCGCTGAACTGGATCGGGCAATCACCCAAGGCAGCGTAAGCGTCGCGATAATCGGGCGCGTCGAATTCGATTTCAACACGTTCAGCCCGCAGCGGTTCGCGGCTGACGCTAGATAGTTGATGCAGCCAGCCGGCGATGATCGAATCCACTACGAAACGGTTATAGGCGTTGTACGGGCTGATCGAATAGAAACGCAGCCATGCGCCAGTGGCGTCCTCGTGAAAGCTCGACTGGCCGCGGTAATTGGAACCGTACAACGGTTCGAAGCGGATCAGGCAACGAGCGGCCTCACGTACGGTAGGCGCCTGTGATGCGGTGACACCGGCCAGCCCCGCCTGGCTCAAGCGACTGAGCTGGCCCATGCGCAGGCCGAGGGCCGGATCCCCGGTCAATTGAATCGCGCCATGCCCCAATCGCATGTAACGCGGAATCGACAATCGTGCCCCGGCCTCGGCCAATCTTGCCGCATCCAGTGCGTATTGTTCGAGCAGCGGCTGTGGGTCGGCGCCGTGACTGCGAACCGCATCGGCGAGGCTATGAACGAAACCTACCGACAGATCCCCAAGGCGCATCGGCAGCGGCTTCATCGCTTACAACCAGATATTCAGCATACGTGCACCGCGGGCGTCACCGTCGGCGAACTGCTGGCCGTTGCTGTTGAGGAAGCTTTGGCCTGCGCCTGATTTATCCCAGAACTGCCCACGCAGAAACACACTCATACCGGCGACTGCATGGCTGCTGGGCGGTTGCGCGGTCAAGGTCAGGCGATGCCAGGCCTGGCCTTCGCTGACTTCGCCGGGCTTGAGACTGACGGAGCTTGGTGTACTCGAACTCTTGTAGCCACGCCACGGCTGATTCCATGCGCCCTGACCGAATACCTGCGCCGGCACGGCAATCAATTGCGCGCCTTGTTCGTCGAGTTTGCGGTAGTTGTCCGGATACCAGCTGTCGCTGCCGATGAGTACGCCAAGTCGCCCGGCCGGGGTATCGACAACGTTGATCGTCTTTTCATTGGCCTGGATGACATCACGCTGGCTGAACACCGGGTGCAGTTGTCGCTGCGGCTGGCCAAGCGGTGCACCGTCGCGACCGAAGACCACGCTGCTGTTGTACAGCGCACCGCTGCCAGGTTTGAGCTGACCGTCACGGATGCTCGGCTCGGGCAGAACGATTGAGCCGGCCACCAGCGTCACGTGAAATTCCCTGGCCAGGCCGCCGAACAGCGCCTGGTAGTCCTTGGCCATGGTGCGCGATTTCATGCGCAGGTGAGCATCGTCGAGACGGTCTTTACCCTTGGCGCTCAGCCAGGCACGGGCGAACAACAATGGATTGCTCGCCGCCAGCCAATTCATCGCCTCGGCGAGGGTGGGGGCTTGATAGAGCTCGTCTTTTTCGCCGCTGATCATTAACCAGGTGCCGACATGTTCCGGCAACACCACCACGGTCTTGTCATTCAACAAGCCTTGATCCTGCGCTTGCTGCAAGTACGCCGCGAGTTTGCGGCGCAGGCGCGCGGGGCTTTGGTAGTCGGTGGGGAACAGTTCCGGCTGGATGCCCAGCAGATTACCTCGGTCGGCGGGCGTGCCCTGATCGACCGCCAGTTTGATGCGCAGGTCCGACAGGTAATGCCCCGCAGGCCGGTCTGCCGCCCACATGGCGTAGGTGGTGAGGACGGCAACGAGGGCCATGGAAAAAAACAGGTACAAAAGTTTGCGCATGAAAACCAACAACGACCGGGTACAGGGTATGGCGACTAGGGTAGGGCCCAGGGTCTGGCTTGCCAAGGGGTGCTGCGCATTTAGATCATTAACTTGTCAGTTACGGTCATTGAGTGACAGCGATGCGACTCTTAGTCTGTCGAACATGACTGACGGGGGACGCAGAGCTCCCGCACTTTTTCCGTGATCGCTTGTTGTGGAGTTACCGATGACCGCCGCTCATTACCCGCACCTGTTGGCCCCGCTGGACCTGGGATTCACCACGCTGCGCAACCGCACCCTGATGGGCTCGATGCACACCGGTCTTGAAGAAAAGCCGGGTGGCTTCGAGCGCATGGCAGCTTACTTCGCTGAACGTGCCCGTGGCGGCGTCGGCCTGATGGTGACTGGCGGGATCGGCCCGAACGACGAGGGCGGTGTGTATTCCGGTGCAGCCAAACTGACCACCGAGGAGGAAGCGCTCAAACACCGTATCGTCACCCGCGCGGTGCACGAGGCGGGCGGCAAGATCTGCATGCAGATCCTCCATGCCGGCCGTTATGCCTACAGCCCGAAACAAGTCGCGCCGAGTGCGATTCAGGCGCCGATCAACCCGTTCAAGCCAAAAGAGCTCGACGAGGAGGGCATCGAGAAGCAGATCAGGGATTTCGTCACCTGTTCGGTGCTGGCGCAAACCGCCGAGTACGACGGCGTGGAAATCATGGGTTCGGAAGGTTATTTCATTAACCAGTTCCTCGCCGCGCACACCAACCATCGCACCGACCGTTGGGGCGGTAGCTACGAAAACCGTATGCGTCTGCCAGTGGAAATCGTGCGCCGCGTCCGTGAGGCGGTCGGCCCCAATTTCATCATCATCTTCCGTCTGTCGATGCTTGATCTGGTCGAAGGTGGCAGCACCTGGGACGAGATCGTCATCCTCGCCAAAGCCATCGAGCAGGCCGGGGCGACCATCATCAACACCGGCATCGGCTGGCACGAAGCGCGTATTCCGACCATCGCCACCAAGGTGCCGCGTGCGGCATTCAGCAAGGTCACGGCCAAGCTGCGTGGCTCGGTGAGCATTCCGCTGATCACCACCAACCGCATCAACACGCCGGAAATCGCCGAGCAGATACTCGCCGAAGGCGATGCCGACATGGTCTCGATGGCGCGGCCGTTTCTTGCCGATCCGGACTTCGTCAACAAGGCTGCCGAAGGTCGCGCTGACGAGATCAACACCTGCATCGGCTGCAACCAGGCCTGCCTCGACCACACCTTCGGCGGCAAGCTCACCAGTTGCCTGGTCAACCCGCGCGCCTGCCATGAAACCGAGCTTAACTATCTGCCGGTGCAGCAAATCAAGAAGATTGCCGTGGTTGGTGCCGGCCCTGCCGGGTTGTCCGCCGCGACCGTGGCTGCCGAGCGTGGCCATCAGGTGACGTTGTTCGATTCTGCCAGCGAAATTGGTGGCCAGTTCAACATCGCCAAACGCGTGCCTGGCAAAGAAGAGTTTTTCGAAACCCTGCGCTACTTCAACCGCAAGCTGCAAACGACTAACGTCGAGGTGTGCCTGAACACCCGCGTCGACGTCGCGAAACTGGTTGACGGCGGTTACGACGAAATCATCCTCGCCACGGGTATTGCACCGCGCACTCCGGCGATTCCGGGCGTGGAAAATGCCAAGGTGCTGAGCTATCTCGACGTGATCCTCGAGCGCCAACCGGTTGGCAAACGCGTGGCGGTAATTGGTGCGGGCGGCATCGGTTTCGACGTTTCCGAATTCCTCGTTCACGAAGGCATTGCCACCAGTCAGGATCGCGCCGCGTTCTGGAAGGAGTGGGGCATCGACGCCAAACTCGAAGCCCGTGGTGGCGTGGCCGGGATCAAACCTGCGCCGCACGCGCCGGCTCGCGAAGTGTTCCTTTTGCAGCGCAAGAAAACCAAGGTCGGCGACGGTCTGGGCAAAACCACTGGCTGGATTCACCGTACCGGGCTGAAGAACAAGCAGGTGCAGATGCTCAACAGTGTTGAATACCTGAGCATCGACGACGAAGGCCTGCACATCCGCATCGGCGAAACCGGCGAGCCACAGTTGCTGGCGGTGGACAACATCGTGATCTGCGCGGGGCAGGACCCTTTGCGTGAACTGCACGATGGCTTGGTAGCGGCCGGGCAAAACGTGCACCTGATCGGCGGTGCTGATGTCGCGGCGGAGCTGGATGCCAAGCGTGCGATCAATCAAGGGTCGCGTCTGGCTGCAGAGCTCTGATCAACCGCTATCGGTAACGGACCAACTCCTGTAGGAGCTGCCGAAGGCTGCGATCTTTTGACTTTGTTTTTCAAGAACAAGATCAAAAGATCGCAGCCTGCGGCAGCTCCTACAAGGGTTTTTTTGGCTGGTAGACTGTGGTCTTTTTCAGGTCATGCGGTGCTTATGTTTTTGCCTGCGCAAGCTCCTCTTGAACTCCTGCAACTCGACTGGCTCACCGCCGCCAATGTTGAAGTCGCCATCCTGCGCCTCGATCAAATCGACCCGCTGATCAGCGGTAACAAGTGGTTCAAGCTCGTTGAGCATCTGAAAGCCGCCGATCGCACCGGTGCCGAAGGCATCATCAGTCTCGGCGGCGCGCACTCCAATCATTTGCACGCGTTGGCGGCGGCGGGTAAACGGCTAGGGTTCAAAACGGCGGGGCTGCTGCGCGGTCATCCACAAGAAACACCGACTGTCGCTGATCTGCAAGCGTACGGCATGCACCTGCATTGGCTGGGTTATGGCGGTTATCGGGCGCGACATGATCCGGGGTTCTGGGAGCCGTGGCAGGCGCGTTATCCAACTCTGCATGCGGTGCCAGAGGGCGGTGGCGGATTAGCCGGGGCGCTGGGTTGTGCCGCGATCAAGGCGCAGGTCGATGCGCAATTGAGCCATTTGGGTTGGAACGATTATCACGGTTGGTGGCTGGCCTGCGGCACAGGGACGACGTTGGCCGGGCTGGCACTCGCCGAGGCGGGGGCGCATCCGGTTTACGGCGCGTTGGCGGTGCCTGAGGATCACGGCGTGGCGGCGCAAGTCGAGTCGATCCTGCAGGAAACCGGCCGGCGCAGGGCTGACTTTGAGCTGACCGATGCCAGTCGCGGCGGTTTTGCCAAGGTCGATTCGGCATTGCTCGCGTTCATTGCACAGACCGAGCTGGACAGCGGCGTACCGTTGGAACCGCTGTACACCGGCAAGGCGTTGCTGGCGCTCAAGCAGCAGGTCGAGGCGGGTAAATTCGCCAGCGGCACACGCTTGGTCTTCGTGCATACAGGTGGATTGCAGGGACTGCGGGGGTTCTCCCACAACCTTCTTGTAAGTTGAGCTTTTGTGGTCGGGGGATCTATCGATGGCCAAAGAGAGCCGCTGCTGTGTCTCGGCCCGGACCACCCCCGCCTGGGCTCAACCCGATGGCGCGTTTTTGCTCTGAGTGGTCTGAGTTTGGTTCAATGTACTGGTGCGATCTGGATGTGTTCTATGGCAATGCGTGAAGTGGCTGAATTTAATGGGTGTTAATTGTTTTTGAAGTTTGGGTTTGATGACTGAGTGTTGGTGTTACGGCTTGTTTTTTATATTCTGTATTTGACTTCGGATTGCTTGGTTATGTCGTGCTGTTTATTGTGTGGGCAAGTCCTCGGGTAAAAGTAATTGCTTGGGGTGTTAATGTTGTTTGATTTTTCAAGTGGATTATTTATGTTCTCTGAAACGACCTGTCTCCAAACCGAAACCAGTGGGCAAGCCAGTTCCGCTCAAACCTGTAGTGCCGGTCAAGCCTCTCATCAAGCCTGTTAAGCCACTCAAACCAATCGTCAAGCCGGTCAAGCCGATTGGGCCAGTCAAGCCCGTTAAGCCCGGCTCGCTCACCAAACCTGTAATTACCGGCGGCACTGTCGGACCTGTTGCAACGAAAAGGCCACCCATGCCTTGGCCGACCATCAACTTCAATATTGATCCGGTTGCTCTGGCGACACTTATTATCAGTTTGGGCGGAATCCTCAATACTGATGGCTCTGCGTCCCTTCCCGATGGCAGTCTGGTTGATACGAGTAAGAACCTACTCAAGGGGCCCGATGGCGTTATCCATCATCAAGACGGCCGTGTCGAGTTTCCTGATGGCCGCATTATCTGGCCGGATAATACGATCGAACATCCGTATGGCCGCATTGTTTGGGAAGATGGAACAGAACAACTTCCTGACGGCAGTATCAAGTATCCGGACGGCCTGACTTACGATGCGCAAGGTAACCTTGTCTCGTAATAAGTTGTGGGTTGGCCATGTTGTAAAGTTTCGTGATGCTCTGCGTCTCGATCAGTAAAACAGAAACACCGCCGACTGGCTCTAAAGTCGGCGGTGTTTTTTATTGCAAGTTAGCAGGATTGCGGCATTTCACCGTTGGCCAGACGTTTGTTGATGTCGGCAATCACTTCCGGCAGATCGCTGATAGTGTCGATCATGTAATGCGGGCGCGAGCTTTCGAACAGCGCATGGATACGCGCGCGTTCGCTGGCCAGTTCATCGCTGCCCAAGGCACGGAAACCCTCGTAATCCAGGCCCAGCGCGTTGCCCGAGCAGATCAGCGCCACGGTCCACATTCCGGCGCGGCGACCTTCGAGGATGCCCGGGACGGTGTCGTCGATCTTCACGCAGGCGCCGACGTCGTCGATGCCCAGCGCAATGACGTTGGCCAACGCCTGTGCTGGCCAAGGGCGGCCGTTCGGCACTTCGTCGGTGGCGACCACATGGTCGGCGATGTAGCCGTTGGTGGCGGCCAGTTCGACGACTTTATCCATCACCTGTTTCGGGTAGCCGGAGCAGGAGCCGATCTTGATGCCTTGCTGGCGCAGGTTGGCGATGGTCTCCAGGGCACCGGGAATCAGCGCCGAGTGTTCAGCGATTTTCTCGATTTGTAGCGGCATGAAGCGCTCGTAAATGGCGGTCACGTCATCGTCGGTCGGCGTGCGGCCGAACGCTTTGCGGTAACGTTCGGCCACCTGCGGCTGATCGCACAGGGTGCGGATGTGATCCCATTTGCCCATGCCCATCGGGCCGCGGGCCTCTTCAATGGAAACCTGAACGTCGAATTCGGCGAAGGCTTCGACGAAGATCTGCGTCGGGGCGAAGGAACCGAAATCGACCACGGTGCCGGCCCAGTCGAGGATAGCGGCTTGCAGCTTGGTTGGGTTGGTGTAGTTCATGATGTTGAAAATCCTGTGTTGGCAATGCAATTCAAATGTGGGAGCGAGCCTGCTCGCGAAGGCGTCAGATCAGTCGATATCAATGTTGAATGTTCAACCGCATTCGCGAGCAGGCTCGCTCCCACAGGTATTAGGGGGGGTTAGATTTCTAACACTTCCATCTCGCGCAATACTTCGCCCACCGCCGCCACGGCCTGGCGCATTTGGTCCGGGCTGACATGACCGATGCAGCCGACGCGGAAGGTTTCGACCTGAGTCAGTTTGCCGGGATAGAGGATGTAGCCCTTGGCCTTGACCCGTTCGTAGAAAT
Source organism: Pseudomonas sp. P42 (assembly GCF_017973755.1). NCBI lineage: Bacteria > Pseudomonadati > Pseudomonadota > Gammaproteobacteria > Pseudomonadales > Pseudomonadaceae > Pseudomonas > Pseudomonas sp. P42. The sequence continues at coordinate 531,671 of NZ_JACOPU010000004.1, read as the reverse complement.
CCTTGAACTGATAACGCGGGTCATTCGGCGCGTGGAACGTTGCGATGATCGGCGCCTGAATCGCTGCTGGCAGAAAGCTGCGCAAACCGAGTTTGCCCATCTCTTCCATCAGCGTCTGGCAGTTGGCGGCGTAGCGCGCATGCCGCGCCGGCAGGCCACCTTCTTCGTTGTATTGCAGCAGGGCTTCGTGCAGCGCCGCGACCACGTGGGTCGGTGGGGTGAAGCGCCATTGCCCGGTCTTCATCATGTAGGCGTGCTGGTCGAACAGGTCCATCGCCAGTGAGTGCGAATTGCCGGCGGCTGCGGCCAACGACTCTTTGCGTGCGAAGACAAAACCCATCCCCGGCACGCCTTCCAGGCACTTGCCTGACGCGGCGATCAGCGCATCGAATGGCACTTGCTGCGCATCCACCGGCAGCGCGCCGAATGAGCTCATGGCGTCGATGATCAGGCGCTTGCCGTGTTGCTCGACGACGTGAGCGATTTCCGCCAGCGGATTAAGAATGCCGGTGCTGGTTTCGCAGTGGATCAGCGCGACGTGAGTGATAGTGCTGTCGGCGCGCAGCAGACGGTCGACGTCGGCGGCGGTGGTCGGTTCGTCTTCAGCGGTCTCGAAAGTGCTGAACGAGCGGCCCAGCACTTCGCAGATTTTTGCCAGTCGCTTGCCGTAGGCGCCGTTTATCAGCACCAGTATTTTGCCGTCGCGTGGCACCAGCGTGCCGATCGCTGCCTCGACCGCGAAAGTGCCGCTGCCTTGCAATGGCACGCAGTGGTGGGTCGCGGCGCCGTTGAGAATCGCCAGTAATTGCTCGCAGAGGCTGGCGGTCAGTTGATTGAAGCGGTCATCCCATGACCCCCAGTCGACCATCATCGCCTGGCGGGTGCGGGCCGAAGTGGTCAACGGGCCGGGAGTGAGCAGGATGGGTTCGGCGGTACTCATTCGTGTGTCCTCGGATAGCGCTGTGGGATGAAGCTACGGGGCCTAAGTTGCAATTTGCCGTTGCATCAATCAAATTGTTTGTTGTTATGCCAGCCATCAGTGAGAGTTATTCATGAACCTGTTTCAGCTGCGCGCCTTCGATGCCGTGGCGCGCGAGGGCAGCTTTACCCGCGCCGCCGCACGGTTGTTCATCAGCCAGCCGGCAGTGACCGGGCACATCAAGGCGCTGGAGGAGCATTACCAGATCACGTTGTTGCGACGCACCGCGCGACGGGTGGAGTTGACTGAGGAAGGCACCAAACTGGCGGCGATCACTCGCGCAATGTTCGGTCTGGCGGAAGAAGCGCAAACCATGCTGGAGGCCAACCGCCAGTTGTTGACCGGGCGGCTGGAAGTGGCGGCGGACGGCCCGCACATGGTCATGCCGATGCTGGCCAGTCTGCGTGCGCGCTATCCGGGGATCACGGTGAATCTGCGTTTGGGCAATGCCCAGGAAACGCTGGCGGCGTTATTGTCGGAACACGCCGACGTCGCGGTGCTGACCGAAGTCGAGCCGCGCAAGGGACTGCATCTGCAAGCACTGAGCGAATCGCGGATTTGCGCACTGGTGCCGGCGGGGCATCCGTGGGCAGCGCGTGCCATGGAGGTGAAACTCAAGGAACTGGATCAGGTGATCATGGTGCTGCGTGAGCCGAGTTCGATTACCCGGCGCACATTTGATCTGGCCTGCACGCAGGCGTCGATTCATCCGCGCGTGTTGCTGGAGCTGGACAGTCGCGAGGCGGTTACCGAGGCGGTCGCCGCGCAGCTGGGCGTTGGCGTGGTGTCATCGGTGGAAGTCAGCCACGACCCACGGGTAGTGGCGATTCCGATTGTCGGGGAGGGCTTGGTCAATCGCCACATGATCGGTTGCATGGAGCGGCGGCGGGAGTTGCGCTTGATTCAGGCGTTTTTTGGATTGGCGCCAGCCTGATAAACCGTGGCGCTTTCATCGCTGGCAAGCCAGCTCCCACAGGTTTCTCCGGTGTACGCACAATTTGTTAAAGGCTGAAACCCTGTGGGCTTGCCAGCGATTGGGCCAGCGCCGTTCACACAAGACTCTCGCGAACCATATCCAGAAACGTCGCCACCACTCGCCGCGAACTCTGTTCGCGCAAGCACACCAAAGTTTCGGTCAAACGTCGGGTGCAGTCGGTGATCGGCAACGCGCAAACCCTTGAGTCGGCGCCAAACTCGGCCGCTGAAACCACGCCCACACCAATCCCCACCACCACCGCCTCGCGCGCCGCTTCCCGGCCTTCGACCTGAATCGCCGGACGAATGCGAAACCCCGCCCGAGCCATTTCCTCCTCAAGCGTTTGCCGGGTCACCGAACCGTGTTCGCGCAATACCAGCGGCGTGTCATCCAGGTCCGCCAGGCAGATCGACTCGCGCTCGGCCCACGGGTGATTGCGCGAAACAAACGCCACCATCGGATCGTTGCGCAGCGGTACGCACAGCAAGCGTTCATCGCTGACATCACGCCCCAGCAGCGCCAGATCGGCCTGATAGTTAAACAGGCGAAACAATGATTCGTCGGTGTTACCGGTCTCGATCTTCACGTTGATGCCTGGAAAACGCTCGCAGAACCGCGCGATCTGCGGCAACACATGCACCGGCGCATCTACCGCCAGAATCAGGCTGCCGGTCTGCAGCGCCTGGGATTCCTGCAATAACTCCTGTGCTTCCGCTTCAATCACAAACAGGCGCTGGGTGATCGCGAGCAAGCGTTCGCCCAGATCGGTCAGGCGTACCGAACGTTTGTTGCGATGAAACAGCAAAACCCCAAAGCGTTCTTCGAGTTTGCGCACCTGGTCGGAAATCGCCGGTTGCGTGAGAAAAAGACGATGAGCGGCTTTGGTGAAGCTTCCATGCACGGCCACGGCGTGGAACGCTTTGAGTTGGGCGTGGGAAATTGACATGGTCGCTCCAGTTAAAAGCTGAGCTTATGTGTGAAATACGATAAATCGATTTTATTTATTAAACAGTAATTGCTTTGATCGGCTCACGCCACCGCCGACTGCTCGATCGAACAGCGGCGCTGGCCATGAGCCTGTGCGTGCAACAGCAGGACTCATCTGACCGTTATCGCCATAGGGATGGGGTGATATCGCAGTGCTCAACAATAAAAAACACAGGCGTTTACTTAACGATTCTGCCGGCACACTCACACCCTGAGGTCAGAACCACAATGAACAAGCACATCGGCAACATTGCGCGTTGGCGCATGCAGATTTTTGCTATCACATGGCTCGCGTACGCCGCTTTCTATTTCACTCGCAAAGCATTCTCGGTGGCCAAACTGGGCATCGGCGAAGATCCAGATTTCATGCTCGACAAAATGACCATGGCCAACCTCGATGCCATCTATCTGGCGGCATACGCCATCGGCCAATTCACCTGGGGCATGCTCGCTGACCGCTTCGGCCCAAGGGTTGTAGTGTTCGGAGGCTTGCTGATTTCTGCGGCGGCGGCACTGGTGATGGGCAGTTTCGCCACGCTGCCGATCTTCGCCACCTGTATGTTGATTCAAGGGTTGGCGCAGTCCACGGGATGGTCGGGGTTGTGTAAAAACCTTGGCAGTTTCTTCCCGTCCAAGCAGCGCGGGCGAGTGCTCGGCTTGTGGAGTTCTTGCTACGCATTTGGTGGGCTGGTGGCGTCGCCGTTCGCCGGTTGGTGGGCCTACACGCTCGTCGGCAGCTGGCACGCGGCGTTTTTCTCCAGTGCGGCAGTGGTGGCGGTGGTGGCGGTGTTGTTCTTTATCTTCCAGCGCGACAAACCGGAAGATGTCGGCCTGCCGGCGGTGGAACCGGAGCCTGTGTTAAGCGCCGAAGAGACCGAAGCCAACAGCAAGCTCAGCGTTTGGGAGCCGTTGAAGGAAATCCTGCGTAATCGCACGGTGCTGGTGCTGGGCCTGGCGTATTTCATGTTGAAACCGGCGCGTTACGCGATCCTGCTGTGGGGCCCGGTGATCGTGTTTGAACAGATGCCCAGCGTCGGCAAGGTGGGTGCGGCGATCATCCCCACTTCGTTCGAGCTGGCCGGGCTGCTTGGGCCGATCATGATCGGTCTGGCGTCGGACAAATTGTTCGGCGCTCGGCGTATGCCAGCCTGTGTGATCAGTCTGCTGGCGCTTACGGTGACGCTGGCGCTGTTCATGGCTGCCTTGCAGAGCGGCAGTGTTTTGCTGGTCGTGGCATTGCTGTTTGTCATGGGCCTGACCCTGTACGGACCCGACTCGATGATCAGCGGTGCGGCCGCCATCGATTTCGGCAAAGCCAAGGCCGGGGCCACCGCCGCCGGATTCGTCAACGGCTGCGGCTCGGTCGGCGCCGTGCTTGGCGGCTTGCTGCCGGGCTACTTCGACACGGTGACGGTGTTCATCGTCTTCGCCGGTTGCGCACTGTTCTCGGCGCTGGTGTTGATTCCGCACTGGAACAGCCGGCCGGTCGGATTCATGGAGCCGCGCGCGTCCATCCCCAACTGCCCCTTGACGATCAAACCTCTGCGTAACTGAAACCCCTTTGCCTCGCGGCCTGCTGCGGTGTTCGCGGCAGGCTGTGCCGTGGCCAACTGACTGGAGAAAACCCATGAGACCGTTTTGGCTGGAGCAGGCCCTGCAGGCCGACACCTCCGAAACCTGCCCGCCGCTGCAGGGCGAAGTGCGCACCGACGTGTGCATCGTCGGCGGTGGTTATACCGGGTTGTGGACGGCGATCATGCTCAAGCAACAAAACCCCGAACTCGATGTGCTGCTGATCGAAGCCGACATCTGCGGCGCCGGCGCCAGTGGGCGTAACGGCGGGTGTGCGCTGTCGTGGTCGGCCAAATATTTTACGCTTGAGCGCTTGTTCGGCGTTGAGGAAGCGGTGCGTCTGGTCAATGAATCCGAACGCAGCATTCATGCGATCGGCGAGTTCTGCGAGCATTACGGCGTCGATGCCGACTACCGGCTCGATGGCACGCTTTATACCGCGACCAACCGTGCGCAGGTCGGTTCGACTGACGCGGTAATCGCTGCGCTTGAGCGCAACGGGATCAACTCGTTCACTCAACGTCCGGTGGCTGATGTGCAGCGCATGGCCGGTTCCAGCAAGCATCTGGAAGGCTGGTTTTCGCCGGCAGCAGCCAGTGTGCAACCCGGCAAACTGGTGCGCGGGTTGCGCCGTGTAGCACTGGAGTTGGGCGTGAAAATTCATGAAAACACGGCAATGACCGGTTTGGAGGAGGGCCGACCAGCCCGCATTCGCACGGCCAACGGCAATGTGCAGGCAGACCGCGTGGTATTGGCGATGAACGCGTGGATGGCCCGCGCCTTCCCGCAATTCGAACGCAGTGTGGCGATTGTTTCCAGCGACATGCTGATCACCGAACCGCGTCCGGATCTGTTGCAGGAAATCGGCTTGACCAGTGGGGTCACCGTGCTCGATTCACGGATTTTCGTGCACTACTACCACAACACCCCGGATGGCCGGATCATGCTCGGCAAGGGCGGTAACACCTTCGCCTTTGGCGGGAGGATGTTGCCAGTGTTCGATCAGCCATCGCCTTACGCGGACCTGCTCAAAACGAGCCTGGGCGATTTTTTCCCGGCGTTTGCCGATGTCAAAGTCGATGCGACCTGGAACGGCCCGTCAGATCGCTCGGTCACCGGTTTGCCGTTCTTCGGTCAGATGAGCAGCAGTGGCAATGTGTTTTACGGTTTCGGCTATTCCGGCAGCGGCGTCGGCCCGTGTCACATGGGCGGGCAGATTCTGGCGTCACTGGTGCAGGGGCTGGACAATCCGTGGACGCGCTCGCCGCTGGTCAACGGGCCGATGGGTTATTTCCCGCCGGAGCCAATCCGCTACCTCGGATCGTTGATGGTGCGTAACGCCATCCGCCGCAAGGAGCGCGCCGAAGACCATGGCCACCGGCCCCGGCATCTGGACGTGCGCCTGGCCAAATTTGCCGCGGCGGCAGGCAAGGCTGACAAGGGCTGACAACCGCATGACCGCAAAACACCCCTATCTTGTAGGCGCTGCCTTCGCCAGCTCCTACAGAGGTTCAGGTCACAGGTGGGTACCGTTGAGCAGCCAGTCGAGCAACAGACTGCTGTCAGTCGCCGACGGTGTTTCGCGGGGTGTGGGATTGCGTGTGTTGCCCAGGCACAGGATCGGCCGGTCCGGATCGCTGTCGAGAAAACTCACCCACACTTCACTGCCTACGCTGGGCAATTCATCTGGCGCGATTCGACCGTTGGCCCGAGTCATGGCGATGGGTAGCCAGATGGCTTCGGTGTCGGTGTCGGCGACGGGGGGCGATTGTGGTTGCGATGGCCACAACCTGACGGCGATCTGCCCTTGCGCATCGAGCCGCGCAGGTTGTCCCGGAGTTCCCAGCACTTGCGCCAGGTGATAGCCCGCAATGCTCGGTCGCGGTTGCTGAAGTGGCGGGCGATAGTCGGTTGACCACGGTTGGGCAGTGAAATCGTTGTAGTAACGGTGCACCGTCGCTGCCGGGTCCAGAATCGATGGATGTTGCCCGTGATGGCGCAGGCGGGTGATGCGCCATTGTTCGTTGAATTGGCTGATCGGATGTTCCGTCACCTGCAACAAGTGCCCGCTGAACAAACCGATGCAGTCACTGCGGCCATTGATTGACCGGTGTTGGCAACGTTGTCGTTCCAGATGGCGACGACTGCGTTGTTCACTGTGGCGTTGCTGCGGCGAAGGCATCGGCAGCAACGGTTTTGACGGGGGCTGATTGGCCGCATCCCCGTCGGCAGTGTGTAGCCCTCGATTGCGCACGGCGTGCAGCGTCGGGATGGGCTCGGCGTGGTGGTGCTGGTACAACGAGCTCACACAGGGCGAGGACGCTTGTTCATCCTCCATGAACGGTACCAATGATGGTTCTTGCGGCAGACTCAGGCTGTCATCGGCGAACACGACAACATGCCCGTGGGTGCTGTGCTCGAAGTGATAGTGGATGCCTTCTTCTTCGCAAAGCCTGTGTATCAGCGCCAGATCGCTTTCCTCGAACTGCACGCAAAACGGACGCACCGGATACTGACCCACGGTCATTTCAATTCGGTAGCTGTCGGCCGGCAGGGCGTTTTCAGCGAGCAACCGTTCAAGAATCTGCGGCACGCTCAGTTGCACGAACACCCGCCGTTTGCTCGGCTGCGCCATCCGTTGCAGCGCCGGGACCACGATCAGTCGATAACCGATGCGGTGCGCTCCGCGATGTTCGCAACTGGCACTGTCGATCATGCCGTGAATGCCGTGATGGTCGTCCAGACGCAGAAATATCGGCTGCTGCACCAGCGTGCCCGGCGTCACGGCGGGGGCGAGGCCGATCAGTTCGATGTCGAAGCGGTAGGGTTGGTTGAGCGCTTCCTCGCCATTGAAACGCACCACCGGCAGGCATAATCCACTGTCGGTCAGGGTGAGGGTAAACGGACTTTCCTTGTCATTGAGCATTCGAACAGGCTCTGTCAGGCGATACGGGCCTCAGAGGGTACGAAACCGCAGCGCTGAATGGTCATGTCAAAGGTGGTTTTCAGAATCGCCCTACAAGGTCCGGCGAAGATGTCGATTCAACATTGGATTTTTTTGGTCGATTGCCGACTTTAGGCCGTATAAACTTGGCGCCACGCGTCGGCCAATAGATGTCTCGGCGCCACAGATCAAGAGAGTGAGTAATGGGCGCACAGTGGAAGGTTAAACACAAAGAAGCGGCATCCAATGCCAAGGGCAAGATCTTCGGCAAACTGGTGAAAGAAATCACCATTGCTGCGCGTAACGGTGCCGATACCGCGACCAACGCGCACCTGCGTCTGGTAGTCGAACAGGCCAAGAAAGCCTCGATGCCGAAAGAAACCCTCGACCGCGCAATCAAGAAAGGCGCGGGCCTGCTGGGCGAAACCGTGCAATACCATCGCGTGACCTACGAAGGTTTCGCCCCGCACCAGGTGCCGTTGATCGTCGAGTGCGTCACCGACAACATCAACCGCACCGTGGCCGAAATTCGCGTGGCGTTCCGCAAGGGCCAATTGGGCGCTTCCGGTTCGGTTGCCTGGGACTTCAACCACGTCGGCATGATCGAAGCCTCGGCAGACACTCCGGACGCCGATCCGGAAATGGCGGCGATCGAAGCCGGTGCCCAGGATTTTGAGCCGGGTGAAGAGGGCGCGACCCTGTTTATCACCGATCCGACCGACCTCGACGCGGTGCAGAAAGCCCTGCCGGAACAAGGCTTCACCGTGCTGTCGGCCAAGCTCGGCTACCAGCCGAAAAACCCGGTCAGCGGCTTGAGCGATGAGCAGATGGCTGAGGTTGAAGCGTTCCTCGAAGGCCTCGACAACCACGATGACGTGCAGGATATGTTTGTGGGTCTGGCTGGCTGATTTGTTTACTCAGTAGAGCCGCCACACAGGCAAGCCCGCTCCCACAGGTATGGCGTCGTGCACACACTATGTGATCGCCATAAACCCTGTGGGAGCTAGCCTCCCAGCGATTGACCGTGCAGCGGTCACAGCTGTTGCAATACCTCAATCACCTCACTGAACCCCGGCCGCCCCAGCACATCGGCCTGAGAGCAACGCTGCGCCAGCTCTTCAAGCACCTCACGTCGCTCATTGCTCAGTCCCGAGTCGATCCGCGCCAGCAATTCTCCCAGCAAGACCCCGAACGCCCGTACTTCGATGCGCTGCAGCGCCCGCGTTTCCATGCTGTCGGTGGTGGAATGAAACGACGCTGCGCCGAAATCCCCCAGTAAACAATCACCCTGATCGTTCAACAGAATGTTGTGTCCGTAGAGATCACCATGGGTGATGCCTTGCTGATGCAGATGCTCCGCTGCCGACGCAATGCCCATGGCAATGCGCAGTGCAACCTGTGCGCTGAAGCGCCGATCCTCGGCATAGACATCCCGCGAGCAGGACGCCAGGCTCGGCAGTCCTGCCAGGTTGGCAAAGCTTGGATCGATCAGTTGCATGACCAAACCTTGCTGGCCGTCGGGATGGCCATGGATGCGACCTTCAATTCGAATCAGATTCGGGTGCAACCCGGCCGTGATGCAGGCGTTCATTTCATGCAGTGGTGAGCCATCGCTGGTCATTTCGCCTTTGTACAGCTTCACCGCAACCGGCGTCACCGCACCATCGGCGCGTTGCCAGGTCGCACGGGAAATGACCCCGGAGGCGCCTTCGCCCAGTTGTTGCTCCAGACGCAGCGCCGACCAGTCGATCTGCGGCGTGGCTTCAAGCGCCGCGGCGTCGGCTTCGGTTTCCAGCGGATTGCCAGCGTAGGCCAGCCACGTCAGGCTCGGCAACGTCAGCAGCCAGTGTGGCAACTCGGTCAACTGGTTGGCGGCGATGCGCAGCAGTTCCAGTCGGTGGCAATGACTCAGCGACGACGGCAGCGATTGCAGGCGATTGCCGGCCAGCATGAGTTTTTGCAGGTGCGCACGTTCACCCAGTTCGCTCGGCAAGGTGTCGATGCAGTTGTCCGTCAGGATCAGCCAGCGCAGCAGCGGTGGCAGGGCGGCGCCAGGGACGTCGGCGATGCGGTTGGCCTTGAAGCCAATCATCGTCAGGGCCGTGCATTGGCCAAGGCAGGCGGGCAGCGCGGTGAACTGGTTGTCGGAGCAGAACAGCACGCGCAATCGAGTCAGACGATGCAGGTCATCCGGCAGGCAACTCAAGGCGTTGCCACTGAGATTGAGGATTTCCAGGGTGTCGGCCAGATCGAAGATTTCTGCCGGGAACTCGGTCAGGCCGCAGGACAGGTCCAGCCGCGTGATGCCCGACAATTCGCCGGCGCGCAATTGAGCAAGGGTATGCATGAAGGAATTCGCAAATAGAGGGGTCGCTGAGAATGGGCGACATGATAGCGGCAAAGCTGTGGTTTGAAATTTTATCGGATCTTGACTCGGCTTTAATGGTGGGGGTCCCTCAGGGAATTGATGCAGGTCAGCCCGTGCTGTGTTCTTCCTGCAACTGCCCCAGCCGGCTGCGGGTGCGGGCCAGATCGATAACCTGACCCGCCAGGCTTTCGCCCAGTGGCAACCGACCGAGCAAGGTCAGGTGCTTGTCCTGGTCGTAGAGCACGTCGATCAAATTGATGAACCGCTGCTGTGCGGCGATCGAGCATTCGCCCAGCTCCGGCAGCCCGTCGATGATCCAGTTGTCGAAGCGTCGGCACAATTGCAGATAGTCCATGACCGCCGTCGGCTGTTCACACAGGTCAGCGAAGGTGAAGCCGACGCGGCGATCCTCGCAAAAACGTGCGCGAAACGGCCGGGTGCCAACGGTTAACGAAATGGCGGGTGCATCTTCCGTCGGCAGGTTCAGCGCCTCACGCTGAGCGGGCGTGGCTGGCCACACGTAGCGTCCCTGAGTGAAAACCTGATGCGCATGGTTGCGCATCTGACTGCGGTAGTCGTGAGGGCCACCGACCTCCATGACCTGCATGCGCGAGTTGATCAGCTCGATTACCGGTTTGAATCGCGCATGGTAAAGCGGATTGGGCAGCAGGCCTTCGGGCGGATAGTTGGAGGTCACCAGCAGCAGAATCTGCCGCTGGAACAGCGCTTTGAACAGGCGGGTGATAAGCATCGCGTCGCCAATGTCATGCACATGAAACTCGTCGAAACACAGTACCCGACAGTCCAGCAGCAGTTCATCCAGCGTTATGGCCAACGCATCGTCCTGTTCGCGATGGCTGAACATGCCTTGATGCAACTGCGCGAAAAACTCATGGAAATGCAGGCGGCGTTTCTGCGTGATCGGCAGCGCCTGAAAGAAGCCATCCAGCAGCCAACTCTTGCCGCGCCCCACGCTGCCGTGCAGATACAGGCTCGGTGGGGTTTGCGCTGTTTCGTCGAGCAACAGACTGGCCTGCTGCGCCATGCAGTCGATCACTCGCAGCTGGCTGTGGCTGAGGGTGTAACCCTGGCCGTTGGCCTTGTGGCGGAAGTAATCGCGGATCAACTGGGCGCTGGCGTCATGGCCTGCTTTGGCAGGCGTGCCTTTACCGAACAAACGGCGCAGCACCGGCCAGTGCTGGGTCAGTCGCGATCGTTTCGGCGGATGGGCGGGCACTTTGGTTTACTCCGTGTTCAGCGAGCCGGCGCCCAGGAGCGCCGCGGCGTAGTTTAACCGGGCGCGCCGCTGGCCTACTACCGTGGCAGATCGAGAGTGGTCGGTGACTGAACAATGTTGTGCGTCCGCGTACGGCTATTTTCGGCGGCAGGGTCGGCAGTTTGCCAACCTTTCGAAACATATTCCGGAAGATCCCTGGATCCAATCGACTGGCGCAATCGCGGTCTGTTGCTAACCTGAAAAACATGATCGGCTTTTGGGCGATCCACCGGCAAGGAATGGGACAGTGAATGCAAGGGTGGTCATGGGCCTGCTGGGTGTGTTTGTTGCGCCTGCATACGCGGCAGATCTTCAGGTCGAGGTGCGCGTCGATGTGCAGCGCGGCTGCCAATTGATCGGCCAGCAGCGGGATGCCGGAATCGAGCAGTTGGGTGTGCTCGATTTCGGCAGCACTTCGCGGCTGGACGATCCAGCGGGGCCACTGTCGGCGGCGTTGATCAATCAACGTCTGCCGCGTCTGGAATGCAACCCGGACACGCCTTATCAGCTGCGCGTCGATGGCGGTTTGCACGGCGGCGTGGGTGAGGTTCGCTACATGGCTGGCACGGCTGACAGCAAGCCTATCGCGTATCGCTTGTATCAGGACGCAGCGCGGCGGGTGCCGCTGGTGGTGGATGTACCGGTCAGCGGGCGCGTGCCGGACACGGGCACGGTGGAGCTGCCGTTGTATGCGCGGATCGAACGGCTGGCCGAGGTGCCACGGGTCAGTCGCTACTCGGATCTGCTGAAAGTCACGGTCACCTGGTGATTACCAGATTTCAAATGGCATCCCGCTGGATTCGGGTTGCGCAGGGAAGGCGTTCAATGATGAACGCAGTGGTTGAGTCATCCTAAAGGAGCAGGGACGGGCGCAATGACAGGCAAGTACCGGATGGTCATGGTGGCAGGCACGCTCGCGTTACTCGCTGACGAAACGCAAGCGGCGATGGGCGGGCAGATCAATGCGCGGCTGATCCTGATTGCCGGCTGCGAAGTGACCAATACCGCCACCCCTCAAAGTCCGGTCAGCGACCTCGGCAAACTTGATTTCGGCCTGCAGGGCCCGACCTGGGACGCACCGATCAAGGCCAGTCTCGACGGCGACAGCAGCGGCAAACTCAACGTCGCCTGTAACCCTTCGGTAACCGGATTCACCGTCACTATCGACGGCGGCGCACACGGTGACGGTGCCACCCGGCGACTGAGCAACGGCCGCCAGACCATTCCCTATCAGTTGTTTCTCGACGCCTCCGGCAATCAGAGCTACAGCATCGGCCAACAACACAATTTCGCTGTTACCAGCGGTGCGCAGATACCCATTCCGGTATTTGGCTCGGTGGTGGCGAATACCCGCGCGGTTCCGGCAGGTGTCTATACCGACACCCTGACGGTGACGCTCGACTGGTAACCCCGTAGAGGACGGACACCATGCGTACGTGTACATCAAGGATAGGTTTGTCGCTGCTCGGTCTGGCGCTGGTTTCCAGTGCCAACGCCGCCACCACCGTCACCGGGCAGATCACCTCCAGCCTGATCCTGATCAGCAGCTGTCAGGTCAACGGTGCCAGTGGTTCCAGTGGTCTGAACTTCGGTGCGTTGAACTTCGGCACCGCCAACAGCCTGTTCACTACCGCCACCGGGCAGGTGCTGGGCGGTGGCGGCGGGGCACTGTCGATTCTCTGCTCCAGCGGCACTACACCGACGGTCAAGGTGCGCGCGGGCTCCCACGACGGCATGTCGCCGGGTGGGACGCGAGCGCTGTACGACGGCGTTGCCAACTATGTGCCGTACGACTTGTATACCGATGCCGGGCACTCGCAGCTGCTGGCAATCGACGGCACGATCAATCTTGCCGCCAGCACCGGCGTGGCTCAGACCGTCAACCTCTATGGTCAGGCGGTGGGCAAGGCTGGCCTGCCGGCGGGAACCTACACCGACACTGTCGCTGTTGAACTGACGTTCTGATGCCATGCGCCGTCCGGCCGGCATCGCGCTCCTTCTGCTCTCTGCGGCCAGTGCGCCGCAGTCGCTGACGGCAGCGACCAGTCAGAGCTTTCAGGTCAGCGCTACGGTGACGGCGGGGTGTCTGGTGGTGGGCGGAGGGGCGAACTATGGAGGGTTGAATTTCGGTTCGCGTTCGGCCTTGGCCACCGGCACGGTGCAAGTCGCGCTGACTGGCGGTGTGCAACTGCAATGCACTCCGGGTGTGAGCCTGAACATGAGCATCGACGGCGGCCAGTACAACAGCAGTGGCCGGCACATGCAGGTCAATAGCGGCAGCGCGCGGGTGGCATATGCGCTGTTTCGCGACGCGGCGTACAGCCAGAGCCTGGGCATCGGCCAGAGTGTGGCGGTGGCCTACAGCGATGCGAACAACATCAGCCTGCCTGTTTACGGTCAGGTGCAATTGCCGGGCAATCAGCCCGGGGGGACGTACAGCGACGTGTTGCAGGTGCAACTGACGTGGTAAGACGACGTTTGAGTGGCTGACAAGGAGCAGGTTTATGGGGGCAGTTACATCACGGCATTCGCGGGTTCAGTGCGCGATGTTGGGGTTGGTCATGCTCGGGGCCAGTCACGCGCAGGCCGCCAGTTCGGTGCTGATCTGGCCGATCGATCCGGTGCTTGAGGCCGATCAGCAGGCCAGCGCGCTGTGGCTGGAGAACCGTGGCAGCGAGACGGCCAATCTGCAGATTCGGGTATTCGGCTGGAGCCAGAACGGTTTCGAAGAGCAGTACCAGAATCAGCGCGACGTGATCGGCAGTCCGCCGGTGGCGAAAATCGAGCCGGGACAGAAGCAACTGGTGCGCCTGACTCGCACCAGAGACGTGCCGCCGGGCCAGGAACTGGCCTATCGAATCATCATCGACGAAATCCCTTCCGCGCAACCGGCCTCCCCTGAAGGCGGCAAGACAGCGGCGGCCATTCGTTTCCAGATGCGTTACTCGGTGCCGCTGTTTGCCTACGGCGCGGGCCTGTGGAGCAAAGAGGACAGCACCCGGCCGCGTGACCCCAAGGGCATCGGCCTGCCGCAGTTGAGCTGGCGCACGGTGGCGGTGGAGGGCCGACCTTATGTGGAAGTGCGCAATCAGGGCGCAGTGCATGCGCGTTTGACTGACGTGACCATCAGACAGGGAGGGCAGAGCAAGCCACTGGCCGAAGGGCTGCTGGGTTATGTGCTGCCGGGCGCCGTGATGCGCTGGCCGGCACCGGGCGCGATGGCGGGTGATTCGGCTTTGCAGGTGCGGGTCAATGGTGCGCCGCAGGTGCAGAGCATCAACCCGGCGCGCTAATTGAGTCGAGTCCGCTAAACCGGCGTCGGCTAAAGCAGTATCAGGAGGATTCAGTCCATTGACGGACGTAACACACGTATGAGCCCGGGATGGGCTCGCCGTATTCCGCGTGCGTTGTGGCTCATGACCGGCGCATGTTGCCTGGTGTTCGTTCAATCATCGGAGGCCGGCGAGCTGCCGCCACCGCCCAGCGGCATGGAGGCCGTGAGTGATGCACAGCTATTTTTGGAACTGGTGGTCAACCAGATGAATACCGGACGCGTGGTGGCGGTGGAGCAGCGTGACGGGCGGCTGTTTCTTGCGGCCACGGCATTGCGTGAAACCGGGATGAAACTGCCCGACAGTCTCGGCGCCGAGGTCGACCTCGACAGCCTAACGGGGCTGCACAGTGATTACGACAGCGTTGGCCAGCGTCTGCTGCTGGATGTGCCCCCGGAGTGGCTGCCGGAGCAGTTTATCGGCAATCGCGAAGTCTATCCGCGTACTCCGGCGCTTAGCAGTTTCGGCGCGCTGTTCAACTACGATCTGTACCTCAACGACACCGATGACGCCGGCACTTATCTGGCGGCCTGGAACGAAGTGCGGGTGTTCGACAGTTGGGGCACGTTATCCAGCACCGGCCAATACCGGCGGACGATTTCCAGTGATTCGGTGAATACACTGAACAACGGCTACCTGCGTTACGACACCACCTGGCGTTACTCCGATGATGAGCGAATGCTCACCTACGAGGCCGGCGACGTCATCAGCGGTGCTTTGCCGTGGAGCAGTTCGGTGCGGCTGGGAGGGGTGCAGTTTTCCCGGGATTTCGCCGTGCGTCCGGATCTGGTGACTTACCCGTTACCGCAATTTGCCGGCGAAGCGGCGGTGCCGTCCTCGGTGGATCTGTTCATCAATGGCTACAAGTCCAGCAGCGCCGACCTGCAACCGGGGCCTTATACCCTGACCAACATTCCCTTCATCAACGGCGCTGGCGAAGCGGTGGTGGTGACCACCGACGCACTGGGTCGGCAGGTGTCGACCACGGTGCCGTTTTATGTCACCAGCAGCTTGCTGCAAAAGGGGTTGAGTGACTTTTCGGTGGCCGCGGGTACGCTGCGTCGCGATTATGCACTGAAGGATTTCAGCTACGGCCCGGGTGTGACGTCCGGCAGTCTGCGTTATGGCGTCAGCGACAATTTCACTTTTGAGAGTCATGCCGAGGCCGCTGAAAATCTAACCCTCGGCGGGATCGGCGGCAACCTGCAACTGGGCAACTTCGGCGTGCTGAACAGCGCCATGAGCCAAAGCCGTTTCGACGGCGAGGGCGGTCAGCAGGTGAGCCTCGGCTATCAGTACAACAACCAGCGCTTCAGCTTTTCTTACCAACGCTTGCAACGTCACGATCAATACGCCGACCTGACCGTGGTCGACAGCCCGTACATCAGCCTCAGCCGCCGCAGTGAGCAGGCCACCTTGAGCCTCAATCTCGATCGTTGGGGCAGCCTCGGCGCCGGTTATTTCGATGTGCGTGCCGCTGACGATTCGCGTACGCGGCTGCTCAACCTGAGCTGGAGCAAACCGCTGTGGCGCAACAGCAGTTTCTACCTGTCGGCCAACCGCGAGGTCGGCGACAGTAACTGGGCGGTGCAGGCGCAACTGGTTATTCCGATCGATCTGCGCGGCAGCCTGGCGATCAGCAGCGAGCGCAGCAAGACCGGGCAGAACCGGCAACGGGTCAACTACAGCCGGGCGGTGCCAACCGAAGGCGGGGTGGGTTTCAATCTCGGCTACGCCAAGGGTGATGGCGCCGATTACCGTCAGGCCGACGTGACCTGGCGTCTGCAGTCGGTGCAGTTGCAGGCCGGTGTCTATGGCACATCCGATGCCGAAACCCGTTGGGCTGATGCCAGTGGCTCGCTGGTATGGATGGATCGTCAGGTATTCGCCGCCAACCGCATCGACGACGCCTTCGTCGTAGTCAGCACCGATGGTTTTGCCGACATCCCGGTGCGCTACGAAAACCAGCAAGTGGGCCAGACCGACAAAAACGGTCATCTGTTAGTGCCATGGAGCAGCGCCTATTACCGCGGCAAATATGAAATCGATCCGCTGAACCTGCCGCCGAATGTGCGCAGCCCTAATGTCGAGCAGCGCATCGCCGTCCGCCGTGGCAGTGGTTATCTGCTGGAATTCCCGCTGACGCGTGTCATCGCTGCGAGCATCATTCTGGTCGACCCTCAGCAGCGTGAATTGCCCTTGGGCGCGGGCGTGCTGCATGAACAAAGCGGTTCGCGGACGGTGGTCGGATGGGATGGCCTGGTCTATCTGGAAAACCTGCAAGCACAGAACTCGCTACAAGTGACCCTTGCGGATGGCAACATCTGTCAGGCGCAGTTCAGTGTCGACATGAACCAGAGTCAGGTGCCGTTGATCGGTCCGCTGGTGTGCCGATGAGCCGCGTGCGCGGGCTGCTGGGTTTTGCGTTGTTGCTGCCGGGAGCGGTGCAGGCGGCTTGCTCGGTCGTCGGCACCACGCCGGCGGCGTTCGGCACGCTGAGTTCGATCGCCGTGCGCACCACGTCGCAGCCCAGTTCCACGCTCAATGGCGGGTTGAGCTGCACTGGTTCACTGCTGTCACTGCTCACCAGCAACGATCACTTCTGGGGCACGGTCTCCTCGACGCAAAGCGGATTGCTCGGGCCGACCGGCGACGTCATCAGTTACACGGTGTACGCAAATAACAGCACCAGTTACCCGCTGACTCGCGGCACGGCCTACGACTTCGCTCGCAACGGCATCATCGACGCCTTGGGCTTGTTGAACGGCACGGCGCCGAAAACCCTGCCGCTCTACTTGCGCACGACCATCGGCAGCAACGTCGCCGCCGGTGTGTACACAGAAACCCTGAGCATTTTCTGGAACTGGAATTACTGTTCGGGGATCGGCATTGGCGCCATCTGTCTTGGGCGCGACATCAACAGCGGTACGACCACGTTGACGGTAAACCTGACCGTCTCCAACGATTGCACGATCACCGCGCCAAACATCGCCTTCGGCAGTGCACCGGTGGTCAGCGCCTTCACGCCGGTAACCGGGCAGACCATCAATCTGGCCTGCACCAAGGGCAGTGCCTACACCGTGAGTTTGAGCGACGGGCAAAATCCGCTCAGCGTTGGTGGGCGACGACGGATGATTTCCGGCGGTAACTATTTGGCTTACGACATCTTCAAAAGTGCCGGGACGACGCGTTGGGGCAGTGTGGGGGCGGAGCGACGGATGAGTACCGATGCTGAGGTAAACCCAGGCAACGGGTTGGGCACAGGCAGTCAGATTTTCAATTACAACGCGAAGATCTACACCGACCAGCCCACGCCGCCGGCAGGGACATATGTGGACAATGTGGTGCTGGATGTGGGCTTTTGAACCGACCACTCCTGCGTTGATTTTCAGAATTGCAGCGATTGCTTGAGCAGTGGCGCGGCCGGGGTATCAACCGGACTGACCATCGCATAGTTGTAACCACCGCCTGACCAGTAGTCCGCCTGCAAATCCCCATCACTGCGACTGCCCCTCGGCAAGAAGGTGTTTTTCGGCCCAGGCGGTCGCACATAAAAACTGACCTTGTGCCCACTCGCATCTTCATACATCACCATCGCCGCCGGCCCTTCATCGGTACTCAGCAAGCGCCCGCTGACGGGCTCAAACCCCGCCGCCGTCAAATCTGGCAAGCGACTGACCTGAGTGAAATAACGATCAAGCCAGCGCTGCATGTCGCCAGCTCCATCGACCTTGTAATCCGCGGGCAGCATGCCTTGCTGGGCAATCAACCGATAGGCCTGCAGGGCGTCGGTCATGGGTAGCACGGAGGCTCGCACGAGGGTCATTTCCCGTGCCTGCCAACCGCTGAAACCACCGACGCTCACTGCGATCAGTAGCACCGCCGCGCTGGCCAGATGGCGGCGCGACTGACGCTGGCGGCGCAGTCGAATCATCGCCGGATCAAGCGCCGGATTGGCCGGTTGCTGCAATGCGCCGCTCAGTGCCGCACGCAGCTGCTGGGCGTCCTGTTGCCAGCCACGAACCTGTGCGGCGTCGTCCGGATGGGTGGTCAGCCAGGTTTCCAGCACGCGCCGGTCGGCGTCGCTGAGTTGGTGGTCGACGTAGGCGTGCAGGTCACGCTCGCTGGGAGGCATGCTGATCATTTGAGTATCCGCAAAGAAGGACTGATGATTTCGCCGTCG
Source organism: Pseudomonas sp. P42 (assembly GCF_017973755.1). Lineage (NCBI taxonomy): Bacteria > Pseudomonadati > Pseudomonadota > Gammaproteobacteria > Pseudomonadales > Pseudomonadaceae > Pseudomonas > Pseudomonas sp. P42. The sequence continues at coordinate 513,054 of NZ_JACOPU010000004.1, read as the reverse complement.
CTGAGTTGGCGCAAAGCCTGGCGGGCGCGGGACAGGCGCGACATCACGGTGCCGATCGGGGTGTCGAGAATCTCGGCGACCTCTTTATAGGAAAGGCCCTCAACCGAAACCATCAGCAGCAGCGCGCGCTGTTCGCTGGGCAGGCGGTCGAACGCTTGCAGGGTCGATTGGGCGATCACGGTGCGCTCAGTCGACGGTTCGGCATCGTCGCGACCGGTGAAAAACTCGAGCATCCGCGCGTGACGGCGCGAGCGGCGATGGGCATCGAGAAACTGCCGGTAGAGGATCGAAAACAGCCAGGCGCGCAGATCACCTTCTTCGCGCTTGCCGCCCCAACTCGACAGGGCCCTCTCAAGGCACGCCTGCACCAGATCGTCGGCGCTGCTGCTGTTGCGCGTCAACGAAACGGCAAAGCGCCGTAGCCTTGGGATCAGTTCACGCAGTTGTTCGTCTAGCTCGTTCATGGCGAGGGGCTGCTCTTTGCCGAAAGGCGATGTTGAGAAGAAAGACGTCCCTCAAGGATGGTTATTCCATCCGCCGGTTTGAAAATTTTTTCTCCCTTCTTCGTAAGATAGTTCGCTGCGCGTTGTAAGCCGCGTAATGCATTCAACTTTCCTGCTCAACGCATCAGCAAACGCAGTGACCTGAAAGAAACTACAGTTCAAAGGGAATAATCCTACGAGGCGTGCGTCTCATAGCACCTTTCCCTATGGCCGATGGCCCTGGAGTCTTTCATGGTTGATCGCAGCTCACCCAACGCGGCACCACCCGGCGGGCCGCAACGCCCGCCATTGAGTGCCGCGAGCCTGGTATTGCGTCTTGGCGCCATTGCCGTGGTAGTCGCCGCCGTGGCCGGGGCTTTTGCCTACGTTAATGGCACCTTTGACCCACAACGTCTGACGCCCAAAGCGCTGGTCGATGTGTTGGAGAAGAACAACGGCGTGCATCCCGGGTTTCGCCGTAATCACGCCAAAGGCGTGTGCGTGATCGGGCATTTTGAGAGCAGTGGCGAGGCGCGAGTGTTCTCCACCGCGCAGGTGTTCAACGATCCGCGCACGCCAGTGGTCGGGCGTTTCGCGCTGCCGGCGGGCAATCCTTATGCACCGGACAGCAGCGTGCCAATCCGCAGCCTGGCGCTGCGATTCACTCAGGCCAATGGTCAGCAATGGCGCACCGGGATGAACAGCATGCCGGTGTTCCCGGTTGGCACGCCTGAGGCGTTCTATCAGTTGCAACAGGCGCAGTCGCCGGATCCGGCCACCGGCAAACCGGATCCGACCAAGGTGCCAGCCTTTTTTGCAGCGCACCCGGAAGCTGTGCCGTTTCTGACGTGGGTGAAGACCGCCAAGCCATCCGCCAGTTACGCCACTGAAACGTATAACAGCGTCAACGCGTTCTATCTGGTAGACGCCAGTGGCAAAAAACAGGCCGTGCGCTGGAGCATGAAACCCTTGGCGCAGGACACTGCGGGTGCCACTGCGCCTGAGGGGGGCGATTTTCTGGAGAAAGACCTGGTGCAACGTTTGGCCTCCGCACCGTTGCGTTTTCAGTTGAACATTACCTTGGCCAATGCCGATGACCCGGTGAACGACGCCAGCAAAGCCTGGCCAGAGGGGCGCAAGGTTCTGAACGCCGGCACCTTGGTGCTGGAGCGAACCCAGCCGCAACTGAGCGGCGAGTGCCGCGACATCAACTACGATCCGCTGGTGCTGCCGGCCGGGATTCAAGGTTCCGACGATCCGTTGCTTGCGGCTCGCTCCGCCGGTTACGCCGATTCCTACCTGCGACGCACCAGCGAAGTCAGCCAGTTGCCCGCCGCCAAACAGGAGGCTCGTCCATGAGCGCTCAACCGACTCATTTCGCGCTGCTGGCGCGGCTGCTGCATTGGCTGATGGCGCTGATGATCATCGCCATGCTGTTTATTGGCGCCGGCATGGTCACTTCGGTTTCCGAGCGGCATGAATGGCTGATCCATCTGCACAAGCCATTGGGTATTGCGATTCTGGCGCTGGTGATCGTGCGTCTTCTGGTGCGGTTTTCCACTCGGCAACCGCCGCTGCCCGCCGATTTGCCGAACTGGCAAGTGATGGCGGCCAAGGCATCGCATGTATTGCTGTATGCGCTGATGCTGGTGTTGCCGTTGCTCGGGTGGGCGATGATCAGTGCGTCGGGCGAACCGGTGATGCTCAGCAGTTCGCTGCTGTTACCGTCAATTGTGCCAGCCGATGCGCAGTTGTTTGCGTTGCTGCGCAAGGCCCATGGGTATCTGGCATATCTGTTGTTCCTGACAGTGCTGCTGCACCTGGCGGCGGCGCTGTTCCATGGCTGGGTGCGCCGCGACGAGGTGCTCGACAGCATGTTGCGCGGGCGTGATCGCCGTTAGCCTGCCTGAGTGGCGCATTGTGAAGATGCGCCACTTCTCAGCGTCAGGTACCAGTACGCCAAGGCCAGGGCATTGATGCCCGCGCCCAGCCAGCACACGCCGATCCATCCGGCCCACGCATACATGGCGGTAGAGCCGATCGAACCCAGCGCGCTGCCGATCGAATAGAACAACATGTAACCGGCGGTGAGGCGGCTTTGTGCTTCCGGGCGTACGCTGTAGATCATGCTTTGGCTGGTGACGTGCACGGCTTGCAAGCCCAGATCGAGGGTGATTACGCCGAGTAGCAACGCCCACAGCGAGGATTGGGTGAGGGCGATCGGCAGCCACGAGCCGAGCATCAACAACAGCGATAACCCACTGACCCACTGGCCGAGACCTCGATCAGCCAAATGCCCGGCGCGGGCGGCGGCCAGCGCGCCTGCGGCACCGGCAAGTCCGAACAAGCCGATTTCGCTGTGGGAAAGTGACAGCGGCGGGGCGGCTAGCGGCAGCACCATCGGCGTCCACAGCACCATGGCGCTGGCGAAAGTCAGCAGGGCGAGCATTGCGCGCTGACGCAGAACGGGCTCCTCCCTGAACAAACCAAAAACCGAGATGATCAATGCACGATAGGTTGTCGTCGGCTGCGGACGTTCTTTTTTGGGCAGCACGTGAAACAGCAGTAAAGCGATCAACAACGTCAGCCCCGCCGACAGCAGATAAATTGCCCGCCATCCAGCCAGATCGGCCATGGCGCCTGCGACCGTGCGCGCCAGCAAGATGCCGACCACGATGCCGCTGGTGACCACGCCAACCACGCGCCCGCGTTGTGCCGGGATCGCCAGCGTCGCTGCATAAGCCACTAATACTTGCGTTACCACGGCGAGCAGACCGGTCAAGGTCATGCCGATCAATAGCCACAGGCTGCTGGGTGCCAGCGCGATCATCAGTAACGCCGCGGCCGATAGCAGCGTCTGCGCGACGATCAATCGTCGTCGGTTGAGCAAATCGCCAAGTGGCACGAGCAATACCAGGCCGACGCCGTAACCGACCTGAGTCAGGGTAATCACGATGCCAATGGTTGCCGGCGACATGGCAAACGCTTCGGCCATCGCGTCGAGCAGCGGTTGCGCGTAATACACATTGCCCACGGCCAGGCCACAGGCAACGGCAAAGAGCAGTATCACGCTGTTGTTGAGTGAATGAGGTTTCATACCCAGCTTCCTTTTAGGTTTCAAATTAAAACCAGAATCACATTATGTAATCTGGTTTCGTTTTGCAACCTGATCGAGCAAGACTGTGCACTGCACAAAACAAAAGATCGCAGACAAGCTGCGATCTTTTGCGGATTACCGAGAGCGGGGGGTCAACGCAGGGTGTCGATCATGTCGGCAATGGTGGTCAGCACGTCTTTGCCCAATTGCTTGGAGCGTTTGCCCGACCAGCCGGTGTGTTGATCTGGATGGTCGTCGTGATCCTTGAACGGCATTTCCAGCGTCAGCGACAGGCAATCGTACTTCTGACCGACGCTGTTGCACGCCAGGGTCATATTGGCCTGGCCCGGTTCGTCGCGGGTGTAGCCGTACTTGGTCTGGAAGTCTTTGGTGGTGTGCTTCAAGTGGTTGCGGAAATGTTCTTCGAGCTTCTCGATCCGCGGTGTGTAGCCCGGATTGCCTTCACAACCGGCGGTAAACACGTGCGGGATGGTTTCATCGCCATGAGCGTCGAGAAACAGATCGACACCGTATTTTTCCATTTGCTGTTGCACGAAAAGCACTTCAGGGCTGACCTCCTGAGTGGCGTTCTGCCAGGCGCGGTTCAAGTCCTGGCCCATGGCATTGGTGCGCAGGTGACCATGGAACGCGCCGTCCGGGTTCATGTTCGGCACCAGGTAAAGATCGGCGCTGGCGAGCAATTTGTTCATGACCGGATCATCGTGTCTTTCCAGGCGCTCGATCACGCCTTCCATGAACCATTCGGCCATGTGTTCACCCGGGTGTTGCTGGGCGATGATCCAGATTTTGCGCTGGCCTTCGGCACCTGTGCCTTTGCGCAGCAATTGGATGTCGCGGCCTTCGACGCTCTTGCCGGTGGCCAGCAGTTCGGTGCCGGCTTTGGTCAGGGCCTGCTCGATCAGCCAGTCGTGACGGCCACGGCTGTAAGGTTCGAAGTAGGCGAACCAGGCGTGGGTCTGGGTGGCTTCAAGGGAGAAACGCAGGCAGTCGCCTTCGAAGATCGTCGGCACACGGAACCAGTTGACGTGATCGTAGGAGGCCACTGCCTGATAGCCTGGCCAGCCTTTGCTGTAAGTCGATTGACTGGCGTTGTTCAGGCGAAACCAGTGCTCCTGGCCAACATGCAAGCCGCTGGCCTTGAAGTGAAACCACTGGAAATGCGCGCTGCGGGTGTCTGGGCGGATGGCCAGAACCGGGTTGAGCGGATTACTGATATCGATGACTTGGATATTGCCGCTGTCGAAATTGGCGCTGATGTCGAACGAAGATTTGGCCACGGTCATAATCGGTTCCTGAATATGATTTTTATGGCCGTTACTTTACACACAAGATGGACGTGAAACCGAGTGCAATTGTGGTGTGGAGGCGGGGGCGTCCTCCATGACGCGGATGCAGCTTAGAGTGTATGCGATTGATTCTCAAGTGCTATCTGTTGTTAGTTTTCCCCAATGCAGCCGGGCTTGTCTTGCCAATCGATATTCTTTTGATATTATCCGCGCCATCGAATTTGCGGCATCTAAAGACTTCATTAGCCTGAAGCTATAAGCCCAAAAAAATGGGCAAAAAAAGACCCGGCAAAAAGCCGGGTCAAAAACCGTGATTAGCCTGATGAGGAGATAGTCCAGAAGACCGACCTAAGGTCTCTGGTCCATCGACTGATCTCGCGACCAGCTGAATGCAATAATAATCATTATCATTTGCAAGTCAAATGTTTTCATCTGCACGATAGGAAAATTCTTTCCTCTCGCGCTTTCAGGTTTCCTCGCCATCAAGCGAGTGGTCGACCATCGCGCGCGCCATATCCACCATGTGCACCACAGAAAATGCCAGGTCACGGCTCGCGCCCTGCAGGTTTTCTGCTGCCTTGAACGCAGTGGCTGCTGCGCATCGCAGTAGATCCGATGCGTGCACCAGCGCTTCCTCGCCGCTGAGATGGCGCCTCACATCGAAGAAGCGCTCATCGACTTCGGGCTCTGACACAGCCGGTTTCAAGTAATAGTCCAGTGCTCGCTGTGCCGCGGCATTGCCTTGTGGCGAGGTGAACGTGGTGTCCATTTGCAGATCGGGCAAGTCTTTGCTGCTTATATTCATGATGACGGCCACTCCTTGTTCGATTGAAAATCCGTGCTTTCAGAATAGTACGAAGTGTAGTTGTGACTAAAAATTAAATACTACAATTTGTGTTTTGTCGTGCGGAAGGCCTCCGCGTAAGGTGCTGCACATGGATAAATGGATTGAGTTGGTCAAGGCCAAGATGAGTGAACTCAAAATCACTCAAACAGTGCTCGGAGAGCGCGTCGGTATGTCCCAGGGAGGGATCGGTCATTGGCTGAACAAACGTAGGGAACCGGGCATCACTGAAATGAATCGCGTGCTGCATGCGCTGGGCATGGAATATCTGGAAGTGGTGGTACTGATCCGCGAGCAGCAGGAGACGCCGGAGGATGAGATGCCGCTGGCGCAGAAGTACAACCCGTACTTCCGTTACCCTGTCAGTGACTGGCGAACGCCGTGCGAGGTGCGCGAAAGCGGACAGCCAGCCTATGCGCCCGCGCCCGATAAACAACGCTTCGAACTGACGGATTACCACGCCCGAGGTGCTGCGTTCTGGCTGACGGTGACGGGGGATTCGATGACCGCGCCCAGTGGCATAAGCATTGCTGAAGGCATGCTGATTCTGGTGGATCCAGAGGTGGAGGCGGTGCCCGGCAAGCTGGTGATCGCGCAGTGGCCGGGAAGCGACGAAGCGATTTTTCGAAAACTCGACGAAGAGGGCGGCCAGCGCTACCTGGTGCCGCTCAATCCGACCTGGCCGAAAGCCCTGTTTACCGATGAGTGTCGAATTATCGGCGTAGTGGTTCAGGCAACGGCGCGTTTTTAGTCAGATCGATCCTCGCCAGGCGTAGGATCGATCTTCATTTCACACAGCTTCCAGCTCAACCAAAGCGCTGCCTTCGCTAACCATTTCGCCTTCCTGGCAATACAGTGCCTTGATCACGCCGGCGTGTGGTGCGCGGATGCTGTGTTCCATTTTCATGGCTTCCAGCACCACCAGTTGCGCCCCGGCCTCAACCGATTGACCTGCTTCAACCAGAACCCGCACGATGCTGCCGTTCATTGGCGCAGTCAGTCCGCCTTGATGACTGTGGCTGGCTTCGACAGCGCTGATCGGGTCGTACGACTCGATACGCCGCAACTCGCCTTCCCATTGCAGATACAGTGAATCGCCCTGACGGATAGCGCGCAAGTCACGACGCACCCCGTCGTGCTCGACAATCAGTGCTTCACCCAACAGTCTGGCGGTGCTACCTGCACCCAGCGTCAACGCGCGATCCTGGCCCTCGCAACTCAAGTGCAGGGTGATTTCCGGCGGCAGACCCGCGCGCAAACCGCTATTGCGAGCCCATGGCGAACTCGGGTCATCAGCCCGCGCAATGCTCGGCAGGCTTTGCGCAAACGCCTGCGCCGCCACATTCCAGAACGCATCACTCAGCTCGCCCGGAGCCGGCAACAGTTGCTCCTGATAACGCGGAATAAAACCGGTATCCAGTTCCGCCGCCGCGAACGCGGGGTGAGCGATGATCCGCCGGAGAAAATTGATATTGGTTTTCAAGCCGCCAATCGCAAACTCATCGAGCATGCTCAGCAGCCTCAGACGCGCCTGCTCACGATCTTCGCCCCAGGCAATCAGCTTGCCGAGCATCGGGTCGTAGAACGGCGAAATCTCGTCACCTTCTGCGACGCCGCTATCTACCCGCCGCCCCGGACCATCGGCTGATTCGCGATACAGGGCCAGACGTCCGGCGGCGGGCAGGAAGTCATTCGACGGATCTTCGGCATATAACCGAACTTCAATGGCATGGCCATTGAGCGGCACTTGCTCCTGAGTGATCGGCAACGCTTCACCACGCGCAACGCGGATCTGCCAAGCAACCAGATCCAGGCCGGTAATGGCCTCCGTCACGGGATGCTCAACCTGCAGTCGTGTATTCATCTCCATAAAGAAGAATTCGCCGCGAGCATCGAGCAGAAATTCTACGGTGCCCGCGCCCACGTAGCCGATCGCCTGCGCCGAACGCACAGCCGCTTCACCCATCGCGCGGCGCAGCTGCGCGGTCAGACCCGGTGCCGGCGCCTCTTCGACAACTTTCTGATGGCGGCGCTGAATCGAGCAATCACGCTCATTGAGGTAAAGGCAGTTGCCATGCTGGTCGGCAAACACCTGAATTTCCACATGGCGTGGCTTGAGCAGGTATTTCTCCACCAGCATTCGCGAGTCGCCGAACGATGACTGTGCTTCACGTTGAGCGGAGGCGAGGGCTTCGGCCAGTTGGCTGACGTCCTCGACGACTTTCATGCCTTTGCCGCCACCACCGGCAGTGGCTTTGAGCAGCACCGGATAACCGATGCGTTCACAGGCGTCGCGGAAGGTGTCGAGGTCTTGCGCTTCGCCGTGATAACCCGGCACCAGCGGTACCCCAGCCGTTTCCATCAGCGCTTTGGCAGCGGATTTGCTGCCCATGGCGTCGATGGCCGAGGCGGGCGGGCCGAGGAAGATCAGACCCGCGGCTTCGATGGCGCGAGCGAATCCGGCGTTCTCGGAAAGAAAACCATAACCCGGATGAATCGCCTGTGCGCCGCTGGCCTTGGCCGCTGCGATCAGTTTGTCGATTTGCAGATAACTGTCGGCCGCTTTGCTGCCGCCCAGATCAACGCGGATATCTGCTTCACGGCTGTGTCGCGCATCACGGTCGGTAGCGCTGTGCACCGCGACGGTGGTCAGGCCCAGGGCCTTGGCGGTGCGCATGACCCGGCAAGCGATTTCGCCACGATTGGCCACCAGCAGGGTGGTGAGAACAGGTGCGCTCATCAACGCGGCTCCTTGGTGGTGGTTGCGGCTTGCCAGCTCGGCGGACGTTTTTGCAAAAAGGCGCGCAAGCCTTCCTGACCTTCAGGGCTGACGCGGATGCGGGCTATGGCGTTTTCGGTGTAGCGGCGCAGGGCTGGTGTCAGCGCGCCATTGCCGACCTCACGCAACAGATCCTTGCTGGCGCGCATGGCGGCCGGGCTGTTGAGCAGCAGATTGTCGATCCATTGTTCGACCTGTTGCTCAAGCTCTGCGCTGGGATAGCTCTCGGACAACAAGCCGATTTCCCGCGCACGCTGGCCACCAAAACGCTCGGCGGTCAGGGCATAGCGGCGTGCTGCGCGCTCGCCGATGGCCTGCACCACAAACGGACTGATCACTGCTGGCGCCAGGCCAATACGCACTTCCGACAGGCAGAACTGCGCATCATCGGCACCAATCGCCATGTCGCAGCAACTGATCAGACCCAACGCGCCGCCGAATGCTGCGCCTTGCACCACGGCCAGGGTTGGAATCTTCAGTTTGGCCAGGTTGTACATCAACTCCGCCAGTTCCCGAGCATCGTCGAGGTTGGTGTGATAATCGAGTTCGGCCGATTGCTGCATCCAGGCCAGATCGGCGCCGGCGCTGAAATGCTTGCCGCGCCCGCGCACCAGCAAGAAACGCAGGCTGGCGTCGCTGGCAACCTTGTCGAGGGCGAGGATCAGTTCGCGGATCATTTCGGCGTTGAAGGCGTTGTTCTTCTCTGCACGGTTGAGCCACACAGTCGCAAATCCGCGTGGGTCGCTGTGCAGTTCGAGGGTGTTGAAGTCGCTCATATTCATCCGTCTCCACGGTTCTTGTGGAAGCGAGCCTGCTCGCGAAAGCGGTTTATCAATCGACATCTCTGATTCCTGACAGACCGTTTCGCGAGCAGGCTCGCGCCCACAAAAGCATCACATCCGGAACACGCCGAAGCGGCTCGGTTCGATAGGCGCGTTCAACGACGCGGACAAGGCCAGGGCCAACACATCGCGGGTCTGCGCCGGGTCGATGACGCCGTCGTCCCACAGCCGTGCGCTTGAATAATAGGGGTGACCCTGTTCTTCGTACTGGTCGAGAATCGGCTGCTTGATCTCGGCTTCCTGCTCCGCGCTGAACGCCTGGCCGCTGCGTTCAGCCTGTTCGCGTTTGACCTGTACCAACACGCCAGCCGCTTGTTCGGCGCCCATAACGCCAATGCGCGCGTTCGGCCACATCCACAGGAAACGCGGGTCGTAGGCGCGACCGCACATGCCATAGTTACCGGCGCCAAAGCTGCCGCCGATGATCACGGTAAATTTCGGCACTTTGGCGCACGCCACGGCGGTCACCAGTTTTGCACCGTGCTTGGCGATGCCGCCGGCCTCGTATTTCTGGCCGACCATGAAGCCGGTGATGTTTTGCAGAAACAGCAGTGGAATGCCGCGTTGGCAGGCCAGTTCGATGAAGTGCGCGCCTTTCTGCGCGGCTTCGGCGAAGAGGATGCCGTTGTTGGCGAGGATGGCGATCGGGTAGCCGTGCAGATGGGCGAAACCGCAGACCAGCGTAGTGCCGAACAGTGCTTTGAATTCATCGAACACCGAGCCATCGACCAGCCGCGCGATCACTTCACGGACATCGAACGGCTGCTTGGCGTCGGCCGAGACCACGCCGTACAACTCGTCGCTGCTGTACAACGGAGCGATCGGTGTGCGCTGCTGCACTTCGCCGAGCTTGCGCCAGTTGAGATTGGCGACGCTGCGGCGGGCGAGGGCCAGGGCGTGCTCGTCGCTTTCGGCGTAATGGTCGGCCACCCCGGAAATCTTGCAGTGCACATCGGCGCCGCCCAGATCCTCGGCGCTGACCACTTCCCCGGTCGCGGCTTTCACCAGCGGCGGGCCGGCGAGGAAAATCGTTGCCTGGTTGCGCACCATGATCGCTTCGTCGGCCATCGCCGGCACGTAAGCGCCACCGGCGGTGCACGAACCCATGACCACGGCGATCTGTGGAATGCCCATCGCGCTCATGTTGGCTTGATTAAAGAAGATCCGCCCGAAGTGTTCGCGATCCGGGAACACTTCGTCCTGACGCGGCAGATTGGCACCACCCGAATCCACCAGATAAATGCACGGCAAACGGTTTTGCTGGGCGATGGTCTGAGCGCGCAGGTGTTTTTTTACGGTCAATGGATAGTACGAACCACCTTTCACCGTCGCATCGTTGGCGACGATCATGCATTCGACGCCTTCAACCCGGCCGATACCGGCGATCACGCCTGCGGCCGGAACGTCTTCGCCATAGACACCGTGGGCGGCCAACTGGCTGATTTCCAGAAACGGCGAGCCCGGATCGAGCAGGCGGTTGATGCGTTCACGGGGCAGCAGTTTGCCTCGCGAGGTGTGGCGTTCCTGTGCTTTCGCGCCGCCGCCTTGCGCGACCTGGGCGAGCAGGGTGTGCAGGGCGTCGACCTGTTTGAGCATCGCGGCGCTGTTGGCGGCGAATTCCGCTGAACGAGGATTGAGCTGAGTGTGCAGAATCATGTGCTACTCCGTAGCAGCTTCAAGTTTCAAGCTACAAGCTGCAAGTTGAGGCGAGAGCGCATGTCTCTTGCCGCTTGACGCTCGCAGCTTGCCGCTGACGAAATTCATTTCGTTTCGTTGAACAGTTCGCGACCGATCAGCATGCGACGAATCTCACTGGTGCCGGCGCCGATTTCGTACAGCTTGGCGTCGCGCAGCAGACGACCGGCGGGGAATTCGTTGATGTAACCGTTACCGCCGAGAATCTGGATCGCGTCGAGGGCCATCTGCGTGGCACGTTCGGCGGTGTAAAGGATTACGCCGGCAGCGTCCTTGCGCGTGGTTTCACCGCGCTCGCAGGCCTGGGCCACCGCATAAAGGTAGGCGCGGCTGGCGTTGAGTTGGGTGTACATGTCGGCGACTTTGCCCTGGATCAGCTGGAATTCGCCGATGCTCTGGCCGAACTGCTTGCGGTCATGGATGTACGGGACGATCAGATCCATGCACGACTGCATGATCCCGGTCGGGCCGCCCGACAGCACGACGCGTTCGTAATCGAGGCCGCTCATCAGCACTTTCACGCCGCCGTTGAGCACGCCGAGGATGTTCTCTTCCGGCACTTCGACGTCATCGAAGAACAGCTCGCAGGTGTTGGAACCGCGCATGCCGAGCTTGTCGAACTTGTTGCTGCGGCTGAAGCCTTTCCAGTCGCGCTCGACGATAAATGCAGTGATGCCGTGCGCGCCTTTTTCCAGATCGGTCTTGGCGTAGATCACGTAGGTGTTGGCGTCGGGGCCGTTGGTGATCCAGGTTTTGCTGCCGTTGAGGACGTAGCGCTCGCCACGTTTGTCGGCGCGCAGTTTCATTGAAACCACGTCAGAACCGGCGTTCGGCTCGCTCATCGCCAGCGCGCCGACGTGCTCGCCGCTGATCAGCTTCGGCAGGTATTTGGTTTTCTGTTCGTGGTTGCCGTTACGGTTGATCTGGTTGACGCAGAGATTGGAGTGCGCGCCGTAGGACAACGCCACCGAGGCCGAGCCGCGGCTTATCTCTTCCATCGCCACCACGTGCGCCAGATACCCCAGGCCTGCGCCGCCGTACTCTTCCGGCACGGTGATACCGAGCAGGCCCATGTCACCGAATTTGCCCCACATGTCGGCAGGGAACAGGTTGTCGCTGTCGATTTGCGCCGCGCGTGGGGCGATCTCTTTAGCGACGAAGGACTGAACCTGATCGCGCAGCATGTCGATGGTTTCACCGAGGGCGAAGTTCAGGGATGGGTAGCTCATGGGTCACCTTTTGGCTTTTTTGTAGGGTGGGGAGGGCGGCGGTTCAGCTCTCACCTTGACGTTAACGTAAGCCTGCGATGAGTGACTGTCAATCACACTTTACGTTAACGTCAACTTAGGCGAGAGTAGAGACAGTTCAAGATAGAAAACGGAGTGTCCCATGTAGGAGCGAGCTTGCTCGCGAAGGCGTCAGGCCAGTCGACACGGATGTCGAATCAGATGGCCGCTTCGCAGGCAAGCTCACTCCCACAGGGATTTAATCCGGCAAACCCGCTAATAAAGACAATAGGGGTCGTCATGGATCAACCCAGTGCAAATCCGCAGCGCAGTTACACCCGAGGTTCCCAGGACAAAGCCTTGCTGGCGATGACCATCGGGAAAAAGTTCGACCAGACTGTCGCGCAATACCCGGACGGCGAGGCGTTGGTGGTGCGCCATCAGCAGCTGCGCTACTCCTGGCAACAGCTCGCTGACGCAGTGGATCTGCATGCCAGGGCTTTGCTGGCGTTGGGATTGCAGGCGGGCGATCGACTCGGCATCTGGGCCCCGAATTGCGCGCAGTGGTGCATCACCCAATTCGCCACTGCGAAAATCGGGGTGATCCTGGTCAACATCAACCCGGCCTACCGCACCTCCGAACTCGAATATGTCCTCAAGCAGTCGGGCTGCAACTGGCTGGTCTGTGCCGGAGCATTCAAGACCTCCAACTATCACGGTATGTTGCAGGGACTTGTGCCAGAGCTGGCGGAGCAATCCATCGGCCAATTGCGCAGCGAACGTTTGCCGGACCTGCGTGGCGTGATCAGCCTCGACGCACAACCGCCGTCGGGTTTCCTGCCGTGGTCGCAACTGGCCGATATGGCCGCCAGCATCGCCCCGCAACAACTGCATGAACGCAGCGACAGCCTGCACTTCGATCAACCGGTGAACATCCAGTACACCTCCGGCACCACCGGTTTCCCCAAGGGCGCGACCCTCAGTCACTACAACATTCTCAACAACGGTTACATGGTCGGCGAAAGTATCGGCCTGACGTCGCTTGATCGACTGGTTATCCCGGTGCCGTTGTATCACTGCTTCGGCATGGTCATGGGCAACCTCGGTTGCATTACCCACGGCAGCACGATGATTTATCCCAACGATGCCTTCGATCCGTTGCTGACCCTGCAAACCGTCGCCGAAGAAAAGGCCACCGGCCTGTACGGCGTGCCGACCATGTTCATCGCCATGCTCGACCAGCCACAACGCGGCGAATTCGATCTGTCGAGCCTGCGCACCGGCATCATGGCTGGCGCCACTTGCCCGATCGAAGTCATGCGCCGGGTCATCAGCGAGATGCACATGAGCGAAGTGCAGATCGCCTACGGCATGACCGAAACCAGCCCCGTTTCGCTACAGACCGGTCCAGCGGATGAGCTGGAATTGCGTGTAACCACTGTCGGCCGCACCCAACCGCAACTTGAAAGCAAGATCATCGACGAGGCCGGCAACCTGGTGCCGCGCGGCACCATCGGGGAACTCTGCACCCGTGGTTACAGTGTGATGCTCGGCTACTGGAGCAATCCGCAGGCCACCGCCGAGGCCATCGATGAGGCCGGCTGGATGCACACCGGCGATCTGGCGAGCATGAATGACGATGGCTACGTGAACATTGCCGGACGTAACAAGGACATGATCATTCGCGGTGGCGAGAATGTTTATCCGCGTGAGCTGGAGGAGTTCTTCTTTACCCATCCGGCCGTGGCGGACGTGCAGGTGATCGGCATTCCATGTTCGCGTTACGGTGAGGAAATTGTCGCCTGGATCAAATTCCATCCCGGCCACAACGCTTCAGAACTGGAGCTGCAAACCTGGTGCAAGGAGCGTATCGCGCACTTCAAGACACCACGGCATTTCAAGTTTGTCGAAGAGTTTCCGATGACGGTGACGGGCAAGATCCAGAAATTCAGGATGCGGGAGATCAGTATCGAGGAGCTGAAAACAATTGAGCCCTAACCACAATCACTGTGGGAGCTGGCTTGCCAGCGATGGCGTCAGGTCAGCCAGCATCAACGTTGAATGATCTACCGCAATCGCTGGCAAGCCAGCTCCCACAGGGATTGGGGGGTATTCGGGAATCACAGAAAGCACAAAGGGGAGCCGAGGCTCCCCTTTAATTTTGTCGTCGCGTGCTCTTTTTTTATTATTGAGGGTCGGTCTATTGTTGTTTTTGGCAACCGTGGCCCTTTACCGCTGTTTTTGGCGACCCCCATCCGGGGTCAAGAGCAAACGTATTTTTTTGAGCGCTGATCTGCTTTCTCGTTAAACGATCCAACCGATTCGGGAGCTACCTGAAGGTAGTTTTATTATTCTCTGCCCGGTTGCGGGTCACTCCTGAGAGCACCCTGAAAAACACACCTTCTCCAAAAAAATCTGTTAGCTGCGTCTCTGCCGTGTTGTTTTTGTTATGTCAGAGTCGTTACGTCTTATTTTTATTGGTTTGCCGCTTTTTATTCTTGTTATGCCATAGAGATAGCAGGACGCGTGCCAACTTTAAAAAGTACTTATAAATCAATGGCTTGATATTTTTTCGGATTTTATCGACCGGTCAAAGCCAGACAATTTGTTTCCGTGTTACTCGCTCGTGCCCACTTTGCGGACGCAGCGGTAACACCCTTGGCCTCACTGTGCGTTACGGGCCTTGGCCACGCGCGAGCCGCTCGGGCGACCGAGCACCGCGCTGATTTGCTGACCCGCGGCAATCAAGGCGTCCAGGTCGATTCCGGTGTCGATCCCCAGGCCGTTGAGCAGGTAAACAACGTCCTCGGTGGCGACGTTACCGCTCGCACCTTTGGCGTACGGGCAACCGCCGAGGCCGGCGATAGAGCTGTCGAACACCGCGATGCCTTCGAGCAGACTGGCGTAGATGTTGGCCATGGCCTGGCCATAGGTGTCGTGAAAGTGCCCGGCGAGTTTTTCTCTTGGCACCTGCGCCGAAACCACTTCAAACAGGCGACGAGTCGCGCCTGCGGTGCCGGTGCCGATGGTGTCGCCGAGCGACACTTCATAACAGCCCATCGCGTACAACTCGCGCGCAACCATGGCCACTTGCTCCGGCGCGACGGTGCCCTCGTAAGGACAGCCGAGCACGCAGGAAACGTAACCGCGCACGGTAACGCCGTGCTGTTTCGCCGCGTCCATGATCGGCGCAAACCGCGCCAGGCTTTCACTGATCGAACAGTTGATGTTGCGCTGCGAGAACGCTTCGGATGCAGCGGCGAACACCGCGACCTCCTTGACCCCGGCCGCGACAGCATCTTCAAAACCCCGCAAGTTCGGCGCCAGTGCACCGTAGGTCACGCCGGGTTTGCGCTGGATCTGCGCGAACACCTCGGCGGACCCGGCCATCTGCGGCACCCATTTCGGTGATACGAAACTGCCGACTTCTATATAGCCAAGACCTGCGGCGCTCAGGGCGTCGACCAGTTGCACCTTGTCAGCCACGCTGATCGGTTGGGCTTCGTTCTGCAGGCCATCGCGCGGGCCGACTTCGATCAGGCGTACTTGGGAGGGGAGGGACATGGCGTTGACCTGCTTGAATTTTGATTCGTTGAGAGTCCTGGGGGAGCGCGCTTGCCCGCGATGAAGTCGGGTCAGTCAACATGAATGCTGGATGCTCCGGCCTAATCGCGGGCAAACCCGCTTCCACAGGGGAAAAGTTGACGCTTAAATGGCTTGCTGGCTCTTGAGCGTCTGCTCCAGCGCCTGCACGCAGCGCTCTTCGGCGGTATCGAGTTCCAGCTTCATCTGCTCGATGTCGAGCAATTGCTGCTCCAGTTGTTCCCTGCGCTCGCTGATTTTCGCCAGCATGCTGTTGAGTTGTTTGGTGTTACCGCTGGAGGGGTCATAGAGTTCGATCAGTTCGCGGCATTCGGCCAGCGAGAAACCTATGCGCTTGCCCCGCAGGATCAGCTTCAGGCTGACCTTGTCGCGGGGCGAATAGATGCGTTCCTGGCCGCGACGCTCAGGGCTGAGCAGGCCTTGCTCTTCATAAAAGCGAATTGCCCGGGTGGTGATGTCCAGCTCGCGGGCAAGGTCGGAAATGCTATAGGTCTGGCTGCTCATGAAAGCGCTCGATAAAAGGTCTTGGCGCTAAGCTAATGGCAGGTTGACGTTTACGTCAAGCGGGATGATTTTTGGTGTATTTGATGGCCCCTTCGCGAGCAGGCTCGCTCCCACATTCGACCGCATTAATTCAGTCAGAGAGCAATCCCCTGTGGGAGCGAGCCTGCTCGCGAAGAACGATAACGCGGTGTAATTTCTTACACCTTATCGAGCTTCTTCTCATGCGCCGTCACCTGCTGGCACAACTCGATCATCTGCTCGCGCATCCAGCGATTCGCCGGGTCCTGATCGGTGCTCTCATGCCAATACAGATGCGTCTCTACCGGCGGCACATCGTTGACCGGCAGATTAAACGCATGCAGTTCATGGCGACGGGCGAAACGCTCCGGCACGGTCATGACCATGTCGGTCTGCTGCATCACCTGGGACGCCATCAAATAATGCTGCGAGCGCAATGCGATCTTGCGCTGAATGCCCATTTTTCCAAGTGCCAGGTCCACATAGCCGAGGCCACTGCGACGGCTGGAAATATGGATGTGCGTCAGCGACAGATAGTCATCGAGGGAGAATTTTTCCTTGCCCGCCATCGGATGGCCCTTACGCATCGCGCAAACGTAGCGGTCTTCCATCAGCTTGACGTGACGCACCTGCGGGTCGGTGTTGAGCGGCGCATCCACGGCAAAATCCAGACGTCCGGCCGCCAGTTCCTTGGTGGTCTCGCGACGTTTGGACAGGAAGCTTTCAATGATTACCGTCGGCGCCAAACGGCGCAAACGCTGGAACAGCGGCGGCAGAATCACGGCCTCGGTGAGGTCGGTCATGCTGATGCGGTAGGTCTTGACCGCTTGCGCCGGGTTGAAAATGCGACTTTCCTGAACCGATACGCGCAATAGCGACAGCGCGTTGCGCACCGGGCCGATGATGTTCTGTGCCATTGGCGTCGGCACCATGCCCTGAGCCGTGCGTACGAAGAGCGGGTCGTTAAACGTTTCGCGCAACCGCGCCAGCGCGTTGGACACCGCCGGCTGCGTGATGCCGACAATCTGCCCGGCACGGGTAAGGTTGGCTTCGGTGTAGATCGCGTCGAAGACGATGAAAAGGTTGAGGTCGACCTTGCTCAGATTCATAACGCGGCTTCTCTTGTTTTAAGGGCAAGTGTTTTAGGGGCTGACAATCAGCCGATCATATATCGGTGATGAATGTTAATACACGCCGAGAATAGGCTAGGTAAATTATCAACGCTGTTCTAGCATCGATTGCATGACTTAAACAACCTCTGCCCAAGAAGGTAATTGCTCATGGATTTCGCTTATTCGCCCAAGGTGCAAGAACTGCGTGAGCGCGTGACCGCGTTCATGGACACTTACGTTTACCCGGCCGAAGCCGTGTTCGAACGCCAGGTTGCCGAAGGCGATCGCTGGCAGCCGACGGCGATCATGGAGGAGCTCAAAGCCAAGGCCAAGGCACAGGGGTTGTGGAATCTGTTTCTGCCGGAATCGGAGCTCGGCGCCGGTCTGACCAACCTCGAATACGCACCCCTGGCAGAAATCATGGGGCGCTCGTTGCTCGGGCCAGAGCCGTTCAACTGCTCGGCTCCGGACACCGGCAACATGGAAGTGCTGGTGCGTTACGCCAACGAAGAACAGAAACAGCGCTGGCTCGAACCGCTGCTGCGCGGCGAGATCCGCTCGGCGTTTGCCATGACCGAACCGGACGTCGCTTCGTCCGACGCCACCAACATGGCCGCCCGCGCCGTGCGTGATGGCGACGAGTGGGTGATCAACGGCAAGAAGTGGTGGACTTCCGGCGCCTGCGATCCACGCTGCAAAATCCTCATCTTCATGGGCCTGAGCAATCCTGATGCGCCGCGCCACGCGCAGCACTCGATGATCCTCGTGCCGGTTGACACCCCCGGCGTGAAAATCGTCCGTCCGCTGCCGGTATTCGGGTATGACGACGCGCCGCATGGTCACGCTGAAGTGCTGTTCGACAACGTACGCGTGCCGTACGAAAACGTCCTGCTGGGTGAAGGACGCGGCTTCGAAATCGCTCAGGGTCGCCTTGGCCCGGGCCGAATTCACCACTGCATGCGATCGGTCGGCATGGCTGAACGTGCCTTGGAATTGATGTGCAAACGCTCGGTGAGCCGCACGGCATTCGGCAAACCCCTGGCGCGTCTGGGCGGCAACGTCGACAAGATCGCCGACTCGCGGATGGAAATCGACATGGCGCGCCTGCTGACGTTGAAAGCGGCCTACATGATGGACACTGTCGGGAACAAAGTGGCGAAGAGCGAGATCGCACAGATCAAGGTTGTCGCGCCGAACGTGGCACTTCGCGTGATTGATCGGGCGATCCAGATGCATGGCGGGGCAGGGGTGTCTAACGATTTCCCGCTGGCCTACATGTACGCCATGCAGCGCACCCTGCGCCTGGCTGACGGCCCGGACGAAGTGCACCGCGCGGCGATCGGCAAGTTCGAGATCGGCAAATATGTGCCGAAGGAAATGCTGCGTAGCGAGCGCTGATTCGACACCGTGTCATCGTTCATCGCTGGCAAGCCAGCTCCCACAGAGACCTCCAGTGAGCACAAATTTTGTGAACACCCGAGAAACCTGTGGGAGCTGGCTTGCCAGCGATGGCATCAGCAGGTTCACCCAATCACATCAGGTTCAGTAGATCCAAACCTCAACCCGCCGATTCTTGATCCGACCTTCATCCGCGCTATTGGCTGCCACCGGCATCTGCGCGCCAAATCCGCGCACCTCGCGCAGCACCACGCCGTTTTTCACCAGCTCACGCCGCACGGCCATCGCCCGCAATTTGGACAACAAGTCCGCCCGCGCCGGGTCGTCCTTGACGTCGCCAAACCCCACCAGCGTTACCGCACGATCGATTTTGTCGTGGCGCTTTATATAGTCGAACACCCGAGTCAGATCCTGCCGAGCCTTGTTGTCGAGGCTGGCACTGCCTTCCTCGAAACGGAAATTGACTGTCAGACGTTGGGCGTGACGGCTGAGGGATTGATACCCCTCAGGCATCAGCGCATTCGGTGCGACGGTCATCGCATGCACGGTCTGACTGATGAAACCGTTCGCCGCAACAATCGCCTGGCCCTCACGACTTTGCGCAAACGCCACCAATGCCTTGGCCCACAAGTTTTGGCTGTCGGGCGGCAGATAGAAGAACAATCGTCGCGACAGCGGATAGTCTTCGGTGGCGATCAAGCTGTTGAGTGGCAGCATTGATTGCGACGCGCCATCGGCTATCGCCACCGCTTTGGCCTGCCGCACGTACGGCAAACCGATAAAGCCAATACCCTGTGGATCGCTGCTGACGGCGTCGGATAACTGCTCGCTGGATTCAAACCTTTTCGCCGCGCTACTCAGACTTTTCCCTCGACGACTAAGGACCAGTTCCTTAAACGTGTCGTACGTCCCGGACTGATCATCCCGCGCATATAAATGAATGGCGCCACCACGCCCGCCGAGGTCTTCCCAGGTTTTTAGCTCGCCACTGAAGATCCGCGCCAGTTGTTCGGTATCCAGTTGCTGCAATGGATTATCGGGGTGGAGGATGATAGCCAGGCCATCGATGGCAATGACTTGCTCGGCGCCGGGGCTTTTCAGATCGCCGAGTGAGTGCAGTGTCTGTAACTCGCCATCCTTGATCTCGCGGGAAGATGCGGCCAGATCGGCGCTGGCGTTTTTCAATGCAACGAATCCGGTACTCGAGCCGTGGGCCGCAACTTCCACGACAACGCGTTGACCTTGCGCGGTCTGGCCAACGATCCGCAGTTCATTGGCGGTGTCCGCGGTTTCGCGGTGAATCTTCAGCAGACCTTGCTCTCGCAGCAGTCCTTCAACCAGTGCCGGGCCGAGTTCGGCGCCAATGGTGTTGGATCCCTGGATGCGCAGTGCCGGGCCGTTCTGCGCGATGGGCAGGGCAGCGGCGGAGACCTTCAGCCATGTGCCCAACAGAAAAACCAGTAAAACACGCAGGGTCATGCCGGCACCAATTGAAGCCAAGGGGATTGCCGGGGAGATTAAGTCAGGCGCATGACCAAAACATGACAGCGATTCAGTGTGGGAGCGAGCCTGCTCGCGAAAGCGGTGTATCAGAAACATTTCCGTAACTGACACACCTCTTTCGCGAGCAGGCTCGCTCCCACAGGGGGATTTCAGGTGATTTGAGGATCAGCTCAGTTCAAGCCAGATCGGCGCATGGTCCGAAGGCTTTTCCATGCCGCGCAATTCATAGTCGACACCCGCCGCTTTCACCCGGGGCAGCAAACCGTGGGATGCCAGGATCACGTCGATGCGCAACCCGCGTTTCGGTTCATCTTCAAAGCCACGGCTGCGGTAGTCGAACCAGCTGAACATGTCGGTCACATCCGGGTTCAGGTGGCGGAAGCTGTCCGTCAGGCCCCAGTTTTTCAGGCGGGCCATCCACTCGCGCTCTTCCGGCAGGAAGCTGCATTTGCCGGTTTTCAGCCAGCGCTTCATGTTGTCCGGGCCGATGCCGATGTCGCAGTCTTCCGGTGAAATGTTCACATCGCCCATCACCACCACTGGCTGTTCGTTGCTGAACCGGCTTTCCAGCAGGGTTTGCAGATCGCTGTAAAAACGCTGCTTGGCGGGGAATTTGGTTGGATGGTCGCGGCTCTCACCCTGTGGGAAATAGCCGTTCATGATCGTCACCGGCACGCCATTGGCGTCAGCGAAAGTGCCCCAGATGAAGCGGCGCTGGGCGTCTTCTTCGTCAGTCGCGAAACCTTTGTGGATAGCAATTGGCTCCTGACGCGAGAGCATTGCCACGCCGTAATGGCCTTTCTGGCCGTGGAAATACACGTGGTAGCCAAGGGCACGTACTTCTTCCAACGGAAACTGATCGTCGTGGACCTTGGTTTCCTGCAGGCCGATCACGTCCGGCTGGTGTTTTTCGATCAGCGCTGCCAGCTGATGCGGACGGGCGCGCAGTCCGTTGATGTTGAAGGAAACAATCTTCATGGTCGGCAGTCCTGGCAAAAGGGCGATGCTAGCTGACATGTGGGATGGGGGCCAGTGTTGGGGGAGGCAGATTCGGTTTGGTCTGTGGGATTTGTGCTGTCTGCAATGGCGCCATCGCTGGCAAGCCAGCTCCCACAGGGATTTCCAGCGAACACAAATTCTGTGAACACCCGAGAAACCTGTGGGAGCTGGCTTGCCAGCGATGGCGTCCGTTCAGTCGATGAAGATCCCGCTTTGGTCTATACCTGTGGGGGAACTGCGCCACCCGCAAAAGGTTCGTACCAACAAGAGCCCCGCCATTCAAGCGGTGCCAGGGGAGAATCACTGACATGCCTGAAACCCAGACCGCCATCGCCGACATTCATATGCTCGACCGCGGTTATTCCCGCGAAGCCAGATCCCTGCTCTATCAGGCCTATCGCCACGAGCCGACCTTCGGTTACCTGTTCGAAGCCGAACGCCCCGGATACGAGCAGCGGGTGCGCGCGACGGTGCGCGAACTGGTCAAGCAGCACTTTCTTCAGGACTTGCCCGCCATTGGCCTGCTGGTCAACGACCGCCTGATCGGCATCGCTCTGATCGCGCCGCCGCAGCGCCGTTTGGGCATTACCGAAAGTTGGGCATGGCGCCTGCGCATGGTGCTCAGCACCGGTTTTCGCTGCACCCGGCGCTATCTGGAATATCACGATGCCGTCGCCGCGTGTGTGCCGAGTGATTCGGTGCACATGTTGCCGCTGCTCGGCATTCACCCGCAGTTCCAGGGCAAGCACTTCGGTGAGCAACTGCTGACGGCCGTACACAACTGGTGCGCGGTGGACGAAACGTCGCAAGGTGTGGTGCTCGACACCGGCAATCCGCGATATCTGGAATTTTACAAACGACAGGGTTACGAGGAGATCGGCGAAGTTGCTGTCGGCCCAGTGCGCGAGCATGTGTTTTTCCATGCCAATCCGCAGGTGTTACAAACTGCGACCGCATAATCATCGAACTTTTCGAGACAAGTCCGGTTCTATCAGGCTCTCAAGCTCGTGATAGCATCCGCGCCTATGAATTTTCCAGGAAGATTTACCAGTGGCGTGCTCATGCTGTTATCCAGCTGCGCGGCGCTGGCGCAAAGTGAATTGGATGTGCGGATCAAACCGTCCAACGATGAACTCAAGGCCAATATAGAAGGCTATATCGGCAGCCTCGGTGACCGCGACGAAGAAGCCTTGCTGCGCTTCAGTCGTGGTGCCGAAGAGCAGGCGCGCAAGGCGGCCCAGGCGTTGGGCTACTACCAGCCGCAGATCGACAGCGATGTGAAGGGCGGCGACAAGCCGCGCCTGGTGCTGAACATCGATCCCGGCGAGCCTATTCGCCTGCGCAACGTCACCATCCGTGTCGAAGGTCCGGCTGCCTCCTTTAAATCCTTTCGCGTACCGAAAGCCGACGTGCTCAAGCCCGGCGCGGTGCTCAACCATGGTCGCTACGAAGACGCCAAGCGACTGATCCAGAATCAGGCCTCGCGCTTCGGTTATTTCAGTGGCCATTTCACCCGTCAAAAACTCTTGGTCGACCCGCGCGCAGGCGTCGCCGATGTCGAACTTATTTATGAAAGCGGCCCGCGTTATGCGCTGGGCAAAGTCAGTTTCGAGGGCGATACGCCATTCGACGAAGACTTGCTGCAACGCATGGTGCCATTCAAACCGGGCGAGCCTTACGACTCCGAACTGATCGCCGAACTTAACCGCGATCTGCAATCGAGTGGCTACTTCGAAGGCGTGCGGGTCGACGCCGCGCCGACTGCCGCAAAAAATGACGTGATCCCGGTGGACGTCAAACTCGACACGCGCAAGCCGCGCACCATGGGCCTGGGTCTCGGCTATTCGACCGACGTCGGCCCTCGGATCAAAGCCAACTGGACGCGCCACTGGGTCAATCCGCAGGGCGACAGTTATGGCTGGGAAGCCGAACTCTCGGCGCCGCGGCAGAACGTCGGGCTGTTCTACGACATCCCGCTCGACCCGCCGCTGACCGACAAATTGCGTTGGGCCGGCGGTTATCAATTCGAAGACATCGAAGGTTCCGACACGCTCAGCAAACTGCTGACCTTCGGCCCGGAATGGCACAGCAAGTTGCCCAGCGGCTGGCAACGGGTGATCTCGCTGAAATGGCAGCGCGAGGAATACGAGCTTGGCGACGACTCGGGCCTGAGTACCTTGCTGATGCCCGGCATCAGTTACTCGTACCTGAAAAGTGACAACCGCATCGACCCGCACAACGGCTATCGTCTGACCTTTGAAAGCAAAGTCGCGAAGGAAGGCGTCGGCTCCGACACCAACCTTTTATATGGCACTGCGCTGGTCAAGGGCTTGACCACGGTGTTCGACAAACACCGTCTGCTCGGTCGTGTGCAGGTCGGCGGCAGCGCCACCAACGGTTACAAATCGGTCCCGCCGTCGCTGCGCTTCTTTGCCGGTGGCGATCAGAGCGTGCGCGGTTACGACTACCAGAGCCTTTCCCCGGAAAACTCCGATGGCGACCGCATCGGTGGCCGCTACATGGTTGCCGGCAGTGTTGAATATCAATACTCCGTCGCCGAGAAATGGCGGGTCGCGACCTTCGTCGATCAGGGCAATTCCTTCAACAAACTCGAACTGCCGAACCTCAAGACCGGGGTCGGTATCGGTGTGCGCTGGGTCTCGCCGGTGGGGCCGATCCGCCTCGACCTGGCCCATGCGCTGGACGACGATGGCGGCATCCGGCTGCACTTTTCCATGGGGCCTGAGCTGTGAAGCGTGGTTTGAAAATTACCGCACTGACGTTGTTGGCGTTGGTGTTCTTGATCGTATTGAGTGTGGCCGTCTTACTCGGAACCAACACCGGCAGCCGCTGGGCGCTGGGTCTGGTGCCGGGCTTGAGCACGGAGAATTTCCAGGGTCGCCTTGGCGGGCAATGGAGCGCCGATCATCTTGTCTGGCAGCAAGACAGCAGCCGGGTCGAACTGGACCAGGCAATCTTCGCCTGGTCGCCGCTGTGCCTGACGCGTATGACGTTGTGCATCGGTCAACTCAAGGCTGATCGGGTTGTTTTGCAATTTCCGCCGAGTGAAGAAACCACCGAAAGCGGCCCGATCAAATTGCCGGATCTGCAGTTGCCGCTGGGTCTCGAACTGGGCGATGTGCAGGTCGGCAGTTTGCTGTTTAACGGCAGCGAGCAACTCAAAGGCCTGCAACTGGCGGCCCACTGGACCGCCAAAGGCTTGCAGATCGACAGCGTGAAATTGCAACGCGATGAGCTGAGCCTGAACCTGTCCGGATTGCTCCAGCCCACCGGTAACTGGCCGCTGAACATTGCAGGGGATCTGACCCTGCCGTCTCCAGGCACCGGTCCCTGGACGCTGGCGTTGAAAATTGACGGCGATCTGTTGAAGACCCTGAACCTGCACGCCGACAGTCGTGGCTACCTTGATGGTCAGTTGAGCGGCGAACTGCAACCGCTGGCGGAAAACCTGCCGGCCAAGGTGCGTATCACGTCCGAGGCGTTCAAACCGAGCGCTGATCTGCCGGATACCCTGCAACTCAATCAACTGGTATTGACCGGCGAGGGCGACCTGAAGAGCGGTTACCAGTTGCTTGGCAACGCCACGCTGCCCGCCGATAAAGGCCCGGTGGCGTTGTTGCTCAAAGGCAAGGTCGACGCCAGCGGCGCGCAAATCGCCGGCCTCGATCTGACCGCCAACGACCAGCAGAGCCTCAAACTGACCGGCAGCGTCGACTGGAGCAAAGGCATCACGGCTCAAGCCAACATCAATTGGCAGGACTTCCCGTGGCATCGGCTCTATAACGAAATCGACGAGCCGCAAGTCGCCTTGCGTACTTTCAATGGCGAAGTGTCTTACACCGACGGTCAGTACATCGGTCATTTCGCCGCTGCGCTGGATGGCCCGGCGGGCGCATTCAGCCTGAGCAGTCCGTTCAGCGGCAGCCTTGAACAGATCGCTTTGCCGCAATTGAAAATGGAGGCCGGGCAGGGCAAGGCCGAAGGGCACGTTAACGTGCAGTTTGCGGACGGCATTGCCTGGGACGCGGCGCTGGATCTGTCGGCGCTCAACCCGGCGTATTGGGTTGCAGAACTGCCGGGCACCCTGGCGGGGCCGTTGAAAAGCCAAGGCGAAATGAAGAACGAGCGCTTGAGCCTGACTGCCGATCTCGACCTCAAAGGCAAACTGCGCGGCCAACCGGCGATCCTCCAGGCCAAGGCTGACGGCGCTGGCGAACTATGGAATCTGAATGCC
The DNA here is from genome assembly GCF_017973755.1 of Pseudomonas sp. P42. NCBI lineage: Bacteria > Pseudomonadati > Pseudomonadota > Gammaproteobacteria > Pseudomonadales > Pseudomonadaceae > Pseudomonas > Pseudomonas sp. P42. Next base: position 487,390 of record NZ_JACOPU010000004.1, on the reverse strand, counting down.
CTGCAAATCCGCCTCGGCGACAACAGCATCAGCGGCAAGGGCAGCCTGCAACAGAAACTCACCGGGCAGATCGACATCAAGTTGTCGCGTCTGGCCCAGCTGTGGCCAGAACTGCGTGGGCAGATCAACGGTCAGGTCAACGTCGCCGGCACATTGAAAGCACCGCAAGGCAAGCTCGATCTGCAAGGGTCGCAACTGGCCTTTCAGGATAATCGGCTGCAAAGCCTCAATCTCGACGCCACCCTCGACAGCGCACAGCGAGCCAAGATCGATCTGAAAGGCAGTGGCATTCAGGCCGGTGACACGAATTTGGGCACACTGACCGCCAGCGCCCAAGGCGACATCAAGCGCCAGAAACTCAATCTCGACCTGCTCGGGCCGAAACTGAAACTGGCGCTTGGCCTGGACGGCAATCTGGACAAGGGCAATTGGCGCGGGCGCCTGGCCAGCGGCGATATTCAGGCCGGCGGCCAGGATTGGAAACTGCAAAACCCGGCCAGGCTCGAGCGCTTGGCGGACGGCAAAATCAATTTCGGCGCCCACTGCTGGGTGTCCGGCAGTGCGAGCTTCTGCGGTGAAGATCAACGGCTGATGCCCGAGCCGAAACTGCGATACCACCTCAAGCAATTCCCGATTGAAAGCCTCGCGCAGTGGTTGCCGAAAGACTTCGCCTGGCAGGGCAAGCTCAATGCCGATCTGCAACTGGACCTGCCGGCCAGCGGCCCCAATGGCGTGGTCAGCATCGACGCCAGCGGCGGCACCTTGCGTATGCGTGAGAAGGAGCAGTGGCTCGACTTTCCGTACCAGACGCTGAAACTCACCAGCAAGCTGACCCCGAAACGCATCGACACGGACCTCAACTTCGTCGGCGGCAAACTTGGCGAACTGATGGTGCAGGCGCAGCTCAATCCGCTGCCGAAAAACAAACCGCTGAGCGGCTCGTTCCGCCTGACCGGGCTGGACCTGTCCGTGGCGCGTCCGTTTGTGCCAATGGTCGAGAAACTCACCGGGCGCCTCAACGGCAGCGGCACGATCTCCGGTGGTCTGCTCGCACCCCTGGTCAACGGCACCGTGCAACTCAGCGATGGCGAAGTGTCCGGCGCCGAGTTGCCGATGGAGCTGCAGGATCTGCAAGTCAAAGCAATGATTGCCGGTGAGTCGGTGCGTCTGGACGGCGGCTGGAAAAGCGGCAAGAGCGGGCAGGGCAGCCTGAACGGCAACATCACCTGGGGCCAGGCGCTGGTGGTGGATCTGGCGCTCAAGGGCACGCAATTGCCGGTCAGCGTCGAACCCTACGCCAAGCTCGAAGTGGCGCCGGACCTGAAGATTTCCATGGCCGGCGATGAGCTGGAAATTGCCGGCAAAGTGCTGGTGCCCAAAGGCGAAATCACCGTGCGTGAATTGCCTCCATCGACGGTGAAGGTCTCCGATGACACGATCATCGTCGGCGCGCAGACCGAACAGGGTAAACCCCCCATAGCCATGAAAATGGACATCGACGTGGTGGTCGGGCAAGACAAGTTGAGCTTCGCCGGTTTTGGCCTGACCGCCAATCTGCAAGGTCAGGTTCACATCGGTGACAACATGGACACTCGTGGCGAACTCTGGCTCAACGACGGGCGTTATCGCGCCTACGGTCAGCGCCTGACGGTGCGTCGTGCGCGCCTGCTGTTCGCTGGCCCCATCGATCAGCCGTATCTGGATATCGAAGCGATTCGCCAGACTGACGACGTGATCGCCGGTATTCGCCTGAGCGGTAGCGCGGAACAACCGACCACGCAGATCTTCTCGGAGCCGGCGATGAGTCAGGAACAGGCGTTGTCCTATCTGGTGCTCGGCCGCCCGTTGAGCACCAGTGGCGAAGACAACAACATGCTCGCGCAAGCGGCGTTGGGCCTGGGCTTGATGGGCAGCGCCGGGGTCACCAGCGGCCTGGCCAAGGATCTGGGTATTCAGGATTTCCAGCTCGACACTCAAGGTAGCGGCGACGCCACCAGCGTGGTGGCCAGCGGCAATATCACCGAGAAGCTCAGTTTGCGTTACGGCGTTGGCGTGTTTGAACCGGCCAGCACCATTGCCCTGCGGTACAAGCTGAGCAAGAAGGTTTACGTCGAAGTCGCCAGTGGCGTGGCCAGTTCTCTGGACATCTTCTACAAGCGCGATTTCTAGGTCGCACTTCCTACTTAAATCGAGTCGCTGCCATCGCTGGCAAGCCAGCTCCCACAAGTCTCTCTGGCACAACTGAATGGTGTGCCCGGCGAGGACCCTGTGGGAGCTGGCTTGCCAGCGATGACGTCCGAGTGCGCAACGCAGAACCCCCGCCCATTTGTCAGCTAATTACCTAGCCTGCTAACGATTTCGTTGACATTCGCTGCCTAGGCAGTAACATCTCGACATACATTCACTGCCTAGGCAGTTATTAGGTGAGCAAATGAAGCATTTCACCCCGGATGAATTCAAACACTGCCATCTCGGCCTGTTGCTTGGCCGTGCTGCGCTGCTCAAGGACCGGATCATCGACACCCACATGGAGCCCCACGGCATTACTGCCGCGCAGTTCAAGGTGTTGATCATCATGGCCCAGTACGGCGTCGATACGCCGGCCGAGCTGTGCCGGCACTTGTCGCTGGACAGCGGTTCGATGACGCGCATGCTTGATCGTCTGGAGCAGAAAGGCTTTCTGGTTCGCCAACGCAGCGAAGGCGATCGCCGTCAGGTGCAACTGAAACTGACCGAACAAGGCCAGCAACTGGCCGATCGCCTGCCGCACATCGGCGCCGACGCAATGAATGAACTGGCCGGTGCCGTCACTCCGGACGAGTTGAAAACCCTGGAATACATCCTCAAGAAAATTCTGCTGGCAGCCGGTGACCCGATCACTATCCAGCGGTTAGGTGAACACAATGAGCGGTAAAACCTTGCGCAGCAGCCTCACTTTGGTGCTGTCGGCGATGATTCTCGCCGGTTGCGCCAACTACAGCGGCCTCGACACTCAAGGTCAGAGCCTTGATGCGAAAAGCCTCAAAGTCGGTCAGTCGCTCAATGGCGTCACGCTGTCGCCGGCGGCCTGGCCGAAAAGCGATTGGTGGACCAGCCTCGGCGATCCGCAACTCGACGGCTTGATCCGCGAAGCCCTGCACGACAGCCCCGACATGCAGATCGCCGAAGCCCGCGCCCATCAGGCCAGCGCCGCCGCGTATGCCGCCGATGCCGAGCGTTATCCGACGCTGGACGCCAGCGCCGGCATCAGCCGCTCGCGGCTGGCCAAGGATCAGGACCCGCGAGGGCAGGGCGATGCCTACGCCACCGTGCGTAACGTCAGCGCCGGCTTCAATTACAACTTCGACCTGTGGGGGGGCCAGCGCGATGCCTGGGAAGCCGCGCTCGGTGAGGCCCGTGCCGCCGAAGTCGACCGTCAGGCTGCGCAGTTGACCCTCGCCGCCGACGTGGCCCGGGCCTACAGCGATCTGGGGCAGGCGCACATCGTTTATGACCTGGCTAACGAAGACCTCAAACGCACTAAACAGATGCTCGAACTGAGCCAGCGCCGTTTGAGTGCCGGCATCGACAGCCAGTACCAGTTCCAGCAAACGCAAAGTTTGGAAGCCAGTTCCGAAGCCAGTCTGATCGATGCCGAAAAACGTCTGAACAGCGCCAAGATCGCCCTGGCCGTGCTGCTCGGCAAAGGCCCGGATCGCGGCAACGAAATTGCCCGACCGAAAATCCTGCAGGCCAGCGCCGTGGCCGTACCGTCGATGTTGCCGGCGGAACTGCTCGGTCGTCGTCCGGATCTGGTCGCCGCCCGCTGGCGCGTGGAAGCCGCGAGCAAAGACATCGACTCGGCGAAAACCCGGTTCTATCCCAACCTGAACCTCACGGCCTCGGCCGGTGCGGAATCGTTGTTGGGTGATGCGATGTTCGGTTCGGCCAGTCGCTTCTTCAACATAGCCCCGACCATTTCGGTGCCGATCTTCGACGGTGGACGCCTGCGCGCCAACCTCGATGCGCGCGACGCCGATTACGATCTGGCGGTGGCGCAGTACAACAAAAGTCTGGTGAAAGCACTCGGCGATGTCAGCGACACGATCAACCAGTTACGTGACATCGGCCGGCAGATCGGCGCGCAGCAACACGCCACCGACATTGCTCAGGATTCTTACAACACCATCGTCCAGCGTTACGGTTCCGGCATCGGCAACTACCTGGACGTGCTCAGCATCGAGCAGCAATTGCTCCAGGCCCAGCGTCAGTTGGCCAACCTCAATGCCGAGCAGATCGACCTGTCGATTCAACTGATGCAAGCGCTGGGCGGCGGCTTCCAGGGGCAAACCCTGACCGCAGCCAACGCCCGCCCAGCCACGCCGCACAACTAATTCAAGGTATTTGTCATGGCCACTGCCGAAAACACTCAAGCTCAAGACAACACCCCGGACACCGGCAACCCGCGCAAACGTAAAGTGATGCTGCTGACGTTGGCCGTCGTGGTGATCCTCGCCATCGCCGGCGTCTGGGCGTATCACGAATTCATCGGGCGCTGGAGTGAAAGCACCGACGACGCCTACGTCAACGGCAACGTCGTTGAAATCACCCCGCTGGTGACCGGCACTGTGGTCAGCATTGGTGCTGACGATGGCGATCTGGTTCACGAAGGTCAGGTGCTGATCAACTTCGACCCCAACGACGCTGAAGTCGGCCTGCAAAGTGCTCAGGCGAAACTGGCGCGCACTGTGCGTCAGGTGCGCGGCTTGTACAGCAATGTCGATGGCATGAAAGCCCAGGTCAACGCCCAGCAAGCTGAAGTGCAGAAAGCCCAGGACAACTACAACCGCCGCAAGAATCTTGCTTCGGGCGGGGCGATTTCCCAGGAAGAACTGTCCCACGCTCGCGATGACCTGACCTCGGCACAAAACGCCCTGGCCAACGCTAAACAGCAACTGAAAACCACCAGCGCACTGGTCGACGACACCGTGGTTTCGTCGCATCCGGACGTGATGTCGGCCGCCGCCGATCTGCGTCAGGCCTATCTGACCAATGCCCGCAGCACTTTGATTGCACCGGTCACCGGTTACGTCGCCAAACGCACCGTGCAGCTCGGTCAGCGTGTGCAACCGGGCACCGCTCTGATGGCGGTGATCCCGCTGGATCAACTGTGGATCGATGCCAACTTCAAGGAAACCCAGTTGCGTGACATGCGCATCGGCCAGCCAGTGGACATCGAATCCGACATCTACGGCAGCGACGTGAAATACAGCGGCACCATCGACAGCCTCGGCGCCGGCACTGGCAGCGCGTTTGCGCTGTTGCCTGCGCAGAACGCCACCGGTAACTGGATCAAGATCGTCCAGCGTGTACCGGTACGTATTCACATCAACGCTGAAGAACTGGCCAAGCATCCGCTGCGTGTCGGTCTGTCGACCAATGTCGAGGTCAATCTGCACGACCAGAGCGGCCCGGTACTGGCCCAGCAGCCGCCGCAAAAAGCCTCGTTCAGCACCAACGTCTACGACCGCCAACTGGCCGAAGCCGACGCGATGATTGCGCGGCTGATCCACGACAACAGCGCCGCGGCCAGCAAAACCGCGCAACGCTGAGATCGCATCTGACCCTGTAGGAGTGAGCTTGCTCGCGAAAGCGGTGCGTCATTCAGCATTGATTTGTCTGACAGACCGCCTTCGCGAGCAAGCTCGCTCCCACAAGGGCACGGCGTCAACCTGGTTTCAAAGGATTCACGATGAGCAATAACGCCTCTTTTACGCCGCCCAGCCTGTTGCTCAGCACCATCGGCCTGTCGCTGGCGACGTTCATGCAAGTGCTCGACACCACCATCGCCAACGTGGCGCTGCCGACGATTTCCGGCAACCTCGGTGTGAGTTCGGAGCAGGGCACCTGGGTGATCACCTCGTTCGCCGTGAGCAACGCGATTGCGCTGCCGCTGACCGGTTGGCTCAGCCGCCGGTTCGGCGAGGTGAAGCTGTTTCTCTGGGCGACCATTCTGTTTGTACTGGCGTCGTTCCTTTGCGGTATCTCGACGTCGATGCCGGAACTGATCGGTTTCCGGGTGCTGCAAGGTCTGGTCGCCGGGCCGTTGTACCCGATGACACAAACATTGTTGATCGCTGTTTATCCCCCCGCTAAACGGGGGATGGCGCTCGCGTTACTGGCGATGGTCACGGTGGTCGCGCCGATTGCCGGACCGATCCTCGGTGGCTGGATCACCGACAGTTATAGCTGGCCGTGGATCTTCTTCATCAACGTGCCGATCGGCATCTTTGCGGTGATGGTGGTGCGTTCGCAACTGGCCAAGCGTCCGGGGGTGACCAGTCGCCAGCCGATGGATTACGTTGGGCTGATCTCGCTGATCATCGGTGTCGGCGCGTTGCAGGTCATCCTCGACAAGGGCAATGACCTGGACTGGTTCGAGTCGAACTTCATCATCATCGGCGCGGCGATTTCGGTGGTTGCGCTAGCGGTGTTCGTGATCTGGGAAATGACCGATCAGCACCCGGTGGTCAATCTGCGCCTGTTCGCCCATCGCAACTTCCGCATCGGCACGATTGTGCTGGTGTTGGGTTATGCCGGGTTCTTCGGTATCAACCTGATCCTGCCGCAATGGCTGCAAACCCAGATGGGTTACACCGCGACCTGGGCCGGTCTGGCCGTGGCGCCGATCGGTATTCTGCCGGTGCTGCTGTCGCCGTTTGTCGGCAAGTACGCGAACAAGTTCGACCTGCGCTTGCTGGCCGGGCTGGCGTTTCTGGCGATTGGCCTGAGCTGCTTCATGCGCGCCGGGTTCACCAACGAGGTGGACTTCCAGCACATTGCGCTGGTGCAACTGTTCATGGGCATTGGCGTGGCGCTGTTCTTCATGCCGACGTTGAGCATCTTGATGTCGGACTTGCCGCCAAGCCAGATCGCTGACGGCGCAGGCCTTGCGACATTTTTGCGGACGTTGGGCGGCAGCTTCGCGGCGTCGCTGACCACATGGATCTGGATTCGTCGCGCGGATCAGCATCATGCGTACATGAGCGAGAGTATCAGCACTTTCGAGCCGGCGACTCGCGAGACCTTGAATCATTTGGGCGGGGCGAGCCAATCGGCTTATGCGCAGATGGATCAGATCCTGACCAGTCAGGCGTACATGCTCTCCACCGTGGATTACTTCACGCTGTTGGGTTGGGGGTTCATGGGGTTGATATTGATTGTGTGGCTGGCGAAGCCGCCGTTTGCGGCGAAGGCGGGGCCGGCTGCTTCCGGCCACTGATCTGCAACACCATCCAATGTGGGAGCGAGCCTGCTCGCGAATGCAGTGTGTCATTCAGCACTGAGGTGTCTGATACACCGCTTTCGCGAGCAGGCTCGCTCCCACATTGGTTTTTTGTTCGGTCTTTAGATTGCGGGGGCGGGCAGGGCTGGAGGCGGGGCAAAGTCGAACGGCGCCAATGCATACCCGTTCTCATCCACCTGCAACGCCCAACCCTGACGATCCCAATCACCCAGCACAATTCGCTTCGCCGCCTGCTCACCAAGTTGCAGCTTGTGGATCGCCGGACGATGGGTGTGGCCGTGAATCAGAGTCTTTACGCCAAATGCCTGCATGATCCGCGGAATCTCCTCGGGCGTGACATCGACGATGTCATTGGCCTTCATCCGCGTCTGCGCCCGGCTCTCGCTGCGCAGTTTGCGCGCCAGTTTATGGCGGGTGCGCAGTGGCAGATGCCGCAGGACAAACAGGGTGACCGGATTGCGCAGATAACGACGCAGCTTCATATAGCCGACGTCGCGGGTGCAGAGGCTGTCGCCGTGCATCAACAGCACTGGCTCGCCGTAAAACTGCACGACACTCGGATCCTTCAATAATGTGCAGCCGGCCTGCTTGCAAAAGGCCTTGCCGAGCATGAAGTCGCGATTGCCGTGCATCAGAAATATCGCCGTGCCGCTGTCACTTAATTCGCGCAGGGCCTGGCAGATGGAACGCTGGAAAGGTGTCATGGCATCGTCGCCAATCCACGCTTCGAAGAAGTCGCCCAGAATGTACAACGCACTCGCCGAGCGGGCGCGTCCGGCGAGCAAATCCAGAAACGCCCGGGTTATGTCCGGGCGCTCCTCTTCCAGATGCAAGTCTGAAATCAGCAATATCACGCTTCGATGATCTCGGCTTTCTCGATGATCACGTCGTCTGCTGGTACGTCCTGGTGACCTGCCTTGGACGTGGTGGAAACGCCTTCGATCTTGTCGACAACGTCGAAGCCCGCAACCACTTTACCGAATACCGCGTAACCCCAACCCTGAGCGGTCTTGGCGGTGTGGTTGAGGAAGCCGTTGTCGGTGGCGTTGATGAAGAACTGTGCCGATGCCGAATGCGGGTCCATGGTGCGAGCCATGGCCAGGGTGTACTTCTCGTTCTTCAGACCGTTGTCAGCTTCGTTCTGAATGCTTGGGCTCTTGTCTTTCTTTTCCTTCATGCCAGGCTCGAAACCGCCGCCCTGGATCATGAAACCTTTGATCACACGGTGGAACACGACGTTCTCGTAGTGACCTTTTTTAACGTATTCGATGAAGTTGGCCGCGGTGATCGGGGCTTTTTCTTCGTTCAGCTCGATGACGATGTCACCGAAGTTAGTGGTCAGTTTTACTTGAGTCATGATCGCTACTCTTTATAAGGAATTCGTGGGTATGGGCCATTTGCACCCTTTACCGGTTCAGCCCTTGAAGGCCGAGGTGCGCAGTTTAGCGTGACAGGCGTGAATTTCGAGGCAGTTTTTCATTTCCGTGCGATTAAATGCACGCCTTTATAGGGCCTGCTCTGTCAGCCCCTTGACAGCATCGGCTATGATAGCGGCTTTGTTTTGTCTGGCCCCTCTTCTGCGGCCGCGCACATGTAAGTCAAGGATCCTATGAGCAAGCCCACTGTCGACCCTACCTCGAATGCCAAGTCCGGCCCCGCCGTGCCGGTCAACTTCCTGCGGCCGATCATCCAGGCAGACCTGGACTCGGGCAAGCACACCAAGATCATCACCCGTTTCCCGCCTGAGCCCAACGGCTACCTGCACATCGGCCACGCCAAGTCGATCTGCGTGAACTTCGGCCTGGCCCAGGAGTTCGGCGGCGTCACGCACCTGCGTTTCGACGACACCAACCCGGCCAAGGAAGATCAGGAATACATCGACGCGATCGAAAGCGACGTCAAATGGCTGGGCTTTGAATGGTCCGGCGAAGTGCGCTACGCCTCGCAGTATTTCGACCAGTTGCACGATTGGGCCGTCGAGCTGATCAAGGCCGGCAAGGCCTACGTCGACGACCTGACGCCCGAGCAAGCCAAGGAATACCGTGGCAGCCTGACCGAGCCGGGCAAGAACAGCCCGTTCCGTGACCGTTCGGTTGAAGAGAACCTCGACTGGTTCGCCCGCATGCGCGCCGGTGAGTTCCCGGACGGCGCCCGCGTGCTGCGTGCCAAGATCGACATGGCCTCGCCGAACATGAACCTGCGCGACCCGATCATGTATCGCATCCGCCACGCCCATCACCATCAGACCGGTGACAAGTGGTGCATCTACCCGAACTACGATTTCACCCACGGTCAGTCGGACGCCATCGAAGGCATCACCCACTCGATCTGCACCCTGGAATTCGAAAGCCATCGTCCGCTGTACGAGTGGTTCCTCGATGCGCTGCCAGTGCCGGCGCACCCGCGTCAGTACGAGTTCAGCCGCCTGAACCTCAACTACACCATCACCAGCAAGCGCAAGCTCAAGCAACTGGTCGATGAAAAGCACGTCAATGGCTGGGACGATCCGCGCATGTCCACGCTGTCGGGCTTCCGTCGTCGTGGCTACACACCGAAATCGATCCGCAATTTCTGCGAAATGATCGGCACCAACCGTTCCGACGGCGTGGTCGACTTCGGCATGCTCGAATTCAGCATCCGTGACGACCTCGACCACAGCGCCCCGCGTGCCATGTGCGTGCTGCGTCCGCTCAAAGTCGTGATCGCCAACTACCCGGAAGGCCAGGTCGAGAACCTCGAACTGCCGCGCCATCCGAAAGAAGACATGGGCGTGCGCGCTCTGCCGTTCGCCCGGGAAATCTACATCGACCGTGAAGATTTCATGGAAGAGCCGCCGAAGGGCTACAAGCGTCTGGAGTCGGGTGGCGAAGTGCGCCTGCGCGGCAGCTACGTGATCCGCGCCGACGAAGCGATCAAGGATGCCGACGGCAACATCGTCGAGCTGCGTTGCTCCTACGACCCCGAAACCCTGGGCAAGAACCCGGAAGGCCGCAAGGTCAAAGGCGTGATCCACTGGGTGCCGGCCGCCGCCAGCATCGAGTGCGAAGTGCGTCTGTACGATCGTCTGTTCCGTTCGGCCAACCCGGAGAAGGCCGAAGACAGCGCCAGTTTCCTCGACAACATCAACCCTGATTCGCTGCAAGTGCTGACCGGTTGTCGTGCTGAGCCATCGCTTGGCAATGCACAGCCGGAAGACCGTTTCCAGTTCGAGCGCGAAGGCTACTTCGTTGCCGATATCAAGGACTCGAAACCAGGTCAGCCGGTATTCAACCGTACCGTGACCCTGCGTGATTCGTGGGGCCAGTGATTTAGCGTCAAGGAAACCAACGTGCTTACGATTTACAACACGCTCACCAAGAGCAAAGAAGTCTTCAAGCCGCTCGATGGCAACAAGGTGCGCATGTACGTCTGCGGGATGACCGTGTACGACTACTGCCACTTGGGCCACGGTCGCAGCATGGTCGCGTTTGACCTGGTGACCCGCTGGTTGCGGTTCAGCGGTTACGACCTGACTTACGTGCGCAATATCACCGACATCGACGACAAGATCATCAATCGTGCCAACGAGAACGGCGAGTCGTTCGAAGCGTTGACCGAGCGCATGATCGCCGCGATGCATGAAGACGAAGCGCGCCTGAACATCAAGAAGCCGGACATGGAACCGCGCGCCACGGATCACATTCCGGGCATGCACGCCATGATTCAGACCCTGATCGACAAGGGCTATGCCTACGCTCCGGGCAATGGCGACGTGTACTACCGCGTCGGCAAGTTCATGGGCTACGGCAAGCTGTCGCGCAAGAAGATCGAAGACCTGCGCATCGGTGCGCGGATCGAAGTTGACGAAGCGAAGGAAGATCCGCTGGACTTCGTGCTGTGGAAAGGCGTCAAGCCGGGCGAGCCGAGCTGGGCATCGCCGTGGGGCGACGGGCGTCCGGGCTGGCACATCGAATGCTCGGTGATGTCGACGTGCTGCCTCGGTGAGACCTTCGATATTCATGGCGGCGGCAGCGACCTCGAGTTCCCGCATCACGAAAACGAAATCGCCCAGAGCGAAGCAGCCACCGGCAAGACCTACGCCAACGCGTGGATGCATTGCGGCATGATTCGCATCAATGGCGAGAAGATGTCCAAGTCCTTGAACAACTTCTTCACCATCCGCGACGTGCTGGAAAAGTACCACCCGGAAGTCGTGCGTTACCTGCTGGTATCGAGCCACTACCGCAGCGCGATCAACTATTCGGAAGACAACCTCAAGGACGCCAAAAGCGCACTCGAGCGTTTCTACCACGCGTTGAAAGGCCTGCCGAACGTGGCGCCTGCCGGCGGCGAAGCGTTTGTCGAACGTTTCACCACGGTGATGAACGACGACTTCGGCACGCCGGAAGCTTGCGCGGTGCTGTTCGAGATGGTGCGTGAGATCAACCGTCTGCGCGAGAGCGATCTTGATGCAGCGGCTGGTTTGGCTGCCCGTTTGAAAGAACTGGCCAGCGTGCTGGGTGTGTTGCAACTCGAAGCAGACGACTTCCTGCAGGCTGGCGCCGAAGGGCGTGTTGACGCGGCTGAAGTCGACGCGCTGATTGCTGCGCGCCTGGCGGCACGGGCGGGTAAGGATTGGGCTGAGTCCGACCGTATTCGTGACCAGCTCACCGCGATGGGTGTGGTGTTGGAAGACGGTAAGGGTGGGACTACCTGGCGTCTGGCTGACTGATTGCCATACCTGTTACAAACAAAACCCGCCTTGTGCGGGTTTTTGTTTTTTTAAATCAAAGGATCGCAGCCCTCGGCAGCTCCTGCATCGAGCGCGATCCTGTAGGAGCTGCCGAAGGCTGCGATCTTTTGATCTGTGCCCCCAACCCTCGGACCTGTCACGAAGAAGAACCCCTCACCCTAACCCTCTCCCGGAGGGAGAGGGGACTGATTGGGGGATGTTTAAAAGATGCGCCGACTTGAACGTGCTGCTTTGAATCCATAATCGACTGGTTTTTTCAGGTCGATGTAAAACGTCAGACACCTCACCCCAGCCCTCTCCCTCCGGGAGAGGGCTGGGGTGAGGGGGTTGCTTTTGCTCTACGCGTAGGTCTTGATGTCTGACTCCGCCAACATGGGCGGCAGCGCGTTCAGCAGGATGCAGCTCAGCGACGAATAAATGGAGGAACCATGGCCAATCACTATCGCGAACTGTTCACGACACCCGGCGCCACCGGGTTAGTGCTCGCGAGCTCTATTGCCCGACTGCCACAAGCAATGATCGGCATCGGCATCATCACCATGCTGGTCCAGCAAACCGGTGTCTACTGGCTGGCCGGCGCCGTCGCCGGTACGTTCACCCTGGCCAATGCGCTGCTCGGCCCGGTCATTTCGAGATTCGTTGATCAGCGCGGCCAGAGTCGAGTGCTGCCCATCGTCACGGCATTCAGCGTGGTCATGCTGCTGGCGCTGATCTTCGCCGTCTACATGAGGGCTCCTGCCGCCTTGTTTTTTGTTCTGGCGGCACTGGCGGGGACGATGCCCAGCATGCCGTCCATGATCAGGGCACGCTGGACGCAGTTGTTCCGCGGCAAGCCGCAGTTGCACACGGCGTTCTCACTGGACACGGTCCTGACCGAACTCGCGTACATCATCGGCCCGCCACTGGCGATCGGTTTGAGCGTGACCTTCTTCGCCGAAGCCGGGCCACTGGTTGCGGTCGGGCTGCTGGCCATCGGGGTGACGGCGTTTCTCATGCAGCGTCAAACCGAACCGAAAGTGGTTGTTGGCAACCGCAGCAACACCGGTTCCACTTTGCTGATTCCCGGCGTTCGCACCATTGTCCTTGCGTTGTTGGCGATGGGGGCCATTGGCGGCGCAATCGATGTCGCCGTCGTGGCTTTCGCCAATGATCAAGGCTGGCCAGCGTCTGCCACCTTCATCCTCGCCGCCTATGCGTTGGGCTCGCTGGTGGCGGGTCTGACGTTCGGTGCATTGCGGCTAACCTTGCCGATAGAAAAACAGTTCTTTATCGGCATATTGGTCACGGCAATCACGGGCGTATTGCCGGTTTTCGCAACAGATGTTTATGTCCTGTCAGCGATGCTGTTTATCGCGGGCATATCGTTTGCGCCCACCATGGTCGTGGTCATGAAGTTGGGGACGATCATCATCCCTGCGTCCAGGATGACAGAAGGGCTGACGTGGATGACCACTGGCATCAGCATTGGCGTAGCGCTTGGGGGCATGCTCGCGGGGCCGGTGATTGATGCTTATGGCGCGCGTGCGGGGTTCGGGGTGGCGATTGGTGCGGGGGTGATGATGATGGTGGTTGTGTTGATTGGGTTGCGTACGTTGGCTGCTGCTTCAACGACAAATATTGAGTCGGCGTATTCGTAATGCGCACTGCTTTTATATAGTTTTCAAAGTCAAAAGATCGCAGCCTTCGGCAGCTCCTACAGTGGCATTGCGTACACCGTGTAGGAGCTGCCGCAGGCTGCGATCTTTTGATCTTCGCTGTTAACCGCCCAACTGCCGCAACCGCTTATAAAGCGTATTGCGACTAACCCCCAACCGCCGCGCCAGATGCGAAATATTCCCCCCAGCTGCCTTCAACTCCCGATTCAACGCTTCAACATCATTCAAATCCAACCCCAACGGCTGCGCGCTCTCAACCGGCTCCATCTCCAGATCGACAAAAAAATCATCCGGCAAATGTTCCGCCCGCACCGGTTGCTCTTCAGCCATGGCCAGTGCCACCTGCATCACGCTACTGACCTGACGCAGATTCCCCGGCCACGGATGCTTGTCGAACAATTCCAGCACCTCTGGGCTCAAACCCGCCCACTGCGTCGGCTCTCGATGTTGCTCCCAAAGCCGTTTAAATAGCGCTTGTTTATCACTGCGCTCGCGCAGCGGCGGCAGTTCCAGCGTCAGGCCACCAATGCGGTAATACAGATCCTCGCGAAACCGTCCCAGTTGCACCTGCTCGCGCAATGAACGGTTAGTCGCCGAGATAATTCGCAGATCCACCGGGAACAACTCACTGCTGCCCACCGGTTGCACGCAGCGCTCCTGCAACACCCGCAACAACCGCGCCTGAGTGGGCAGCGGCATGTCGCCGATTTCATCGAGGAACAACGTGCCTTTGTCAGCCTTGCGGATCAGGCCGATGCTGCCTTTCTGGTTGGCGCCCGTGAACGCGCCTTTCTCGTAGCCAAACAGCTCGGATTCGACCAGTTCGGCGGGGATCGCTGCGCAGTTGACGGCGATAAACGCTTGTTTGCTGCGCGTGCTGGCCTGATGCAGGGCTTTGACGAACACCTCTTTGCCGACGCCGGTTTCGCCGTGGATCAGCAAGGGGATGTCTTTTTCCAATAGCCGTTCTGCCTGCCGCACGGCTTTTTCCACGCGGCTGTCGCCGAAGTGCAGGGTGTTGAGGCTGATCACCGTAGAAACGACGGGTTTAGCTTCAGCAGTAAAAACCCGCGCCTGAATCGGTGCCTGTTTCGGCCGCTTCAACAAGCACTGAAAGCGGTTGCGCCCCGAGGTCTGCAAGGCAAACGGCAAGCCGTCTGGCTGATTGATCAACTCCAGCAACGACACTTTGAACAGGCTCTCGACGCTCACCCGCGACAAACGCACGCCGAGCAGATTGTCCGCCCGGCGATTGGCCGACAGGACCTGGCCGCTCTCATCAAAGATCAACAACCCGGCCCACTGACTGTCGAGGTTGTTCAACCCGGTGTTGAAGGTCAGTTGAAAGTGCTGACCGTGGAACAGGTTGAGGATCAGCCGGTTCTCCACGGTCTGGCTCATCATCTTGACCATGCCCAGTGTGTGCGACGGCGGCAGATAGCTGTCGCTGGAGACGTCGAGCACCGCAATCACCTTGCGCTCGGCGTCGAAAATCGGCGCAGCGGAACCGGTCATGAAGCGGTTGGCTTTAAGAAAATGTTCGTCGTGTTCGATATGCACGGCCTGCTCACAGGCCAGCGCCGTGCCGATGGCATTGGTGCCGCTGCAGCGCTCCATCCAGCTCGCACCGGCCTGAAAACCCCGCGCCAGATTCGGCTCGATAAAGCGTTGCGTGCCCCACGAGGTCAGCACCTGGCCCTGGTTATCGGCGAGCATGATCAGGCAATTGGAATTGCTGAGGATGTTCTCGTAATAGGGCAGCACTTCCTGGTGGGTGGTCTGCACCAACGAATGTTGACTGTCGAGTAGCCGCGCAATGCTGGCGGCGGGCAGTTGATCGAAAGCCGGGGTGCTCTGGTGGTCAAGACCGAACGCGCGACAGCGTTGCCAGGAACTCTGGACGATCGCGTCGTGGGACAACGGCGGGGCAGGTGCGGCCATGGCGGTCAGCCTCTGATGCAGCGATTTTTATTATTGTTATGAACCCAAATCCTGAGGACTACAGGCATCCCCTGTGGGAGCGAGCCTGCTCGCGAAAGCGCCGGGCCAGTCAATAAATTCGTTGAATGACACACCGCCTTCGCGAGCAGGCTCGCTCCCACAGGGATCTATATCGTCTTCAGGATCGGGCAAAAAGCATCCATAGAGTGTTGTTCACTATTGTTCATTGTCAATCGTCCAACTGTTCAAATGTGTTCACCATTGAAGGCCGCTTCTCGACGTTTTCGGCGATTTTCACGACAAATCAACAACTTGCCATTTTTGGCACGAAAGTCGCTCTAGTGCACAGGTCGCTTGACTCCAAAAATAAAAAAGGCCGAGCCATGTCACTCACCCTGGAGCACGTCAGCCGCACCGTCGAGGGCCAGATCTGGATCGATGATGCCTGCCTGAAATTCGAACCCGGTTCGTTCAACGTTTTGCTCGGCCGCACGCTGTCCGGCAAAACCAGCCTGATGCGCCTGGTGGCCGGCCTCGACAAGCCAGACAGCGGCCGCGTGCTGATGAACGGCGTCGACGTCACGCAACGCCCAGTGCGCTTGCGCAACGTGTCGATGGTCTATCAGCAGTTCATCAATTACCCGACCATGACCGTGTTCGAGAACATCGCCTCGCCACTGCGCCAGGCCGGTATCTCGAAAGAGATCATCCACAGCCGGGTGCAGGAAACCGCGCGAATGTTGCGCATCGAGAAGTTCTTGCAGCGTTATCCGCTGGAGCTCTCGGGCGGTCAGCAACAACGCACCGCCATGGCGCGGGCGCTGGTCAAGGATGCCGAACTGATTCTGTTCGATGAGCCGCTGGTCAACCTCGACTACAAACTGCGCGAGGAACTGCGTCAGGAAATGCGCGAGCTGTTCAAGTTGCGCCACACCATCGCCATCTATGCCACCACCGAACCCAACGAAGCCCTGGCGCTGGGCGGCACTACGACGATTCTTCACGAAGGCCGGGTGATTCAGAGCGGGCCGTCGACCGAGGTGTACCACCAGCCGCAAACGGTGCTCGCCGCCGAATTGTTCTCCGAGCCACCGATCAACCTGATGCCCGGGCGGATTGCCGGCAACGAAGTCAGCTTCGCCAATTTCGTGCACTTCCCGTTGAACGTCGATCTGCGTCCGGTGGGCGAGGGCGAGTTCCGCTTTGGCGTGCGCCCCAGCCATATCTCGCTGGTGCCGAGCAACGATGACGACCTTGAATTGGCGGTCACCGTCGAAGTCGCCGAGATCAGTGGTTCGGAAACCTTTCTGCACGTGCGCAACGAACATTTCCTGCTGGTGCTGCACCTGCCGGGTGTCCACGAATACGACGTCGATGCGCCGATCCGCATCTATATCCCGACCCATAAACTGTTTGTCTTCGATGCGCAGGGCCGTCTGGTGCAAGCACCGGGCCGGCGTGTCGCGAGGGTTGCCTGATGGCCGAAATCCGCTTGCAACACCTCGCCCACAGCTACAGCAAAACCCCGAGTGGCGCGGAGGATTATGCGATCCGCGAGATGGATCACGTCTGGGAACAGGGTGGGGCTTATGCGCTGCTCGGGCCGTCGGGTTGCGGTAAATCGACGTTGCTCAACATCATTTCCGGTCTGCTCAGTCCCTCGCAAGGACATGTGCTGTTTGACGGCAAAGCGGTCAACGACCTCACGCCGGAGAAGCGCAACATTGCTCAGGTTTTCCAGTTTCCGGTGGTCTACGACACCATGACCGTGTTCGACAACCTCGCGTTCCCCCTGCGCAATCAGGGCATGGCCGAGGCGAAAGTGCACAGCAAGGTGCAGGAAATCGCCGAAGTGCTCGACCTGCAAAACCTGCTGAGCAAGAAGGCGCGCAACCTCACCGCTGACGAAAAACAGAAAGTCTCCATGGGCCGTGGTCTGGTGCGCGATGACGTCTCGGCGATCCTCTTCGATGAGCCGCTGACGGTGATCGACCCGCACCTTAAATGGAAGCTGCGGCGCAAGCTCAAGCAGATTCACGAGCAGTTCAACATCACCATGGTCTACGTCACCCACGATCAACTGGAGGCCTCGACCTTCGCCGACAAGATCGCGGTGATGTACGGCGGCCAGATCGTCCAGTTCGGCACGCCGCGGGAATTGTTCGAGCGGCCCAGCCACACCTTCGTCGGCTACTTCATCGGCAGCCCGGGGATGAACCTGATCGAAGTGCAACCGCAACCCGGTGGCGTCGGTTTCGCCTCGACGCACCTGCCGTTGTCCGACGGCTTGCAGCGCCATATCGAACACGGTCAGTGGAAAAATCTGAAGGTCGGCATCCGTCCCGAGTTTATTCATGTGTGGGACGAGCCGTTTGATGACGCGATGCAGGCCAGGGTCGTACACGTCGAAGACCTCGGCACCTACAAGATCATGACCCTCGACCTCGACGGTGCACCGTTGAAAGTTCGTCTGGCCGAAGACAAACCGGTGCCGCAGGGCACGGCCTACATCAGTTTTCCGGCGCAGTGGCTGATGGTCTATGCCGACGAATTCCTCCTCGAAGCCAGCGAAAACAGCGAGGTGCAGCCATGAACAAGGTGCAGAACAACAAGGCCTGGTGGCTGGTGTTGCCGGTGTTTCTGCTGGTGGCGTTCAGTGCGGTGATCCCGATGATGACCGTGGTCAACTATTCGGTGCAGGACATCTTCGACCAGTCCAGCCGCTACTTTGTCGGCGCCGACTGGTACAAGCAGGTGCTGCTCGACCCGCGTCTGCATGACTCGCTGCTGCGCCAGTTCATCTACTCGGCCTGCGTGCTGTTGATCGAAATTCCGCTGGGCATCGCTGTCGCCCTGACCATGCCGACCAAGGGCCGCTGGTCGTCGGTGGTGCTGATCATTCTGGCGATTCCGCTGCTGATCCCGTGGAACGTGGTCGGCACCATTTGGCAGATTTTCGGTCGTGCCGACATCGGTTTGCTCGGTTCCAGCCTCAACGCCATGGGCATCAGCTACAACTACGCCGCCAACACCATGGACGCCTGGGTGACCGTGCTGGTGATGGATGTCTGGCACTGGACCTCATTAGTGGCGCTGCTGTGTTTCTCCGGATTACGGGCGATTCCTGACGTTTACTACCAGGCCGCGCGCATCGACCGCGCTTCGGGATGGGCGGTGTTCAGGCACATTCAGTTGCCCAAGCTGAAGAGCGTGCTGTTGATCGCAGTGATGCTGCGTTTCATGGACAGTTTCATGATCTACACCGAGCCGTTCGTGCTCACTGGCGGCGGGCCGGGTAACGCTACGACCTTCCTGAGTCAGACGTTGACGCAGATGGCTGTAGGCCAATTCGACCTGGGTCCGGCAGCGGCTTTCTCGCTGGTGTACTTCCTGATCATCCTGTTGGTGTCCTGGCTGTTCTATACCGCCATGACGCACTCCGACGCCAACCGCTGAGGCCCGGCCATGAGCAAGAGAAAGCTGATTCCGCTGCTGATCTACATCCTGTTCCTGCTGGTGCCGATCTACTGGCTGCTGAACATGTCCTTCAAGAGCAACACCGAAATCCTCGGTGGCCTGACGCTTTTCCCACAGGACTTCACGCTGGCGAACTACAAGGTGATCTTCACCGATCCGAGCTGGTACACCGGTTATCTCAATTCGTTGTACTACGTCAGCCTGAACACGGTGATTTCCCTGAGCGTGGCGTTGCCCGCCGCGTACGCGTTTTCACGCTATCGGTTTCTCGGCGACAAGCACCTGTTTTTCTGGCTGCTGACCAACCGCATGGCGCCGCCGGCGGTGTTCCTGTTGCCGTTCTTTCAGCTCTATTCGTCGATTGGTCTGTTCGACACGCACATCGCTGTTGCGCTGGCGCATTGCTTGTTCAACGTACCGTTGGCGGTGTGGATTCTCGAAGGATTCATGTCCGGCGTGCCGAAAGAAATCGACGAAACCGCCTACATTGATGGCTACAGTTTCCCGAAATTCTTCGTGAAGATTTTCATCCCGCTGATCGGCTCCGGCATCGGCGTCACGGCGTTTTTCTGCTTCATGTTTTCCTGGGTCGAACTGCTGCTTGCGCGCACGTTGACCTCGGTAAACGCCAAGCCGATTGCGGCGGTAATGACCCGAACGGTGTCGGCTTCCGGTATCGACTGGGGCGTGCTGGCGGCGGCGGGGGTGTTGACCATTCTGCCCGGCATGCTGGTGATCTGGTTTGTTCGCAACCACGTGGCCAAGGGCTTTGCCCTCGGTCGAGTTTGAGGAACTGATGATGGAATGGATGAGTTGGACCACCCCCACAGCGACATTCTTCATCGTCATCGGCCTGATTCTGGTGGGCATGACCACTTGGGAATTGCGTTCGCCGAGCATTCTGCGGCGAGGGTTTCTGCCGATTGCCACCACCCGTGGCGATCGCTTGTTTATCGGTCTTCTCGGCAGCGCCTACCTGCATTTGCTGGTAATCGGCGCCACCGACTGGAGCATCTGGGTCGCGTCCGCGTTGTCCCTGGTGTGGCTGTTGGCTGTGATGCGTTGGGGCTAGTCGAATTGATCGGCAATCGTGCTCCGAAATCCTAAACAGGAGGTCTCTATGTTCGACAAAAACAATAAGCTGCGACATAGCATTTCATTGGCAGCCATGCTGGCACTCAGCGGTTTGAGCGCATCTGCCTGGGCCGATGCCTACGAAGATGCCGCGAAAAAGTGGATCGGCAGCGAATTCAAACCGTCGACCCTGACGGCCGAACAGCAGCTTGAAGAATTGAAGTGGTTCATCAAGGCGGCCGAGCCGTTTCGCGGCATGAACATCAAGGTGGTTTCGGAAACCCTGACCACCCATGAATACGAGTCCAAGGTGCTGGCCAAGGCCTTCACTGAAATCACCGGGATCAAGCTCACCCACGACCTGCTGCAAGAAGGTGACGTGGTGGAAAAGATGCAGACGGTGATGCAGTCCGACAAGAATATCTATGACGGCTGGGTCAACGACTCGGACCTGATCGGTACGCACTTTCGTTACGGCAAGACCGAATCGATCACCGATCTGATGGCCAACGAAGGCAAGAATTTCACCTCGCCGACCCTCGACCTCAAGGACTTCATCGGCATCTCGTTCACCACCGCGCCGGATGGCAAGATCTATCAACTGCCCGACCAGCAATTCGCCAACCTGTACTGGTTCCGCGCTGACTGGTTCGAGCGTGCCGACCTGAAAGCCAAGTTCAAGGAAAAGTACGGCTACGAGCTGGGCGTGCCGGTGAACTGGTCCGCCTATGAAGACATCGCCAAATTCTTCAGCGAAGACGTCAAGGAAATCGACGGCAAGCGCGTTTACGGGCACATGGACTACGGCAAGAAAGACCCGTCGCTGGGCTGGCGCTTCACCGATGCCTGGTTCTCCATGGCCGGTGGCGGCGACAAGGGCTTGCCCAACGGTTTGCCGGTGGACGAGTGGGGGATTCGCGTCGAGGACTGCCATCCGGTCGGTTCCAGCGTGACCCGCGGTGGCGACACCAACGGTCCGGCGGCGGTGTTTGCCACCACCAAATACGTCGACTGGCTCAAGGCCTACGCGCCACCGGAAGCCGCGGGCATGACCTTCTCCGAGTCCGGCCCGGTGCCATCGCAGGGCAACATCGCCCAGCAGATCTTCTGGTACACCGCGTTCACCGCCGACATGACCAAACCCGGCCTGCCGGTGGTCAACGCCGACGGCACGCCGAAGTGGCGCATGGCGCCGTCGCCTAAAGGCCCGTATTGGGAAGAGGGCATGAAGCTCGGCTATCAGGATGTGGGGTCGTGGACGTTCATGAAATCCACGCCTGAGAAACAGAAACTCGCGGCGTGGCTGTACGCGCAGTTCGTGACCTCGAAAACGGTTTCGCTGAAGAAAACCATTGTCGGTCTGACACCGATTCGCGAGTCGGACATCAACTCGCAGGCCATGACCGATCTGGCGCCGAAACTCGGTGGTCTGGTCGAGTTCTATCGCAGCCCGGCCCGCGTGCAATGGTCGCCTACCGGCACCAACGTGCCTGACTATCCACGTCTGGCACAACTGTGGTGGAGCCACATCGCCGAAGCGGCGAGCGGCGAGAAGACTCCGCAGCAGGCGCTGGATGGCTTGGCCAAGGATCAGGACGCGATCATGACGCGCCTCGAACGCTCCAAGGCCCAGGCCACCTGCGCACCGAAAATGAACCCGGAACGCGACGCGCAATACTGGTTCGACCAGACGGGCGCACCGAAACCGAAACTGGCCAACGAGAAGCCGAAGGGCGAGACCGTGAGCTACAACGAACTGCTCAAATCGTGGGCGGATGCGCGCAAGTAAAAGCTGAAATGTGAAAAGCGAACGGCACCGAAAGGTGCCGTTTTTTTTCCTGCCTGACCCACAGCTTTCGCGAGCAGGCTCGCTCCCACAGGTTTCAGTGGTGTTTCCCTGTCTTTTTTGTGCCCGAACTAAACCAGAACAGCCAGATCTGTGTACCGGGCAACCAATGGGTCAGCAGTGAGGAGTTTCATCGGTTCGGTCATTGCGGTTGCAACGATAAGGCGGTCGAACGGATCACGATGATGGTGCTCAAGATCTTTCACGGCGATTGCGTGTTCAGACGTTACCGGTAGTTCTATAAAGCCACTCTCGATGCAGTACTGCCGAATTTCCTCGAGATCAACGTTCAGCTTTCCGAGTCCGACCTTGATTGCCATTTCCCAGAAGGTGGCAGCACTGATGTAGATATCGGCAGCGTTTTCAATCAGCTTTCTGGCTTTGCCGGAGAGTCTGGCGTCATCACTGAGCGTCCAGAGCAGAATGTGCGTGTCCAGCAGAATCCTCATGACTGCGTGCCTTCGAAAGAATCGAGCATGTCGTCAGGTAATGGGGCGTCGAAATCTTCGGGTAGCACCAGTTTTCCTTTCATTGCCCCTATACGTTGGCCATTGGATTTTCCCATAGGGACGAGGCGTGCCAGCGCACGACCATGTTTGGCAATCGTGATGACCTGTCCCGCTGCCGCGTCATCGACGAGTTTGGATAGATTGTTTTTGGCTTCCGCCAGCGGAACGATGATCATTATTTCTCCCCCGTATTCTGGACAAATATAGCCAGAATATTCCAGGGCCGCAAAATCGCGCCAATGTTCCGCGCAGACAAGTGAGAGGGCAGCACGACCATAGGTGTGGGGCATTTGCCTGGTTTTGCTCTGCCGGCTGGCAGCCATGGTGTCGGCGCCCTCAACCAACTCCCAAAAAGTATCTCGTTTCATGATCCTTACTCGCTCCGATATTCCCTCCCGAAGGCATCCACGATAGAGCTATTCACTGTTACTGGCTGTAGGACGAAACCGAGGTTGCGGCGAGAGCTTTCGGCGTTTGTGGGAGGATGGGTGCCTATACGGATGACTCAGCAGTCGGGAAACCGAGGCGGAACACGGTCATCGCCCCCGGCAAACTCCTCACGTCAGCCACGCCCTGATGCAGGCTCATGATCGAGCGCACGATTGCCAGTCCTAACCCGGTGCTGCCTTGTGAGCGTGAGCGGCTGCTGTCGACGCGGTAGAAGCGATCAAACAGATGGGGCAAATGCTGCGCCTCGATCCCCGCGCCTGGATTGCTGACCAGCAATGAGGTCTGTGTCGCACCTTGTTCAATCAGCAAAGTCACGGTTTTGCCGGACGGACAATGGCGCAGTGCGTTGGACAGCAGATTCGAGATCGCTCGCTGAATCATCAATCGATCCCCCATCACCGCTGCGCTGCCGAGCACATTCAGATGAATCTGCTTGTCCTGTGCCGACAGCGAAAACATCTCCGCCACCTTCAGCGCTTCGTCCTCCAGCGCCACCGACTCAAAAGGTGCCAATGCCGACGGATGACTGACCTGCGCCAAAAACAGCATGTCCGAGACAATCCGTGCCACGCGCTCCAGCTCTTCAGTGCACGACACCAGCACATCCTTGTACTCGTCCACGCTGCGCTCGCGCGAAAGCGTCACCTGCGCTTTGCCCATCAGGTTATTGATCGGCGTGCGCAGCTCATGGGCCAGATCATCGGAGAATTGCGACAGCTGCTGCACCCCGGCATCCAGTCGATGCAGCATGAAGTTGATGCCCTGCGCCAGTTCGCTCAACTCCTGGGGCATGTTCACGACTGACAGCCGATGATCCAGATCCTGGGTCGAGACCATCGCGGCCACTTTACGAAACTCGCGCATCGGCGCCAGCCCACGCTGTACCGCGCCCCAGGCACTCAGGCCGATGAACACCAGCAATAACGGCAAGGCAATCAGCGTGGAACGCAGATAGGCGCTGAGCAACGCCTGATCATGGGCATTATCCATCGACAGCAACACCGGCACGCTGCTGCCATCCTTGAGGCGGATCAACTTGGAGGCAGTGAGAAACTTTGCGTCTTGCGCGTCGGTACTGTCGCTGTAGCTCAACTGATCGGTGGTCGCCCGAACCGCTTTCAATTCGACGCGTGGATCGGCCAGACCCGAGCCGGATTTGAGCCGTGGCAAACGCAAATTTGAGCGGTCGTAAATGGTCAGTGTGAGGTTGTCGTGCCCCATCACCTGATCGAGCAGGATGTGCGGTTTTCCGCTGATTTCGCCAACATCGGCGTACAGCGACAGGCTGTGCTCAACCTGCGCCATTTTCTTTTCCAGGCTGTCTCTGGCCAGCGCATTCAGTTCATGGGTCAGGGCGAAATACGCCAGGATCGCCAGAAACACCACCAACAGCGCGCCGAGAATACTCACCGTCAAACCCAGGCGCATCGACAGGCTGGCTGGCTTCATTCCCGCGCCTCCAGCACGTAGCCGACACCGCGCAGGGTGTGGATCAACTTGTGCTCGAACGGATCATCGATCTTCGCCCGCAAGCGCCGGATCGACACTTCGACCACATTGGTGTCGCAGTCGAAATTCATGTCCCACACCAGTGAAATGATCTGCGTGCGGGTCAGCACTTCGCCGGACTGGCGCATCAGCAGATGCAGCAGGGCGAATTCCTTGGTGGTCAGGTCGATGCGTTGCTCGCCGCGAAACGCGCGATGACGCCCGGGGTCGAGCTCCAGATCAGAGACTTTCAGCACCTGTGGCACCGGGATGTTTTCGCTGCGGCGCATCAGTGTGCGCACCCGCGCCAGCAACTCGGGGAATTCGAATGGCTTGACCAGATAGTCGTCGGCGCCCAGATCGAGCCCGCGAATCTTGTCGGCCAGACGCCCGCGTGCGGTGAGCATCATCACCCGCGTGGAATGAGTGCGGCGCAGTTGTTCCAGCACGCCCCAGCCGTCCAGTTCCGGCAGATTGACGTCGAGAATGATCAAGTCATAAGCCTGTTGTTGCGCCAGATGCAGTCCGTCGGCGCCAGTGGTTGCGTGGTCGACGATATAACCACTTTCGGTCAAACCCTGATGCAAGTATTCGGCAGCTTTAAGCTCGTCCTCGATGACAAGGATTCGCATGATCTATCACCACTTTTATTTAATGGATATTTAATTAAGGGTGGCCGGGAAAGTTGTTGTTTTTGTAAGGGCTTCCGGACGGGTTTTATTAACGACTAAAAATATTCCTACAGAGATTTCTCTGCGTGCAGACGTGCAAGGTAAAGGCTGTAGTAGCTACAGAGTCAACGAAAAACCTCTCGATGAAGCCTTGAATAGAGCCACTGCGGCAGCCTGCCGCAGGGCGATAGGGCACCCTTCATGAGAACTCGTTTCAGGCAAGTGCTGTTCGGCAGATAACTTCGGTGTATTTGTTTCCGTGTATTACATAATTGAATGTCGCACTTCGCATGCTAGTGCAAAACAACTTCCCGCAACCGTGGATAACGGATTTGTAATGTTCCAGTCACCTTGTCGATAAGTTCAAAACCCTACCGTGGCGGCATCAAAGATTCTTGATTAAAGGAAGTCTGCCATTGCCCGGTTTAACAGAACTGATGGCGCGATCACGCCTGAAAAAAATAGCCGGCGGCATGCTGTTGCTGGCCACAGCAAACCTTGCGGTCGCGTCGACCCTGACCCTGGAGCAGGCCCTGCAAACCGCGTTCGCCGGCAACCCCGATCTGGCCGCTGCCCAATGGGAAATCGGCATCGCCGAGGGCGACCGCAAGCAGGCGGGCCTGATCCCCAATCCTGAAGTCTCGTGGGAGGCCGAGGACACCCGCCGCGAATCCCGCACCACCACGGTGATGCTCAGTCAGCCGATCGAACTGGGCGGCAAACGCGGCGCGCGCATCGATGTTGCCAGCCGTGCGCAGGACGGCGCCGGCATTGAACTTGAGCGCAAGCGCAATGCCTTGCGCGCCGATGTGATTCAGGCGTTCAACAGCACCCAGACTGCGCAGCAACGCTTGCAGTTGTCGCGACAGTCACTGCAACTGGCCGAGCACGGTTTGCGCGTGGCGCACGGCCGCATCGAGGCGGGCAAATCTTCGCCGGTGGAGGGCACGCGGGCGCAGGTGCAGCTCTCCGAAGTGCGCCTGGAACTGAGCCGCGCCGAACGCGATCAGGCCAACGCTTACCAACAACTGGCACAGGTGATGGGCGCACCGTTGCCGACCTCGATCAACGTACAAGCTGCTACGCAAAACCTCGCCACGGTGCCGCCACCCAGCCGTTTATTGGAGCGTCTGAACGAAACCGCCGAGCTGCGCCTGGCCAACCTGCAGATCGATCAGCGTGAGGCTGCGTTGGGGCTGGAAAAGTCCCAGCGCATTCCCGATCTCACCGTCAGCCTCGGCAGCCAGTACAGCGAAACCGAGCGCGAACGGGTCAACGTGGTCGGGCTGTCGATGCCGATTCCGCTATTCAATCGCAATCAGGGCAACGTCCTGGCAGCGGCGCGCCGAACCGATCAGGCGCGGGATCTGCGTAACGCCATCGAGCTGCGTTTGCGCACGGAGATCCAGACCAGTCTTGAGCAATGGCAGACCGCCAATGGCGAAGTCCAGACCTTTAACCAGACCATCCTGCCCGCCGCGCAAAGTGCGGTGGACAGCG
The DNA here is from genome assembly GCF_017973755.1 of Pseudomonas sp. P42. NCBI lineage: Bacteria > Pseudomonadati > Pseudomonadota > Gammaproteobacteria > Pseudomonadales > Pseudomonadaceae > Pseudomonas > Pseudomonas sp. P42. The sequence goes on along the minus strand of NZ_JACOPU010000004.1, from coordinate 460,762 downwards.
CCACACGCGGCTTTGAAATGGGCAAGTTCGGCTTCCTCGACGTGCTCGACGCCCAGCGCACCTTGATCAGCGCTCGCAGCCAATACATCCAGGCCGTCAGCGAAGCGACAGATGCGCACGTGCGCATCGAACGGATCTTCGGCGACCTCGCCGTCAGCCCTTGAATTTCACTTTTCAAATCACTGCGCGAAGGCACGGCGCAGAGGAGTTTCCATGGATAAAAAACTGATGGTGGTCGCGGTGGCGACCTTGGCTTTGGGCATCGGCATCGGCTCGATGTGGCCCGGCAATGCTTCTATCGACGCGCATGCCGATGAAGCGGCGGAACATGCCGATCACGCTGAAGAAGGCGCCGCCGCCGACGGCGACCACGGCCAAGAAGGGCACATTGAATTGAGCGCCGAACAGATCACCGCTGCGGGCATTCAACTGGCCGAAGCACGCGCGCAAACCATCAGCCTGGGGTTACCGTTCCCCGGCGAAGTGCGATTCGACGAAGACCGCACCGCCCACGTCGTGCCACGCGTGCCCGGCGTGGTCGAGTCGGTGTCGGTCAACCTCGGCCAGTCGGTGAAGAAGGGGCAATTGCTGGCGGTAATCTCCAGTCAGCAGATCTCCGACCAGCGCAGTGAGCAGGCGGCGGCGCAACGCCGTTTGGCCTTGGCGCGCACGACTTATGAGCGCGAAAAGAAGCTGTGGCAGGACAGGATTTCTGCCGAGCAGGATTTTCTCCAGGCGCGGCAAGCCATGGAAGAAGCCGAAATCGCCGTGAACAACGCCCGGCAAAAAATCAGCGTGCTCAGCGGCAGCGTGGTCGCCACCGGCGGCAATCGCTATGAACTGCGTGCGCCGTTCGACGGTGTCGTGGTGGAAAAACACCTGACGCCGGGGGAGGTGGTTGATGAAACCACAGCGGCTTTCACGCTCTCGGATTTGTCGCGAGTGTGGGTGACGTTCGGCGTTTCGCCCAAGGACCTGACCAAGGTGCAAGTGGGCAAAGCCGTGACCGTCAGCGCGCCGGAATTGAATGCGCAAGTCACCGGCAGCGTGGCCTACGTCGGCAGTCTGCTTGGCGAACAAACCCGCACGGCGACTGTGCGCGTCACCCTGGAAAACCCGCAAGGTTCGTGGCGTCCGGGGCTGTTCGTCACCGTACTGGTGGCCACTGACAGCCGTCAGGCGCGAGTCGCGGTGCCGGAAACCGCGATCCAGACCGTCGAGGACAAACCCACGGTGTTCGTGCGCACCGACGACGGCTTCAAGGCGCAAGCGGTGGAGCTGGGCAGTCGCGCGGCGGGGCAGGTGGAAATCACCCAAGGCCTGGAGGCCGGCGCGCAAGTCGCCAGCGCCGGCAGCTTCGTCCTCAAATCGGAACTGGGCAAGGCTTCGGCCGAGCACAGTCATTAATTCTGGAAGGTCCCCATGTTCGAACGCCTGATCCAGTTTGCCATCGAGCAGCGCATCATTGTGCTGCTCGCCGTTCTGCTCATGGCCGGCCTCGGCATCGCCAGTTATCAAAAACTGCCGATCGACGCCGTGCCCGACATCACCAATGTTCAGGTGCAGATCAACACCGGCGCCGCCGGGTTCTCGCCGCTGGAAACCGAGCAGCGCATCACCTTCCCGATTGAAACTGCCATGGCCGGTTTGCCGGCATTGGAGCAGACCCGTTCGCTGTCACGTTCGGGGCTGTCACAGGTCACCGTCATCTTCAAGGACGGCACCGACCTTTTCTTCGCCCGGCAATTGGTCAACGAGCGTTTGCAGATCGCCAAGGAGCAATTGCCCGAAGGCGCGGAAGCGGTGATGGGGCCGATTTCCACCGGTCTCGGCGAGATTTTCCTGTGGACGGTCGAAGCGCAGGAGGGCGCGCTCAAGGACAACGGCACGCCCTACACGCCGACCGATCTGCGGGTGATTCAGGACTGGATCATCAAGCCGCAATTGCGCAACGTGCCGGGTGTGGCCGAGATCAACACCATCGGCGGTTTTGCCAAGGAATACCAGATCGCCCCGGACCCGAAACGCCTCGCCGCGTACAAGCTGACCCTCACCGATCTGGTCACGGCGCTGGAGCGCAACAATGCCAACGTCGGCGCCGGTTACATCGAGCGCAGCGGCGAGCAGTTGCTGATTCGCGCGCCGGGGCAAGTGGCGAGCACCGAGGACATCGCCAACATCGTCATGGCCAATGTCGACGGCACACCAATCCGCATCAAAAACGTCGCCAACGTGGAAATCGGCCGCGAACTGCGCAGCGGCGCGGCCACCGAAAACGGCCGTGAAGTGGTGCTCGGCACGGTGTTCATGCTCATCGGCGAGAACAGCCGCACCGTCTCGCAAGCGGTCGCCGGCAAGCTCGAGCAGATCAACAAATCGTTGCCCAACGGCGTGATCGCGGTGCCGGTGTACGACCGCACGCACCTGGTCGACAAAGCCATCGCCACGGTGAAAAAGAACCTCATCGAAGGCGCGATTCTGGTGATCGCGATTCTGTTCCTGTTCCTCGGCAACATTCGCGCGGCGTTGATCACGGCGATGGTGATTCCGCTGTCGATGCTGTTCACTTTCACCGGCATGTTCAGCAACAAGGTCAGCGCCAACCTGATGAGCCTCGGCGCGCTCGACTTCGGCATCATCGTCGACGGCGCGGTGGTGATCGTCGAAAACACCCTGCGCCGACTCGCTCATGCGCAGCAGCACCATGGGCGATTGTTGACGCGTGCCGAGCGTTTCAAGGACGTGTTTGCGGCGGCCAAAGAGGCGCGGCGACCGCTGATTTTCGGCCAGTTGATCATCATGGTCGTGTACCTGCCGATCTTCGCCCTGAGCGGCGTTGAAGGGAAAATGTTCCACCCGATGGCGTTCACCGTGGTCATCGCTTTGCTCGGCGCGATGCTGTTGTCGGTGACTTTTGTGCCGGCGGCGATTGCGCTGTTCGTGACTGGCAAGGTCAAGGAAGAAGAGGGCGCGGTGATGCGCGGCGCGCGTCGCGTGTATGCGCCGGCATTGGCTTGGGTGATGAGTCATCGTGCCGTTGCGGTGGGCGCGGCGGTGGGCGTTATTGTGCTCAGCGGCGTGCTGACCAGCCGCATGGGCAGCGAGTTTGTGCCGAGCCTCAGTGAGGGCGATTTCGCCCTGCAAGCCTTGCGCGTGCCGGGCACCAGCCTGACGCAATCCGTCGATATGCAGCAGCGACTGGAGACGCTGATTCTGGCGAAGATGCCGGAAGTCGAGCGCGTATTTGCCCGCACCGGCACTGCGGAAATCGCCTCCGACCCGATGCCACCGAACATCTCCGACAGCTACGTGATGCTCAAGCCCAAAGAGCAATGGCCGGATCCGGGCAAGTCCCGCGAAACTCTGATGGCCGAACTGCAAGCGGTGGCCGCCACATTGCCGGGCAGCAACTACGAGCTGTCGCAGCCGATTCAGTTGCGCTTTAACGAACTGATTTCCGGCGTGCGCAGTGACGTGGCGGTGAAGGTGTTTGGCGATGACATGGACGTGCTCAACGCCACGGCGGCGAAGATTGCGGCGGCGATGCAGAAGGTCAGCGGCGCCTCCGAAGTCAAAGTCGAGCAAACCACCGGGTTGCCGGTGCTGACCATCAACATCGATCGCGACAAGGCCGCGCGTTACGGGCTCAACGTCGGTGATGTGCAGGACACCATTGCCGTGGCGGTGGGCGGACGTCAGGCCGGCACGTTGTATGAAGGGGATCGGCGTTTCGACATGGTCGTGCGTTTGTCCGATGCCATGCGCAAGGACATCGACGGCTTGTCGGCGCTGCTGATTCCGGTGCCGGCGGTGAATGGCGCGGCGAATCAGATCGGTTTTATCGCCCTGCAAGACGTCGCCAGCCTCGACCTGGTGCTGGGGCCGAATCAGGTCAGCCGCGAAAACGGCAAGCGTCTGGTGATCGTCAGCGCCAACGTGCGCGGGCGCGATATAGGTTCATTCGTTGCCGAGGCGGGCGAAGTGATCGAACGCGACGTGCAAGTGCCGCCTGGTTACTGGACCAGTTGGGGCGGGCAGTTCGAGCAACTGCAATCAGCGGCCAAGCGCTTGCAGATCGTGGTGCCGGTGGCGTTGCTGCTGGTGTTCGGGCTGTTGTTCATGATGTTCAACAATCTGAAGGATGGCTTGCTGGTGTTTACCGGGATTCCGTTTGCGTTGTCCGGGGGCGTCATGGCGCTGTGGTTGCGCGATATTCCGCTGTCGATTTCGGCGGGCGTCGGGTTTATTGCGTTGTCCGGAGTGGCGGTGTTGAACGGCTTGGTGATGATTGCGTTCATTCGCAATCTGCGGGAGGAGGGGCGGTCGCTCACTGAGGCGATCAACATCGGTGCGCTGACGCGATTGCGGCCAGTGTTGATGACGGCGCTGGTGGCGTCGCTGGGCTTCATTCCGATGGCGCTGGCGACCGGCACGGGGGCTGAGGTGCAGCGGCCATTGGCGACAGTGGTGATCGGCGGGATCCTGTCTTCGACGATTCTCACGTTGCTGATCTTGCCGGCGCTGTACCAACTGGCCCATCGCCGGGATGAGGAGGCTGTTCCAACTAAATAGGTAATCTCCCACAGGGTTTCCGTGCGCTGATCCGGGAGATAACGGATATGTAATTTCCCCGCCACCGTCCCGATAGGTTCGGATTGTTACCTTGATCCCGTCAGCTACTTAAACGAGGAATCAAAGATGAAATTTGCCCAAATCAGTGCCTTCACCGCAGCCCTGGCGCTGTCTTCCCTGGCCATGGCCGAAGGTGGCGGCGACCGCACTTTCGAAAAAATGATGACCGCCAACGACCGCTCCGTAGAGCTGTACGTTGCCCGCGAACAGGCCCGCGATCCGGTCGTCGTCAATGACAAGAAAGACGACAAGACTCAAGACCTGTAAACGCAGCCGTGCTGGAACAAGCCTGTCATCGCGCATCGATGCCGGGCTTTTTTATGGAGGTTATAAACATGAAGTTGATCAAGTGGATGGTGTTCACCGGGGTGATGGCGATGTCCATGAATGTGCTGGCCGAGGGCGGTGGTGACCGCACGTTTGAGCGCGCATTCAGTGCCAACGTCAAAGCCATGGAGCAATACGCCGACAACCAGGGCAAAGCGCCGCCAGTGGTGAAGGAATACGAGTACGGGATGAAGCTGGATGTGGTCAAAGTCGTGAGCGTCGTCAAGCCGCCGGCGACTTGCGCCGTCGTCCCCACCGCCATGACTTACGAAGACTCGAAAGGCCAACTCAACACCGTCAAATACACCGTGGCCGGCGATTGTCGCCAACGTGGCTGATCTGCCCCAATCAAAACGCGATCGCCCCGTAATGATAAAAACGCGGTCCTCTGTAGGAGCTGCCGAAGGCTCGGGCCGCGATCGGACGATCTTTTGATCTTGATCTTTAAAATCAAAATCAAAAGATCGCAGCCCGAGCCTTCGGCAGCTCCTACACGGGGTGGCTTTCGATATGACGATGTGTATTTCGGTTCGAGATGTTTAAAGATTGTGTGGGAAATACAGAACCTTCCCACAATGTTTTCAGGTTGTCCGTCGGACGTCAGCTCTCTAGCCTGTGTGGGTCGCTGCCAATTCAGCGATCGGGTTTGGAACCCCGTGGTTCAACTGACAGCAAAAGCATCTTTCATGACGTATGCTTGCGCACTTTGATGGTGTGCACTCCGTTATGGCGGCTGTGCGCGGGAGACTTCGAGTCTGTCGGGTTTTGCTCAGTTGCCCGGGTTCCAACCTGCGTACAGCTGCCACCCCTTCGCGTGGAACCGAATGGGTCAGCTCCACCGTCAAGCTGAGTGAAAACATTATGAAAAAGCCAACACCCAATCCGCCCGAAACAGCCGTTGCTGCGGACGCCAATACAACGTCCCCCTACGCTTGCGAAGACACCCGCAAACTCCACGAAGCCGCCGACCGCGCCCTCGACTTTTACCTCAAACCCACCGCCGCCATCATGGCCACGCCCTACGTCCAGAACCAGATGTTCCAGGTCAATCCGAAGGCCGACACCGAATCCCTGCTGGCCAACGCCAGCGAATCCCTGGGCTCGGCCAGCGTCATGCTCGGCGACTTCGCGGCGCTGCTGCAAGGCACGCATCGCAAGACCCTGCTCGGTATCGCACAAGTGGTGATGCTTGGCGAACTCGCGGTGAACAGGGCGCTGGATAACGTCGAGCCCACCGCATAATCGTGTGGGAGCGAGCCTGCTCGCGAAAGCGGTGAGTCAACCGACGATGGCGTTGGCTGTGCCGACGTCTTCGCGAGCAGGCTCGCTCCCACAGGTTTTGGCGTTGCGTTGAAGTCCGGACATAAAAAAGGCGCCCCAAAGGACGCCGAAAAATTCACCTCTTTCCAAAGGAGCAAGGAGCTTCTAAAGGTGAATGTGCATTGCTCGTGAACTCAGAGAATCACCAACGGATATTCGACAATCACCCGCACTTCATCCAGGTCCGACTCGAACGCCGTGGCGCGAGTGGTGGCCTGGCGCAAGCGCAGTGACAAGTCCTTCAACGAACCGCTCTGCACCACGTATTTGACTTCGATATCCCGCTCCCAGCGCTTCTGATCAGTCAGCGGATTGCCTTCAGCATCGCGGCGCATGTACACGGCGTTGGCGTTGGAATAATCGGCGTCAGTGCCGCGCGCATAACGGGTCATGAACGAGAGACCGGGCACGCCATAGGTGGTCATGTCGAGGTCGTAACGCACCATCCATGAACGTTCCTTGGGCGAGTTGAAGTCGCTGTACTGGATGGAGTTGTCGAGGAAGATCGAGTCGGACTGGCGCAGGTAATCGAAATCGTCGTTGCCGTTGTTGCGCTGGTGGGAGAGGGCGACGGAATGCGCGCCGAGTTTCACGCCGACACGGCCGCTCCAGATGTTGTTGTCGAACTCGCCGAGCAGTTGTTTGCCTTCGTCGACAGCCTTGTAGTAATTCAAACCACCAAACAGCGACAAGTCATCCGACAGTGGATACGTCCACGCGGTGCCAGCGTAGTACTGATTCCAGGCATCCTTGAGACGACTGGAGTACAGGCTGAAACTGAGGTTTTTGTTCAGCACGTAATCGCCGCCGCCATAAGCGATCCACGGCGAATTGACCGGGCCGGCATAGAAGGTTGCGAAGTTCTCGCGCATGTCGCTGGACACCGGTTGGCTCATCGCGTGCAGTCGACCACCCTGAACCGACAGACCTTCAATACTGGTGTTGGTCGCCGTTACGCCGCGAAAGCTTTCTGGCAGCAAACGAGAGTCTCCTGCCGCTACTACCGGGTTGGCCGGGAACACATCACCAACCCTGACCACCGTATCGAATGCCCGCACTTTCGCGGCCCCCCCGACCTTGGTGTATTCGTCCCGCGCCTCGCCGTCACTGTTGACCGGCAGCACATCAAACGAACTGCGGCCACCGTTGCGCCCGTCACCGGTGTCGAGTTTCAAGCCGATCATGGCAAACGCATCAACACCGACCCCGACGGTGCCTTGGGTAAAGCCGGATTCGAACTTGCTGATCACCGCGTGCGACCAGGCCTCGGAATAACCGTTGCCGGTCGGGCTGGACTGGCCGTTGCGGTGCTCACGATTGAAATAGAAATTACGGTTGAGCACCGTCAGGCTGCTGCCTTCGATAAAGCCCTCGGCTTTTTCTTCGGCAAACACCATGGGCGGCCCGGAGCCAACCACCACCGCTAAAGCGGCCATCGACATTTTTGAATTGTTAACCATCAAACACTCCTTGGGTTCGGCAGAACGGGAACGTGCTTCGGCGTGGGTTTTATTGTTCGACGGGCAAGCGCCCGCCGGCATCGTCGCCGGGTAACATCGTTACAAGCTGCGGATAACGCCGAGGTGATGGCGCAATTACAATTTCGTCATGTGGGCGTACCTGGAGTTTGTGAATTCCACACAAACCTGTGGGAGCGCGCCTGTTCGCGGTAGCGGAGTGTCAGGCACTGAGGATGGTGGAAGTGCCGAGGCCTTCGCGAGCAGGCTCGCTCCCACCAAGAGACTTCGCGATTGACGTATCGGAACAATTCACAGCACTATCGCCCCATGAACACCCAATATCGAATGACCATGATGTGCTCCTGCATGACCGCTTCCGGCGGGCCATAAGGTCATACGTGTTTGTCATTTGACGTGTACCCGAAGCCCCGCCAGAAATGGACGGGGCTTTTTCATTTTCTGTATGCACATGGCTCATGGAGAGAGAAATGTTCGACATCAGAAGAGCTGGCGCGAATGACGCCCAAACCGCATTCGACATACGACGCTTGGCGATCAGGCATCAATGCATCGGTGCTTACACCGAGCAGCAAATGCACCACTGGACCCAGGGCTCGGCTGAGGACGGTTACGACACGCTCATGGAAAAGCATTTCTATCTGGGCTGGGTTGAGGGCGAGCCAGTGGCAACTGGAATGCTTGATATGGAGCAACGTGAAATCGGTGCAATCTTCATTCATCCGGATTTCATGCAACGGGGATTGGGCAAACACGTTTTGCACTTTCTCGAAGATCTGGCGAGGGTGCTGGGGCTGACAGAGGTCTGTCTGGACGCGACGTTGAACGCTGCCGATTTTTACCGGCGCTGCGGTTACATCGGGGAGGGGAGTGCGATTTACCAATCGCCTTCGGGTCTGCAACTGGCGTGCGTGCCAATGGTGAAGAAACTGTGATGCGATTGTGGCGAGGGAGCTTGCTCCCGCTGGGCTGCGCAGCAGGGCCCGCTTCCGAGTCCAAGGCGCTGGCCAAGATCTTCACTGAAATCACCGGGATCAAGCTCAGCGATATTGGCTGACCTGACACCATCGCGAGCAGGCTCACTCCACTTCTTTTCAAAGGCGCAAGGAGCTTCTACAAATAAATTCGTATCAACCGCGCTGGTTGACCGGGGACACGGCGCCCCAGCCTTGGTTTAGTTAATGCGCGTGAGGGTGATTGGGAATTGCAATTTCGTCATCTGGGCGGCTTTGCCAGATCGGTTCGGTTCAAGGTTGCAAGGGGGACTACGGTTGGGGGAAAAGCGTCTGACGCGCATTCACGTTTCAACGACTCGCGTACGGTTTTCAATATAGGCCATTCGAAAGCGTTGTGCCCGGCGCGCAGCAGGCGGCTTTGCACGGGCTGGCGCTGGCGTAACCAACGCAGGCTGGACATGCCGAAGGTGTCTTTGACGCCCTGGATTATCAGGGTGTCGGAATTGAGCGAAACGTCTTCGCTATCGGCACTGAAGAAGTAGCGATTGACGTGGTAATGCAATTCCAGGCGGATGGCGAGAATGGCTTCTTCATCGGCAAAGCTGCCGAGAGCATCCATTGGCATTGTCTGCCCGTTGAGTCGTAACGAAGCCTGCAACCAGTGGATGGCGGCCTGGTGCTGTTGCTCATGACAGCCATCATTCAATATTTGGTGGATGTCGCGCGTGGTACCGCCACCGGTATGGCGCAAGGCTGCGTTGATTGCTTCTTCATAGGCGTAAGTGTTCGCTGCAAACGGAACGAAAACAGACACCAATGTGGTTTTCAGCAAAGTGGCGGGGTACCGCTGCTGGTATTGAATGGCCAGCCAGGTGCCCCAGGAGACACCCAGCAGACTGATGCGCTGCAAACCGAGGTGCAGGCGCAAGGCGTTGATGTCTTCGACGTTCAGGGTCGTGTTGTTGTCTCGCGTCTGCCCGTAAGGGCGCGATCGACCACATCCGCGCTGGTCAATCAAAATCACGTCGAAGCAACGCAGGTCGAAGAATTCCAGATGATGACGGCTGCAGCGCCCACCCGGGCCCCCGTGCAAGAAGAACACGGGCTCACCACCGCGTGTTCCGTGGCGCTCCCAGTACAGTTGGTGGCCGTCAGCGGTGAGAAGGTATCCGTTGAGGCGGGTCATGCGGTGGGAAGCGTCAGGCGGTAGAACTGGAACAACTCTTGCCGCCCGCTACGCGCCGCCACACTGGAAATAATCGCCAGACCAAAGGTGTGAGCCAGCCAGCGCATGGCAAGCAACACCGGGGTATGACCAAACACGAGGATTGTGCCGCCGGGGTTCACGCAGCGCACCAGGCTATCAAACGCGCCGTGTGCTTCGCGGCGGGTCATGACTTCGGCATTGAGGAAACGAACAATCAGCACGTCGCAGCGAATAGAGGCGTCGACGCAGGCTGTCGCCTCCATCACGCGAAACTGCGCAGTGGACGTAGCGTGACGTTGTTGCGCATATTCAATCATCGAGACCGAACGGTCTGTGCCCAGATAGCGGCCGTCGGTGAGTTCGGCAGCCAGATGGGCGATGAAGTCACCCGTCGAGCAGGCCGGGTCGTAAATCAGGTCGTCCGGTTTGAGCAATGGCCGCAGTACGCTCACGCAGTGTTCGCGAAAGTGGAACTCGTCGGCGTTCAGTTGCGCAGCCAGCGATGGGTTACCTTGCCAGTAATCGGAGGGGCAAACAGCCTCGTCACCGCGTTCATCGATGACCGCGTAGGGAAAATGAATCTCGCTATCTGGACAGTTCAGCGCGGCGTCAAAGGCTTGAGTTCTTTCTTTCAACGTTGAGGTTTGAAAGTAGATCGACACGCCGTCGTTGCCCCATTGCGACTGCCTGTGGGGGCCGAGCAGCATGGTGGGGTTCAACAGGCTGCTCAGGCCCCAGCGATTGCAAGGGTCTCGCTGCAAGACTTTGCGGCCGACCCAGTCCTGGTCGCGGACTCGCAGAATAAATACCTGATGCAGGCCGTTGCGAGTCGATTCGACGAAACAACTGATCGGGCCTGCGCTTGTGATGTGGTCGGACAGGTTTTCTGCCAGTTCCAGTTCACGTTCCTTTGAGCAGACAATGGCTGGGTTATTCATGGGCTCACTCCGTGATGCTGTTTGCCCAGCCTTCGACCTCGGGCGTGGGGAATCACCACGTTGCCGCTGGACACGACAAAAAACCGTTCCAGCCCGGGTATCACCACATTGACCAGGCTGGTGCCGAGGCTGGTTTGATGCACCGTGGATACGCCGAGGCGGCGCCCGTGTTGTTGAAGGTCCGTGGTCAACTGTTCAATCTGCAGTGGCAACGGTCCTTGCGGGCTGGCCTGGGGCAGGGTCACCGTGGAGTGAGCGCAGCGATGCAGCAGATCCTCAGGATTGAATAGCAGGCAGCGCAATAGTCGGGGGAAGGGACTTAAGTGACGCTTCGCGTTTAGCAAATGCTGCGTGTATTCAGGCCCCTCTGCGACGTGATGCAACTGCACCAGTTCCGTCAGCGCGCGCCAGGCACCATGGCGTGGGTCCAGGGAGCAACCTGAACCGAAAACATGAATCCGGTCACCGGATGCGGCGCAAAACGCCAGGAAAGTGTGCGCAGCGAATTCGGTACTGATATCCACCAGCACGACCTCCGCGCCGATTTCCCTTTCGACATCCGTCCACAGTTGGCCCAGGGTATCGCCATTGCCGGGGCGGGCGATCCGGCGCAGTGGCGGTTGATTCCGATAATAAAAATGATCCAGCAAAAACAATGAAACAGCGTCCCGTTCGATGCATTCATTGATGGCATGCAGCAGGGCCTCGTCGTAACTGGCGCCGATGGCGGTGCCGCTATTGCTCGAGTATCGGCGCAAGGCCCGGCAGTCCGCGGTCTGCTGATCAAAAAACTGCTGTGTGTTGGGCGACGTCAGCGCGAGCGGGTAATAAAAAGGGTCGTGTCCTTGAGGACAGGTGTAGCGTCGGCAGGCGATTCGGCGGTTCTGCTGGCTGGAAAGGAGTCGCACCGGGTCTTGGTTGAAGATCGCGTTGTCTGCGAAGTAGTCCACGGGAATAGCGTGGGCATTCTGCACCGAGAGCGAGTCTGTCCAATAGTGTTCAAGCGTTTCGTAGAGCGCACCGATGGCTGCCTGAACTGCATAACCTTTGCCGGCGCCGCGCGCGACAGGCAGACCATTGCTGTCAGTAAAGGTCGCCTGTACCGCAACAACGTCCTGACCCAAGGTGAGCGTAGCGGGCGTCATTCCCAGCCGACTCAATTCAGTTTGAATGCGCTGGCAGGCCTGGTCCGCTGTCAGTTCTCGCTCGATCATCCAGTTACTGTCCATGATTTCCATCCTCCAAAAGAACGGGGGCTTTCACCCCCGTCCGTTCACTCACTGCGCATCGAGTTCGGCCAGCTCTTCCTCACTCAGTTGCAGTGCTTCGATGTGCTCCGGATCGCGAGCTTGCTCCTCGTCCAGTTCAACGATTTTGTTGGCGTTCCAGCTGCTCATGTAGCCCATGGATCAATTCCTTTTTTTTGTGGATGAAGGTGCTTTTGATTGCACGGATCGAATCTATTAGGCGGGCTGTGAACGGTCAAAAATGTCCGGAAGTTTCAGTTCCGGGAGTGATGGGAGGTTGAAATACGTACACATCATCTTGTGATTGAACCGCGGGACGTCAGGAGCCAGCCGCTTTTGTCCGGGGGAGTTCTTGTGATGTGTCTGAGGGATGTGGTGTGCTTGCCAGGGTTTCTTGCGCGGAGGGTGTGGGATATTTCAGCGAGTCTTGTGAGAGACACAAATCTGGCAATCATCTCCTGGGAATTTTCCATCGCATGAGATGAGTTTTCCCTGCGTTGATTGAATGCGTTCCTACAACCACAGCAAGGGCAGGTATCCGGCGGAGAGGGGACAGGCGCTGCACATATATCCAAAAAAAACGGCACCCGAAGGTGCCGTTTTCATTTGTAGCTTAAATCCAGCCGGGCAATCAGCCCGCCAGACCCGCCTGCTGAACCAGTGTCAGCAACGGCTGCGGGTAAACGCCGAGGAAGAACGCAACCAGGGCGATGGCCAGCAGCATGACGCCGCCCGCCTTTTGTTCCCAGTGCAACTCGGCATCGTGGCGACGCAGGTTTGGCTCGATCAGGTACAGGGTGACCATCACGCGCAGGTAGTAGAAGACGCCAATGGCGCTGCCCAGTACCAGCGAACCTACCAGCCACCATTGGTGCGATTCGACACCGGTGGCGATGATGTAGAACTTGCCGATGAAGCCTGCGGTCAGCGGGATACCGGCCAGGGACAGCATCATCACGGTCAGTACGGCGGTCAGGTACGGACGGCGCCAGAACAGGCCGCGGTATTCGTACAGGGCATCCGCGTCACGGCCGTTGTACGGCGAGGACATCAGGGTGATCACGCCGAAAGCGCCGAGGCTGGTGATCACGTAGGTGACCAGGTAGACGCCGATGGCTTCCACCGCCAGACCCTTGCTCGCCACCAGGGCGATCAGCAGGTAGCCGAAGTGCGCGATGGACGAGTAACCGAGCAGACGCTTGAGGTTGCTCTGGGTCAGGGCCAGCAGGTTACCGAACAGGATCGAGGCGACAGCGATCACGCTCAGCACGTCGCTCAGTACGCCACTGCTTGCAGCAGGGGAGATCTGGAACAGACGCACCATCACTGCGAACACGGCGACTTTGGAAGCGGTCGCCAGGAACGCGGCGACCGGTGCCGGAGCACCTTCGTACACGTCCGGCGTCCACAGGTGGAACGGTACCAGCGACAACTTGAACGCCAGACCGATCAGCATCATGCCCAGGCCCAGTTGTGCCAGCGGGCTAGGCAGGCCAGTGGCAGCCAGTGCCTGACCGATACCGGTGAAGCTCAGCGAACCGGCGTCTGCGTACAGCAGCGCCATACCGAACAGCAGGAACGCGGAACCGGCGGCCGACAGCACCATGTACTTGATGCCGGCTTCCAGTGAACGCTTGTTGAAGAAGGCGTAAGCCACCAGACCGTAGACCGGCACCGACAGCAGTTCCAGACCGATGAACAACCCGGCCAGGTGCTGCGCGCTGACCAGAACCAGACCACCGGCGGCGGCCATCAGGATCAGCAGGTACAGTTCTTCACGGTTGCCCGGGTAACCCGAACCGCCGTCACCCAGATAGGCGTGGGCGAGGGTGACGCAGGCGAGGGTGGCGACCAGGATCAGCGCCATGTACAGGCATGCGAACGCATCGATCTGCAGCAATGGGGTGACGGCCAGAGGCGCGACTTTCAAGGCAGGCAGGATCGACAGCAAGGCCAGGTTCAGACCGGCCACAGAGATCAGGAAGGTCTGCGAGTGGTTGCGGCGCCAGGCGATTGCCAGCATCACCACGATAATGGTGAGGCTGGTGATCAACAGTGGCGCAAGCGCAATAAAGTGTTGAATCGTGAATTCCATAGCGCTCTTACCGGGCCGAAGCGAGTTGAGTGAAGGCGGTGCCGAGCCACTGCTGTACGCCATGCATCGTGGCGGCAGAAGTATCGAGGAACGGTTGCGGGTAGACGCCGAGGTAAATCAGCAGCACCGCAAGGCCTAGCACCATGATCAGTTCGCGAGCGTCCATACCGTGCAGGACCGCATCCGATTTGGACGGGCCGAAGTACGCACGGTGGATCATGATCAGCGAGTAGACCGAACCGAACACCAGACCGGACGTGGCAATCGCAGTGATCCATGGCCAGCTTGCAAAAGAGCCGATCAGGATCAGGAACTCGCCGACAAAGTTACCCGTGCCCGGCAAGCCCAGCGACGCGGCTGCAAAGAACAGGCTGATCGCCGGCAGGTAAGCAATACGCGACCACAGACCGCCCATCTCACGCATGTCACGAGTGTGCAGACGCTCGTACAACTGACCGCTGAGGATAAACAGTGCGGCTGCCGACACACCGTGCGCCAGCATCTGGATCACTGCACCTTGCAGGGCCAGTTGGCTGCCGGAGTAGATGCCGATCAACACGAAGCCCATGTGGGAAACGGAAGAGAAGGCGATCAGACGCTTGATGTCGGTTTGCGCGAACGCCAGGAACGCACCGTAGAAGATCCCGATCAGACCGAGGGTCATGGCGATCGGCGCGAACTCGGCCGAGGCGTTCGGGAACAGCGGCAGGGCGAAACGCAGCAGACCGTAGGCAGCGGTTTTCAGCAGGATACCGGCGAGGTCGACGGAACCTGCGGTCGGTGCCTGGGCGTGCGCATCAGGCAACCAGGAGTGGAACGGTACAACCGGCAGCTTGACCGCGAAGGCGATGAAGAAGCCGAGCATCAGGATGTACTCGGTGGTCATCGACATCTTGGTTTTCAACAGGTCGGCGTAGTTGAAGGTAATCACGCCAGTGTTGTTGAAGTTGACCAGTACCAGACCGAGGATCGCCACCAGCATGATCAGGCCGGAAGCCTGAGTGAAGATGAAGAACTTGGTCGCTGCGTAGATCCGGGTTTTCTTGCCGTCCGAAGAACTGTGACCCCAGAGCGCGATGAGGAAGTACATCGGCACCAGCATCATTTCCCAGAAGAAGAAGAACATGAACAGGTCGAGGGCGAGGAACACGCCGACAACACCGCCCAGGATCCACATCAGGTTCAGGTGGAAGAAGCCAACGTGACGTTGAATCTCTTTCCACGAGCAGAGTACCGAGAGGATACCCAGCAGACCGGTCAGCAGGATCATCAACAGCGACAGGCCGTCGAGGGCCAGGTGCACGCTGATGCCGAAACGCGCGATCCAGATGTGCTTGAACTCAAGCGCCCAAGTGGGATCGGCGCCAGGCGCCGGGGCAAATGAATAGTTGCCGGTTGCCCACAGCCAGAGGCCGATCGCGAGCAACAGGGACATGGTGATCAGCGCAATCCAGCGGGGCAGGGTAGCGCCGAAGCGCTCACCCATCCAGCACAGCAGGCCGCCGATGAAGGGGATCAGGATTAGCCAAGGCAGAATCATGACGGGCTCGTTTCCTTTCGCAAATTCGCAAGGTTCATATCAGACCGCTACCAGCACGATGGCGCCAATAACCAGCACGGCACCAGCAGCCATCGAAGCAGCGTACCAACGCAGTTGACCGGTCTCGGTGCGGCTCAGGGCAGTGTGACCACCCTTGGCCATACGCGGGATCAGACCGATGGTCTGGTCGAGCGGGTCTTTGCGCAGGATGTGGCTGATCGCAAGGTACGGCTTGACGAACAGTTTGTCGTAGATCCAGTCGAAGCCCCAGGCAGCGAACCACCAGGCCGACAGGAAACGCCCGACGCCGCTGTTGGCAATCGCCGTCACGAAGCGACGCTTGCCGAGGAACAGCAGGGCCGCCAGCAGGATACCGGCCAGAGCGATGGCGCCCGAGGCGATTTCCAGACTGTGCTTGGCTTCGCCACCGGCATGGCCAACGCTTTGCGGCAGTACGCCGTGCAGCGGCGGCACGATCATGGCGCCGACGAACGTCGACAGCACGATCAGCACCGACAATGGCAGCCAGTGAGCGATGCCGTGACCGGCGTGGGCTTCAGTCTTGGCTTCACCGTGGAACGCGATGAAGATCAGGCGGAAGGTGTACAGCGAAGTCATGAACGCACCGACCAGACCTGCGTAAAGCAGACCCTGGTTGCCGCTGGCGAACGCTTCCCAGAGGATTTCGTCCTTGGAGTAGAAGCCCGCGGTCACCAGTGGCAGGGCAGACAGAGCCGCGCCGCCGACGATGAAGCTGGCGTAGGCCAGTGGCAGTTTCTTCCACAGGCCGCCCATCTTGAAGATGTTCTGCTCGTGGTGGCAGGCAACGATCACCGCACCGGAAGCAAGGAACAGCAGCGCCTTGAAGAAGGCGTGGGTCATTAGGTGGAAGATCGCGCCATCCCAGGCACCTACACCCAGCGCCAGGAACATGTAGCCGATCTGGCTCATGGTCGAGTAGGCGAGGATACGTTTGATGTCGGTTTGAACCAGAGCGGCGAAACCGGCGAGTACCAGCGTCACACCACCAACGATGCCGACCAGGTGCAGGATGTCCGGCGCCAGGGTGAACAGACCGTGGGTACGCGCAATCAGGTAAACACCGGCGGTAACCATGGTTGCGGCGTGGATCAGTGCCGAAACCGGGGTCGGGCCAGCCATCGCGTCCGCGAGCCAGGTTTGCAATGGCAGTTGTGCCGATTTACCGACAGCGCCGCCCAGCAGCATCAGGGTCGCCAGGGTGATCCAGAAGTCGCCGACCTGGAATTTCTGCGGTGCCAGCACCAGCAGTTCCTGGATGTTCAACGTGCCCACTTGCTGGAACAGGATGAACAGGCCAATGGCCATGAACACGTCGCCGATCCGGGTCACGATGAAGGCCTTGAGTGCGGCGTTACCGTTGTTGCGGTTGCTGTAGTAGAAACCGATCAACAGGTACGAGCACAGGCCCACGCCTTCCCAGCCGAAGTACAGGAACAACAGGTTATCGCCCAGGACCAGGAACAGCATGCTGGCGATAAACAGGTTGGTGTACGAGAAGAAGCGCGAGTAACCCGCTTCACCGCGCATGTACCAGGAGGCGAACAGGTGGATCAGGAAACCTACGCCCACCACCACGCCGAGCATGGTGATCGACAGGCCGTCGATGTAGAGGGCGAAGTCAGGCTTGAAGCCTTCCACTGCCATCCACTGCCACAGCACCAGGGTGTAGTGACCGCCTTCGGGAGGCGCGACGTTGAATTGCCAGATGACGTAGGCGGTGACAATCGCCGACAAGCCAATGGAACCCACGCCGATCAGCGCCGAGAGGTTTTCCGACCAGCGTCCACGAGAGAACGACAGCAGCAGGAACCCGATCAGGGGGAATACGAAAGTCAGAAAGATTAGGTTCATCCGCGCATCTCACTGGCAGCGTCGATATCGAGCGTGTGGAAGCGGCGATACAGTTGCAGCAGGATCGCCAGACCAATACTGGCCTCGGCAGCTGCAAGGCTGATCACCAGGATGAACATGATCTGTCCATCCGGCTGGCCCCAACGGGCGCCTGCAACGATGAAGGCCAGTGCAGAGGCGTTCATCATCACTTCCAGACTCATCAACACGAACAAAATGTTGCGACGAACCATCAGGCCGACGAGGCCGAGGCAGAACAGGATGCCGGCAACCGCCAGACCATGCTCAAGAGGGATAGCAGGCATAAGTTACTCCGTCGCCTCGTTGCGGCCCAAATGGAACGCCGTGACGGCTGCGGCAAGCAGCAGCATCGAGGCGAGTTCGACCACCAGCAGATACGGGCCGAACAGGCTGATGCCCACGGCTTTTGCATCGACGGTGGTGTGGCCGATGGCCTGGCCGCTCTGGTGAGCGAACAGCACATACAGCAATTCGGCCAGCAGCAGGCCGGCGAGAATCACCGGCCCGGCCCAGATGCCGGGCTTGAGCCAGACGCGTTCCTGCTGAACCGCGGCGGGGCCGAGGTTGAGCATCATCACCACGAACACGAACAGCACCATGATGGCGCCAGCGTAGGCAATAACTTCCAGCACACCGGCGAACGGTGCGCCGAGGGCGAAGAAGGTCATGGCCACGGCGATCAACGAGATGATCAGGTAGAGCAGGGCGTGCACAGGGTTGGTGTTGGTGACCACACGTAGCGTGGCCACGACAGCGATACCCGATGCGAAATAGAAAGCGAATTCCATCGTTCTTCCTTAAGGCAGCAAGCTCTTCACGTTGATCGGTTCGGCTTCGTTCTGTGCAGAGCCTTTCGGCTTGCCAGCGATTGCCATACCTGCAACACGATAGAAGTTGTAATCAGGGTTTTTGCCGGGGCCGGAGATCAGCAGATCTTCTTTCTCGTACACCAGGTCCTGACGTTTGAACTCGGCCATCTCGAAATCCGGAGTCAACTGGATTGCGGTGGTCGGACAGGCTTCCTCGCAGAGGCCGCAGAAAATGCAGCGCGAGAAGTTGATACGGAAGAAGTCCGGGTACCAGCGACCGTCTTCGGTTTCAGCTTTCTGCAGCGAGATGCAACCCACCGGGCACGCCACGGCGCACAGGTTGCAGGCTACGCAGCGTTCTTCGCCATCGGGGTCGCGGGTCAGGACGATGCGACCACGGTAGCGTGGTGGCAGGTAGACCGCTTCTTCCGGGTATTGCAGGGTGTCGCGCTTGCGAAAACCATGGCCGAAGACCATGACCAGGCTGCGCAACTGGGTACCGGTACCCTTAACGATGTCGCCAATATATTTGAACATGGGTCAAATCCTCACTGAACCGCAACCGCGGGCGTGTTCAACAACACAACCGCAGCGGTCACCAGCAAATTGATCAGGGTCAGTGGCAGGCAGAACTTCCAGCTGAAGTCCATCACCTGGTCATAACGCGGACGCGGGATAGAGGCGCGCAGCAGGATGAACAGCATGATGAAGAACGCGGTCTTCAGGGCGAACCACAGGAACGACAGTTGCGGCAGGATGCCGAACGGACCGTGCCAGCCACCGAAGAACAGAGTGACCAGCAGCGCCGAGATCAAGATGATGCCGATGTATTCGCCAACGAAGAACATGCCCCATTTCATGCCGGCGTATTCAATGTGGTAACCGTCAGCCAGTTCCTGTTCCGCTTCCGGCTGGTCGAACGGGTGACGGTGAGTCACGGCGACGCCAGCGATGAAGAAGGTACAGAAGCCGAAGAACTGCGGAATGATGAACCACAGGTTCTGCGCCTGGTACTCGACGATGTCGCGCATGTTGAACGAACCGACCTGCACCACGATGCCCATCAGGGCCAGGCCCATGAACACTTCGTAGGACACGGTCTGCGCCGAGGCACGCAAGGCACCCAGCAGGGCGAACTTGTTGTTACTCGACCAGCCGGCGAACAGCACCGCGTAGACCGACAGACCGGCCATGGCGAAGAAGAACAGCAGGCCGATGTTCAGGTCCGCGACACCCCAGGTCGGGGTGATCGGGATGATCGCGAACGCAATCAGCAAGGCCGACATGGCCACAACCGGTGCCAGGGTGAAAATCACCTTGTCGGCAAACGGTGGCGTCCAGTCTTCCTTGAAGAACATCTTCAACATGTCGGCGGCGATCTGGAACATACCAAACGGACCAACGCGGTTCGGACCGTAACGGTCCTGCCACCAGCCCAGCAGGCGACGTTCGACAAAGCTGAGCAACGCGCCCGCGACCACAACGGCCAGCAGAATCACGATGGCTTTGACGACCGTCAGGATCACATCGATCACTTCAGGGGTGAACCAGGTCATTGCGCTGCCTCCTGCAGACCGTCGACGGATACGCCGGCGAATGCCGGTGGAATGCCGGCGATGCCCGCAGGCAATGCCACCAGACCTGCGCCCAGTTCTTCATTGATGCGCAGCGGCAGACGCAGGGTCTGACCGGCCACGTTCAGGCTCAGCAGCGCACCTTCGTTGACGCCCAGGCGATCCGCTTCGGACTTGGCCAGTGCAACGTAAGCCGCCGGAATGCGTTCCTGAACCGGAGCGGCTTTCGAAGAGGTTTCTTCGCTGCCGAACAGGTGGAAGAACGGCACGGCTTGCCAGGTACCCGGCATCGGGTTGAACGCACGCGGCGCTGCAGCGAACCAGTTCAGCGAATCACCAGTGCTTTCGATCAGGCGGGTGCCCGGATCGCCAGCGCGCAGGTGACCACCGACTTCGTCCTGGAACTTGTTCCAGGCTTGCGGCGAGTTCCAGCCCGGCGACCAGGCAAACGGCACTTGCTGACGCGGTTCGGCAGAGCCCGAGTAACCTTCCATGGAGAAGGCGAACGCGGTGTCTTTGTCTTGCGGGGTGCGTGGTTCGTGAACGCTGATGTCGGCGCGCATCGCGGTGCGACCGGAGTAACGCAGCGGCTCACGCGCCAGTTTCAGACCCTTGATACGGAACGCCGCGGACGGTGCAGCGTCGACAATACGCGCCAGTTGCGCGGTGCTCGAAGCAACGGCAGCGGTCACGTGGTCGAGTTGCGTCCAGTCGATTGGCTGATTCAGCAGGGTGGCGCGCAGGGCGTGCAGCCAGCGCCAGCCTTCGTGCACCAGAATGCTCGCGTCCAGGTATTGCGGATCGAAAACCTGGAAGAAACGCTGGGCGCGACCTTCCTGGCTGACCAGCGTACCGTCGCCTTCAGCAAAGCTCGCGGCTGGCAGAACCAGATGCGCGCGATCACTGGTAGCGGTTTTCTGATGGTCAGCGACGATCACCACTTTCGCGGCGTTCAGGGCTGCATCGACCTTGTCTTTGGCGGTGCGGGTGTAGAGATCGTTTTCCAGCACGACGATAGCGTCGGCCTTGCCATCAATCACTGCTTGCAGCGCAGCATCAACCGATTCGCCACCCAGCATGGCCAGACCGAGGCTGTTGGCTTCCGGCACGATCAGGCTGATGGAACCGTTCTTCTCGCGCAGCTTCAGGGCTTTCGCGATATTGGCAGCAGCCTCGATCAGCGCTTTGGAACCCAGCGAAGTACCGGCGATGATCAGCGGACGCTTGGCGGCGAGCAGGGCATCAGCGATGCGCTTGGCCAGTTCCAGTGCTTCAGCATCCAGGCCTTCCACAGCCGGTGCGCTGGCGTCCAGCGCGTGAGCCACAGCAAAACCGATGCGCGCCAGATCGTCCGGAGCTGCGTGAACGCATTCTTCGGCGATGTCGTCGAGCTTGGTTTCAGCCAGGCTGGCAATGAACAGCGGGTTCAGCGTGTGCTGACCGATGTTCTTCACCGCGGCATCGAGCCATGGCTGGACGCGCATGGCGTCGGCCATTTCTTCGGCTTTGCCCTTGACCGACTGACGCAGCGACAACGCCATACGGGCGGCGGTCTGGGTCAGGTCTTCACCGAGCACGAAGATGGCGTCGTGGTCTTCGATGTCACGCATGTTCGGTACTGGCAGCGGGCTGTCATTGAGCACTTGCAGAACCAGACGGATGCGTTCCAGTTCGGACGCTTCGATACCCGAGTAAAAATGTTCGGCGCCTACCAGTTCACGCAACGCGTAGTTGCTTTCGAGGCTGGCACGCGGCGAACCGATACCGACAATGTTGCGACCGCGCAGCAGATCGGCGGCTTTATCCAGCGCAGCGTCGAGGCTCAGCTTGGTGCCGTCGGCCAGCAGCGGCTGGCGTGGACGGTCGGTGCGGTTGACGTAGCCATAACCGAAACGGCCACGGTCGCACAGGAAGTATTGGTTCACCGAACCGTTGAAACGGTTTTCGATGCGACGCAGTTCGCCGTAACGCTCGCCCGGGGAGATGTTGCAACCGCTCGAGCAGCCATGGCAGATGCTCGGCGAGAACTGCATGTCCCACTTGCGGTTGTAGCGCTCGGAGTGAGTCTTGTCGGTGAACACACCGGTCGGGCAGACCTCGGTGAGGTTGCCGGAGAACTCGCTTTCGAGGGTGCCATCTTCGACGCGACCGAAGTACACGTTGTCGTGGGCACCGAACACACCGAGGTCGGTGCCGCCAGCGTAGTCTTTATAGAAACGCACGCAGCGGTAGCAAGCGATGCAGCGGTTCATTTCGTGGGAAATGAACGGGCCCAGTTGCTGATTCTGGTGAGTACGTTTGGTGAAGCGATAACGGCGCTCGTTGTGGCCGGTCATCACTGTCATGTCTTGCAGGTGGCAGTGACCGCCTTCCTCACAGACTGGGCAGTCGTGCGGGTGGTTGGTCATCAGCCATTCGACAACACTGGCGCGGAATGCCTTGGACTCATCATCGTCGATGGAGATCCAGGTGTTGTCGGTGGCGGGCGTCATGCAGGACATGACGATGCGACCACGGGTGTCGTTCTCGTCGGTGTACTGCTTGACCGCGCACTGGCGGCAGGCCCCGACGCTACCTAGCGCGGGGTGCCAGCAGAAATATGGAATGTCGAGGCCCAGCGACAGACATGCCTGTAACAGGTTGTCTGCCCCGTCGACTTCGAGCGCTTTGCCGTCTACGTGGATAGTGGCCATGGTTCAAAGGTCTTCGTTGGCCCGGTGTCAGCGGGCGTGGCTAATGGAATCTTGTTATCCGTCCGAATCCAGTCAGCCCCGAAAGGCGTCATCGGACGAAAGGCGAAGGGCACGGACCCTTCGCCTTTTAAGCGTTTACGCGCCGATTACGATCGGCCTTGCCAGAGGCGGGACGGCGCTTGCAGGCGCGATACCGGCTTCGAACTCTGGACGGAAGTATTTGATGGCACTGCCCAACGGCTCCACGGCACCCGGTGCGTGAGCACAGAAGGTTTTGCCCGGGCCGAGGAAACCGACCAGACCCAGCAGGGTCTCGATGTCGCCTGGCTGACCCTTGCCCTGTTCGATGGCCATCAAGAGCTTGACGCTCCATGGCAAACCATCGCGGCACGGGGTGCAGAAACCGCAGGATTCGCGGGCGAAGAACTGCTCCATGTTGCGCAGCAGCGAGACCATGTTGACGCTGTCATCCACCGCCATGGCCAGACCGGTACCCATACGGGTGCCTACTTTGGCAATGCCGCCGGCGTACATTTGTGCGTCGAGGTGTTCTGGCAGGAGGAAACCGGTACCGGCCCCGCCTGGCTGCCAGGCCTTGAGTTTGAAACCGTCGCGCATGCCGCCCGCGTAGTCTTCGAACAACTCGCGACCGGTGACGCCGAATGGCAATTCCCACAGACCCGGATTCTTGACCTTGCCGGAGAAGCCCATGAGCTTGGTACCCATGTCTTCAGAGCCTTCGCGGGCCAACGATTTGTACCAGTCAACGCCGTCGGCAATGATTGCCGGCACGTTGCACAGGGTTTCCACGTTGTTCACGCAAGTCGGCTTGCCCCAGACGCCGACGGCGGCAGGGAAGGGCGGCTTGGAGCGCGGGTTGGCGCGGCGGCCTTCGAGGGAGTTGATCAGTGCGGTTTCTTCACCGCAGATGTAACGCCCGGCGCCCGTGTGGACGAACAGCTCGAAATCAAACCCGCTGCCCAGAATGTTCTTGCCCAGCAGGCCAGCCGCCTTGGCTTCTTCCACGGCACGGTTGAGGTGCTTGGCGGCGGTGGTGTACTCGCCACGCAGGAAGATGTAGCCACGGTAGGTTTTCAGCGCGCGCGCGCTGATCAGCATGCCTTCGATCAGCAGATGGGGCAGTTGCTCCATCAGCATGCGGTCTTTCCAGGTGTTCGGCTCCATTTCGTCCGCGTTGCACAGCAGGTAGCGGATGTTGATGGATTCGTCCTTGGGCATCAGGCCCCACTTGACGCCCGTGGGGAAGCCTGCACCGCCGCGACCTTTGAGGCCTGCGTCTTTCACGGTCTGGACGATGTCGTCCTGGCTCATGTCGGCGAAGGCTTTGCGCGCTGCGGCGTACCCGTTCTTGGCCTGGTACTCGTCGAGCCACACGGCTTCGCCGTCGTCACGCAGACGCCAGGTCAGGGGGTGAGTTTCGGCCGACCGCTGAATGCGGTTGGCAGGACCGAAAGATGTCAGGGTCATACGTAGCCCTCGAGCAGTTTGGCGACGCCGGCAGGCTGCACATCACCAAAGGTGTCGTCGTCGATCATCAGCGCCGGTGCCTTGTCGCAGTTGCCGAGGCAGCAGACAGGCAGCAGGGTGAAACGACCGTCGGTGGTGGTCTGACCCAGGCCGATGCCCAGATTGTTCTGGATTTCGCTGACCACCGACTCGTGGCCGCCGATGTAGCAGACCATGCTGTCGCAGACGCGAATGATGTGACGGCCGACAGGCTGACGGAAGATCTGGCTATAGAACGTCGCCACACCTTCAACGTCGCTGGCCGGGATGCCGAGCATCTCGCCGATGGCGTACAGGGCGCCATCCGGCACCCAGCCACGTTCTTTCTGAACGATCTTCAGGGCCTCGATCGACGCCGCGCGCGGGTCTTCGTAGTGATGCAGCTCGTGCTCGATGGCCGAGCGCTCGGTTTCACTCAAGGTGAAACGGTCTGTCTGGATAAGCGTGCTGTTCATGCTTAGCGGTCCACGTCGGCCATAACGAAGTCGATACTACCCAGGTACGCAATCAAGTCCGCGACCATGCTGCCTTTGATCACCGAAGGGATCTGTTGCAGATGCGGGAAGCTTGGAGTACGGATCCGGGTACGGTAGCTCATGGTGCCGCCGTCGCTCGTCAGGTAATAACTGTTGATGCCCTTGGTCGCTTCGATCATCTGGAAGGATTCGTTGGCCGGCATGACCGGGCCCCACGAAACTTGCAGGAAGTGCGTGATCAAGGTTTCGATGTGCTGCAGCGTGCGCTCTTTGGGCGGCGGCGTGGTCAGCGGGTGATCCGCCTTGTACGGGCCTTCCGGCATGTTGCGCATGCACTGGTCGATGATCTTGATGCTCTGGCGCATTTCTTCAACGCGCACCATGCAGCGGTCGTAGGCATCGCCGTTGGCGGCCAGCGGCACTTCGAACTCGAAGTTCTCGTAGCCCGAGTACGGACGCGCTTTACGCAGGTCGAAATCGCAACCGGTCGAACGCAGACCCGCACCAGTGACACCCCATTCCAGGGCCTCTTTGGTGTTGTAGGCGGCAACGCCGATGGTACGACCCTTGAGGATGCTGTTCTGCAGGGCAGCCTTGGTGTATTCGTCGAGGCGTTTTGGCAGCCATTCAACGAAGTCTTTCACCAGTTTTTCCCAACCGCGCGGCAGGTCGTGGGCAACGCCACCGATGCGATACCAGGCCGGGTGCAGACGGAAACCGGTAATGGCTTCGATCACCGTGTACGCCTTCTGGCGGTCGGTGAAGGTGAAGAACACCGGCGTCATCGCGCCAACGTCCTGGATGTAAGTACCCAGGAACAGCAGGTGGCTGGTGATCCGGAAGAACTCGGCCATCATGATGCGGATGACGTCGACCTTCTCGGGCACCTTGATGCCGGCCAGCTTCTCGACCGAGAGCACGTACGGCAGGTTGTTCATCACGCCGCCGAGGTAGTCGATACGGTCGGTGTAAGGGATGAAGCTGTGCCAGGACTGACGCTCGGCCATCTTCTCGGCGCCACGGTGGTGGTAACCGATGTCCGGAACGCAGTCGACGATTTCTTCACCGTCCAGCTGCAGAATGATACGGAAGGCACCGTGAGCCGAAGGGTGGTTCGGGCCCAGGTTGAGGAACATGTAGTCCTCGTTCACGCCGGAACGCTTCATGCCCCAGTCTTCAGGACGGAAGCGTGCGGCTTCTTCCTCAAGCTGTTGCTTGGCGAGGTTGAGGCTGTACGGATCGAATTCGGTGGCGCGCGCCGGGAAGTCCTTGCGCAGCGGGTGACCTTCCCAGGTCGGCGGCATCATGATGCGCGACAGGTGGGGGTGGCCTTTGAAGTCGATGCCGTACATGTCCCAGACTTCACGCTCGTACCAGTTGGCGTTCGGCCAGATGCTGGTGACGGTCGGCAAGCTCAGGTCGCTCTCGGACAAGGCGACCTTGATCATCACGTCACTATTACGCTCAAGCGACATGAGGTGATAGAACACGGTGAACTCGGCGTCCGATGGCAGACCTTGACGCTTGGTGCGCAGACGCTCGTCCACGCCGTGCAGGTCATAGAGCATGACGTACGGCTTGGGCAGGTTGCGCAGGAAAGTCAGGACTTCGACGAGTCTGGCACGCGCCACCCACAGCACCGGCATGCCGGTGCGGGTTGGCTGGGCGGTGAACGCCTCTGGGCCAAAACGGTTGTTCAATTCAACGACCACATCCTGGTCGTCTGCCTTATAAGGCGGGATGTACAGAGCGCTGCCTGTAGTCATGGTTATTTTTTCGCTTTCGGTCAACGTAAAGAATGAAGCCAGCTTCTCGTTTCTTGGTAAGAACAGATCTGGATCAGACTTCGTCAGGGCTGCGCAGGTTGGTCACTGCGATTCGCTGTTCGCGGCGCTGTTCCTTCTGCGAAGGCATGTCGGCGCGATAAACGCCTTGATCACCAACGACCCAGGAAAGCGGGCGACGCTCCTTGCCAATCGATTCCTGCAACAGCATCAAGCCTTGCAGAAATGCTTCTGGACGGGGCGGGCAGCCAGGTACGTAGACGTCCACCGGCAGGAACTTGTCCACCCCTTGAACTACAGAGTAGATGTCGTACATGCCGCCGGAGTTGGCGCACGAACCCATGGAGATAACCCATTTCGGTTCGAGCATTTGCTCATAGAGACGCTGAATGATCGGCGCCATCTTGATGAAGCAGGTACCGGCGATAACCATGAAGTCGGCCTGACGCGGCGATGCCCGGATAACTTCGGCGCCAAAGCGCGCGATGTCGTGGGGTGCCGTGAAGGCGGTGGTCATTTCCACGTAGCAGCACGACAGGCCGAAGTTGTACGGCCACAGGGAGTTTTTACGTCCCCAGTTGACCGCGCCACTCAGCACGTCTTCGAGCTTGCCCATGAAAATGTTTTTGTGAACTTGATCCTCTAACGGATCGGAAACGGTTTCCCGTTCGCCGATCGGGTACTGATCGTTAGGAGCATCGGGGTCGATCCTGGTGAGATTGTATTGCATTGCCAAAGCCTCATTGTTTCAGCTTCGCCTGCCGCTTGCGACGAGCTTCCGGAGCCCAGTCAAGGGCGCCCACTCGGAACAGGTAGACAAGACCTGCCAACAGAATTGCTATGAAAACGAGAGCTTCGACGAATCCGGTCCAGCCGCTTTCGCGGACGGACACAGACCATGCAAAGAGAAAGAGGGCTTCGATATCGAAGATCACGAAGAGCATCGCGACCAGATAGAATTTGGCTGAGAGCCGCAAGCGGGCGCCACCGGTAGGTAGCATGCCCGACTCGAACGGCTCGTTTTTGCTGCGGCCCCAGGCTTTTGACCCGAGGAGGCTGGAGACACCAAGCATGAAGGCACACAGGCCGACGACACCCAAAAGGAAAATGGCAAAGCCCCAGTTGTGGGCCATGAGTCCTGTCGCTTCGGGCATGCTGGTAATCCTTAACAGAGAGCAAAGGTCTCTGAGCTTGATAAAGAAATAGGCAGTGACGATATGTCGCAGCAATCAATCGCGCTGATTTTATGGCTAAACACCCAGCAAGTAAAATTCCTATAGCGAAATTATTTATTGGAATAAGGACATAGCGCACCTCGAATGCCCTGAGGCCCATGCGTTGCGGGCATTAGCCGGGTTTCAATGAATAATGTTTTGTCGTGGATGTAACGAACATAGTTGTGACTGAATGATAATTAATATCGTTTGGGATGGTTTTGTAACTATTTAGCGGCGCAGTCGTTGGGAAGTTGTCTTATATACCCATTACTGCAAGTAGCGGCGGCGTCCGTTTTAGCTGATTTTCCTGGCGTGGATGCCGATCTGGATCAATGTTTTGTCTTGCAGGCTGAAGACGACACCTGTGGAAGCGAGCTGGCTCGCTCCCACAAGAGGTCTGTGGCGTTTGAGGAATCGCAGGCGAAAAAAAACGCCCCGAACCAGTCGGGGCGTCAGATGTGCAGCGCTGCGGTTAGCTTTTAATCGTTGCGCAACGGCCGTTTACTCAGTGAAGTCAATCAGTGGAACTGTTCTTCTTCGGTCGAACCGGTCAGTGCGGTTACCGAAGACGTGCCACCTTGAATCACGGTGGTCATGTCGTCGAAGTAGCCGGTGCCCACTTCCTGCTGGTGCGCCACGAAGGTGTAACCCTTGGAGGCGTCAGCGAATTCCTGCTCTTGCAGCTTCACGTAGGCAGTCATGTCGTTGCGGGCGTAGTCGTGCGCCAGGTTGAACATGCTGTGCCACATGTTGTGAATGCCGGCCAGGGTGATGAACTGGTGCTTGTAGCCCATGGCGGACAGTTCGCGCTGGAACTTGGCGATGGTCGCGTCGTCCAGGTTTTTCTTCCAGTTGAAGGAAGGCGAGCAGTTGTACGACAGCAGTTGGTCCGGGTATTCCTTTTTGATCGCTTCAGCAAAGCGACGGGCTTCGTCCAGATCCGGCTTGGCGGTTTCGCACCAGATCAGGTCAGCGTACGGCGCGTAAGCCAGGCCACGGGCGATTGCCTGGTCCAGACCGGCACGAACCTTGTAGAAACCTTCCTGAGTACGCTCGCCAGTCACGAACGGCTGGTCGTACGGGTCGCAATCGGAAGTCAGCAGGTCAGCAGCGTTCGCATCGGTACGCGCCAGAATGATGGTCGGTGTACCGGCAACGTCAGCAGCCAGACGTGCAGCGGTCAGCTTCTGTACGGCTTCCTGGGTAGGAACCAGTACTTTGCCGCCCATGTGGCCGCATTTTTTCACGGAAGCCAGTTGGTCTTCGAAGTGAACGCCGGCGGCGCCTGCTTCGATCATGCTCTTCATCAGCTCGTAAGCGTTCAGCACGCCGCCGAAACCGGCTTCGGCGTCAGCCACGATCGGCGCGAAGTAGTCGATGTAGCCTTCGTCGCCCGGGCCTTTGCCGGCTTTCCACTGGATCTGGTCAGCACGACGGAACGAGTTGTTGATGCGCTTGACCACGGTTGGAACCGAGTCCACCGGGTACAGCGACTGGTCCGGGTACATCGATTCTGCGGAGTTGTTGTCCGCAGCGACTTGCCAGCCGGACAGGTAAATGGCCTGGATACCGGCCTTGACCTGCTGAACAGCCTGGCCGCCGGTCAGGGCGCCCATGCAGTTGACGAAATCTTTGTCTGGACGGAAGGACGGCTTGGCACCCTGGGTGACCAGGTTCCACAGCTTCTCGGCGCCGAGTTTTGCAAAAGTGTGCTCAGGTTGAACCGAGCCACGCAGGCGGACGACGTCAGCAGCGGAGTAAGCGCGGGTCACGCCTTTCCAGCGCGGGTTTTCAGCCCAGTCTTTTTCGAGGGCTGCAATTTGCTGTTCGCGTGTCAGTGCCATGGAGATAAACCTCGTCGCGTCTTTTATGAAAAGTTGTTCTGCGGTGGAAAATTCCTGCGCTCGCTGACCAGAAGCTTAGGCGGTCAAGTCGGATTCGGCGGGGTAGGCGACGGGATGAACGATGGGCTCGAGGGGAAGTGAGCAGGTAAGGGCGGACTGCGGGCGTATTCGGGCGTCGTGGGCCTTTGTACGAACTACAGCGTGAAGCCGGGTTACCTAAATACGCTTCCGTCCCTCGGGACAACTTCGTTCCAGTCGGCAACCTCGTCAAACACACCTTGTGGGCGGTACAGACACGAAGCGGTTCGCGGGGTAGATGCGAACATCGCTTCGAAGACCCTTGCCAGGGCCTCTGATTAGCGGGAGCGAGGCCATCATGCCTTCGCTTTTTTGCCTCGTCAAACGTTTTGTAGTGCTTTTTTTCAAGCACTACATCTTTCGTCTAATACGACTAATCAGTCAGTTTTCGGTGGTTTAGTCCAAGGCTTCGACTTTCACCTTCAAGGTCATGTCATCCCGGCCTTGAGTCGAGTAGCTGCGGGCCAGACCCTGTTTGTCGGCCTGAGTCTGGCGATTCACACCGGCCAGAGTGATCCACTCGCCGAGACGTCCGCTGACGGTTGTGTCGGTACTTTGCACGTTCACTACATCGGGACGTTCCTGGCTCATACGGTCGCGATTGGTCGTGATTGCCAGGTGAACGATGTCGCCGGTGACGCTGGCGGTGACGTAGAAACCCTGGGTAACGTTACGGTACTCGGTCTGGCTGCTGTAATCGCCGTAGGAGTTGCTCTGGCTGCTGGTGATCGGCACGCTCTGGCCGACCTGGATCAGCGCCGGCATGCCGTCGGTGGCCTGGACTTGCTGGACGCCGCCGTCACGGCTGGAGGTGCTGCGGCTGATGATGCGGGTCTGCGCACCATCGACCGAATAACCTTCATCGCCACGGCCGTTGTTTTCATTGGTGTCGACGGTGATCAGCAGACGTTTTGGTGCCGTGTCGAGCTGAGTGATCAGCGCCTTGAGTTCCTCGATCTTGTCCGGCTCGGCTTTGACGATCAACTGGTTGCCATAGGCGCTGACCTGGCCGTCCTTGCCGATGAAGTCTTGCGCCATCGGCAGCATGTCGGCGCTGGTGCGGAACTTGAGGGGGACGACTTCTGTGGCTGCCATCACCGAAAAACTGCAGCCGAGCAGCAGGGTGGTGAGCAGGGTGCGTAGGGACATGTCCGTTATCTCCGCTTTCGAAAGGCTTGATATTGCCAGTTTGTCGGCCTGGGGTGGGGCAAGTTGAATCGTAGACAGCAAAACGCCCCGGCATCGTGGGATGTCGGGGCGTTTTACAGTGTGCTTCATGGCCTCTTCGCGAGCTAATGCTCGCTCCCACAGTGGTTTTCTGTTTGACACAAATCTGTGTCCACTGAAGTTCCCTGTGGGAGCGAGCCTGCTCGCGAAGGCTGCGCCTCGGTTTTAAGCCGAATGGCGAACCATATCGACGTGCGGAATCCCTGCTTCCAGGAACTCTTCACTGACCAGGCTGAAACCCAGGCGCTCATAAAACGCCGTAGCCTGCACCTGAGCGCTGAGCATCTGCTGCTTCAGACCGCGCGCTTCAGCTTCAGCGATGACCGCTTGCATCAGCGCATCACCGACCTTCATGCCGCGCCAGTCTTTGAGCACCGACACCCGGCCGATGTGCCCGTCGGGCAGCAGGCGCGCAGTGCCGATCGGAAAGTCGCCTTCAAAGGCCAGAAAATGCACCGCGCTTGCGTCATCCGCGTCCCACTCCAGCTCAGGTGGCACCGATTGCTCAGCGATAAATACCGTCTCACGAATGCGGCGGATCTCGGCGATGTCCTTTTGCCAATCTGCGACACGTACGCGAATCTTATTCATCGGCGAACCCCAGGCTCCCTTGCTTGACCAGCTCGCACAGCAGGCCACGACCGTCTTCGTCGTTCAGCCACTCACCGAGGTTGTCGACATGCAACGCATCAGCGGCGCAGATCAGTTTCAGCAGCTCACGCAGTTTGCCCGGCAGGTAACGGCTCTGGCCGCTGGCGAACAGCAGCAGATCGTCATCGACTTCTGACCACGCCAGACGTGCGCTTGGGTTGCGGATCAATACGGCGCCATCCTGCAGGGCGCTGAGGAAGTCTTCTTCTTCGACTTCTTCCGGGCCGACGACCAGTTCCGGGTAGCGCGGCTCGGTCATGTACTGGCCGAACCAGGTCAGCAACAGGCGCTCGTCGCTCATGTGCTCGGCGAGCAGGCTCTTCAGGCGATCCAGTGCATCGTGTTGAATCTGATGCGGATCGACCGCTGGCTGCGCGTCGGCATCGGTGTAGCGCTCTTCGTCAGTCAGGAACTGGCTGAGGAAATCGGTGAAGTGGGTCAGCACTTCGGATGCGCTTGGTGCGCGGAAGCCGACCGAGTAGGTCATGCAGTTATCCAAGGCGACGCCGCAGTGGGCCAGGCGCGGCGGCAGGTAAAGCATGTCGCCCGGTTCCAGAACCCACTCTTCAGTCTGTTCGAATTCAGCGAGGATGCGCAGGTCTGCGTGTTGCAGCAGCGGGCTCTCGGAATCGCACATCTGGCCGATTTTCCAGTTGCGCTTGCCGTGACCTTGCAGCAGGAACACGTCGTAGTTGTCGAAGTGCGGACCAACGCTGCCACCTGGTGCGGCGTAACTGATCATCACGTCGTCGACGCGCCAGCTCGGCAGAAAGCGGAAGCTTTCCAGCAGCTCGCTGACTTCCGGCACGAACTGGTCGACTGCCTGAACGAGCAGGGTCCACTCTTTTTCCGGCAATTTGCTGAATTCGTCTTCAGCGAACGGACCGCGACGCAGTTCCCATGGGCGCTCGCCGTGCTCGATCACCAGGCGCGATTCAACTTCTTCTTCCAGAGCCAGGCCGGCCAGTTCGTCGGCGTCGATCGGGCTTTCGAAGTCAGGAATCGCCTGACGGATCAGCAGTGGCTTTTTTTGCCAGTAGTCGCGCAGGAATTCGCGCGCCGTGAGGCCGCCCAGAAGTTGAAGAGGAATATCGGAATTCATATGTAACCTATTGAAAAAAAGCACTTTTCAGACGGGAATAAAAACGCCCGGCGCGGCCGGGCGTCTCAAACGGGTCAAGCGGTCAATCAGATGCGTTTGGCTTGCGCTACAGCGTTACCGATGTAGTTGGCCGGGGTCAGCAGTTTCAGCTCGGCTTTCGCTTCGGCTGGCATGTCCAGGCCGTCGATGAAAGTCTGCAACGCTTCAGGGCTGATGCCCTTGCCGCGGGTCAGTTCTTTCAGCTTCTCGTACGGGTTTTCGATGTTGTAGCGACGCATCACGGTCTGGATTGGCTCAGCCAGAACTTCCCAGCAAGCGTCCAGATCAGCGGCGATCTTCTGTGCATTCAGCTCAAGCTTGCTGATGCCTTTGAGGCTGGCTTCGTACGCGATCACGCTGTGGGCGAAGCCGACACCGAGGTTACGCAGTACGGTGGAGTCGGTCAGGTCGCGCTGCCAGCGGGAGATCGGCAGTTTGCTCGCCAGGTGCTGGAACAGCGCGTTGGCGATGCCCAGGTTGCCTTCGGAGTTTTCGAAGTCGATCGGGTTGACCTTGTGCGGCATGGTCGACGAACCGATTTCGCCAGCGATGGTGCGCTGCTTGAAGTAACCCAGGGAGATGTAGCCCCAAATGTCACGGTCGAAGTCGATCAGAATAGTGTTGAAGCGCGCAATGGCGTCGAACAGCTCGGCGATGTAGTCGTGCGGTTCGATCTGCGTGGTGTACGGGTTGAAACCCAGACCCAGCTCGTCTTCGATGAAGGCGCGGGCGTTGGCTTCCCAGTCGATCTGCGGGTAAGCCGACAGGTGAGCGTTGTAGTTGCCGACAGCGCCATTGATCTTGCCCAGCAGCGGAACGGCAGCGACTTGAGCGATTTGACGCTCGAGGCGGTAAACCACGTTCGCCAGCTCTTTACCCAGAGTGGTCGGGGAGGCTGGTTGGCCGTGGGTGCGCGACAGCATCGGCACGTCGGCGAAACGGATTGCCAGCTCGCGGATGGCGTCGCAGGTCTGACGCATCAGCGGCAGCATTACATCGTCACGGCCTTCGCGCAGCATCAGGGCGTGGGACAGGTTGTTGATGTCCTCGCTGGTGCAGGCAAAGTGGATGAATTCGCTGACGGCGGCCAACTCGGGCAGTTTGGCGGCTTGCTCTTTGAGCAGGTATTCGATCGCCTTGACGTCGTGGTTGGTGGTGCGCTCGATCTCTTTGACGCGCTCGGCGTGCTCCAGCGAGAAGTTTTCAGCCAGTTCATTGAGAACGGCGTTGGCCTCGGCGGAGAACGCTGGCACTTCAGGGATACCAGCGTGGGCGGCCAGGCGCTGGAGCCAGCGCACTTCAACCAGAACACGGGCACGGATCAGACCGTACTCGCTGAAAATCGGGCGCAGGGCCTGGGTTTTGCCGGCGTAGCGGCCGTCAACAGGGGAAACCGCAGTGAGCGAAGAAAGCTGCATGGGGTGTTCTCGGACAGTCGGGCAACGAAATGGGGCGCGTATCATACATGAAAAAATCCGCCGGTCCGTTGCCAACTGACCGGCGTATTACGCGTTACAGACTTCAAAGCGTTTGTTGCAGACGATTTACTCGCTGCGCATCAGCGGATACAGCTCTTTGAGCAGCTTGCGCCGGCTGATCACCAGCTGCCAGCGATGGCCGCCGAGCTGACGCCACAGGCGCGCCGAGCGAATCCCGGCGAGCAGCAGGGCACGAATTTTCGAGGCATTGCTCGGCTGTTGCAGGTTGCGCATGTCGCCGTGCACCTGAATGCGTTGGCGCAGCGTGCTCAGGGTGTCCTGATACAGCGCGCCGCAGGCGGCAATGACGTTTTCGTGCGCCGGGCCGAAATGCTCGACCTGCGACTGGATCTGCGGCAGACGCTTGCCGATCGCATCGAGCATGTCGTCGCGCTTGGCCAGTTGGCGCTCAAGGCCGAGCATCGACAGGGCATAGCGCAACGGTTCGCGCTGCAACGTGCTCGGATCGCGTTCAAGGGCGCCGATCAGTGCGCGATAGCCTTCGCGCAGATTGAGGTCGTCGCCGCCGTATACGTCCAGCGTGTCTTTCGGGTCGCGTACCAACAGACTGCCGAGCATGCAGGTCAGGCCGGCTTCGCTGGTCTGCCCGCTTTTGGCGATCCGGTCGACCAGCACGGCGGCGAGAAATACACCGCCCAGCGCCGTCAGTTGCTCCTGAGTCGGGCTCATGCCTGACCACTCCATGGCTCGGCGACTTCGATCACGCCGCCGCCGAGGCAGATTTCACCGTCATAGAACACCACGGATTGGCCCGGTGTTACCGCGCGTTGCGGCTCATCGAACACGGCGCGGTAGCCGGTTGCAGTCTGCTCCAGCGTGCAGGCCTGATCGCTCTGGCGATAACGCACTTTGGCAGTCAGGCGACGTGGCTGGCTCAGGTCGACCGGGTTGACCCAGTAGATTTCCGAGGCGAGCAGGGCGCCGGAGAACAACCACGGATGGTTGTTGCCCTGGCCGACGATCAGCTCGTTGGTGTCCAGATCCTTGCGCAGCACGTACCACGGCTCATCGCCGGCATCTTTCAGACCGCCGATGCCCAGGCCCTGACGCTGACCGATAGTGTGGTACATCAAGCCGTGGTGGCGGCCGATGACTTCGCCTTCGGTAGTCTTGATCTCGCCCGGCTGTGCCGGCAGGTACTGCTTGAGGAAGTCGCTGAAGCGCCGTTCGCCGATGAAGCAGATTCCGGTGGAATCCTTCTTCTTGGCGGTCGCCAGTTCGTATTTCTCGGCAATTGCGCGGACTTCAGGTTTTTCCAGTTCGCCGACCGGGAACAGGGTCTTGGCGATCTGTTCGCCGCCGACGGCGTGCAGGAAGTAGCTTTGATCCTTGTTGGCATCGAGGCCTTTGAGCAGCTCGGTGCGGCCATCGATGTCGCGGCGGCGCACGTAGTGGCCGGTGGCGATCAGGTCGGCACCGAGCATCATGGCGTAGTCGAGGAACGCCTTGAACTTGATCTCGCGGTTGCACAGGATGTCCGGATTCGGCGTGCGCCCGGCTTTGTATTCGGCCAGGAAGTGCTCGAACACGTTGTCCCAGTACTCGGCAGCGAAGTTGGCGGTGTGCAGCTTGATGCCGATCTTGTCGCAGACAGCCTGGGCATCCGCCAGGTCGTCCATGGCGGTGCAGTATTCCGTTCCGTCGTCTTCTTCCCAGTTCTTCATGAACAGGCCTTCCACCGCGTAACCCTGCTCGATCAGCAGGAGAGCGGAAACGGAAGAGTCCACGCCGCCGGACATGCCGACAATGACGCGCTTCTTGGATGTGTCAGAAGGGGCTGGATCACGCATAGGGATTCAATGAGTGTCTTTAAAAAGGACGCGATTCTATCAGGCTCGCGGCCTCAAGGCTAAAGAGAAGGGCGGATCAATTCGAGGCCGAAGTGATGGCCGGCCAGATAATCATCGATGCAACGGATGATCAGCTCGCTGCGCCAATGCTCGCGCTGCTCGATTAATTCGTCGCGGGTCAGCCACTTGGCGCCGACAATGCCGTCGTCGAGCTGATAATCCGGGTGATGTTTCAGTGCTTTGGCGACGAAGCAGATGCGTTGGTAGGTCACGCCGTTGCTGGGTGCGGTGTACAGATAAATGCCGACCACGCCGGTGGGTTCGACGTCCCAGCCGGTTTCTTCGAGGGTTTCACGAATGGCGGCATCGATCAGGGTTTCGTCAGGGTCGAGATGACCGGCGGGCTGGTTGAGCACGTTGCGGCCGGCCTTGTGCTCTTCAACCATCAGAAAGCGACCGTTGTCCTCGACGATGGTGGCGACGGTGATGTGGGGGAGCCATTCCATAAATCTTCCTCAATCTATTGGTTGAAGCCCAGTCCCTGAGGGAGCTGGCATGCCGGCGATAGCGGTGGGTCAGTCACCCTTCATGTTGGATGATAAGCCGTCACCGCTGGCAAGCCAGCTCCCACAGGGGTTTATGGTGATCATAAAACCCGGAAACACAAACCCCGGCACAAGGCCGGGGTTTGTTTACAGCGCTACAACCTTAAACCAGCGCAGCAATCGCCGCGTTGAGGGTTGCGCTTGGGCGCATGGCCTTGCTGATCAGCTCGGCATTGGCGTGGTAGTAACCGCCGATGTCGACTGGCTTGCCCTGAACGGCGTTGAGCTCGGCAACGATGGTTGCTTCGTTCTCGGTCAGAGTCTTGGCCAGAGTCGCGAACTGCGCTTGCAGTGCAGCGTCTTCGGTCTGGGCTGCCAGAGCCTGAGCCCAGTACATCGCCAGATAGAAGTGGCTGCCGCGGTTGTCGATGTTGCCGACTTTGCGCGATGGCGACTTGTTGTTGTCGAGGAACTGGCCAGTGGCCTGATCCAGGGTCTTGGACAGCACCAGTGCTTTCGGGTTGTTGTAGTTCACACCCAAATGCTCAAGCGAGGCTGCCAGGGCAAGGAACTCACCCAGCGAATCCCAGCGCAGGAAGTTTTCTTCAACCAGTTGCTGCACGTGCTTTGGAGCCGAGCCGCCGGCGCCGGTTTCGAACAGGCCACCGCCGTTCATCAGCGGCACGATCGACAGCATCTTGGCGCTGGTGCCCAGTTCCATGATCGGGAACAAGTCGGTCAGGTAGTCGCGCAGGACGTTGCCGGTCACCGAAATGGTGTCCTTGCCTTCGCGGGTGCGCTGCAGGGTGTACTTCATGGCATCGACTGGCGCCATGATCTGGATGTCCAGACCTGCGGTGTCGTGATCCTTCAGGTAAGCCTGAACTTTCTCGATCACTACGCCATCGTGAGCGCGCATTGGGTCCAGCCAGAAAATAGCGGGAGTGCTGCTGGCGCGAGCACGGTTGACGGCCAGTTTGACCCAATCCTGGATCGGCGCGTCTTTGGTCTGGCACATGCGGAAGATGTCGCCGGCTTCAACAGCCTGTTCCATCAGCAGGGTGCCTTTGCTGTCGGTCACGCGAACCACGCCGTCAGCCTTGATCTGGAAGGTCTTGTCGTGGGAACCGTATTCTTCGGCTTTTTTAGCCATCAGGCCAACGTTTGGCACGCTGCCCATGGTGGTCGGATCGAAAGCACCATTGGCTTTGCAATCTTCGATCACGGCCTGGTAGATGGTCGCGTAGCAGCGATCCGGGATCACAGCCTTGGTGTCGTGCAACTGACCGTCAGTGCCCCACATCTTGCCGGAGTCACGGATCATCGCTGGCATCGAGGCGTCGACGATAACGTCGCTCGGCACGTGCAGGTTGGTGATGCCTTTGTCGGAGTTGACCATCGCCAGCGACGGACGAGCAGCGTAGACCGCCGCCATGTCGGCTTCGATCTGCGCTTGTTGCTCGGCCGGCAGGGCTTTGATGCGAGCGTACAGATCACCGATGCCGTTGTTCAGGTTGAAGCCGATCTGGGCCAGCACGTCAGCGTGCTTGGTCAGTGCGTCTTTATAGAACTCGGCAACGATCTGGCCGAACATGATCGGGTCAGAGACCTTCATCATGGTCGCTTTCAGGTGCACCGACAGCAGCACGCCTTGAGCCTTGGCGCTTTCGATTTCAGCAGCGATGAACGCACGCAGGGCGTTTTTGCTCATCACGGCGCAGTCGAGAATCTCGCCAGCCTGAACGGTGGTTTTTTCTTTCAGGACGGTAGCGGTACCGTCTTTGGCGATCAGCTCGATTTTCACAGCGTCAGCGGCGTCGATCAGGGCAGCTTTTTCGCTGCCGTAGAAATCGCCGGTGCTCATGTGAGCGACGTGGGATTTGGAGTCTTTGGCCCAGGCGCCCATTTTGTGCGGGTGCTTGCGCGCATAGTTCTTGACCGACAGCGGTGCACGACGATCAGAGTTGCCTTCGCGCAGAACCGGGTTCACGGCGCTGCCCTTGATCTTGTCGTAACGCGCCTTGGCGTCTTTGTCGGCGTCGCTGGTCACGGTTTCCGGGTAGTCCGGCAGGTTGTAACCCTGAGCTTGCAGCTCTTTGATCGCGGCTTGCAGCTGTGGAACCGAAGCACTGATGTTCGGCAGCTTGATGATATTGGCTTCAGGCGTAACGGCCAGGTCGCCCAGTTCGGCGAGGTGGTCGGCTACGGCTTTGTCACCCAGTTGCTCGGGGAAGCTGGCCAGGATGCGCGCTGCAAGAGAGATATCGCGGGTTTCCACGGCGATATCGGCCGAGGCAGTGTAAGCCTCGATGATCGGCAGCAGGGAATAGGTGGCGAGGGCTGGGGCTTCGTCGGTGAAGGTATAGATGATCTTCGAGCGGGTGGGCATATTCGGATTAACTCTCTCTTCTTTGCTAAAGCGTGCGCAGAAACTCGAGGGGCGCCGGGTAAGCGCGTTCGTTCAAAGTCATCCATGAGCCGAATGTCGAGATTCTTCGCGGTGATGTTGGGTGCATCAGTAGAGCGTCAAGCAGTCGGGCCGCGGTAACAACCCGACCAATCAGGCGGAAAGTCTCGTTCTAGAGAGGCCAGCCGTCGTGACCCTTTGGTCAGCGGGCGGCATTATACATAGGTAGCTGGCAATCTGCCGATGGTTCATATGCAACGATTCTCGTCCATTGGTCTAAAGGTCGCAGGGCAGGGTGGGGCGTAGAGTCGTCGCGAATGCTTGAGTTTGGCGCTTTTCCCTTTGCTTTCAGGCTTGTACGAAACCAGATGTGCCTGCGCCGCGAACAGAGGGTTTGCGTGTTGATTTAACTGGGTTACGCTCGAACCAAGCCAGATGTTCAATCCAAACAATGGAGTTCAGCATGGGTTACAAGAAGATTCAGGTTCCAGCCGTCGGCGACAAAATCTCCGTCAATGCAGACCATTCTCTCAATGTTCCTGATAACCCGATCATCCCCTTCATCGAAGGTGACGGCATTGGTGTCGACATCAGTCCGGTGATGATCAAGGTTGTCGATGCTGCAGTTCAAAAGGCATACGGCGGCAAGCGCAAGATTTCCTGGATGGAAGTCTACGCCGGGGAAAAAGCCACTCAGGTTTACGATCAGGACACCTGGCTGCCTCAGGAAACCCTGGACGCAGTCAAGGATTACGTGGTTTCCATCAAAGGCCCGCTGACCACCCCGGTCGGTGGCGGTATCCGCTCGCTGAACGTGGCCCTGCGTCAGCAACTCGACCTCTACGTCTGCCTGCGCCCGGTGCGCTGGTTCGAAGGCGTGCCTAGCCCGGTGAAAAAGCCTGGCGACGTCGACATGACGATTTTTCGCGAGAACTCCGAAGACATCTACGCCGGTATCGAGTGGAAGGCCGGTTCGCCGGAAGCGACCAAGGTCATCAAATTCCTTAAAGAAGAAATGGGCGTCACCAAGATCCGTTTCGACGAAAACTGCGGCATCGGCGTCAAGCCGGTTTCCCTGGAGGGTACCAAGCGTCTGGCGCGCAAGGCACTGCAATACGTGGTCGACAACGACCGCGATTCGCTGACCATCGTGCACAAAGGCAACATCATGAAGTTCACCGAAGGTGCCTTCAAGGAGTGGGCCTATGAGGTGGCGGCTGAAGAGTTCGGTGCGACGCTGCTCGACGGCGGTCCGTGGATGCAGTTCAAAAACCCGAAAACCGGCAAAAACGTTGTGGTCAAAGACGCCATCGCCGACGCCATGCTCCAGCAGATCCTGCTGCGCCCGGCCGAATACGATGTGATCGCGACCCTGAACCTCAACGGTGATTACCTCTCCGACGCCCTCGCGGCGGAAGTGGGCGGTATCGGTATTGCGCCGGGCGCCAACCTGTCCGACACCGTGGCGATGTTCGAAGCCACCCACGGTACAGCACCGAAGTATGCCGGCAAGGATCAGGTCAACCCGGGTTCGTTGATTCTTTCGGCAGAAATGATGCTGCGGCACATGGGCTGGACCGAGGCGGCGGATCTGATCATCAAGGGCACCAACGGCGCCATCAGTGCCAAGACTGTGACCTATGACTTCGAGCGTCTGATGGACGGCGCCAAGCTGGTTTCGTCTTCGGGCTTCGGTGATGCGCTGATCTCGCACATGTAACAGCAACACCCTGCAACAAAAACCGCCCCGCTCGAGATGATCGAGCAGGGCGGTTTTTTTATGGCTGAAGGTATCAGGGCGTCAACTGGTGACCTTTTGTTCTCTGGCGACGACGGGGGTCGTTTCTTTTTTGGCGTCGTCGGCTTCAATCTTCACAGCATGCAAACCTTTGGGGCCCTGCACGATGTCGAATTTCACCAGCTGTCCTGCCTTAAGGGTTTTGTAACCCTCCATCTCGATAGCAGAATAATGCGCGAAGAAATCAATTTCTTCGCCATCGTCATCGCGACCTTCGCGGGAGTCAGTATTTATGAAGCCGAACCCTTTGGCATTGTTGAACCATTTCACCTTGCCGACAGCCATGCTCAAATC
Organism: Pseudomonas sp. P42; assembly: GCF_017973755.1. NCBI lineage: Bacteria > Pseudomonadati > Pseudomonadota > Gammaproteobacteria > Pseudomonadales > Pseudomonadaceae > Pseudomonas > Pseudomonas sp. P42. The sequence continues at coordinate 419,754 of NZ_JACOPU010000004.1, read as the reverse complement.
CCTCTGCAACAGACTCCATCGCTGGAGTATCATCCAAGTCATCCGCAATCTAATTCGTTAAAAGAATTGACTCCGCGGATCTTTTTTACCCACTGTGGGCTCTATTGGTTGTAACACCGTTTTCCCGATAGTCAAGGTGACCGGGCAGTCGGAGTTGAAAACGTGGACAACCGCCCCCACCACTGTATTTGCACAACTGACGAACCTTTCTTTCCATGCATGCAATCAGCCAGATTCGACTAACATTCAATCAGGATCGCCCGACTCTCCAAAAGGATCACCCGGAGGAGCGCGACGACGATTCGGCGGGCGTTGCTGTTCAGGAGGCAAAGCCTGCGTTACAGGCGCCGCCGATGTACAAGGTGGTTTTGTTCAACGATGACTACACACCGATGGATTTCGTCGTCGAAGTGCTCGAGGTGTTTTTTAACCTGAATCGCGAGCTGGCGACCAAGGTCATGCTGGCCGTCCATACAGAAGGGCGGGCAGTATGTGGAGTGTTTACCCGCGACATCGCCGAGACAAAGGCCATGCAGGTCAACCAGTACGCCAGGGAAAGCCAGCATCCGCTACTCTGTGAAATCGAGAAGGACGGTTAATCGCCGACCACTTGGGTATGAGGTGAAGCTATGTTAAACCGCGAGCTCGAAGTCACCCTCAATCTTGCCTTCAAGGAGGCTCGTTCGAAACGTCATGAATTCATGACCGTCGAACACCTGCTGCTGGCCCTATTGGACAATGAGGCTGCCGCCACCGTTTTGCGTGCCTGCGGCGCGAACCTCGACAAACTCAAGCACGATCTGCAGGAGTTCATCGACTCCACCACGCCATTGATCCCCGTCCATGACGAGGATCGCGAAACCCAGCCAACCCTGGGCTTTCAACGTGTGCTGCAACGTGCTGTTTTCCACGTGCAGAGCTCGGGCAAACGCGAAGTGACTGGCGCCAACGTGCTGGTTGCAATCTTCAGTGAGCAAGAGAGTCAGGCAGTGTTTCTGCTGAAACAGCAGAGCGTTGCGCGCATCGATGTCGTCAATTACATCGCGCACGGCATTTCCAAAGTGCCGGGGCATGGCGATCACTCTGAAGGTGAACAAGATATGCAGGACGACGAGGGCGGTGAGTCTTCTTCTTCAGGCAATCCTCTGGATGCTTATGCCAGCAACCTCAACGAACTGGCGCGTCAGGGGCGTATCGACCCGTTGGTCGGACGCGAACTGGAAGTCGAGCGCGTCGCACAGATTCTCGCGCGTCGGCGCAAGAACAATCCGCTGCTGGTAGGCGAGGCTGGTGTGGGTAAAACCGCGATTGCCGAAGGCCTGGCCAAGCGTATTGTCGATAACCAGGTGCCAGACCTGCTGGCTGGCAGCGTTGTTTATTCCCTTGATCTCGGTGCTCTGCTCGCAGGCACCAAGTATCGCGGTGATTTCGAGAAGCGCTTCAAGGCGCTGCTCAATGAACTGAAAAAACGTCCGCAAGCCATTCTGTTCATCGACGAAATCCACACCATTATTGGTGCCGGTGCGGCGTCGGGTGGCGTGATGGATGCGTCGAACCTGCTCAAGCCTTTGCTATCGTCTGGCGATATTCGTTGCATCGGTTCGACTACGTTCCAGGAATTTCGCGGCATATTCGAGAAGGATCGTGCGCTCGCACGACGCTTCCAGAAGGTCGATGTCGTCGAGCCGTCGGTGGAAGACACCATCGGTATCCTGCGCGGCCTGAAAGGGCGTTTCGAGGCGCATCACAACATCGAGTACAGCGATGAGGCGTTGCGCGCCGCTGCCGAACTGGCTTCGCGCTACATCAACGACCGGCACATGCCGGACAAAGCCATCGACGTCATTGACGAAGCCGGCGCTTACCAGCGCCTGCAACCGGTCGAGAAGCGCGCCAAGCGTATCGAAGTGCCGCACGTCGAAGACATCGTGGCGAAGATTGCACGGATTCCGCCGAAGCACGTCACCAGTTCCGATAAGGAGTTGCTGCGTAACCTCGAGCGCGATTTGAAGCTGACGGTATTTGGTCAGGATGCGGCGATCGATTCGCTGTCGACTGCGATCAAGCTCTCCCGTGCAGGCCTCAAGTCGCCAGACAAGCCAGTCGGTTCGTTCCTGTTCGCAGGGCCAACCGGTGTCGGTAAAACCGAGGCCGCACGGCAATTGGCCAAGGCGCTGGGTATCGAACTGGTTCGCTTCGACATGTCCGAGTACATGGAGCGCCACACTGTATCGCGTCTGATCGGTGCGCCTCCAGGCTATGTCGGCTTTGATCAGGGCGGTCTGTTGACCGAAGCGATTACCAAGCAGCCGCATTGCGTATTGCTGCTCGATGAAATCGAGAAGGCGCACCCGGAAGTCTTCAACCTGCTGCTGCAGGTGATGGATCATGGCACGCTCACCGATAACAACGGGCGCAAGGCGGATTTCCGCAACGTGATCGTGATCATGACCACCAACGCCGGTGCCGAAACGGCCGCGCGCGCTTCGATTGGTTTCACTCATCAGGATCACTCGTCTGATGCGATGGAAGTGATCAAGAAGAGCTTCACGCCGGAATTCCGTAACCGTTTGGATACCATTATCCAGTTTGGTCGCCTCAGTCATGAGGTCATCAAGAGTGTGGTGGACAAGTTCCTTACCGAGCTTCAGGCGCAGCTGGAAGACAAGCGAGTGCTGTTGGAAGTTACCGACGCGGCGCGCAGTTGGCTGGCGGCCGGTGGTTACGACTCGGCAATGGGCGCGCGTCCGATGGCGCGTCTGATCCAGGACAAGATCAAGCGTCCGCTTGCGGAGGAGATTCTGTTTGGCGAGTTGGCCGAGCATGGTGGCGTGGTTCACATCGACATCAAGGATGGTGAGATGACCTTTGACTTCGAAACTACGGCTGAGATGGCCTGACGGCCTGTTGTAAGCGAAAGGCGCCTTCGGGCGCCTTTTTGTTGTCAGGCGTTTTTGGGTGTATATCCGTTGCTGCTGTGATGGCTTATTACGGTTTCACCCTTACGGCGACTCACTTTTTTCAAGCGCCAAAAAAAGTAAGCAAAAAACGCTTGCTCCTACGTGCGGCCCGCTCGCTGGGGCTCGGGGTCCCTTCGCTCCGGGATCGATCCGGGCGCAGCGTCTCCGGTTTGCTGCGCTGCACCTCCTCTCGCTGTGTTTGGCTTCGCCAAACGGTCGCTGCGCTCCCACCCCCGGATCAATCCCGGAACGAAGCCTGCCGACGTCGCCTGTGGATCAAGAGCTGCAGCCGAGCTAACGCTCATCCTGTTGAATGGTGAGGAGCACAGCGTGGTCGGCTTTGGATTTGTGGTGGATTTGCCCCTCATCGGAACGCCGCCCGCCCAGCCCTCTCCCGAGGGAGGGGGGCCGATTTGTGTGTTTTTCAAAGCCTGAGTTCGACTCGGTATCGCACGTCGGCGTAGTTCGCCCAAGCACCCCGGTCAGTCCCCTCTCCCTCCGGGAGAGGGCTATGGTGAGGGGCTCTTGATCTGGCTTTTGATCTTGCTTCGGCTTTTGATCTTTTGCCCCATCGGCAGGCCGAGCGAAGGTGTTCATCCGGGGATTAGGCGCGCAGCGCCGTGCGGCGTAGCCGCATACATCGAGAGGAGGTGCAGCGCAGCAAACCGTAGTCGATGCCCCCGGATGGACGCCGTAGCGAGGGAACACTGAGCCTCAGCGAAGTGCCGTACGCCGGGGCAAAGCCTTTTGGGTTACCTTTTCGGCGTTTGGAAAAGGTGACTCGCCGTAAGGGCGAAACCCTAATCAGCAACACCCGCAGCAACGGATATACACCTAAAATCCAAACCCCCAAAGAACCCAAACCCCAGACACAAAAACGCCCGGCATAAAGCCGGGCGTCTTGTATTGACTTGATTAACGAGCGCGGTAAGTGATGCGCCCTTTGCTCAAGTCATAGGGCGTCAGCTCGACGCGCACTTTGTCGCCGGTAAGAATACGAATGTAGTTCTTGCGCATCTTGCCGGAAATATGCGCGGTTACGACGTGCCCATTTTCCAACTCCACACGAAACATGGTGTTGGGCAGGGTGTCGACGACAGTGCCTTCCATTTCGAAGCTGTCTTCTTTCGACATGCAGTAAAGCCCTCGGTATCCAATGAATGGCCCGGTGCAACTGCGCCAGGCAAAAGCGGCGTGCATTGTGCCCGAAAAATGGTGTTTACGCCAAGGGGTTTACGGCTTGTCGTTAGTTCAGGATCACCCAGCGCTGATTAATCAGCAGTTCGATGGGGCGATATTGGGTCTTGTAGTTCATCTTTTTGCAATTCTTGATCCAGTAACCAAGGTAGACCGCTTCAAGTCCGCGGCGCTGACTCTCGGCGATTTGCCACAGAATCGCGAAACGTCCAAGGCTGCGCCGTTCTTCGGCCGGCTCGTAAAAGGTGTAGACCGCCGACAAGCCGTTCGGCAGCAAATCGGTCACGGCTACCGCCAGCAACCGTCCGTCGAGTCGGAACTCGTAAAAGCGTGAGAAGGGCAGGTCGCGCACCAGAAAAGTCGAGAATTGATCACGGCTTGGCGGGTACATGTCGCCGTCGGCGTGGCGCTGTTCGATGTAGCGCTGGTACAGCTCGAAGTATTCTTCGCTGAACCCCGGTTTCGCCGACTGTACCTGCAAGTCGGCGTTGCGCTTGAAAATCCGCTTCTGCTGACGATTGGGGATGAACTGCGCCACCGGAATGCGCGCAGGCACACACGCATTGCAATTCTGGCAATGGGGGCGGTACAGATGATCGCCGCTGCGACGAAAGCCCATTTCCGACAGGTCTGCGTAGACGTGCACATCCATGGGCTGACTAGGGTCGAGAAACAGGGTCGTGGCCTGTTCCTCGGGCAGATAGCTGCAAGAGTGAGGCTGAGTGGCATAGAACTTCAATCGCGCCAACTCGGTCATGATCAACCCTCGGGATAAGCTGGTGAATTAAGTGTAAGCCACGCGCGCAAAAGTCGCTCAGCAAACCCAGGTGGCGTGATTGGGCTGATCCAGATGCCTTGCCAGATAGCCTGCGAATTCGTGGCGGGGAATCGCCCGGGCGCCGAGGCTGTGCAGGTGGTCGGTGGGCATCTGGCAGTCGATCAGCACGAATCCTGATGCTTGCAGGTGCCGGACCAGCGTGGCAAAGCCGTACTTGGAAGCATTGTCGGCGCGGCTGAACATCGATTCGCCAAAAAACAGCTGCCCCATCGCCAGCCCGTAAAGGCCGCCGACCAGTTCGCCCTGATCCCACACTTCCACCGAATGAGCGAAGCCGCGCTGGTGCAGTTCAACGTAGGCGTCTTGCATGGCCTCAGTGATCCAGGTGCCATCGGCGTAATCCCTTGGCGCGGCGCAGGCGCGGATCACGGCTTCGAAGTCCTGGTCGAAAGTCACCTCATAGCGCTCCTTGCGCAGCAATTTGCCCAGACTGCGCGAAACATGCAGTTCGTCGGGAAACAGCACGGTGCGAGGGTCAGGCGACCACCAGAGAATCGGCTGACCTTCGGAAAACCACGGAAAGCAGCCATGGCGATACGCCTGGATCAGGCGGTCGGCGGAGAGGTCGCCGCCGGCGGCGAGCAATCCGTTGGGTTCGCGCATGGCCTTTTCCAGCGGTGGAAAAGTCAGGGAATTACGTTGTAACCAAGTCAGCATGGCATCCAGGCTTGCAGAAGGGGAGGGCGGTGCGGGCTACTCGGCCCGCGATAAATTGTGCCGCGAAATGCGGCGAATGTCGTGCCGATCCTGCTCGACGTTCGCGGTGTTGCAACTTGGTGCGCTGGATGCGGTCGTAAGCGAGCACTGCGCGCCGGCCCGCGACGTGTCTGCTGTGGGCCTGGCAGGCAGTCTGCGACCGTTCGCAGGGGGCAGGTGTCAATGTTTCGCTACGTTCATCAAATACACCTCATAAGCCTTTGTCACAAAAGACAATGCATGCTCAAATTGGATCGCGGGTTTTGCGCGCTTGGCTATGCTCAATGCTGCGGGTCTGAACCATGGCATCGGACGTACAAACCCGTACAATGCCGGGCTGTTACACAATATTTGCCGGTTAGCGTGTTTATAGCTGTGTATGTAAAAGCTGCCGCTCAGTGTTAAAAGTAGTCCCAGTTGTGCCCGTCAACTTTTTTACCTGCCTGGATTGGGCAGTTTTTTATCGTCATTCAATAGATGGACGCGCCTCGGGCGCAGGAAAAGTAGCGTTTTGAAGAAATCCACCGAAGCACCAAAAACAGTCGTTCCGCTCTGGCGCCAACAGTTGCACTACCGGCTCAAGGAAGGTGCATTGATCGCCATCGGCGCGCTGTGCCTGTTCCTGATGATGGCTTTGCTGACCTACGGCAAGGACGATCCGGGCTGGAGCCACAACAGCAAGATCGACGACGTGCAGAACTTCGGCGGCCCGGCGGGCTCCTACAGCGCCGACATCCTGTTCATGGTGCTCGGTTACTTCGCCTACATCTTCCCGTTGCTGCTGGCGGTCAAGGCCTATCAGATCTTCCGTCAGCGCCACGAGCCATGGCAGTGGAGCGGCTGGCTGTTCTCCTGGCGCCTGATCGGCCTGGTATTTCTTATTCTTTCCGGTGCGGCGCTGGCGCATATCCATTTTCACGCTGCAACCGGTCTGCCGGCCGGTGCCGGTGGTGCGCTGGGCGAGAGCCTCGGCGACCTGGCGAAAAACGCATTCAATATTCAGGGCAGCACGTTGCTGTTCATCGCGCTGTTTCTGTTCGGCCTGACGGTGTTCACCGACCTGTCGTGGTTCAAGGTGATGGACATCACCGGCAAGATCACCCTGGACCTGTTCGAACTGTTCCAGGGTGCGCTAAACCGCTGGTGGTCGGCCCGCACCGAGCGCAAGCAACTGGTTGCGCAACTGCGTGAAGTCGACGATCGCGTACATGATGTGGTCGCACCGACAGTCACCGACAAACGTGAACAGGCCAAGGTCAAGGAACGCCTGATCGAGCGTGAGCAGGCGCTGAGCAAGCACATGTCCGATCGCGAAAAACAGGTGCCACCGGTCATCGCCCCGGCGCCGACCAAAGCGCCCGAGCCGAGCAAGCGCGTGCAGAAAGAGAAACAGGCACCGTTGTTTGTCGACAGCGCGGTGGAAGGCACCTTGCCGCCAATCTCGATCCTCGATCCTGCGGAAAAGAAACAACTCAATTACTCCCCGGAGTCGCTGGCAGCGGTCGGCCACTTGTTGGAGATCAAGCTCAAGGAATTCGGCGTCGAAGTCACCGTAGACTCGATCCATCCGGGTCCGGTGATCACCCGTTACGAAATCCAGCCGGCTGCGGGCGTCAAGGTCAGCCGTATCTCCAACCTGGCAAAAGACCTGGCGCGCTCCCTGGCAGTGACCAGTGTGCGGGTGGTCGAGGTCATTCCGGGCAAGACTACCGTCGGTATCGAGATTCCCAACGAAGACCGGCAGATCGTGCGCTTCTCCGAAGTGCTGTCGACGCCCGAGTACGACAACTTCAAATCGCCGGTCACGCTGGCGCTGGGGCACGACATTGGTGGCAAACCGGTCATCACTGACCTGGCGAAGATGCCGCACTTGCTGGTGGCCGGTACGACCGGTTCCGGTAAGTCCGTGGGTGTAAACGCGATGATCCTGTCGATCCTGTTCAAGTCCGGCCCGGAAGACGCCAAGCTGATCATGATCGACCCGAAGATGCTCGAGCTGTCGATCTACGAAGGTATTCCGCACCTGCTGTGCCCGGTAGTGACCGACATGAAGGACGCCGCCAACGCCCTGCGCTGGAGCGTCGCCGAGATGGAGCGTCGCTACAAGCTGATGGCGAAGATGGGGGTGCGAAACCTGTCCGGCTTCAACGCCAAGGTCAAGGAAGCCCAGGACGCTGGCGAGCCACTGAGCGATCCGCTGTACAAGCGCGAAAGCATTCACGACGAAGCACCGTTGCTGCAGAAGCTGCCGACCATCGTCGTGGTCGTCGACGAATTCGCCGACATGATGATGATCGTCGGCAAGAAGGTTGAAGAGCTCATCGCCCGTATCGCCCAGAAGGCGCGTGCGGCGGGTATTCACTTGATTCTTGCGACACAGCGGCCGTCGGTGGACGTGATCACCGGTCTGATCAAGGCCAACATTCCGACTCGTATGGCGTTCCAGGTGTCGAGCAAGATCGACTCCCGGACCATCATCGATCAGGGCGGCGCCGAACAACTGCTCGGCCACGGTGACATGCTCTACATGCCACCGGGTACCAGTCTGCCGATCCGGGTTCACGGTGCGTTCGTGTCCGACGAAGAAGTCCACCGTGTGGTCGAGGCGTGGAAACTGCGCGGCGCCCCGGAATACAACGACGACATCCTCAACGGTGTCGAAGAGGCGGGCAGCGGCTTTGAAGGCAGCAGCGGTGGTGGCGACGGCGACGATCCTGAGGCAGACGCACTGTACGACGAAGCCGTACAGTTCGTGCTGGAAAGCCGTCGCGCATCGATCTCCGCTGTACAGCGCAAGCTGAAAATCGGCTACAACCGCGCTGCACGGATGATCGAAGCCATGGAAATGGCCGGCGTCGTCACATCAATGAACACCAACGGTTCGCGTGAAGTCCTGGCGCCTGGCCCGGTACGCGACTGATTGCAAAAGCAAGAGGCGGGACAATGATGTGCCGCCGCTCTCCCAACGAGTATTCAAGAGGACTCCCATGCGTCTAATCCGCATGCTGCTGCCAGTACTGGCTCTGACCACACTCACGGCCCACGCCGATGACAAGGATGTGGCGCGTCTGACCCAATTGCTGGAAACATCCAAGACCCTGAGCGCAAACTTCTCGCAGCTGACCCTTGATGGCGGCGGCACGCAGTTGCAGGAAACCACTGGCAACATGACCTTGCAGCGTCCGGGCCTGTTCTACTGGCACACCAATGCGCCGGCCGAGCAGACCATGGTTTCTGACGGCAAGAAAGTCACCCTGTGGGACCCGGATCTTGAGCAGGCGACCATCAAGAAACTCGATGAGCGTCTGACCCAGACCCCGGCGCTGCTGCTGTCCGGTGACGTGTCGAAGATCAGCAAGAGCTTCGACATCAGCGCGAAAGAAGCGGGTGGCGTGATCGACTTCACCCTCAAGCCGAAAACCAAGGACACGCTGTTCGACAACCTGCGCCTGTCGTTCCGCAACGGTCTGCTCAACGACATGCAACTGATCGACAGCGTTGGTCAGCGCACCAACATCCTGTTCACCGGGGTGAAGGCCAACGAGCCAGTGCCAGCGTCGAAGTTCAAGTTCGATATCCCGAAGGGCGCTGACGTTATCCAGGAATAAACGCTCCCACGGGAGTTGCTGTTCTTACTGAGGTTTCATAGGTAGTGATGGATCTGTTTCGCAGTGCACCGATTGCCCAGCCACTGGCCGCGCGTTTGCGTGCGACCAATCTGGATGAGTACGTCGGTCAGGAGCACTTGCTGGCTCGCGGCAAGCCTCTGCGTGAGGCGCTGGAGCAGGGTGCTCTGCATTCGATGATTTTCTGGGGCCCGCCGGGCGTGGGTAAAACCACGCTGGCGCGTTTGCTCGCGGAGGTCTCGGATGCACACTTCGAAACGGTGTCGGCGGTGCTCGCCGGGGTCAAGGAGATCCGTCAAGCCGTTGAAATCGCCAAGCAGCAGGCCGGCCAGTACGGCAAGCGCACGATTCTGTTCGTCGATGAAGTACATCGTTTCAACAAGTCCCAGCAGGATGCGTTCCTGCCGTACGTTGAAGACGGCACGCTGATCTTCATCGGCGCCACCACTGAAAACCCTTCGTTTGAACTGAACAACGCGCTGTTGTCGCGGGCCCGCGTCTACGTCCTGAAAAGTCTCGACGAGGCGGCGCTGCGCAAGCTCGTACATCGCGCGCTGACTGAAGAGCGCGGCTTGGGCAAACGTAACCTGACGTTGAGCGACGAAGGCTTCCAGATGTTGCTGTCCGCCGCCGATGGCGATGGCCGGCGTTTGCTCAATTTGCTGGAAAACGCCTCCGACCTTGCCGAAGACGATAGCGAGATCGGTACCGAGCTGCTGCAAAGCCTGCTCGGCGACACCCGTCGGCGTTTCGACAAGGGTGGCGAGGCTTTCTACGACCAGATTTCCGCGCTGCACAAATCGGTGCGCGGCTCCAATCCCGACGGTGCGCTGTACTGGTTCGCGCGGATGATCGACGGCGGTTGCGATCCGCTGTACCTGGCCCGGCGCGTGGTGCGTATGGCCAGCGAAGACATCGGCAACGCCGACCCGCGCGCCCTCAGCCTGTGTCTGGCTGCATGGGAAGTGCAGGAGCGCCTCGGCAGCCCGGAAGGCGAGTTGGCGGTGGCCCAGGCCATCACGTATCTGGCTTGCGCGCCAAAAAGCAACGCGGTGTACATGGGTTTCAAGACCGCGTTGCGTGCTGCCGCCGAAAACGGCTCGCTTGAGGTGCCGCTGCACCTGCGCAACGCGCCGACCAAACTGATGAAACAACTGGGCTACGGTGACGAATACCGTTATGCCCACGACGAGCCGGACGCTTACGCCGCGGGCGAAGACTATTTTCCGGAAGAGCTTGAGCCGATCCCGTTTTATCAGCCGGTGCCCCGAGGCCTTGAGTTGAAGATCGGCGAAAAGCTCAATCACCTCGCGCAACTCGATCGTTTAAGCCCAAGACAGCGGAGAAAATAGTGATTCCATTGATTATTGCGGTGTCCGCTGGCGGGGTCGCCGGCACGTTGTTGCGCTTCGCTACCGGCAATTGGGTCACCGCCAATTGGCCGCGGCACTTCTATACCGCGACGCTGGCCGTTAATATCGTGGGCTGTCTGCTGATTGGCGTGTTGTACGGCCTGTTTTTGATACGCCCGGAAGTGCCGATCGAGGTACGCGCCGGGTTGATGGTTGGCTTCCTCGGGGGGCTGACGACTTTTTCATCCTTTTCACTGGATACGGTGCGCCTGCTGGAAAGCGGGCAAGTACCGCTGGCCCTGGGCTATGCGGCACTCAGCGTATTCGGCGGGCTGCTCGCAACGTGGGCTGGCCTGTCTTTGACCAAACTTTGATAACGAGAAACCGACATGCTCGATTCCAAACTGTTACGTAGCAACCTTCAGGACGTAGCGGACCGCCTGGCTTCCCGTGGCTATGCCCTGGATACCGCGCGCATCGAAGCGCTGGAAGAACAGCGCAAGACCGTCCAGACCCGCACCGAAGCACTGCAGGCTGAGCGTAATGCGCGTTCCAAATCCATCGGTCAGGCCAAGCAGCGCGGCGAAGACATCGCGCCGTTGATGGCGGACGTCGAGCGCATGGCAGGCGAATTGAGCGCCGGTAAAGTGGAACTGGACGCCATCCAGACCGAACTGGACGCGATTCTGCTCGGCATCCCGAACCTGCCGCACGAATCCGTTCCAGTCGGCAAAGACGAAGATGACAACGTTGAAGTGCGCCGCTGGGGCACCCCGACTGCGTTTGATTTTGAAGTCAAAGACCACGTAGCCCTGGGCGAGAAGTTCGGCTGGCTGGATTTCGAAACCGCCGCCAAGCTGTCCGGTGCACGTTTCGCCCTGTTGCGTGGCCCGATCGCCCGTCTGCACCGCGCACTGGCGCAGTTCATGATCAACCTGCACGTCAACGAGCACGGCTATGAAGAGGCCTACACGCCTTATCTGGTCCAGGCCCCGGCGCTGCAAGGCACCGGTCAACTGCCGAAGTTCGAAGAAGACCTGTTCAAGATCGCCCGCGAAGGCGAAGCCGATCTGTACCTGATCCCGACCGCCGAAGTTTCGCTGACCAACATCGTTGCTGGCGAAATCGTCGATTCGAAACTGCTGCCGATCAAGTTCGTTGCGCACACGCCGTGCTTCCGTAGCGAAGCGGGCGCGTCGGGTCGTGACACCCGCGGCATGATCCGTCAGCACCAGTTCGACAAGGTTGAAATGGTCCAGATCGTTGAGCCGTCCACGTCGATGGAAGCGCTGGAAGGCCTGACCGCCAACGCCGAGAAAGTCCTGCAGTTGCTGGGTCTGCCTTACCGCACCCTGGCGCTGTGCACTGGCGACATGGGCTTCAGCGCGGTCAAGACTTACGACCTCGAAGTGTGGATTCCGAGCCAGGACAAGTACCGCGAAATTTCGTCGTGCTCCAACTGCGGCGACTTCCAGGCCCGCCGCATGCAGGCGCGTTTCCGTAACCCGGAAACTGGCAAGCCTGAGCTGGTACACACCCTGAACGGCTCTGGCCTGGCGGTTGGTCGTACTCTCGTTGCCGTGCTGGAAAACTACCAGCAGGCCGACGGTTCGATCCGCGTGCCGGACGTACTGAAGCCGTACATGGGTGGCCTTGAGGTCATCGGTTAAATGAAATATCTGCCGCTGTTTCACAACCTGCGCGGCAGTCGTGTGTTGGTCGTCGGTGGGGGGGAAATTGCCTTGCGCAAATCCCGCCTGCTGGCCGACGCCGGTGCGCTGCTGCGGGTGGTCGCACCTGAAATCGAAACGCAACTGCGTGAACTGGTCGTTGCCAGCGGCGGCGAGTGCCTGTTACGCGGTTACGCCGAAGCGGATCTGGACGGCTGCGTGCTGATTATCGCCGCCACCGACGACGAAACGCTGAACGCACAGGTCTCCACCGATGCTCATCGGCGTTGCGTGCCGGTCAACGTGGTCGATGCGCCTGCCTTGTGCAGCGTGATCTTCCCGGCCATCGTTGATCGTTCGCCGCTGATCGTCGCGATCTCCAGCGGCGGCGATGCGCCGGTGCTGGCCCGTTTGATCCGCGCCAAGATCGAAACCTGGATTCCGTCCACCTACGGCCAATTGGCCGGTCTGGCGGCGCGTTTCCGCAATCAGGTGAAAAACCTGTTTCCGGATGTGCAGCAGCGTCGCGGGTTTTGGGAAGACGTCTTTCAAGGCCCGATTGCCGATCGGCAACTGGCCGGCCAAGGCACTGAAGCCGAACGTCTGCTGCAAGCCAAGATCGACGGCGAAGCGACCATCACTACCGGTGAGGTGTATCTGGTGGGCGCAGGGCCAGGTGATCCGGATTTGCTGACCTTCAAGGCTTTGCGTCTGATGCAGCAAGCCGATGTGGTGCTGTACGACCGTTTGGTCGCCCCCGCGATTCTTGATCTGTGCCGTCGCGACGCCGAGCGGGTATATGTCGGCAAGCGTCGCGCCGATCATGCTGTGCCGCAAGATCAGATCAACCAGCAACTGGTCGATCTGGCCAAGGCCGGCAAGCGTGTGGTGCGGTTGAAGGGGGGGGATCCGTTTATCTTCGGCCGAGGCGGCGAAGAGATCGAAGAGCTGGCGGCCCATGGCATTCCATTTCAGGTGGTGCCGGGGATTACCGCGGCCAGCGGTTGCGCGGCGTATGCCGGGATTCCCCTGACTCACCGCGATCACGCGCAGTCGGTGCGATTTGTCACCGGCCATTTGAAGGACGGTTCCACCGATCTACCGTGGGTCGACCTTGTTGCGCCTGCGCAGACGCTCGTGTTCTACATGGGCCTGGTAGGTTTGCCGGTGATCTGCGAGCAGTTGATCAAGCATGGTCGCTCGGCGGATACCCCGGCGGCGCTTATTCAGCAGGGCACCACGGTCAATCAGCGGGTCTTTACTGGCACGCTGGCAGATTTGCCGCGTTTGGTGGCGGAACATGAAGTGCATGCGCCGACATTGGTGATCGTCGGCGAAGTGGTGCAGCTGCGCGAGAAACTGGCGTGGTTTGAGGGGGCTCAGGCGCAAGTCTGAGTCAAAGCAAAAAGATCGCAGCCTTCGGCAGCTCCTACAGGGAACGCATTCTCATGTAGGAGCTGCCGAAGGCTGCGATCTTTTGCTTTTGTGGTTAGCCCTTACACCAAACCTCTTTCCCACCCAACCGCGCCCGATCATGGGCCACAGTGAAATCCTGCTCCGGCCCCTTCGGCACAACCCCTGTCGGGTTAATCGTCTTGTGGCTGCCGTAGTAGTGATTCTTGATGTGCTGAAAATCCACCGTCTCGGCGATCCCCGGCCACTGATACAGCTCACGCAGCCAGTTCGACAGATTCGGGTAATCGGCGATCCGTCGCAGGTTGCACTTGAAGTGGCCGTGATACACCGCATCGAAGCGGATCATCGTGGTAAACAGACGAACGTCCGCTTCAGTCAGGTATTCACCCGACAGATAACGATTGGCATCCAGCACCTGTTCCAGGTGATCCAGTTCGGCAAACACCTCATCGAACGCCTCTTCATAAGCCTGTTGCGAGGTGGCGAACCCGGCGCGATACACGCCGTTGTTGACTGCCGGATAAATCCGCTCGTTCAAGGCATCGATCTCGCTACGCAGCGGGGCCGGGTAGAAGTCCAGATCATTGCCGGTCAGATCATCGAACGCGCTGTTGAACATGCGGATGATCTCTGCCGATTCATTGCTGACGATGCGTTTGAGTTTTTTGTCCCACAGCACCGGCACGGTGACGCGCCCGGTGTAGTCCGGCGTATCGGCGGTGTAGCGTTGGTGCATGAAGTCGAAGTGATCGAGCTGGTCGCCGGTCGAGCCGAGCGCGGTGTCGAAGGTCCAGCCGTTCTCCAGCATCAGCCAACTGACCACGGAAACGTCGATCAGGTTTTCCAGGCCTTTGAGTTTGCGCAGGATCAGCGTGCGATGCGCCCACGGACAGGCGAGCGAAACGTAGAGATGATAGCGCCCGGCCTCGGCCGCAAAGCCGCCTTCGCCGCTCGGGCCTGGCTGGCCGCCAGCAGTGACCCAGTTGCGCCGTTGCGCTTGTTCGCGCTGGAACGCGCCGTCCTTGCTGCTTTCGTACCACTTGTCCTGCCAGCGGCCATCGACGAGTAAACCCATGATCAAGACTCCGTAAACCAATAAACGTTGGAGTCGAGTCTATTCCGATGAGTTCGAACAAAAAGCGCAAAGATCGGGCGCAAATGATCGGTTAAATCGATTTGTCCCGCGCCGCCCAGAATTGCTCGGCCGTTTCGAATGCCTGCTCACGGGGCTGGCCGAGACCACGTAACGCCAACGCCATGGTCGAAATCAGGGCCATTTGCGGATAGCTGTCGACCACATCGCCGCGCCATACGGCTTTCAGATGCTCAACGTCCAGCGAGGCCGGTTTGACGTGGCGTTGCGCCGACAATTGCGGCCATTCCTCGTCCCAGCTCTCGCCACCCGTGGTGCCGTAGAGATGGCTGTCGGCATCCGGGTTGATTTCTATCTCACCGCCATCACCCTTGACCACAATCGCCGTGTCGCCGAGCAGGCCGCTGGCGTCGCGGTGCACGGCTTGATAACCGGGGTGGAAGATACTTTGCAGACCGCAGCGCGCGCGCAGCGGATTGAGAATCCGCGCCAGCGAGTGGATCGGCGAGCGCAGGCCCAGGGTGTTGCGCAAATCGATCATCTTCTGCAATTGCGGCGCCCAGTCCACCAGCGGCATGAACGCCAGACCCCCGTTGTCCAGCGCCGTACCGACTTGCTGCCAGTTGCGGCACAACGCAATACTCAGTTCGCCCAGCAGTTGCTCGCTGTACAGACGCCCGGCAGTGTGCGCGCCGCCACCATGCATGAAGATGCGCACGCCGTTCTGCGCCAGGCACTTGGCCGCCAGCAGATACCACGGCAGATGCCGCTTCTTGCCCGCGTAGGTTGGCCAGTCCAGATCGACATTCAAGGCTGGTGCCTGCAGACGCTCACGCAGCGCTTCGGTAAAACCGGCCATTTCCTCGGCGCTTTCTTCCTTGTGCCGCAGCAACATCAGAAAAGCGCCGAGTTGGGTGTCTTCGACCTTGTCGTCGAGCACCATGCCCATTGCTTCCCGGGCCTCGACGCGAGTCAGGTCGCGAGCGCCGCGCTTGCCCTTGCCAAGAATTCGCACGAACTGGGCGAATGGATGCTCGGCGGGCGTTTCGAGGGTCAACGCTGGATAGTCGGTCATAGGCAATTCGTCGGTTTGGGCAGGCCCGCCAGTTTTGCGGCGAGTTTGGCAGGGGTGCCTTTGAACAGTCGGTTCAGGTGCAGGCTGTTGCCTTTGTCCACGCCGAGCTTCAGCGCGGTGTACTTGATCAGCGGCCGCGTGGCCGGGGACAGCTGGAATTCTTCATAGAAGCTGCGCAGCAGCTCGAGGACTTCCCAGTGTTCGGGGGTCAACTCGATGTCTTCGGCGGCGGCGAGGGCACTGGCGACGTCGCGTGACCAGTCGCTGAGGTCAACGAGGAAGCCGTCCTTGTCCAGTTCGATGGCGCGGGCGCCGACGGTCATGGAATTCATAGCCAACTGTTGACCTTGTCGTGGTGGATCGACAGCTCGACGAAGGCCGGATAATCGATGGCTTTGGCCCAGTCCGGCGCTTCGATGGCGCGAGCCTCCATATCTTCGGCCAGAACGAATAATTTGATTTGGCGGCATTGCAGTTCGGTAAACGGCGCGGTACCCGGTTGCAACGCATAGACCGCATCACCGGACAACAGCAAAGCGTCGGCACTGCCGATGACACGCAGGCAACTCGTCAGACGATCATCGCCGAACGGAGAATGAGACAACACATGCAAAGTCGACATCAGAGGGTGATCACTTGGTCGTAACGGTCAATAAGGGCGGTGATTTGCTCGGCGGCGAGCGGTGCTGCTTCGTCCAGCGAGAATTCGCCAAGGCCGCGAGCGCTGGCACTGTCGGCGCAATAGAACAGTTCTTCGACGCCAAACATCGGCAACGCTTGCAGGTTGGCACTCAGGTCTTTCTGTTGCACAGCCCTGGCGTTTTGCCCCGCGGCCAGTTGCAGCACGCCGTCATCGAGAAACAGCAGGCCGATCGGCAGATCGAAAGCGCCGCCGGCCAGCACGATGTCCAGCGCTTCGCGGGCAGCAGGGCCGGACCACGGCGACTGGCGGCTGATTAGCAGCAAAGATTTGGCCATCTCACGCACCTCCGAAGCAGATCAAGCGGTCGGCGTCTTGCGCCGCATCATGCAACTGACCGAGGCCGGACAATTCCCACGGTGTGCTGACGGACACGGCATCTCGCTGATAGCGTTGGGCCTCTTCGGCATTCAGCACGCCGCGGCGCAGGGCTGCGGCGATACACACCACGCCATCGAGTTGTCGCTCGCTGATGAATGCACGCCATTGTTTGGGCAGGTCCAGTTCGTCCTGCGGCGTGACCACCGCGTCGGAGGCGTTGTAGACGCCGTCCTGGTAGAAAAACAGCCGGACAATCTCATGCCCGCCGGCCAATGCAGCCTGCGCAAACAGCAGGGCTCGGCGCGAGGAGGGCGCATGGGCGGCGGAAAACAGCGCAATGGCGAACTTCATGACGGACTCGATCAGCAAAACTGCGGGCATGATAAAGCTTTATCGGGGTATCCGCGAAATCCAGGTTATGCATATAACCCTGTGGGAGCGAGCTTGCTCGCGAAAGCGTCTTGTCAGGCGCCGAGATGTTGAATGTGAAGGCCCCTTCGCGAGCAATCTCGCTCCCACAGAGATAGGTGTCAGGCATCAGTCAGCGGGGCATGTAGCCTAATTGCCAGCGTCGGGGAATTGTCAGGGATAGCAACCCCACCACTGCCGCCAGCAAACCGCTGACGAACATCGCCCTGAGTCCCAAATGGTGTTCCAGTACTGCCCCAAGAATCGCGCCGATAAACATCCCGCTCCACGGCACCAACTGCACCCGCCAACCACCACGGCGTTCGCCGAGCATCCAGCGACCCAGTCCTCGTCCGAATCGCGACAGCGCCCCGGTCACGTAGGTCAGCCCGACCGGAAGGCCGTTCACTTCCTCGACTGCGGCGTTAAGCATGCCCATCGCGATGATTGCCGCCAGCAGCGCCGGCAGTTGTGCATCAATTGGTAACGCTGCCGCCATGCAGAGCAGGGTGGCGATACACAGCAGCAAGGGTAGCGTGCGCCGCCCGCCAAGCCGTGCAACCACCACGCCCAGGGCATTGCCGATGACAAATGTGGCCACCAGGATGACCAGGCGTAACGTCAGCCCCATGTCGCCATCACTGATCGCCACGGCCAGGCGTGTGGTATTGCCGCTCATGAACGAGACGAAATCGCCGCTGGCCATAAAGCCGATTGCATCCGTCATCCCGGCCAGCACCGACAGGCTCGCCACCAGCGCGAGACCCACACGACCGCGCCATTTCTGCTTGTGCAGATGGCCGGGACTGGCACGGTGGGTCGAGGTTGAGGGCAGCATCGGTGCGGATATCCTTGAGCAATGATTACGGTTCTATGCCATACAGATCGCAGTATTCCAGCCACTCCATCCCGGCCATTTCCGCGACTTCGCGATGCACTTCCAGACGTTGCGCCTGATACTCCTCAGGCGTTTCGGCCGTCAGTTGCAAGGTCAGTTCCCAGGCAAACAAGCCTCGACTTTCCGCCTCGGCCTCAAACGCTTCATGCAAGCGTTCCTCGCGATACTCTGCCTGGGTTTCACCTTTGGCCTGGGCCAGCAATGGATTGATATGGTCGAGGGTTTCGCGCAAGTCGGGGTGCGCGTCGAGAAACAGTTTCAGAGCATGTTCATGTCGCTGGTCGGTAGGCGCCATGTGTTTTCCTTGTGAGGCTGATGACCTTAGGTTGCCGCAGCTGCCCGCGCGTGTCGCGCTATAAATGCAGTAAAGCAGAACGATTCCTGCTGCTGCGGTGATACAGTCCGCTTTTTTGTGAATGAGCGAATGCAATGCGAATTCTGATGGTGGCGCTGGCCGCGACGGTGCTGGCCGGTTGCGCGGGTTCGGTGATGGACAATGCCCGCACCCAAACCCCAAACAAGGTTCTGACCTCGAACAAACCCGAAAAAGTCGTGGCCCAGTGCGTGCAATTCGCCTGGCAGGACGAAGCCGTGTTCGGCGTCGATGCCGGGGCTTATCTGCAGCCGGGCAAGAAGGGCGGTTCGACGGTGTACACGCGTTCGGCGGAGTCGTTTGTCGATGTGAGTACGGATGCTTCCGGTACGGTGTTGAATTACTTCGCGCAGAAGGATGATTTTGTCGCCAAGCGACGGTTGGCGGCGTTGGCGACTTGTCTTTAAGGTCAGTCAGTTGCCCTATGCGGTGACATCAATGGCTTCATCGCGGGCAGGCCCGCTCCCACAGGCTTTGTGAGCGACACATTCACTGTGGCAGCGAGCTTGACCGCGATGGGGCCAGTCGACTCAACCCATCAAGCGCTTCTGGAAATAATGCCGTCTATGCCCCGGCGGATAGTCAACGATCTCCCCGAACTGGCTGAACCCAAGTTTCTTGTAGAACTCTGGCGCCTGAAAACTGAAAGTGTCCAGCCAGATGCCCAGGCAGTTCTTTTCCTTCGCCATCGATTCGGCCATGGTCATCAGCTCCGAGCCGACTCCCTGCCCCCGACCCTGCTCCGGGACTGACAGCAATTCAATGTACATCCACTGAAAAATCACCCGACCATACAATCCGCCGAGAATCGCGTCGTGTTCATCGCGCACCATCAGGGCGAAGGGCTCCGATTTCGAGCCACCTGTCTGGGCGTCGTTGTAGGCGATCAAGGGCTGGAGAATGGCCTGACGTTGTTCTTCCGTAGGGTTTTGCGACAACTCGATGCGCAAGTTCATGCAGGACTTCCTTGTGGTGTGAGCCCCCAGCCTATCCTGCGCGAGGGGTGTCTTCCAAGTCCCTGTTCAACCCCGTGGAACCGTCGCTCCCGCGTTGCGGTCTAGCTTTGACAGCGTCATTTCAGAACGCGGTTGATGAGGACCCCCCATGAATATTTTCGAAGCCCTTCGTGAAAGCCATGATCGCCAGCGCAGCTACGCCGAAAACCTGATCAAAACCAGTGGCGATACCCCTGAAAGGGCAGAGGCCTACAAGCAACTCAAGGCCGAGTTGCAAGCCCACGAAACTGCCGAGGAACGCCACTTCTATATCCCGCTGATGGCGTTCGACAACGGTGTTGACCTTAGCCGGCACGCCATCGCCGAGCACCATGAGATGGACGAAATGATGGAAGAGCTGGACGAGACCGAGATGTCCAGCCCGGCATGGCTGGCGACCGCTAAAAAGCTTTCGGACAAGGTTCATCACCACCTCAAGGAAGAGGAGCAGAAGTTCTTCCAGATGGCCGGCAAGTTACTCAGCGAAAAGCAGAAAGAACAGTTGGCTGGGGAATACGAAAAGGAGTTCAACGCTCAGTTAGGCTGAGTTGAGCATGGCGACTTTTGCAGCGTCGGCGTGTAGTCCTTTTGCCATAAGCGAGGTGGGCTTTTTCTTAGGGTGCTGTATATGCATACAGTGTTTATTGGTGTTTTGAGCGCGGCTGACGATGAGTGCGACAAAACCGCCGATGGACAAAAAAATCACCTCCGTTAGCTTGAAGGCCTCTCCTCGGGAAGGAGAGTTCTTTAATCAACGGAGTGAAAAACATGAATCAAGCAAACCCTGAAACCCCACTGCGACATGGTCGTGTCACCTCTCCAGCAAGCCGTGGCTCGGTCGTCATTGATCTAGGGCTGCTGGGCGACTGGCAGGTCAATGAAATGGAAGGCGGCAAGAACTTTCCGGCGCTGGTTGCCGGACCGTTTCCGCCACCCTACGAAACCGACTCCGCCAGTGTCGCCCCGCCCGCAGACGGTTACATTCTCAGCGGCGGCAAGACTGATGCGCGCGATTGCGTGAACTTCACCCAGGAGGAAATGAGCAAGAAACTCAATCGTCCATTCACGTGGCCGCTGCTCAATGTCACCCCGGGTCAGATCCTCGAGATCAAATGGGCATACACCGCGCCGCACACCACTCGTGGCTATCGCTGGCTGATCACCAAGGACGGCTGGGACCCGAAGCAACGCATCACCCGGGCGCAACTCGAAGCACAACCGTTCTTTGAGGACTTCTACACTCAGGTGCCTTACTACAGTCATTCGGCAGATCTCAAAGCCAAGGTCAACCACTCGGTGAAACTGCCGGCGAGCAAGAAAGGCCATCACGTCATCGTACTGATGTGGATCGTTGCCAACACCGGTAACGCCTTCTATCAGGCGTTCGACGTCGACTTCAAATAACGGCGCATTGTCGTCAAATTCACAGGTTCTGAAGGATTAGGACATGTCAGATATCGATTTCTCATTGATGCAAAACGCAGCGAGTGATGCGGCTTCGCTGATGCCGGGCATTGCCGGCAAAAAAATCCTCATGGGTTTTTGGCACAACTGGCCAGCGGGCTTGAGCGACGGCTATCGGCAAGGCCGGTTTGCCAGCATCGCTTTGGAGGATGTGCCCAGGGAATACAACGTGGTCGCTGTAGCCTTCATGAAGGGCAGCGGTATTCCGACCTTCAAGCCGTTCAACGTCTCCGATGCCGAGTTCCGCCGTCAGGTCGGCGTGCTTAACAGTGAGGGGCGGGCGGTGCTGATTTCTCTCGGTGGCGCCGATGCACACATCGAACTGTATAGCGGTCAGGAGCAACCGCTGGCCAATGAAATCATCCGCTTGGTGGAAACTTATGGCTTTGACGGGCTGGACATCGATCTTGAACAGAGCGCGATTGATTTCGCCGCCAACAAGACTGTCCTGCCGGCCGCACTGAAACTGGTCAAGGATCACTACGCAGGCCAGGGCAAGCATTTCATCATCAGCATGGCCCCGGAGTTTCCGTACCTGACCACCAACGGCAAGTATGTCGGCTATTTGCAGGCACTGGAAGGCTACTACGACTTCATCGCACCGCAGTTTTACAACCAGGGCGGCGACGGGGTCTGGGTGCCGGAGGCCAATAACGGTGCCGGCGCGTGGATCGCACAGAACAACGATGTGCTGAAAGAGGACTTCCTCTATTACCTGACTGAAAGTCTGGTGACGGGCACTCGAGGTTTTAGCAGGATTGCCGCGGATAAATTCGTCATCGGTCTACCGGCCAACGTCGATGCCGCCGCCACTGGTTATGTCATCGACAACACTGTGGTGGGCAATGTGCTCAAGCGGCTGGCAATCAAGGGGCATCCTATCAAGGGGTTGATGACCTGGTCGGTGAACTGGGACAACGGCACCAATAAGGATCGCGTGCCGTATGACTGGGAGTTCAGTCAGCGTTACGGGCCGTTGATTCACGGCGCCCGATTGACCGGGCAGGAGATCGAAGAGACGGTTGCGCGTTCCGCTCTTTAGCTGCAGATAAACAAGCCCGGTAGCGCTGCCGGGCTTTTTTAATTGGCGCGATTATTCGACCATGGCAGCCTATCGATGGAAAAAGGATCAGACGTCATGACCGACACAGCCGGACGGGTCAACATTGTCGACACTCAGGTGTTGTCCCACGATTGGTATCTGCTGAAGAAAATCACCTTCGACTACCAGCGCAATAATGGTGAGTGGCAGCGTCAGACGCGCGAGGTGTATGACCGCGGTAATGGCGCTGCCATTTTGCTGTTCAACCGACAGAAGCGCTCTGTGGTGCTGACCCGGCAGTTCCGCTTGCCGGTGTTCGTCAACGGCCATGACGGTCTGCTGATCGAAGTGGCGGCAGGCTTGCTGGAGGGGGCCGCCCCGGAACAGCGGATTCGCGATGAGGCCGAGGAAGAAACCGGCTATCGCGTACATGACGTGAAGAAGGTATTCGAGGCCTACATGAGCCCCGGTTCGGTGACCGAGAAACTGCACTTCTTTATTGCCGAGTACGACTCGGCATCGAAGGTCAGCGACGGTGGCGGTCTGGAAGAAGAAACCGAAGAGCTGGAAGTGCTGGAGTGGTCATTCGATGAAGCGCTGGCAGCCTTCCATCGAGGTGAGATCTGCGATGCCAAGACCATCATGCTGCTGCAATACGCGGCGATGAATAACCTGTTCAACCTGTAAAGCAACGGCCGCAGCCTTCGGTGTTCCCTGTAGGAGCTGCCGCAGGCTGCGATCTTTTGATCTTTCTGCGCGTACTAAAATAAATCTCCCGTTTGACCCGCTCCCGACCAATCACCACCCTCGAGCCTCAACAACCGCTCCTTCGCCTCAAGCCCCCCGGCAAAACCAGTCAACTTTCCCGACGCGCCAATCACCCGGTGACACGGCGCAACAATCGAAATCGGGTTGCGCCCATTCGCTGCGCCCACTGCCCGTACGGCGGTGGGTTTGCCGATCTGTTGGGCAATCTGGCTATAGGTGCGGGTCTCTCCGAACGGAATGGTCAGCAACGCCGCCCAGACCTGTTTCTGAAAGTCCGTGCCGAAAAAATCCAGCTCCAGCTCGAAGCAATTGCGCGTCCCGGCAAAATACTCTTCCAGTTGCCGAGCAGTTTTCAGCAGGACCGGATTGTCCGGTGCTTCAGTCATCGGTCCAAGACGCACGCGGCTCGGTCGGTCGTTTTCCCAGAGGATGGCCGCCAGTCGCGAGCCGTTCGCGACCAGCTTCAGCTCGCCAACCAGCGAGGGCAGGGTGATGAAGGTAAACGACATGCGAGCAAACTCCGATTCGGTGCGGCAACAGCGCCCAGCATACTGGCTGATCAGGGAGGCGCAAAATGCAAACCCGACCATACTGCTTCTTGCTCTTGACGAATTCCCCCCTGTTTTGCACAGACCCTGAAAACAAAAAAGAGATCGACTCATGAAGTACGAACCTTTGGCCAAATCGCTGATAGCGACCACGCTGGCACTCAGCTGCCTCATGGCTCACGCCGCCTCGGTGGCACCGGTTGCCGCGGAAAACGGCATGGTGGTTACCGCGCAACATCTGGCCACGCATGTCGGTGTCGACGTGTTGAAAAGCGGTGGTAACGCCGTGGATGCGGCGGTCGCGGTAGGTTATGCGCTGGCGGTGGTCTATCCCGCTGCGGGCAACCTCGGTGGCGGCGGTTTCATGACCATTCAGTTGGCAGACGGACGCAAAACCTTCCTCGACTTCCGCGAAAAAGCCCCGCTGGCGGCGACCGCCGATATGTACCTCGACAAGGAAGGCAACGTCATCCCTGAACTGAGTACACGCGGCCATTTGGCCGTCGGCGTGCCGGGCACTGTGTCTGGTATGGAGTTGGCGCTGAGCAAGTACGGTACCAAGCAGCGCAAGGAAATGATTGCCCCCGCAATCAAACTGGCTGAAGACGGTTTTGAGCTGGAGCAAGGCGACGTCGAGTTGCTGGAGTACGCCACCGACGTGTTCAAGAAGGACATGCGCGATTCCGGCTCGATCTTCCTCAGCAACGGCGAACCGATGCAGGTCGGCCAGAAACTGGTGCAGAAAGACCTCGGCAAAACCCTGCGAACCATTTCCGAAAAGGGCGCTGATGGCTTCTATAAAGGCTGGGTGGCCGACGCCATCGTGACCTCCAGCCAGGCGAACAAGGGCATCATCACCCAGGCCGACCTCGACAAATACAAGACCCGCGAACTGGCCCCGGTGGAGTGCGATTACCGCGGCTATCACGTGGTCTCGGCGCCGCCGCCAAGCTCTGGTGGCGTGGTGATCTGCCAGATCATGAATATTCTCGAAGGTTATCCGATGCAGGACCTGGGCTTCCATTCAGCCCAGGGTATGCACTATCAGATCGAAGCGATGCGTCACGCATATGTTGATCGCAACAGCTATCTGGGCGATCCGGATTTCGTCAAGAACCCGATCGAGCACCTGCTGGACAAGAACTACGCAACCAAACTGCGTGACGCCATCCAGCCGCAAAAGGCCGGTGTCTCCGCCGAACTGAAACCCGGCACAGCACCCCATGAGGGCAGCAACACCACTCACTATTCGATCGTCGACAAGTGGGGCAACGCGGTCTCGGTCACCTACACGCTCAACGACTGGTTCGGTGCCGGTGTGATGGCGAGCAAGACCGGGGTGATCCTCAATGACGAGATGGACGACTTCACCTCGAAAGTCGGCGTGCCGAACATGTACGGCCTGGTGCAGGGCGAAGCCAATGCCATCGCTCCGGGCAAGGCGCCGCTGTCATCGATGAGCCCGACCATCGTCACCAAGGATGGCAAAGTGGTCATGGTGGTCGGGACGCCGGGCGGCAGCCGCATCATCACCGCGACTTTGCTGACCATGCTCAACGTCATCGACTACGGCATGGGCTTGCAGGAGGCGGTCGATGCGCCGCGTTTCCATCAGCAATGGATGCCGGAGGAAACCAACCTCGAAGACTTCGCCGCCAGCCCCGACACGAAGAAGATTCTCGAGAGCTGGGGCCACAAGTTCGCCGGTCCGCAGGACGCCAACCATATCGCCGCGATTCTGGTTGGCGCACCGTCGCTGGGCGGTAAACCGGTCGGCAAAAACCGCTTCTACGGCGCCAACGATCCACGGCGCAATACAGGGTTGTCATTGGGTTACTGAGAGGCGTAAAAAGGGGGCGGACTCACGTCCGCCCCTGTCTCAAGGACTGATCAAGGAAGGCTCATCATGACCACCGCATTACTGATCATCGACGTCCAGCGCGCTCTGTGCTCGGGCGAATACCAATGCCATGACATCCACCGCGTGATCGACACCATCAACAACCTCAGCAACCGCGCGCGCAAGGCAGGGGTGCCGGTTGTGTTGATTCAGCATGAAGAAAAGGACAGTCCACTGGCCTTCGGTGCCGAAGGCTGGCAATTGGCGGAAGCGCTTGAGACGGCCCCGAAAGATCTGCGCGTTCGCAAAACCACCCGGGATTCGTTTTACCAGACCGATCTGCGCAAACTGCTGCCGAGCGAAGATTTCGAGCGTTTGGTGATCTGCGGTCTGCAAACCGATTACTGCGTCAATGCCACCGTGCGCCAGGCCCATCAATTGGGTTACGACGTGGTGCTGGCGGCCGACGCCCATTCCACCGTCGACAACGGCAACATGAGTGCCGAAGACATCATTGGCGAGCACAACAAGGATCTGGCGCACCTGACCGGCTCGGTGGCGCGGATTGACGTAAAACCCGCCGCAGCAATCCAGTTCTAACCTCGATTTACTGTGGGAGCGAGCTTGCTCCCACAGTGACCTGCGGTTGGCCCACGACCGCTGTCTATTCCAAGGATTTCCGTGAGCAGCACAGGCATACTGCCCGCCGTCTGAAGAATGGAATCTCTCGATGTTGCCTTTCAACCCCCGTCACGTTTTATTGCTCATATCTCTCGCTTTTGCGCCCTTCGTCAACGCCAGCAGTTTCGATTGCGCCAGCGCCAGTGGCAAAACTGAAAAAGCGATTTGTGCCGACGGTTACCTTTCGGGGCTCGACGAAAAACTCGCCCAGCAGTGGCGCTTAAGCCTGGCCAAAGTCGCCGACCCCAAAGCCCTGAAGACAGATCAACGGCAATGGCTGAAAAGTCGCGACGCGTGCGGCGACTCGGCTGCCTGTTTGCGTCGACAGTACGTCAGGCGTCTGGTCGAACTCGAACATGCCGTTCAGCCCTTCAGTTGGGACGCGACCTGGCAACTCATTCCGCCAGGCACGTCGACTTTTGCGACGGTGGTCACCAAACGGCTTGATGCCACGCACATCAGCGTCGCCATCACCGCGGGTGAGGGGGCCAACTCCGGTGATCTGGAGGGCGTTGCAACTCTCAAGGACGGTAAAGCCCTATACGCAGAAGACGAATGCACCCTCAGCTTCACACCCATCAACGGCGTGCTGGATATCTCGCAAGTCGGGGCCGGTGGCTATTGCAGTGCCGGAATGGGCGTGTATTACACCGGTCGTTTTGTCGCCTCGCAGCAGCCGTTGACGCTGGACTACGACATGCTCAGCCTTGGCCTGGCGCGAACGCCGGAGGAAAATCAGACCTTGCGCACGCTGCTCAAGGACGATTACCGAAAACTGGTGGAGTTATCTGGCTCGTTGATGGCGGCTGAGCCTTCAACCGATGTGCCGGACAGTCAGGTCGTGGAAATGTGGATGCGCGGCCTCGGCGGCACCGGCATCGTGATGCGTTCAAGTGATGCTCGGTTCTGGGTGCTGCTACAAACTTACGATGCCCAAGGTCACGCGCGCCTGCGTTACTACACCAACGCGCCACAATGGAAATCGCGCTTACCTGACGCCCTGCAGGCCTGGAATGAACGCATGAAAAACCACCATGATCGCCCCGTGGATTTTATGCCCTGAGCCCGGCGTTCAGCGCTTTGCGGGATGGATCATTTGTTCGAAACGCAGGGCTGACCGGACTCAATCAGCAACCGTTCGATCTGCGCCAATTCCCAGGTACTGAGCAGACTCACCGGATCGGTGCCGAAGCGCTGCCAGCTATCGAGCGCACCTTCGTCGCCCTCGCAGTTGCGGGCGTATTCACAGTGATGCAACCGTTCGCCTTCAAAATCCAGCACAAGGCGCCAGCCGTCGATATCCACCGTGACCAGTCCGGCCTCGGTGCGTGCCTCGCAGCTGAACGTCAGCACGCCCAGCGCGGCCTGGCGCAGTCGCTGGCAAACCTCACGGGCGGTCAGAAATGCAGACATGTTTGGACTCGATGCGTACAGGAACGCGCCAGCATAAGGCGTGAGTTGCAATGTGTCAGCGTATTGCTGGATCGATGTCGGACAATTCCGTAAGATCCGCAACCCTCTTTATTCGCTGCACTCTTTTCAGCAAATCCGCGGCCGTGCACGGCGGCCGCTCAGTCAGGTAAGCCATGAAACCGATACGTCTGCGCGCCGATGTCCTGGCCGGACTCACCACCTCGTTTGCCCTGTTGCCCGAATGCATTGCGTTCGCGCTGGTGGCCCACCTCAATCCGCTGATGGGCCTTTATGGCGCTTTCATCATTTGTACGCTGACGGCATTGTTCGGCGGTCGCCCGGGGATGGTCTCCGGTGCGGCGGGGTCGATGGCGGTGGTGATTGTGGCGCTGGTGGTGCAGCACGGCGTGCAATATCTACTGGCGACCGTGTTGCTGGGCGGTTTGATCATGATGGTGTTCGGGCTGCTACGCCTGGGCAAACTGGTGCGCATGGTGCCGCACCCGGTGATGCTCGGCTTCGTCAACGGCCTGGCGATCATCATTGCGCTGGCGCAACTGGAGCATTTCAAAAACGGTGAAGACTGGCTCAGCGGTACGCCGCTGTACCTGATGACCGGGCTGGTGGCGCTGACCATGGCCATCGTCTACATCCTGCCGCGCCTGACCCGCGCAGTGCCGCCGGCGCTGGTGGCGATTCTCGGCGTGGGCCTGCTGGTTTATCTGTTCGGCCTGCCGACCCGCACGCTCGGCGACATGGCGCACATAGCCGGTGGCTTGCCGACCTTTGCCTTGCCGGACATTCCGTGGAATATGCAAACCCTGGGCATCATCGCGCCGTACGCGATCCTGATGGCGCTGGTCGGTTTGCTGGAAACCCTGCTGACGCTGAACCTTACCGACGAAATCACCGAAACCCGTGGCTACCCGGATCGCGAGTGCGTGGCGCTCGGCGCGGCGAACATGGTCTCCGGCGCGTTTGGCGGCATGGGCGGTTGCGCGATGATTGGCCAGACCGTGATCAACCTCAGCTCCGGTGGTCGCGGGCGTTTGTCGGGCATCGTCGCGGGCGTGTTGATTCTGCTGTTTATCCTGTTTCTGTCGCCCCTGATCGAGCGTATTCCGCTGGCGGCACTGGTCGGCGTGATGTTTGTGGTGTCGCAGCAGACCTTCGCCTGGGCGTCGTTACGGGTGGTGAACAAAGTGCCGCTCAACGATGTGTTGGTGATCATCGCCGTGACCACTATCACGGTGTTCACCGATCTGGCCACGGCTGTGCTGTGCGGCATCATCATCGCTGCGCTGAATTTTGCCTGGCAGCAGGCTCGTGAGTTGTATGCCGATGAGCATCTGGAAGCTGACGGCAGCAAACTTTATCGACTGCACGGCACACTGTTCTTCGCCTCGACCACGCCGTTCCTCAACCGCTTTGATCCGGCCAATGACCCGGCGCGGGTTACGCTCGATTGTCAGCATTTGAGTTTTGTCGATTACTCGGCCATCGCCGCGCTGAAAACCCTGCGCGAGCGTTACGCCAAGGCGGGTAAGCATTTGCAGGTGTTTCATTTGTCGGAGCGCTGTAAGAAGTTGCTTAAGCGCGCTGGTGTTGATCACGATTAACGGTGCATATCCATTGCTGCGGTAACGGCTTTTTGCGGTTCCGCCCCTACGGCGGGTCACTTTGGCAAACGCCGGAGTGCCGGCCCAGCCCAAAGTAACCAAAGGTCTTTGCCCTGACGTCCGGCCCGACGGGCCTTCGAGATCAAGAGCTGCACTCGAGCTCACGCTCATAGTGGTGAGAAGCGAAAAGCGGTCTGCTTTTGCTTTTCTGTAGGTTTGATCGGCTCAAATTTACGGGTCACCCACGATAGATTGTGGGAGCTGGCAAGCCAGCTCTCACAGGGTTTTCGTGTGTGGCCAGGTTTAGATCGCCGGGAAATCGATATCGGTCAGCGCCACGTTGTTCAGGTAGTTCGTCAGCGTTTGCACGGCGACCAGTGCGATCACTTCAATGATTTTCACGTCGTCGATACCGGCAGCGCGGGCGGCGGCGATTTGTTCGTCGCTCAAGTGGCCGCGGCTTTGCGTGAGTTGCTGGGCGAGGGCTGCGTAGGCGTTGAGTTCGCCTTCACGTGCCGCGATGATGTCCTGCGCCGACAGTCCGGCCTTGCCGGCAAACAGGGTGTGCGCCGCCAGGCAATAATCGCAACCGTTGACCTGCGACGTGGCGAGGTAGACCGCTTCTTTCTCCTTGGCGCTCAACGAGGTTTTGCCGAGGATGGCCGAGGCTTGTACGTAAGTTTCGAGGGCGGCCGGCGCCTTGGCCAGGGTGGTGAAAAGATTGGGCAGGAAGCCGATTTTCTTTTTCACGCCTTCCAGTACCGGGCGGGTGGTGTCGGTGGCGGATTCGAGGCTGATGGCGTTGATGCGGCTCATGGTGTTTCTCCGAAGATCCGGTGCGAAGTGCACCGGCGATGGAGGTGATGTTAATCAGCGCTAGTGGTGCTTTGGCGTCAAATCGTCGAGGATATGCGGCAGATCGTCCAGATATTCGCTCGGGAGTTGCCCATGGATCGCCTTTCCACGTTGCTCAGCCATTTCGCTGTGCATGCCGGTACGTTTCACAGCGGCGACTTTTGCGGCGTCAGTGTTCATGAGGGTGAGCCGAGTGGGCACGTGCATCTGTTGCAGGCGGGTGAGTTGCTGCTCAAGCCTGGCAATGAACGCGAGATCCGCCTCGATCAGCCGTCGCTGATTTTCTTCCCTCGACCCTTCGCCCATCGCATGATTGCCGACGCATCCATGGAGACCAGACTGGTCTGCGCAACGCTGACGTTTGACGGCGGTTCGGGTAATGCATTGGCGGCGGCGCTGCCGGATTATCTGGTGCTCGAACTCACCGATATTCCAGAGTTGAGCAGCACCCTGGAGTGGCTATTCAAGGAAGCCTTCGAAGGTCATTGCGGACGTGTGGCGGTGATGGACCGGTTGTTCGAGTTGTTGGTGATCCTGCTGTTGCGCCACCTCATCAGTAATCGTGATCAAGCCCCCGGGATGATGGCCGGCCTAGCCGATCCGCGCCTGTCCCGCGCCTTGAACCTGATGCATGAACAGCCCGAAAAGCCCTGGAGCGTGGCCGATCTGGCGACGGCTGCCAACCTGTCTCGCGCAGGATTTGCCGAGCAGTTTCACCGTGTTGTCGGGCAGACACCGGGCGATTACCTGCTGAGCTGGCGGGTCAGTCTGGCGCAGAAACGTCTGCGCGAAGGCCGGCCGATTGCGTTGATCGCCGAAGAGGTCGGCTACGAAAGTCCTTCGGCGCTGGCCCGCGCTTTTCGCCGCAAGACGGGGCTCAGTCCTCGGGAGTGGAAGGCTGGGATTTGAGGGTTATTTGGCGAACTTCTTCGCCCCGGCGACACACAAAATCACTCCCAATGTCACCGCAAGCATGCCGATGCTGACCTGTTCATGCAGCAACGTCGCCGCCAGCGCCAGGCCGAAAAACGGTTGCAGCAATTGCAACTGCCCAACCGCCGCGATGCCGCCCTGCGCCAGCCCGCGATACCAGAACACGAATCCGATCAACATGCTGAACAGCGACACATAGGCCAGACACAGCCACGCCGACAGGCTGATGTTGCTGAACGAGGCGGGCGCCAGCCACAGACTCAGCAACGCCATCGGCGGCAGGGACAAAACCAGCGCCCAGCAGATCACCTGCCAGCCGCCGAGGGTGCGCGACAGCTTGGCGCCTTCAGCGTAACCGAGGCCGCAGACCAGAATCGCTGCGAGCATCAACAAGTCGCCGGTGGGCGAAGCAGTCAGTCCCTGGGACAGCGCGAATCCAACCACCAGAGCGCTGCCCAGAATCGAGAAGAACCAAAACACCGGTCGCGGACGCTCACCGCCGCGCAGCACGCCGAAAATCGCCGTGGCCAGTGGCAGCAATCCTACGAAAACAATCGAATGCGCTGACGTCACGTGCTGCAACGCCAACGCGGTCAGCAGCGGAAAACCCAGCACCACGCCCATCGCGACAATGAACAGCGAGAACCACTGACTGCGCGCCGGACGCCGCTCGCGAAACAACCACAACAATCCCAACGCCAATACCCCGGCGATGGCCGCGCGCACCACTGTAAGAAACACCGGGTCGAACTCCAGCACCGCCAGGCGCGTGGCCGGCAGCGAGCCGCTGAAGATCACCACGCCGATAAAGCCGTTGATCCAGCCGCTGGTTTTTTCAAGTGCCGGGTTACCCAGGTTCGAAGTCCGTTCCATACGAGGTCGCGCTCAAAGGTGGGGTTGCGTGGGTTTAATCGTAGGGGCGAGAATCAGGACAATCAAAAAATTGTCATGGATACATCTCCACATGCCACGCTCCCGCTACAAGACCCTCGTTGATACCTATGCGGCAGACATCCGCTCGGGCCGTCTCGCGCCGGGCACGCGACTGCCGACCCACCGGCAACTGGCCGTGAGCGAAGGGCTGGCGCTGGTCACGGCCTCGCGGGTGTACGCCGAGCTGGAGGCGATGGGCCTGGTCAGTGGCGAAACCGGTCGCGGCACCTTTGTGCGGGAAACCTCGTTGTCGCCGGGGCAGGGCATTGATCAGAAGGATGTCGCGGTCGGCATGATCGACCTCAATTTCAACTACCCGTCATTGCCCGGTCAGGCTGAGCTGTTACGCACGGCGTTGCGCCAATTGGCGCTGTCCGGTGACCTCGAAGCACTGCTGCGTTATCAACCACACGCCGGCCGCCAGCACGAGCGCGCCTCGGTTGCGCGGCATCTGCTGAGTCGCGGGGTGAGCGTTGAGGCCGGGCAAGTGCTGATCGTCAACGGCGCCCAGCAAGGGCTGGCAGTGACGCTGATGGCACTGCTCAAACCGGGCGATGTGATTGCGGCAGATGCGCTGACCTATTCCGGGTTCAAGGTGCTGGCCGAAGCGCTGCATCTGGAAGTGGTGGCGATTCCGATCGGTGACCACGGGCCGGATCTGGCGGCGCTGGATAAACTCTGTCGCAGCCGCTCGGTGCGCGCCGTGTACAGCATGCCGACCCTGCACAACCCGCTGGGCTGGGTGATGCCGACTGAGCAACGCGAACAGTTGATATCGATTGCCCGTCAGCATGATCTGACGATCATTGAAGACGCGGCCTACGCCTTTCTGGTGGAAAACCCACCGCCAGCGCTGGTCGACATGGCGCCGGAGCGCACGGTTTATGTGTCGGGGCTTTCCAAGAATATCGCTACCGGTTTGCGCGTCGGTTTCATCGCTGCGCCGGAGGCCAAGGTGCCGGCGCTGGAGCGAATCATCCGCGCCACCACCTGGAACACTCCCGGCGTGATGACCGCCATTGCTTGCGCCTGGCTCGACGACGGCACTGTCACCTTGCTTGAAGAACAAAAGCGCAACGACGCCAAGGCTCGTCAGGCACTGGCCGCCGAGTTGCTCAAAGGGTTGCCCTATTTCGCACATCCATCCTCGTATTTTTTGTGGTTGCCGCTGCCGGAAGATGTGCGCGCCGATCGGATTGTCATGGAGTTGATGCACGAACAGATTTCGGTCACCAGCGCCGAACCGTTTTCGGTGGCGACGCATACACCGCATGCGATTCGGTTGGCATTGGGTTCAGTGGATATGAGCGTGTTGCGCCAAGCGTTGATCACCGTCAGAAACGTCGTCGGCGCTTATCTGTAGAACCGTTGGCAAGGGAACAAGCTCCCAGGCCACAAAATGTTAGCCTTGGCGCATTCGCATCAAATCGCTTTGGATCGCCTGATGAAAAACACCGCTTCACTGTCCCTCGCCCTGATACTCACCGCTGGCCTGCTCGGCACAACCGCCCACGCAGCGGGCGATCCTGAGGCCGGCGCAAAAATCTTCCCGCGCCTGTGCGGCGGCTGCCATCAAGTCGGCGAATCCGCCCGCTCGGGTTTCGGTCCGGAACTCAACGGCATCATCGGCCGCCCGGCCGGGACGTCGGCGAACTATGTGTATTCCGATGCGATGAAAAACTCAGGCGTGACCTGGGACCACGAAACGCTGAAGGCTTACCTGAAAGATCCGAAAGGCGTGGTGCCCGGTACGCGGATGATTTTCTGGGGGCTGAGTGATGAGGAGAAGCTTGAGAATTTGCTGGCGTACCTGCAAACATTTCCGCGATAACGCCAGCTTCTAAAGTGGTATCGAGGCAGTGGCCTGCCAGGCGAATCATTGCATGATCAATTGTTCGCCAGAGCAATACGTCACCGATCCCGAGACATTGCGCAAGGCATTTACCCATGTGTCTGACTGGGTCATGAACAAACTGGTCGATGATTTGAAACACTAGCCAGCGCCGACTTTCAAGGGTTGCCTGGGCTGCTGAAGGCTTGTCGCAACTTGCATCAACGCCTACATGGATTCAGTCGTCAGGTGTTGTGTCAGCAAGGGCAGCAGTTGTTCGCAAGCACCCTCAATCTTCAAATCCAGCAAATCATCCGCCCGTGTCTTGCCCATATTGATCGCAATCAGCGGCTTGCCGCGATCTGCGATCACCCGGCACAGGCGAAACGCTGAATAGGCCATTAACGAAGACCCCACCACCAGCATTCCCGCCGCCGTCTGCGCTGCATCCATGGCCCGAGCGGCGGTAGGTTGCGCGACGTTTTCGCCGAAAAATACCACGTCCGGTTTCATCCGCTCGCCCGCGCAAAACGGGCAGTGTGGCACCTGAAAGCGTGCTTCGAATGCCGGGTCAAGCAGGGTGTCACCGTCAGGCGCCTGCACTGCATCGACGCCGGTCAAATACGGATTCTGCCGTTCCATCAGTTGCTGAATCGAATCGCGATCGCTGCGCTGGCCACAATCCAGGCACAGCACGCGGTGCAGGCTGCCGTGCAGTTCGATCACATCATGACTGCCGGCCTGATCGTGCAAAGTGTCGACGTTCTGCGTGATCAAGCCGCTGATCCTGCCATGACGCTGCAAACTGGCCAACGCCTCGTGCGCTGCATTCGGTTGCGCTTGACGCACCCGAGGCCAGCCCAGCATCGCCCGCGCCCAGTAGCGGCGGCGTGACTCGGGGGCGGCGAGGAACTCCTGATACATCATCGGTTGCCGGCCACGTCGCACGCCGTCGCTGTCGCGGTAGTCGGGGATGCCCGAGGGGGTGCTGATGCCGGCGCCGGTGAGCACCAGGAAGTCGCCATCAATCATCGCCTGTTGCAGCGTGTCGAGGTGTTCGCGGATCGGGCTGTCGAGCATGGCTGGCATTCCATTAGCGATGAGTGCCCTGCAGGTTAGCACTGACCTCCGTGATGAGGGAGAGAGCTCCCGCGCCACAGATTCGCGATTACTTGCGAGCCTCCAGTATCAGATTGAACGGCGTCTGCGTGGCGCGCCGGAACTGGTTGAATCCGGCCTCGGTAAACACTTTGCGCAGACGCTTTTCACCGGCCTGCGCACCGAGGCCCAGGACGACTTCCTGGGACAGCGAGTTCGGCGTGCAAATGAACGTCGATGCCGCGTAGAAAAGCCGTCCCACCGGGTTGATGTTGTCGTCCAGCGCATCGTTGGCGAAGGGTTCGACCAGCAACACCGTGCCGTCGTCCTTGAGCGAGTCGTAGGCATGACGCGCGGCGCCCACCGGGTCGCCCATATCGTGCAGGCAATCGAAATAGCAGATCAGGTCATAGTCATTGCCGGGGTAGTTTTTCGCTGAACCCTGGTGGAAAGTCGCCCGACTGCTGACCCCGCCTTCTTCGGCGCGCTGGTTTGCGACGGTGATCGACGGTGCGTGAAAGTCGTAGCCGACGAAACGCGAGTTGGGATACGCCTGGGCCATCAACACGGTCGAGGCGCCGTGGCCGCAGCCAATGTCGGCCACTTTCGCGCCTTTCTCGAGTTTGGCCACGACGCCGTCCAGCGCCGGCAACCATTCGGCGATCAGGTGGCCTTTGTAGCCAGGGCGGAAAAACCGTTCGGTACCGCTGAACATGCACGGATGGTGATCGCCCCAGGGCAGGGCGCCGTTGCCGCGCATGGCTTTGACCAGTTTGTCCTTGTCGTGGAAAAACGACGCTACCACCCCCAGACCGCCGGCGACGTAAACCGGCGAGTCCTCGACGGCCAGCGCCATGGCCTGTTCTTCTGGCAGGCGAAACTGCCCGTCGCGGTGCTCCATGTAGCCGGAGGCGGCGTGAGCGCTGAGCCATTCGCGCACCAGGCGCGGGTTGCAGGTGGTTTTTGCTGCGAGGGCTTCGGGGCTGATCGGCTGACTGTCGGCCATCGCCCGGTACAGCCCGAGTTCTTCGCCGACGATGACATTGGCCAGCATTGCCGCGCCGCCCATGTCGTTGACCAGTTTGCCCATGAATTCGTTGAGTCGGGCCTCGTCCATCATGTGTGCTCCTGAAACAGGATCACCGTCCGGCGCCGTTGAGCGTCGAGGCATGCGCCACCGGGCGGTGGTCATGGAAACAGGCAGGGCACGGCAAAAGTCCTGCGGCCCCCTCGACTGGGTCATGAATGAGTCTAGCCCGGATTCTTTGATCGACGCGGAGCAAATGTGGGAGCGAGCCTGCTCGCGAAGGCATTGTGTCAGCCGCTGCATTCATTAACGGACACACCGCTATCGCAAGCAGGCTCACGCTTACAGGAAAGCTGTATGGATTGAGGAGCGGTGATCACCGCTAATCCTTGTGGGAGCTGGCTTGCCAGCGATGAGGTCGGCACAGTCGATCATGATGTTGGCTGTGCTGACGCCATCGCTGGCAAGTCAGCTCCCACAGGTTTTCTCAGTGAGTTCAAAGGGTGTGTATCGCTGTGTATCGCTGTCGCGGGGGGATACATGGGGTGGCAAATATCGGGTGCGTTGAACACAGCGTCGATACAGCCACCAGTTGAACTGCGTGGGTCAACCACCGAGGTCAGCTACCATGCAAACCCCTCATGTATCAAGGCAACCCAGCGTAGGGCTGGGCCTGCGCCGTGGTCTGTTGAAAGATCTGCAAGGCGCCGCCACCGGCGATTTCGACTTTCTGGAAGTCGCCCCGGAAAACTGGATCGGCGTCGGCGGTGCCCACGGCGCGGCGTTACGCGACCTGGCCGAGCGTTATCCGTTGTCCTGTCACGGTTTGTCGTTGTCGCTCGGCGGCCCGGCGCCGCTCGACTGCGGTTTTCTGCAGGAAGTGCGGGTTTTTCTCGATCATCACCGCGTTGAGCATTACAGCGAACATCTGAGTTACTGCAGCGACGACGGCCATCTCTACGACCTGTTGCCCTTGCCGTTCACTGAGGAAGCGGTGCACCACGTCGCCGCGCGTATCCGCCAATCCCAGGACATTCTCGGTCGCCGCCTTGCCGTAGAAAACGTCTCCTACTATGCCGCCCCGCGTCAGGACATGGACGAAGTGACCTTCACCAATGCGGTGTTGCGCGAAGCTGATTGCGACCTGCTGCTGGACGTCAACAATGTCTACGTCAATGCCATCAACCACGGTTTTGATCCGCGGGATTTTCTGGCCCGGATCGAGTCGGGCAGGGTGGTCGGGATTCACGTGGCCGGGCATTTCGATGAGTCCGACAGCCTTAAGATCGACACTCATGGCGCCTCGGTGAAACCGCAGGTGTGGTCGTTGCTGGCCGAAGCCTACACGCGGTTCGGCGCGCTGCCGACGCTGCTGGAGCGTGATTTCAATTTCCCGGCATTTGCCGAACTGGTCGCCGAGCTACAGACCATTCGCCGTCTGCAAGGCGAAGGAGTTCAGCGTGGATAACCTTGAACAGCAACAACGGGCGTTGACGCGTTATCTGCGTGATCCCGACAGCCACGTACCTCCTGCTGAAATGGATACTGCGCGGGTCAATGTGTACCGCGATCTGCTGTTCAACAATCTTTCGCAATTGTTGAGTGGGACCTTTCCTGTACTGATCCGGATCGTCGGCGATCAACGCTGGCAAATGCTGCTTCGCGGTTTTTTGCGCGATTACCATGCGCAAACGCCGAAGTTTTCCGAGATTGCCGAGACGTTCCTCGACTATCTCGCCACGCAGCCTGCGGTGTTGAGCGAGGGGGCGTGGCCCGCGTTTTTGCTGGAACTGGCGCACTACGAATGGGTAGAGATGGTCTTGCAGCAATCCGACGTCGATCCCTTGCCTGCGACGGATAAAGGCTTGTTGCTGGAGCGGCCATTGCGGATCTCGGCGCTGGCCTGGCCTTTGGCTTACACGTGGCCGGTGCAGTGGCTTGGCCCGGATTATCAGCCTTCAACCGCCCCGGCGCATCCGACGCTGTTACTGGTGCGGCGGGAGGCGGATTTCAGCGTGAAGTTTTCGCAGTTGAGCCCGTTGGCCTGGCGGTTGCTGCAGCGGATCGGCGAGTTGCCGTCATTGACCGGGCGTGAGCAGTTGCAGGGCTTGGCGCAGGAGGCTGGGCAGTTCGCAGATGAGTCGTTCATGGCCAGTGGATTGGCGTTGTTGCAGCAAATGCATGAAGACCGGGTAATCGGTATTACTTGAATCACCGCAAACCCCCTGTAGGAGCTGTCGAGTGAAACGAGGCTGCGATCTTTTGATTTTGATCTTTAAAAACAACATCAAAAGATCGCAGCGTGCCGCAGCTCCTACAGGGGATTTGTGGTGGGCAGGTTTAGAGTGGCAACTTCAGTTCAGCACACAACCCGCCGCCCTCGCGGTTGCTTAAGGTCAGCGAGCCGCCGAGGGCTATTGCCAATTGCTGGGCTATGGCAAGACCCAGACCCGTGCCGCCAGTGCTGCGATTGCGCGAGTTTTCCACGCGGTAGAACGGCTCCATCACTTGCGCCAGATCGGCTTCGGCGATGCCCGGGCCACGATCCATGACGGTGATCGACAGCTTTCCCTTGTTCGCTGCGACCCACACCTCGGCACCACCAGCGAATTTCAAGGCATTGTCGGTCAGGTTCACCAGCACCCGGCGCAACGCGTGCGGACGGGTCTCGACGACTACATCACTTTTTCCGATCAGTTGTACTTTTTTGCCCATGTCCTGATAGTCGAACACCAGGCTCTCGAGGAATGAATCCATGTTGGTGCGCCGACTTTCTTCGGTCGAGCCATGGATGCTGCGGGCGTAGGCCACACCTTCGCGCACCAGGTGTTCCATTTCGCCGAGGTCGTTGCACAGTTTTTCCTTCTCTGCTGAGTCGTCCATGAACTCGGCCCGCAGTTTCATCCGCGTGATCGGGGTTTGCAGGTCATGGGAGATCGCGGCCAGCAGTTGCATGCGTTCCTTGAGATAGGTGGCAATCCGCGCCTGCATCGTGTTGAAGGCACGGGCGGCGTAGACCACTTCGTTCGGACCTTTCTCGTCCAGTTGAATCGGGTGCGCGTTGGGATCAAGGGTTTCCACGGCGTTGGCCAGCCGCGTCAAGGGCCGGATGGCGATGCGCACGGCCAGCCAGGTGCAGGCGATCATCAGCGCCAGTTGCCCGAGCAGCACCACTGGCAGCCACGGCGACAGTGGCGTCATCGCGGGGCGCACGTCGATGGTCACCGGGCTGCCGTCGCTCAGGCGCAGGTGGCCTTGAAAATGCTTTTTTGGGCCGGGAATATCGGTGAAGGTCAGGGGGTATCTATCGCCCAGGACCTCAGTGATTGAGGTGACCGCAATGGGCACGTCAGCGGACTTGATCGGCGTACCGCCGTCGCCTTCGCTCAGCAGATAGCCGTAATTGTTGCGCGCCAGGCGCTCGAGCCAGGCCGGACGCTCCTCGGCCGGCAGGCGATCAAGAATCGCAATTGAGGTCGAGACGTCGGTTTGCAGATTACCGAGCATGGTGCTTTTCGCGCTCTGGTAACGCTCGTAATACTGCGCACCGAATGACAGCGCCTGGGCGAGAATCAACCCGACCAGAAAAATCAGCGACAAGCGCGAGGCCAGTGTGCGCGGCCAGTGCAGGTTAAGTGTCATGCCGGGGCACCGAGTAACTCGACCGGCAGTGAGAACACGTAACCTTCGCTGCGCACGGTCTTGATGTAGGCCGGCTCACGGGCGTCATCGAGCAGGCGCTGGCGCAAACGGCTGACCAGCAAATCGATGGAACGGTCGAACAGATCCGCGTCGCGGCCTTGGGTCAGGTTGAGCAATTGATCGCGGCTGAGTACCCGTTGCGGATGATCGAGAAACACCCGCAGCAAACGATATTCGGCGCCACTGAGCGCCACCATGGTGCCGTCCTTGTCCAGCAGGTGCCGGGCCGAAGTGTCCAGTTGCCAGCGACCGAACGCCAGCAAACGACCCGCTTCGGTGACCACCAGATTCGGCGGCAGCATTCGCGTGCGGCGCAGTACGGCGTTGATCCGTGCCAGCAGTTCGCGGGCGGCGAAGGGTTTGGTCAGGTAGTCGTCCGCGCCCATTTCCAGACCGATGATGCGGTCGGTTTCGTCATTGCGTGCGGTGAGCATCAACACTGGCGTCGCCTTGTGCTTGCCCACGCGCAATTCGCGGCACAGCTGCAGGCCATCGTCGCCGGGCATCATGATGTCGAGCACGATCAGGTCGACCGTGTTGGTTTCGAGAAAGCTGCGCATCTGCCGGCCATCGGCGACGACGGTGGTGCGCAGGCCGTTCTTTTTCAGGTAATTGCCGACCAGCTCGCGGATCTCGCGGTCGTCGTCGACGATGAGAATGTGATCGACATGTTCCATGGGGCCTGGCCTCTGGCAAAGGGGAATGTCACGCAGTCTATCGAGCCTTCGGGTGCTCGCCTGCCTGCCTTTGTATTGCAGTGTATCTGGCGTTACAAGCGATACACGCAGACGTAAAAAAGCGATTTGTTCAGGGTTTTGTATCGCTGTGTATCCCCGGGCGGTGCAGATACACAGCGAGGGTTAGCCGCCATTTCCCGACACATGCGCGATACCTCGTGAGCCTCAAATAGGCTCCATCGAGGCACTCCATGACGCCTCGGCTCAAACCCTTTGCAGCCATGAGGAACACGCCATGAAAAACTCGTCCGTTATCGCCGCCTGCCTGTTTGCCGCCCTGAACATCTGCACCCTGTCGGCCCGCGCCGAAGCCGAAGTCACCGCGCAAACTTACAACTACGGCACCCACCTGGATATCCAGAAAGTCATTTCGCTGACCCAGGACAACTCGGTGACCTGCGGGATTGTCGATGCGCGCATGACTTATCTGGATTCGGCCGGCAAAACCCGCGTACTCGATTACAGCAAATTCGCTGACGGTTGCAACGACGGCAACTGAGTATCACTTGTTTACAGGCAGAACCTTATGAACAACGTCTCTCGGTTCCCTCCCGCCAATCCAAGGTGATTTTATGTACTTGATCGCGTTTCTCGGCGGCCTGTTGACCGTCCTCAGTCCCTGCATCTTGCCGGTGGTGCCGTTCCTGTTTGCCAACGCCGACCGTAAACGCTCCTCGATCCTGCTGACCCTCGGCGGCATGACCCTGACCTTCGCCCTGATCTCAAGCCTGGCCGTGGTCAGCAGTGAGTGGGTGATTCAGGCCAGCAACACCGGCCGCCACATCGCCTTGATCGTCATGGCGCTGTTTGCGCTGTCACTGATCTCGGCGCGCGTGGGTGACTGGCTGGCGCGACCGTTTGTGTTGCTCGGCAACCGCCTCGACCCGGACGCCAGCAAGAAGACCGGGCCCATGGGGTCGGTGATGATCGGCGTGGCCACCGGGTTGCTCTGGGCACCCTGCGCCGGGCCGATCCTCGGCGTGATCCTCACTGGCGCCATGCTGCAAGGCGCCAACGCCCAGACCAGCCTGTTGCTGCTGGCCTACGGCGCGG
Source organism: Pseudomonas sp. P42 (assembly GCF_017973755.1). NCBI lineage: Bacteria > Pseudomonadati > Pseudomonadota > Gammaproteobacteria > Pseudomonadales > Pseudomonadaceae > Pseudomonas > Pseudomonas sp. P42. The sequence goes on along the minus strand of NZ_JACOPU010000004.1, from coordinate 378,592 downwards.
GGAGTGCGCTGTCGCTGGGGACGTTGATTTTCGCCGGTCGTGGCGTGGTCAATCGCTTGAAACCTTCGATTCCGTTCACCGGGTGGTTTCGTCGCTGCGCCGGTGTTGCAGTGCTTGCCGGAGTGGCAGTGATTTCCACCGGCGCCGATAAAACCTTGCTGGCCGGTGCGTCGTCCGAAGGCGTCAGCAGCGTCGAGAGAAACGTGCTGGAGAACGTGCCGAAAGTGGTCGACTTCCTCGTCAGCAAAGTCAGCGCAGATTCGAGGATGGACGAGAGTAAAGGCGCGATGCCGTCGCTGTCCGGCGCCGTGCAATGGCTCAATTCACCGCAACTGAGCGCCGAATCCCTGCGTGGCAAAGTCGTGCTGGTGGATTTCTGGACCTACGACTGCATCAACTGCCAGCGCACCCTGCCGTACGTCAAGGACTGGGCGAAGAAGTACGAGAAGGATGGCCTGGTGGTGATTGGCGTACACACCCCGGAATACGGCTACGAGCGGATCATCGACAATGTTCGGGACCAAGTGCAGAAACTCGGCATCACCTACCCGGTGGCCATCGACAACAACTATGCGATCTGGCGCGCCTTCGACAATCAGTACTGGCCGGCGCACTACCTGATCGACGCCAAGGGGCAGATGCGTTACAGCCACTTCGGCGAAGGTCGCTACGAAGCGCAGGAGCAGATGATCAAGCAGTTGCTGGAAGAGGCCAAGGCCCCGGCTGCCTGATCAAACAACTCAATGGCTCAGAGGTCACGCACCATGAGCCATTGCTCATTGTCCCAGGCGCGAAAGCGTTCCAGTACTGCCCAGCCGCGTTTGGCGTAGTAGCCCTGTTTGTTTTGCGTGTGCAGATACAGGCGGGGGAGGCCGCGGTTTTTTGCTTCCCGACAAACCCCGTCGATCAACTGCTGTGCCAGACCTTGCCCGCGAACCTCTGGGTCGACGAACACGCAGGCCAGCCACGGGCCGAGATCCTGCCGATGTTCGAGATCATCGCGGGCCAGCGCCGCACCACCGACCAAGCGGTCGCCGTCCAGTGCGATCAGGCAGGACCAGTCGCCATTGCTTTGGCCCTCGGCAAACTCACGCTGCCATTGAGCCAAAGGTTGATGGGCGTATTCGTATTGAAATTGCTGGTGGATCCATGCGGCATAGGTGTCGCTGTGCTGCATGTGGCTGGCGAGCCATTCGAATTGCACGGGCATGACTGAAGTCCGTTCAGAGGGCGAGCGGGCATCAGAAACCAATCGCCGGATTCTGGCAATGCCGTGAGTGTTGCGCCCGCTTAACAAATGTTCACCACTTATCGGCAAAGCGGCGGTTTTATGGGGCTGCCGGACGATCGGCGGAGACGCCAAACAGGCTCGGCGCGATAGTGGACAAGCCGCCTAACAGCAAACGGAGCTCAAATTCATGAGTACCCCGATTGATCTCACTGCCTTGAAGGAACGCCAGAAAGTCGCCTGGGCCAGTGGCGACTACGCCGTGATCGGCACCACACTGCAAATTGTCGGCGAAAACCTCGCCGAAGCCTGCGATCTGCGCTGCGATGAAGAGGTGTTGGATGTGGCTGCCGGTAACGGCAATGCGACCCTGGCAGCGGCGCGGCGCGGTTGTCTGGTGACCTCGACCGATTACGTTGCGATGCTGCTGGAGCGCGGCCAGGATCGCGCCCGCGCCGAACATCTGGAAGTGACTTTTCAAGTCGCCGACGCGGAAGCCTTGCCGTTCGCCGATGGCAGTTTTGCGGCGGTGCTGTCGACGTTCGGGGTGATGTTTGCCCCCGATCAGGACAAGGCCGCTGCCGAATTGGCGCGGGTCTGCCGGCGTGGTGGGCGGATCGGTCTGGCCAACTGGACGCCGGAAGGATTTGTCGGGCAGATGTTCAAGACCCTCGGCCGGTATCTGCCACCGCCGGCCGGCGCGCAGCCGCCGTCGAACTGGGGTACGGAGGCGTGGCTGCACAAACATTTTGATGATCACGATTTTGTCGTGCAGGTCACGCGGCGCGAATTCAATTTCCGTTATCGTTCGGCAGCGCATTTCATCGACATCTTTCGGCACTGGTACGGCCCGGTGCACAAGGCTTTCGCGGCGCTGCCACCGGAAAGCGGTCAGGCGCTGGAAAGTGATCTGGCGGATTTGCTCAACCGGTCGAACCGCGCGGGGGAGGACTCGCTGGTGGTGCCGAGTGAGTATCTGGAGGTGGTGATCAACAAGCGCTAGTTCAGATCAGTGAACATCCTCCCTGTGGGAGCGAGCCTGCTCGCGAAAGCGGTGTGACAGTCAATTAATGAGTCGACTGAACCACTACTTTCGCGAGCAGGCTCGCTCCCACAAGGGACTGCAGTATATCTGGTGAGGTTTATTTCACCTGCGACCGATCAAACCATTCCAGCGCCGTACGCCAGATGCAGATCCCCAGAAAGTAAGCTGACATCAGCAACCACAAACCCATCACCAATGGGTTGATCACCGGATGGTTGAGCACCAGCGACAGACTGCACAGCAGCCAGATCGCCGTCACGGCAATGTTGATCGGCATGAACCGACGCACACGGAACGGATGCAGGAACTTCATCCGTGTCACGGTCAGCAGCGCCAGGCCGATGACGGTCAGAAAAGTGATCCATGGCCCAGGGCCGATGATGTAGAGGCACAGTGCGACCACGTTCCACGCAGCAGGGAAGCCGACGAAGTAGTTGTCCTTGCTCTTCATGTTGACGTTGCAGAAACAGAACAGTGACGACACCAGAATCAGCGACACCGTCAGCAACAGTGTGTAATCCGGCAGCGGAATGTAGCGGTAGATGAACAGTGCCGGGATGAACACGTAAGTCAGGTAATCGATCACCAGATCAAGGACCGAGCCGTCGAAACTCGGCAGCACCGACTGCACATTGACCTTGCGCGCCAGTGCGCCGTCAAGGCCATCGACGATCAGCGCCACACCCAGCCACATCAGGCAGTGGGTGGGTTGGTTTTCCAGCAGGGCGAGGGTGGCCAGAAATGCAGTGACCACGCCGGTCGCGGTAAAACCATGGGCGCCCCAGGCTTTGAGCCTGGCTATGTGGACGGTGGATATCACGGGGGCGTTCTCCAGAAATTAATGCCAGCCGGGTATTACCCTTGGACAGCAAGGGCGCCGGCAAACCGGTTCGGGTTGCAGCTATCGACCGGTCGGGCCGGGATAAGGTTCACCCACCCTGAATCTTAGCTGGCCATCGAAAAAACAGGCGAGCGAAATAGATTAGCAGTTTCGGCATCGGCCAAACGGTGCTGGCGCAACGCCCGCAGCGGTCTATCGTTGCCAGACGCAATAAATTTCAATGCTTGAGGATGACGTCATGAACACCAGCGATTTGCTTGAACAACTGCTGCGGGGCCAAGGCTCGGCGGGTCAGCAAAGGGGGGCGGCGGCCGGTGGCGGTTTGGGCGGCCTCGGTGGATTGCTGGGGGGCTTGCTCGGTGGCGCGGATTCTACAGGCACACGTGGTGGCGCTGCGGCTGGCGGCCTTGGCGGGTTGGGAGGCTTGCTCGGCGGGCTTCTCGGCGGCAGTGGCGGTGGGTTGGGCGGCGCACTGGGTGGGGGCACGCAAAGCCGCTCCGGCGGCACTAATTATGCGGCGCTTGCATCGTTGGGGATGATGGCCTATCAGGCGTATCAAGCCTGGCAACGCAACCAGGCCAGCACGGCGGCGCAGCAAACGCCGCAGACGGCCAATCTGCTCGCCGGCCCGGAAATCGAAGAGCACAGCCACGCGGTGTTGCGCGCCTTGATCGCAGCGGCCAAGGCGGACGGGCGCATCGACGAAACGGAAAAACATCTTATAAGCAGCGAAATCGGCAAACACACCGATGACCCGCAACTACAGCAATGGCTGGACGCTGAAGTCGCCAAACCACTCAATGCCGCCGAAGTCGCAAAAGCCGCAAACAACGACCCGGCTGTGGCCGCCGAAATGTACCTGGCCAGCATCATGCTGGTGGACGACCAGCAGGATGCCGAACGCACTTATCTGGACGAGTTGGCGGCGGCGCTGGGGATTGATCCTGAGTTGCAGGTGCATCTGGAGCAACAGGCCAATGGAACAGCCTGAAATCAGAGGATAAACACCGTCCGTCAGGGCTTTTTTGAGGTCGATTGAATTTTTGGCACGCGCAGCCCCTCTGCTGCTGTAGAGGCGCGAAACAGCGCCGTACCAATCGACCGAGAATATTGCCATGACTGTCCTGACACGTTTGCAATCTGTGCCGGCCCGCGCACAAGCGATCACTCCCGCCGGCAACCTGCGTGGCATTTACGAAGCGCTATTGCGCGAGGAGAACTCGCGAGGCCTCGCGCAAACGTTCTTGAACGAACAACTGCAACGCGCCGCGGCGTTGCCCGAGGAACTCCCGCACGATCCATCGACCTGGCACGACTGGGTCGCCGAGCACTGCGCCGATGTTGCCCGCCAATACGCCGATTACCTGCAACAACGCAAGGCAGGTGGGCCGCGGCAATTCTTTACCAGCAAGGCGCATGCGCTGTACTTTCTGCAAGCGGTTGCACCTACCAAACTGGTCGATGGTGCGTGGCTGTATGGGTTGTTGCAGCATTGGCGCGATCCACGCTTTAGCGGCTTGCTGTGCACCTATCTGGAAGAACTGGGGGAGGGTAATCCGGCGCAAAACCATGTGGTGATCTACCGCAAACTGCTGGCCGAGCACGACCTCGATCATGCCTGCCCCCTGGAAGACGGCCGCTATCTGCAAGGCGCGCTGCAACTCGCGCTCGGTGCCTGCGGCGATGATTTCCTGCCTGAGGTGATCGGCTACAACCTCGGCTATGAACAACTGCCGCTGCATTTGCTGATCAGCAGTTACGAACTCAGCGAGTTGGGCATTGATCCGTACTACTTCACCCTCCACGTGACCATCGACAACGCCAGCACCGGCCATGCGCAAAAAGCCGTGCAGGCCGTTCTGGATCTGTTGCCACTTGAGGCTGATCGCGCCGACTTTATGCGTCGGGTTTCGCTGGGTTATCGGCTCAATGATCTTGGGCAGGGCAGCCGCGCAATCATCGAAGGGTTCGACCTTGAGCGCGAATTGCTGGCGATGCTGGAGCGCAAGTGCCCATTCGCTCAGCACATGCACTCGGACTATTGCCGCTTTGAAGGGAAAACCGTCAACCAGTGGCTGGCCGAGCCCGAGCATCTGCCCGGCTTCCTGCAAGCCTTGCAGAACAAAGGCTGGATCAAACGCCACGAAGACCCGCAGGCCAGCCGCTTCTGGCAGTTGATCGACGGCGATGGCGCGGCCATGTTCGGTGTGTTCAGCGCCTACGAAAAACAACTGGTGCGTGACTGGATTGCCGGCGACTGGAAACCCGCGAACAAACCCACCCCGTTACGTCGGCACGCCCCCGCCAACACACCGATCGAGGTGCCTGAACAGGACCCCGATGTGCAGCAGCTCAACGACACGCTGCAAGGGCAGGATGGTCACGCCCAAATGGCGACGCTCATCCCATGGCTCGCGCCGGCCCGGCATGCGCACCCGGCCGGTCTGCTCGCGACCCGCCGCTTCATCGAACTCAAATCCCGTTTGCCTTAAGGAAATCGTCAATGACTCAGGAAGATCAACTGTCCACCCATGACCTCGCGCTGCTGCAATTGGGCCGGCGCTTGCAAGCTGACGGCTACCGCTTCACCACCCCGACGCCGTTGACCCACCAGCGGGTCAACCAGCGCGATGAAGGTCAGTTCGCCGACTCTTTGCGCGATGTCTTTGGCTGGTCACGGCCCTTTGAACCGGGCTTGTTGTCCGCCGATGAACAGCAGCAACTGCTGGAAGCTCAAGTCATCGACACGTACGAAGGGCACCTGAAGAGTCGGGTGCGCTGGTCGAGCCTGGACGATATGTTGTTTGTGCATTCGGCGTTTCCCACGGATGCCGCCGACTCGGTTTTTTTCGGCCCGGACACCTACCGCTTTGCGCAGTTGATTCACGCACATTTGCAGCAGAACTTCGCGCCGATCCACCGCGCAGTCGACATCGGCTGTGGCGCCGGCGTCGGCGCGATCCTGATCGCCCGTGCCCGCCGCGAAGCGCAAGTGCTGGCGCTGGATATCAACCCCGCCGCGCTGCGCCTGACCACAGTCAACGCGGCGCTGGCGGAAGTGGCCAACGTCGAAGCGTGTAACAGCGATATTCTGCAAGGCGTCGACGGCGATTTCGATTTGATCGTTGCCAACCCGCCGTACATGGCCGATCCGGCCGCACGTGCCTACCGGCATGGCGGCGGCACACTGGGCGCCGGGCTGTCGCTGCGCATCGTCGAGCAGGCACTCAACCGGCTGACACCGGGCGGTTCCCTGGTGCTGTACACCGGCGTGGCGATGGTCGATGGTCGCGACCCGTTTCTCGACACCGTATTGCCACGACTCGATGAATCGCGCTTTGGCTGGACGTACCGCGAGCTGGCCCCGGATGTGTTCGGTGAAGAACTGATGAACCCCGGTTATCAGCGAGTCGACCGGATTGCCGTGGTCGCCCTGACCGTGACCCGTATTGGCTGAAACAAGGCAGGTGCGCCATGAGCAGGAACCTCGATGACTACAACAGCATGCGCGATTTCTCGGCAACCTCTGAACCGGCGGCAGTAAAGCGTTCGGGCAAGAAAACGGCCGGCGATCACGCCTTGCAGTTTTGCATCCAGAAACACGACGCCTCGCACCTGCATTACGATTTTCGCCTCGAACTCGATGGCGCGCTGAAGAGTTGGGCGGTGCCGAAGGGGCCGTCGCTCGACCCCAAGGTCAAACGCCTGGCAGTGCATGTCGAAGACCATCCGCTGGATTATGCGACGTTCGAGGGCAGTATTCCTGAAGGGCATTACGGCGCCGGGGATGTGATTGTCTGGGATCGCGGCGTATGGATTCCGCTGGAAGATCCGCAAAAGGCCTACGCCAAGGGCAAGCTCAAATTTGAACTGCAAGGCGAGAAACTCGCCGGCGTCTGGAATCTGGTGCGCACGCACATGCCGGGCAAAAAGGAAAACTGGTTTCTGATCAAACATCAGGACAGCGCCGCCCGCCCGCAGGACGACTATGACGTGCTGGTGGCGGAGCCGGACAGCGTGCTCAGCGAGCGAACGTTGGTCGACAAACCGAAGCTTGCGGCCAAGCAGGTCAAACCGCTGGAGAAGCCTGCCCCCAAAACCCGCAAAAAGGCTTCGGGTACGTTGACCGGCGCACACAAAGCGAAGATCCCCGCGCAGCTCAAACCGGAGTTGGCGACCTTGGTCGACAGCGCCCCGGCAGGCGAGTGGAGTTACGAGATCAAGTTCGACGGCTACCGGATCATGGCGCGGATTGATCATGATCAGGTGCAATTGTTCACGCGCAACGGTCATGACTGGACGCACAAGTTATCGAAACAGGCCGAAGCCCTTGCCGCCTTGGGACTGGAATCGGCCTGGCTCGACGGTGAAATGGTGGTTGCCAACGAGCAGGGCGTGCCGGATTTTCAGGCGCTGCAAAATGCCTTCGATTCCGGCAGCAGCACCGACATCCTGTATTACCTGTTCGACTTGCCCTATCTCAACGGCGTCGACCTGCGGGAAGTCGCGGTGGAGGAGCGCCGTGCAGCACTGTCCACGGTTCTCGGCGCCCATGAGCAGCCCTTGTTGCGGTTCTCTGAAGCCTTTGATGAGACCCCGGATGCGCTGCTCAACAGCGCGTGTCAGATGCAAATGGAAGGCCTGATCGGCAAGCGCCTCGGCTCGCCCTACGTGTCGCGGCGCAGTGGCGACTGGATCAAGCTCAAGTGCAAACATCGCCAGGAATTCGTCATCGTCGGCTACACCGACCCAAAAGGTGCGCGCAGTGCGTTTGGCGCATTGTTGCTGGGGCTGCATGACCGCGACAGTGGTGAGTTGCGCTATGCCGGCAAGGTCGGCACCGGTTTCAATGAAACGACGCTGAAAAGCATCCTCGCCCAACTCAAACCGTTGCAGGTCAAGACCGCTGCAGTGGTCAATCCACCCAGCGGTTTCGAGGCCAAAGGCGTGCACTGGCTCAAGCCGAAGTTGCTGGCAGAAGTCGCGTTTGCGCAAATGACCAAGGATGGCTCGGTGCGCCACGCGGTGTTTCATGGTTTGCGCGATGACAAACCGGCGAAGGACATCACTGAGGAGCGAGCCAAGCCCGTGAAGAAGTCAGAGAGCAAAACCACCGCGAAGAAACCGGCGAAAAAAGCCGTTGCGAGTAAACCTGCACCGGCCGAAACCGCGCCTTCACAGCTCGGTCTGGCCAATGGCAAAGTACGCATCACCCACCCCGATCGAGTGATCGACGCCGTCAGTGGCACCACCAAAATGCAGTTGGCCGAGTATTACGCCAGCGTCGCCGAATGGATTCTGCCGCAACTCAAGGATCGCCCGGTTGCCTTGGTGCGCGCGCCGGATGGCATCGCCGGCGAACTGTTCTTCCAGAAAAACGTCGAGCACTTGGCGATACCCGGCATCACCACGCTGGACAAGGAGGTTACCGGTCAACCGGTGATGCTGATCAACAATGCCGAAGCGTTGATTGGCGCCGTGCAGATGAGCACTGTCGAACTGCACACCTGGAACGCCACCACGGTTGACCTGGAAAAGCCCGATCGCTTCGTTCTCGACCTTGACCCGGACCCGGCGCTGCCGTGGAAAAGCATGGTCGAAGCCACTGCGTTGACCCTCACGGTGCTGGATGAGCTGGGGCTCAAGGCGTTCCTCAAGACCAGCGGCGGCAAGGGCATTCACCTGGTGGTGCCGCTGACGCGCAAACTGGGGTGGGACGAGGTCAAGGATTTCAGCCACGCGATTGTCAGTCATATGGCCAAGCTGTTGCCGGATCGTTTTTCCGCGGTGTCCGGGCCGAAAAATCGGGTCGGGAAGATCTTCATTGATTACCTGCGAAATGGCCTCGGGGCCACGACCATATGCACTTATGCGGCGCGTACTCGCGAAGGCCTGCCGGTGTCGGTGCCGCTGTTTCGGGAGGAAGTGGCCGAGATCAAGGGCGGTAATCAGTGGAACATCCACAACGTCCATGAGCGGCTGACCGAGGTCGGCGACGAGCCTTGGGCGGACATGAAGAAAACCCGCCAGAGCATCACTGCCGAGATGCGCAAACGAGTGGGCATGAAGAAGTGATCAGGTACCGCGCAGCAAGTCGTGGGCGTTGAGCAGTTCGAAGGCGATCTGCGGGTTATTGCTGAGCCCCCGGCGAATGGCTGCCGGTATCGACTTGCGCGTCTTGCGGCACAGCCCCGGAATTTTCTCGATCTGAATGTCGATGCCCAGCATGGTGCGGACTTCGTGAAAGCCTGGCGATATGTCGACACGAATCCCCAACTGCTCATACATGCGATTTTGCAGATGCCGGAGATCGGCGAGGTCTTTGAGCGTTTCCAGTCGTGCGAGCAGGACTTTCTCTTGCTCGCGGGTCAACAGCAGGATGCGCAAATCCGCATCTGACATTTCCACCAACAGGTCGCGCCCGCAATCGCAGGCGCCAGGTGGGCAGGGTGAGCGCATTGGCGCAGGAGTCGTCATGGCCTCCATCATAGAGGCCGTCGGACAATTTTGCCTATGCGCCTTCAGCTGCCGTCCATCGGCGGCTTCGTCCGTGACAGCTACTGATTCAACCCTTCGTAATGCACCAGAATCGCGTTGGCCAGGTCTTCATCGCTGGCATTGATGCCGGGATTGTCCTGACGAACCTGTTGCAACACCGATTCAAGATAAACCCCACGAATGGCCCCGCCACTGGCGACAAATGCAGACAAGTCGTCACGAGCCGGAATCACCATTTTGTGATCCTTGAAGGTCGAATACAGCGACGCGGAGACACCTGCAGAGGTCGCGACATCTTTGGCATCAACTCTGGCCAGAGCAGTACCCACGGGCAGGCATAAGAGTAAAGAAGAAACGAGCACTAACTTGCGCATGACGGTATTCCTCCACAAGCGCGAAGCAAAAGGGAAGTACTACATAGGTGAGAGGGGCGCGAGGGGCGGGAGTTCCCTGAGGGGGCGCGGGTGACGCGGTCGCGAGTCACCCGGCCTGATGAAGGGTGGTCAGATGACGCCGCACGCCATGCGATCGCCGCCACCACCCAGAGGTTTGGGCATGTCGGCATGGTTATCGCCGCCGGCGTGAACCATCAGCGCGTGGCCTTTGATCTCGGAGATTTTCTTCAGGCGCGGCGCCAGCACCGGATAATTGGCGATACCGTCAGCGGTCACGTAAACCGCCGGCAGGTCGCCCAGATGACCGTCTGCATAGGGCCCGAGGTGTTTGCCGGTTTTCTGTGGATCGAAGTGGCCACCAGCAGCCAGTGCAGCACCTTTGACGCCGTCCTTCATGCCGGCCTCGCAGCTGCCGTTTTCATGCACATGAAAGCCATGAACGCCGGCCGGCAAGGATTTCAGATCCGGTGTGAACAGCAGGCCATAAGGCGTCTCGCTGATCGTCACCGCACCGATTGCCTGGGGTGCACCGTCAGCGCTAACCAGATTGATGGTGACTTTTTCAGTTGCCGCCTGAGCGGTACCGATGGCCAAGGTGCCGAGCAAACCCAACCAGATTGCGCGTTTCATAAGCGTTTCCTTTTGCTACACGATTTTCAGAACACCGAATCAACTACCTTTGCGCATTAACGGGCGATGAACGCTGGATTCGGCTACGTTGCAAAATGAGACTCGTCGCACATTCCGAAAGTTTTGTCGGGGTTGCGTCTGCACGCTGACAACTGCTGACACGTTCTGGCGTAGCAGAACGGCGCAAACAGGCTTAACTGAAGGACTAACGGGCTTTTTCAGCGTACCCAGAGAGGATTTCACCGTGTCGATCAAACTGCGTTTAGTGTTGCTGATTGTTACCAGTCTACTGACGGCATTGATCGTCAGCCTGGTCAGCTACGTCGGCAACCTGCGGATGGCTACGGCCGTCAGCGACAACGCGGTCAGCATGAGCGCGCTGCGCAACCACATGGAAGCCGACATGATGCACGACGCCCTGCGTGCCGATGTCTACTCGGCGATGCTGGTAGGCCTGGGTAAAAGCACCAGCACGGCGGCCGAAGTACGCGCGTCGATTGGTGAACACGCGGGGCATTTCCGCGAAGTGCTTGAGGAGAACATCAAGCTGCCGATCAACCCGGCATTGCGCAGGGCGCTGGAGCAGATCAAGCCCAGCCTCGACACGTATATCGACGCCGGTGAGCGCATTGTCGGGCTGGCGCTGGACAATCCAGAGGCGGCGCAACAGCAACTCGGCAGTTTCAATAACGTGTTTGGTCAGCTCGAAGAGCAAATGGCTGCGCTGAGTGAATTGATTGAAAGCAATACAGCGCAAACCAGCCAAGGCACTGAAGCGGCGATTCGCAATGCCAATATCGCACTCGGCGTTGTATTGGTTGCCAGTTTGCTATTGCTTCTGGCGCAGGGTCGCTCGGTGATCCTGAGCATCATGGGGCCGTTGAAGTCCGCCAGCCGTATCGCCGAAAGCATCGCTCACGGCAACCTCAGCGAGCCGATCGTCGAGCCTTCAGGCAAGGATGAGGCCAGCGTCTTGATTCGCACGTTGGCAACCATGCAGCGCGACCTGCGCAACATGATCGATGTGGTGCGGCGCAATGCCCAAGGCGTCAGCGGCATGAGCCAACAGCTGAGCCACGGCTGTCATCAGGTTGCCGACAGCAGCCAGCAGCAAAGCGCCGCTGCCGGGACCATGGCCGCGGCCGCCGGCCAGATGACCGCGAGTATCGAGGACATTACCCGCCACGCCGAACGCGCTTTGGGCATGGCCAATCAGGCGCAGTCCCTGGCGAAGAATGGTGGCCAGGTGATCCATCAGGTGGTGAGCGACATGGACGATATCGCTCGTTCGGCGCAACAGTCGGCGCAGGTTATTCGTACGCTGGATCAGGAGTCCGAAGGTATTTTCAACATCATCCAGGTGATCAAGGGCATTGCCGACCAGACCAACCTGCTGGCGCTCAATGCCGCCATCGAAGCGGCCCGGGCGGGCGAGCAGGGCAGGGGCTTTGCGGTGGTGGCTGATGAAGTGCGCAGTCTGGCCGCGCGAACCAGTGCATCGACCCAGGAAATCGCCGCCATGGTTGCACGCATCCAGCACAGCACGCGCGAGGCCGTCAGCAGCATGGAGGCGGGCGTGGCGCAGGTCGACAAGGGCATGGCGGTGACAGCTGACGTCGAGCGGGCGATTCGCGAAATCCTTGAGGCGACGTTGAGCACCACGCAACTGGTCAACGACATCACCCGCACGATCGGAGAGCAGAGCCTGGCCAGTAACGAAATCGCCCATCAGGTGGAAATGATTGCGGGGATGTCCGAGGGCAATAGCCGAGTGATTGGTCAAACGGCGAATACCACGGATGAGTTGTCGAGCCTCGCGGGGCAGTTGGCGCAGTCGGTGGATCGGTTTCGGTTGTGAGAGGGTTGACCGTGGATTTGTGGAGCCTTTGTCGGCCGTCATCGCGGTCAGGCTCACTCCCACAGTTCTGATCCGCGCCAGACACCCTGTCCGCATCCAGCACCAATCCCTGTGGGCGCTGGCTTGCCAGCGATAGCGGTGGACCAGTCGACATCGATGCTGATTGTGCCGGCAGGGTCATGTTCGGCGCCCGGCTGCCGATAAGTCCCTGAGCGGAAAAAGACTCTCAGGTCGGGAACAGACGCGCGGGTTTGCCATGACGTGATATTCTGCGCGCCAACTTGGTTTGACCTCATTCAGTTTGCTTGCCTTACGGGCGGGCTGACGGAATCCCTGTCGCTCAAGTAGCTGAGCCAATAATGATAAGAAGTCAGTTCAGAAGGGACATTAACTGAGGTCGATGCGGCATGTCGGCCTTGTGTGCCCACCCGTCAAAATTGAAGTGTGCCGCAATCCCAGACGCCAGCCTGAGCGTCATCAAAGCGGATCGCATGCAGATAACAGAGGCGGGCGGAAGGCGTTTTATCATAGGTGCAACAGATGTTTAAGAAAGTGAACACGGCCTTGCTAGGGCTGGCTTTGTCGATGGGGCTGACCTCCGTTCATGCGGCAGAGGCCAAGAAAGTCGACGTACTGCTGATCGGCGGCGGCATCATGAGCACCACCCTGGGTGTGTGGATCAATGAGCTGGAACCGACCTGGTCGATGGAAATGGTCGAGCGCCTTGATGGCGTCGCCCTTGAAAGCTCCAACGGCTGGAACAACGCCGGTACCGGTCACTCGGCCCTGGCCGAGCTGAACTACACCCCGGAAGACGACAAAGGCAACGTCACGATCCCGAAAGCCGTCGAGATCAACGAAGCGTTCCAGGTTTCCCGTCAGTTCTGGGCCTGGCAGGTTCAGCAAGGCGTTCTGAAGAACCCTCGCTCATTCATCAACACCACTCCGCACATGAGCTTTGTGTGGGGCGATGACAACATCAAGTTCCTGAAAAAGCGTTACGAAGCCCTGCAAGCGAGCCCGCTGTTCGCCGGCATGCAGTACTCCGAAGACCCGGCTGTGATCAAGAAGTGGGTCCCGCTGATGATGGAAGGGCGTGACCCGAACCAGAAAATCGCGGCCACCTGGAGCCCGCTGGGTACCGACATGAACTTCGGCGAAATCACCCGCCAGTTCGCCGGTTACCTGCAGACCAAGCCTAATTTCGACTTGAAACTGTCCAGCGAAGTGCAGGACATCACCAAGAACGAAGACGGCACCTGGCGCGTCAGCTACAAAAACCTGAAAGACGGCACCAAAACCGAAACCGACGCCAAGTTCGTGTTCATCGGCGCGGGCGGCGGTGCACTGCACCTGCTGCAGAAGTCGGGCATTCCAGAAGCCAAGGAATATGCTGGCTTCCCGGTTGGCGGCTCGTTCCTGGTGACCGACAACGCAACCATCGCCGAGCAGCACTTGGCCAAGGCCTACGGTAAAGCCTCGGTTGGCGCACCGCCGATGTCCGTTCCGCACTTGGACACCCGTGTCCTGGACGGCAAGCGCGTCATTCTGTTTGGCCCATTCGCGACCTTCAGCACCAAGTTCCTGAAGGAAGGCTCGTACCTGGACCTGCTGACCAGCACCACCACCCACAACATCTGGCCTATGACCAAGGTCGGCATCAAGGAATACCCGCTGGTCGAGTACCTTGCCGGTCAACTGATGCTGTCGGATGAAGACCGTCTGGACGCGCTGAAGGAATACTTCCCGAACGCCAAAGCCGAAGACTGGCGCCTGTGGCAGGCCGGCCAACGCGTGCAAATCATCAAGCGTGATGAAGCGGCTGGCGGCGTGCTGAAACTGGGCACCGAAATCGTTGCTTCGCAAGACGGCTCCATCGCCGGCCTGCTGGGCGCATCGCCAGGCGCGTCGACCGCTGCACCGATCATGCTGAGCGTGCTGCAGAAAGTCTTCAAAGACAAAGTCGCGACCCCAGAGTGGCAATCCAAGCTGCACCAGATCGTTCCAAGCTACGGCACTCAGCTGAACAGCGATCCAGCCAAAGTGGCTGCAGAGTGGGCTTACACCGCTAAAATCCTCGAGCTGCCGACGCCTCCAGTGATCGGTCAGGTTGCTGCTCCTGCAGCGCCTGCAGCTGAAAAAGCTGAAGCACCAAAGGAAAACGCTGCACGTGACATGGCTCTGTAACTAGACCCCTGACACACAAAGCCCACTGAACCGGCGACGGTCAGTGGGCTTTTTTGTGCCTGCAGGGAATTGTGGTTGGTATCAGGCTTTGGCGGCAGCCAAGTAGGCACCGAGGCGTCGGCCCATTTCTTCGCCCAGCGCTTGCAGCCCGCCGAGTGGTCGCACCATCACCTCAAACTCGACGATCTTGCCGCGCTCATCGAAGCGAATCATGTCGATACCTTTGAGTTCCTTCGCGCCCACCTTGGCACTGAACTCCAGAATCACATTCAAACCGTCAGCCGTCGCCAGTTCGCGGTGATATTCAAAATCCTCGAATACCTCAAACACCGTGTTGAGAATCATCGCCACGACCTGCGCGCCAGGGTAAGGCGTGTGCGCCATCGGCGAGCGAAACACGGCGTTGGCATCAAGTAGCGCGGGCAGGGCGCTCAGGTCGCCGGTACGGATCATCTCGTGCCAGCGGTTCAGGGATTCGGCGGCACCGGGTTGCAGGTTCAGATCAGTCATTTGCACCTCTGGATTTTTGTTGTTCTTGGACTCTAGATCAAAGCGCCGGCAGGGCAAGCTTGTTGTCGCTGCTTGAATACCGCCCTATGACAATCGTATTGGGGCTCTTACAGATCAGATCTCATCTGATACGCTTTTTTCGTTTCAATCTGCCTCTGTATTCGGTTCAGATGCAGGATCAAACTGCCCCCGCAGTTCGGTCACTCGCGACAGTCCTTCATCCCGAAGCGTCCAGTGCACCGCAAGCTCAGCATTAAGGAGAGCAACATGAACAAGATGGCGTATTTTCTGGGTGGGTTTTTGATTCTTACCGTTCTGATTGGCATGCTTGCGACGATTTCTCCTGTCTGAAGTGATGTGCTTCATATGACGGCCACAGGTGTGCCGCGCGAATCGTGTTTAAATGCCGCGCCTCACACCTGTAAATGGATTTACCCCCCCATGGCCGAACCGCGTATCCGCGCCCTCGCACTCTGCGTTTTTCAGCACAACGGCAGAATTCTGGTTAACGAGTTTCGTGACCCAGTCAGTCAGCAAACCTGCTTTCGGCCCATCGGCGGCGGGATCGATTTCGGCGAGACCAGCGCCGAAGCGATCGTGCGCGAAGTGCAGGAAGAGTTGGGCCAGTCGATAACGGACCTGCGCCTGCTCGGCACGCTTGAAAGCCTGTTCATCTATAACGGCAAACCGGGACACGAGATCGTTCAGGTCTACGACGCGTCGTTTACCGACCCAAGCGTGTACACGCATGCGCAGATCAAAGGTCACGAAAGTGACGGCGCGCCCTTTACCGTGCGCTGGCATGACAGCTCAAGCTTCAGCGAGCAGGCGCCATTGGTGCCGAAGGGATTGGGCGATTTGCTAAAGAGCGCCGGATTACTGGATTGACCTAAGCCCTCAGCGCTGGCGACGTTCGGTGCCTTCAGGGTTGCCAGTGTCGAGCAATCTTCTTTCCACCAATACGTTCTCCAGCGCCTGACGCTCGACGGGCTTCATTTGGTGTTCGCGCTTTTTCAGTTCCAGCAGGATGGGACTGGACCAGGTGCGATAGGTCTGTTCGATGTTGCGGCGGGACATCATCAGTCTCTCCTTGATTAAGAGCCCGGTGTGGCTGGCAGGGGCTCTGTCCGATGAGGTAATAATCCTAGACGACAAACCCGTATCGTGCGAATGCGTACACCGTGTAGGAGCTGCCTGAGGCTGCGATCTTTTGATCTTGATGTTAAAAAACAAGATCAAAAGATTGCAGCCTCCGGCAGCTCCTACAGGGGATTTCGATCAGTCGTCAACCATCATCATCGCCTGCACCCCCTCCCATGCCTCGGCGCGCATGCGTTCAATATCCAGCCCCGGAATCACGCCGTTATCGACGACGATCCGCCCGCCCACCAGGCTGTATTTCACCGTGATCGGTTCACCCGCCACCACCGGTGCGACGGCGCTGTCGTGGAAGCCGTAGAAGCGTGGGTGGTCGAGGCCGTAGACCACCAGATCCGCCGCTTGGCCGACTTCCAGCGTACCGACGGCGCCAAGGCCCAGCACCTGCGCGCCGCCCGCCGTACCCCAGTGGATGACATCTTCTACTGTCGTCGCCGAGGCGCCTTGTTCGGCGCGGTGGATCAGCCATGCTGTGTTGGCTTCGCCGACCATGCTCCCGGATTCGTTCGAGGCGACGCCGTCGACGCCAAGGGAGATCGGCACGCCAGCCTCGTACATCTGCGGCACCGGGGCGACGCCACTGCCCAGTCGTGCATTGCTCACCGGGCAGTGGGAAATGCCGGTGCCGGTTTGCGCGAGCATGCGGATTTCGCCGGGTTGCAGGTGCACGGCGTGGGCAAACCAGACGTCAGGGCCGAGCCATTCGTGTTCGGCGACGAACTCCACGGGCAGGCAGTTGTATTTTTCCCGGCAGAAGTTCACGTAATTCTGCGTCTCCGACAGGTGCGTGTGCAGGCGCAGACCGAGACCGCGCGCGGTGTGGGCCAGTTCGCGCAGCAGGGTGGGCGGCAGCGAGAAGGTCGGCGTGGTGGGCGCAACCACGACGCGGCGCAATGCGTCTGGCGTGTCCTGGTGATACAGCGACTTCAACCGCTCGATGTCACCGACCATCTGGTCGAGGCTTTCCGGTTGCAACGCGGTTTTCGAGAAACCCGGATGGGCGCTGGCCGACTCCAGTGCGCCACCCCGACACAGGACGAAACGCAGGCCGAATTCATCAGCCAGGTCGAACAGCAAGTCGCCGGTCTCGGTGCTGCCGTGGGCGTGGTAGAGGTAATGATGATCAGCGCACGTGGTGACGCCGGACAACAGTAATTCGACCATCCCCAGGCGCGCGGCGATCCGCGCCAGTTGCGGGGTGAAACGGTTCAAACGCGGGTAGGGCACGCTGGCGAGCCAGCCTTGCAGGTCCTGATTCAAACCTTCGGGCACTGCTTTGAGCAAGTTCTGAAACAGATGATGGTGGGTGTTGATCCAGCCCGGATAAACCACGCAGTTGCGCGCATCGATTACCCGTTCGCCGGGTTGCGCTGCCAGATCGGTAGCCATTTCGGCGATACGACCATTGACCACGCGGATGTCCACGGCGCCCGCTCGGGCACGCGTGCCGCGCAGGCCGGTCATGACCGCGACCGGGTTCTTGATCAGGATGTTCTGAAGTTGAGTCATGGGCAGGCTCCAGTCAAAGGATGTGCGAGGCGGATTTGGCGGCGGTGGTTTGCGGCACGCTGACGCCATTCAGCGCGGCGTTGAGCAGCACCGACACCAGGCAGGCGATGACCACGCTGCTGTGCAGGAACGGCTGCGACCACTCGGGTAATTGTTTGAAGAGGGTTGGCGCGAGCACCGGCACCAGCGCCGCGGCGAGGGTGAAACCAACGATCAGCACGTTGTAGCGATTGCGCTCGTAGTCGACCTTGGCCAGGGTCTGAATCCCCGCCGCCGCGACCACGCCGAACATGGCGATACCGGCACCGCCGAGTGCGGCAGTCGGCATCGACGCGATGATCGCCCCGGCCTTGGGCACCAAGGCAACCGAGCACATCAGCAAGCCACTGACCGCGACCACCCAACGGCTGCGCACGCCGGTAAGGATCACCAGACCGACGTTTTCCATGAAGGCAATAAACGGGAACGCGGCGAACATCCCGGCGATGGTGCTGGCCAGACCGTTGGCGCGCAGGCCGTTGATGACCTGTTTGTCTTCGACCGGTTTTTCGACGATGTCGCCGATGGCCACGAACAGCCCCATTGACTCGACCATCTGCACGATCATCACCACCACCATGGTGGCTATGGGGATCAGGCTGAACGTGGGCAGACCGAAGTAGAACGGATAGGGCACGGTCAGCCACGGCGCTTCTTCGACGCTATGAAAACTGCCCATGCCCAAACCGTAGGCCAGACCGGCGCCCACCAGCATGCCCACCAGCACCGCCATGTTGCGCATCAGCGGGCTGCCATAGCGGTTGACCAGCAGAATCGTCAGCAATACCACCACCGCCACGCCGAGGAAGGCCGGCGCGCCAAAGTTGCTCGCACTGCGCCCGCCGCCGACCCATTCATAGGCGATCGGGAACAGCTGCAAACCGATTACCGTGACGATGCAGCCGGTTACCACCGGCGGGAAAAATCGCCGCAATCGACCTACGAAGGGCGCGATCAGCATGGTGAAAATCCCGGCCCCGATCACCGTCCCGCAAACGCCGGCAAAGCCCACATCGGGGTTACTGCCGATGGCGATCACCGGGCCAACGCTGCTGAACGCGACGCCTTGCAGGATCGGCAAACGCACGCCGAATTTCCAGAAACCGACGGTTTGCAGCAGGGTCGCGATACCGGAACAGAACAGCGTGGTGCTGATCAGCGCCACTGTTTCGGCGTGGGACATTTTCAGGGCACTGGCGACAATCAACGGCACGGCGATGGCGCCGATGTACGAGACGGCCATGTGTTGCAGGCCGAGTGTGAGCATCTGTCGCACCGGCAGAACCTGGTCGACGGGATGGACGGTGGAAGCGCTTTGCGATGGGGATGTGGCTGACGACATGGGGAAACACCTCTGGCTGTTTTTATGCGGTAGAGAGGGGTATTCGTCTGATGCCGCTTGGCTCGAGAACACAGTGGAACCTGTGGGAGCTGGCTTGCCAGCGATGGCAGTTGATCAGTCACCCTCTTCATCAACTGACAGTCCGCTATCGCTGGCAAGCCAGCTCCCACAGGTTTTGTGTTGTTCAAAAAACAGGCATCAGTCATTCGTGCTGCGAAGCCGCCATTCACCGGCTCCGATGCCTTGTTCAGCCTGCCAGGCAGGCGGCGAAGCCCTGGTTCAGCGCCGCACGATCCAGGTCGCGGCCGATGAACACGATCTTGCTTGAGCGGGGCTCCGTGCCCCACGCGGTCGACGCCCGGAATTCCACGAGGCTGTGCACGCCTTGCAGCACGTAGCGTTGGTCTTCGTTAGCCACCGCCAGCACGCCTTTCATGCGGTACAGGTTGTCGGCTTGGGATGAGCGCAGTTCGCTGATCCAGCGGTGGAACGCCATCAGATCGACCGCGCCGTCGACGGCGATACCCACCGACGACACGCTCGGGTCATGTTGGTGATCCAGCTCTTCGATAGAGTGCTCATGGGCATGTTCGTGGTGGTCATGCTGTTCAGCGCCGATTTCCATGAGTTTTTGCGTGCATTCGAAAGCGCCGATGCCGAGGATCTTCGTCAGGTCGATTTGCGCGTGGGTGGACGTCACCAGATCCGCCGTGGCATTCAATCCACGGATCTTGCCGCGCAATGCTTCCACTTCTTCAGCGCTGACCAGGTCGACCTTGTTGATGACGATGCGGTCGGCACAGACAATCTGATCGACCGCCTGATTGTCGACGCCGTCCAGTTGCAGATCTTCCAGATGCTGGGCGATGTGCTTGGCGTCGACCATGGTCACGATCGCGTCGAGTTCGACTTCATCGGCAATCGGGTCATTGATGAAAAAGCTCTGCGCCACCGGGTACGGATCGGCCAGACCGCTGGTCTCGATCAGGATATGGTCGAGCCGCACCGGGCGCGCCACCAACTCGCGGACGATGCGCACCAGGTCCTCGCGAACCTCGGCGGTGCAGCACACGCAGCCATTGACCATCTCGTAGATTTCTTCGGTTTCCGAGCTCAGCACCAGGTCGCCGTCGATACCGACTTCGCCAAACTCGTTTTCGATCACGGCGATTTTGCGGCCGTGGTTTTCCTTGAGGATGTAATTGAGCAGGGTGGTTTTACCGGCACCGAGGAACCCGGTGAGGATGGTCACGGGGATTTTGGTGTTCGGGGTTGGGGCGTTGAATGGGGTGTTCATTGAGAGCTCCTTGGTATTGATAAACCGGTGCACGATGAAATGAGTGATGACGCTTTCTGTGGGAGCTGGCTTGCCAGCGATGGCGGTGTGTCATTCACCAGTGATGCCGACTGACCTATTGCTATCGCTGGCAAGCCAGCTCCCACAGGGGCCGGGGGGTTCTCTCCAGCGTGTGGCGGTGCCCGCGTCGAGGCCGAACAGGTCGAGTACCCGCCCAAGGCTGTGGTCGACCATTTGCGCGAGGTTATCGGGGCGGGCATAGAAGGCCGGCACCGGCGGGGCGATGATGGCGCCCATCTCGGTGACGGCAGTCATGTTGCGCAGGTGCGCGAGGGTCAGCGGAGTTTCGCGGGCCATCAGCACCAGCGTGCGGCGTTCTTTGAGGGTGACGTCGGCGGCGCGGCCGATCAGCCCGGATGACGCCCCGGTGGCGATCTCTGCCAGCGTTCTCATCGAGCACGGCGCAACCACCATGCCCAGGCAGCGGAACGAGCCACTGGCGATCCCGGCGGCGACGTCATCGGCACGGTGGTAGTGGCTGGCCAGGGCGATGATGTCGGCCAGTTTGTAGTCGGTTTCGTGGGCCATGGTCAGTAACGCAGCGCGGCTGATGATCAGGTGGCTTTCGATGTCCAGTTCGCCGAGCAATTGCAGCAGGCGCACGCCGTAGATGAAGCCGGACGCGCCGCTGATGCCGACCACCATCCGTTGCCGAATCACGATTCCAACCCCTTGAGCAGTTGCCGCGCGCGTTCGAGTACGTCCTGATCGAGCTGCGCCTTGATCCCGTCGAACCCGGAACCGCGCGTTGCATCCAGCCCCATCCGCGAGGTGGTGCCATTGACCGAGGACGACGGGTCGAGCGGACTGCCGGGCAAGCCGTCGATGGTGAAAATATCCAGATGCGGCTGGAAGTGCGTGGCCAGCGCCCATAGCACCTGGCTGTCGTCGCTGATGTCGATATCACTGTCCACCGCGATCACGGTTTTCAGATACGGGTCCCAGCCGAGCAGGGCCAGCATGATCTGCCGCGCCTCGCCGTCGCGGCTCTGATCCAGTGCCACGTAGCAATGAAAATGCGTGCCGGAATTCGGGTAGTGCACGGCGGTGACGGCGGGGAAACGTGCCCTGAGCTTCTCGCTCATTTCCGCTTCCCGCGGCAGGCGCGCAAGCGTCAGATGCTCGGCGTAGCGGCCGCCCATTACATCGACCAGCCAGGCGTCCTTGCGCCGTAGAAGGGTGTCGACGCGCAGCACATTGTTGGTCGAGCGATCCGAGGAGTAACCACTGAATTCGCCGAATGGGCCTTCCTCGGCGTAGGCCGCCGGATCGATGGCGCCTTCCAGCACAAACTCGGCATACGCCGGAACACCAATGCCATAGCGCGGGGTTTTCACCAGCTCCAGCGGTGCACCAAACAAGCCGCCGGCCACCGCACGTTCGTCACTGCCATAGGGCAGGCGCGCCGCAGCGGCAAGCATGAACAATGGATGCGCGCCGACCACCATCGCCACGCGCAGTTCTTCGCCACGTTCGCGAGCGGTTTGCAGCATCCGCCACAGGTGCCCGCGTGAGTGCAGACTGGTGGCCAGGGCCTGACGGGCATGACGCATCGAGCGGTGGTAGCTCATGTTGGCGATGCCGGTCACCGGGTCTTCGGCGATGATGATCGCGTTGGTGATGTACGGCCCGCGATCACTGTCGAAATGCTTGAGCATCGGCAGCAATGCCAGATCCAGCGCTTCGCCTTCGAAGACTTCATCGAGGATCGGACCGGTTTCTACATAGCGCGGCGGGATTGGCCGGTTGGCGCGGGTCTGGAAGCTTTCGTGCAGTTGCGCAGGGGTTACGCCGAACAACCGGGCGATGCGGGTGCGGGAGGCGAACAGGTTGGTCGCGACAGGCACGCCAAGGTTGCCGACGTTCTCGCAGATCAACAGTGGATCGCGGCCTTGGGCGGCGAGGGCATCGACCAGGGCAGTGACGTCCTGATCGGCAGAAATCGGATGGGTGATGGTCAGCACATCGTCCGGGTACTCGCGGCGATAGGCATCGATGAATACGTGAAAATCCTGAGAATCGCCGAGCGTCGAACGGGTCATGGTTTCACCTCGTAAAAAGCAGGCACGCAGGGGTGAGAGGGCGTTCGATCGACAAGCCGTTGGCCTGCCGGTCGAGCGAACGCCGGGTCATCTTCGTGCCTGTAAAGTCGCTGTGTGTCGGTCTTAACACTGGCCCCTGTGGGAGCGAGCCTGCTCGCGAATGCGGTTTTGCATTCAATGTTGATGGCGACTGATCCACCGCTTTCGCGAGCAGGCTCGCTCCCACAATGGGTTGTGTGTGGCTAGAGATACGTGGTGGTCAGGCGTATGTCGGCCTCGACCAGATCCTTCGGCGGTGGCGTCGGTTCGATCCCGCACAAGCGGGCAATGTTGTTGCCCAGGTAGTCTTCCAGATGATCCTCATCGATCCCCAGACCCTGCGGCGCTGGCGAGCACAACACTTCCAGCTCACGCAGCCACATGCCCGGTTCGTTCGGCGGTGAGTCAGTGCCGAACACAATCTTGTTGCGCGGCAACTCCTTGGCGAACTCGACGATCCGTGACTGGAAGCACCAGCCCGATTCGCAGTACACGTTCGGCGTGTCCATCGCCATCCAGAACGCTTCGAACGAGTAGTTGCCGCCGGTCTGGATACCGAAGTGGCCGATGATGAAATTGACCATCGGGAATTCACGGATGATCGGGTAAAACATTGTTGGAATCGTGTACGGGCCATCGCCTGTGTGGATCAGCACCACGATGTTGTATTTGGCGCAGACCTTCATCGCCGGACGCAGCCAGTCCAGCGCCCGGTCCGGGCGATAGCCGTGCATGTTGGCGTGCAGCTTGAGCATCTTGAAGCCGTATTCCTTGATGTGGAATTCCAGCTCCGCCGCACCGTTTTCCGGCCCCCAGCGCGGGTTGAAGTTGAAGTTGCCGATGAAGCGATCCGGGTACTTCATGCACAGTTCGGCGATGTACGACATGTAGTCGCGCACGCCCTCACGGCCACGGCGGTTGCCGTCGCGATAACCGGTGTTGCCCGGTGGTGGCTGGATGAAACCCATGTCGATGCGGCGTGGTTTGCCGTTGATCATGTACGGGCCGTCCATCAACTTGAGCATGCGCTCGCCAGTGAACGGTTCGCCGGTGTGGCGCCAGGCCTCGTCGACCAGGTTGGTGGGGTGCAGATGGGTGTCGATGATCATCGGTTCAGCTCCTGGCCAGTTGAGTGGTGACGGGACGCTTGAGTTGCGCCTCTGCTTCGGAAACGGAACGCGGTGGCGGGGTTGGCTCAAGGCCGATCATCCGCGCGGTGTTGTTGCCCAGGTACTCTTCGAGAATGTCTTCGTCGAGGTTGAGGCCCTGCGGCGGCTCATGACACAGCACTTCGAGCAGACGCAGCCACATGCCCGGTTCATTCGGCGGGGTGTCGGTGCCGAAGAGGATTTTGTGCGTCGGCAGGACCTTGGCGAATTCGACGATCCGCGATTGCAGGCACCAGCCCGACTCGCAGTAGACGTTGGGCAATTCCATCGCCCATTGCATCGGCTCGAACACGTAGACGCCGCCGGTCTGCACGCCGAAGTGGGCCATGATGAAATCGACGTTGGGAAACTCCTTGATCATCGGCACCCATTCCGACGGGATGCTGTACGGCCCGTCGCCGGTGTGCAGCTTGACCGGGATGCCCAGCTCGGCGCATTTCTCGAAGCAGGGACGCACCCAGTCCAGCGCACGGTCCGGGCGATAGGCGTGCATGTTGGCCTGCATCTGGACCATCTTGAAGCCGTGCTCCTTGACGTAGCGCTCGATCGCCTCGACGCCGTTTTCCACGCCGCAGCGCGGGTTGTAGACGAAGCAGCCGATGAACCGGTCCGGGTAGGTCTGGACCATTTTCAGGGTGTAGGCCATGTAGGCGTCGATGGATTCACGGCCGGTCAGGTCGCCGTCGGTCCAGGTGTAGATGGTGTTGCCTTGCGGCGGCTGGATGAAGGCTTTGTCGATGCGGCGAGGCTTGCCGTTGACCATGTAGGGGCCATCCATCATCTCCAGCAGACGCTCGCCGGTGAACGGGTCACCGTCATGCCTCCAGGCGAGGTCCACCAGGTCGGTGGGATAGCAACTGATATCGATGATCATTGAAGTCGATCTCCTGATAGCGGGGAAGGGAGCCTTGCGGCTCTCGGCATCCACGTCCCGGGCAATCGGCCATTTCTATGCGCAACGTGCACGCATTCCCTCGCCTGGTCGCATCCGGCCCGGGTGGGTGGCTGCTGAGGGCGAGTATTGGAAAGGGGGGAGGGGTTCGTACAATATTAATTGGGAGCGGTGGTGATATGCGTTCGATATGGTTTTGCGGTGATGGGACTGGCCTCATCGCTGGCAAGCCAGCGCCCACAATGATCGAGGTGTTAATCCGATCTGCGTCGCAACACAGAAACTGTGGGAGCTGGCTTGCCAGCGATGGCGTCAGGATTGTGTTCGCTGGGCCAACTGCTTGATCACCTCAACCACCGGCGACACGCGCTCTGCCTGGCCCTGCGGCCACACGGCATACAGGTTGTAATGCGCCGCAATCTGCGCCTCGTTCAACGCCACCAACCGTCCGCTGCGCAAGGCATCGGCGGCCAGTAATCCACGCACCAGTCCTGCGCCGACGCCAGCCTCGGCAGCGGCAATCAGATTCGCCGCGTTATCGAAAATCACCCGTGCCGTGGGTTCGGTCGGTGTCATCCCGGCAGCATCCAGCCAAGGAATCCACGAGCGCCGCGTATACCCCAGCAACGGTAACTCGAGCACTTGCGCCGGACTCAATGGCAACTGCAATCCATGCCGTTCCAGCAACTCAGGCGAGGCCACCGCCATCACCCGGTCGCCACAGATTTGCGTCATCTCACAGTCTTCCCAATCGCCATATCCGTAACGCAACGCCAGATCGACCCGTTCAAACGTGCTGCGATCACTGCGCGGCATCGACAGCAGCGTCACTTCGTAATCCGGCAGGCCATCGAGCAACTGCGGCAGGCGTGGATTGAGCCAGCTCTGCGCCAGTTCACTGTCGACATCCAGCGTCAGGCGTTGCGCCACGCTGCGGTTTTTCACTGAGGACAACGCCCGATCAATCTGCGCCAGCCCGTCCGACAGCACGCTGGCAAACAACTGCCCGGCGTCCGTCAGGTTGCTGCCGCCACCTTCACGCACGAACAACGGCTGGCCGATGAAATCCTCCAGCGCACGGATCTGCTGGCTGATGGCGCTGTGGGTCAGGTCGAGTTTGCGCGCCGCGCTGGAAAAACTGCCGCTGCGCGCCGCGTGAATAAACGCGCTCATGGACTGCACCGACGGGTATCGCTTGTACATGTTGTTAGTCCTGCTTACACCGGTTGGCAGAAATCGTCGCTGGCCGCAGATTGCCGTGGCTTCCAATATTCGGTGACCAGGCCCGCACAAAGACGGGCCGCTCTCTTGGAGCCTGACAATGATTACATTCACGGTTAATGGCGAACGACGCGAGCTGGATGAAGCGTCCCCCACCATGCCCTTGTTATGGGTCTTGCGTGATCAGTTGAAACTCACCGGCACCAAATTCGGTTGTGGCATGGGCCTGTGCGGTGCCTGCACCGTGCATCTGGACGGTGTAGCCGTGCGTTCCTGCCAGTTGCCGCTGGCCGCCGTCGCGGGCCACAGCATTACCACGATCGAAGGCCTGTCGCCGACGCAAAACCATCCGTTGCAACTGGCCTGGGTCGCCGAAGATGTGCCGCAATGCGGCTACTGTCAATCGGGGCAAATCATGTCGGCGGCTGCGTTGCTCAGCACCGGTGCGGCAGTGACTGATGATTCGATCCGCAATGCCATGTCCGGCAACATCTGCCGCTGCGGCACCTACGGGCGTATCAACAAAGCCATCAAACGCGCGGCGAATACGCCGAAGGAGGCTTGATGAGCTTTCTCGATGATAGCTGTGCCGAACTGCCGCGCCGGGTGTTTCTCAAGCAAGCGGTCACGGTCGCTTCCGGGTTGGCGATAGCCTTGTATCTGCCGAGCGGGATGGCGGCGACTGACCCGAAGGCCCCGGCACCGGCCAGCGAATTCGAACCCAATGCCTGGGTGCGCGTGCTGCCCGACGGCACGGTGAAACTGGTGGTGCACAAGCACGATTCCGGCACCGGTACGCATACCGCGCTGGCCGCGTGTGTCGCCGAGGAACTCGATGTCAATCCGATGACCGTGCAGGTGATCACCCCGGAAGATCCGTTCTTCGAAACCTACATTCACCCGATCTGGAAAGTCTTCTCCACGGGCGGCAGCACCAGCGTTTCGCTGGAGTACGACCGCTTGCGTATGGCCGGTGCCACGGCGCGGGCGTTGTTGATCAAGGCAGCGGCCAAGCAGTGGAAAGTCAGGCCCGAGAGTTGCTCCACCGAAGAAGGTCGGGTGGTGCACCCTTCGAGCAAACGCAGCTTGGGCTACGGCGAACTTGTCGGCGTGGCGGCGCATCTGCCGGCACCCGACAAGGTCACGCTGAAGGATCCATCGCAGTTCAAATACATCGGCAAACTACGGCATAAACGCGACGCGGCAGCCAAGGTCTGCGGGCAGTTCATGTACAGCATCGACGTGCAATTGCCAGGGATGCTGGTGGCGGTGATCCAGCGTGCGCCGGTGGTGGGCGCGAAAGTGGTCAGCGTGGACTCGGCGGCAACGTTACGGGTGCCCGGGGTGCGCAAAGTGATCGCGATTCCCGGGCGGCCCGATGTGCTGGGCGGCAATCTGGAAGGTGTCGCGGTGTTGGCCGATACGTACTGGGCGGCGCAGGAGGGGCGCAAGCTACTGGACATCCAGTGGAGCGATTCGGCGCTGGCCGGATTCGACAGCGACCAGTTGTTCAGCGCCCAGGCCAAAGCCATCGGCGATCCGCAAGCGCAAACCGTCGTTGCCATGACTCAAGGCGATGTCGCCGGGCAATGGGCGGGCGCAGCGAAGCTGCTCAAAGCCGATTACACCATGCCCTACAAGGTGCAAAACCCGCTTGAACCGATCTGCATCACGGCACACGTGAAAGACAAGGCAATCACCTATTGGGGCGGCGTGCAGGTGCCGTCCTCGGCGCTGGAAGCAGCGCAAACCGTGTGTGGGATCGAGAAGGCCAGCGTCACCATCCATGAGCTGGTTTCCGGCGGCAGTTTCGGTGCGCGGGAGGCCAAATACTGGTTGTTCGAAGTGGCCTATCTGGCGCAGAAAACCAGTGTGCCGGTGAAGCTGCTCAACAGCCGCGAAGACGAAATGCACGCGCTCTTCTATCACCCGGCAACGCTGAACCGGATCAAAGGTGCACTGGACGCTCAGGGGAAACTCGCCGCATTGCAATTGCACGCTGTTTCGCCGGCTTCGCCCGAGCAGTGGGAGCCGGGTTACTTCCAGCGCCCGGATCACATGGATTACAGCACCACCGAAGCCATCACAGCCTGGGACTTCGCCTACCGTCCACCGCATCTGCAACTGAATTGGGTCAGGCATGAAAGCAACGTGCCCAGCGGTTGGTATCGCTCGGTGAGTTTCATTCCCAACGTGTTCGCCGTGGAAAGCTTCATGGACGAACTGGCCCACGCGGCGGGTGCTGATCCGCTGGCCTTCCGCCTGGCCAACATGCAGGAGCGACCGCGTCATGTAGCGGTGCTCAAGCAGGCCGCCGAGCGCGCCGGATGGTGCCAACCATTGCCGCCGGGCACGGCGCTGGGGATCGCGACCAATCAGGGTTACACCAGTTTTATCGCCGTGGTGGCGCGGGTCACGACCGTCGATGGCAAAGCCCGGGTCGAAAAACTCACCTGCGTGGTCGATTGTGGCTTGGCCGTGTCGCCGAGCGGTGTCGAGGAGCAGATCTACGGCGGCCTGATGTGGGGCCTGGGCCATGCGTTGTTTGACAAGCTCGATATCAAACAGGGCAGGGTGGTGCAGAGCAACTTCCACGACTATCGCGTGGCGCGCATGTCCGACATGCCGGCCACTGACATCGTTGTGCTGGACGGCGAGCCGAGTAAACCCGGCGGCGTTGGTGAACTGGGCAGCCCGTCCGTGGTGCCGGCCATCGCCAATGCGCTGTTCGCGCTGACCGGTGTGCGTCAGCGCTCGACACCGCTGAGTCTGGGGTAAACGGCCATGGATCTGCGTCTGCTGCGGTATTTCATGGCCCTGGCCGATGAACTGCATTTCGGCCGTGCCGCCGAGCGGCTGCACATCTGTCAGCCGCCGTTGAGCCAACAGATTCGTCTGCTGGAAGAGGAACTCGGCACGCCGCTGTTTGAGCGCAGTCATCATCGCGTCGAGCTGACTGCTGCGGGGCAGATGCTCAAGGAGCAGGCGCCGCTGGTATTCGAACAGCTTGAACGCGCCCTGGACCTGACCCGGCAAACCGGGCGCGGGCAGCTCGGTGAGCTGGAAATCGGCATGATCAGCTCGGTGATGGTCGGCGTGCTGCCCAAGGCGCTGCATCTTTTCCGAGAGCGCTATCCGCACGTCACCTGGCGTTTGCATGAAATGACCCCGGCGGCGCAGGTCAAGGCATTGAAGGAGAAACGCATCGACGCCTGCGTGTTCCGCGTGGGCTATGACGACCCGCAATTGCGCAATGAATTGCTGATCTACGAGCCGATCCATGTGGTGATGCCAGCGGATCATCCGTTGGCTGGTCGCGACGTGTTGGCCCCGGCGGATCTGGCGCTGGAGCCGTTTGTGGCGATGGAGTTGAAGCAGTCACGGTTTGCCAATTTCCTCTACCAGTGCTGCATTCAGGCCGGCTTCACGCCGCAGATTCGCCAGCAGGTGATCGAGGTGCAGACCCTGCTCAGCCTGGTGCGTGCGGGTTTTGGTGTGGCGCTGTTGCCAGCGTCCATCGAACAGTTGGCGCCGGCGGGCCTGGTGTTCCGCAACCTGACCCCGGCGTTGCCGGAAGTGCCGCTGTACGTCACGTATCGCGCGGATGATGCTTCGCCGGTGCTCAAGCTGTTTCTCGATACCCTGCGTGAATTGCGCGAACCCCCCTGAACCTCCTACAGGGTGTCTGTCGTGCGAATACAAGGGGATATGCGTAGTGCAACGTCGCGGCGCACGATCTCGGTGCCGCGCGGTCGTAACCTTCACATGGGCGTATCACTTGTGGAGATCCAATGAGCCAGGAAGTCCTGACCCGCGAAACCAATCGTCGTCAGTTGCAGCAGATCATCGCCGGGCTGTCCGACGGTGTGATTTTGCTCGAGCTCGATCAGAGCATCCTCTGGGCCAACGAAGCGGCGCTGGCCATGCACGGCGTCAGCCGGATCGGCGAGTTGGGCACGAATGCCGACGAGTACGCCAAGCGCTTCAGCCTGCGCTATCGCAACAATCATATGGTGCCGCCCGAAAACTATCCGATCAGCCGCGTTGCGCGTTGCGAAGTCTTCAGTGACGTCTTGATCGAGGTGTTCACGGTGGATGATCCGGAGCGCGTCTGGGTTCATAGCGTGCGCAGCATGGTGCTGACCGACCGCGAAGGGCAGCCAGAGTCGCTGGTGCTGATCATGAGCGACGTCACCGATTGGGCCAACGCAGAGCTGCGTTTCGAAAAAACCTTCAACGCCAACCCGGCGCCGGCGGTGATCTGCCGTCTCAGCGACTTGCGTTACATCAAGGTCAATCCGGGGTTTCTGGAGATGACTGGTTATACCCGCGACCAAGTGATCGGCACTTCGGCCTATGAAATAGACATTTTCGAGCAGGCCGAGAAAAGAGATCTGGCCATCCAGCGCCTGCGCGACGTGGCGACCATTCCGCAGATGCAGGCCGAGTTGCGCCTGCCCGATGGCAGCAGCAAGCAAGTGATTGTCGCCGGGCAACCCCTGCTGCTCAACGATGAGCAATGCATGTTGTTTTCCTTCGTTGATGTGGAGCTGCGCCGCCGGGCTGAGGTGGCGCTGCGCCAGAGCGAGGAACGCTTCGCCACGGCTTTTCGACTGACCCCGGTGCCGATTCTGATTTGCACGGCCGACGATCAGCAAATCATGGACGTCAATCAGGCTTTCCTCGATTCCCTGACCTATACCAGTGATGACGTATTGGGCAAAACCGTGACGCAACTGGACTTTATCGACGACGAAGGCGCCCGGAATCGCCTGCTGACGGCGTTGGCAAAAAGCGGTCGGGTTGACCGGGTGGATTTGCGCGTGCGCAAAAGGGATGCCGATCTGCTGGAATGCGCGGTGTCCGCCGATACCGTCAACATTCACGACGTACCGTGCTACCTGCTGGTGCTGATGGACATCACCGAGCGCAAACGTACCGAGCTTGAACTGGTGTCTGCGATTGAGGAGGTGATGAAAGACGCCTCCTGGTTCAGTCGTACGCTGATCGAAAAACTGGCGAATGTGAAGAAGATCAATTCACCGCAACTGCCGAGCGTGTCGTTCACCGATCTGACGGCACGGGAACGTGATGTGCTTGGCCTGATCTGCGAAGGCCTGGCGGACAAGGAGATTGCGGCGCGCTTGAAACTGGCGCCGAACACTGTGCGCAATCATGTGGCGACGGTGTATTCCAAGCTCGATGTGCATAGCCGCAGCGAGGCGATTGTGTGGGCGCGGGAGCGCGGGCTGTTTTCCGGTGAGTGGCGCACCAAGGGGCAACGTTAGGTGCAAATGCACTAGTGGGCAGGGTGCAAATTGATGTGTTGGGGCGAGGACACTTTTTTTAGTCTGTTGGAGTGCGGTACAAGCCTTTTCGGCTTGGGATCGCGTCCCTTCGATACAGATTAAGGAACGGCCTCAATGATCAATCTTGCGCAGTTGCGCGCCCAGCTTGAGCACAGTTTTGCGCCGCTGGCGTGTGAGTGTTCGGTGGATGGCGATCATTCGCTGACGGTAAAGCTTTATCACCCGGTGTCGGGGCAGGTCGATCTGGTGATCAGTGGCTTGAAGCTCAATGCCTTGCGTACGCCTGAGTCGGTGGCGGCTTTGATCGATGAATTGCGGTATGAGTTGGAGAGTAATTCTTTGCGCTCTTCTCGGGATACTGATCTGGCCTAGGCATTTGCTTGTGCGTGGGGCTGGGTTGTCAGCGATGGCGGCCTGACTGGCGACGGGAGATTTAAGTCTTAGGCTCTCGAATCCCAACGCAAAATCGACAGCCAATGGCCCCGCACACCTGCGGTTTACTGGCGCTCGCGAAGGTCTCGTCTATAAAGAATGAGTGGTCAGGTTTTCCGTGGGCGTTTTGGTCGCGGAAGTTTGTCTCCCCTTTATCGCGGGTCGTCCTATGAACAGTCTTGGGAAACGCGTGTGTTTGCCGTCGTCACTGGCTTTTTGCGTGGCGTTGTTGGCCGGTTGTGCCAGTCCGCCGCCGCCTCCACCTGTAGCGCCACCTCCACCGCCGGAACGTACTTGTCAGGTCATCGAGAACACTGAGGTGGCGGGGGATGCTTATGTCGACGAGCAGGTGACTCGACATATCACTACTACCCGTTGTGTCACTCAATAACGCCGGCGGGGCGCAAGTCTCGGGTTGTGCTGGCAATTGCCCAAAGTGCTTGATGAATGAAATACATACCTTGTGGGAGCGAGCCTGCTCGCGAAAGCGGTATCTCAGTTAACCAATAGGTTGACTGACATGGCCTCTTCGCGAGCAGGCTCGCTCCCACAGGGTCAGCTGTTTGCCTCGAGTATCAGGACAGGAAACCACCATCCACGTTCAGCGAAACCCCAGTGGTGTAGCTCGACGCATCACTCGCCAGATACAGCACCGCCCCCGCCATTTCACTCGGATCCGCCACGCGCTTGAGCGGGATCTGCGTCAATGCTTGCTTGAGAATCGCATCGTTTTTCACCAGTGCCGAGGCGAATTTGGTGTCGGTCAGACCCGGCAGCAGGGCGTTGCAGCGGATGCCGAATTGCGCGCACTCCTTGGCGAAGACCTTGGTCATGTTGATCACCGCTGCTTTGGTCACCGAATAGATGCCTTGGAACACGCCCGGCGAAATACCGTTGATCGACGCGACGTTGATGATGCTGCCACCGCCGTTTTCGCGCATCAGCTTGCCCGCTTCCACGGACATGAAGAAGTAGCCGCGAATGTTCACATCGACGGTCTTCTGGAAAGCGCCGAGGTCGGTGTCCAGCACGTTGCAGAACTGTGGGTTAGTCGCGGCGTTGTTGACCAGAATATCCAGGCGCCCGAACTGTTCCTTGATCCCGGCGAACACCTGGCTGATCTGCTCCATTTCCCCGATGTGGCAGGCAACCGCAGTGGCTTTGCCGCCAGCGGCGATGATCGCGTCGGCGACATGTTGGCAGCCGTCGAGTTTGCGGCTCGAGACGATCACGTGGGCGCCTTGCTGGGCCAGCAGTTTGGCAATGGCTTCACCAATGCCACGGCTGGCGCCGGAGACGAAAGCGATCTTGCCGTCGAGGTCGAACAACTGAGTCTTGGACATGGGATTCCCTTGTGAAAATTTTTGTTGGAGGGCCTGGATCAGAGGCTTGATTTCTGGATGACCTGCAAGCTCATCTGCTCCAGCAGTTTGTTCATGTGAATGAACTGCGCGAAGCGTTTGTCCTGGGTCTGGCCATGGTAGAAGCGGTAGTAGATCTGCTGCACGATGCCGGCCAGGCGGAACAGACCGTAGGTGTAGTAGAAGTCGAAATTGTCGATCTGGATGCCCGAACGCTCGGCGTAATAGTCGACGAATTCGCGGCGGGTCAGCATGCCCGGTGCGTGGCTCGGCTGGCGGCGCATCAGTTGCACTGGCGCCGGGTCGTCGGCTTCGATCCAGTAGGCGAGGGTGTTGCCCAGATCCATCAGCGGATCGCCCAGGGTGGTCAGTTCCCAGTCGAGCACGCCGATGATCTGCATCGGGTTGTGCGGGTCGAGGATGACGTTGTCGAAGCGATAGTCGTTATGGACGATGCTTGAGGTTGGGTGATCGGCTGGCATCTTTTCGTTGAGCCAGGCTTTGACCGCTTCCCAGTGAGGCGCGTCCGGGGTCAGGGCTTTTTCGTAGCGTTCGCTCCAGCCTCTGATCTGACGGGCCACGTAGCCTTCGGGTTTGCCCAGATCGCCCAGGCCGCAAGCGTTGTAGTCGACCTGGTGCAGTTCGACGAAGCGGTCGATGAAGCCCTTGCACAGTGCTTCGGTTTTCGCCGAATCGAGGCCCAGTTCCGGCGGCAGTTCCGAGCGCAGGATAATTCCGTTGACCCGCTCCATCACGTAGAACTCTGCGCCGATCACCGATTCGTCGGTGCAGTGCACATAGGCTTTGGGGCAATACGGGAAGCCGTCGCGCAACTGATTGAGAATGCGGAATTCGCGGCCCATGTCGTGGGCGGATTTGGCCTTGTGGCCGAACGGCGGCCGGCGCAAGACGAACTCCTGCTGCGCGTATTCCAGCAGATAAGTCAGGTTCGACGCACCACCGGGAAACTGGCTGATCGCCGGGGAGCCGCTCAGGCCCGGAATGTGTGCCTTGAGGTACGGATCAATCAGGCTGGCATCGAGTTCTTCGCCAGAGCGGATACGGGTGGACTGGTCAGTAAGCGCCATGCTTATCCCTTCTGCTTATTTTGTAGGCCAGACATCATTGGCTAATCTAATGGCGCGCCGGGACGGCCACAAGCGCGCTGCGGTCTTATAGGTTAGCGTGTTGCCCGATAATCACCTGTGGGAATGTGCAGGGCGGGGTGGGTAAATGGCGGCGCGTGATCCTCTAGTGCACGCGTTGATTGTTGATTTTCGGCGGTAACTGAATCGGTGTGAGCACCGGTTGCCCGGAGAAGAACGCCTGCAGATTTTTCCCCACCAGTTCTACCGTGCCTTGGGTCGCTTCCGGTGACAGACCGGCGACGTGAGGCGTGAGCAACACATTACTCAGGGTTTTCAGCGCATCCGGTACATGCGGCTCATGGTCGAAGACGTCCAGCGCAGCGCCGGCTATGCGTCGCTGCTCCAGCGCGGTGATGAGGTCCGCCGTGGCGATCACACTGGCTCGGGCAATGTTGACGATGAAACCGTTCGGCCCCAGCGCATCGAGCACCGCACGCGTCACCAGATGCTGCGTGCCGATCCCGCCCGGCGTGGCGACGATAAGGAAATCGGACGCCCGCGCCAGTTCGTTCGGGGTTGAGCAAAACGCGTAAGGCACCTCGCTGCGCACCTGACGGCTGTGATAGCTGATCTGCATGTCGAACCCAAGGCTGGCACGTTTGGCGATCGCCAGACCCACTGCACCCAAGCCAAGAATGCCCAGCCGTTTGCCAGACAGGGACGGGCGCATGATCTTTGGCCATTCTCCTCGGCGCACAGCGGCATCGCAGCGCGGAATATCGCGCACCAACGCCAGCAGCATCGCCATCGCATGATCAGCCACCGACGAGGCGTTGACCCCGGCGCCGTTGGTCACGGTAATTCCGCGATCACTGGCGGCTTGCAGGTCGACCTGTTCGTAACCGGCACCGATCACCGTGATGATTTTCAACGCCGGCAGCGCGGCAATTTCATCGGCGGTCAGGCCTAACGGACCACGGGTCAGCACTGCATCGATCCGCGTGCCGTGGGTGGCGATGGCCTGTGCGCGTTCGGCAGGTGTGGGGGCAAGGATCAGGTGAAAGCCCTGGTGCTCGAGAATCGGTAAATAGTCATTGATGGTTTCAACCAGTACCAGAACGGTGGCGGGCATTGCGCGGCTCCTTTGAACAATGGCGGTTCAGTCGCGAAGTCGTAGCAGAGTGCTGATTCCTGAGCGGATTGGCAATGACTGAGCGCTGCCCCGTTTCAGCCAGTGTAGGAGCTGAAACGGGGAGCGCGCGGGCACTTCGTCAGAAGGCCGGTGCGGGGCAATAACTCAGCGAAAAGCGGGATCGGGGTTTTTTCTGATGTCGAGGCGAACGAGGGGCGTGGGCAGGCTCCATGGGGCAGGGGACTCATTCACGCTAGACCCTGTGGGCGGGATTGAAAGGATCAGGTGTCTTGAGCGACGCGTTCGCGAGCAGGCTTTGGCTGAGCTGGCGACCAATCAATTGCTCGATAACTGGGTGCCGCCGCGGTTTCCACTGCGATTCTGTATGAGCCAGCCTACCCAACTCGCGGATTTTGCCTACGAAATCGCCGGATTCATCTGCTATCTGGTAAGGGATAAACAGGAAATCATAGGGCACAAAGTAGCTCGGGCAGTCAGTGCCAATAGCCAAGGACGGCGCATGCTTCAGGATGATCGCGAAAATCTGGAACTTGAAAAGCTTCAAAATTAAACGCGGAAACTGGTTGTTGAGAGGCTCAAACTCATGGCGGAGGAAGGCAAGTTAAAGCGAGAAAAATTCTGGTACCCAGTCGCGGTAGGAACCGGGGTTCTAACTGCTTTTGCTGCTGTATTAAGTCTTTTGGTGAAGTTTTAAGTTAACCCGCAAAGGAGAATAATCATGACCCTGGAAGAACGCGTTGCCAGAATTGAACGTCTGTATCGAGAGGACGCCGAGCTTGCCGAAAAGGTGCCAGACCTGTCCCCGGCGGAAATTCGCTCAGAGTTGTTCAGGTTCAGCATGGGGGCACTATTTGCATTGGTGATGCTGACCCTCGGCACGGTAGTTCTCCGTTGGCTCTGAAGCGACTCGGTGAACGACTTCGGCGCGAAAGTATATTCAAAAACGACACTGCACATACCCAGCGCCGACAGCTAATTTCCCAAAAACGACACCCCTCTCATCTGCTCCGCACAACCATTCCTCAGCTAAGTCTTTGCTTCTGCTCATTTATCACGGAGAATCGCGCCCCTGTTTCGGCCGGAGCATGTCTGTCGGTTTTTTCCGACGCGTCCTGACCGAGTGGCAAGTGACCGGAATGCGGAGATCCGACCGGATGAATGATCAGGCCAAAAGCGTTGATCAACGCTTTGATGCAGCAGCACCCGCTGAACTTTCGAGCTGGAATCGCCAGGACACCACCTGGATGTTGGGACTGTTCGGGACGGCCATCGGCGCCGGCACCCTGTACTTGCCGATCAACGCAGGGATCGGTGGCTTCTGGCCGCTGGTGATCCTCTCGCTGTTGGCCTTCCCCATGACGTTCTACGCACACCGCGGTCTGACCCGGTTTGTGCTGTCCGGTCGCGAAGGCGCCGACATCACTGACGTGGTCGAAGAGCATTTCGGCATCAAGGCCGGCGCGCTGATCACACTGCTGTATTTCCTTGCCATCTTCCCGATCCTGCTGATCTACAGCGTCGGTCTGACCAACACGGTCGCCAGTTTCCTCGAGCATCAACTGCACATCACGCCGCCGCCGCGCGCGTTGCTGTCGTTCGTGCTGATCCTTGGTTTGCTGGCTGTGGTGCGTTGTGGCGAGCAGGCGATCGTCAAGGCGATGAGCTTGCTGGTCTATCCGTTCATCGTCGCGCTGCTGTTCCTCGCGGTGTACCTGATTCCGCACTGGAACGGCGGCATCCTCACCACCGTGTCGCAAGTCCCCGCGCCGTCGGAGCTGCTGCACACGCTGTGGCTGGCGATTCCGGTAATCGTGTTCTCGTTCAACCACTCGCCGATCATCTCGGCGTTCGCGGTCGATCAAAAGCGCCGTTACGGCACCCACGCCGATGAGCGCAGCTCGCAAATTCTGTGTCGTGCGCACCTGCTGATGGTGGTGATGGTGCTGTTCTTCGTGTTCAGCTGCGTGCTGACACTGTCGCCAGCTCAACTGGCTGAAGCGAAGGACCAGAACCTGTCGATCCTGTCGTACCTGGCCAACCACTTCAGCAACCCGACCATCGCGTTCGTGGCACCGCTGATTGCGTTCGTGGCGATTTCCAAGTCGTTCCTCGGTCACTACATCGGTGCCAGTGAAGGCCTGAAAGGTCTGATCATCAAGAGCGGCAAGCGTCCCGGCGCCAAGGCGCTGGATCGCATCGTGGCGGCTTTCATGCTGGTGGTGTGCTGGATCGTGGCGACGTTGAATCCGAGCATCCTCGGCATGATCGAGACCATCGGTGGTCCGGTCATCGCGGCGATCCTGTTCCTGATGCCGATGTATGCAATCCGCAAAGTGCCGGCGATGGCGCGCTTTCGTGGTCAAGCGTCCAACGTGTTTGTCACCGTGGTAGGTCTTGTGGCGATTTCGGCGGTGGTTTACAAACTGACGATGTAAAGCAAGATCAACAGAAAAACCGCTGCACACGATGTGCGCAGCGGTTTTTTTTCGTCTGGAAAGACGATGGTACCTGACACGCCGCCATCGCTGGCAAGCCAGCTCCCACAGGGATTGCGGGTGTTTGCGCATTGGTGCGCATCACACAGAACACAGTGGGAGCTGGCCTGCCAGCGATGAGGCCGGAGCATGCGGCGACTCTTCTGCAGGCATAAAAAAACGCCGCTCATCTCGCGATGGGCGGCGTTTTTCATGGCGTTGTAACGTTAGGCTTGAACGACCGGGATGTTGGCGTTCGCAGCAGCTTCACGGAACTCGGCGATCTGGTCGAAGGACAGGTAACGGTAGATATCGGCCGCCATGCTGTCGATCTTGCCAGCGTATTCCATGTACTCCTCGACGGTCGGCAGGCGACCCAGGATCGAAGCAACCGACGCCAGCTCGGCCGAGGCCAGGTAGACGTTAGCGCCGTCGCCCAGACGGTTCGGGAAGTTACGGGTCGACGTGGAGACCACGGTGCTGTTCGGCTCAACGCGTGCCTGGTTACCCATGCACAGCGAGCAGCCTGGCATTTCCATGCGCGCGCCAGCCTTGCCGTAGATGCCGTAGTAGCCCTCTTCGGTCAGTTGGTGAGCGTCCATCTTGGTCGGCGGCGACAGCCACAGACGGGTTGGCAGCTGACCCTTGACCTGATCCAGCAGTTTACCGGCAGCGCGGAAGTGACCAATGTTGGTCATGCACGAACCGATGAACACTTCGTCGATCTTCTCGCCTGCAACGCTGGACAGCAGACGGGCGTCGTCCGGATCGTTTGGTGCGCAGAGCACAGGCTCGCTGATGTCGGCCAGGTCGATTTCGATGATTTCGGCGTATTCGGCGTCAGCATCGGCTTCCATCAGCTCAGGGTTGGCAACCCAGGCTTCCATCGCTTGTGCGCGACGTTCCAGAGTACGTGCATCGCCGTAGCCTTCGCCGATCATCCAGCGCAGCAGGGTGATGTTGGAGTTCAGGTACTCGGTGATCGACTCTTTCGACAGCTTGATGGTGCAACCGGCAGCCGAGCGTTCGGCCGAGGCGTCGGACAGCTCGAAAGCCTGTTCCAGCGTCAGACCTTCCAGGCCTTCGATTTCCAGGATGCGGCCGGAGAAGGCGTTTTTCTTGCCTTTCTTCTCGACGGTCAGCAGACCGTTCTGGATAGCGAAGTAAGGAATGGCATGAACCAGGTCACGCAGGGTGATGCCAGGTTTCATTTTGCCTTTGAAGCGCACCAGGATCGATTCCGGCATGTCCAGCGGCATGACGCCGGTGGCAGCGGCGAACGCGACCAGACCGGAGCCGGCCGGGAACGAGATGCCCATCGGGAAACGGGTGTGCGAGTCACCACCGGTACCGACGGTGTCCGGCAGCAGCATGCGGTTCAGCCACGAGTGGATGATGCCGTCGCCCGGACGCAGGGAAACGCCGCCGCGGGTCATGATGAAGTCAGGCAGGGTGTGGTGGGTGGTCACGTCGATCGGCTTTGGATAAGCCGCGGTGTGGCAGAAAGACTGCATCACCAGATCAGCGGAGAAGCCCAGGCACGCGAGGTCTTTCAGTTCGTCACGGGTCATTGGACCGGTGGTGTCCTGAGAACCTACGGTGGTCATCTTCGGTTCGCAGTAGGTGCCAGGACGAACGCCTTTGCCTTCTGCCAGACCGCAAGCCTTGCCGACCATTTTCTGCGCCAGGGTGAAACCCTTGGTGCTTTCAATTGGGGCATCCGGCTTCTTGAACAGATCGAACGGTGGCAGACCCAGTTCGGCGCGAGCCTTCTCGGTCAGGCCACGGCCGATGATCAGCGGGATACGGCCGCCAGCGCGAACTTCGTCCAACAGCACCGGAGTCTTCATTTCGAAGGTGGTCAGGACTTCGTCGGTGCCGTGTTTGCAGACTTTGCCAGCATGCGGGTACAGGTCGATCACGTCGCCCATGTGCATGTTGGAAACGTCGAATTCGATTGGCAGTGCGCCGGCATCTTCCATGGTGTTGTAGAAGATCGGAGCGATTTTGCTGCCGAAGCAGAAACCGCCAGCGCGCTTGTTCGGCACGTAAGGAACGTCGTCGCCGAAGAACCACAGTACCGAGTTGGTTGCCGATTTACGCGACGAACCGGTACCGACCACGTCACCGACGTAGGCGATCGGGAAGCCTTGACCGCGCATTTCTTCGATCTGCTTCATCGGGCCGATGGCGCCCTGCTGATCAGGAACGATGCCGTCGCGAGCCATTTTCAGCATGGCCAGGGCGTGCAGCGGGATGTCTGGACGCGACCAGGCATCTGGAGCCGGGGACAGGTCGTCGGTGTTGGTTTCGCCGGTTACCTTGAACACGCGCAGGCTGATCTTGTCGGCCAGGGTCGGGCGGTTCTTGAACCACTCGCCGTCAGCCCAGGATTGCAGCACGGCTTTGGCGTGAACGTTGCCGTTCTTGGCTTTTTCGGCCACGTCGTGGAACGCGTCGAACATCAGCAGGGTGTGCTTGAGTTGTGCGGCAGCGACTGGCGCCAGCTCGGCGTCGTCCAGCAGGTCAACCAGGGTCACGATGTTGTAGCCGCCCTGCATGGTGCCGAGCAGTTCTACAGCGCGCTTCTTGTCCAGCAGAGGGGAGGAGACTTCGCCCTTGGCCAGAGCAGACAGGAAGCCGGCCTTTACATAGGCAGCTTCGTCCACACCTGGTGGAATGCGATTGGTGATCAGGTCAACGAGAAAAGCTTCTTCGCCAGCCGGAGGATTCTTCAACAGCTCGACCAGGCCGGCTGTTTGTTCGGCGTTAAGCGGCTGGGGAACGATACCCAGTGCTGCGCGCTCTTCGATATGTTTGCGGTAGGCTTCAAGCACAGTTATTACCCTCATCAGTGGTCCCAAATGGGTGTCCGGGACGCTCGTCGCGAAATGCTCGTACTCATGCGCTGCGTGGCGTTGTGGGCCACTTAGCCAGAATTACCGACCATTCCTTACAGAAGCTGCTTTCAAAGTTTTACGCCTGCAGAGGGGGAGCTGATGAGGGTTGGCGTTGGGCTTTTCCCCGCTGGAAAAACCCGTCGCCAACACCGCTCTGAAGGAACGACTGTGCTCGTGACGCTTTGAAAACAGCTTCTAACGGACATTTGCGCCTTAAAAGGCTGGCTGATTCTACGGCAAAAAAAATTTTAAGGTAAGTCGGGCTCTATTGGACTTTGGTGGCGTTGTGCGCGGCCGGGCCAAACACCGGGCCGGTGCTTGCCCCTGACGTTTGAGGGGTGATCAATGCCTGACAAAGGGCTAACATGCCGACCTGTTCCGCGTTTTAGTGCCTTTGCCTACCTTATATGCCCAATCAGACCATCAAGACCCCCTGCGTCGGCCTCTGCTCCACTGTTTACGGTGATCTGGTGTGCCGTGGCTGCAAGCGTTTCCATCACGAAGTGATCAATTGGAATGGTTACGGCGAGGAGGAAAAACGTGCGGTGTGGCTGCGTCTGGAGCAGTTGCTGTCACAAGTGATGGCGAGCAAGGTCGAGATTTTCGACCCGGCGCGGCTGCGTCAGCAGCTCGAGCAGCGCAAGATCCGCTTCGTGCCGCATCAGTCGGAATATTGCTGGGCGTATCAACTGATTGCCCGTGGCGCGCGGGTGATCATTAATCTGGAAGCCTACGGCATGGTGTTGCTGCCGGAGTTTCGTGACTGGGGTCTGCCGCAATTGCGCGATGCCATTGATCGGGAATTCTTCCTGCTTTCGGAAGCGCATTATGAGCGCTACATCGCCCCCGGATTTCTCAAAGACGCCTTTGGCGCCTGAAAGTCAAAAGATCGCAGCCTTCGGCAACTCCTACAGGTAGGACGCATTCCCTTGTAGGAGCTGCCGAAGGCTGCGATCTTTTGATCTTTATTGTTTTACCGCCAACTCCACCAGATGATCCTCAACCTCCTGCGGCTTGAGCACCAGCACATCACTCTCCAGCGCATCCAGTATCACTTCGGCCGTATTCCCGATCAACGCCCCTGACAATCCGGAACGCGCGACGGTGCCAATCACCGTGACCGCCGCTTGCAGCTTGTGGGCCATAAACGGAATCAACACATCCGCCGGACCTTCCTCGATATGCAGGTGCGCGTCATCAACGTCGAACTCGGCTTGAAATGCCCGGCATTGCTCGCGATATCGCGCTGCGATGGTTTCGCTGAGCTGCAACGTCGGGTCGGCCGCCGACAGCATCGGCGACGGGTGGGCGCTGATCACGTGCAGGTGCGCCTTGGCCAGGCTGGCAATGTCATAGCCGTGATCGATGATCGTCGTGTGCAGATGCCGATGCTCCCCATCGGTATTTCCTACGTCGATCGCCGCCATAATCACTTTGTCCTTCCACGAAGTTGAGGTTTTCACCAGCAGCACCGGTGTAGGGCAGTGACGCAGCAGTTTCCAGTCGGCGGGTGTCAGCAGCGCTTTTTTCAACGAGCTGTCGGGGAAATGCTGTTTGATCACCAGCCCGCAACCTTCGGCTTGCTGCACATCGATGATGGTTTCGTGCAGGCTCTCGTTCCATGCCTGTTCGGTGGTCACGCTGTAACCGTCCGCCAGCAGCGCGGTTTTGAGCACGCTGAGCATGCCGGCGTGATCATGCTTCCTGTCGCACACCAGCAGGTGCAAATGGGCCTGGGTCACGCCAGCGATCAGTTTGGCGCGCTTGAGCGCCAGGCTTTCCGAATGTTCGGGTTCGATGACCACCAGAATGCTGCGAATGGCTTGCATGAGCGGAGTCTCCAACAAAGAAAAGGCACGGCGTTGCACAACTATAGTTGCTGCTTGAACACCTGCGACTTGATGCATATCAACGCCAGCCGCTGGTGGTCTGTCCGCAGGCC
The DNA here is from genome assembly GCF_017973755.1 of Pseudomonas sp. P42. Classification (NCBI taxonomy): domain Bacteria; kingdom Pseudomonadati; phylum Pseudomonadota; class Gammaproteobacteria; order Pseudomonadales; family Pseudomonadaceae; genus Pseudomonas; species Pseudomonas sp. P42. The sequence goes on along the minus strand of NZ_JACOPU010000004.1, from coordinate 335,973 downwards.
GGTATAATCGGCGCCCTTCGCTCGAACACCTTTTGCCGTGAGCCCCATGATCCTTCCCGAAATCCACGAATTCCTTGGCTGCCGCACCCCCGACGCCTGGGTCCAGGCCGCACTGGCCGATCAGGAAACCCTGCTGATTGACCATAAGAACTGCGAGTTCAAGGCTGCCAGCACCGCGCTTAGCCTGATAGCCAAGTACCATTCCCACGTCGACCTCATCAACATGATGTCGCGTCTGGCCCGGGAAGAACTGGTGCACCACGAACAAGTCATGCGCCTGATGAAGCGCCGCAAGATCGAACTGCGCCAGCTCCACGCCGGCCGCTACGCTTCGAGCCTGCGCAAAGTGGTGCGCAGCCACGAGCCGGTGAAACTGGTGGATACTCTGGTGGTGGGCGCGTTTATCGAAGCGCGCAGTTGCGAGCGTTTCGAAGCACTGGTGCCGCATTTGGACGAAGAACTCGGCAAGTTCTACTTTGGTCTGTTGAAAAGCGAGGCACGGCATTTTCAGGGTTATCTGAAACTGGCTTATCAATATGGTGAGGCGAAGGATGTTGCGCAGGTGGTTGAAAGAGTTCGCGCCGCCGAGCAGGAGTTGATCGAATCGCCGGATACGGAATTCCGCTTCCACAGCGGCGTGCCTGCCGCTGTGTGAACCCGTCTATGTAGGAGCTGCCGAAGGCTGCGATCTTTTGATCTTGCTTCCAAAATCAAAATCAAAAGATCGCAGCCTGCGGCAGCTCCTGCATGGATACTGTTAAAAACTCTTAAGAGTATGAAACATCACCGAAAACCGGCCCCCGCGGCCGGTTTTTGCTGCCCGCGATAAACGTCTTGCCCCTGAATGCCGCCATAATGCCGCCCACTTCACAGACGGTTGGCAGATGGTCGTTATGGATAACCTGGGTTTTGGCAAAGTCCTGCTGGTGGAAGACGATGAGCGCCTCGCCACGCTGATCGCCCACTTCCTCGAACAACATGGCTACGAGGTGCGCACGGTGCATCGCGGTGATCTGGCCGTGGCGGCTTTTCTGGAGTTCAGACCCAAAGTCGTGGTGCTCGACCTGATGCTGCCGGGGCAGAGCGGTCTGCATGTGTGCCGGGAAATACGCAGTGTGTCGGACACGCCGATTGTCATCCTGACGGCCAAGGAAGACGACCTCGATCATATTCTCGGCCTGGAGTCCGGTGCTGATGACTACGTGATCAAACCGATCAAGCCGCCAGTGCTGCTGGCCCGATTGCGCGCCTTGCAGCGCCGGCAGGTGCCGGACAGCAGTGTGGTGCATTTCCTTGAATTCGGTCAGTTGAGCGTCGATCGCAGTTGCCGCGAAGTGCGATTGGCAGGCGAGATCATCGAACTGACCACCATGGAGTTCGAGCTGCTGTGGCTGCTGGCCAGTGCCGCCGGCAATACGCTGTCGCGCGATGACATCCTCAATCGCATGCGCGGTATTGCCTTTGATGGGCTTAACCGCAGCGTCGACGTGTACATCAGCAAGCTGCGCAACAAGCTCAAGGACAACCCTCGCGAACCAGTGTGCATCAAGACCGTGTGGGGCAAAGGTTATCTGTTCAATCCGTTTGCGTGGGAGTTGTAGATGCTGCGGTTATTCCTCGGGCTGTTTCTGGTGATGACGGTCGGTCTGGTACTGGCGTTGCAGACTGTCGAACACACTTTCAACGCGTTGCTCGACAACCAGATGCAGGCCTACAACCGCGAGGCGGTGCGCGGTCAGGCGTGGTCATTGGTGGACCATTTGCGCGGACCCCAGGGCGCCGATCGTGAGCAGAAACTGGAGAGCTTGCGGCCGCATTACGGCCTGTCACTGAAAATGGTCGAGGCCGATCAACTGGCCCTGACGCCAGAGGAAAAAGCCCAGTTGGCGCAGAATGTGCTGGTGATCCGCGACAACTACACCCAGTTCATCAGCAACATAGACGGCGGTTCGCAGGTGCTCAGCATCAAACTCCCGCCAGAACCGAGCCTGATGCCGTTCTACATCGCCGCGGCTTACGGGATGCTGGCGGTGTTGATCGGCATCGTCCTGTTTTTCTGGGTGCGCCCGCACTGGCGTGACCTGGAGAAACTGCGTCTGGCGGCAGAGCGTTTTGGCGACAACGATCTGTCGGCACGCATTCAGTTGTCCAAACGCTCGAACATCCGCGATCTGGCCGAGCACTTCAATTTGATGGCGGCGCGCATCGAAGGCCTGATCGCCAATCAACGTGAACTGACCAATGCCGTCTCCCATGAGCTGCGCACGCCGATTGCGCGGCTGTCGTTCGAACTCGACCAGCTCAAGCAGTTGCCGGACGCCAGTCAGAACCGCGAACTGATTGCCGACATGTACGCCGACCTTGGCGAGTTGGAGGAAATGGTTTCGGAACTGCTCACCTACGCCAGCCTTGAGCGGGGTGCGACGGTGATCAAGCGCGAGAACATCCAGGCGGCCAATTGGCTCGATAGTGTCGTCGGCAGCGTGGCGCTAGAGGCGGAAGCAGCGGGAGTGCAGTTGTTGATCGGCGAGTGCCGGCTCGACACGGTGCGCATCGAACCGCGCTTCATGGCGCGGGCAGTGATCAACCTGCTGCGCAATGCCATTCGCTATGCCGAGCAGCGAGTGGAAGTGACGCTGGTGCGCACCGGGGACTGTTACGAAGTGCGGGTCAACGACGACGGGCCCGGCGTACCGGTGCATGGCCGGGAGAAGATTTTCGAACCGTTCTCGCGTCTGGATGCCAGCCGCGATCGGCGTACCGGTGGTTTTGGATTGGGGCTGGCGCTGGTGCGGCGGGTGTCGCAGTCCCATGGCGGCCAGGTTGAAGTCGGCGATTCGCCGTGGGGCGGAGCGTCGTTTCGGATGACGTGGGCGCATCTGGATTAATGCTGTTGGCTGTAACGGCCTTATCGCTGGCAAGCCAGCTTCCACAGGATTTGTAGGTGTATCGGGATGGCTTGCGTGCCTGTGCTGACCCCGTCGCGAGCGGGCTCACTCCTACAGTTGAAACGCGGTCCCCTGTGGGAGCTGGCTTGCCAGCGATGAGGCCGGGATCTGCAACATTGATGTTGACTGGTTCACCGCTATCGCTGGCAAGCCTGAATCTCCCACAGGGGATAAAGGCGACTTCCGGAAATTTTTATTGGGTCAGCCCGAGGCGTTCATGCCATTGGGCGATGGACTCTTCAGGGTAACGCTCGAATTGAATCTTGCGGCAGATCGAGCAATAGCAGCGTTGATAAGGGTAGGGGTGGGCACTGGTGAGGCTGAACGAAACCTCGCCGCAATGGCATAGCCTTATAGGTGCATGGGTGCTCTCCGATAGCAGGGTTGAGCGCTTGAGCCTGGATCATTCTGCCGGGTGCCTGCCGGTGTGATTCGACGCGCGCCCGCAGCGTCTAGCCCCTGTGTCCCCGCAATCCCATGGGGCGAGACTTCGGAACCCGGCATGCAAGCGCTGTTGAACGAGATCCTTGACGCTGTCCGGCCGCTGATCGGGCAGGGCAAGGTGGCTGATTATATTCCCGCCCTCGGCACCGTGCCGGCCAATCAATTGGGCATCGCCGTGTACGGCAATGATGGCGAGATGTATTGCGCTGGCGACGCCGAAACGCCGTTTTCGGTGCAGAGTATTTCCAAGGTGTTCAGCCTGGTGCAGGCCATCGATCATTCTGGCGAAGCGATCTGGGAACGCCTTGGCCATGAGCCGTCCGGTCAGCCGTTCAACTCGCTGGTGCAGCTGGAATTCGAGCGCGGGCGCCCACGCAACCCGTTCATCAACGCTGGTGCGCTGGTGATCTGCGATATCAACCAGTCGCGTTTCGCCGCACCGACCCTGTCGATGCGTGATTTCGTCCGGCGTCTGTCGGGCAACCCGCAGATCATGATCGACGGCAAAGTCGCCGACTCCGAATATCAGCATCGCGCGCGCAATGCGGCGATGGCTTACCTGATGCAGTCCTTCGGCAATTTCCACAACGACGTCGAAGCGGTGCTGCGCAGTTACTTCAGCCACTGCGCGCTGCGCATGAACTGCATCGATCTGGCCCGGGCGTTCTGCTTCCTGGCCAATGATGGTTATTGCAAACACAGCGGTGAACAGATTCTGACTCGGCGTCAGACTCAGCAGGTCAACTCGATCATGGCCACCAGTGGTCTGTACGACGAGGCGGGCAACTTCGCCTATCGCGTCGGTCTGCCAGGGAAAAGCGGCGTCGGCGGCGGGATCGTCGCGGTAGTGCCGGGGCAATTCACGGTGTGCGTGTGGTCGCCAGAGCTGAATGCCGCGGGCAATTCGCTGGCGGGGATGGCGGCGCTGGAGATGCTCAGTTCGCGGATTGGCTGGTCGGTGTTTTAACCCTATGGCACGAACGCTGTAAAAACCTGTGGGAGCTGGCTTGCCAGCGATAGCGGCGGATCAGGCAACATCAATTTTGAATGTGCCGGCCTCATCGCTCGCAAGCCAAATCCCACAGGGTTAGTCATGTTTGCAGAAGGTGTATTTCAGCGAAGAATCCTATACATTTTCCGACCGCCCTCTGCATGGTGAATCCGCTTCATGTCTCTTGCGCTCGAACGTCTAGTCGCTGGCACGCCGATCCCTTTCGCTGGTAACCGCGTCACCGTGGTCAGCCCCGAGCTGGCTGCGCGTTTTCAGCCCGGTGACCACCTTTTGGTGGAGCAGGTGAGTGGCGAGTTATTGCTGATTCCGGTGGTGGATCAAAAAGCGGCTTCTGTTGCGATCGAGCGCGCGGCTGCGGCGTTTAGCGCATTGTCGGCGGTGTCGGACGAGGCGATCAGCCAATTCTTCGATCTGTTCGCGCAACGTCTGGAAACTGCCGAATGCTGGGCGCAGATCGAAGCCGCCAACCTCACCGATATCGAGCGTGCCAAGGCACGCGGGCGCTCCACTACACGGCTGCTCGCCGATGAGCGCATGCGCCGCGACATGATTGCCGGTCTGCGGGCCTGGCGTGATGCGCCGCCGACGCGCGGCAAAGTCATCAGCAGCGTCGAGCACGACGGCTGGAAGGTCGAGCAAGTGGTTTCGCCACTGGGCATTGTCGCGTTTGTCTTCGAAGGTCGCCCGAATGTATTTGCCGATGCTGCCGGGGTTCTGCGCACCGGCAACACTGCGGTGCTGCGCATTGGCAGTGATGCGTTGGGCACGGCGCAAGCCATCGTCACTCACGCTTTGAACCCGGCGCTGGCGGCAGCGGGTCTTCCGGCCGGGGCTGTGTCGTTGGTGGAGAGCGTCAATCACGCAGCCGGTTGGGCGATGTTTGCCGATCGGCGCCTGTCGCTGGCGGTGGCTCGCGGATCGGGGCGTGCGGTCAGTCAGTTGGGCAGCATTGCGCAGCAGGCGGGGACTGCGGTCAGTCTGCATGGCACCGGTGGTGCGTGGTTGATTGCCGATCGAGACGCTGACGCTCAGCGCTTCGCGGCCGTGGTGCGCAACTCGCTGGATCGCAAGGTCTGCAACACCCTGAATGTCTGCCTGATTCAGCGCGAACGTACTGCTGAACTGGTGCCGCTGTTCCTTGATGCGTTGCAACAGGCCGGCAACGCACGCGGGCAGGGCTGCAAGTTGCACATCGTCGAAGGCAGTGAAAACTGCCTGCCGACCGAATGGCAGAACGCGACGGTGCAGGTTTATCGTGCCGAGGGTTATCAGACTGAAGCGTTGGCCGAACCACTGGCGGAATCTGCGTTGGGCCGCGAGTGGGAATGGGAGGAAACGCCGGAAGTCAGCCTGATGATCGTTGAAGATCTGGATCAGGCGATTGCGCTGTTCAACCGTTATAGCCCGCAATTCACCGTGTCGCTGATCAGTGAAAGTACGCAGGTTCAGGAGCGTTTTTACAACGCAGTCAACGCACCGTTCGTGGGCAACGGCATCACCCGTTGGGTCGATGGTCAATACGCCCTGAACAAGCCGGAACTGGGGCTTTCGAACTGGGAGAGCGGGCGGTTGTTTGCGCGCAGTGCGATCCTTTCGGGGGATGGCGTATTTACTGTTCGCAGTCGCATGACTCAAACGGATCTCACCGTAAAACGCTGAACGGCATACCTTGTGTAGGAGCTGCCGCAGGCTGCGATCTTTAAAGGCCAGATCAAACGATCGCAGCCTTCGGCAGCTCCTACAGGCGTCTATTCAGGCAGCGGCTTTTGCTTGAACTGCGCAAACTGCCGGTTGCTCGGCCAGCGGTACAAAGGTGCGGCGGTCCGAGGACAACGCATCAATCGAGCCGGTCTCGATGTCGTACACCCAGCCATGCAAATTCAGCAGGCCTTTCTCCTGCGCCAGGCGCACGCTCGGATGGGTCTGGATATTCGCCAATTGCGCGATCACGTTTTCGCGCACCATCGAACTCAATTTCGCCGCGTCACTGGCATGCGGCCGCGCCTCATTCACCACTTTCGCCGACTCGGCATGCTGCAGCCAACCGCTGACAGCGGGCAGGTGATCCATGCACTTGCACTGGGCAATCGCCGTCATCGCACCGCAGTCCGAGTGGCCGCAGATCACAATGTCGGTGACGCCGAGCACCGCCACGGCGTATTCCACCGTCGCCGAAACCCCTCCCGGATGCGGGCTGTAGGACGGCACGATATTGCCGGCATTGCGGATCACAAACAGTTCGCCGGGTTCTTGCTGGGTCAGCAGTTCCGGCACGACACGGCTGTCGGAACAGGTGATGAATAATGTGCCGGGCTGTTGGGTGGTCGCCAGGTGTTTGAACAGTTCGGTGCGTTGCGGGAAGGCTTCGTTCTGAAACTTCAGGAAACCGTCGATCAGGGCTTTCATGTGCATGTCCTCTTCAATGGAGATCGGTGGGCCCGCACGCGAGGTGCGGGCCGGGGCGCATCAGAACGGACGCAGTGGCAGGAACTTGCCGTCGAGCGTGACCACGGCGCGGGAACCGCCTTCCGGGTCTTCGACTTTCTTGATGTCCAGTTTGAAGTTGATCGCGCTGATGATGCCGTCGCCGAATTGCTCATGAACCAGGGCTTTGAGGGTGGTGCCGTAGATCTGGATCATCTCGTGGAAACGGTAGATGGTCGGATCGGTCGGCACGCCGCTGAGGCTGCCGCGCAACGGGATGATTTGCATCGCCGATACATCGGCTGCATCCAGCTCAAGTTTGTCTCCGACCACTTGGGCAGCGTTTTCCGGCAGAGGATGCTGGCCGAGCAGGGCGGCGGTGACGAACGCCAGGCTCAGGCCGGTGCCGTCGGTGAGATCCTGCCACGACAGATTTTTGCGTGCCTTGGCGTCGAGAATGCGGGTGGTCAGGGCCAGGCTGGTGTCGTTGTAGGCGTGGGACTGTTGCATGGTGTCACTCCTTTCAGGGGTTGGCTTGCTGTGTGGGATTGATCTTCTGCCGATTGGCTCATAGCGTCCAAGATCCATATACAATGCTTTGCATAAGCCCTGCCTATAGATGGTCTACCCGATGCTGTTAAGACATTTGCGTTATCTGCTCGCCGTTGCCGATCACGGCGGCTTCACCCGCGCTGCTGAAGCGCTGCATGTGTCACAGCCGACGCTGTCACAACAGATTCGTCAGCTCGAGGAAACCCTGGGCGTGAACCTGTTTGATCGCACCTCACGATCGGTCAAGCCGACCGATGCCGGCGAGGCCTATATCGAATGCGCGCGGCGGGTGCTGGTGGAGTTGGAGGCGGGCAAGCGGGCGCTGCATGACGTAAAGGATCTGTCGCGTGGCACCCTGCGTCTGGCCATGACGCCGACGTTCATGGCGTATCTGGTCGGGCCGCTGGTGCGCGACTACATGGCGCGATTTCCGGGGATTCATCTGGAAATTTTCGAGTTGTCGATGGATGACATTGAGGCGGGTCTGGCGGATGACTCGCTGGATATCGCCATTGCCTTCACCCCGGTGCGCAATGCGGATCTTGAATGTATTCCGGCGTTCACCGAAGCATTGGGAATCATGGTGGGGCGCGAGCACCCGCTGTACGACAGCACGTTGAGGCTGACACCGGATGACATCGCACAGCTGGATTTTGCCTTGCTGGCGCCGGACTACATCACGCGCTTATCGGTGGATGAGTATTTCCGTCAGCACGGCATCACGCCCAAGGTGCGTATTGAAGTGAATTCGGTCAGTACGCTGCTGGAGGTGGTGCGACATTCGCCGATTGCGACGATGTTGCCGGAGGCGATTGCGACTGAGGATCGCGCTTTGCGCAGGCTGCGGGTAGAAAGCGAAGCGCCGCAGCGAGGGGCGGCGTTGTTGCGGCGCAGGAATAATTATCACAGTGCGGCGGCGGTGGCGTTTGTGGAACTGGTGTTGAGCATGGGAAGCCCCTCACCCTAACCCTCTCCCGGAGGGAGAGGGGACTGACCGAGGTGTTGGTGGCTAATGCGCCGACCTGAAATATTGAAGTTTGTATATCGCAAGCACGCTCGAGATCGGCTCCCTCTCCCTCCGGGAGAGGGCTGGGGTGAGGGGATAGATTTAACTAACACCACAAAGCTTACGCCATACACAAAAAAGGGCCTGCTCCATCGCTGGAAGCAGGCCCTCTTGTTATTTAAGTTGTAAATCAGCAGAACCGATCAATCACCCGAACTTCATTCTTGTTCTGCATCGAGTCCCACGCTTGTTTCAGCGTCTGCAGAACATTACCGATGAAGTCCTTGTCGGCCGCGGCTTTTTTGCCGACATAACCTTGGCCGCGGCGGTACATCTTCAGGCGGGCCAGCAGGTTCTGATTGTTGCGGTCGAACTCTTCTTCGCCAGCGTGGGGCGCCAAGCAGTCGATATGCACTTGGCCCGATTTGCTGATCCACAGAATATGGCTGTCGAGGCTGTCTTTTTGCGCAGCGAACATACGAGCCAGTTCTTCGATAGTAGGTTGATTGTTCAGATTCATGATTTTGCCCCTTGACCAGTTTGGTGATCTTTCTAAGTTGATTCGCTAATACAGGTAGCCCATCGGTTAGTTGATCCCTGGCACCGAAACCAGGACGTCAGCGGTCGCCCGTTTGAAATACGGGGTCGTGCATCTGTTGCATGTAGTCGTGTTGAATAACTGCTACGCGATAGCGTCACAACGAGGAGAAGCAGCGAAAACCGGGAGGCCCTTGTCGACATTTTCAGGGTCGACCACAAGCGTCTTGAGAATTTTCGCCAGCGCTTCTCGTCCTTGTACTGGACGTTCAGGCCAGGTCAGCTTCTTCAATCTGCCTTGTGGGCAGCGTGTATCCGGAAAAAACAACTCGGCGGTCAGACGAGTTTGCTCAAGCGTGTTACCCGTGTTCCCGATCGGGGAACGTCTTCATCATGCAAAAGCAAAACGACGCCGTCAACGGTTTTGTAGTGATTATTTTTGTGCACTACATGTTGTCGGACAAAGCTGTTTTGGAATGAGAACGGATCCGTTCAGGCAACGGAAACGGGGCTGCGCAGGGTGTAGAAGGTGCACGGGTAACCGTCTACATCGCGGTGGCTCAAGGTGAATTCGACGCCGACCAATTCCGGCATCAGCCTGGCCCAGAAGCGTTGTGCAGGCAGGTTGGCGTCGATATGGAAAATCTGCCACCGACCGGGGATTTGGCTCAAGAGGGCAGAGACGACAAACTGCGCGACGCCTTGGCCACGCATGCGCCGGGTGACGAAGAAGTAGCCGATATTGAATTCGGCGCCGTCGATGTGGGTATCTTCATCCACCGTGATGAAGCCGGCGAGTTCGCCATCGACGCGGATCAGAAAGGGTCGGGTGGCCGGGTGGCGCCAGTAAGCGTCTTTTGGCTGGAGGGCGAAGAAGCCATGCCCGGCGAGCTTCAGTGGCAGCCATTCGCTTAAGTCGTACATGTAGAACTGCATCAGGTTTTCGATGATTTGCAGTTCGTCACGCTGGGCGGGGTGGAGTTTGATGTCAGGCATGCTTTGGGTTCCTGAGGGTGATGAACCTTTCAGGAACAGTAGCGCGTTTTACTTTTTGGCTGCCGGTTTCGCCGTGCGTTTGGTTGTGCCGGTTGATTTGCTGCGCGTCGATTTGCGCTTGTTCTTCCACGGCGTAGCAGCCTTGCCGGCAGGCGGTGGGCCGCTGATGGTCAGGCTCAGGCCGGAACAGCGAGTCACCTGCTTGCTCATCCACGCCGCTTGCTTGGTGACGAATTCTTCCAGACTCATCTCACCGCTCTGCACCATGTCCAGCGCCTGCTCCCAGATCGCCGTGGTGCCGGGGTCGGCAATTGCTCGGGGGACGGCGTCGATCAGACTGAACGCCGCCGGTGTTGCCGCAAGTGCCTTGCCGTTTTTCACCAGATAACCGCGATCGAGCAAACCCTGAATGATCGATGCACGGGTGGCTTCGGTGCCGATACCGGTCGTGTCCTTGAGCTTTTGTTTGAGCAGCGGATCTTCCACCAGTTTGGCAACGTTTTTCATCGCCTTGATCAGATCGCCTTCGGTGTAGGGCTTGGGTGGCTGCGTCCACAAATCCTTGAGCTTCACATCGGCAACGGCGCAATCGATACCCTGGCCAAGCGTCGGCAAGGTTTGTGGTGCCGGCGCTTCACGGCCCTTGGTCGGTGCCAGTGCCTCGGGGAGTGCGCGCTTCCAGCCCGGTTCGATGATCTGTTTGCCGACTGCACGCAACGCTTCACCGGCGCAATCGAAATCAGCCTGGGTGCGGTCGTATTCATGGTTGGGCAGAAACTGCGCCAGATACCGCGCGCGGATGAGTGTGTAGACCGCTCGGTGCTTGCCCGTCAGGCGTTCAAGGTTCTTCGCCGCAGCGGTCGGGATGATGCCGTGGTGCGCGGTGACCTTGCTGTCGTTCCACGCCCGGGAGCGACGTTGCGGCTCTAGAAAGCCTTGCAGCGCTTCGAGGCTCGGGTCGGCCTGACGCAGTGCCGCGAGAATCCCCGGTGCCTCACCGTGCTGGCTCAGCGGCAGAAAACCGCAATCGCTGCGCGGATAGGTGACGACTTTGTAGGTTTCGTAGAGTGCCTGGGCGATGTCGAGGGTTTCCTGCGCACCGAGGCCGAGTTTTTTCGAGCAGACTTCCTGCAACGTACCGAGGTCGAAAGGCAGGGGCGCCACTTCACGCATGCGCTCGGTGCGCAGCTTGACGACCCGAGCAGTGGCGGCGCTGCCGATCGCGGCGGCTGCTTGTTGCGCGAGTGCCTGATTCAAACAACGATCCTGATCATCACAGACGTCCGACGGCGCGCGCCATTGCGCGGTGAACGGCGTGCCGTTGTGCAGCAGTTGCACGTCGATCGCCCAAAACGGCACCGGCACGAAGTCGGCGATGCTGCGATCGCGATCCACCACCAGGCGCAATGTCGGCGTCTGTACTCGACCGACCGGCAATACACCTTGATAGCCCGACTGCCGACCGAGCAGGGTGAACAGGCGGCTCATGTTCATGCCGATCAACCAATCCGCCCGGGAGCGACCCAGTGCCGAGTGATACAGGCTGAACGTCTCGGCACTTGGCTTCAACGCGGCCAAGGCCTTGCGAATCGACGCCTCGTCCAGTGCCGACAGCCACAAGCGGCGGATCGGCCCGCGATAGCGGCAATGCTCGACCAGTTCCCGGGCAATCATCTCGCCCTCACGGTCGGCATCGGTGGCGATGATCAGTTCGCTGGCCTCGCCGAGCAGGCGTTTGACGGCTTTGTACTGACTGGCGGTTCGCGGCTTGACGGTCATTTTCCATTTGTCCGGAATGATCGGCAGATCCGCCAGTACCCAGCGCTTGTAGCGTGCGTCGTAGGCGTCCGGCGGAGCGGTTTCCAGCAAATGGCCGATGCACCAGGTCACCGTGACGTCTGTTCCCAGCCAGCAGCCGTCGCCCCGGCGCTTGGCACCGAGGACGGCCGCAATGTCTTTGGCCTGGGAAGGTTTTTCACAGAGGTACAGCCGCATAACTACCACGTCGATCAATGTCCGAAGAGGTGCACAGAATGGCCGCACTTACGCCCAGGGGCAACTTTTATCTGTATGGATATACAGATAAAAAGGATTGCCGGAAATGACGGGCATTCCGGGGACGGGGCAAGCACTATCGAAAAATCGATTAGCGCCCTGTCTGTGCCTGTGTCAGGTTTTTTGGCGATTCAACCACGCGAGTGACAGGACGATCTCGCCAGAAGATCGCCGCGGTCTGTCGGAAACTGACTACTCTGAAACAAGGAAGTCCATCCATGGCTCAAGCCAAATCCAAAACCAGCAGCGCCTACGACCAAATCGACACCTTCAGTCATCTGTACGACCGTGGCGTCGGGCTGATCAATGGCAAACCCTCGTTCACTGCTGATCAAGCTGCTGACGAAATTCTGCGCAAAGGCCTGTCGTGGGGCGATAAAAACGCTGACGGCAAGATCGACCTCAGCTACACCTTTCTGACCGAAAAACCGGCGAACTACAATCCGAAGCTTGGCAATTTCGGCGAATTCAGTGCCCAGCAGAAAGCTCAGGCCGTGCTGGCCATGCAGTCCTGGGCCGACGTCGCCAATGTCACGTTCACCGAAGGCAAGGGCGGCGAGGGCCACATGACGTTCGGCAATTATGACGTCAGCACCGGTGGTGCCGCGTTCGCTTACCTGCCGAGCGGCGGCAGCTATGACGGCCAATCGTGGTATCTGATCAACAATCAGTACCAGGTCAACAAGACGCCGGATAACGGCAACTATGGTCGCCAGACCTTGACCCACGAAATCGGTCACACCCTCGGCCTGTCGCACCCCGGCGCCTACAACGCCGGTAACGGCAACCCGACCTACGGCGACGCTAAATACGCCGAAGACACCCGCGGCTACAGCCTGATGAGCTACTGGAGTGAAACCAACACCGAGCAGGACTTCAGCAAGGATGGTAGCGGTGCCTACGCTTCTGCGCCGTTAATGGACGACATTGTTGCCGTGCAGAAACTGTATGGCGCCAACTATGAGACCCGCGCCGATAACACCACGTACGGTTTCTACTCCAACACCGGGCGTGATTTTTACAGCGCGACATCGGCGGCGTCGAAGCTGGTGTTCTCGGTGTGGGACGGTGGCGGCGATGACACGCTGAACTTCTCCGGTTTCACCCAGAACCAGAAAATCAATCTCAATGAGGGCTCGTTCTCCGATGTCGGAGGATTGGTGGGCAACGTTTCGATCGCTTACGGTGTGACGGTGGAAAACGCCGTCGGCGGTTCGGGCAATGACCTGCTGATCGGCAACGCAAAGGCGAACTCTCTGTTTGGCGGTGCCGGCGACGACATCCTTTACGGTGGCGGTGGTGGCGATACGCTGGTAGGCGGGGAGGGGGCAGACACTTTCGTGTTCGGCGCTGCCAGTGATTCGACCAATAACCAGCCGGACTGGATCATGGATTTCAAAAGCGGCCTGGACAAGATCGATCTCTCGGGGATCGCCGAGTTTGCAAGTGGTGCCGCCACGTTGAACTTTGTCAACAGTTTCACCGGCCATGCGGGCGATGCAATCCTGACTTACTACGCGCAGCACGGTCAGACCGGGCTGCTGGTTGACTTGACCGGGCAGGGGCAGGTCGATTTTGCTGTGGGCATGGTGGGGCAGGCGGTGATGACGGATATTGTTGCTTGATCTGAAGTAAAACGGGCCAGTCCCGAACTTGTGGCGAGGGCGCTCACTCCCGCTCGGCGGCAAAGCCGTCGCAAACTCAGGAATCGCGTTATACCTGACACACTGCGATTACTGATTTTGGGGCCGCTACGCTGCCCAGCGGGAGTGAGCTCCCTCGCCACAGTTCATTTGTCCTTGGAGAAACCCATGAAAAGCTCCGGCCCCAGCCCCGTCATCTCCCTCGAACAACTTACAGGTTGCCTGCTGGTGAAATTCCACGGCATCCAGGTTGCCGCGTCCTCCCACGTGCTGGTACTGAACGAAGCCAACTATCCGCCCGTGTACTACGTTCCCCGCGAAGACATCGACGAAAAGTATTTCGCCCGCACCGACCACACCACTTATTGCCCGTACAAGGGCGACGCCAATTACTTCAGCCTGCAGGTGCCGGGGCATGAGGGGGCGAATGCGGTGTGGACTTACGAGAATCCAAAAGTCTCGGTGGCGCCGATCCGCGACTATGTGGCGTTTTATCCGGATCAGGTGAAGTTTGAGGTGATCAAGGCTGATGCCTGAAAAGAGGGTGGCGAGAGAGCAAGCGCTCTCGCCACCGATGGTTCTGGCGTTAACTTCAGTTCTTGTCCAGATCGATATTCTTCGTCTCCCGCAAAAAGATCAGCCCCACCACCAGGCTCACCCCGGTAATCAACACCGGGTACCACAGCCCATAAAAAATATCCCCGGTGTACACCACCAGCGCAAACGATACCGTTGGCAGAAATCCGCCAAACCAGCCGTTGCCAATGTGGTACGGCAGCGACATCGAGGTGTAGCGGATGCGGGTCGGGAACAGTTCGACCATCAGCGCCGCGAGCGGGCCGTAGCACATGGCGGAGATGATGATCAGCGCTACGATCAGGGCGACGATCATCGGTTTGTTGGTCTGCTGCACATCGGCTTGTTGCGGGTAGCCGGCGAGGGTGATTGCGCCGCGCAAGGCAGATTCATCGAAGCCGTCGATTCTCACGTCGCCAACACTGACCTGCACGGCGCTGCCGGCCGGTGCGGCGGCGCTGGAGTAGGGCAGGCCTTGTTTGACCAGGAAGGTTTTGACCTTGTCGCACGGGCTGTCAAATTTCGCCTTGCCCACCGGGTCGAACTGGAAGGTGCACGTCGCAGGGTCAGCCAGCACCGTAATCGGTGCCTGACGGCTGGCCTGATCGATCGCCGGGTTGGCGTAATGCGCGAGGGATTTGAAAATCGGGAAGTACAGCACCGTCGCCAGCAGCAGGCCGAGCATCAGCACCGGTTTGCGTCCGACCTTGTCCGACAGCCAGCCAAAGAAAATGAAGAACGGCGCGCCGATCACCACGCTGATAATCAGCAGGGTGTTGGCCAGCGCCGGATCCATTTTCAGAAACTGGGTGAGGAAGAACAGCACATAGAACTGCGCCGCGTAGAAGGTCACCGCTTGCCCGGCGTTGATGCTGAACAGCGCGATCAGCACGACTTTGAGGTTTTCCCATTTGCCGAAGGATTCGCGGATCGGCGCCTTCGAGGTTTTGCCTTCCTCTTTCATCTTCAGATAGGCCGGCGACTCGTGCAGGCTCAGGCGAATCCAGGTGGAAATGCCCAGCAGCACAATCGACAGCAGGAACGGAATCCGCCAGCCCCACACTTCAAACTGATCGCCAGTGAAATAACGGCAACCGAGCACCACCAGCAGCGACAGCAGCAGGCCGAGGGTCGCGGTGGACTGAATCCAGCTGGTATGGAATCCGCGTTTGCCCATCGGCGCGTGTTCGGCCACGTAGGTTGCGGCGCCGCCGTACTCGCCACCGAGCGCCAGGCCCTGAAGCATGCGCAGCACCACCAGAATGATCGGCGCGGCGATGCCGATGCTGGCGTAGGTCGGCAACAGCCCGACACAGAACGTCGCCACGCCCATCAAAATGATGGTCGCGAGGAAGGTGTATTTACGCCCGATCATGTCCCCCAACCGACCGAACACCAGTGCCCCGAACGGGCGCACGATGAATCCGGCGGCAAACGCCATCAGCGCAAAGATGAACGCCGTGGTGTCGTTGACTCCGGCGAAAAACTGCTTGCTGATCACCGCCGCGAGGGCGCCATAGAGGAAAAAGTCATACCACTCGAACACCGTTCCCAGTGATGAAGCGAAGATGACTTTACGTGTATCCGGGCTGGTTTGCGCGCTGTAGGCGGCGTCCAGCGGCTGAGCGTGTTCTGACATATCGGTATCCCTCACAGTGATTGTTTTTGTTGTTCCACTGGTGTTGCCTGTCCGGGTGCTGCGCGATGCCTTGAATTAACGCGGTTCCCTGTAGGAGCAGCCTGCGGCAGCTCCTACAGGGTTTGGGCCAGTTCCGAAGTTGGTGTGTAGATCCTGGTCGGTGGGTTGAGGATCAGCTGCGCGGCCTTCTCGGCAATCATCAGCGTAGGCGAGCAGGTGTTGCCCGAGATGATCCTCGGCATGATCGAGGCGTCGGCAATGCGCAAACCGGGCACGCCGTGGACGCGCAACTGCGCATCGACCACCGCTTCGCCGTCATTACCCATGCGGCAGGTGCCGACCGGATGGAAAATCGTCGTGCCGATTCGCGCCGCCGCTTCGTGCAGTTGCTCTTCGCTTTGCAGACTGTCACCCGGCAAATACTCGACCGGTTTGAACGCTTGCAGGGCAGGGGCGCTGACGATGCGTCGGGTCAGGCGGATGGCGTCGGCGGCCACGCGCAGGTCTTCGGGGTGGCTCAGATAATTGGGTTGAATCAGCGGCGCCTCTTGCGGATCCGCCGAGCGAATGTCGATGCGGCCACGGCTCTGCGGACGCAAATCACAGACCGACGCGGTGAAGGCCGGGAAGCTGTGCAACGGCTCGCCAAAGCGCTCCAGCGACAGCGGCTGCACGTGGTATTCAAGATTTGCCGACGTCTGCTCCGGCCCCGAGCGGGCAAATGCGCCCAACTGACTCGGCGCCATCGACAACGGCCCGCTGCGGTCGTACAGATAACGCAGGCCCATGCCCATCTTGCCCCACACACTGCCGGCGATCTGGTTGAGGGTGCGAGCGTTTTCCAGTTTGTAGATCAGGCGCAGTTGCAGGTGATCCTGCAGATTACCGCCAACCCCCGGCAACTCATGAATCACGCCAATGCCGAGGCGTTCCAGTAATGGTCGCGGGCCAATCCCGGAGCGCTGCAGAATGCTCGGCGAGCCGACCGAACCGGCGCACAACACGATCTCCTTGCGCGCCTTGAAGCGTTTCACCTGACCTTCATGACGCGCACTGACAGAAGAGGCGCGACCGTCCTTGAGCAAAACACGATCGACCTCAACCCCGGTCAGCACCGTCAGATTCGCCCGGTCACGTATCGGTTTGAGAAAGGCTTTGGCCGCGTTCCAGCGCACGCCGGCTTTCTGATTGACCTGAAAGTAGCCGCAACCCTCGTTGTCGCCCTCATTGAAGTCCTCAACAGAGGCAATCCCACTTTGTTCAGCGGCGCTGCGAAAGGCATCCAGAATCGGCCACGACAAGCGCTGTTGCTCGACCCGCCATTCACCCTTGGCACCGTGAAATTCAGCGCTGCCGGCAAAGTGGTTTTCGCTCTGCTTGAACAGCGGCAGCACGTCGTTCCAGGCCCAGCCCGGATTGCCTTCCGCCGCCCAGCCGTCGTAGTCGTTGGCCTGGCCGCGCATGTAGATCATGCCGTTGATGGAAGAACAGCCGCCAAGCACTTTGCCGCGCGGATAGCTCAGGCTGCGACCTTGCAGACCGGGTTGCACTTCAGTCTTGAAGCACCAATCGGTGCGCGGGTTGCCGATGCAGAACAGGTAGCCAACGGGGATGTGAATCCAGGCATAGTTGTCGCGTCCGCCGGCTTCGAGCAGCAACACGCGCTGCAGTGGATCAGCCGACAGCCGATTGGCCAGCAAACACCCGGCGGGACCTGCGCCGACCACGATGTAATCGTATTCATCGAGGGAAGTCTGCATTCCCTGACCTCGCTTTTTGTTTTTATTGTCGGACACTCTAGTTGTTAGCTTTCGTTAAAAGAATGTTAGTTTTTGCGCAGCCGCTGTGCGTTTTCGAACAGCCTTGATGACCCTCGCTGACAAGGACTCTCCATGTTCGACTGGAACGACCTGCGGTTTTTTCTCGAGCTGCAACGCAGCGGACGCTTGCTCACCGCGGCCCGCCGACTGAACACCACCCACGCTACGGTCGCCCGTCACATCGAGGCCATCGAAAAAAGCCTTGGCACTGCGCTGTTCGTTCAGCACGCCCAAGGCTATGAAATGACCCCGGCCGGGGAGGCGCTGCTAAAGCACGCCGAAGCCATGGAAAACGTCGCGTTGCTGGCCCAGGAAGAAATCACCCAGTCCACCGCACCACTGGGCAAGATTCGCGTCGGTGTCACCGAAGGTCTCGGCGTCAAGTTCCTCGCCAGTCGCATGATCGGTCTGTTCGAACGTTACCCGGGCCTGGAAGTGGAACTGGTCGCGGTGCCGCGCTTCGTCAGCATCCTCAATCGCGAGGCGGAAATCAGCATTCATCTGGAGCGCCCGGCGGCGGACATGCTGGTCACCCGAAAACTCACCGACTACCGCCTCGCGCTGTATGCCAGCCAAAGCTATCTCGACAACGCGCCGCCATTGCACAGCCGCGAAGACCTCGGACGGCATGCCTGGATTGGCTATGTCGATGATCTGCTGTTCAGTCAGGAACTGATGTTCCTCAACAGCTTCTGCCGCAGCCCTCGCGTGGTGTTCCATAGCACCAGCGTCATCGCTCAGCAGGAAGCGGCGCGTTCGGGGTTGGGCATCGCCGTGTTGCCGTGCTACATGGCGGCCCCCGACCCGGACCTGGTGCCATTGCTGCCGGATGAGAGCATCGAGCGCAGTTACTGGATCAGCACACGAAGGGAATTGCACAAGTCGGTGCGGTTGCGGGTGGTTTGGGATTATGTGGTGGGGTTGTGTGAGGCGGAGCAGGGGTTGTTGCTCGGATAGTTTTGCCAGCATCAAACCCTGTGGGAGCGGGCTTGCCCGCGATGGCGGACTGACATTCGACATCGGCTTTGCCTGACCCACCGCTATCGCT
Source organism: Pseudomonas sp. P42 (assembly GCF_017973755.1). Lineage (NCBI taxonomy): Bacteria > Pseudomonadati > Pseudomonadota > Gammaproteobacteria > Pseudomonadales > Pseudomonadaceae > Pseudomonas > Pseudomonas sp. P42. The sequence goes on along the minus strand of NZ_JACOPU010000004.1, from coordinate 317,273 downwards.
GGCAAGCCAGCTCCCACAGGGGGCATCGGTGTTTGTGGGTCAGGTGGGATCATTCCAGGGTTGATTAATATATGGATATCCGTATATTCGGATCTCCATATGTACGAAGCCTGTCCCATGATCACGCCCACCGATGTCTTCAAAAGCCTGGCTGACGAGACCCGCGTCCGCGCCACCCTGTTGATTGCCGATCAGGGTGAGCTGTGTGTTTGCGAGCTGATGTGCGCCCTCGACGACAGTCAGCCAAAGATCAGCCGTCACTTGGCGCAACTGCGCAGCAACGGTCTGCTGCTCGATCGCCGCCAAGGCCAATGGGTCTATTACCGCCTCAATCCGCATCTGCCGGATTGGGTTCGCGAGATCCTGCAAGTGACGTGCAAAGCCAATGCCGATTGGCTCAAAGACAACGCCGCGCGTCTGCACAAGATGGATGGACGTCCTGTCCGCGAAGCGGCGTGCTGCTAAATCATTAATATCTGCTGGAGCAACCCATGCGAATCCTGTTCATGTGCACAGCCAATAGCTGCCGCAGCATCCTCAGTGAAGCGATGTTCAACCACCTGGCGCCCTCGGGATTCGAGGCGTTGAGCTCCGGAAGTTTCCCCAAAGGCCAGGTCTTGCCGCGCAGTCTCTTGACCTTGCAGCAGGCCGGCATTGCCACCGATGGCTTGTACAGCAAGGGTAACGATGCGTTCGAAAGTAACCCGCCGGACATCGTCATCACCGTCTGCGACAAGGCTGCCGGCGAAACCTGCCCGGTGTACTTCGGCCCGGCATTGAAGGCGCATTGGGGGCTGGAAGATCCGTCCGAAGTCACGGGCGACGAAGCGGCGATCGACGCTGCTTTCCACGCCACGTTGGCGCGCATCGAGCAACGCTGCAAAGCCTTCCTCGAACTGCCCTTCAACCGCCTCAGCCGCGACGAACTCAAACTTGAACTCGACCGAGTCGGTACGCTTTAAGGAGGCATGACAATGTCAGACCACTTGCCCAATCTTGATCCAACCCTGTTCGAAGGCTTGCCAGCCTCCGCCTCGGGCGAGCACAAACCACGCATCCTGTTGCTCTACGGATCGACCCGTGAGCGCTCGTTCAGTCGCTTGCTGGTAGAGGAGGCCGCGCGCCTGCTCGAGCACTTTGGCGCCGAGACGCGCATCTTCAATCCGTCCGGTTTGCCACTGCCCGACGACGTCCCGGTCGACCATCCGAAAGTGCAGGAATTGCGTGAACTGGTGTTGTGGTCGGAAGGCCAGGTCTGGTGCTCGCCGGAACGCCATGGCGCGATGTCGGCGGTGTTCAAGGCGCAGATCGACTGGGTTCCGCTGGAACTTGGCGCGGTTCGCCCGACCCAGGGCAAAACCCTGGCAGTGATGCAGGTTTGCGGCGGCTCGCAGTCGTTCAACGTGGTCAATCAACTGCGCGTGCTGGGTCGCTGGATGCGCATGTTCACCATCCCCAACCAATCTTCGGTGCCGAAGGCCTGGATGGAGTTCGACGAAGCGGGGCGGATGAAACCGTCGCCGTATTACGACCGGGTCGTCGATGTGATGGAAGAACTGGTGAAGTTCACTGTGCTGCTGCGCGACCGCCAGGACTTTCTGGTTGATCGCTATTCGGAGCGCAAGGAAAGCGCCGAGCAACTGATGGCGCGGGTCAATCAGCGCTCGATTTGACCGTAAACCTGGCCCGCCCGGTATTTGCCGGGCGGGCTTTTTCATGTCCGTCGGGCGGTGAAACTAAAACATCTGGCCAGGGGTCACTCAATCTGCGGAGGTCAATTCAACCCGAACGACCTCGACCCTCGAAGACGCTGCCGTGGCCACACACCTGGATCGCCGAAACAACCTGTCGTTGGACAGCCTGAATTTCTTCCTTGCCGACGTACGCGACGGCCTCGGTCCCTATCTGGCGATTTACCTGCTGGCGGTTCACCACTGGGACCCGGCCAGCATCGGCCTGGTGATGACCATCGCCGGGATCGCCGCGCTGATCACCCAGACACCGGCGGGCGCCCTGGTCGACAACACACGCTACAAGCGGGCATTGATCGCGATTGCCGCGCTGCTGGTCACCGGCAGTTGCCTGCTGCTGCCGTTCGTTGCGTCATTCAGTCTGGTGACCTTGACTCAAGCCCTCAGCGCCGTCGCTGCGTCGATCTTCGCGCCGGCCATCTCGGCGATCACCTTAGGCATTACCGGGCCACGCGCCTTCACCCGACGCACCGGCCGCAACGAAACGTTCAACCACGCGGGCAACGCCTGCGCCGCCTTGTTGGCCGGATTGTTTGCCTACCTGTTCGGCCCGGTGGCGGTGTTTTACCTGATGGCGGTGATGGCGTTGGCCAGCATTATCGCGGTCGCCTTTGTCTCGCCGGCGGCCATTGACCATGGCCTGGCACGGGGCCTGGATCCCGGCGGTGCAGGGCATGGTGCGCAGCCCTCGGGGTTCTCGGTGTTGCTCAAGAACAGACCGCTGCTGATGTTCGCCGTGTGCTGCGCGTTGTTCCACCTGGCGAACGCGGCCATGCTGCCGCTGGTGAGTCAGAAACTGGCACAGGCCAATCTGCAGATGGCCACGCCGCTGACCTCGGCGTGCATCGTCGCCGCGCAACTGGTGATGGTGCCGGTCGCCTTGCTGGTCGGGGCCAAGGCCGATGTCTGGGGGCGCAAGCCGTTGCTGCTTGCCGGGTTCCTGATTCTGCCGTTGCGCGGCGTACTTTACGTGCTGTCCAACGACCCTTGGTGGCTGGTTTCGGTGCAATTGCTCGATGGCATCGGCGCCGGGGTTTTCGGCGCGCTGTTTCCGGTGGTGGTGAAAGACCTGACCCTCGGCACCGGCCACTTCAATATCAGCCTGGGTGCGTTGTCGACGGTCTTTGGCCTGGGCGCGGCCTTGAGCAATGGTCTGGCCGGATTCGTGGTGCAGGCCGCCGGCTACAGCGCTGCATTCCTGACCCTGGCGGCTGTGGCCGCAGCGGCGCTGATGCTGTTGTGGCTGACAGTGCCGGAAACGTTGCCGCGCTCGACTGCGCAGGATGATTTGCAGGAAATGCCCCCGCCGCTAATAGTGCCGTGAACCTGGCAGCCGGATCATTGGCCGTCAGGAATCGACAGCGTCGCGTGTAACCCACCTTCTTGCCGATTGACCAGGGTAATACGTCCGCCCAAGCGGGTAGCAATGGTGTTGACGATGGTCAGCCCCAATCCCGCGCCCTGTGCATTGCCCCGGCTGTAGAAGCGTTCGAACAGTCGGGCGCGATCCGCTTCATCGATTCCCGGCCCCTGATCGTCGACGCTCAAATGACAGAAGCCGTCGGCTCGGGTCAGGGTCACGGTGATAACGCCATGTTCCGGGGAGAAGTTGGCGGCGTTGGTGATCAGGTTGTTCAACGCAATGTCGAGGGCGGCGGCGCTGGCCATGACGTGGAACGGTTCGGCGCTGTCCTCGAAGGTCAGTTCCAGCTGTTTGCTTAACAGCCACGGCGTCAGTTGCACCAGGCTGTTGCGCACGGTTTCGCTAAGGTCGATGCGTTGCAGCGGCGGCGGGTCGGATTTCGGTTCGAGGCGTGCCATGGTCAGCAACTGGTTGACCAGACGGCTGGTGCGGTCGACGCCGGAGATCAGAAACTCCAGGGATTCGCGGCGCTCCTGCTCGGTGCCGGCCTCCAGCAGGTTTTGCGCATGCACGCGCAGCACCGCCAGCGGGGTGCGCATTTCGTGGGCGGCGTCAGCGATGAAACGGCGTTCGCGGCCGAGCACTTCCTGGATCTGCGCGAGCATGCGGTTAAGGGCAGCTTGCATCGGCTCCAGCTCGCTGGGTAGCGGCGTGAGTTGCAGTGGCTCCAGCGAACCACTGTGGCGGGCGCGCAGGGTGGCGGCCATGTTCGCCAGTGGCTTAAGGCCCCAGCCGATAGCGAGCCAGATCATCGCCGCCAGAATCAGGCTGCCGAGCATATTCGGCCACAGGGTGTGCCGCACGATGCGGTCGACCAGATCGGCGCGCACATCATCGCGCTCGCCAACCCAGATGCGCAGGCCGTTCTGTTTGTCTTCCAGCATGAACGCCCGCCATTGCCGGCCTCTCAAATCCACCACGTCGCTGAAGCCCGGTCGGGTCGGCGGTGCGGTGAAGGAGGGCGCGCTGGCGGTGTGTACCAGCACTTCACCTTTGGGGTTCCATACCTGAAAGGCGATCTTGCTTTCGTAAGGATGGCCATCGACCCGTGGCTTGGCTTCGCCCAGGGCCTGATTGAACGCTTGATACAACTGCGCGTGTTCGGTACTCGCCATCGGCATGCGCATCACGCCTTGCAACAGACGCGCGTTCTGCGCCAGTTGAGCATCGTAGACTTCAGCGATTTCGTGGTTGCTGTCATGCACGTTGAACGTGCTGAGCACTGCCAGGCCGGCCAGTAGCAGGCCGATGATCAGCGTCAGCGTGCGGCGCCGGATTGAAGTCATCGACGCTCCTCCACCAGATAACCCACGCCACGGATGGTGCGGATCAGGTCGGTGGAGAACTTTTTGCGCAGGTGATGGATGTGCACTTCCAGAGTGTTGCTTTCGGCTTCCTCGTTCCAGCCGTAGAGCAACTGGATCAGTTGGTCGCGGGTCATCACCCGACCCGGCGGTGAGAGCAATTCGTGCAGCAACTGATATTCCTTGGGGGTCAGCGCCACAGGTTGGCCCTGATAACTGACCTGCTGGGTGCCGGGGTTGAGGCTGATGCCCGCGTGCTCTATCAACGCCTGGGCGCGCCCGGCACTGCGCCGTAACAGGGCGCGCAATCGCGCCTTGAGTTCGGCCAGATCGAACGGTTTGACCAGATAATCGTCGGCCCCGGCATCGAGCCCGGCGATGCGGTCTTCGGTGGCATCGCGGGCCGTAAGAATCAGCACCGGCAGATTCGAACCGCTGTCGCGCAAACGGCGCAGCACTTCGAGGCCGTCCATGCGCGGCAGACCGAGATCAAGTACCGCCAGGTCGAAGGTTTCACTGAGCAGTGCATGCAACGCACTGCTGCCGTCCTTGAGCCAGTCGACGGTGTAACCCTCACGCCCCAGCGCCTGATGAATGCCTTCACCGAGCGCGACGTCATCCTCAATCAGTAATAAACGCACGCGCACTCCTATCAGTCGAGTTTCTTGTTGACGTCCACCAGCAGGGCGGCGATCTCTTTGCGGCGCCCGGCGTCAGCGCTTTCGCGGCCTGGGCGCGGTGCGGCTTGCAGGGCTTTTTGCAGCGCTGCCTTGGCTTCAGCGTAGCGTTTTTCACGGTAGAGGTGATCACCCCAGAAGTACAGGCTGTCGATGCCGTTGGGGTTCAGTTGCAACGCCTGCTTGAGCAATTGCTCGGCCTTGTCGCTGTCACCAAAACCGATCGGCCAGCCCGGCACCCGGTCGTACAGCGCGGCGAGGCTGGTGTAGGCCGAGCCATTCAAGGCTTTGGGATCCAGGGTCAGGGATTTTTCCAGGTCAGCCTTGGCGTCCTTGGCTTTGCCCAAGGCGCCGAGCCCACCTTCGGCGCCGGCCCAACTGCTGGTGACGATGCCCTTCCAGATCCACGCTTCGGCTACGGCGGGGCGTTGCGTGGTAAAGGCAGTGGCCTCGGTTGAGAGCTGTTCGAAGGCGGCGGCGCGCTGTTTTTCCGCGACTTCATATTGGATGTGCGCCCAGCTCTGCTGGATCCCGGCAAGGCGTTGTTGATCGGCGGCGTCCAGCGCCCAGACGGATTGGCTGAGGGCACCGAGCAGCAGGCAGGCGAAGACTTTTTTCATGGTTTGAGGGTCTCGTTTCCGGTTTTTTCGCTGAAGCGTCGGATCAGCGGCAACTGCTTGCGCAGGCCACGATCCACCAGGTGCGGCAGTAAATTGTTCAGGCGTACGAAGAACCGCTCCGGCCACCCCAGATACAAATCGCGGCGACCGCCGGCGATTGCGTGGATCACCGCCGACGCCACGGTTTGCGGGTCATCGACGTTGGCCTTGAGTGCATCGTTCAAGGCTTGCGCGGCCGAGCTGTTCATCGACGTGCGGGTGGCGCGCGGCGCGACGTAAAGAACGCTGACCCGCGTGTCAGCCAGCTCCCGGCGCAGCGCTTCGGAGAAGCCGCGCAAGGCAAACTTGCTCGCGCAGTAACTGGCATAACCGGCATAGCCGATCGAGCCATAGGTGGAGCCAACATTAACCACCATGGCGCTGTCCGCCTGCTTGAGCAGCGGTAACAGCAGTTTCGTCAGGCAGATCGGCGCACTGACATTCACCGCCAGCATGGTGTTGATGTCGCTGTCGTCCAGCTGTTCGAGCATGGCGAAGTGGTTGACCCCGGCCGCGTTGATCAGCAGGTTGATACCGCCGATGCCCTCGGCGGCGGCCAGCACTTTGCGCCGGTCGCTGAGGAAGGTCAGGTCGGCGCCGACCCAGTACAGATTTTGCGGATACCGCTCAAGCAACGGCAGCAGCGCTTCCTGATGCCGGGCCACGGCCAGTACCCGCGCACCGGCAGCGCACAAGGCACTGGCGATGGCCATGCCGATACCGCCACTGGCGCCGGTCAGGACAACACGCGCTTCATGCAGCTGCATGTTGAGCCTGCACTTCACGCGGCAATCCACGGAACATATCGGTGTACAGGCGATACACGACTTTCGAGGCGTGGATCACGGCGGCCTGGTCTTGCGGGTCCTCGAGCTGGTTCATCAAGCGGCGATAGGACTGCATGTGCTCGATGTCCAGCGAACCGTGGGAACTGAGGTAGCTGAACGCCGTTTCCGGCAACGCCAGCCGCTCGCGAATGCTGCCCGCCGCGTGGGTGGCCAGGGCAATGCTGGTGCCTTCAAGCACATTGACCATGCCGAACAACCCCACCGGATTGCCCCGGGCGATCAGGTCGTACAGAAAGCTGACCATCAACTCGATCGACAGCGACGGCTGACCATCGCGCACCGCATCACGGTCACCGCCACACGCGGCAATATCGTTGAGCACCCACTGTTCGTGGCCGTATTCTTCTTCGATGTACTCGCACACGGCTTTGCGCAGCCACTCCAGGCGTGTCGGCAAACGCGCGCCGCAAGCCATCATCAACGGCACCGTGTGGCGCACGTGGTAATAGGCCTGGGCGAGAAATTCCCGATAGCTCTCAAGGCTGACCTTGCCTTGCAGCGCATCAACGATGATCGGCAGGTTGAACAGCTCGTGGCGTTCCCGTTGTGTGGCTTCTTGCAGGGTGTCGAAAAAACTCATGATGCGGATGCCTCGCAGATAACGGATTCGGTTAATTGGGTGTGGTAATGCGCGACAATGGCTTCGCGGCGCGGGCGGCCATTGGCGGTGAGCAGGCCATTGGCGGCGGTGAAGGGGTGCGGTAGACGTGTCCAGCGATGTACCTGGGCGTAATCGGGCAAGGCTTCGTTGGCTTCGGCGACGGCCGCAGCCAGATCAGCGTCGCTGCAATCGGCGCGATGCGGCCAGAGCAGGGCGTGGTTGTGCGGCATCGCTTCGCCGTAGACGAAGGCCTGGGCGATGTGGCGGCGCTGGGTCAGCTCCGACTCGACCCATTCCGGGTTGACGTTGCGCCCGAAACTGGTAACGAACTGATGCTTCTTGCGACCCTTGAGAAAGAGGAAACCTTCCGGGTCGAACTCACCCAGGTCGCCGCTCGGCCACCATTCTTCGGCGTACGGCGCATCCCCCAGATAACCCAGCAGCGGCGAACCCTTGATCAACACTTCGCCGTCCTCGGCCAGACGCACTTCGACATGCGGCAGGGGCCTGCCGACGCTGCCTGGGCGCCGGGCACCAGGGCGATTGAGGCACACCACCGACGCACATTCGGACAAGCCATAACCTTCATAAACCGGCAGGCCGACACGTTGCGCACGGTGCAGCAGATCTTCGGAAACCCGCGCGCCGCCGACGGCGGCAAAACGCAGTTTTTGCGGATCGAAGGCTTTTTGCTCGGCGGCGCTGACCAGCATCAGCAACAGCTGCGGCACCAGAATCAGGCTCTCCGGTGCACGGCTGGCCAGATAACCCAGCAGGCGCGGCACATCGACGCCGCTGGCGCCCTGGATGCCGAGGGTCTTCTGACTCGGCAGACTCAACATCGCACCGGCATACAGCGCCGCATAACAACCGAGGTTTTCCAGCAGAATCGCCAGCGGTAACAGCGCCAGATGATGCGCCGGACCGGTCGGCTCGCTCGCCTGAACCAGCTCGCGTGCAACCCGCAGTAAGCTGTCGGCGCTCAGGCATACCCCTTTGGGCGTGCCGGTGGTACCGGAAGTGAAGGTCAGTTTGGCGGTGCCGGCGGGCATGCGGCTCGGTCCACTGAATGTGCGGCACCAGAACTCGCCGTTTTTCACGTAACCGGCGCCGAGCAATTCGGCCTCCAGCTCTGGTTCAGCAATCACCCGTTCAGCCTGACTCAGCTCCAGACAATGGGCGCGTTGCGCCGGGCTGAAAAACGGCGGCAGCGTCACACAGGTCAGGCCTTCGAACAGCACCGCCAAATCCCAGAGCATCGCGTCGACGCCATTATCCAGCACCAGTGCGACCACTCGCACGTGTTCATCGCGCAAACGCTCCTGGCGATACAGCACCTCGGCGTAGAGGGTCGTGTAATCGATTTTCAGCGTATCGCCCCACAGCGCGACCGCGTTGTCATTGCGCCCGGCATGGCTGCGCAGGGTTTCCTGAAAGCGTTGCAGCTCAAGCGACATGGAAAGCTCCTTCAATCGAAGTCGGCAGTCCCAGCCGGTTGAACAGTCCGATATTGCGCAAATGGATAAATCCGGCTCGGATATTGCCGACGTGAACCCAGGGTTTGCTCTCGTAATAACTGCCCCAATATTGACGCTCGTCACCCAGTCGCTCCGGGTCTGCGGCGCATAATGTCACTGGCTTCAGGCCGAGACGATGGAAGCTGTTGACCAACCCGATGTTGCCGGTGAACGTCACCCACTCCAGACCGCCCATGGCCAGTAAGTAAGTGATGGCGATGATGCTCAGACGCGCACTGCCGGTGTCGCTGGCGGCAAGGTTGCCGACTTCGACGATGCCGTTGCGCGTCACCGGGCGATCCGCCGCCGCGCTGATCAGCGGCTCGATCGGTTCATCCAGGTAGCGCTCAAGAAACAGCGGCTCCAAATGGGCCCGGCGGACACCGGCCACCGCGCACAGCTCACCTGCGGCGTTGTGCATGCCGAACAGCTCGGGCATGAAATGGCGGATGTCAGCGCCGTGCGCTTTGCGAAAGCGCTGCTGAATAAACGTCTCGAATGCCGACCGTTGCCCGTCATCCGGCAAGGCATTGGTCAGCGTCATCTGCGGCGTATCGGCTTGGCCGAAGTGCAGGGGCAGGGGGATGTTCCAGTCGAATTCGGGCATGGGCAGAACGCCTCCCTCAATAGGTTTGAGAGGAGTATCCAAGCCATTTCTTAACGAAGTCTGAAGGTAAAAAAAGGTTAACCTGTGAGCCGATCTTCAGACTGTCTTAAGACTGGCCGGGCAGGCTCACACCGTCGGTTCGCCCGGCTAAAGGAACGTGACCGTCGAGCGCATCGACCGTCACTCACGACAATCACGAGGCGCTACTTATGACCCGCGACAACGCCGTAAACCGTTATGGAAAACTTTCAATCACGATGCACTGGCTGATGCTGGCGCTGTTCGTCGGCGTCTACGCGTGCGTCGAAATCAAGGGCTACATGCCCAAGGGCAGCGAAGCGCGCGGCCTGCTGATGGGCTTTCACGGCCTGTTCGGTGCCAGCATCTTCGCTCTGGTATGGATCCGTCTGCTCGGTCGCCTGACCCCGCGTCCACCGATCACCCCCAAACCCCCTGCGTGGCAAACCGGCATCTCGCACCTGATGCACCTGGCCCTCTACGGCCTGATGATCGCCACCCCGATCCTCGCCTGGCTGATGCTCGCCGCCGGCGACAAACCGTTCCCGTACTTCGGCTTCCACATACCGGCCCCGGTCGCCATCGACCCGGACTTCGCCAAGCGCCTGAAGTACTGGCACGAACTGATCGGCAGCACCGGCTACTGGCTGATCGGCCTGCATGCGTTGGCGGGGTTGTTTCACCATTATTGGGTGCGCGATAACACGCTGGTGCGGATGCTGCCGGGGCGCACAGGTTCACGCTGATCATCTTCCACCCCAATCCCTGTGGGAGCGGGCTTGCCCGCGATGGGGCCGTGGCAGCCGACATTATCAGTGGCTGACACACCGCCATCGCGAGCAAGCTTATGCCACGGGTTTTGCGCTGTCGGGTAGAGCAGGGCAGTTGCCGGATCCGCACTTCGCGTCCACGCTTAGGCTTTGCCGACAAGGAGCGTCCGCCGACCCTCCGTCGCGAGCCCACGGAGCGTGCAGCATGAGCGAAGACAACAAGGTAAAAGGCCCGGCGTCCTACTTCCCCTCCATCGAAAAGAAGTACGGCCAACCCATCGACCACTGGCTGAACCTGCTCGCCAGCGTCACCGACAAAAAACACATGGAACTGGTGGCATGGCTCAAGGAAGAACACGGCATGGGCCACGGGCATGCCAATGCGTTGGTTGCGCATCATCTGGCCAGCGGCAAAAAGTGAGGGCAGGGCAGTGATGAACTACCAAAAATCCAAAACCAGCCGAAACCCCTGTGGGAGCTGGCTTGCCAGCGATGGCGCCGGCCCAGCCACCACCTGAATCCCAGACCAGCCCCAAAACCTGTGGGAGCGAGCCTGCTCGCGAAGACGCCAGCCCAATCACCGAAAATCCCAAACCAGCCGAAACCCCTGTGGGAGCTGGCTTGCCAGCGATGGCGCCAGCCCAGCCACCACCTGAATCCCAGACCAAAATAAACAGACAACCCCGATGCTGTTTAAACGAAGCCTCCAGTAACGACCCAAGCCCTACAACGTCTTGCGCCATCGCCTACGACTACGCCAGAATCCGCCGGCTTGTGCGTCTAGGTCGCGGGTTTTATCGTTTGTCGGTCACTGAAAAACAGTGATCGGGTTTGGTAGCCCGCCATAACTAGTCGCATCGTGCACCGTTCGCAGACCCCGTCGGGTCTCTGCTCAATGGTGGCCATGCGCAGGACACCTTCGGGTGTGCCGGGTCCTAGTTACCGGTCTACCAACCCGCGTACGGCCGCCACCCTTCGTTTGGTAGCGAAGGTGAAGGCTCCTTTTATTAACTAGGAGTTTCACCATGTTCAAACCAACACCCAACCCGCCAGAAACCGACCCCACATCCCCCTACGAATCCCCCGATTCCAGGAAATTTCACGAAGCCGCCGAACGCGCCCTCGACCACTACCTCAAGCCTGCCGACCAAATCATGGCCAGCACCAACGAGCCTGACCGCATGTACTTCGCCAACCCGAAGTACGACACCGAATCCCTGCTAGCCAACGCCAGCGAAACCCTCGGTTCGGCCAGCGAAATGCTCAACAACTTCGCCGCCATGCTGGACATCTCCCACCGCAAAACTGCGCTGGGAATCGCGCAGGTCGTAATGCTCGGCGAACTGGCCGTAAACCAAGCGCTGGACAACGTCGTAATCACGAAATAGCCCTCGGCCAAGACGAGGGGAAACCCTCGTCACATCACACTGTCTCAACCGCGCTGGCACACGGCCACGCCTTGCGCCCCCAGGCCTCGGCTGTCACCCTTCGGGCCGTTCTCAAGGATCAGAGCAAGGAATCAAGGATTGAGCGGCTACGTCCCCAACCCCCCGAAAAATTATCGCTACGAAGAAGCCAAACCCGTCGATATCCACGCCCAGCGTTGGGCTGAATACGAAAAACACGGGAAAGAACCCGCACCCGAGCCTGAGAAAATCGGCATCGCGTTGCGGATTGGGTTGTTCTTTGATGGCACTGGAAATAATGCGAATAACACGGCAGCTGGGTTGCTGTGTGGTGCGCAGCATCCGATTGCGCCTGAGGATATTCCTGCGAGCTGTCAGCCTTATATGGGGGACCCAGACAGCAGCTATGGTGCCGACGCAACCAATATAAAAAAACTCGCCGACCTGTATTACGAATCCCCCATTGCCGAAGGCGAGGGCTCGATAAAACAGGTGTCCCGCCCTTTATATATCGAAGGCATCGGCACCCTGGCAAATGAAAAAGATAGCGTTGTCGGCCAAGGTACGGGACGCGGAGAGACGGGAGTCGCCGGGCGCGTTCAGACGTCATTTACCTTTATCAAGCAAGTTGTTGAAGACGCCCTTCAAGAAAATCCAAACAGTGAAATAGCCTCCATCACCTTTGACACCTTTGGGTTTAGTCGAGGGGCAGCAGCGGCTCGCCATTTTTCAAATGAAATTGTGAGAGGCAAGCAGGGACCTTTAAGGGATTTACTGACCTCTTACGCGAACAATTTCAGTCGTACCTTCAACGAGCAGTACGGAAGTAGCATTAACATGGGCTTTATCGGGCTGTTCGATACAGTGCCCTCGATCGCTGGCTTCACCAATTTTGGTCGAGTTAAGAGTTCCATCGCCCCAGGTATCCGGCTTTACCTTGATCGGCGCTTCTTCCGCGACGTCGTCCACTTGGTTGCCCGCGATGAATGCCGGGCAAACTTCGCTCTCAGTCGAGTAAAACCCGACTATCCGGAATACACATGTCCCGGCGTCCACTCGGATATCGGCGGAAGCTACCTCGACGAAACTGAAGAGTGCGTGTTGGTCAGCCCAATGCAAGCGCTTGATGTGTGGATCAATACTGATGTCACAACCACCTCAATTTATCGGGACGCAGCCAGAGTAAAAAACCAATGGGTAGCCAAAGGGTGGCCGGCTCATTTATTGGAAGTCGTTACACCTGAAGCATTTGACTTACCAACCGATTTGCAAGACAGGCTGGGGCCTAAGCAAAAACGCGTTTACGCCGGGCTCCAACTCAAGCGTCCGGTCAGTGGAAAGCTTTCAACGGTTTATCTCAGGGTGATGTATCAACTGGCGAAGGAAAAGGGTGTTCCTTTTACTGACATACCAAAGCGAAGCGAGTATGCCGTGCCGCAAGAGCTGCAAGGCATGTGTGACAAATTCCTCGCCGGCGACTTCAGCACTACTCCAGAAGAAGAACAGTTGCTGAAACTGAAATACATCCACACCTCTGCCAATTGGAATCATCCACTAGGTCGAAGGGATGGTAGCGGTCTGGAGGCTGTTTACATCAACGCACCTACCGAGGATCGCATTCGCGTACAACATCCTCACGTAGCTGACTGGAAACTCTGGTAATGAAAATAGCTGTAGCCCTTCTGGGCGTTTTACTCCTCACGGGCTGTCAGGTTACAAACGCCAACCCGGGTGAAAGCGACCCCAAATACCCTTGGTGGGAACTGGCGTTCATCAAGCCTAATTTCATGAATGTGTGGGTTGAAGACAGCTCGGTGGAAGACATCAATGGCAAAACCTTCTTGCGTGCGGGAGGAGGTAATGCGAGTGGTGCCGAACCTAATGACGAGAAAGAGTCCGCCCGTGGATGGATCGGCGTTGGCGGTACCGGGAAACCAGTGATTGGTGCGGGTCTACCAAAGCGTATTTTCGTACGTTGGCAATCCATACCAGAGCAAAAAACCTACCGGGCTTGGGTCGATATCCCAGAAGAAGCGAGACAAGTGATGGAGACATCCACACACCAACGCTGCCCCGAGACACCTCAGAAAACGGCACGGTTCATGGCATCGGTCTACTTAGGACTTGCCCCAGGTGGTGTCGTACAGGTGTGGGTAAGAGATTTATGCCGGCGCCCGGTTAAAGTCGCTCGTGCCCAAGCTGAGTTGGAGCCATTAGGACCGGAGCAGGGTAAAAACGGCGGGCAATATGCCTACCCAGTGAGTGAAAAGGCTAAGCGCTATATCGAGAAGTACGGCATTCCTTACGGAAGTTGGTAAGCGAAGGACCAATACAGCTAAGCATCAGGCTGCCATGTACATTGTTCTTGGCCGGATGCCAATCTTCAGATCCGCTATCAGGCAAAACCGATCCCGAATCCGAGTCGTGGTAGCTCGAGTCTACCGAGCCCGTATACATGAGGGCGTGGGGGAGGACAGCGCCGTCAATGATCCAGGGCGATCAGTTTATGAGCGTGCACACTCTCTGGCCTCGATGCGGCCGCTCGAAAGCCGCCTGAGAATATCAAGCCAGAGTTTGAATCACGTGTTTCTGCTTTGATCGTGAGCCAACACATACCCTTTCGCTGTCAACTTGGCAGTCAGGAACCGTAATGCTCGACGAAAGACCGGATGGCAGTCGGCATAAGGTAAATTATCGAATGGAGCCCAAAAAAAGCTGAAGCTATGGCCATGGTCATCGAGCGTGAGATGGTTCCATTGCTGCGGCAAATTTTCCTGCGTGAAACACAGTTGGAATGACCATATCTGGTCGAGATGCTCTGCATCCCAGCAACCCATGTCGCTGACCAGCGAGGCAGTCCCTATGCCGGATTCTTCGCTCAATTCACGCAGCGCGGTCTGAGCTGGAGTTTCACCTGGCTCAATTGTCCCTTTTACCAGTTGTACACCTGCTGTTGGATGGCGGAACAGAAGGATATGGGTGGCAGGAAAACTGGAGAGGATGACGGGACAGGCCTTGTTCGGTGACATGGCGATTTCCTTATCGGCAACGATGCTCACGTTTTTCGGCCTCATCCTCTGCGTGAGTGGGCCAGATATTCTGATGTTGGCTAATGGCGATGGCTGCCACCCAGGAGACTGATCTATTTTCAAGATCCGTTTTTTAAGAAGTATGAAAATAAATCCGTCCCTGAAAACATCTGCTCAAGTCTGGCTGATATCCAGCAATCGAGGCATGGCAATCGCCAGATAATCCTTCGTATCGAGCACCATCGACGCATCCAGCCGCCCCGCGTTGAAGGCTATTTCAGCGTAGCGTGTGGTCAAGGCCGGATCGACGATCAATTGAATCCGGTCATCGAAAACAAAGGGAGGGATGGCGCCGATCCGGCACCCGGTCAGTTCCATGGCGGTTTCGGCCTTTACCAGCTCGGCCTTTTTCCCGCCCAGGGCCGCTCCGACTTTCTTCATGTCCAGCTTCTGGTCGCCCGGCAGGATCACCAGTGCATAGGGGCCGGCCTGACCCTTGAGTGAGCAAAGCATGGCCTTCGCGCCTTGGCCGGGCTCGGTGCCACGGATTTCGGCGACGCGCGCCGACTGGCCCTCGGCATCGTGCATCAACACCCGGTAGGAGGCTGAGCGGGCATCGAGTAGTGCCACGAGGCGATCGAACATGGGGTGCATGTAGTTTTCCTCTGGTTTACAGGAACAGGTCGTAGGACAGTTTGCTGATCAGAATCACCAGCAACACCAGGAACAGAGCCCGGACAAAGGGCACGCCTTTATGAACCGCCAGCCAGGTGCCGGTGAGCGCGCCCAGGATGTTGAATGCCGCCATGGGGATTGCGATCAGGTAGAGCACGTTACCTGTCGGAATGAAGAACATCAGTGCTGCTACGTTGGTCGCGATGTTCACCAGCTTGGCCGATGCCGAGGCATGAAGAAAGTCGAAGGCGAAGCACCGGATAAACAGGAAGATCAGGAAGCTGCCAGTGCCGGGGCCGAACAGACCATCGTAGAAACCGATGGCACCGCCGATGACGATCGCCAGCAGTTTTTCCTTGGTACCGATGTGCATGGGTTTGTGCAGGGCGCCGAAGTCTTTTTTCCAGAAGGTGTAGATCGCCATCAGTACGATCAACACCAGCACCGCCGGCCGGATCACCGACTGGGGTACGAACGACACCGTGGCGGCTCCGAAGAAGGCCATGACAAAAGCCGCGCAGGCAGCGGGGATTACAAGACCCCAGTCGATCACCACCTTGCGCACGAAGGACCGGGCCGCGAATGCGGTGCCGCAGGCGGCCGCGACCTTATTGGTACCCAGCAGCGCCGCCGGTTGAGCGGTGGGCAGCACGTTGAATAGCGCGGGAATCTGGATCAGTCCGCCGCCGCCCACCGCCGCATCGATCAGGCCGGCGGCGAAGGCGAACACGCAAAGGATGACAATATCGACCATGAATCAGGCTCTGACTATATAGGGTTGATGAGGGTCCAGCGGCATCACGCGTGCCGGATCATTGACCCCGAAGACGCGCAACATCCAGCGATCACGGCCGTCGTAGCGGGGTGTAAAACCATCCCGGGCATGCAGGGTTTGCTGGTTCTTGAAGATCAGCATGTCGCCTGGTTGCAGCAGTATGTGGTGCACGACATCGGCATGATTGGCGGCGGCGGCGAACAGTTGGAGGGCGAACTGCGCATTGGCGCAGGTCGTTTCGACACTTGCTTTGTTGTAGCGGCAATACAGGCCATCGGTTGCGCTTCTGTACAGCAAAGGGACGTTTTCCAGCACATTCCCCTGTTTGCCGAAGGAGGCCGGTCGGCGAACGATGAATTTCGGCCGTGACAATTCTTCCTCGACCCAGTCCGGCAGAATGGCCAGCACCTCGTCAATGGCGACGATGCGCGTCGGCACGTCGAGCTCGCAGCGCAGGCCGGTCAGGGACAGGTACTCCGGGCAGGCCGACAACTGCGAGACGGGTTCGCAGGTCAAAGGCAGGTGAGGGTTGTCGATATGCATGTCCAGATCCGCGCGCGAGCCATAGGAGCTCTTTTCGGTTTCTCGCTTGTGCTTGGGCGATACGTGACGGAATACGGTGTCGCTGCTTTCACCCTCGTACGCCAGCGGACGGGTTTGCAGCGTTTGCAGCACGGACAAAATAGCCCCGGCCAGCGTCGACAAGTTCTCGATACCCGGCTCCAGGTCATAGGGCGTGGCGGGCAGTTGCGGGTCCAGCGGCAGCCCCCTGACGATCATCGCCACTTCAGGGGACTGTGGGAAATTGCGTAGCTGCTGAGTTTTCTCGGTGCACAGGACACTTTCCAGCAACTGCCCCAGGACCGGCATGTGGCGGATGCCCGAGGCGCTATCGGTCACGTCCAGCGATGCCAGAGCGGCCTGAAGTGTGTGTTGTTCTTCGAGCGACAGATGAATTTGTGGTATCTCCCGTCGGATAGAAGTCACTGATTTCTTTTCCAGCCATTCATGAATGACTTCATCAACACAAGCTGCGGCTTTCCCGATTTCTTTATCCAGCTTCGACACGTCCGTGCGCTCCTGTTTGCCCAATCCTTGTGGGTTGAACGGGAAGGTTAACGGAAGGGACTTTTTTGTGTTGCAATGCCGCGTTGTGAAAAATGCAATGAGGTGGAGAGTGGCGTTGAATATGTTGGGGGACCTTGAAGCCTTCGCGACCGTGGCTCGCAAGCGCAGCTTCGTCGCCGCGGCACGGACTCTGGGGCGCTCCCCCAGCGCACTGACCCGCGCCGTTCAAGCCCTGGAGGAAAGTGTGGGGCTCAAGTTGTTCAATCGCTCGTCCAATGCCGTGAGCTTGACCGAAGCGGGTGAATGCTTATTGCCCCACGCGTACAAGATGCTCGATCTGCAACGTGAGGTGGATGAAGACCTGGCCGGTCTCGGCGGCCTGGCCTCCGGCTGGATCCGTTTTTCCGCCCCCGAGGTTCTCGCAAACGGGGTATTGCCCCGGTTGATCGCGCAATACTGCGAGCGTTATCCAGACGTCAACATCGATGTGATTTTCACCGATGAGATCATCGATCCGGCCAAGAGCAAGCTGGACTTCTCGATTCGCGGCGCGTTTCCACAATCCAGCGAATTGATCGGCTTTGCGCTCTGGAGTTACTCACGCTATCTGTATGCCAGCCCCGACTACCTGGAGCGCAACGGCATGCCCGACTCCATCGAGGCACTGGAGTCGCATTCGCTGATCCTGCATACGGCGCCACGGATTCTCAAGGAGTGGAATTTTCGCAGTGAGGAGCAGGCCATCAGCTTTCGGGTTCACCCCAAATTTCGTTTCAGCTCCGGTCTGGCGGTATTCCAGGCAGCCCTGGCAGGCGTCGGGATCGCCCGCTTGGCGGACTGGATGGCGGAGCCCGAAGTGGAAGCGGGGCGCCTGTGCCGGGTTTGCCCTGAGTACAAACTCACCTCCAGCAGCGGCGAGAGCCCACAGATGCACGCGGTTTACCCGGCCGGAAATTTGCCACTGCGGGTGAAGGCATTGATGGAGATGATCCGTGGCTTGGGTGAAAGCCTCGAATGTAAACGCGGGTCAGCACTGATATGAGGTTAGGGGGCGTTCAGCCCTGTCCGCTCACTATCGAGAACACGCTGGGGTTTTGATGTTTACCGGACGACGTCATGAGTGCTTGGCCGATTGTGGCCTGTTACGAATGGCTGTAATCGGCCAAAAGCGGCCAGTCCGTGTCGATGAAATACGTTGGTGATTCCAATTTCAAAAGAACAGTGGGGAATACTCAGTTTGATCTAGGCTTGAATGAAATAACGCGGAGAAAAACACATGTCCCTCGCTCCCGGAAATCTATTGGCCCTGGCTTTGGGTGTCTTCTTTTGTGGATCCGTGCTCGGACAAGGGGTAGCAGACACCGATTCTCCACCGGCGATACTTCCGTTGGAGTCCGAGAGTGCGCCGAGACTCATTGCGTACCCGCCGCTTGCCGAGCCGCTCGCCCGCGGAGTTGTCATCATCCAGTTTCGAACAGAGCACGCCAGGATCATGCCGGTATTTGGCAAAGCGGCTGTTGAGGTATCACCACGTTTAGGTCACCTTCACGTGACCGTCGATGACTGGAAAGGTACATGGGCGCACACAAGTGAAGACCCAATTATCCTGGTCGGACTAACGCCTGGTACTCACAAGGTTCTTCTGGAAGTGGCCGACCCGACTCACAAGATCATCACCAGTACGACAGTGAGTTTTATCGTGCCGGAGAAGAAACCAACGGAGGCTCCCCGCACTGACGATGATCACGTAGTAAAACCCTAACTGCTGTGCAACGATCGGCCAATAGCGGACGGCGTATGACAAGGAGCTTCTACAATAAATGCTCGCGTAGAAAATCGATGAACGCCATCGTCCGCGCCGAGCGTCGCCGCTCACGACTGAGCACGGCGCTGACAGGCAGCGCACTGGTCTTATAATTGTCGAGTACGGTACGAACCGTGCCCTGGTCAATGTCAGCTGTGAACAGCCATTCTGGTGAGAGGGAAATACCCAAGCCGGAGAGAACCATCTCGCGGATGGCCTCGCTGCTGTTACTCGTGACGTTGCCTTGAATACCTACATCGAGCTCCTATGCAATGTGCGTAAATTGCCAACGGTCGTAATGCTTAAGCAAAGTGAAGCCGATGCAGTTGTGATCTGAGAGTTCGTTGGGCTCACGTGGCACGCCGTGTAGATCCAGGTAGCTGGGCGCGGCATAGACACGCCGCGGGCTATTGCTCAATGGCAGTGCCACTAATCCCTCGCTCTTCACCACGCCAATGCGGATAGCCAGATCGATATTTTCTTTGAGCAGGTCTTCATTGTGGTCACTCAGCCGCAGGTCAATCCGGACATCGGGATGGCGTTGCAGGAATGTCCCTATGAGCGGCGCGATGCATAACCGTCCATAACTGACCGGGGCGGCGACTCGTAAAGGGCCGGCGATCTGCTCCTGGCCACTGGTAAAGCTACGCGTGGCAGTTTCAACTTGGCCGAGAATTTCCTGGCAGTGGTCGTAGAAGCGTTGACCTTGGTCGGTCAGGGCCAGGTGGCGCGTGCTGCGTGCGAACAATGGCCCACCCAGATACTGCTCCAGCGCGCGCACTTGCTTACTCACTGCCGGCTGCCCCATGTTCAGTTCACGGGCGACCGCCGAGAAAGACCCGCGCTCCACGACGCGAACAAAGACGTGCATGCTGTCGAACAGATCCATCGAAGATTGGGTCTCTTTGTGGAATAAGTCATATGCGAACTGGGTTTCTTATCGGAATGATTAAAGCGCGGCAATCTGTAAGCGTCCATCCCAACACAGGTTCCCGCCATGAAACAGTCCATGCTTGCTGCCATCGCCGAGTCCGCTCAGTCCCCTCTGGCCATCCGTCACATCGATCGCCCTGTTCCCGGTAAAGGGCAAGTACTGGTCAAGGTTCACGCCGCAGGAGTCAATCCGCTCGATACCAAAATCGCCGCCGGCGCAGGGGCTCATGCCCGCCAAGCGCTGCCGGCAGTGCTCGGCCTTGACCTCGCCGGTACGGTCGTCGAACTGGGTGAAGCGGTCGAGGGTTTCACCGTAGGCCAGGAAGTCTTCGGCATGCCCGGCGGGATCGGTGGTGCCCAAGGCACTATGGCCGAGTACATTGCCGTGGATGCCCGGCTGATCGCTGCCAAGCCACACACCCTCAACATGCGTGAGGCGGCTGCATTGCCTTTGGTGTTCATTACCGCATGGGAAGGTCTGGTCGATCGCGCCAATGTCCGCGCCGGTCAGCGTGTACTGATTCATGGCGGCGCAGGTGGAGTTGGCCAAGTGGCTGTGCAACTGGCTAAGGCTCGCGGTGCCGATGTCTACGCCACCGGTTCGGCGGGTAGTCTGGACTTCATTCGCTCGCTGGGGGCTACGGCGATCGACTATCAGGCACAGAGCGTTGAGGACTATGTCGAGCATTACACGACTGGTGAAGGATTCGACATTGTCTACGACACTGTCGGCGGCAGCACACTGGATGCTTCATTCAAAGCGGTGAAAGCTTATACAGGGCACGTGCTGAGTTGCCTCGGTTGGGGCCAGCATAGCCTGGCGCCGTTGTCGTTCAAAAGTGCAACCTACTCGGGCGTCTTCACCTTGGCGCCGCTGCTCACCGGCAAAGGACGCGAACACCACGGTGCTATCCTGCGCGAGGCCGCTGCGCTCGCGAATGCTGGTCAACTGACAATCCGCGTGGATCAACAGCATTTTGCGCTGCCAGACGTCAACGAGGCATTTCGCCAAGTCGCCGAAGGCCGCGGCAGGGGCAAGACGGTAATCCAGGTTGTAAGTGCGTAGCCCCTTGTAATCTCTTCAAAGCGCAATCGGCCAAAAGGCGTCCGCCTATGGCCGATTGCTGCCTGTCATGACTGACCGAAATCGAGTCCTCACGGCAGACAGCTCGGCCACTGGTCTCAAGTGTCATCTTATTGAGCAGCCCAATGCTTCATCTCTTCTGCAATGAAGTGATTCACCAGGTCGCTGTACATTTTCTCGATTGCATCCGGATTTAGGCCCTCCGCCTCTGCCCACTTGCGTCGAGTTAATAGCATGGCCTTGAACCGCTCTGGTGCACGAACTGAAGTCGCCGAGGTCTTGAACTTCGAGGCCGCGAGTACGTAGTGAAAGCGCTTGCCCAACAGCTGAATGACAGCCTGATCAAGGGCATCGATCTCGCGCCGGATTTCCTCCATGCCTGCACACGCTTCTGGCTGCAAATGATTGATGACTTCCATGTAGGGGGACTCCGTTTGTTGAATAAATCTTGGGACTTCATCGTCCTGTTCCGACAGTTAGCAGTCCTTAATGAATAGCTGCCCAATATGGGCTAAAACTGGCCCACCCTCGATTTCGCACCTGTTCAACCTTCTCCAGACCCACTAAATCTATTTATGGCGTCATTCCGCGATGATGTTGAATGCGGTAGCTGCCAACACCTCCCCGTTAACCATTAATTTCACCCCATGTCCCCCAGCAAAATGCTTGCGCGTCGTAAAGTCCTTAATTACTTGGCGCCGTCCAACCACCACACTCCCAAACCCCGGCAACACCACCGTCTTCAACTTGAAAACCTTCCCCGAAACCCCGCCATTTGCCTTCACATAGTCGATCGCATAATCAATCACCAGCCGTTGCTCTTCAGCCACCGTCGACTTCAGCACAAAAGACAGCGTAATCGCTTCTCCCAGCCTCACCACTGCCGGCTCAATCTTCACATCCAGCAACTCGACCTCAGGTTTCCCCCCGGCCCCAATCACCGTCAACGCCCGCAAATCCCCCTGTTTGATCAAACTCCGCAACGCATGCTTCGCAATCCACGCCGTGTGTTTGTTTTCCAGCGACCAGCCTTCGATCGTGTCGAGCACCCACTCGGGATGCACCTTCGTCACGTCATTCAAATGATTCGCCACGGACTTGCGTACGTACAAGCTCTCATCCGCTTTCAACCGATCCAGTATCCCTGCGGCCAACTGCGGATCCGCCTGCACCGCTTCCAGCCGAAACGACCACGGCAGGCGAGGGCGGCTGCCTTCGCTGGCGAGTCGGCGGATGTGGTGGTTTTCGTCCTGGGTCCAGTCGTGCATCCGTTCCAGCGAACGTTCCAGGTTGCTGCGCAGGAAGTGGCGGATGGCGAATTCGGAGGAGCCGAAGGTGGTGAAGTACTTCAGGGCTTCCATGGAGGTATCGAACGCATGGCCGCCGTAGCTGGCGACGTAGTTCGGCAGGAACATGCTGACGAATCCACTGTTCAGTCGTGGTGCGAGTTCGCGCAGCACATCGAGGGAATCCTCGTAGTTCAGCGGCAGCACCGCATGTAGGCTTTCACTCACCCGCGCCATCCGCTGCATCACCGACAACTCAGCCAGCCCATCATTGGCATGCTTCAAGAACGCCTTGGCCTTAAACGCCGGGTACACAGCGCTCATTTCTGTGGCGATGTGTTGCAAACGCTCAGTGTTAAAGATCTCTTTCAGTGCCGGTGCGGCGGTTTCAGGCGCGCTCATGATCAGGACATCGGCGTGCTGACGAACGCTTCAAGCGTTTCAGCGTAGGCAGTGTATTGGGCGATACGCGGGTAGCGCGCCACATCAATCTGGTCGGGGACGACGAGGTCGGTGAAGCTCCAGGCGACGGCAAGACTGATGCCGGCCTGGGTGAGGGTGCCGTCGGTGGGTAAGCCGGTTTTTTCGAGTTCGTGTTCGAGGGCGGTGAAGGCGGCGGCGAGTTGGCCTTCGACGCGATCGACCCACGGTTGGTACTGGATGTCGGCCGGGCGCAGGTTGCGTTCGTAGTAGAGCTGCACGGCTTTTTCGCAGGCGGCGAGGCTGAGGCCGATCAGGCGCAGGGCTTGGGCGCGCTGGTTCAAGTCTTTCGGCAGCAGGCTTTTGCCGGAGGCGGTTTCGAGGTAGTCGAGGATGAGGGTCGAGTCCATGAGGACGACACCGTCGTCGAGGATCAGGGTGGGCGCCTTGACCACCGGGTTGATCTGCTGGAATTGCTCGAAGTGGCGGAACACCGAGACTGACTCGTGTTCGAGGTCGATCCCTAAGCGTTTGGCGGAGATCGCCACGCGGCGTACGTAAGGGGAGTCCAGCATGCCGATCAGTTTCATGACGCGTTCCTTCAAGCCAAACCGGTGGGGTAGGCATAACCTAGCCGAGGTTGAAGGAATTGTCAGTCGTCGAATCCGGCTTGTTCGTGGATCTCATCGACATTCAATTCCAGTCGATAGGCCACGGCCACAAACAATGCCTGGCACAAACACAATGTCGCACTCAACGAACGAAAAGCCAGCGCACTTCCTTCATTGACCAACAACACGCTGTTGGCGCGTTTGGCCAGTGGCGAGAGGAGGCTGTCGGTGAGGATCAGGGTGCTGGCCTGTTGTTCGCGGGCGTGGCGCAGGCAGTGTTGGGTTTCCCTGGCGTAGGGGGTGAAGCTGATGGCGATGACCAGGTCGCCTTCGCGGATGCTGCGCATTTGTTCGCGGTAGCTGCCACCGAGGCCGGAGACGAGGTGGATGCGTTTCTGAGTGTGTTGCAAGTTGTAAACGAGATAGTCGGCAACGGCGAAGGAGCGGCGCACGCCGACGACATAGATGTTGTCGGCGTTGACGATCAGGTCGACGGCTTTTTCGAAAGCCGTGTCGTCAAGTTCGCGGCCCAGACGTTCGATGCCGGAAAGGGTGGCGTCGATGCACTCGCGGGCGAGGTCGCCGTCGCTGGCTTTCTGCGACTGGTTGGCGATCATGTTGCGGATGCGTTGCTGGTAGTTCTGCACCGGCGAGGCTTTGTGCGTGTAGGCGGTGCGGAACAGGGCCTGCATTTCGCTGAAGCCGCTGAAGCCGAAGCGCTGGGAAAAGCGCACGATGGCGGACGGGTGGACTTCGCATTCGCGGGCGATGTCGCTGATGCGGTCGACCATGATCCGGTCACTCTGCTGGCTCATGTAGCTGGCAATGCGTTTAAGCTGGCGCGGCAGGGTTTCGTATTCTTCGGTGATCAGTTGCAGCAGACGCTCGGCAGTGATCGGGGGGCTGGCGAGGGTGGGCTCGTCGGTGGCCGGCAGATCGGGGCGGGGCATAAGTCATCCTTCTGGCTGATCGATATCGCTGTGGCGAGATGTGGCTGATGTTAGTGGTGGTTTACCGGGTCTGCCTGGCTGAAACGATGCACTGGCAGACGAAAAAATTGCGATCAAATGGCGCTTGGTTAGCCGTTTGTCTTCTATATACAGCCGCTCGACTGAATTTCTTGCTATAAACGCACTCCGATAACCGCAATGAAGCCTGTGTCAGAGCCATTTCCGGGCCTTGTCGGACAAATTCCCAGTATTTAGAGTTGCTGATGCCTGAAACGGGCCTTAGACTGCCGCCCCTCGTAAATTGAGTGCCGGGTGGCATTTGCAATAAACGATGCCTTTTCGTCGACCGGACACGGTTCGCCGGAACGCTCCCTATTTCGCCTTAATGCACGTTTTTTTATAGAGATATCAATGACAAAGGACAAGTTGCTGGCCATGCCGGCAGATGACTACATGAATGCTGAGCAACACGCTTTCTTCGCAGAGCTGTTGCAGAACATGAAAGTCGAAACCCACGAGCGCATTGAGCAAAACCGTATCGCCATCGAGAGCCTGGATACCCCGGCTGATCCGGCGGACGCGGCTTCGGTTGAAGAAGAGCGCACCTGGCTGGTCAACGCGATCGATCGCGACCAGCGCATGCTGCCGCAACTGGAACAAGCCCTTGAGCGCATCAAGGAAGACAGTTTTGGCTGGTGCGACGACAGCGGCGAGGCCATTGGCCTGAAGCGCCTGCTGATCAGCCCGACCACCAAGTACTGCATCGAAGCTCAAGAGCGTCACGAGCAGATCGATAAGCACCAGCGTCAGGCCTGATTCCGTGCGGTGACCCATGAATGTCGGTCACCCTGAAAAGATCGCAGCCTTCGGTAGCTCCTTTTAGAGCGGCTGAAGGCTGCGATCTTGTTTTTTTTCGTCTGCGATATTCCGGGCTGTTCCATTGACCTGCTGCAAGACATCACGACTAACGGACCATAGATAATGGCGTTGTAGTGGCGTTTAATGCAGTCACAATAATGAGAACAAGCGTGGGGTGTTGATATGACGAGAGATGGATCTCTGGTTGGGGCTTTGCCTGCACCAGTGCTTTTGCCGAAAAACCGCTGGATCGCACCGACCCTGCAAAGCATCGCCCTGATGCTGATGGTGGCCGGCATGACGCTGGGTGAATGGTCGCTTTACGTTGGCATGCCCTTGGCGGTGCTGATTGTCTGGCTGCCGCGCCTGCGCACCCGAGCCGTCTCCGATGCACCGCCTGCCGACACCGGCAGCGCCATGTCCGAACTGACCCGCGACCTTTCCTACACCACCAGCCATAACGCCCTGTCGGCGGCCGGCGTGGCATTTTCGGTCAAGGAACTGGCGAGCAAGCTCGAATCGCAACTCGATGCCGCGGCACGGATTGTCAGCAACGCCGAAGTGATGATCGCCACCGAGCACGCGACTTCACAGCTCAGCCGCGATGCACTTGCAGCCGCCAGCGAGGCACATCACAGCAGTGCGGCGGGGCGCACCGAATTGATCGATTCGATTTCGCGCATGCGTCAGCTCAGTCAGCGCGCCAATGCCAGTCGTGAATTGATCGAAGCCTTGAGCCTGCGCAGCGATGACATTCAACGTGTGACGTTGGTAATCCAGTCGATTGCCAGTCAGACCAATCTTTTGGCGTTGAACGCGGCGATCGAAGCGGCGCGGGCTGGCGAGCATGGCCGCGGGTTTGCGGTGGTGGCTGATGAGGTGCGTGGGTTGGCAGCGCGGACGGCGTCGGCGACTGGCGAAGTGGGCGAGATGGTCGCCGACATTCAGCAACGCACCGCGCAGGTGGTGGAGCAGATCCGTGAGCTGTCCAGTGACTTGCACACTGGCGTCGAACAGGTCGAACACACCGGCCAGCACTTGGATAACATTGCTCGGCTGGCGGCCGGGGTGGAAAGTCAGGTCGGCGAAATCGCCCATGGTGCCGAGACCAATCGTGAGCAACTCGACAGTCTGTTCAAGGCCATCGAGCAGATGCGCAGCGATCTGGCGATCAGCGATCAACAGACCCGCCGCCTCGCCGATGCGGCGGTGCAGATGGAAGGGCAGGCAGAAACCATCAGCGAACGTCTCGCCGAAGTCGGTCTGGATGACTATCACCAGCGCATTTATGATCTGGCGCGCGAAGGGGCGAGTCAGATTGCGGCGCGTTTCGAAGCGGACGTCGAGCAAGGGCGGATCAGTCTCGAAGATCTGTTCGACCGCCAGTATCAGACGATCGCGAATACTCAACCGACCAAGTATCAAACCCGATTCGACCGCTATACCGATCAGGTTCTGCCGGCGATTCAGGAACCGTTGTTGCCGCGTCACGAGGGTCTGGTGTTCGCCATTGCCTGCACGCAGCAGGGGTATGTGCCGACGCACAATCAGGTGTTCAGCCAGGCACTGACTGGCGGTGCGCAGGTCGATGCGGTCAACAACCGGACGAAGCGCAAGTTCGCCGACCGCACCGGGATTCGCTGTGGCAGCCATCAGCAACCGGTGTTGTTGCAGACCTACACCCGTGACACCGGCGAGTTGATGCACGACCTGTCGGTGCCGATCACGATAAAGGGCCGACACTGGGGCGGCTTGCGTTTGGGTTATAAACCGGAAAGTCCGCGCTGATCGATTGTTACGCTTGATGCAATGAATCTGTGCACGCGCGTCGCTGTTTGCGCTGCGGCGAAGTCATTAACATGCCTGCTTGGTTAGGTAGCTAATGAATTTCGGAGGTCCGCATGCATTGCAGGGTTGATGTTGCCGTGATGATTGGCAGTGGCGTGCCTGCCGGTCTACGCGCGATGGGGCAAAGCGTTTGCTGGGTTGTTTTGCTCAACGGTGAGCGACGTGGCACCGCGTTTGCCAGTCGCGATGAGGCCGAGGAGTGCAGGGCTGCGTGGCTCGCGCAGTTGAAGGCGGAGGTTGGCGACAGCCTGCACTGATCGGGTCACTTGCCGTCGTGCAGGCGTACGTTCAGTTCATCGAAGACAATTGCCCTGTCGTCGTCTTTGCCAATCCACTCTTCAAGTGTCTGTTTTTGAGCTTCCGTCCAGAAATGCGCATCAACCAATTTGGTGTTGGCGTCCAGCGGATGCTTTTCGATGAAATCGTCGATTTGCGTATCCTCTGAAGGCAGACCCAACTGATCGAACAGGGTTTTCAGGTTGTATGTTTCCAGATCCATCGTGTGCTCCTTTTGCGCGCGCCGGGATGGCGTAGTCGACACTCTCTCTATCTGAGGCAGCCACTGGCCAGGAGTTCGATTTGTAATTCGAGTGAGCGGGCGAGCGCGCAAGCCTCGTTATGATCCTCGCGGAAACCTCTTACGCGGCCGGTCGACTTTTCTTTAATGTGAAAGAAAGCGTTACCTGCAGGTACCACCTGAAAGCGTGGCGTCTGGTCGTTCGTTACGGATTCCGGCAGATCTTCCATACCGGTGATATGCAGGATCACAGGCGATTTGAGTCGGGCGTCAGCGGGCATGGCGAAATGAGTCAGAGTGCACATATGAAGTCCTTTTCATCAGTTGGCCGATATTTACAGGCCGTTGTGGGTAGTCTTAATGAGCATCGCTGCTCTAGAATCGCCAGTACCTGTTGACGACAGCGCTTATCTAAAGCAATTTTTCGCAAGCGATATGTCGGAAAAAGAGCTTTTCTTCGTGAGAATTTTCCCTAAAGTTCGTAGTCAACTTTCTCTCATGGCGAGTGAGGATTTTTCCTTCAGGCTTTGGCGACGTTGGAGTGAGTTTCGCGAGTGACAATCCAGTAGTCTTACGAACCTCGCGTTGAACGAGCGCTCTGCTCAGTTCAGGTTTTTATTTGAGTCAATTGGCAGTGCCATCGGCCTGGCCGTTTTTTGCCGTGCGCGTTTCCCGTGTGCGGTTTTTCAGATGTGGGGATGTTTCTTTGGCAGTCAGTAATCTCGATATGCATGCTTTGTTCGTGCTGGGTGATTTGCGTGCAAAGCTGGTCAAGCAGTTCCAATCGCGTTTTGTTTACATCACCGAGCAAAGCGCGGAAGGCATTTACGTTGCCGAGATCGACACGCAAAGTGCGTTGGTAGTCGATGACAAACCAGGACTGAAGCTCAAGGTCGGCGACCACTTCAGTGCATCGGTCTTGCCCAGCCGTGAAGGTGGCAAGATGGATATCCGTTTTCGTGAAATAAAACTCACGGTTTATGGGCTTGGCGATTACGCCTTCGTTGATAGCGCTGATGGCCATGCGATCCTGTTCAAGGAAGGTCACAGCGTGGTGACCGTGTTCGCCGCCAATGAGCAATTGCAGGAAGGCCTGACCAAGACCCTGAAAGCCGTCACTGGCAAAGCCGCGAAGTGGCGCAAGGGCGAACTGGTGACCTTCAAGGCCAGCGAGTGATCGGCGGTTTGAGTCGCGCCGATTTTCATTCGCAGAACATCGACAAGGCGCGTGATGAGGCCGGGCGATTGTTCGCCATGAAGGCCGAGTTGCAAGGCGCGTGGCTGGGATGGGTGGCCTCGCAGATCTATGCGTTGCGTCCAGCGAAATACGCCAGCATGGTCAGACGCGAGCTTCAAAGCTTGCAGGAAAAGTCTGAAAGCTAACCTCGTCTGGGGCCATGCCCTGAAAAAGCAGGAACCTCGTCTACAGTCAGTTGACTGAGTATTCAGAGGCTTGCGGTCTTCTGTCAGGCCATCCTGTCATTGCTGTGAACAGCACGAGGTGTAATGCATGAACGGATTTCGACGGTTATTGGCCGCCAGCGTGGCGACATTCGGCCTGCTGGCGTCAGCGCAATCGACGATGGCAGCACAGGCGCCGATCCATTTCGCCGACCTGAATTGGGAAAGCGGCAGCCTGATCACCGATGTCTTGCGGATCATCGTCGAGAAGGGCTACGGGTTGCCAACCGACACCTTGCCCGGCACCACCATTACCCTGGAAACCGCGCTGGCCAACAATGATATTCAGGTCATTGGCGAGGAGTGGGCTGGGCGCAGTCCGGTGTGGGTCAAGGCTGAGGCTGAAGGTAAGGTGGTGAGCCTGGGCGATACGGTCAAGGGCGCCACCGAAGGCTGGTGGGTGCCGGAATACGTGATCAAGGGTGACCCGGCCAAGGGCATCAAGCCGCTGGCACCGGACTTGCGCAGTGTCAGCGATCTGAAGAAATACAAGGACGTGTTCAAAGACCCGGAAAACCCGAGCAAGGGGCGTTTCCTCAACAGCCCGATTGGCTGGACTTCAGAAGTGG
This sequence comes from Pseudomonas sp. P42, assembly GCF_017973755.1. Taxonomy (NCBI): domain Bacteria; kingdom Pseudomonadati; phylum Pseudomonadota; class Gammaproteobacteria; order Pseudomonadales; family Pseudomonadaceae; genus Pseudomonas; species Pseudomonas sp. P42. Next base: position 287,804 of record NZ_JACOPU010000004.1, on the reverse strand, counting down.
TCAACAAGCAGAAACTCACGGCTTACGGGTTGCAGGACGACTTCACCAATTTCCGCAGTGGCTCGGGTGCCGCGCTCGACGCCGAGATCAGTTCTTCTATTCGTCGCGGTAAACCGGTGCTGTTTTATTACTGGTCGCCGACGCCGTTGCTGGGCAAGTTCAAACTGGTGCAGCTGGAAGAGCCGCCGTTTGATGCCGAGGCATGGAAAACCCTGACTGACGCTGATAATCCCAACCCGAAACCAACCCGCTCGCTGGCGTCGAAACTGTCGATTGGCGTGTCTACGCCATTTCAGAAGCAGTATCCGCAGATTGCCGAGTTCTTCAGCAAAGTCGATTTCCCGATTGCTGAGCTGAACAAGGCGTTGGCCGACATGAGCGAGAAGCACACCGCACCGCGTCAGGCGGCTGAAGCGTTCATGAAGGCGCATCCGGATGTGTGGCAGGCGTGGTTGCCGAAGGATGTGGCGGATAAGGTGTCGGCTGATCTGAAATAGAGGGTTGATGCCACAGGCCTCATCGCGGGCAAGCCCGCTCCCACAGGTTTTTCCGTCGAATACAAAATATGTATACGACACCCGTCACTGTGGGAGCGGGCTTGCCCGCGATGCTTTTAGAATCGGGTCTGCACCGCCAACTCAAAGGTGCGTGGTGTACCCAGGTAATACGCTGGCGATACATGCGCAAACTCGGCATACACCTCATTCGTCAAATTACGCACCCGACCGGTCACGGTGGTGTGCGAATCGACCTTGTAACTGAGGAAGCTGCCAAACAGCGTGTACGACGGCACGGTCAGGGTGTTGGCGCTGTCGGCAAATACCGATGCGACGTATCGCGCATCGACCCCACCTTGCCATTGCGGCGAAAAATCATAAGTCAGCCAGAGGTTGCCAACCCGGTCCGGGACATTGGTGGGCGTGTTGCCCTTGCGCGAAACCACGGCGCCCGCGGCGTTTTTTTCCGTGAAATCATCGTACTGCGCGTCAACCCAGGCGAAATTGCCCTCGGCCAGCAGTCTGTCGGTAATGCGCAAGGAGCTGGCAATCTCGATCCCTTTTGACGTCTGCTGGCCCACCGCAATGCTGCGGGTCGGATCCAGTGGATCGGTGACGGCGAAGTCCTTTCGCTCAATGGTGTAAGCCGCCACGGTCGCCGAGCCTCGCCCGTTCAGGTAGTCGAACTTGCTGCCGATTTCCCATTGCTTGCCGGTCGATACGTCGAAGTCCTGTGTGCCGTTGGGTTGTTCAGCCGCGGTGCTGTATTGCACGTAGACGTTGGCCGAAGGGATGAACTGGTAAGTCAGGCCTGCGCGCCCCGTGACAGGCTCCCAACTGCGCTTGAGGTGCCTTGGATTGGCGGCGGTCACGGCGCGGTGGTTGGTCACGTCCAGATCGATGTCGTCATAACGCAGGCCGGTGAGCAGCGACAGTTTGTCGGTCAACGCCAGACGGTTTTCCACAAACAGCGCTTTGGTGGTGACCTCGTTGGTCTTGTCACTGATCAGTGCGGGGTTGGTGCCGGGAATTTCGTAGAAATACCCAGGACGATAGTGGTTCGGGTTTACCGCGCTCGCGTCTTTTATGTTGAGCGGCGAGTTGGTGGTTTGGTTGACCTTGTATTCGAAACCGCCGGACCACGTCGTATCAAGTCCCAACCAAGTGTTGTCGTGGCGCAGTTCGAACTGGTTGCCGTTCTGTTCGCCTTGGTGCCGCACCTGATACGCCGTCGAACGATTCACTGCCGAGTTGTCGGCGTTGTATTGGTAGGTCTCGAGATTGCGGTAATCGCGTTGGCTGTCGAGGTGGTACAGCGTATTGCGCAGGGTGGTGCTGTCGTTTATCCGGTAGTCGATGATCGACCGCACCCAGATTGTCCGCTGTTCGTAGCGGCCGTCCTCGACGTTGTAGTTGTTGAAGCGATTGTGTTTATCAATCTTCAACTCGCCGGCCTTGGGGTTAAGTGCGGGCGTGCCCCAGTAAGGGCTGTCTTCGTGTTCGTCCTGATACTCCAGGGCCAGGGTATGCGACAGGTTTGGTGTGAAATCGCTGAGTATCGAAAACGCCACGCTCCAGGCATCGCGCTCCTGTCGATCGATGTAGCCATTGCTGGTGTTGTGGCTGACGTCCAGGCGCGCGTAGTGCTGCACCTCGCTGCCTGGATCGGTCAGCGCATGGTTGAGGCCGAACGCGGTTTCGGTGGTGTCGTAGGTGCCGTAACTGACCCTGCCTTCAACGGCCCGTTCATCGCGGGTCGCCAGTCTGGTCACGTAGTTCAACGAACCACCGACCGAACCTGCGCCATTGATTAGTGACGACGGACCGCCCACCAACTCCACTCGGTCATAGATCCACGCATCGACAGGACGGGCGAGGCCTCCGGAAACGTTGATGCCGTTGAACATCTGCGTGATCTGGCTGCTGGTGAAGCCGCGATAGGAGATGAATCCGCCGAAGCCTGGCGGTGCGATGGCATTGACGCCGGGCAGGGTGTTGGCGGCGTCCTGGAAGTTCTGTGCGCCGTGGCGCTCGATGTCGTTGCGATTGGCGATAGCCACCGAAGCGGGTGTGTCGCGGACGCTCAAGCCGAGTCGCGAAGCCATGCCGCTGGACTGGTCGAGGCTCAGGCCCGGTTCGCTGCCGGATTCGCCATCAATGTTGATCGGCGCCAGTTCCATGGTGGATTGCGCCCAGGCGTTAACGGACAGGCAGCCGCACAGGCTCGCCAGCAAAGTGAGTTGTTTCATCATTGAATCCTGAATGCATGTCTAGGAGTCAGCGCACAGGCAAACGCCGCGCGTTGGCGCAGTGGGCCGACAAATCAAAAAGGCAGGAACACTCAGGCGAGCGGTGGGGCTCGTGGGTTGGCCGAGGGCCAGGTGAAGCGGGCTGGGAGGTCGGCGCTGGCAATGGGCGCCAGCGGCGGGCTGTGTTGTTCCGGGAGGATCGCCAGGGTCAGGCTGGAGTTGAACGCTGGCCCCATGCCGCCGCCGACAGAACACAGCGGACAGCCGAAGGCTTTGGACAGCGTCGGCAGTTGTTCTTCGCTGGGATTGGAGGCCAGCGGCGCTTGAGTCGCCGGGTCGACTGTACAGAACTGGCCGCCGATGCCGTTGAGCTGCATGCCGACCATTTGCCCGTGACCGATGCTGCAAGCGAACACGTTGAACAGGACGCAGCAATAGAGCATCCAGGCCAGCAGTGATCGGTCGGAACGGGAGAATTTCATGGGGCGGCACTTTACCTTACCGCTGATCGGTCGTGCACTTGAAAAAAATGCGACTAGGATGATTTGTTCAAATCCCTTTCAAGGATTTCAACCATGACCTTTGTGTTGGCTCAATGGCTGGTGACAGTGTTTGCGGTGATCAGCCTGGTGCATGTGTATTGGGCGTTGGGTGGGCAATGGGCGGCGGTGGTGGCAGTTCCGCAGGTTCCGGTGGAAGGTTTGGTGGCCACGCTACGACCGGCGTTCAAGCCATCGGGATGGCTCACGTTGTTGGTGGCGGCTGGGTTATTGGCGATTGCCGCGCTGGTGTGTCTGCGGGTCGGGTGGGGCGTGGCGCCGGTTCATCACAAGGCGTTGCAGTGGGTGATCAGTGTCATTGCGTTGCTGATGTTTGCCCGGGCGATTGGTGATTCGCATCTGGTGGGGTTTTTCAAGGAGGTGAAGGGCTCACGTTTTGCGCGGCTGGATACGTGGGTTTATTCGCCGTTGTGTGCGGTGTTGGGGGCGGGGTTGTTGGCGGTGGCTTGGATTTGAGGCTGAGCAGATTTATGTGATGACCGGGCCTGCCCGCGAAGAGGCCCGCCCCGGCACCACAAAGTCTGAATTCAGCTACCGCTTTCACTGGAGCGACTACTGACTTCCGCCGGCACATCATCCCCGGCCATGCGTTTGCGGAACAACGCCGCCCGCGCCAGTAGCAACGTGGTCACCGGTACCGTGATTGCCAATAAAATCGGAATCAGCCAGGCATGCAGCACCGGCCCGGACTTCAGCGCTGAAAAACAAATGATCGAGGCTAGCGCCACACACCACGCTCCCAGCGTCGACGCCAGTGCCGGCGGGTGCATGCGCTGGAAGTAGTCCTTCATCCGCAGCAACCCGATTGCGCCGATCAAGGCAAACACGCCGCTGAGCACCAGCAGGATCGCCACAGGAATCTCAACCCAAAGAGACAGTTCCGCGTTCATTCGATGACCTCGCCACGCAGCAGGAATTTCGCCAGGGCAAACGAACCGACGAAGCCGAACAGCGCGATCAGCAGCGCTGCCTCAAAGTAAGTGTCACTGGAATAGCGAATGCCAAGAGTCAGCATCATCAGCATCGCAACGATGTACAGATAGTCCAGCGCGAGTACCCGATCTTGTGCCGATGGCCCTTTGAACAGACGCAACAGCGTCAGCAGCATGGCCAGACAGAAAAGAAACAGCGTCAGCAGAATCGCATTCGACAGTAATGGGCTCATTCGAAAATCTCCATCAGCGGCCGCTCGTAAGTGCTCTTGAAGTGCTCGATGAATTGCGCTTCGTCATCAAGATCCCATACGTGTACCAGCAGAATGCTGCGATCCAGCGCCAGTTCTGACCACACCGTGCCGGGCACTACCGTGCAGATCATCGACAATGTCGCCAGACCATGGGCGTCTCGCAGGTCCAGCGGCACTTTGATGAAGCTTGAGCGCGGCGGACGACGACCTGCATTCAGTACACCCCAAGCGACGATCAAGTTGGACATCACCACATCACGACCAACCAGAAGGAGCAGCCGCACGATTGTCCATGGACGGCGAATACGCACTTGCTTGGGACGCAATTTGCGCATCATCAATGGCGCCGCGAAACCAAGTATTGCGCCGAGCAGCAGGTTGCCGGGGCTGATTGACAGGTTTAGCGTCAGCCACAAGATACACAGCGCCAATGAAAGCAACGGTGCCGGAAATACACGCTTCATGGCTGCACCTCCAACAGGGCGGCCTTGCTTTCCGGGCTCGGTACGGCGCGAGTGCCGAGCACGGCATTGACGTATTGCTGGGGATTATTCAATGCGTCAGCAGTGGCCTGGGTGTAACGCATCAGCGGCTCAGCTTTGAAGGTCAGGACGATGCTCAGCCCCAGCAGCAGGAAAATCGGCGCACATTCGAGTTTGCGCAGCAGCGGTGACGGGCGCTCTTCTGGCGTCCAGAAGCGCTGGATGCCGAGACGCGAGAATGCCATCAACGCTGCCAAGCCGGACAGTATCAACAGCGCCAGCAGCGCCCATGCCGCGTTGGAAATCGGCGCGGCGGTGCCCAATCCCAGCGGATTGAGTAACGCGCTGATCAGGTTGAGTTTGCCGATGAAACCGGACAGCGGCGGCATGCCGATGATGAGCAGGGCGCAGGCGATAAAGCTCAAGCCGAGAAACGCCATGGTCCATGGGATGACCTGGCCGACCACGGCTTTCTGCTCGTCGTCGAGGTTGATGCCTTTGGGCGGTTGCAGGGATTCCTGTGGTCGCGGCAGCAATTCGCTTTCGTCTTCCAGTGGAATTTCGTTGGCCGAGCGCGAACGCTCGATCAACTCGGCCAGCAGGAACAGCGCACTCAACGCCAGCGTCGAACTGACCAGATAGAACAACGCCGCACCGATCAGGTTCGGCTGCGCGAAACCGACGGCCGACAGCAGAATTCCCGCCGACACCAGAATGCTCAGGCTGGCCATGCGCTCAAGGCGTTGCGCGGCAAGAATCGCCAACGCCGCGCAGGCCATGGTCACCATGCCGCCGTAGATCAGCCAGTCGCCACCGAAGAACGCCGAGGCTCCGGCTTGGGCGGAGAACAGCAGCGTCCACAGGCGCAGCAGGGTGTAGACGCCGACCTTGGTCATGATCGCGAACATCGCCGCTACCGGTGCGCTGGCCGAAGAGTAGGCCGGCACCAGCCAGAAGTTCAGCGGCCACATGCCGGCCTTGGCCAGGAACGCTACCGCGAGAATGCCTGCGCCGGCGTGCAGCAGACCTTGGTCGGCTTCCGGAACCAGCGGAATTTTCACCGCCAGGTCGGCCATGTTCAGGGTGCCAGTGACGCCGTAGATCAACGCCGCGCCGATCAGAAACAGCGACGAGGCGAGCAGGTTGATCGAAATGTAATGCAGCCCCGAAGAAACCCGTGCCCGGCCCGAGCCATGGAGCAAGAGGCCATAAGAGGCGGCCAGCAGCACTTCAAAGAACACGAACAGGTTGAACAGGTCAGCGGTCAGGAACGCGCCATACAAACCCATCAACTGGATCTGGAACAACGCGTGGAAGCTCGATCCCGCGCCGTCCCAACGTGCCATCGCAAACAGCAGGGCGCTGACGCCAATGACCCCGGTGAGCACCAGCATCAGCGCCGAGAGCCGATCAACCACCAGCACGATGCCGAACGGCGCCTGCCAGTTGCCCGGCAGGTAAACGCCGATCGAGCCGGGCACGCCGGTGGTTTGCGTCCATTGCAGCAGCATCACTGAGATGAACAGGCCGAGGAGGCTGGAGAACAGGTTGATTTTCGCCTTCAGCGGGCGGTGCCGCTCGCCGAGCATCAGCATGATCGCGGCAGTCAGCAGCGGCAGCAGAATCGGTGCGGCGATCAGGTGAGTCATCGCCATCATTCTTTAGGCTCCCGGCCGTCGACGTGGTCGGTGCCGGTCAGGCCGCGCGAGGCGAGCAGAACGACGAGGAACAATGCGGTCATGGCGAAGCTGATGACGATTGCGGTCAATACCAGCGCCTGCGGCAGCGGATCGGTGTAGTGCAGCAAGTCCTGGGTCACGCCGTCCTTGATCACCGGCTCCTTGCCGATGAACAGGCTGCCCATGCTGAAGATGAACAGGTTGACCGCGTAGGACAGTAGGCACAGGCCCATGACCACCTGGAACGTACGTGGGCGCAGGATCAGCCAGACGCCGGAGGCGGCGAGAATGCCAATGGCGATTGCGATGACTTCTTCCATCAGACGGCTCCTTTGCTGGCAACGGCCTTGGGCAGGGACGCGTTCTTGTGACCACGTACCGATTGGTGGGCGAGAGCGGTGAGGATCAATAGCGTCGAGCCGACCACCACGCCGTACACGCCAATGTCAAAGAACAACGCGCTGGCGATATGGATGTCACCCAGCAGCGGCAGGGTGAAATGCCAGGTGTGGGTGGTGAGGAACGGATACCCGGCCACCATCGCACCAAGCCCGGTGGCGGTGGCAAAGAGCAGCCCCGTGCCCATCCAGCGCAGTGGCCGCAGGCTCATTTGTGCCTCGACCCACTGCGTACCGGCGACCATGTATTGCAGGATGAACGCCACCGACATCACCAGCCCGGCGACAAATCCGCCGCCCGGCTGATTGTGTCCGCGCATGAACAGGTAGAACGACACCACCAGCGCAATCGGCAATAGCAGACGCACCAGCACCGCCGGGACCATCATGAAGCCGAGCGCGGTGTCGCTGGCCGAACGCGGGTTGACCAGGTCGGTGACCACGTCCGGTGCCAGCAAGCGCTGCTGGGCCGGCAGTTGCAGGCTTTCTTTTGGGGGGCGGAAGCGGCGCAGCAGGGCGAACACCGTCAATGCCACAGCGACCAGCACGGTAATTTCACCCAGGGTGTCGAAACCACGGAAGTCCACCAGCATCACGTTGACCACGTTGCTGCCACCGCCCTCAGGCAGGGCGCGACTGAGGTAGAACGAGGAAATGTCATTCGGCGTCTGCCGCGTGAGCATTGCGTAGGACAGCAACGCCATGCCGGCGCCGACCGCAATCGACAGCATCAAGTCGCGCACACGGCGAATGCGTGCCTTGCGCAGCGTGCTCGGCAGTGGCGAAACCTCTTCGATCCGCCGTGGCAACCAGCGCAGCCCCAGCAGGATCAGCACGGTGGTCACCACTTCGACGGCCAATTGCGTCAGCGCCAGATCCGGAGCGGAGAACCAGACGAAGGTCACGCAGGTCATCAAGCCACAGACGCTGACCATGGTCAGCGCGGCGAGACGGTGATACTTGGCCTGCCACGCGGCGCCGAGGGCGCAAGCAATTGCCAGCAGCCACAGGGTCACGAAAACGATCGAGCCCGGAATCTTCGGCCGGTCACCCCAGCTCAGGCTGCTGTGCAGCATCGGAATCAGGCCCGCGAGCACTGCCGCCAAGACCATCAGGAACAACTGCATTTGCAGGCGTCGGGTGCCGAGTCGGCGTTCAACGCGCCGGGCCATGCGCATCATCACTACCAGGCTGCGCTCGAACAGACGCTTGCCGTTGAAGCGTCCCACCAGTGGCGGGTATTTGAAGCGGCCGTGTCTGAACTGATTACGCAGTAACAGGTAAAGCACGATGCCACCGGACATGGCGATCAGGCTCATGATCATCGGTGCGTTCAGGCCGTGCCAGATTGCCAGGCTGTACTCCGGCAAGGTGCCACCCACTACGGGCTGCGCGGCGGCGGCGAGCAGCGGGCCGACCACTTGTGCCGGGAAAATCCCCACGATCAGGCAGGTAAACACCAGCAACTCGACCGGTGCACGCATCCAGCGCGGCGGCTCGTGCGGGGTGTGGGGCAGGTCGGTTGCCGGTGGGCCGAAGAACACATCGACGGTGAAACGCAGGGAATAGGCGACGCTGAATGTACCGGCAATGGTTGCGACAATCGGCAGCGCGGCTTCAACCCACGCCGTGGCATTGATGAACACGGTTTCGGCGAAGAACATCTCTTTCGACAGGAAACCGTTGAGAAGTGGCACGCCGGCCATCGACGCGCTGGCAACCATCGCCAGCGTTGCGGTAAACGGAATCAGCTTGATCAGACCGCTGAGCTTGCGGATGTCGCGGGTGCCGCTCTCGTGGTCGATGATGCCCGCGGCCATGAACAGCGAGGCTTTGAACGTGGCGTGGTTGAGGATATGGAATACCGCGGCAACGGCAGCCAGCGGACTGTTCAGGCCCAGCAGCAACGTGATCAGGCCCAGGTGGCTGATGGTTGAGTAGGCGAGCAAGCCTTTGAGGTCGTTCTGGAACATTGCGCAATACGCGCCGAGCAACAGCGTACACGCGCCAGCGCCGCTGACGATGTAGAACCATTCCTCACTGCCGGACAGCGATGGCCACAGGCGTGCGAGCAGGAAAACCCCGGCCTTGACCATGGTCGCCGAGTGCAGATACGCCGAGACCGGCGTGGGCGCCGCCATAGCGTGGGGCAGCCAGAAGTGGAAGGGAAACTGGGCGCTTTTGCTTAAGGCGCCGATGAGAATGAGGGGTAACAGGATTGGGTAGAGGGCATGTGCGCGAATCAGGTCGCCGGCGGCCAGGACCTTGTCAAGGTCATAGCTGCCGACGACATGGCCGAGGATCATGACCCCCGCCAGCAGGCATAGTCCGCCGGCGCCTGTGACCATCAGCGCCATGTAGGCGCCACGACGGGCATCGGAGCGGTGGTGCCAGTAACCGATCAGCAGGAAAGAGAAGAGGCTGGTCAGCTCCCAGAAAAACACGATCTGGATGAGGTTGCCGGAGATCACCAGGCCAAGCATGGCGCCCATGAACGCCAGGAAAAATGCGAAGAATCGCGGCACCGGGTCGTCCGGTGACATGTAGTAGCGGGCATATAAAGAGACGAGTGAGCCGATCCCGAGTACCAGTATCGAGAACAGCCAGGCGAAACCGTCCATGCGCAGAACGAAGTTCAGCCCGAGACTGGGTAACCACATGAATTCTTCGCGAATGACGCCGCCATTGGCGATCTGCGGGTACAACAAAGCGACCTGGACGACGCCGATCAGAGCGACCAGACCTGCCAACAGGGATTCGGTGTTACGCGCATTGTGTGGCAGCACCGCTGCCAGACAGCTGCCAATGAATGGCAGAAGCAGTAGAACTATCAGGGACATAGGCTTCTAATCTGCGGAAGTTTGTGAAGCATCATACGTGCCAGCTCCCCGATCACCAAACGCCAGGATGTCTCAGAATCCTACAAAGTAGTCTGGATATTTGTGTTTGGCCTTGTTTCAAGGGCGAAAAAAGATCGCAGCCTGCGGCAGCTCCTACAGAAAAACGTATTCCAATGTAGGGGCTGGCGAAGGCTGCGATCTTTTGATCTTCAAGATCCTCAGCGCTCAGTCTCGCGGTCAAAATCCTCCAGCACTTCCTCCGAATGCTTACCCTTGGTCTTCAACTCACTGACGATCACCGCCGCCACAATCAACCCGGCGCCCAACAGAGCAATCGCCGGCAAACGCTCGCCAGCAAGCCGCCCGACAATCCCTGCCCATACCGGCTCACCGGCATAGATCAGCGTCGCTCGCGTCGGCGAAACACTCTTCTGCGCCCAGTTCATCGCTACCTGAATGGCCGCACTCGCCGCGCCCAGGCCCAAAGCTGTTGCGAGCAGCAGCCAGGAAAAATCCGGAAGCGCTTCGCCAGTCGGCACCACCATCAAAAATGACAACACCGAGGTCGTTGCCAGTTGCACCACGGTCACCCGGCGCACATCCACCTGGCCGGCGTAGGTGCTGATCAAAATGATTTCAGCTGCAATGGCTACGGCGCTGATCAGTGTGGCGATTTCACCGGGGCTGAAGTTCAGCGAGGCTCCGGACGGCCCCGACAACAGCATCAATCCGGTAAACGCCAGCATGATGCCAATGCTCGGCATCAAGCCCGGTCGCCGCCCCAGCACCAGCCATTGCAGCAACGGCACGAACGGGACGTACAACGCAGTGATGAACGCCGACTGACTGCTAGGAATTGTCTGCAACCCGACCGTCTGCAGGCCGTAACCGAGCATGATTGCTACGCCAATGAAGGCGCCGGCCTTGAGTTCGAACAAGGTCAGCTCACGCAGGTGTCGCCACGAAAAAAGCGCGACGATGGCCGCTGCGGCGGCAAAGCGCAGGCCGACGAAGAACATCGGGCCGCTGACGGTCATCGCATGCTGCACCAGCAAAAAGGTGCCGCCCCAGATCATGGTGATCACCACCAGCACCCACTCGGCCTTGCTGAAGCGGGAGAAACGAGAGGGGGTGTCGGAGCGATTCACTGACGTCATGTCCTTGCGCGCGGGAGAAAGAGCGACGCACAATGCGCCAAATGTTGCGCAGTATACTGCCCAACCCCACCGAGTGAGCAATATAGTGCACAAAGATTCCAGCCAACGCGCCTCCGTCCTGCAACACGTCAGCCAGAACGTCCGGCGCTTGCGGCACGCTGCCGACATGAGCCAGACCGCGCTGGCGGAAAAGTCCGGAGTGAGTCGGCGGATGCTGGTGGCGATCGAGGCGGGCGAAAAGAACGTCAGCCTGACCACCCTCGATCGCGTCGCCGAAGCACTCGATGTTGCCTTCAGCGATTTGATCCAGGCCCCTGACGCGCGCGATCCGAGCCGCATCAACGAAGTGGCGTGGGCCGGGAGCATGCCCGGCAGCAAAGCCGTGTTGCTGTCCAAAGCCACCGCTACCCGCGAAGTCGAGCAATGGGAATGGTGCCTGCAACCAGGCGAGGTCTATCCGTCGCAACCGGACGCCGATGGCTGGAGTGAACAGATTTATGTATTTGAGGGTTGCCTGACGTTGATGCTTGGCGATCATGCGCAACAGATCGGCACGGGGGAGTTCTTCATGTTTGCCAGTAATCAGCCGCATGCTTATCGCAATGATGGGCCGGTGGCGGCGCGGTTTGTGCGTAATGTGGTGATTTGAATGAACCAGCACGCAGACTTTCTGATCATCGGCGGTGGCCTCAGCGGCACGATGCTGGCGGTGCAGTTGTTGCGTCGGCCAGGCCAGCGGCGGATTCTGGTCATTGAGCCGCGCGCGGAGCTCGGCCGTGGTGAGGCCTATAGTGCGGTGGAGTTGGGCCACACGCTCAATGGCAACGCGGCGCGGATGAGCGTCGATCCGGATAACCCGGATGACCTGACGCAATGGCTGGCCGAGCACATCGCTTCGGGCGGCTGGCCCGAGTCTGCCGAGCAACAGGTGCCGGTCAGTGAATTGTTCCCGCCGCGCGGACTGTTCGGCGTTTACGTGCAGCAGCGTTTAGCCGAAGCACGAGAGGACGGCGCGCAGCAGGGTTCGACCGTCGAGCACATCCTCGCAGAAGCCGTCGATCTGCAAATCGATACGGATTCAGTGCAGCTCACCCTGGACAATGACCAACAATTGCACGGCGCGTACGCAGTACTCGCCACCGGCATGTTCCCGGCCGCGCGCACACCGCAGACGCAATCCAGTGGTCTCAACGCTGCCGCTCTGGACCCTTGGAATGTAGCGACCATGCGTCAGCTCGATGCGCAATCGAGCGTGCTGATCATCGGTTCCGGCCTGACCATGGTCGATGCCGTGGTGTCGCTGGAGCAGGCTGGGCATCGTGGGCCGATCGAGGTGTTTTCCCGTCATGGCTTGCTGCCCCATGTTCGTCGACAACCGCCGGGCTGGCCAGATTTTCTTGCTGAAGACCACGGCATTCGTTCCCCCGGACAGTTACTGCGCGAGTTGCGACGGCATTGCCGCGACGCCATCGCTCAAGGCATCGATTGGCAAGCGCCACTGGACACGGTGCGTGCACACATCGGCCGACTTTGGAGCCAGGCGACTGACGTGCAGCGTCGACAATTCGTACGTCATGTGCGGCCTTGGTGGGAAAGCCATCACCATCGTTCGCCACCGCTGAGTGCACAGTTGGTCGAGCGTCTGCATAGCGAAGGGCGGTTGCGCATTCACGCAGCTTCGTTCAAAGGGCTTGAGCCTTGCGCGGAGGGTGGTGTGAGTATTCGCATCCGTCCGCGGGGTGAAGCGCAAACCTGCGTGGTACATGGCGCAGCGCTGATCAACTCCAGCGGCATCGAATATGACTGGCGTCGTGTGGCGCGACCGTTGCCACAGCAATTGTTGGCGCGGGGTCTGGTGCAGCCTGGGCCTTTGGCGTTAGGGATTGCGGCAGCGACTGACGGAGCTGTTGAGGACGAACACGGGCAAACAGCGAATCGCTTGTTCGCAATGGGCCCGCCGTTGCGCGGGGTGTGGTGGGAGAGTACGGCGGTGACGGATGTGGCGTTGCAGGCGAAGGCGTTGGCGGCGCGGTTGACGGATTTAGAGAGGCTGCGGGGTTGAGGGTGAACGTTCGGCCGTCATCGCTGGCAAGCCAGCTCCCACAGAGTCTTGCGTTGAGCACAAGATCTTTGCCTGACACAAATTCCTGTAGGAGCTGCGGCACGCTGCGATCTTTTGATTTTGACCTTTAAAAACAAGATCAAAAGATCGCAGCGTGCCGCAGCTCCTACAAGGGTCTCGTGCGGCTGAACCTTACGCCACCACTCGATAGCACGGCACATACGCCGCGCCGCCCGGCAGTTTCATCCGGTGCTGGGCGACGAAGGCTTTGAGCAGCGCGTCGAGCGGTTGCATGATCGCGGCGTCACCACGGATCTGGTACGGGCCGTGTTCCTCGATCAGACGAATGCCCTTGTCCTTGACGTTACCGGCCACGATCCCTGAGAACGCCCGGCGCAGGTTGGCCGCGAGTTCATGCGGTGGCTGGTCGCGGTGCAGTTTCAGGTTGGCCATGTTTTCGTGGGTCGGATCGAACGGACGCTGGAAGCCCTCGTCAATCTTCAGCAGCCAGTTGAAGTGGAACGCGTCGTTACGCTCGCGGCGGAACTGCTTCACGGCTTTAAGGCCCTGGGTCATCTGACGCGCGACTTCAGTCGGGTCGTCGATGATGATTTCGTAGTGCTGCTTGGCCGCTTCACCGAGGGTCGCGATGACGAACGCGTCGAGCTGCTCCAGATACGGTGCAGCATGTTTCGGCCCGGTCAGGATGACCGGGAACGGCAGGCCCTCGTTGTCCGGATGCATGAGGATGCCCAGCAGGTAGAGGAACTCTTCCGCCGTACCGGCACCGCCCGGGAAGATGATGATGCCGTGGCCGACACGCACGAACGCTTCCAGACGTTTCTCGATGTCCGGCAGGATCACCAGCTCATTGACGATCGGGTTTGGCGCTTCGGCAGCGATGATGCCCGGCTCGGTCAGACCGAGATAGCGACCGCCGTGAATACGCTGTTTGGCGTGGGCGATGGTCGCGCCTTTCATCGGGCCCTTCATCACGCCGGGGCCGCAGCCGGTGCAGATGTCGAGGCTGCGCAGGCCCAGTTCGTGGCCGACTTTCTTGGTGTATTTGTATTCTTCGGTGTTGATCGAGTGACCGCCCCAGCACACGACGATTTTCGGCTCGACACCCGGGCGCAGGGTGCGGGCATTGCGCAGCAGGTGAAAGACGTAGTCGCTGATGCCTTGCGAGGTGCTGAGATCGATGCGTTGGCTGTCGAGTTCGTTTTCGGTGTAGACGATGTCTCGCAGGGCGCTGAACAGCATTTCCCGGGTGCTGGCGATCATTTCGCCGTCGACGAAGGCATCGGCCGGAGCGTTCAGCAACTCAAGGCGCACACCGCGATCCTGCTGGTGAATGCGGATTTCGAAGTCCTTGTAGGCTTCCAGAATGGTCTTGGCGTTATCGACATGAGCGCCGGTGTTGAGGATGGCCAGGGCGCACTGGCGGAACAGGGTGTAGGTGCTGCCGGATCCGGCTTCGCTCAGTTGCTGCACTTCACGTTGAGAAAGGGTTTCCAGGCTGCCTTTGGGGCTGACCGAAGCATTGATTACGTGTCGTTGGGTCATGCAATGATCCTTAAAACGATGTCATCCCAGAACCAGGCGAATGGCATCCGAATAGTGTGTATCCATGAATGAAGATGGCACGATCTGCGCTATACCGCCATGTCCCCGTTGGACGATGAAAAGATGAAAAGGGGCCCCAGCATAGCTAAATCCGTCGCAGAGGCGATAATGCGCGGGCCCGTTTTTCTGTTGTGCCTCTTTTTCTTGCTCAAGGAAGTCGTTAGTGATGTTCGAGATTCAGTCGATGGACGCCGCCACTTTTCGCCAACAGACCCGCCGCAGCACGCTGATCATCGCCGTGCTGTTCCTGGTGCTGGCGATGTTGCTTTCAACGGTGGCGGTGCAGCTGTTCGGAGAACCGGGCGGCGATAACCTGCGGTTTAATGTCGGCGGGGTTTTTCTGGCATTTCTGCTGACGGCGGCATTGCTGCGCGGGCGCTTCTGGAATCAGAGCTGGATGGCGCCGGCGGTGTATAGCTGGCGGCTCAAGCGCAATTTGATGAGCGTGACCAATGTGAT
Organism: Pseudomonas sp. P42; assembly: GCF_017973755.1. Lineage (NCBI taxonomy): Bacteria > Pseudomonadati > Pseudomonadota > Gammaproteobacteria > Pseudomonadales > Pseudomonadaceae > Pseudomonas > Pseudomonas sp. P42. Next base: position 272,609 of record NZ_JACOPU010000004.1, on the reverse strand, counting down.
GCATCAGGTGACGGCGGCAGTGGAAAAGAATGACCCGATCGCGATGAAAGTGTTGCGCTTCTATCATCAGGGGCTGACGCAGATGCATGAACTGGATGGCAACTCCAGCGATCATGCGCAGTTGCATCGCGAAGTCGAACAGCACAAAGAGCGGATGCAAGCGCTGGGTCTCGATGTCGACCAGCCACGCCTTGATCCGGCGTGGCTGGAGGCCTTGAAGCCTGCGTCGCGTTAAAGCGAAATACGGCTGGCTCGGCGCAGTTTCCACGAGCGGATCAATCGCCCGTAAACCAGCAGGTTGACCATCAGCACCACGCTGCCTAGCACCAGTTGAATCTGCGGTGTAAGCCCGGCCGGGTAGATGATCGGCCAGATGTAATGTTCGATGAAACCGCCGGCGTACTCGGTTTGCCCGGCGGCGTGGCGCATCAGGTTTTCCCAATAGGTCAGGGGGCAGGTCAGGTGCAACACCTCGACCGCGAAGCCCCACGCGGCGGCCGGCAAGTGCAGCCACATCAGTCGCGGCCACTTGAGCACCAGCAGTCCGCCGAACAGCACGAATAGAATGAACAGCAAATGAAACAGCACCAGCCCGTCGGCTGCGATTCGGTACAGCATGTCGTCTCCCTGACGCATTTGTGATGGGTGCCATGTTACGCCAGCCGCGGCTCACGGACGGCGCGATTTAGCGCATTTGTTAGCCGGACATGGTGTTTGCTGTCAGCGTCGAGTGGTTACAAGTTGCGCGATGAAAACTGTTCTACGCTTTATCGACGATAAATGACTTCTGAAAGCGAGGCGGATATGGCAACTGAGAAAACGCATCTGGATGATGAGGATGAGCCATCAGAAGAAGAGGTCGAGCAACAGAAGAGGAGAGAGGAGCAGACCTGGAAACATGACGACAGCCGAGAGCTATCGGATCGCGATCAGGAACGCCCGCTAAAACCTTGAATGATGAATTGCCAAAGCCCCGAATCAACGGGGCTTTGGCGTTTCAAAGGTCTTCCAGCTGCGAGAAATCGGGGTGTGCCGCCCGGTAACCCAGAGTTCGGTCGATCCAGGCATTGAGCTCGTTGACCATCACCGGCGCCTGGCCGGGATACTCATCCAGAGTGATGCGCAGGATACGTTCGATGTCAGGGACTGAACTCAGGTTTCGTGTCTTGATGTAATGGCCGATAAAACAGTCGAGTTGAAGGCGTTCTGTCGTGGACAGATGAATACACTCCAGGCCTCCGACCTGTTTGATTGCAAAATCGTCGCGCAACTTATTTCTCTGCAAGGCTTGTAGACGTTATGGGGGAATTCTGGCTTGTTGACTTTGCAGTCAACTGGTATACCAATTGGAAATGCGGCGCGCATGCTATCCGTAGCGAATGTAAATGTATGTATGACGATTGAAATGTCAGACAGGCGGTTAGTTCGCTCAAACGACTGTTTTATATACGCTTGTCTCAACTTTGAAACACTATTTGTAAACGCTACGCGTCACCCTGTAGGCGCTGCCGAAGGCTGCGATCTTTTGATCTTGAAAAGCAAAACATCCCAGCCTTCGGCAGCTTCTACATAAGAGAACGTGTAGCGCTGGCAGATTTTCAGGCCACTTCAGCGATCAACTCGGGGCCTTGATTGCGTGAGTTGCCGACGGCTTTGGCGACCTTGTGCCACTCAAACGCCGTTGCGTCTTCACCCTCGAACATCAGCATCTGCTCGGCTCGTTCCACCGGGGTCGCCGGGTCGAGCCATTCGCGAGCCAGTTCGGCGTTGAGCACCACCGGTCGACGGTCGTGGATATCGAGCATGCCGCCCATGCTGTCGGCAGTGATGATGACGAAGCCATCGTCGTCACGAGCATCGGCACCCGGTGTCGGAAATTGCCCAATGGCGGCGCAGAAAACTGGCCCATGATCCACACGACGAATCAGCCATGGTTGTCGGGTTTTGTCCTCGGCATCGACCCATTCGAACCAGTTATCGACCGGCACGATCAAGCGGTGACGCCAGATCGCGCGGAAAAACGGCCCGTGCGCGACTTTCTCCACCCGCGCATTGATCGGTGCTGCGCGGTCCTTTGCCCAGTGCGGACGCCAGCCCCAGCGTAGGTTGTCCGCATACACACGTTGTTCGTGTTGATGCAGGACCGCAAGCGCGGTGGTCGGCGCTGCGTTGTATCGAGCCAGCGGCGCTTCGCCGACATGATTGATCAACGCATCGGGAATGCTCAGCACTGCGACGAAATCGTGAATGCCCCGGTATTGCGAGAGTCTTCCGCACATCGGCTGAATCTCCTGTAGGAAATATCAGCTTAGTCGGCTCTTTGTTTCACTCCTTGGCAGGGTGACCGGTGAACGTGTCGGCTCGTTTCAGCAGTCACTGGCGCACAGAGCGAGCGCTGGAACCAAACCCTGTGTACCTTATCCAACTTCGACCCGCGAAGCCGAGCGCAGGGGTGGATAAGGGCGAGGGAGTTTTGCCAATCGGTACATGAACGCAGTGGTCGGACTGAAGGCAAAACATGACATCCGGATTCAAACTTTTTTGTGCAGCGGTCATCGCTCTGGTGCTGGCCGGCTGCATTGCCGCGCCCGTTGAACTGACCGCGCAAACCGAATCCCGGCTGAAGGCTCAAGCGCCGGTGCGTTTTCTGCTGACGTTCGATGACGGCCCCAGCGCCTCGAGTTTCTGGAATCCGTCAGCGACGGTGCTCGACAGCCTGAAAGACAACCCGGTGCAGGCGGGCATCAAAGCGGTATTTTTCGTCCAGACGCGTGCCCCCCGGGCTGGCAACAGCGAAATTGGTCGCGACATCATGCGGCGCGAGTTCGAAGAGGGGCATGTCCTCGGTTTTCATACAGCGACCCATTGGCACACCAACCATCGCTCGCTCACTCCGCAGGAACTCAAAGAATCGCTGACCAACGGCTCCGCTGACATTGCCGCCCTCACCGGAGCGCCGCCGAAGTTGTTGCGACCGCCATTCTGGAATTACGACAAACGCACGTTCGCCGCCTATCAACAGCATGGCTTGCAGGTGTTGCTCACGGATCTGAGTGCCAATGACGGCAAGATCTGGGGCTTCAACGCCAGCCCGCGCCGACGGGCGAACATGTTGCAGCAGCTGTCGCAAGTGCGTGAGCGCATCGCCCTGGGAGAGTTTCCGACAGTGGACGGTGTGATTCCTGTGGTGGTGACCTTTCATGATCTCAACCGCTATACCGCGCGGCACATGCGCGAATACCTGCAAATCCTGCTCGACAGCGCCGCGACCACCGGCGTGAGATTGGCGCAAAAGCCTTTTTATGACGATCACGCTGAATTGGAGAAGGCTGCGCTGGCGCGTACGGTTCGGCAAAGTTCCGAGTCGGTGCAGTTGCCGGGCATGTGGAACTGGATCTGGGATCACGATTCTCAATGACGGGACGCATGAAAAATGTGATCGGGTTGACGTTTTTTGGGGGGGCGGGGCAGTCATTGCCCATCTATGCTCTACGGATCGATCGATTCAACGCCTGCGAGGCGCCCCGCCATGCTTGCCATTGCCGACATCTGTCGCATCGTCGAATCCGGCTTTCCCACGTTTAAATGCGAGTGCATTTCAACGCCTCAGGGGCTGCTTCAAATCAAAGTCTATGAGCCCGGCAGCGGACGCGTCGAGTTGCTGCTCAACGGCGTTTCCCCGGAACATCTCGTCACGATCCGCGACATTTCCAGCTTTATTGGCGAATTGCGTACAGAAATGAGTGCCGGCCGCAGGGCCTTCGCCGGTTGATGTTTATAAACGCCGTTGAAATGCCCGGACGATGCGAAGCGTTGCTTCGCTGGTATCCAGATTCTGTACCGCGCCTAACGGAAACCAGATGCAATCAGTGATTTCGTTCTGCGGGCGCAGCTCTTCAATGTTTAGCACCGAAGCCTCATAGACATGATGTCGGGTTCCGCCGTATTGCAGTTCCATCAGGTAGAGCACTTCATCGGCATTCAGCCCGGTTTCTTCCTGCAATTCGCGCACGGCAGCGCCCGTCCGGGTTTCTCCAGGTTCGACTTTGCCGCCCGGCAAACTCCAGCGGCAGCGGGGCTTGCGCACCAGGAGGATATGTCGATTCTGCTCGCAGATGACGGTTGCACGTACTTTCATCGTTGCCTGTTACCGCTGTCATAAAAAAGAAATAAAACTGCAATATTCGAGCCGGACCTTTGGTTAAAGGTTCCTTTGACGTTGGAGCGTCGAGTATTGAGAGAAGTGCCAAATGCTGAAACAGGCTTGCGCGGTACGAGCGGATACTGAAAACCCTAAACGCGTGTTCAGGGTCACTAGGCGAGATGACGGGTTTAACAAAAGCAGCCCCGGCTAACGCCAGGGCTTTAGTTTGCAGCGGTAATAAGTGTGTGTCAGTGGACTTTGGTACGACTGATTGCCCGTGCCTTCACTTCCCTGGCGTACAATTGCAGCCGCTCTTCATCGCTTTGCAAGACCTCACAGGATCTCAGTACTGACTGCGCGTCAGCCTCGTTACCAGATTTGCGCAGCTGCTCGGCGATGCGCTTCAGATCGACTGCCGACCAGCGCAGATCCGACGCGACGCTTTGCAAGTCGCGTTGCAGTTCGTGTTCGTATTCGTTGAGACGCATGATCACCTCCGGAACATTCTCGGTAAAAAAGAGTAGTCGCATTTTTCATCCATCGCGCGTGGTTTGTCTGTGATACCGCTCAATAGGTGTAAAAGATTGTCAAATCTCCACAGCGGGCGCGATGCCACGATGGATGTGTTGTCTGTTAGGCGGTACATTCACTTTTTTAGCAAAAGGAAACATCATGCGGATATGGATCGGGAGTCTGGCGTTGGCCATGTTGGCAGGGTGCTCGTTGCCGACATCGTTGGTGCCGGGTGAGCCCAATGTCAGAAAGACCACCAGCAAGGCGCCCAAAGACTATGCCGCTTGCGTATTGCCGTTGTGGCAGAAGGATGTTGCGAAAACCTCGCAGACATCGATCTCCAATGGTTACCGCATCACCGCGCCGAGCATCATCACGGCTGACGAGATCCTCGAAATCGTCAAATACAAGGACGGCAGCAGCGTTTCGTTGTACCAAGGCCCGCCGTGGGCCAAGTCCGGGTCGCTACGCCAATCTGTGCGTGATTGCCTGTAGCAATTGTCGGGTGCAAAAAAGCAGAAACCGGATTCCGGTTTCTGCTTTTTTTTGGCTGTCGATACCAGCGCAGGGCGATCAGTCTGAAATGTCGGTCGTCGCGATGGCGTACTGACTGGCGCAGGAATACTGGCAGTCAGAAGTAATACCCGATGTTCACATACATCTGGTTCTCCCACTGATCCAGGCCCCCTGCACCCAAACTCTGGGTGTAGCTGCTGCCACCGATGTATGGATCGTTCTTGCCGATCAGCCATTCAGCCGCCACCCACAATTTACTCACCGAAAACGAGCTGCCGAGGATCATCCGTTCCGACGTCTTGAAGCCGCTGGCGGATTTGTCGAAGGCACTGTAGTTGGCGTAGAGCTTGATGCCGCTGACTTGGTCGAACAGGTATTTGCCGCCCACGTCATAACTCAGGTCTGCCACGTACAGATTGCCGCGACTGGCGACGTTGAAAGTGCCGTCGTAACCACCAAGGGTTACCAGTTCATCAGTGCCCGGATTGCGCGGTGACATCTGCTGCCGCGCGGCCTGCAACTGCACGCCCCATGGACCGTTCTTGCCCAGGTAATGCACGGCAACGGCATTGCGACGGCCGTTGTTGTCGGTGTCCCTGTTCTGAAGGCTCGACGTCAGGCCGGAGATGCCGACCTCGGACTTCCACGGGCCGAGGTCCAGCGCCTTGGCCACGCGCAGCACGATGGTGTTGCGCTCCTGGTTGTCGCTGCCGTCAGCCACATAGTCGTCGGCCTCGGATACAACGCTTGAGTAGCTCACTCCGTTGCTGGCGCCTTTGCCTTGCCACGCGGGGCGCACGTAGTACCCGGCCTGAATGTTCCATGCGCCGGTTTGCTGGATGTACTTGGCGCCGACCTGTTGCACATCTTCCAGCCCGATAACGTTGCCCAGCGTCTCGTAGAACGTGCTGCCGAAGTACGGCTGCAAACCGAACGGTACGGTGTTCAGGCCTACTTGCACCTGCTGGTCAGGGTTGAATTTGTAGCCCAGCCACGCGAATTTGGCGAATTGGATGTCGCCGTAGTTTTTCGTGTACTGGTAAGGGTAGGAGCGGCCATAGAAACGGTACTGAGCCTCACCGATCCAGCTGTCCGAATTGTATTTTGCGCTGAGGAATACCGTGTCGAGGCCGAACTTCTGAATGTCGCGATCCGGGTCGACATCCCAGCGCGCGCGGATGGCACCGCCCAGATCAAGATTGTCGGTGACCTGCACCGCCATTGCCGGGGCGGCAAAGCTGCAGAACAGAGCGATGGAAGTCGTGCGCAGGCGAAACGAAGAGGGGAAGGGCATGGAGCGGCTCTCGATTGTTTTTATTAGAGATGCCGCGCAGTTTTGCCATCTGCCGATTGTTGAACAAACGATAAAAACGCTGGAGAAACCTGCGTCGAATGCAAGTTACTCGAAAAATCCTGTAGGACAGTCCCACACACTCATGGGATGCTCTGCGCCTTGTCAGCGGTTTTCGAGTGCTTTGATATGAAACGCAAAATGCCTGGCCTGAACGCGCTCAAGGCGTTCGAAGTCGCCGGCAGCACCGGCAGCTTCACCCGCGCCGCCGAGTTGCTCAATGTCACGCAAAGTGCGGTCAGCCGCCAGGTGCGGCAACTGGAGGAACAGCTTGGCGAAAGCCTGCTCGAGCGCCGCCATCATCATTTGGAGCTGACGGGCGCCGGCAAGATTCTGTTGCGGGCGCTGCATCAGTCGTTCGACAAGATCGAGCTGACGGTGCGCAGCATCCAACAGAAAACCCATTCCAATCGCTTGCACATCAACGCGCCGCCGACCTTCACCAGTCGCTGGTTGATGCCGCGCCTGGGGCGTCTGCGCGAGCGGCACCCGGAACTGGAATTGAGCATTACGACGCGCTTGCAGGACAGCCTCGCGGAAACGAGTACCCTCGATTGTGCCATCCGTTTTGGTGATGGGGAGTGGGATGGTCTCGACAGTTCGCTGTTGATCCAGGAGCGGCACATCGCGGTGTGCGCGCCGTCGCTGTATGCCCGCGAGAGTGGCGAGCAGGGCATCGACCTCAATCGCCTTACGTTATTGCATGTGTTGGCCAAGGAAGATCAGCGCTACCTGACCTGGAAACACTGGCTCGATGCGGCACGGATCACTGGCGTGGATACCCAGGGCGGTTATGAGTTCGACCTGCTGGACCTGGCGATTCAGGCCGCGACCGATGGGCTGGGGATCACCATTGCCGACTGGCACATGGTCGCGACGGAGCTGGCCAGCGGGCAGTTGACCCAAGTGCTGAATGTGCATGTCGAAGGGCATCAATCCTATTGGCTGGTGACCCGGCCGGAGCAGACGGAAATGCCGCAGTTGCAGGTGTTCAGTCAGTGGCTGCAAGAAGAAATCTGGCTGGCGCAACGCCAATTGGAGCCTTCGACGGCTGCTTCCTGACACACCCCAAATACCCTTGTGGGAGCGAGCCTGCTCGCGAAAGCGTTGGATCAGCCGCCATCATCTGTGAATGACCCACCTCTTCGCGAGCAGGCTCGCTCCCAAAGGAGTTTGCGGTGGAGCCAGGAGTAACCTGCGTTTTTCGCATGTTTAAACGCCCGATAAATCGTTTGTTCAACCCGCCATCGATGACAAGACTGGCGGCATTGATAAAAACAAACGATGGGCGATGCACATGCGAATCGAGCGAAATTTTGTTAACGGCCAATTCATCGAGCCTGCCAGCGCAGCGCTGATTGCGGTCTACAATCCGGCCACCGAAGCGTTGCTGGGCCATGTGTCGGGCGCCACTGCCGAGGAGGCCACTGCCGCGGTCGACGCTGCGACCATCGCGCAAAAGCTTTGGGGCAAACTCACCAGCATCGAGCGCGCCGAACACCTGCGAGCCTTGGCCGCAGCCCTTGAGGATCGCGCTGAAGCCATTGGCGCCGCACTGGCCGCCGAGTCCGGCAAAAGCCTCAGCGACGCCAGTAATGAAGCGCGCTATGCGGCGCAGATCACTCGTTATCATGCTGAATGGGCACGCCGTATCGAAGGCGAAATCATTCCCAGCGACAGCCCTGATGAAAACCTGTTTTTGCATCGCGAGCCGATCGGCGTCGTCGCCTGCCTGATTCCGTTCAACTACCCGGTCTACACCCTGTTGCGCAAAATCGCCCCGGCGCTGATTACCGGCAACACCGTGGTGGTGCGACCGAGCAACAACACACCGACCTCGGCGTTCGAAATTGCCAAAGCGGTGCAGCAGTCGGGCATGCCGGCGGGTGTCATCAATATTCTGACCATGGATCACGCCACAGCGGCGGCGGTCTGCACGCATAAATCGGTAGGCCTGATTACCCTGACCGGCAGCGTCAACGCCGGGCGCATCGTCCTCGATTACTGCAAGGCCAATATCGCCAAGCCGTCGCTGGAACTGGGCGGCAAGACCCCGGCGATCATCGAGGCGGATGCCGATCTGGAAGCGGCTGCGACGGCGGTGATTGCCTCGAAGACCACGCACTGCGGGCAACTGTGCACTGCGGTCGAGCGTGTCTATGTGCAGGAAAGTATCTACGATCGGTTCCTCGACTTGCTCAAAAGCAAGATCGCCGAGGTCAAATTCGGCGACCGCGCCACCGACGCCAGCCTGATGGGCCCGCTGGCCAACGCCAGCTCACAGAAGAACATTCACGCGATGGTCGAACGTGCCGTGGCCGACGGGGCGACCCTGGAGTGCGGCGGTGTCCTGCCGCAAGGTCGGGGGCATTTTTATCCGCCAACGCTGCTCAGCGGCTGCCGTCAGGACATGGAAATCGTCCAGGAAGAAATCTTCGGCCCGGTGCTGCCGGTGCTCAAGTACCGCGACATCGACGAGGCGCTGGCCATGGCCAACGACCACCAGTTCGGCCTGGCGTCGGTGCTCTACACCGAGAATTACCGCACCGCGCAGAAAGTCGCCAACGCCATCGAGGCTGGCGAGTTGTACGTCAATCGCACCCCGGCCGACCCGTATCAGGGTTACCACGCCGGCTGGAAACGCTCCGGCCTGGGCGGTGATGACGGCAAGCACGGCATGCTCGAATTCACCCAGACCCGACTTGTGGTCATGAAGTACTGATCCACCGCGACACGCCTCACGCTTCATCTATAAAAACAATTATCAGTGGCGCCCGGAGCACGGGGCGCCCGAGGTCACTTCAATGTCCAAGCATGCATCCTCTGCTGCCGCTGTTCAGGGTTCCAACGCGGCTGTGAAAAGCCAAAGTGACAAGGGAAGTCGCTATTTCCAATTGATGTTGCTGGTGCTGGCCGCCGGCGCGATCTATCCGATTCTGTACCTGCGCCAGGTCTATCAAACGACCATGCTCGAGGTGTTCCAGATCAGCCACAGTGAACTGGGCTATCTGTACTCAATCCTCGGCACGATTTTTCTGCTCAGCTACTTGCCGAGCGGTTGGCTGGCCGACCGCATTGCGCCGCGTTTCCTGATTTTCTTTTCGCTGGTGGCCACGGGCGTTTTGGGCCTTTGGTACTCGACCGCGCCGTCGATGACCGAGTTGATGATCATCTTCGGTTGCTGGGGACTGACCACCGGTTTGACCTTCTGGGCCTCGGTGCTCAAGCGCGTGAAAATGATCGCGCATCACACCGAACAGGGGCGTTTCTTCGGCATCCTCGACGGTGGTCGTGGCCTGATTGAAGCCTTATTGGCGACCGTTGCTCTGGGGCTGTTTGCCTTCGCCACCGAAACCCGTGGCGAGTCCACCGCCGAAGGCTTTCGGCACGTGGTCTATCTCTACGCCTTTACCTGTATCGCCATCGGCTGTGTGCTGGTGCTGATCAATGATCCGAAGTCGATGCAGGACACGCCGGCGGTGGAGAAGGGCAAATTCAATCTGCTCATCGACCTGGCGACACTGGTGAAGATTCCCGAGCTATGGCTGGTCACCGCGATTGTGTTCTGCGGTTATCACATCTTCTGGGCCACCTACAGTTTCTCCGATTACCTTCAGGGCAGCGGCATGACGGCCGTCATGGCCGGCACCATCACCACGATCAAACTGTGGATGCGCCCGATTGGCGGCATCGGTGGCGGCTGGCTGGGGGACAGGTTCTCGAATATTTCGGTGCTGATCGTTGCGCTGTTACTGGCGAGTCTGGCCATTGTCGGCCTGATCGTGTTCCCGGCGCTCAACAGTATCGGCCTGCTGATCAGCACGGTGATTTTCATCGGCCTGATGACTTATGCGATTCGCGGGTTGTACTGGGCGATCCTCGATACCTGCAACATTCCGCTGCGCATCACCGGCCTGGCCATCGGCATTATTTCGGTGGTCGGTTACCTGCCGGACGCCTTTATTCCGCTGATCAACGGCTACCTCACCGAGCAGTATCCCGGTGCCCTCGGTTACAAGCTCTACTTCGGCTACATCGCCTTCGTCGGCTTCCTCGGCACCCTGGCTGCCGTGACCCTGCGTGCCCGAATTAATCGCCAATCCTTGAACAAGACAGGTGCCTGAGATGAAAATCGTCGCCCTTGAAACCCATATCGTCGCTGTACCGCCACCGCACGTCGGCGGCATGTACTGGCTGTTCGTCAAGCTCAAGACCGACTGCGGCATTGAAGGCGTTGGCGAGATCTACGCCGCGACCTTCGGCCCCAAAGCCATGTTGCCAATCATCGAGGACGTGTTCGAACGCTACCTGCTCGATCAGGACCCGCACCACATCGAGCGCTTCTTCCGTCAGGCCTATTCCAGTGGCTTCACCCAGCGTCCCGACCTGACCATGATGGGTGTGGTCAGCGGTCTGGAGATGGCCTGCTGGGACATCATCGGCAAAGCGGCGAACAAGCCGGTTTACGAGTTGCTCGGCGGCAAGGTTAACGAGCGCCTGCGTTCCTACACCTATCTGTACCCGGTCAACAGCCGTGGCGAGTACGACTACGACGACCCGGACCTGGCCGCCGAGTGCGCCATCGACAACATGAACAAAGGCTTCACGGCGGTGAAATTCGACCCGGCCGGGCCCTACACCGCGTACTCCGGGCACCAGATTTCGCTGGAAGTGCTGGAACGCTGCGAAACCTTCTGCCGCAAGATCCGCGAGGCGGTGGGCAACAAATGCGACCTGCTGTTCGGCACCCATGGGCAGATGGTGCCGTCCTCGGCGATACGTCTGGCCAAGCGCCTGGAAAAATACGATCCGCTGTGGTTCGAAGAGCCGGTGCCGCCAGGGCAGGAAGAGGCCATGGCCCAGGTTGCGGCCAAGACCAGCATCCCGATTGCTACGGGCGAACGCCTGACCACCAAGTACGAATTCTTCAAGCTGTTGCAGGCCGGCGGTGCATCGATTCTGCAGATGAACGTCGCGCGTTGCGGCGGCCTGCTCGAAGCCAAGAAGATCGCCAGCATGGCCGAGGCCTATTACGCGCAAATTGCCCCGCATCTGTACAACGGGCCGATTGGTGCGGCGGCGAGTTTCCAGTTGGCGACGTGCACACCCAATTTTCTCATTCAGGAAAGCATCGGCACCTGGGGCGGTTTCCATGCCGAGGTGTTGACCAAGCCGTTGCAGTGGGAGGACGGCTACATCATTCCGTCCACCGAGCCGGGCCTGGGCGTGGAGCTGAACATGGACGTGGTGCGCAAGCATTCACCGTACACCGGCGAGCGCTTGCACCTGCAAATGGCCCCGACGCCTGTGGACGTCAAAGACACATCGCCGGCCAGAGGCTGACATCGCTTCTGATTGCCACGCCAACCCCAACAGGTTCGGCGAATTTTGGACAACGACTTACGCGGTAACCGTGCATGACATACGACTACATCATCGCTGGCGCAGGCGCCGCAGGCTGCGTGCTCGCCAACCGGCTCTCGGCCTCGGGCAAACACAGCGTGCTGCTGCTGGAGGCGGGCGGCAAGGACAGCTCTCTGTGGTTCAAGATCCCGGTCGGCTTCGCCAAAATGTATTACAACCCGACCTTCAACTGGATGTATTACAGCCAGCCACAGAAGCAATTGGGCAACCGCGAAATCTACGCGCCACGCGGCAAGGTGCAGGGTGGCTCGGGCTCGATCAACGCAATGATTTACGTGCGCGGGCAGGCCCATGATTTTGACGATTGGGCTGCCAATGGCAACGACGGCTGGGGCTTCAAGGACGTGCTGCCGTACTTCCGCAAACTGGAAAACCATCCGCTGGGCGACAGCGAATACCACGGTAGCAGCGGCCCGATCAGCATCACGCCGATGAAGGGCCAGACCCATCCGATTTGCGACGTGTTTCTTGAGGGCTGCGCCGAGCTCGGCTATCCGCGCAGCGATGATTTCAATGGCGCGAATTTCGAGGGTGCGGGCCTCTACGACGTCAACACCAAAAATGGCCAGCGCTGCTCCAGCAGCTTTGCGCATCTGCATCCGGCGCTGAAACGCCCGAACCTGACGGTCGAGCATTACGCGCTGGTGGACCGAGTCCTGTTCGACGAAACGAAGCGACGTGCGACGGGCATTTCGATTACCCAGCAGGGCGTGGCGCGAACCTTCACCGCACGCAAGGAAGTCATCCTCTGCGCAGGTGCTGTCGATACGCCGAAAATCCTCCAGTTGTCCGGCGTTGCCGATCGCGAACTGCTGGTCAGGCACCAGATTCCTCTGGTCAAACATCTGCCGGCGGTGGGCCAGAATCTGCAGGATCACCTGTGCGCCAGTTATTACTACAAGGCCAATATCCCGACGCTCAACGATGAACTGAGCTCGCTGTTCGGCCAGTTCAAACTCGGCGTGAAATACCTGCTGACGCGCAAGGGGGCGCTGGCCATGAGCGTTAATCAGGCGGGCGGTTTTTTCCGCGGCGAGGCGCATCAGCAGCACCCGAATCTGCAACTGTATTTCAACCCGTTGTCGTATCAGATTCCGAAAAACAACAAGGCCAGTCTCAAGCCGGAGCCGTACTCGGGCTTCCTGTTGTGCTTCAACCCGTGCCGGCCGACCAGTCGCGGACACATAGAGATCGCCTCGAAAAATCCGCGCGACGCAGCGCTGATCGATCCCAACTACCTGAGCACGCAAAAGGACATCGACGAGGTGATTCAGGGCAGTCGCCTGATGCGCAAAATCATGAACGCCCCGGCGCTCAAGAGCATCACAGTTGACGAAGTGTTACCGGGACCGGCGGTGGAGACGGTCGAGCAGATGTTGCAGTACTTCCGCGACAACTGCGGCTCGATCTACCACTTGTGCGGCTCTTGCGCGATGGGCGCGGACGAACAGACTTCGGTGGTCGACAAGCGTTTGAAGGTGCATGGTTTCGAGGGCTTGCGGATTGTCGATGCATCGATCTTTCCGAACGTGACGTCCGGCAATACCCATGCGGCGGTGCTGATGGTGGCGGAGAAGGGGGCGGATCTGATTTTGCAGGATGCGTAGGTTTCAGGTTTGGCGAAATTTGCTGTGACAGTTGCTCAGGAGGGAGTTTTCAGCGTGCGCTAGGCTTTGGAGTGCCGGCCGGTAATCGGGCCGGCATGTCGTTCAAGGAGCCACGGATCATGGATGATCTGGTCAAAGAAGTTATTCCTCTGTTGCAGTACCTGATTCCAGGATTTCTATCGACCTGGATTTTCTATTCCCTCACAGCGTTCAGACGGCCAGATACGTTTGGTCAGATTGTACAAGCGTTGATTTTTACTTTTGTAATTCATGGAGCGGTTACAGGAATTGGTGTGGCCTGTTTGTGGGTGGGCGCGAAGGGGTTTTCTGTAGGAAAGTGGAATGGAGAGGCTGAGGCCGTGTGGGCATTCTTTTCTTCGCTGCTGCTTGGATTGATGGCTTGTCGTTTGGCCACCAATGACAGATTGCATGGATGGTTGCGCAACAGAAACGTAACGAAACAATCTTCTTACCCCAGTGAATGGTTCAGCGCATTTGTTCAGTATGACCGCTTCATCACTCTGCATTTGATCGACGAAAGGCGCGTACTTGGCTGGCCGGTTGAGTGGCCACCGGAGTCAGCCAACGGGCAGTTTGTGATGCAGGACCCGCATTGGCTCGACGAGGATGGCAAGTCGGTGCCTTCTGGTGCCGAATATTTACTGATAGATTCGGCGAAAGTTAAATGGGTTGAGTTCAACCCCACATTAGAGGGTTCATCATGACCGCCAGAGCACCACAACCCATGCCAAAGGAGTACGAACGCCTTTTCAGGGGGGCAGATGGAAAACGGCTAGCGGAACCATTGATCAAAGGGCCGAGCGCGCCACCACCTCTGAAGCGCCAGCCATCCTTGGAAACGTGATGACTGCCCGGCTGTCATCGTGATGCTTCAAAGCGTCTCCACCAACCAGTCCCGGAACGCCTTCAACGACGGCAGCGCTTCATTGCGCGGCGGGTACACCAGGTAATAACTGCGTCGACTGGTAATCGGTTCGCCCAGTTGCAGCAATTCCCCATTCAGCAGTTCATCCTCGACCAGAATCCGCGGCACCAAACCCACGCCAATATTCGCCCGCACCGCCTGAATCAGATGCGCAGTCATTTCGAAGCTCGGGCCGATGCGCATGCTGCGATGCGGCAAGTCGTGCTGGCTGAACCATTCTGTCCACGCTTGAGCGTTGCTGCTGACGTTGAGTAGCAATTGCCCGGCGATGTGTTGCCCGGCGTCGTTGCGTTCGTCTTCGGACAGTTGCGTACTGGCGATGACCACCAGTTCCTCGGTATGCAAGGGCAGGGCGGTCAGCCCCGGCCACTCGCCACCACCCACACAAATCGCGGCGTCGATTTCACTGGTATCAAAATCGATGGCTTCGATGCGTGAGTGCAAGTGCACGGTCATGCCCGGGTGGGCGGTGTAGAAATCCTTGAGTCGCGGCAACAACCATTTCGAGCCGAAGGTCGGCAGCGTTGCCAGCCGCAGGCTATGGATGCCGGAGCCGAATGTCATGGCCTGCAAAGTGGCGCTACGGATCTGCCCGAGTGCCTCGGCGAGTTCGCGTTGATACATGCGCCCGACGTCGGTCAGGACTACTTGCCGGCCTTCGCGGCTGAACAGGCGCATGCCGAGCATCTTCTCGAGGATTTGCACCTGACGGCTGACCGCACTTTGCGTCAGCGACAGTTCATGGGCGGCGCGGGTGTAGCTTTCGTGGCGCGCGGCAGCCTCGAAGGCCAGCAATAACGACATGGAAGGCGTGAGCGTGCGCGGATTCATTCGTAAAAGTCATCAATAGCGGGTCGAATTTACGGTTGTCCCAGCGTTCGTCAGCAATGAATATGGGCAACATGAGATGGCGGAGCCTGACGCAATCATTCGTTGCGTACAACTGTTCACCGCCACACGGCCCGATTTTTACCGAGATTTCCTGACCGATGATTGCCCAGCTGTCGCCCGTAACCGCGCAAACCTCCCATTACCAGCAGTTCCTCAATGCGCTGAAGGCCAGCGGTTTTCGTGGTGAAATCAGCGCCGACTACGCCAGTCGCGTGGTGCTGGCCACTGACAACTCGATCTATCAGCGACTGCCGCAAGCTGCGGTGTTTCCCATGGACGCTGAGGATGTGGCCAAGGTCGCACGACTGATTGCCGACCCGAACTACCAACACGTGGTCATCACCCCGCGCGGCGGTGGCACCGGCACCAATGGCCAGTCGTTGACCGACGGCATCGTCGTCGACTTGTCGCGGCACATGAACCGTATTCTGGAGATCAACGTCGAGCAGCGTTGGGTGCGCGTGCAGGCCGGGGTGGTCAAGGATCAGCTCAACGCTGCGCTGAAATCAGCCGGGCTGTTTTTTGCCCCGGAGCTCTCTACCTCCAACCGCGCCACCGTCGGCGGCATGATCAACACCGACGCCAGCGGCCAAGGCAGTTGCACCTACGGTAAGACCCGCGATCACGTGCTGGAGCTCGATATGATCCTGCGCGGCGGCGAGCGTCTGCACGGTCAGCCGCTTGCGGAGAGCGAACTTCAGGCGCAGTGCGCCCGCGAAGATCGGATCGGCGAAGTCTATCGTTGTGCGCGGCAGATCATTGATGAGCAGGGTGCGCTGATCAAGGCGCGCTTTCCCGATCTCAACCGTTGTCTCACCGGTTACGACCTGGCGCACCTGCGCGAGGCGGACAATCGCTTCAACCTCAACAGCGTGCTGTGTGGCGCCGAAGGTTCGCTCGGCTTTGTGGTTGAGGCGAAGTTGAATGTTCTGCCGATCCCCAAACATACGATGCTGGTGAACATTCGCTACGCCGGGTTCATGGACGCGCTCCGTGATGCCCGGGCGCTGATGGCGCTTAAGCCGCTGTCGATTGAAACCGTCGACTCGAAAGTGCTGTTGCTGGCGATGCAGGACATTGTCTGGCACGGCGTTGCCGAGTATTTCCCACAAAGCCCCGAACGGCCGACGCTGGGGATCAACCTGGTGGAATTTTGCGGTGACGATGCCGAAGATCTGCAGCGCCGTGTCGAAGCGTTCGTTGAGCACTTGAGCAACGACCTTACCGTTGAGCGTCTGGGCCACACGCTGGCGGTAGGTCACGCGGCGGTGAACAAGGTTTACGGCATGCGCAAACGCGCCGTGGGCTTGCTCGGCAACGTTGCCGGTGAAGCGCGGCCGCAGCCGTTTGTCGAAGACACGGCGGTGCCACCGCAGCATCTTGCCGAGTACATCGCCGAGTTGCGCGATCTGCTCGACAGCCACGGTTTGCAGTACGGCATGTTCGGTCATGTCGATGCCGGGGTGCTGCACGTGCGGCCGATTCTCGACATGAAAGATCCGCAACAAGCGGCGCTGGTGCGGCCGGTGTCCGATGGCGTCGCCGCATTGACTCAACACTACGGCGGCCTGCTGTGGGGCGAGCACGGCAAGGGCCTGCGCTCGGAATATGCGCCCGCGTTTTTCGGTGAGCTGTACCCGGCGCTGCAAGCGCTGAAGGCCGCGTTTGACCCGTTCAACCAATTCAACCCGGGCAAAATCGCAACGGCCGCCAACACTGGCGCAGCACTGCTGAAGATCGATGAAGTGACCTTGCGTGGCGAACTGGATCGACAGATCGACGAGAAAGTCTGGCAGGACTACGGTGCAGCGATGCACTGCAATGGCAACGGCGCTTGTTACAACTTCGATCCTGATGACGCGATGTGCCCGTCGTGGAAGGCCACTCGTGAGCGCGCGCAGTCGCCCAAGGGCCGGGCGTCGTTGATCCGCGAATGGCTGCGATTGCAGGGTGAGGCGGGGGTTGATGTGCTGTCTGAGGCTATTCGTCGACCCGCGTTTTTCAGCACATTTTGGCAGCGCTGGCGCAACAGCCGCGCGCAAACGCCGGACTTCTCCCATGAGGTCTACGACGCCATGGCCGGTTGTCTGGCGTGCAAATCCTGCGCGGGCCAATGCCCGGTGAAGGTCAACGTGCCGGAATTTCGTTCGCGGTTCCTCGAGCTGTATCACAGCCGCTACCTGCGTCCGGCGCGGGATTATCTGATCGCGTCGCTTGAATACAGCATCCCCTACATGGCGCGGATTCCGGCGCTGTACAACGGTTTGATGGGCGCGTCGGTGGTTCGACAACTGCTGGAACGCCTGGGCGGCATGGTTGATGTACCGTTGCTGAGCCGTTTCGATTTTCACGCAGCAATGCGCCGTTGGCAGGTGCAGTCGGCGACGGTGCCGACCTTGTCTGCACTGACCCAGACGCAACGCGAGCGCAGCGTGGTGCTGGTGCAGGACGCGTTTACCCGCTACTTCGAAGCGCCGCTGTTGGCGGATCTGGTCGAGCTGATTTCGCGCCTTGGCTATCAGGTCTATCTGGCGCCGTTCAGTGCCAACGGCAAGCCGCTGCATGTGCAGGGTTTTCTGTCGGCGTTCAACCGCGCGGCTCTACGCAATGCGCGACAGTTGCGCGAACTGGCGGATGTCGGCGTGCCGCTGGTGGGGCTGGACCCGGCCATGACCCTGGTTTATCGCCAGGAATATCAGAAAGTCCCCGGTATGCAGGCATGCCCGGAGGTCGCGCTGCTGCAGGAGTGGCTGCTCGACGTGATACCGGAACAGGCACTAGAAGGCACCGCCGAGACCTTCCGTTTGCTGGCGCATTGCACGGAAAAAACCAATGCACCGGCCGCGACCCGGCAGTGGGAGCAAGTGTTCGCGCGCGTGGGATTGAAACTGACCACTCAGGCTACCGGCTGCTGCGGCATGTCCGGCACCTATGGCCACGAAGCGCGCAACCGCGACACTTCGGCAGTGATCTACGAACAGTCGTGGGCGCGCCAGATCGACGCGCCAGCGCAGAAAGGCGAAGCACTGGCCACCGGATATTCGTGCCGCAGCCAGGTCAAGCGCCAGTCGGATCGGGCAGTGCGCCATCCGTTGCAGGTGCTGCTTGAGAGGGTGCGTCGCTGAGCGTTTCGTCGTCCGGCGCGTTGTCCCAGATCAGTCGCGGGTCGAAGCTCATTGCCGAGAGCATGGTGAGCACCACCACCATGCCGAAAAACAGGATGCCCGAACGCGGTTCGATATCGCCCAGCGTCTGGAATTTCACCAGCGCCGCGACCAGGGCAACCACCAGTACGTCGAGCATCGACCAATAGCCGATCAACTCGACGAATCGAAACAGCTTCGAGCGCTCCCGCCGCGCCCAGCCACTGTCGCGCTGCACAGTGATCAGCAACAGCGTCAGGGCCCCGAACTTGACGCCCGGCACGGCAATACTGGCGATGAAGATGATCAGCGCGATATCCCACGCGCCGTGCTGCCAGAACTCCAGCACGCCGCTCATGATCGTGCTGTCGGCGCCGCTGCCCAGCATCGTGGTGTTCATCACCGGCAGCAAATTGGCCGGCACGTAAAACACCAGTGCGGCAAGCAGATAGGCCCAGGTGCGGGTGAGCGAATTGGTCTTGCGCCGATGCAGCGGAGCGTCGCAGCGCGGGCACTCATGCGGTTCGTCGGTCATGTCGCAGGCCAGGCCGCAACTGTGGCACAGGCACAGGTTCAGCTCGCTGGCGGTCGCTGGTCGCTTCATAAGATGTCCCAGAGTTCACGGATGTCGCGGCCGGCAATACGGATCATCATCAGGCTCAGCACGGCCAGGGCGAACAGGCCGATACCGGGCAGCACATCAAGCATCCCGGCCAGTTTGAACACGGCGACCATCGCCCCCAGTAAACACACTTCCAGCATGCTCCACGGGCGCAACGTTTCCAGCCAGCGCATACAGACCTTGAAGCCTGGCGCGCGTCGGGAGGAGAGGGCGAAACTCAGCACCCAGATCAGCAACACCAACTGGAACGCCGGGGCAATAATGATCGAGATTGCGGCCACCATCGCCATGAACGTGATCGGACCCTGGCTCAGGGCGACCACCGAATCCCACAGCGTCGCACTGTTTTTCAAGCCTTTGAGGCTGATGCTCATCACCGGATAGAAATTGGCGAACAGCCACAGCACCGCCGCCGTGAACGACAGGGCCAGACGCTGCTCAACGGTCAGTCCGTTGAAGCGTTCGAGCACCCCGCCGCAGCGTACGCACAGGGTTTTCTGGTGTTTGCCGAGCACGGCTTTTTCATACACACAATCGCAGTGCTCGCAGATGATCAGGCGTTCGGGGGCGATCATGAAAAGCGCTCGATATCGGGCCCCAAAAGCAGGGGGACCTGATCACTATAGAAGGCCCACGGCAATGGGCAACTTGCAGGGCATCGAGCGGCAGCATTTTCTGCAAATGATCAGCGGCGATCCAGCCACACCGTCTGCGCATTGCAGAACTCGCGAACGCCGAAGTGTGACAGCTCACGGCCAAACCCACTCTTCTTCACGCCACCGAAGGTCACGCGCGGGTCGCTGGCGGAATAACCGTTGATGAATACGCCGCCGGTTTCCAGCTCGCTGGTCAGTTGCTGCGCCAGATGCACATTGGCGGTGTAGATCGTAGCGGTCAGGCCGAATTCGCTGTCGTTGGCCAACGCGACGGCATGCGCGCAATCGCGGGCGGTGATGATCGAGGCGACCGGGCCGAACAGTTCCTGTTTGAACGAAGTCATGCGGTCGGTAACGTCGGCCAGCACGGTCGGTTCGTAGTAGTTGCCAGCCCCAGCGGTTTTGCCGCCGCCGAGCAACAGGGTCGCACCTTCCTCGAGGGTGTCGCGCACTTGCTGATCCAGTTCATCACGCAGATCAAAACGCGCCATCGGCCCGATGTAAGTGTCGGCAGACAGCGGATCGCCCACCTTCAGCTTGCGCGTTGCCTCAACGAATTTGCGGGTGAACGCTTCAACGACGCCTTCTTCGATGATCAGTCGTTTGGCCGCCGCGCAGACCTGACCGGAGTTCTGGTAGCGACCGATCACCGCGGCCTGAACGGCTTCGTCGAGATTGGCGTCATTGAGCACGATAAACGGATCAGATCCGCCCAACTCCAGCACGCATTTCTTCAGCGCGGCACCGGTCTGAGCGCCGATGGCCATGCCAGCGCGGACGCTGCCGGTCAGCGTAACGGCAGCAATGCGCGGGTCGGCGATGGCGCTGGAGACGCCTTCTGGAGTGACGTTGATCACTTCAAACACGCCGGGGGCAAAGCCTGCGCGGGTAAACGCATCGCGCAGCAAATAAGCGCTGCCCATCACGTTAGGCGCATGCTTGAGGACGTAGGTATTGCCGGCGATAAGCGCTGGAACGGCACCGCGCAGCACTTGCCAGATCGGGAAGTTCCACGGCATCACGGCGAGGATCGGGCCGAGTGGGCGGTATTCGATGCGCGCCTTGCCGCCTTCAACCTGAGTCGGTTCAGCATCGAGCATGGCCGGGCCATGTTCGGCGTACCACTCGCAGAGCTTGGCGCATTTTTCGATTTCACCGCGGGCCTGGGCAATGGGCTTGCCCATTTCCAGGGTGATCATGGTGGCCATGGCCTCAGCGGTTTCACGCAGCGCGCCGGCGAGGGCGGTCAGAGCGCGAGAGCGGTCTTGCAACGGCTTGCGTTTCCACTTGCCGAAGCCGAAGGCGGCGCGGGTCAGCGCGGCATTGAGGGCTTCTGCGGATTCAAACGCGTAGTGGCCGATCTGCTCGCCAGTGGCAGGGTTGATCGAAATGGCGTGGGTCTGGCTGGAAATCTGGCTCATGGCTTTCGTCCTGCGTGTTCAAAGGATGGAGCTAGAGTAGGGTGGCATTTGTGTTCTGGAAACTGAATAATAAAGATCGTTTCTTTCACGATTAGAGAATGACTATGGATCTGGTGCAGCTGGAAATCTTCAAAGCCGTGGCCGAACACGGCAGCATCAGCGCCGCCGCCGCGCAGATCCATCGCGTGCCGTCGAACCTGACCACGCGAATCAAACAGCTTGAGCAGGATCTGGGCGTCGATCTGTTTATTCGTGAAAAAAGCCGTTTGCGCCTGTCGCCGGCCGGTTGGAGTTTTCTTGAATACGCACGGCGCATTCTCGATCTGGTGCAAGAGGCGCGGGCCACGGTTGCCGGTGAAGAACCGCAGGGCGCGTTTCCTCTGGGTTCGCTGGAAAGTACCGCCGCAGTGCGCATCCCTGAACTGCTGGCGGCGTATAACCAGTTGCACCCGAAAGTCGATCTGGACCTGTCCACCGGTCCGTCCGGGACAATGATCGACGGCGTGCTATCCGGGCGTCTTGCCGCTGCATTTGTCGACGGCCCGGTGTTGCATCCGGCGCTGGAGGGCGTGCCGGCGTTTGAAGAAGAAATGGTCATCATCGCACCGCTCAACCACCCGCCAGTCCAGCGTGCGGCGGATGTGAACGGCGAGAGCATCTATGCGTTTCGCTCTAACTGCTCCTACCGTCACCACTTCGAAAAATGGTTCAGTACCGACGCCGCCGTGCCCGGCAAGATCTTCGAAATGGAGTCCTATCACGGCATGCTCGCTTGCGTCAGCGCCGGCGCAGGCCTGGCGCTGATGCCACGCAAAATGCTGCAAAGCATGCCCGGCAGCGCGACGGTGAGTGTCTGGCCGCTGGCGGCAGATTTTCGCTACCTGACCACTTGGCTGGTGTGGCGGCGGGGCACGGTGTCGCGCAGCTTGAGCATGTTTGTGCGCTTGCTTGAGGAGCGCGGTGTGGTGCGTGCAGAACAGTAATTGACACGGTGTGTGATTGTGGTTTTTGGCACAGGGTGTCGGTGATGGCCACGAAAGTTTCCACGCACACGACCCGTGTCAAACGCCGGATCGGCTCACTGCGCTGCACCGTGTGGGTTGAGGCTGGCGATCAGTTCGTCGGTGCTGGCGATGACATGGGCGAAGGTCGGGCCGTTGAGTTCGTGAGCGGCGTGCATCATTTCCGCTTTGAGCGCGGCAGTGGCATCTCGCACCAAAGTGACGTGATAGCCAAGTTCAGCAGCATAGCGGGCGGTGGCTTCGATGCAGGTGTTGGCCAGCAGACCGGCGATGATCACGTGGGTGATGCCTTTCTGTTTCAGGCGAAAATCCAGGTCGGTGTTGGCGAAACCACTGGAGCCCCAATGTTCTTGAACCACGATGTCGCCGTCCTGCGGCGCGAAGTCCGGATGCCATTCGCCACCCCATTCGCCACGGGCAAAATGGCGCATGTGCATGATCTTGCATTGGGTCGGGGTGGGGTGATCCCAGTTTTCGTAATCGCCTTTTTCCCAGCGATGATGGGGGACGATGACTACCGGAATCTGCAGGCCGCGCACCGCGCGGTCGAGTTTGCGCAGGTTGTCGAGTAAACCGTTCTGGTCGGCCATGGCTTTGATCAGTGGGAAGACCTTGCCGCCCTCCGAGAGAAAATCGTTGTACGGATCGACCAGCAAGTAAGCGGTTCTGTCCAGCGGGTAGCGAGGTGGCAACATGGCTGTTTGCTCCGGCAGAGAGTTTGAACAGTACGCAGGGCTCGTCCCGGCGTTATGTTAATATGATAATCATAGTAAACAGGAAAGAGGCAAGCGCTGATGGCAATAAATGATAGTCCGCCTGCTGACACGCTGTGCCCGGTGGCGCGGGCGGAGGCAATCGTAGGTGACCGCTGGACCGTACTGGTTTTGCGCGAGTTGTTTATGGGCAGCCATCGCTATGACGAGATCCTGGCGCAAACCGCTGGCACCCCGCAGATGGTCGCCGCCCGTCTGAAAAACCTCGAGGCGCACGGGCTGGTCGAGCGTCGTTTGTACAACGAGCGGCCGAAACGCTACGAGTACCACCTCACCGCGAAAGGCGAAGCGTTTTATCCGGTGGTGATTGCGTTGCGGGCGTGGGGAGAAACCTGGTGCAAGGCACCGGAAGAGGGAGTGGCAGTGAACATGAACCACAAAACCTGTCATCACGACGCAGGTTTGGGTCCGCTATGCGACCACTGCGGCGAACCTTTGCGGCGCGCAGACCTGATCAGCCAGCCGCGAGAAGCCTACGCCGCCGAACGGCAGGCGCGGCGTGAGGCGTTCAAGGCGAAATAGCCTTGATCACGGCGTGCCGTTGCGACCGTAAAGCAGATAACCGGGACGTTGGCTCAAGCGCTCGTAGTAGGCATTGACCGCGGGCAGGTGCGGATGAGCGAGCGGCGTCTCCAACCAGCGATTGACTGACAAGCCAATCGGGATATCGGCCAGGGAAAACTGCTCGCCGCTGACGTAAGCGCCGGTTTTCTCCAGCTGCCGGTCGAGGATTTCCATGTTGCGCGACCAGTCCCGGCATCCAGCGGCCAATGCCTCCGGGTCTTGGTAGTCCGGTGATTTGCGCACCAGCGACATGAGCGGATACGACCACGAGCGGTTCAGCTCCGAAGGCTGCCAGTCCAGCCACTGATCGATCCGCGCCCGCTCGCGCGCATCAGCCGGGTAAAGGTGCGAGCCGTCATACCGCGCCACCAGATAACGAATGATCGAATTGGATTCCCACAGGGTGAAATCATCGTCCTGAATCACCGGCACCATGGCGCAGGGGTTGAGCGCCAGGAACTCCGGGGAGTCGGTGGATCGCAAGCCCGAGCCCCAATCTTCACGCTCGAACGGGATCTGCAGTTCGGCGCAGGTCCACAGCACTTTGCGCACATTGATTGATGAAGCCTTGCCCAGAATTCGCAGCATCGGGTTTCCCTCCTTGGTGGTCGTCGGTCGTGACAAATACCATAGTGCAATGCACAAGGCCCACATGACTTGATGCTGTTTCACTCGAGAATGACGCTTGAATTGTGGCGAGGGAGTCTGCTCCCTCGCCACAGGTTAGTGTCAGGTTTGATTGACCAGGGTTATCGGCTGAGAAACGCCAACAAATCTTCATTCAGCGCCTGCGCATGCGTCACCGCAAAACCATGTGGTGCACCGGCATAAACCTTGAGTTCAGCCCCTTTGATCTGCGCGGCAGCCTGTTTGCCGGTGGTTTCGAACGGCACGATCTGGTCGCCGTCGCCATGAATCACCAGCGTCGGCACATCGATCTTCGCCATGTCCGGACGGAAGTCGGTTTCCGAGAAGGCAGTCACGCAGTCCACGGTGCCTTTGAGCGATGCCAGCAGCGCGACGTTCAGGGTTTGCGTCAGCACGCCATCGGAGACGGTCTGCCCCTGATTGGTGCCGTAGAACGGCGCGGCAAAGTCAGCGATGAACTGCGCACGATCTTTCAGCAGACCGGCCTTGATGCCATCGAACACCGACGTATCTACGCCCTGCGGGAAGTCGGCTTTCTTGCCGAACAGCGGCGTCACTGCACCCAGTAAAACCAACCCGGCAACGCGCTGGCTGCCGTGCCGGGCGATGTAGCGGCTGACATCGCCGCCGCCCATGGAGAAACCCACGAGCGTCACTTCACGCAGGTCCAGATGATTGATCAGTTGCGCGATGTCATCGGCAAAGGTGTCGTAGTCGTAACCGGTCCACGGTTGATCGGAACGGCCGAAACCCCGGCGGTCGAAAGCGATGGTGCGATAGCCACGACTGCTCAGGTATTCCATCTGGTATTCCCACATGTCGGCATCCAGCGGCCAGCCGTGGCTGAACAGCACGGGCTTACCGCTGCCCCAGTCCTTGTAATAGATTTCGGTGCCGTCTTGCGTGGTGAGCGTGCTCATGGAAACTCCTTGCGTCAGGGTTCTTCGAAGGGCGTGCATGGATTGCCGAAAAGGCAGCCTTCACTATCCCCGCAATCGCAACCGGTCACTTGTATGCAGGTGCTGGGTTGGATCTCGGCATCAGGGTTGTATGATGCAACCCTGAGCCACAAGGCCGATCACTGGTTTGAGGGAGTACGTTGACGTGAAGCGCAAAAGCCTGCAGGGCAATGCCTGCCCGGTTGCCCGGACACTGGACCTGATCGGTGACTGGTGGTCGTTGCTGATCATCCGCGATGCGCTGGAGGGCATACGCCGGTTCAGCGATTTTCAAAAGAACCTGGATATCGCCAAAAACATGCTCAGCGCCCGCCTCAAGGCGTTGGTGGAGCAGGGCATCCTGCAAACAGTGCCGGCAGCCGATGGTGGCGCCTATAAGGAATATGTGCTGACCGAACGCGGCAAGGCCTTGCAGACCGTGATTGTCGCGCTGTCGCAATGGGGCGGCGAGTTTATGTACGCGCCGGGTGAGGCGGGATCAGTGATGGTCGATGCGAAGAATCGGCAGCCGATCCGCAAGATTGAACTGAAGGCAGCGGACGGTCGCGTGTTGGCGGCGAACGAGGTGGCGACCCGATTCGGCGTCGAGCACTGAAAAACCGTCTTTAACAGCGTCCTAGACGGAGTAGAAGGGGAGCGTTCATCCTGATGAATGATCCCCCGTTTTCAGCTACGGAGTGCGCAACGGTTTTCACCGAAACGCCGGCACCACATGCTCGATAAACAACGCCAACGACTTCTTCTTCTCCTCATGCGGCAAGCTGTTATCACACCAGAAACTGAACTCATCCACCCCCAGCTCCTGGTAGTACTTGATCCGCGGAATAATCTCCTCCGGCGTACCAATCATCGCGGTCTTGTGCAGACTCTCCAGCTCAAACTCCGGACGTCCGGCAAATTTCTCTTCCGGACTCGGCGCAAGAAAGCCCATCACCGGCGTTTCCTTGTTGCCAAACCACGCATCAAACGTGCGGTAGAACCGCGAGATCGCCTTAGCGCCGACTTTCCATCCATCCGGATCATCAACGGTGTGCACGTGGGTATGGCGCAGGACCATCAATTGCGGGCGCGGTACATCTGGGTTGTTGTCCAGAGCAGTCTGGAATTTGTTCTTCAGGTCGAGGACTTCTTCGTCGCCTTTCATCAATGGCGTGACCATCACGTTGCAGCCGTTGGCGACGGCGAAGTTGTGGGAGTCCGGGTCGCGGGCGGCGATCCACATCGGCGGGTTTGGCTGCTGAATCGGTTTCGGCACGCTGGTGGAGGTGGGGAATTTCCAGATGTCGCCGTCGTGGGCGTAGTCGCCTTGCCAGAGGGCGCGGACCACCGGAACCATTTCTCGCAGGGCCTGGCCGCCGCTTGATGCGGGCATGCCGCCGGCCATGCGATCGAATTCGACTTGATAGGCACCACGGGCGAGACCGACTTCCATGCGGCCGTTGCTGATGACGTCGAGCAACGCGCATTCGCCGGCGACCCGCAGCGGGTGCCAGAACGGCGCGATGATGGTGCCGGCGCCGAGGTGGATGGTGGTGGTTTTCGCCGCGAGGTAGGCGAGCAGCGGCATCGGGCTCGGCGAGATGGTGTATTCCATGGCGTGGTGCTCGCCGATCCACACGGTGCTGAAACCACCGGCCTCGGCCATCAGGGTCAGTTCGGTGAGGTCTTCGAACAGTTGGCGGTGGCTGACGCTTTCGTCCCAGCGTTCCATGTGTACGAACAGGGAAAATTTCATGACGCTTCCTCGGATTTTTTGTTGTTGTGGCCGCAAAACTGCGGGAGCGAGCCTGCTCGCGATGGCGTCGTGTCAGTCGCTATCTGCTTGCCTGTAACGCCGCTTTCGCGAGCAGGCTCGCTCCCACATTTGATCTGCATGAGTCTGGAGGTTTTGATCAAGCCAGGACGGGCAGGGCGCCCATTTTGCCGTGGCAGTACACCAGCGGCCCGGCGCACTGTTCGGGCACGATCAGGTTCTTCACCGCACCGACCATGATCGCGTGGTCGCCACCTTCGTATTCGCGCCACAACTCGCACTCGATCACCGCTGTCGCGTTGGCCAGAATCGGATTGCCCAGCTCGCTCAATGTCCACTCGATGCCCTGTGCCTTGTCCTTGCCTTTACGGGCGAAGGCGTAGGCCTCGCTTTGCTGACCACCGGACAGAACATGGATCGCGAAGCGTTTGTTCTTGATCAGTACCGGGTAGGAGTCGGAGCTGTAGTTGGGGCAGAACAGCACCAGCGCCGGGTCCATCGACAGCGAACTGAAGGCGCTGGCGGTCAGACCGACGATCTGGCCGTCGTCATCAAGGGTGGTGATGACGGTAACGCCGGACGGGAACGAGCCCATGACTTGTTTGTAGATGGCGGCATCGATCATTGGGCAGTCCTCGGGTGTTGTGATGCGATTATTATGTATTTGTTGGTCTGATGGTATACCAGTATTTGTTCTTTGCAAGGGCTTTTAAGCGGAGCCGATAAGCGTGGCTTTTGCGTCGAAAAGCCGATGTCCAACGGGGTTTGAATAGTCGCGAAGTGGGTGAATCGAGTACGAACAATGCCCAGCCATTCACCGGCTACTTTTGTTTGCGCATAACAGTGGTCATTCAAATTGGCCATATCGATCCCCTTTTGGCCCATCGCCCACTGTGATCCATCTACGCGGTCAGCAAGAATCAAAGCCACAACGAAACGCCAGACCTTTTTACCCTTGGCTATCTTTAGCCACTGCCGTGTACAGAACATAAAAACCATCGAACTCACGTCGCATTTTGGGAAAACAACCATGGTCACGATGAAACGTATTCTGGGTGCCACCGTCTGTGGACTGACGCTGCTGGCCAGCGCGGTCCAGGCCGAGCAGCGCGAACTGCGGGTGTATAACTGGGCGGATTACATCCTGCCGGCGGTGCCCAAGGATTTCGCAGCGCAAAGCGGCATCAAAGTGACCTGGGACACCTTCGACACTAACGAATCCCTGGAAGCCAAACTGCTGACCGGTAACTCCGGTTACGACCTCGTGGTGCCGTCGAACCAGTTTCTCGAGACCCAGATCAAGGCTGGTGTGTTTCAGAAACTCGACAAGTCGAAGTTGCCCAACTGGAAGCACCAGGATCCGGAGTTGTTGAAGCTGCTGGGCAAGAACGATCCCGGCAACCAGTACGGCGTTCCCTACATGGTCGGTACGGTGCTGATCGGCTTCAACCCGGCCAAGGTCAAGGCGGCGCTGGGCGAGAATGCGCCGGTGGACAGCTGGGATCTGGTGTTCAAGCCCGAGAACATGGAAAAGCTGAAATCCTGCGGTGTGGCGATGCTTGATTCGCCGACGGAAATTCTGCCGCTGGCCTTGCATTATCTGGGCCTCGACCCGAACAGCCAAAACCCCGCCGACTACGAAAAAGCCAAAGAGCTCATGCTCAAGGTTCGCCCCTACGTAACTTACTTCCACTCCGCCAAATACATGACCGACATCGCCAACGGCGACATCTGCGTAGCCATCGGTTACTCCGGCAGCTTCTATCAGTTCGGCAATCGCGCGAAAGAGTCGGGCAATGGTGTCGTGGTCGACTGGCGCTTGCCGAAGGAAGGCGCGCCGATCTGGTTCGATACGTTCGCGATTCCGAAGAGCGCGAAGAACGTCGCCGAGGCTCATGAGTTTCTCAACAACCTGCTTGACCCGAAGGTCATCGCGCCGATCAGTGATTTCCTCGGTTACCCGAATGCGAACAAGGATTCGATGGTGTTGATCAACAAGGACATCACTGGCAACCCGAACCTGACGCCGACCCCCGAGGCGCTGAAAACCCTTTACGTCGTTCAGCCGTTACCGCAAAAAGTCGAGCGTGTACGCACCCGGGTCTGGACCAGCATCAAATCCGGTAATTGACAGTACACAATCCTGTGGGAGCGAGCCTGCTCGCGAATGCGGTGGATCAGCCAACATAATCGTTGGATGACACGACGCCTTCGCGAGCAGGCTCGCTCCCACGGGGTTTCAGGGTGACTGGTTTTCCGGCGCTTTGCCCTTCGTCGTGATCAGGCTCAGCAGCACCGACCCGAAAATCACCCCACCCACTACCGCCAACGACCATTCCACCGGCATGTGGAACCACGGCATCAATGTCATCTTGCCGCCGATAAACACCAGCACGATCGCCAAACCGTACTTGAGCAGGTGGAAGCGGTCGGCCATGTCCGCCAGCAGAAAGTACAGCGCCCGCAGGCCCATGATCGCGAAGATGTTCGAGGTGAAGACGATGAACGGGTCAGTGGTGACGGCGAAGATCGCCGGGATGCTGTCGACCGCGAACATCAAGTCGCTGGCCTCGATCAGTACCAGCACCAGAAACATCGGCGTGGCCCAGCGCACGCCGTTTTGCAGGACAAAAAACCGTTCGCCATGAAAGCCGCTGGTAATCCGCATATGCCCGCGCACCCAGCGCAATAAAGGGTTTTTCTCCAGATCCGGTTGCTGATCGGCAAAGATCAGCATCTTGATACCGGTGATGATCAGGAACACCCCGAACACGTACAGCAGCCACTCGAACTGCGATACCAGCCACACCCCGGCAAAAATCATCACCGCGCGCATCACGATCGCCCCGAGTACGCCGTACAGCAGCACCCGACGCTGCAACTCCGGCGGCACGGCGAAGTAGGTGAAGATCATCACGAAGATGAACATGTTGTCGATCGACAGCGACTGCTCGATCAGATAACCGGTGAGGAATTCCAGGGTTTTCTGTCGGGCGATTTCGCCGCCGAATTCGCCGTTCAGATACCACCACAGCAGCCCGGCGAAGCTCAGCGCCAGCAAGCACCAGGCAATGACCCAAGCCAAGGCTTCCCGCACTGAAACCCGATGTGCCTTGCGCCCGCCGAACACAAAAAGGTCCAGGGCCAACATCGCAAGTACGAAGACGATGAAGGCGCCCCACATCCACGGTTCGCCGATATTGATGTTCGTTTCTGGCATGTCACGCTCCCTTTTTCTGGTTGTATCAGGGTCAGACGAGGCCATGCTAGCGACGTGTTTGGGCGAAAGAAAAATCGTTTATTTCTGGTTTAGAGTTCGGTTTTAACGAAGTGTTGATCCCGTGGATGATCGCGGATCAGCGAAAAAACTCCCCCGGCGTCTCCCCAAACTGCTGGCGGAACGCTGCAATAAACGCTGACGTCGAGTCGTAGCCGCAGGCCAACGCGACGTCGGTGACGCGTTCGCCTTTTCCCAGTGGCGTCAGCGCTCCGAGCAAGCGCAAGCGTTGGCGCCAGGCGCGGAAGGTCAGGCCGGTGTCGCGCAGGAACAGGCGCGTGAGGGTTTTTTCGGTGACACCGAACTTCTCGCTCCAATGGCTTAGCGTGGTCTGCTGTTCGGGATGTTGCTCCAGGCTCTGGTAGATCTGCCGTAAACGCGCGTCTTGCGGTAGCGGCAACATCAGGTCGATTTGTGGCGCTTCGGCGAGTTGATCGAGGATCACCTGGGCCAGCCGTCCGTGTGGGCCGGATTGATCGTATTCGACGGGAACCTGGCTGAATGCGCGGATCAGTTCACGCAGCAAGTCGCTGACACCGAGCACATGACAGTGCTCAACAGCCCAACCGGCAACGCTGCAATCGATATACAGACTGCGCATTTCGGTGTGTGGCGAACTGAATACCCGATGCGGCACGCCGGCCGGAATCCATACAGCACGCTCAGGCGGCGCAACGAAGCGTCCGGCACTGGTCTGGACCTCAAGCACCCCTTGAATGGCGTACGACAATTGCACCCACGGATGGCTGTGGCGGCGGGTCAGTGCGCGATTAGGCAGGGATTCAGTGCGTCCGTACAGCGGACGCGGCAGGCTGGGCAGCCCGGGAATGCTGCGCCGAATACTTTTGATATGTCCTTTAGGCGGCATCTGCAGGCTCTTCGGCGTTAGTCGGTAATTGCCGCTCACGTTAGAGTCGTCGGCACGCACTGGCAACCCCCGGATGAACACACCATGACGCGCCCAAGATTCCTGCCCGACAACTTCACCCTGACGCTGATCGGCGTCGTGCTACTGGCGAGTTTTCTACCTGTTAGCGGTCAGGTCGCTGTCGGTTTCGGCTGGCTGACCAACATCGCCATCGCGCTGCTGTTTTTCCTCCACGGCGCCAAACTCTCCCGTGAATCGATCATCGCCGGTGCGGGTCACTGGCGCCTGCATTTGTTGGTGTTCGGTCTGACCTTCGTGGTGTTCCCGCTGCTGGGGTTTGCCTTGAAACCGCTGCTGTCGCCGCTGATCGGCGACACGTTGTACATGGGCATGCTTTACCTGTGCGCGTTACCCGCAACGGTGCAATCGGCGATTGCCTTCACCTCGCTGGCGCGAGGCAACATTCCTGCGGCGATTTGCAGTGCGGCGGCATCCAGCCTGTTCGGGATTTTCCTCACGCCTTTGCTGGTGACGCTGCTGCTCGACGTTCATGGCGACGGCGGTTCGACCCTCGATGCGATTCTGAAAATCAGCATGCAGTTGCTACTGCCATTCATCGTGGGTCAGATTGCCCGTCGCTGGATCGGCGCGTGGATAGGGCGCAACAAGGACTGGCTGAAGTTTGTCGATCAGGGTTCGATTCTGCTGGTGGTTTACGGCGCGTTCAGCGAGGCAGTCAACGAAGGCATCTGGCATCAGATCCCGCTGATCGAGTTGCTTGGGCTGGTAGTGGTCTGCTGCATTTTGCTGGCACTGGTGCTAGTGGCGGCGACGTTGCTGGGCAAGGCCTTCGGTTTCAGTCAGGAAGACCGCATCACCATTCTGTTCTGCGGCTCAAAAAAGAGCCTGGCCACCGGCGTGCCGATGGCTCAGGTATTGTTTGCCGGCAGCACCATTGGCGTGCTGATCCTGCCGCTGATGCTGTTCCATCAGATTCAATTGATGGTGTGCGCGGTGTTGGCGCAGCGCTATGCGAAACGGCCGGAGTCGGTGCCGGAGTTGATGGCGCAGGTCGATCCATAACCCCACACCGTCACCTGTAGGCGCTACCGAAGGCTGCGATCTTTTGATGTTGGTTTTTAAAGACAAGCTCAAAAAATCGCAGCGTGGCGGCAGCGCCTATAGAGTTCCTGCATATTTCACCGCAGCGGCCGCCCGTGAGGGCACGTTGAGCGTGCGTAGTAAAGAAGACACATGAATGCGCACCGTGAACGGTGAAATATCCAGTTCGCGAGCGATTTCCTTGTTGGTCTTGCCCTGGGCGATCAAGCGCAGGACGTCTTGCTGACGGGGTGTGAGCGGGGTGCCGGTCTCCAGCGGCAACAGCCCTGACGGCGCAAACTTCACCAGCACCTCGCCTTCACGAATCGCCAGAATCGCCTGACCGATTTCGGCCGGGGCAATGTTCTTGCCGATAAAGCCGTCAATGCCGACGGCCATGACGTCATTGATCAACGCTTCATCATCGACCATCGACACCACAATCAGCGTGCTGCGCGGCAAGCGCTGGCGCAGTTCGGCGAGCTGGCTGACGCCGGTCAGTCCGGGAAAGCGCAGATCCAGTATCAGTGTGTCCGGCTCTTCACCCAGTGCCAGCAGCGCCCGCACCGCGTCCATATCGCCGGCTTCGTCGATGATGGCTTCGGGCAGCAGTCGCTGAACCGTGCGCAGCATCGCCTCACGAAACAGCGGATGATCGTCGGCTATGATAATTCGGCATGTCATGGCATGTCCCTCCCTGGGTCAGGCATTGCTCAAGGCTTGCACCTTAGCACCGGGCGCGATCGTTGCCTGTAGGCTGCTTCCGAATCTGACGATTGCTGCACAAGGACGTTTACCATGAAGTTCGAGAAAAATACCGAACTCGACCAGGCCAATCTGCGCATCATCATTGCCAGTATTGCCGTGGTTTACATGCTCATATTGGGTTTTTTGCCGGGCGAGCGCTTCGATACGTATCTACCGGTGATCACCTACATCATCGTGTTTCTGCTGGCCTCGATCGGGTTACGCCAGGCAATTGTGCGCTGGCCGGGGCATTACCCTACACGGCGGATTTTCGCCATGGTCCACGATTACACCGGCACCTGCTTTGGTCTGGTGGTGGGAGGCGAGGCGGCGTTGCCGCTGTATGCGGTCATCATTTGGGTCAACCTCGGCAACGGCATGCGTTATGGCTCGCGCTATCTGGCGATTGCCACGGCCCTGGCGTTGCTGGCGCTGCTGTGTGTCTATCGCCTGACCCCGGTGTGGCAGGCGCAACCGTTCATGGTGTTGATGCTGATGATCACCAGCACGGTGATCCCGTTTTACGCCCATCTGTTGCTGGAGCGCACGCGCAAGGCGTCGGAAGAAGCGGTCGCGGCCAATCTGGAGAAGTCGCGATTCCTCGCTCAGGCCAGCCATGACCTGCGCCAGCCGATTCACTCCATCGGGCTGTTTACCGCGTGTCTGCGCGAGTCGCGGCTGGGTGACGAGGAGCGTCGGCTGGTGGACAACATCGACCGTTCGCTGCTCAACGTGTCGCAGCTGTTTCGGTCCATTCTCGATCTGTACACCCTTGATAACGGACGGGTGTTGCCGAAGCTGCAAACCATCAACTTGCACGAATGGCTGACTGAACTGATTCACCAGAACGCCGAAGCTGCGCGCTGGGCTGGCGTGGACCTGCGCTTGCGCCCCTGTAAATACTGGGTGCGCACCGATCCGGTATTGCTGGCGACCATGGTGCAGAACGTGCTTTCCAATTGCTTCAAATATGGCGCGCATCGGCCGGTCCTGATCGGCGTGCGTCGGCGCGGGGCAGGGCTGGCCATCGTGATTTATGACCGCGGCAATGGTATCGCCGAGGAGCATTTGCCAAAGGTGTTCGAGGAGTTCTATCGGGTGCGGCAAGTGCGCGACAAAGACGTCGAAGGCGTGGGGTTGGGGCTGTCGATCGTCAAGCGACTGGGCCAGTTGATGGGTGTCGAGGTCGTGTTGCGTTCGCGACCCGGTCGCGGCACTGCTGTCACATTGTGCGGTTTGCCAATGGCGGTTGCCGCGCCGTTACCGATCAACCGCGATGAAGCGCGCCAGGTCGGCCTGTTGACCGGATTGAAAGTGTGTCTGGTGGAGGACGATCGCAACGTGCTGCTGGCAACGTCAGCATTGCTGGAGCGCTGGGGCTGTGAAGTACAGGCCGAACTGACGGGGCGGGATGTGATCAGCGATTGCGACATCATTGTTGCCGATTACGATCTCGGAACCCATGCCTCGGGTATTGAGTGCATCGACGATATTCGACGTCAGCGCGGCTGGGCGGTGCCGGCGATGATCATCACCGGGCATGACATCGAAAAAATACAGGCGGCCCTGCAAGACCGCCAAATTGCCATCCTGTCCAAACCCGTGCGCCCGGCCGAGCTGCGCGCGACCTTGCGGGCACTGCGCGACCGGCAACCGGAGTCGCTCGAGCAGGCTTGACTCAGCGCTTGCAGAGATAATCCTGAGTGATAGTGGTTTGCAGGCAGTTGTATTGACCCATGGTGCGGCAGATATTTTTCTCCGAGCCGGTGACCTCGGCGTTTTTGTAGCCCCAGGTCTTGCAGCGTTGCGAGGCGACAGTCAGACCCTGTTCGGCGCTGGTCTGGCCGCTTTCGAACTGGCCCAGTTCATAGGAGACCTGGACGACGCCATCGTTTTTGCTGCCGCCGGTGGCTTCCCATTGTTTCGGGGTGGCGCAGCCGCTGAGGACAAGTGTGGCAACGGCAACAACGCCGAACTTGCTGAGGTGTGCATGCAGTTTCATGGTGTTTCTTCCTTGGTGTTGTTCTGATTTCCACGCGCAATGATCCTGCACACCGCCAAGTGGCAGTATTGAGAAGCATCGGGGGGTGCGAGGAATATAGCGCCGGGGGGCGGAGCGGTCGATTAGCACAAATGTGCTAGTGCGCAGCGGGGATATACAGGGGTTAGGCGTTTCCCTTCCTGCACGTTCTGCGCAAAGCTCAAATCAGTCTAAAAATCCTGCGCCGCCTCCGTAAGCCTTTGCTAGTCTCAAAGATGTAGGTGAAGACGCAGACTGATGCGCAAACGGATAGCAAGGGGACGTGGGGCGCGTTCCGAAGGGTGCACGGTTAGAAAGATCTCCGCGCTGAGATCCAGCCCTTATGCCGTGTGAAGCAGCCGAGGCACTACCTTTTTCAATTTGGCCCGGTACTGTGAGAAGCCTGATAAACCTTGTAAGCCAGAGACCAGCACTGGCCGCCTACTCGAACACCAAAGCCCGCTTCGTGCGGGCTTTGTCGTTCTTGCAGCGCTAGATTTTCGTCAGGGCATACGCCAGATCGGCGCGCAGGTCTTCGACGTCTTCGACGCCCACCGACAGGCGCACCAAGCCATCGCCAATCCCCAGTTTCGCGCGGGTTTCGGGTGGAATGGTGGCGTGCGTCATGATCGCCGGGTGCTCGATCAGGCTTTCAACGCCGCCGAGACTTTCCGCGAGGGCGAAGATTTTCACGTTCTCCAGAAAGCGCCGTGCGCCGGCCAGATCACTGTTCAGGTCCACGGAAATCATCCCGCCGAAACCGCGCATCTGCCGTTTGGCCAATTCATGCTGCGGGTGCGATTCAAGGCCGGGGTAGTAGACGCGTTTGACCTGCGGTTGCTGTTCCAGCCACTGCGCCAGATCCTGCGCGTTGCTGCAATGACGCTCCATGCGCAGCGCCAGGGTTTTCACCCCACGCAAGGTAAGAAACGCA
The DNA here is from genome assembly GCF_017973755.1 of Pseudomonas sp. P42. NCBI lineage: Bacteria > Pseudomonadati > Pseudomonadota > Gammaproteobacteria > Pseudomonadales > Pseudomonadaceae > Pseudomonas > Pseudomonas sp. P42. The sequence continues at coordinate 236,709 of NZ_JACOPU010000004.1, read as the reverse complement.
TCGAACGGCCCGGATATCGCACCCACCGCGTTTTGCAAAAAGCCCAGACGCTCGGCCAGTTCGGCGTTCTGCCCGACCACGGCGATTCCGCCGATCACGTCGGAGTGACCGTTCAGATATTTGGTGGTCGAGTGGAGCACGATGTCGAAACCCAGCTCCAGCGGGCGCTGGATGTAGGGGCTGGCAAAGGTGTTGTCGGCCACGCTGATGATCCCGCGTGCGCGGCAGATGCGGGCGATGGCGGCCAGGTCCGACAGGCTCAGCAGCGGATTGGTCGGTGTCTCGACCATGACCATGCGCGTGTCGTCCTGTAACGACGCTTCGAATGCCGACAGGTCGGTCAGGTCGACGTAGCTGAAGCGGTGCCCGGCGCTGCGTTGGCGCACCTTGTCGAACAAGCGAAAGGTGCCGCCGTACAAGTCGTTGCCGGAAATCACGTGAGAGCCGGCGTCGATCAACTCGAGAACGGTGGAAATCGTCGCCAGGCCGGAGGCGAACGCAAACCCGCGGGTGCCCCCCTCCAGATCCGCCACGCAGCGCTCAAGGGCAAAACGCGTCGGGTTGTGCGAGCGCCCGTAGTCGAAACCCTTGTGCACGCCGGGGCTGTCTTGCAGATAAGTGGAGTTGGCGTAAATCGGCGGCATCAACGCGCCGGTGGTCGGGTCGGGCTCTTGCCCGGCATGGATTACCCGGGTCGCGAAACCTTGGGAATTGTTGTCCTGCTGACTCATGCGAGGGATCTCCGTAATTGGTTGAGCATGTCGACGCGGGTGATCAGGCCATGGAAGCCCGATGCGTCGGCGATGATGGCGACGAGGCCACGGCTGAGCACCGATTCCAGCTCAGCGAGGGGGGCGTCGGGCGCGAGGGTTTGCAGTTTGTCGGTCATCACGCTGGAGACCGATTGGCTGAAGCGTGCGGCGTCCTCATGCACACCCAGCAAAATGTCCGATTCGTCGATCACCCCGACCAGTTGTTTGCCTTCCACCAGCACGGGCAACTGCGAGACATCCGCCAGGCGCATGCGCTGGAAGGCGGTCAGCAGCGTGTCATCGGGGCCGACGCTGATGACCCGACCGTCTTCAAAACGTCGGGCGATCAAGTCCCGCAGGTCGCCATAGCCTTTGCGCTGCAACAGACCCTGATCGGTCATCCACTGGTCGTTGTAGACCTTCGACAAATAGCGCGTGCCGGTGTCGCAGACGAAACTCACCACGCGTTTGGGCTCGGTCTGTTCGCGGCAATAACGCAACGCGGCAGCGAGCAGGGTGCCGGTCGATGACCCACCGAGAATGCCCTCGGCACGCAGCAACTGACGGGCATGGTCGAAGCTTTCTTCATCGCTGATCGAATAGGCGTGGCGTACGCTGGAGAGGTCGGTGATCGACGGAATAAAGTCCTCGCCAATGCCTTCAACCGCCCATGAACCGGGGGTTGGCAGCGAGCCGTCGCGGCTGTATTGCGCCATCACCGAGCCAACCGGGTCGGCCAGAACCATTTCCAGATCCGGTTGCACCCGTTTGAAAAAACGGGTCAGCCCGGTCAGGGTGCCGGCCGAGCCGACGCCGACCACAATTGCATCCAGATCATGTTCGGTTTGCGCCCAGATTTCCGGCGCGGTACTGCATTCATGGGCCAGTGGGTTGGCCGGGTTGTTGAACTGATCGGCAAAAAATGCGCCCGGGATGTCTTTCGCCAACCGCGCGGCGACGTCCTGGTAATACTCGGGATGACCCTTGCCGACGTCGGAGCGGGTGATGTGCACCTCGGCGCCCATGGCCTTCAAGTGCAGGACTTTTTCCGTGGACATTTTGTCCGGGACCACCAGCACCACGCGATAACCTTTGGCGCGCCCGACCAGTGCCAGGCCCAGGCCAGTATTGCCCGCAGTCGCCTCGACGATGGTGCCACCGGGGGTGAGGCGACCGTCACGTTCGGCGGCGTCGATCATCGCCAGACCGATTCGGTCCTTGATCGAGCCGCCAGGGTTTTGGGATTCGAGTTTGAGAAAGAGTGTGCACGGGCCGGTATCGAAGCGGGTCACTTGCACCAGCGGCGTATTTCCTATCAGCCCGAGTACGGCAGGGCGGGATTCCTTTGACATTCTTCACCTCTTGTTGGTGATTGATCGCGTTCCATTCGCGGGGAAAAGCTCGCCTGCAACATAGGCCGTGAAGGGATCTCCCGCAACCATTCGGTGGGCTGAAAAGTTCAACGATTTTGATCTAACTATAGAACTGAATTTGCCGGAGGGGTCGGGCGTTATGAGGGAGGAGGGTTATGCGGATTTGAACGCTGGACAGAAAAAACTGTAGGCGTGAGGGGATACAAAAAGGCCCGGACACCACCGCTGATCCCTGTGGGAGTTGGCTGCCAGCGATGGCGGTGGGTCAGTTTGCATCAATGCCACATGTGCGCAACATATCGCTGGCAAGCCAGCTCCCACAGGGATCAGCGGTGTTCACACATTTTCAACCCACGCAGATCCCGCTGAAGGAATGCAGGCAAATTGTCGCAAGGTCAGTGCTTGCTCATCAATCCGTGCAGCACACCCAGGCGCAATCCCGGTTCAGATGGCACCATCTGTGAGATGCCGAACGCCTTGAACGCGGCGAGCATCAGCACCAGGCCGCCGGGCAGGATGCTTTGGCGGTGTGGTTGCAGGCCCTGGAGCCTGAGCTGCCGGACGTTAGTCACCTCCAGCAGAAGCAGCGACAGGCGCAACAGCCCCGCGTAGGTGATGCCGTCCTCGCCGAAGTCGTTCAATCGGTTGGCCTTGAGCACTTTGGCGAGCATCCGTGCGGTGCCCGAGGAGCCGATGGTCTGCTGCCAACCCTGAGCCCGGTAGCGTCGAGCGACTGTTTCAAACTGGAGGATGGCGACGCGTTCGGCTTCTTGCAGCGCACCGGGGGAGATCTCGCCGCCGCGAAAGAATCGGGCACTCAATGTTCCGCTGCCGATGGCAATGCTTTCGGTGAGCAGCGGTTGTGAGCCCTGGCCGAGGATCAATTCGGTAGAACCGCCACCGATGTCGACCACCAGGCGCATGTCTTCGACGCCCGGTAACGCGTGGGCCACGCCTGCGTACACCAATCGCGCTTCTTCATGCCCTGAGATGACGTCGATGCGAAAGCCCAGATGCCGCTCCGCACTGGCCAGAAACAGCTGTGCGTTATCGGCCTCACGCACTGCACTGGTTGCCACTGCCCGCACGCGGCCCGGCTCGAATCCGCGCAGTTTCTTGCCGAATCGCGCCAATGCCTGCCAGCCTCGATCAAGGGCGAGGGTGTCAAGCGCACCACCGTCGAGCCCCTCGGCCAGACGCACCGGTTCGCGCAAGGTTTTCACTTCCTGAATCATCAGGCCTTTGCGACTGCGAACCGACTGGCCGATCATCAAGCGAAACGCATTCGAACCCAGGTCGATGGCGGCAAACAGCGAGGCGTCGTCTTTCATGGCAGTCCTTGCAAAGCATCCGTCGCGAGGCTCAAGACGGTTTGCGAGGATTCTGCCGTTATCTTGATGACATCCTGATGACGGGTCAGGGGCCGTTCAGTGAATTGTTGTTTGTCATGACACTGTCATTATTCGATACCCATACTGAGCTCAACACATCGCGTGTTCTTAAAGTTTTTGCTGCCATTTCTGGCAGCTTTTTTTTGCCCGAAATTCAACAGATACAACCCTGTAGGGGCTGCCTGCTGCAGCTCCTACGGGGATTGGTTTAGCAGCCTTGAGGGGTTTCGCCTCGGGCCAGCCGCGCGTTGATGTCGTCGATCACCTCGGGTAATTGTGCAATGGTGTCGATCAGGTAATGCGGGCGCGAAGGGGCAAACATCGTGCTGATGCGCGCGCGCTCCTCGGCGAGTCTGTCCGATGGCAGCGCCTTGTATTGCTCGTAGGTCAGGCCCAGCGCGTTACCGGAGCAGGTCAGCGCCACCGTCCACATCCCCGCACTGCGACCCTCGAGAATTCCCGGCCAGGTGTCGTCAACCTTCACGCACGCAGCCACGTCATTGATGCCCAGCGCTATCACGTTAGCCAGTGCCTGTGCCGGATAAGGGCGACCATTGGGCACTTCATCGGTAGCGACGACGTGGTCAGCGACATAACCGTTTTTCCGTGCCAGCTCGATGACCCTGGCCATGACCACCGCCGGATAACCTGAGCATGAGCCGATCTTCAAACCCTTGTCACGCAACGCCGCAATGGCTTCAAGCGCGCCGGGGATCAACGCAGAGTGGAGGGCGATTTTCTCGATCTGCAGCGGCATGAAGCGCTCGTAGATCGCCGTCACGTCGTCATCGCTCGGCAAGCGACCAAACGCGGCGCGGTAGCGTTCGCCAATCTGATCAAGGTTGCACAAAGTGCGGATATGGTCCCATTTGCCCATGCCCATCGGGCCACGAGCCTCTTCCAGCGACACGGCGACACCGAATTCGGCGAAGGCTTCGACGAAAATCTGCGTCGGCGCGAACGAGCCGAAATCAACAACGGTGCCGGCCCAGTCGAGGATCGCGGCTTGCACGTAAGTAGGTTGCTTGTACTGCATGATCAATCTCCGTTTTCAGGTGAGCGTGTGCCGTCCCTCGATATAGAGGTAGGCCGGTTGGAATAAGTGTTGAATCAGAGCATCGGTGAATTCGAGTCGAACAGCTCCGCGATCACCGGTCGGTTCCTGCGGATGCCGAGGCAGCACAAGTGGTATTCGATGAAGAACGGATGGTCGACAAAGGTGATCGGCTTGGTGCCCGGGGTGTGCGCATACTCGACGGCGGACACCAGGCCGATGCCGATGCCTTTGGCGATCGCATGGACGATCGCCTCGCGGCTGTTCAACTGCATTACGCAATCGAGTCTGACGTTAAGCCGCGTGCAGCTCTCTTCCACCAGTTGCCGGGTGCGTGAACTCTGCTCGCGCAGCACCCATTTCTCATGGCTGATCTGGCTGACGTGAACCTGCTCCTGGCTGGCCCAGGGATGGTCGTCACGCACCACGGCAATGATCGGATAGCGGTGATACAGCCGCGTGTGGAAGCGCTGATCGAATTCCGACAGCGCCAGAATCGCCACATCGATATCAAAATTGAACAGTCGCGCCAGGGTTTCCTTTTCCGAGGAGAACGAGGTCTCCAGTTCGATATCAGGGTGGCGCTGCATCAGTTCGTAAGTCAGGTTCATCGCGATCGGCGGCGACACGGCGCCGAGGCGCAGCATGCCGGATTTGCGTTGCTTGAAGCTCTGCAGCAGTTGCACCGCCTCATCCTCCTGACCAAATAGGCCCTGGGTAATTGCGTACAGCTTGTGCCCGGCCGCGCTCATCTCGATGTAGCGCCCGCGACGATGGAACAGTTCCACCGAGAAGGTTTTCTCCAGCGCGTTGACCTGCTCGCTGACGGTCGGCTGACCGATGCACAGAAACTCGGCGGCGAGGGTGAAACTGCCGGTCTTGGCCACGGCATGAAATGAACGCAACCACTTGTGGTACTGGTACATGCAGGCCCCGTCAGCGTCGGATGAACATTGCCACCGCCGCGCTGCAAAGGCAGGCGCTGGTGACCACGATGAAGATAAGAGACGTATTTGCCGTGGAGTCAAGCAAACGGCCGATCAGCGGTTCGGCCAGTCCGGCGAACAGATAGGACGAGAAGTTCATCACCCCGGTCGCCGTGCCCGCACGCTTGGCGCCGACCAGGTCAGGACACAGTGCCCAGAAACTCGACGCCGGGCCGTAGACGAAGAAGCCGCAAAGGAACAACGCCACCAGACCGACCAGACTGTGCGGCGGCAGGCTCCACATCCACAGACTGGTCGCAGCGCCGAGGACCATATAAAGCATGATCGCCAGATAGCGCCTGGAGCCGAACAGCTTGTCCGACACCCAGCCGTTGCTCAGGGCGCCGACCGCCATGCCGACGGGGAGGGCGACGGTGATCCACTTCGGATCGACCATGCTGTCGCCGCTTTTCCAGTTGGCGCCGAGAAAGTGCACCGGCACCCAGACGATCAATCCGTAGCGCGCGGCGTTCTGGAAACCCAATGCCAGCGCGGCGATCAGCAAGCGTGGATTCTTCAGTACAGCCTTGTAGCGCTGCGCCGAGGACTCGACCTCGCCGTGGGCCGCTTCCTGATGTTTGTCGTCGGTGTTGGCGACGCCAGTATCAGTCAGCGGCTCGAAGCCGAGATCCTGAGGCCGTTCGCGAGCGACCAGATAGAAAATGATCCCGCCGGCCAGCATCAACAACACCGGCAAACGGAAGATCCAGCGCCATTCCAGTTGCAACACTTCCAGAATGACGATGGAGGTGACGTACGACAGAATCGACGCGCAACCCGCGGCGAAGGTGTAGAAGCCATAAACCTTGCCGCGCTCGCCGGCCGCCCACCAATTGGAAAGCAGACGGCTTCCCGGCGCCCAGCCGAGCGCCTGAAAGTAACCGTTAACGCCCCACGGCAGGATCAGGCTGGTGAGTCCACCGGCAAAACTGGTCACCCAATTCGCCCCGCACGACAGCACTGCGCCGAGTGTCATGATGCGCCGACCACCGAATTTGTCGGCGAGGTTGCCGTTGATTGCCTGGCCGATGGCATAGGCCCAGAGCATCGCGGCGGATGCCCAGCCGAGGGTTTCCTTGGTCAAGCCGAATTCGGCCTGGATACCCGGGATAGCGAAACCGAAGGTTTGTCGACCGGTGTAGAAAAACAGGTAGCAGAACATCGCCGCCAGCAACATGCGCCATTGGGCGACCCGGAACGAGGCAGAACGTACGGCGAGACCAGGCAGGGCTTGGGCACGATTCATGATCTTTTCCTTATTGTTGTGGGTTCCCGCCGAATGTCGGCAGCGGGTGCACTCTTTTTTGGTGCGACAGGAAATCACCGCAGCTTTTGGCTGCTGGCTGTGCTTGGGTTATTTAGCAATTGCGACGCGTCAGGCGGCCTGTGAACCGATGAAGTTCTTGCCGCGCGCGCCCTGCATCGCGAGATGGATGATGTCTTCGGCGTCCTTGGCCGAGACGCCATAATCGGCGAACTCGGTCTTCACGCCGAGGCTGTGCAGGAACTCGCGCAACTGCTGTTGGGCTTTGGCCAGGTCTTCGCCGAAGATGCGTTGCAAGGTGCGGTCGCGGGTAGCGTCATGGCCCCAGGCCAAACCCAGCACCAGCGGCAGAGTGAAGGAGCAGGCGATGCCGTGGGGCAGGCCGTGGCGCAGGGTCATTTCGTAGGAGATTGAGTGCGCCAGCGCGGTTTTGGTGTTGGAAAACGCCAGGCCAGCCTTGAGCGCCGCCAGCGCCATGCGCGTGCGCAGCTCCTGGCTGGACAAGTCCTTATGCAGGCGCGGCAGGCATTCGAGAATGTCTTCAATGGCCGAGATTGCGAAGGTGTCGGACACCGGGTTGGCGTTGACATTCCAGATTGATTCCAGCGCATGCGACAGTGCGTCGAGCCCGGTGGAAACGGTGACGCCGGCCGGCACGGTGAGCATCAGTTGCGGGTCGATGATTGCCACGCGCGGCCAGGTGCATTCCAGGTGCAACGAATATTTTTTCTGGCTGGCGCTGTCCCAAATCGTCGCCCACGGCGTGACTTCACTGCCAGTGCCGGCCGTGGTTGGCGCGGCGATCAACTGTTTGCAGCGCGGCGGGGTGAATGGTTTGCCGGTCGCCAGCAGCGTTAGTAATTCATCAAAACGCCCCGAGGCGGTACCGACAATCAACGCCTTGGCCGTGTCGATCGCACTGCCGCCGCCAACCGCCAGCACTACGTCGCACGTGTCGGCACGCTGCCAAAAATCTTCGTAAGTGCTGCGCAGGTGCGCGACATCCGGGTTGGGCTGCACGTCTTCGAAGACGTAGACCAGACGATCACCGAGTAACTCTTGCAGACGATCGACCAGCCCCAGTCCACGCGCTTCGGGGAAGGTGACGAGGGCGACGGTCTGTTGTTCGGTGAGGGCGTCAAGTTCTTGCAGGCTGCCCCAGCCGAAACGGGTATCAACTGGGTTCTGGAAGCGGGCAGTCATGGTGAATCCTTCTTGTTGTTGTCGGTAGTGGCGCCATACTCAGCGCCCGTCGGCAACGGCTCAAATCGATAATTCGCAGGTTTGAATCGGCTGAGGCGATAACAGCGTCCGCAACCGTTCATGGTTGCCAGGCTCTAGTGATTAGAACCGCTCTGGATTGCGGCGCGCAGCCGACTGGATACCGCATCGGCGACGATCACCATGAAGGTGATGACGATGATGCAGGTGGCGGTTTCCTGATATTTGAACAGCTTGAGGCTGCTCACCAGTTCGAATCCGAGGCCACCGGCGCCGACCATGCCGAGCACCGTGGCCGAGCGCAGATTGACTTCGAAACGGTAGAGAATCACCGCGATCCATGCGGTAATGACTTGCGGCAAGACGCCAAACACGATCACTTGCAAGGGCCGGGCGCCGGTTGCCTGCAACGCTTCAATCGGACCTTGATCGATCTCTTCGATGCTCTCGGCAAAGAACTTGCCGAGCATGCCCACACCGTGCAACGCCAGCGCCAGCACACCCGGGAACGGGCCAAGGCCAACTGCCGAGACGAAGATCAGGGCGAGGATCAACTCGTTGATGCTGCGGGTAAAATTGAGTGCCTGGCGGGTGGCGTGAAACACCAGCCGATTACGGCTCAGGTTGCGCGCTGCGAGAAACGACAGCGGAATCGCCAGCAGCACACCGAGCAACGTGCCCCAGATGGCGATCTGCAGGGTTTCCACAGCGGGTGCCAACAAGCGCGGCAGGATACTCAGGTCTGGCGGGAAGGTTCGCGAGAGGAAGTCGCCGATCTGCGGCAGTCCCGCAGCCAGTTCGCCCAGGCTGAGTTGGGCGCCTTGGGCGCTCCAGTTCAGCGTCCACAGCACGATCAGGACGACGGCGCCGACGGTCAGCCAACTGCGTGTGCTGCGGGGCCGGTCGCCCACCCACTGATAGTTGTTCGATTGCATGTTCAGGCCCTCGATGCGGCGCAGTAGGTCAGGTTCGGGGTCGCAGTGTCTGCGGACAATTGCGTGGATGGCTGCGGGTAGATCCGCGCCAGATCGGCATCGGTCATGCTCGAAGCCTTGCCATCGAACACCAGATTGCCGTGAGCGAGGCCGACCACGCGGTCGCCGAATTCGCGGGCATATTCGATCTGATGCAGATTGCACAGCACGGTGATGCCCAGCTCGCGAGTGGCATCGCGCAGGTACTGCAGCACCAGTCGCGCAGTTTTCGGGTCGAGGCTGGCAATCGGTTCATCGGCCAGGATCACTTGCGGTCGTTGCGCCAGGGCACGAGCAATCCCCACTCGTTGCTTCTGCCCGCCGGACAGCGAATCGGTGCGCTCGCCAGCCTTGTGCGCCAGTTCGACGCGCTCCAGGCATTGCATGGCCAACGCCACGTCGTCACGCCGAAACAGCTGAAAAATCGAGGCGAGGGTACCGACCGATCCGAGGCGACCGGTCAGCACGTTCTTCAAGACACTCAGGCGCGGCACGACATTGTGGTGCTGGAAAATCATTGCCACTTCTCGGCGCAAAACGCTGGTGTCGGGGCAGCCGAGGGCGTCGATACCGGCCACGCTCAGCGTCCCGCTATCGGCCTGCGCCAAGCGGTTGATGCATCGCAGCAAGGTCGATTTCCCGGCGCCGGACTGACCGAGTACCACGACGAATTCACCAGCAGCGACCTCAAGATCAATTCCGCGCAAAACCGGGTTGCTGCCGTAGTGTTTGGTCAGTTGGCGGATGCTGATCATTTCATGCTCCGCAAATCGAGATCGAGCACCTTGGCGGTGTCGCGCACCACGTCGTAAGCCGCGTCAGTGGTGGGCTGAAAGCCATTAAGTACGCCCTGATCACCCCACGGTACGTCTTTGATCGATGCCAATGCGTCGGCGATTTTCTTCTTCAATTGCGGATCGAGCGCCTTACGCCAGACCATCGGCGATTCCGGGATCGGCTTGGAACTCCAGACCACTTCGAAGTCATCCTGCTTCACCACACCCTTGGCCACAGCGCTGGCGAAGATGCGGTCGGCGACGGCGGCGGCATCCACCTTTTTGTTCTCGACGGCGAGGATGCTGGCGTCGTGGGAGCCGGAGAAAATTACCCGCTTGAACAAGGTGTCCGGGACAAAACCGGCTTGCTCAAGTCCGGCCTTGGGGAACAGATGCCCAGAGGCGGAGCTTGGATCTACGAAGGCGAAGGTATGGCCTTGCAGATCAGCCAGCGAGTGAATGCCGCTGTCCTTGCGCGCCAGAATCACGCTTTTGTAAGCGCTCTGACCGGTCTTCTTGGTGACCGCCACGGAGAACGCTTCGACATCCGCCACTGAGGTCGCCAGCACATACGAGAACGGGCCGAGATAGGCAACGTCGAGTTTGCCCGAGCGCAGCGCTTCGATGATGCCGTTGTAGTCGGTGGCTACGAACGGCACCACCGGCATGCCGATTTTGCTTTGCAGATCGTCGAGCACTTGTTTGCTCGCCTCGATCATCGCCTGGGAGTCTTCAGACGGGATCAGGCCAATGGTCAGTTTGTCCTTGGCCCAGACCTGGCTGGCGCTCAGGGCGAGTACGGTAAGGCTGACGACACGCAGAAACTGGTTGATTGTTTTCATGGCATTCCACGGTGTGGTTGGGAGTTGCCACAGGCTAGGTCTGTCACGTGACAGTCATTCAATCAATTCAATATGGGAAACAGCAGCTAACTATTGATGGAGTCTATGGATGTCGAGCGCCAAACTGCGGGCTTTTCTGGCCGTCGCCCGTCACGGCAGTTTTAGTGCCGGGGCGCGGGCTTGCGGGCTGACTCAGCCGACCTTGACCACTCAGGTGCAAAGCCTGGAGCGTCAGCACAATGTCGAGCTTTTTCATCGACGCGGACGGCGGATCGAGCTGTCGGATGTCGGCCGGCAATTGCTGCCGATTGCCCAGCGCATCGCCTTGCTGGAACTGGAGGCGCACAACCTGATGCGCGACTCGGGGCGGCTCGACAGCGGCCAGCTCAAGCTGGGGGCAGTGGGGCCGTTTCATGTGATCGAGATGGTCGACACCTACCTGCAACAGCACCCGAACATCGACGTGTCGATCCGCGTGGGCAACTCGGCGCAGGTGTTGTCCGATCTGGAAAACTACGTGACCGACATCGCGGTGTTGGCCGGGCGTCAGGATGACCCGGGGTTGTGTGCGGTGCACTACGCGCGGCACGCGATCATTCTGTTCGCGCACCACGAGCATCCGTTGGCCAACCGTGGCAGCGTGCGCCTGGAGGAGCTCGAAGGTCAGCGCTTGCTGCAACGCGAACCGGGCTCGACCACCCGTTTGGTGCTGGAGCAGGCATTGCACGCGGCGCAGGTCAGACCGCGTATCGCCATGGAAATCGGCAGCCGTGAAGCACTGCGTGAAGCCGTGGTACGCGGCCTGGGCCTGGGGGTGGTGTCGGAGGCGGAATTCATTGCCGACCCGAACATCCGCGTGATTCGCATCGAAGGCGCGGCGCTCTACACCGAGACCTATCTGTATTGCCTGGCCGAGCGGCGTTCGAGTCGGCTGATCTCTTCGTTTTTCGACGCGGCGCTGGCTTGATTTGCAATTCTTGCTGATGCTTAGCTAATATACGAACCATATACACTTCGTATCGGATTTCGCTATGGGCATCGTAAAGATTTCAGAGGACATGCACGAGAACCTGCGCATTTCCAGCAACGCACTCAGCCGCTCGATCAACGCGCAAGCCGAGCACTGGATGCGCATCGGCATGCTCGCCGAACTGCATCCCAACCTCGACCACAGCGCGATCTGCCGTTTGCTGATTCGTGCTGAACAAAACGGCGGGCTGGACCTGCAACAACTGACTCAGGAAGACGTCACGGCATGAGAAACCAGATCAAGATCAACACCCCGACCGACATCGCTCAATCGCGCGCCGCCGGCAAACTCGCCGCGCAAGTGCTGGCGATGCTGGTGCCGCATGTCAAGGCAGGCGTCACCACCGATGAACTGGATCGGTTGTGCAACGACTACATCGTCAATGTGCAAAAAGCCATTCCCGCCAATGTCGGCTATCACGGTTTCCCGAAAACCGTGTGCGCCTCGGTCAACGATGTGGTGTGCCACGGGATCCCGTCGGGCACGCCGCTCAAGGATGGCGACATCGTCAACCTCGACATCGCCGTGATCAAGGATGGCTGGTTTGGCGATACCAGTCGCATGTATGTGGTCGGGGAGGCGACGCCTGAGGCGCAGCACCTGATCAAAACGACGTACGACGCCATGTGCGCGGGCATTCGCGTCGTAAAACCGGGCGCGACTTTGGGCGATATCGGCCACGCGATCCAGAGCCTGGCGGAGAAAGAAGGCTTCAGTGTGGTGCGTGAGTATTGCGGCCATGGCATTGGCAAGGTTTATCACGATGAGCCGCAGATCCTGCATTACGGCTTCCCGAATCAGGGCATGAAGCTCAAGGCCGGGATGATTTTCACGGTTGAGCCGATGCTCAATGCCGGTAAACGTCACGTGAAAAACATGGCGGATGGCTGGACGGTGCTGACCAAGGATGGCTCGTTGTCGGCGCAGTGGGAGCATATGGTGGCGGTGACGGAGACTGGGTTTGAGGTGCTGACGGCGTGGCCGGATCAGATTGAAGGGTTTGCGCCGATCAGGTGATACCCCGTCGCCTGCTCGCCCCTCACCCTAACCCTCTCCCGGAGGGAGAGGGGACTGACCGAGTTGCCCGGCGTCAGATATCGACCTGAAAGATTGGCGGTGAATATGGATTCACTGCAGAACTTTCAGGTCGACGTACTTCTTCAATATCCCCGGATCTGCTCCCTCTACCTCTGGGAGAGGGCTGGGGTGAGGGGGTAAATCCCGCAGACAACACGCTATCAGTGAGCGCCAGCTGCCTTGTTCAGATCGCTTTCAGTCCATTCGGTATAGACGCAGGCGTCGGCGGTGGCCCAACGCACCCGCACCGCATCGCCGGCCTTGAGCGGCATGCCCGCCGCCGACAACGCCTTCACCGTCATCGATGTGCCACCCGAAGTGACCACGCTGCAAGTCTGGCTCTCGCCCAGGAACAGCACTTCCACCACCTTCGCTGAAACTTCATTCCATCCCGCCGCCAACGGTTCATCGCTCGCCTGCTGCACGCTCAGCGCCAGCGCCTTTTCCGGGCGCACCATCAGCAACACATCCTGATCGGTGTGCAAACCGGCCGTCAGCCGAATCGACAACGATTGCCCCTCAAAACTCGCCGCCGCGTTGCCCTGCGCCTTGAGCTTGAGGAAGTTCGAGTTGCCCAGAAACGACGCAACAAACGCATTCGGCGGATTCTGATAAAGGTCATACCCGCTGCCCAAACCGACAATCTTGCCGTGACTGAAAATCGCGATGCGCTGCGACAAACGCATCGCCTCTTCCTGATCGTGGGTGACGTAGACGATGGTGATGCCCAGACGCCGATGCAACTGGCGCAGTTCATCCTGCAAATCTTCACGCAGCTTTTTGTCCAGTGCACCCAGCGGTTCGTCCATCAGCAGAATGCGCGGCTCGTAAACCAGTGCACGAGCAATCGCGACCCTTTGCTGCTGGCCACCGGACAGTTGCGAAGGGCGGCGATGGGCGAACTGTTCGAGTTGCACCAGTTTCAACATCGCATCGACACGCCGTTCGCGTTCGGCAGTCGCGAGTTTGCGGATCGCCAACGGGAACGCAATGTTGTCGCGCACCGACAGATGCGGGAACAGCGAATAACGCTGGAACACCATGCCGATGTCGCGCTTGTGCGGCGGCACGTTGACCAGCGACTGACCGTTGACGAGGATCTCGCCGCTGCTCGGCGTTTCGAAGCCCGCGAGCATCGACAGTGTGGTGCTTTTGCCAGAGCCGCTGGAGCCGAGGAAGGTGAGGAATTCACCGTCCTTGATGTCCAGCGAGATGTTGTCCACGGCAGCAAAGTCGCCGTAGTGCTTGTTCAGGTTGCGCAGGCTGACCAGGGGTTTGTCGTTCTGCTGGGATGCGTCTTTGATCACGGCACTCATGTCGTACTCCTGGGCGCTCAGGCGCTGATTTGATTGCGCCGGCGCAGGGCGGCGGCGATCACCATGACCAATACCGACAGGCCGATCAGCAGCGTCGAAGCGACGGCGATCACCGGTGTCAGGTCTTGACGCAGGGTGGTCCACATTTTTACGGGAAGGGTTTGCAGCGTCGGGCTGGCCATCATCACGCTGAGCACCACTTCGTCCCACGAAACCAGGAAGGCGAAGAGGGCGCCGGCGACCATGCCCGGACGAATCGCCGGGAACGTCACCTTGAACACCGCTTGCAGGCGTGAGGCCCCACAGATCACCGCTGCGTCTTCAATCGACTGATCGAACAGCTTCAACGAGTTGATGATCGAGATGATGGTAAACGGCAGCGCGACGATCACATGGCTGACGACGAAGGCGAACATCGTCCCGGTGTAACCGAGCTTGAGAAACAGCGCGTACACCGCTACCGCGATAATCACCAACGGTACGATCATCGGCAGGGTGAACAGGCCGTAAAGCATTTCGCGGCCGGGGAAGCGCCCGCGCACCAAGGCAAACGCCGTTGGCAAACCGAGGGCCACGGCGCAGATCGTCGTCAGTACCGCGACCTTGAGGCTGGCCGCTGCGGCGTTCATCCAGTCGGGGTTGGAAAAGAACTGGCCGTACCATTTCAGCGTCCAGCCCGGTGGCGGGAACACCAGCCACTGCGATGAACCGAACGACAGCAGCACGATAAAGACGATCGGCAACAGCAGAAACAAACCGATCAGCCCGGTGGTGGCGTAGAGGCCGAAACGCATGCGCCGGCTCATTGCGTTGGGAGTCAGGAGCATGTCGGCTTACCTCGCGTTACTGGCGCCAACCGGGGATTCCGGCTGAAGCTTCAGGTAGAAGTAGAACAGCACCAGCGTGATCGCGATCAGCAACGCGGCGCCGGCACTGGCCAGGCCCCAATTGAGGAACGATTGCACCTGCTGAATGATGAACTCCGGCAGCATCATGTTTTGCGCCCCGCCGAGCAGCGCCGGGGTGACGTAGTAACCGAGCGACATCACGAACACCATCAAGCCGCCGGACGCCAGACCTGGCCGGCACAGCGGCAGGAACACCCGGAAGAAGTTGGTCCAGGGACTGGCGCCGCAGATCGAGCCGGCCTGCAGGATCATCGGATCGATGGCCTGCATGGTCGCCTGCAACGGCAGCACGATGAACGGGATCATGATGTAGCTCATGCCGATCACTACGCCGGTGAGGTTGTGCACCATTTCCAGCGGCTGATCGATGATGCCCATTGCCATCAAGGCTTTGTTGATCACCCCTGAAGCTTGCAGCAGCACCAGCCATGAATAGGTGCGAGCAAGGAGGCTGGTCCACATCGACAGCAGCACGATGTTGAGAATCCAGCGCCCCCAGCCGCGCGGCACCAACGTGATCGCCCAGGCCAGCGGGAAGCCCAGCAGCAGACTGAACACCGTTACCAGCCCGGCCACCGAAAAGGTGTTGAGCAGCACGCGGGCGTACGCCGAGTTGGCGAACAGTTGTTCATAGTTGCCCAGGCCAGGCACGGGTTCCAGAACGCCGCGCAACAGCAGGCCAATCAGCGGCGCAAGAAAGAACAGGCCGAGGAACAGCAGCGCCGGGAGGAGGTTGCCGGCACCGCGCCAGCGTTGTTTGAGGGACTCGGCTTGCGGCATCGCAATCGCCTTTTTGCCTTCGGCCGAGCCGGCAGCGCGGGCGGCGCTCCCGGTGGCAGTGGAGGGACGGGACGCAGTGGCCGCCATTTTCATTTGACCAGCCATTCGTTCCACCGTGTCGCGATGGCCGGACCGTTCTTGGCCCAGTACGCGAAATCAAGAGTGATCTGATCCTTAGCGTAGGCAGTCGGCAGGTTGGGGGCCAGCGTCGAATCCAGACGCTCCACACTGTCGAGGTTGACCGGGGCGTAGGCAGTCAGGTTGGAGAAGTCGGCCTGGCCCTTGGCGCTGCTGGCGTTGGCCAGAAACTTCATCGCCGCGTCCTTGTTTTTCGAGCCTTTGGGAATGACCAGAATGTCGGCCATGACCAGGTTCTGTTTCCAGCTCACGCCAACCGGGGCGCCGTCCTCTTGCAGAGCATGAACGCGGCCGTTCCAGAACTGGCCCATGCTCGCTTCACCGGACGCCAGCAGTTGCTGCGACTGCGCGCCGCCGCCCCACCAGACGATGTTTTTCTTGATGGTGTCGAGTTTTTTGAAGGCGCGATCCAGATCCAGCGGATAGAGCTTGTCGGCAGCTACGCCATCGGCCAGCAGCGCCAGTTCGAGTACGCCGGGGCTTGGCCATTTGTACAGGGCGCGTTTGCCGGGGTAGGTCTTGGTGTCGAACAGGGCGCTCCAGTCCTGCGGCTTGTTGGCGCCGAGTTTGCTCTCGTTGTAGCCGAGAACGAAGGAGAAGAAGAACGAGCCCACGCCGTGATCGCTGACAAAACGCGGGTCGATTTTGTCGCGCTGGATGACGTTGAAATCGAGGGGTTCGAGTAGGCCTTCAGCTGCGGCGCGCAGGGCGAAATCGGCTTCAACATCGACCACGTCCCATTGCACGTTGCCGCTTTCAACCATGGCTTTGAGTTTGCCGTAGTCGGTCGGGCCATCCTGTACGACGGTGATGCCGCTGGCTTTGCTGAACGGATCAGCCCAGGCCTGTTTTTGTGCATCCTGGGTGCTTCCGCCCCAACTGACAAAATTCACGCTCTCGGCGGCCATCGCGGCCTGGCCGGTAACGCTGAGCAGTCCCGCAAAAAAGATCGCGGTTGCAGCTTTGTTCAACACCATTTTCACGCCCTCATTGTTGTGTTTTTGAGCGGGCTTGCGTTGTTGCCCGCCTGTCGGGAGCAGTAGATGGACGTTCGTGGAAGTGTCCGGTCTATGGAATATCATATTATGGTATTCCAAGTTTTGTGCAAGCACTTTGCCTGACCGGTTATCTGGCGAATCTGCTTTTTGTGGCTTGAAATGCGAAACACTGTGGGAGCGAGCCTGCTCGCGAAAGCGGTGGATCAGCCAACATCTCCAGCGACTGAACCCCTGCTTTCGCGAGCAGGCTCGCTCCCACACTGGATTTGCGGAGGTCTCGGGTTATTCGCTGAAGGGGATGCTCTCTACCACCTCCAGGTCATACCCCGTCAAACCCGCATACTTCAACGGCGGCCCCAGATGCCGCAGCTTGCCAACCCCAAGGTTCTGCAAAATCTGCGCTCCGGTCCCCACTTCAGAATAGATCCGCGATTGCGAGCGGCTGAACTGTCGTGGCGGTTGAGTCAGTTGTGGAACCCGCTCCAGCAACGCCTGCGAAGACTCATGATTGGCCAGCACCACCACAACACCATGCCCTTCTGCCGCGACCCGTTGCAGCGCCGCCCACAGCGTCCAGTTGCTTGGCCCGCTGTAGTCGGCGCCGACCAGATCGCGCAGCGGATCGATCACATGCACGCGCACCAGCGTCGGTTCTTCCCGGCGCAAATCACCCATGACCATCGCCATGTGCACGCCGCCCTCGATGCGGTCCTCGAACGTGATCAGGCGGAACGTGCCATGCACCGTCGGCAAATCGCGTTCGCCAATGCGTTCGATGGTGTGCTCGGTGCTCAAACGATGGTGGATCAGGTCGGCAATGGTGCCGATCTTGATCCCGTGCTGGCGCGCAAACACTTCCAGATCCGGGCGACGTGCCATGGTGCCATCGTCATTCATCACTTCGACAATGACCGAGGCCGGAGTAAAACCGGCCAGTCTGGCCAGATCGCACCCCGCCTCTGTATGGCCTGCACGGGTCAGCACGCCACCTTCCTTGGCGCGCAGTGGAAAGATGTGGCCGGGCTGCACCAGGTCTTCGGCGCGGGCGTCCTTGGCCACGGCAGCGGCAACCGTGCAGGCGCGGTCAGCGGCGGAAATACCGGTGGTCACGCCAACCGCCGCTTCAATCGACACGGTAAACGCGGTGCTGAACACGCTGCCATTGCTCGGCACCATTTGTTCAAGCCCTAGCCGCTGGCAATGTTCGTCGGTCAACGTCAGGCAGATCAGACCGCGTGCTTCACGGGCCATGAAGCTGATCGCGTCGGGCGTGCAACAGTCGGCGGCCAGCAACAGGTCGCCTTCGTTTTCCCGATCTTCGTCATCGACCAGCAAGACCATTTTGCCGAGGCGATAATCTGCGATGATTTCTTCGATGCTGTTGAAGGCCATGCTGGACTCTCAGTGTTTGTTGGAAATATTATTGGTATACCATAATACATAATCGAAACAGAGGTCACTATGAAGGCGTACTGGATTGCTCACGTAGACATTGCCGATCCCGACCACTACAGCCAATACACCCAGCGCGCGCCGAAGGCATTCGCCGAGTTTGGCGGGCGGTTTCTGGCCAGAGGTGGTCGCAGCGAGGCGATGGAAGGACGCAAGGCACCGCAGCGCAGCGTGGTGATCGAGTTTGATAGCTATGAACAAGCGGTGGCGTGCTACCACTCGGCGGCGTATCAAGAGGCGAAAAGTTACCGCGAGGAATGGGCGAGGGCGGAAATCATCATCGTTGAAGGCGTTGGCCCGATGTAAGCAACACCACTTCACCCTGTGGGAGCGAGCCTGCTCGCGAAGGCGGTCGTTCATTCAACATTTGTATCGACTGACCCGACGCCTTCGCGAGCAGGCTCGCTCCCACGCGGGGATAGGTGGGGATTAGCGAATGAAATGGATCTTGCCGCTGTCGTCATTGCCCACATAGATCCCGTAAACCCCGGCCTGGCGTTCCTCGATATAGCGTTCGAGGATCTGCCGGATCGCCGGGTAATAGATCTGCTCCCACGGGATGTCCTCGGGGGCGAAGAATTTATAGTCGAGGGTTTCCGGCCCGAACTGGTCGGTGATCTCCAGCGCGATGGCGCGGAAAATGATGTACACCTCACTGATTTTCGGCACGCTGAAAATCGAGTAGGGCGAGAGGATTTCCGCGCGCACGCCGCTTTCTTCCCAGACTTCACGCAGCGCGGCCTGCTCGGTGGTTTCGCCGCTTTCCATGAAGCCTGCGGGCAGCGTCCAGGTGCCCGGGCGCGGGGGAATTGCCCGTTGGCACAAGAGGTATTTGCCGTCCTGCTCAATGATGCAGCCGGCAATGATCTTCGGATTGACGTAGTGGATGAAGCCGCAACCGCGGCACATCAGGCGCTCGTGCGTATCGCCCGGCGGTACCTGCTGACCGAGATCAGGTCCACCGCATTTTGGGCAAAAGCTCGGGCTGAACATGTCAGTGACCTATACGGGGTTCTTTGAGCGGGATGGGCAGGGTGATCGGTGGCGTGCCTTTGACAGCGATGCCGGTTTCTTCCTGCTTGCGCTTGAGGTAGTCCAGAGCAACGGCAGCGGCAGCGCGAACGTGGTCCACGCAAGCCTGATGCGCCAGCAGCGGATCGCCGCTCTTGATCGCCTCGACCATTTTTTCCATTTCCTGGTTACTCGCGCCGCGACGGTTTTCCTGAGACACCGAGGTCGCGCGCAGGTAGCTGATGCGTGCCTGCAACTGACGCAATTGCGTGGCCGCGACGTGGTTGCCCGAACCTTCCAGCAGCACATCGTAGAAACCTTGTACCGAGTCGATCACTTGCTGCAATTCGCCGTCCTTGAGCGCCTTGCGGTTCTCATCGAGGGCTTTCTCCAGCGCTTTGATGTCCTTGGCTTTGGCGCGCAGGGTGAACAGCTGCACGATCAGGCCCTCCAGCACGCAACGCAGTTCGTAGATATCGACGGCATCGGCGAGGGTGATGATGGCGACGCGTGGGCCCTTGGCATCAGCGAACTCCACCAGGCCTTCGGATTCGAGGTGACGCAAGGCCTCGCGTACCGACGTGCGGCTCACGCCCAGACGATCGCACAGATCGCGTTCGACCAGGCGGTCGCCCGGCAGAAGCTGGAAGTTCATGATGGCGCTTCGCAGTTTATCCAGCACGATTTCGCGCAGGGTAACGGGGTTGCGATTGACCTTGAAGCTGTCGTCGAGTGGCAGGCGTTTCATGGGGTCCGCTCTTTACTATGGCTGTCCATGCCAGACGGGCATCAAAACAGCCGGGGGGTTAACTGGAGGCCTCGGCGTCGGCGTCGGCAAAGGCTTCGCGGGCCAGCCGGAAACTGTCCACGGCCGCCGGGACGCCGCAATAAATGCCGACTTGAAGCAGAATTTCGCGTATTTGGTCACGACTCAGGCCGTTACGCAAGGCGCCACGCACATGCAACTTGAGTTCGTGCGGTCGGTTGAGCGCCGAGATCATCGCCAGGTTGATCATGCTGCGTTCCTTGAGCGACAAACCCTCGCGACCCCAGACATGGCCCCAGCAGTATTCGGTGACCATTTCCTGCAAGGGGCGGGTGAAGTCGTCGGCGTTCTCTATTGAGCGTTGCACATAGGCTTCGCCCAATACCTGAGTGCGGATCTTCAGGCCTTTTTCGTATTTCTCATTGTTCATGATGTTCGCCTCAACTCAATCCCTGTGGGAGCTGGCTTGCCAGCGATAGCGGTAGATCACTCAACATTGATATCGAATGTGATGCCGTCATCGCTGGCAAGCCAGCTCCCACAGGGTTTATGTGAATCGGTCAGGTCAGGGCAGGCAACGCGCCCAGCTTGCCCTTGTGATAAATCATCGGCGTCACCGGTTGTGCCGGCAGAATCAGATTCTTCACCGCACCAACGATGATCGCGTGATCGCCACCATCGTATTCGCGCCACAACTCGCACTCGATGATCGCCGTAGCCTTGGCCAGAATCGGGTTGCCCAGTTCGCTCAAATGCCACTCGATGTCTTTGGCCTTGTCCTTGCCTTTACCGGCAAAGGCGTAGGCCTCGGCAGTCTGCTCGGCTGAGAGCAAGTGAATGGCGAAGCGCTTGCTGTCGCGCAAGATCGGGTAGGTGTCGGAGGCGTAATTGGGGCAGAACAACACCAATGCCGGATCAATCGACAGGGCGCTGAAGGCGCTCGCGGTGATGCCGACGATGCCGCCATCCGGGTCGAGGGCGGTGACCACCGTGACGCCGGACGGAAACGAGCTCATCACGTCTTTGTATATGCCGGGTTCGATCATGTCGCAGGTCTCCTAGCGCATCACAAACGGATCAGGCATTGGCGCCTGAGAAAGGTTGATCCACACCGTTTTCAGTTCGGTGTAGGCCAGCACCGAATCGATGCCGCTTTCGCGTCCATAGCCACTGTTCTTGAAGCCGCCAATCGGCGCCATGGCCGACACCGCACGGTAGGTGTTGACCCAGATGATCCCCGATCGCACATCCCGAGCCAGACGATGGGCACGGCCCAGATCACGGGTCCAGATGCCCGCGGCGAGACCGAACTGTGAGTCGTTGGCAATCGCCAGCGCTTGGGCTTCATCTTTAAAGCGAATAACTGATGCGACAGGGCCGAAGACTTCTTCCTGCATGATCTTCATCGAATTGCTGTCGCACTCGAACAGTGTCGGCTCATAGAACCAGCCATCACCGAGCCCCGTCGGGCGCTTGCCACCGGTACGCAAAATCGCACCTTCGGCGAGGGCATCGGCAACCAGACCTTCAACCACCGCAAGCTGCTGCGCGGTGGCCATCGGGCCCATTTCACTGCTGTCTTCCTGCGGATTGCCAATGCGAATGCGCTGGGCGCGCTCCACCAGTCGACTGACGAACTCGTCGTAGATTTCGTCCTGCACCAACAGTCGCGAGCCGGACACACAACTCTGACCGGATGCCGCGTAAATCCCGGCAATTGCCCCGTTGATCGCGCTGTCGAGGTCGGCGTCGGCGAAGATGATGTTCGGCGATTTGCCGCCCAGTTCCAGCGACAGCTTGGCGAAGTTTTCGGCACTGCTGCGCACCACATGCCGTGCCGTGGCCGCGCCGCCGGTGAAGGCGATCTTGCGGATCAGCGGATGACGGGTGAGGGCGGCGCCGGTGCTCGGGCCGTAACCGGTGACGACGTTGACCACGCCCGGCGGGATCCCGGCTTCGAGGGCCAGACGCGCCAATTCAAGAATGGTCGCCGAAGCATGTTCCGATGGTTTGATCACAATCGTGTTGCCGGCGGCGAGGGCCGGGGCGAGTTTGATCGCGGTCAGATAGAGCGGGCTGTTCCAGGGAATGATCGCGGCGACTACACCCATGGCTTCGTGAACCGTGTAGGCGAACAGATCCGGCTTATCCAGCGGCAAGGTGCCGCCTTCGAGCTTGTCGGCAAGCCCTGCGGTGTAGTGGAAAAACTCTGGCAGATAGCTGACCTGACCACGGGTTTCACGGATCAGTTTGCCGTTGTCGCGGCTTTCCAGTTGCGCCAGGTGTTCCTTGTTCTCAGCGATCAAGTCACCGAGACGACGCAGCAATTTGCCGCGTGCCGTGGCGGTCAGGCCACGCCATGCCGGGCTGTCGAACGCGGTTTGCGCCGATTGCACGGCGCGCTCGACATCCGCTTCATCGGCGTCGGGCAGCTCGGCCCAGGCTTGGGCCGTGGCCGGGTTGAGGCTTTCAAAAGTCTTGCCGGAGAGGGCATCGACCCATTCTCCGCCGATGCACATCTGGAAGCGTGCGAGCGTCATGCAACGATCCCCTTTATTTGATTTTGTCGGGAGTGCGCGAATTCGAGAAATTCCAGCAGTGTCTGGTTGACCAGACGCGGCGACTCTACGGGCATCATATGCCGTTGCTCGGGCAGCACGGCAACCTGGGCACCGGGGATGCGCAGGGCCAGTTGTTCGGCCATCTCCGGGGTCGAGCCCGGATCGAGCTCACCGGTGGCAATCAGCGTCGGCGCCTGAATGCTGGCCAGGTCGTCGGCGCGATACATGTCTTGCGTGGCGAACAGCTCGTAAGTGGTCAGGTAACCCTGCGGATCGTTGTTGGCCAGGGTTTGCCGCAACGCGGCGATCTGCGCCGGATTCGCTGCCTGATATTCACGGCTGAACCAGCGTGAAAGCGCCGCTTCGGCATTCGCGTCGGGCCCGTGTTCGGCGGCTTGCGCAGTGCGGGCGATGACACCGGCGCGCTGCTCTTCGCTGCGGTTGAACACGCTGTTGAGCACCACCAGGCTTTGCAGGCGCTGTGGGTAATGCAGGGCAAATGCCCGCGCCACCAGTCCGCCCATGGAAAAACCGATCACCGCCGCCTCAGGCAAGTTCAGGTGATCGAGCAGCTCCAGCAACTGGTCGGCATAACCGAGCAGGTTGGTGCCGCTGGCCGGTCGCGGACTCGCGCCATGGCCAAGCATGTCGTAGGCGATCACCTGATATTGGCTGGCGAGGCCGACAATCTGGCCGCCCCACATTTCTTTGTTCAGGCCCACGCCGTGGATCAAAACCACGGGCTGGCCTTGGCCGGTCGCCAGGTAACTGGTGCCAGCCGGGGTGAGTTCAGCGGTGAGCCGAATCATGGAGCGCTCCTGCTTGCCTTTTTTATTGTGATTACTGGGCTTTTTCGGCGGCCAGTTCTTCCAGATCGATGTAACGGTTACCGATGCGCGGGTGCAGACGACCACCGTCGGCGCAACCCAGCACAACGACGATTTCATCGGCACGCGGCGCGTCTTCGATCTGCATTTCCAGGGTGATGTAGTGCGAACGCTGGCCTTCGTCGTCCTTGTGCATCATCGGGATCTGAATCGAGGTACCCGGGCCGCCGCGCTTGTTGGTGAAGCTCAGGTAGCTCTTGGCCTTGACCGCTTCGCGGTAGTGGTTGCCGAAGCGCAGGGTGTGGATCACGGCGGAGGCGTGCTCGATCTCGCCATCAGCGCCGACCACAGCGGCTTTGCCGTAGGCCTCGATTTTTTCTGCGCCGCCAATGATCCCGACCAGACGCTCGACCATCAACGCGCCGAGATCGGAGCAGTTGGCGCGGATCTGCGGCTTGAGGTCTTCAACAAAGCCGTTGCCCACCCAAGGGTTTTTCATCACCACGGCGAGGCCAACCATGGTCACTGGCTTGTCGGTGGCTTTGCCGCCTTCGATGAAGGTTTCTTCGACATAGCTGACGATCTTGCGAATTTCGAAACTCATGAGCTGCTCCGGTGGGGGATTGAGAGTGTCTTCCCGTCTGATGGTATACCATAATATCTGTCGTGCAAGTCCCTCTCGTAAGATTCGCCTCATCCATCCGGCGAATGGCGCTGTATTCACCCGCCACCCCACATCCCCAATTCGCCTCAGGCCCCTGTGGGAGCGAGCCTGCTCGCGAAAGCGGTGGGTCAGCCAATAAAGAGGGTGACTGTCACCCCGCATTCGCGAGCAGGCTCGCTCCCACAATGGAAATCACTGGCAGCAGAAGCCTGTGTGCGGTTAACAAAAGATAACGTGGCGCCGATTGTCAGACGTTTCCAAAGCCCGATAGGATGAGCCAGCTTCCGAAGGGGCTCTGGATTGCGGGTTTCAGGACTATGCTTCTGACCAGCGATCGCTCGAACACCCTTGCGGCGCCCTTTAAGGCCAAATGGCCTAACAATAATAAATAGGGGAAGGTCTATGAGTCGTTGCCGCCCGCCGGCGTTACGCAACACCGCGTTGCTGGCCACAGCACTCTCGATGCTGGGCTTTGCCATATTGTCGGCACCTGTGATTGCCGCCCAGGCTCCAGCCGATGTGGTTTATGCCACCGAATCAGCCAAAGCCGCGAAAAGCCTCATTCTTGACGTCGTCCACGCTGGCGCCCGCCTGGTAGCCGTCGGGGATCGTGGGCACATTCTGTATTCCGATGACCAGGGCAAGACCTGGACGCAGGCCAAGGTGCCGAGCCGGCAGTTGCTGACGGCCGTGTATTTTGTCGACGACAAACACGGCTGGGCGGTCGGCCATGACGCGCAGATTCTCGCCAGCGAGGACGGCGGCCTGACCTGGACCAAACAATTCGAAGACCTCAAACGCGAATCGCCGCTGCTCGACGTCTGGTTCAAGGACGCCAACAGCGGCTTTGCCGTGGGCGCTTACGGCGCGCTGCTGGAAACCACCGATGGCGGCAAAAACTGGGAAGACGTCAGTGACCGCCTCGACAACGAAGACCAGTTTCACCTCAACGCCATCGCTGCAGTGAAAGACGCCGGGCTGTTTATCGTCGGCGAGTCGGGCAGCATGTTTCGCTCCGCCGACGAAGGCCAGACCTGGGAAAAACTCGAAGGCCCATACGAAGGCTCGCTCTTCGGCGTGATCGGCACTGCTCAACCGCAGACGCTGCTGGCTTACGGCTTGCGCGGCAACCTCTACCGCTCGAGCGATTTCGGCAGCAACTGGGAACAGATCGAGCTCAAAGCCGCGCGCGGAACACTGGAATTCGGCCTTTCCGGCGCTGCCTTGCTCGACGACGGCTCCATCGTCATCGTCGGCAACGGCGGTTCGGTGATCAGCAGCAGCGACAACGGCGAAACCTTCAGCGTGTTCAACCGCCCGGATCGCATATCCCTGTCGTCGGTCACCGCCGCCGGCAATGGCAACCTGATTCTGACCGGGCAG
Source organism: Pseudomonas sp. P42 (assembly GCF_017973755.1). Classification (NCBI taxonomy): domain Bacteria; kingdom Pseudomonadati; phylum Pseudomonadota; class Gammaproteobacteria; order Pseudomonadales; family Pseudomonadaceae; genus Pseudomonas; species Pseudomonas sp. P42. The sequence goes on along the minus strand of NZ_JACOPU010000004.1, from coordinate 211,165 downwards.
GGTGGCGTCCACACCACGCTGCCGAACGGCGCCGAGATCAATAATAAGAAGGCGGGGCTATGACTTCCTTGAACACACAAAACCAGGAAAAGGCGACGGTCCTCGAACGCCTGATTTTCAACAACCGCCCGGCTGTGATCCTGATCTGCCTGGTGGTGAGCATTTTCCTGTTCTGGCAGGCCACGTTGATCCGGCCATCCACCAGTTTCGAAAAAATGATCCCGCTGCAGCATCCGTTCATCGAGAAGATGATGGAGCATCGCAACGATCTGGCGAACCTGGGCAACACCGTGCGGATTTCGGTGGAAGCCACCGATGGCGACATCTTCTCCAAGGAGTACATGGAGACTCTGCGCCAGATCAACGACGAGGTGTTCTACATCTCGGGCGTTGACCGCTCCGGCCTGAAGTCGCTGTGGAGCCCCAGCGTGCGCTGGACCGAAGTGACCGAGGAGGGTTTCGCCGGCGGTGAGGTGATTCCGCAGAGCTACAACGGCTCGCAGGACAGCCTCGATCTGCTGCGCAACAACGTGCTCAAGTCCGGTCAGGTCGGCCGTCTGGTGGCCAACGACTTCAAGTCGAGCATCGTCGACATCCCGCTGCTGGAGTCCTACCCGGACCCGCAGGATCAGGGCAAGTTGCTGGCGCTGGATTACCGCAAGTTCTCCCATGAGCTCGAAGACAAGATCCGCAACAAGTTCGAAGCGCAGAACCCGAACATCAAGATCCACATCGTCGGTTTCGCCAAGAAGGTCGGCGACCTGATTGACGGTCTGGTGATGGTGGTGCTGTTCTTCGGCATCGCCTTCGTGATCACCCTGATTCTGCTGCTGTGGTTCACCAACTGCGTGCGCAGCACCATCGCCGTATTGAGCACGACGCTGGTGGCGGTGGTCTGGCAACTCGGCTTGATGCACTTCTTCGGCTTCGGACTCGATCCGTATTCGATGCTGGTGCCGTTCCTGATTTTCGCCATCGGCATCTCTCATGGCGTGCAGAAGATCAACGGTATCGCTCTGCAATCCAGCGAGGCGGACAACGCGCTTACGGCTGCACGACGCACGTTCCGGCAACTGTTCCTGCCGGGGATGATCGCGATTCTCGCGGATGCGGTGGGCTTCATCACGCTGCTGATCATCGACATCGGTGTTATCCGTGAACTGGCCATCGGTGCGTCCATCGGTGTGGCGGTGATCGTGTTTACCAACCTGATCCTGTTGCCGGTCGCCATCTCCTATGTCGGCATCAGCAAACGTGCCATCGCCAAGAGCAAAAAGGACGCGAACCGCGAACATCCGTTCTGGCGCCTGCTGTCGAACTTTGCCAGCCCGAAAGTTGCACCGATCTCCGTAGCCCTGGCGCTGGTCGCCTTCGGTGGTGGCCTCTGGTACAGCCAGAACCTGAAAATCGGCGACCTCGACCAAGGCGCGCCGGAGTTGCGTCCTGATTCGCGCTACAACAAGGACAACAACTTCATCATCAGCAACTATTCGACCAGTTCCGACGTGCTGGTGGTGATGGTCAAGACCAAGGCTGAAGGCTGCTCACGCATTGAAGCCATGGCGCCGATCGATGAGCTGATGTGGAAGATGCAGAACACCGAGGGCGTGCAGTCGGCGATCTCGTTGGTGACTGTGTCCAAGCAGATGATCAAAGGCATGAACGAGGGCAACCTGAAATGGGAAACCCTGTCGCGCAATCCGGACGTGCTGAACAACTCGATTGCCCGTGCTGATGGTTTGTACAACAACAGTTGCTCGCTGGCGCCGGTGCTGGTGTTCCTCAACGACCACAAGGCGGAAACCCTTGATCGTGCGGTACATGCGGTGCAGGAATTCGCCAAGGACAACAACAAGGACGGCCTGGAATTCATCCTTGCGGCGGGTAACGCCGGCATCGAAGCGGCCACCAACGAAGTCATCAAACAGGCCGAGTTGACCATCCTGATCCTGGTGTACATCTGTGTGGCGGTGATGTGCATGATCACCTTCCGTTCATGGGCGGCGACCCTGTGCATCGTGCTGCCGCTGGTGCTGACTTCGGTACTCGGCAACGCGCTGATGGCGTTCATGGGCATCGGTGTGAAAGTGGCGACGTTGCCGGTGGTGGCGCTGGGCGTGGGTATCGGCGTCGACTACGGGATCTACATCTACAGCCGTCTGGAAAGTTTCCTGCGTGCCGGTCTGCCGTTGCAGGAAGCCTATTATCAGACCCTGAAATCTACCGGTAAAGCGGTGCTGTTCACCGGTCTGTGCCTGGCCATCGGCGTGTGCACCTGGATCTTCTCGGCGATCAAGTTCCAGGCCGACATGGGCCTGATGCTGACCTTCATGCTGCTGTGGAACATGTTCGGTGCGCTGTGGCTGCTGCCGGCACTGGCGAAGTTCCTGATCAAGCCAGAGAAACTGGCGGGGCAGAAGGGCAATTCGCTGTTTGCGCATTGATCTGAAGGGCTGAAATGAAAAAGCCGCAACCTTAGGGTTGCGGCTTTTTTTGTGGATCAGGATCAAGAGCCCCTCACTAGCCCTCTCCCGGAGGGAGAGGGGACTGACCGAGGGGTGCGTCTTGATACATCGACCTGAGTTACCGAGTCGATTATGGATTCAAAGCAAATCGTTCAAGTCGGCGTAAATCTCAAATATCCCCCCAATCGGTCCCCTCTACCTCTGGGAGAGGGCTAGGGTGAGGGCAAGCGATCTAAAGCCTTAAGAAAGCTCAGCCCCCAACACAACACTCAACGCACTGCGCGCATCATCCAGCTGCACCAACGTTGCATGCCGAGCACCCAGCGCATCGCGATTTTCAATGGCCGTCAGAATCGCCTTGTGCCGCGGCAACGCCAATTCATGCAGATTCGGCCGCTGATTCGAATGCTTCAGCGCCTCGGCAATCGCCACCGACAGCATGTTGCACAGGTTCGCCAACAAATCATTGTGCGTCGCGTCGGCAATCCGGCTGTGAAAGTCCAGGTCCGGTTGCAGCAGTGCTTCCGGCGTCGGCGCCGCTTCCATGCGTTGGTAGGCTTCGCCGATGGCGGCAATGTCGGCTTCGGTTGCATGCTGGGCGGCGAGGGCGGCGGCGGCAGGTTCGATGATGCTGCGCACGCTGGTCAGCACGTTGAAAAACTCATTCTGCGGGCTGCTTTGCATCAGCCAGTGCAGCACGTCCGGGTCGAGCATGTGCCATTCGCGGCGCGCCTTGACCACCGTGCCGACGCGCGGCTTCGAATACACCAGACCCTTGGCCACCAACACCCGCGTGGCTTCGCGCAACACCGGCCGGCTGACCGCGTACTCCTCGCACAACAAGGCTTCGGCGGGCAGTTTGTCATCGGGCAAAAAGCGTCCGGAGACGATCTGCTTGCCCAATTCCTGGACAATGCGCGAGTGCATGCTTTTGCGGTCGGAAGGTTTACGGTAATCCATGGGGGGCGGCGCGATCCTGAGCGATGGAGATGCCGCGCATCATAGCAGGCACGGCACAATCTTGAGGCAGACACAGAAACCAAATGTGGGAGCGAGCCTGCTCGCGAAGGCGGCATATCAGTCAAATAGATGTCGACTGACACTCCCTCTTCGGAGCAGGTTCGCTCCCACAGGGGACGGCGGTGTTAGTGAGAGTGGCGGGGTACTTCCGCCCCACGGCAACCGACCAGGAAGTCAAAGTCACAGCCCTGATCCGCCTGCAACACATGGTCGATGTACAGCTGACGATAACCGCCCACCAGCAACTGTTGCGGTGGTTGCAGATCGGCCATGCGCGCCGCCAGTTCGGCATCCGGAATGTCCAGGTGCAAACGGCCAGTGGCGCAATCGAGTTCGATCCAGTCGCCTTCCTTCACCGCGGCCAACGGCCCACCGGCTGCCGCTTCCGGCGCCACGTGCAAAACCACCGTGCCGTACGCCGTGCCGCTCATCCGCGCATCGGAAATGCGCACCATGTCGGTCACGCCTTGTGCCAACAGCTTGGCCGGTAGGCCCATGTTGCCGACTTCGGCCATGCCCGGATAACCCTTCGGCCCGCAGTTCTTCATTACCAGAATCGAGTTGGCATCAACATCCAGTTCCGGATCATTGATTCGCGCTTTGTACATGTCGAAGTTCTCGAACACCACTGCACGACCGCGATGCTGCATCAGTTCGGCGCTGGCGGCGGACGGCTTGAGCACCGCACCCAGCGGCGCGAGATTACCGCGCAGCACGCAGATACCGCCGTCTGCACGAATCGGATTGTCGAGCGTGCGGATCACTTCGTCTTCGCCATAGATCGGCGCGTCCTTGGTGTTCTCGCCGATGGACTTGCCGTTGACGGTCAGGGCATCGGGATGCGGAATCAGGTTGGCTTCACCGAGGCGACGCAGCACGGCTGGCAAGCCACCGGCGTAGTAAAACTCTTCCATCAGGAAACGTCCGGACGGTTGCAGATCGACGATGGTCGGCATGCCGCGGCCGATGCGGGTCCAGTCGTCCAGATCCAGCTCGACGCCAATGCGTCCAGCGATGGCTTTCAAGTGAATCACGGCGTTGGTCGAACCACCGATGGCAGCGTTGACGCGAATGGCGTTTTCGAAGGCTTCCTTGGTCAGGATTTTCGACAGTTTCAAATCCTCGCGAACCATCTCCACCGCCCGCATGCCGGACATGTGCGCCAGCACATAACGCCGCGCATCCACCGCTGGAATTGCCGCGTTGTGCGGCAGCGAAGTGCCCAGTGCTTCGGCCATGCACGCCATGGTCGACGCCGTGCCCATGGTGTTGCAGGTGCCCGCCGAACGCGACATTCCGCCCTCGGCCGCGAGGAAATCGTCGATGGTGATGGTGCCAGCCTTGACCTGTTCGCTGAGCTGCCAGACCACGGTGCCGGAGCCAATGTCCTTGCCCTTGTGCTTGCCGTTGAGCATCGGCCCGCCAGTGACGACGATGGCCGGCACGTCGCAACTCGCTGCGCCCATGAGCAGCGCCGGAGTGGTTTTGTCGCAACCGGTCAGCAGCACCACGCCGTCAATCGGGTTACCGCGGATCGCTTCCTCAACGTCCATGCTCGCCAGGTTGCGGGTGAGCATGGCGGTCGGGCGCAGGTTGGATTCGCCGTTGGAGAACACCGGGAATTCCACCGGGAAGCCACCGGCCTCGATCACCCCGCGTTTGACGTGCTCCGCGATCTGGCGGAAATGCGCGTTGCACGGGGTCAATTCCGACCAGGTGTTGCAGATGCCGATGATCGGCTTGCCATGAAACTGGTGGTCGGCGATGCCCTGATTCTTCATCCAGCTGCGGTACATGAAGCCGTTCTTGTCGGCCGTGCCAAACCATTGGGCGGAGCGCAGGGTGGGTTTCTTATCAGACATGATCGATTCTCTTATTGTATGACTATAGTGTTCCAGCGATGGCCTAACATAAGCTCAAATTCGACGGTTTGGAAGTGTTGTTGGGTAATTAGTAATACTATATAGTCGTTTTCGACGGAGGGATGGCCCTGGCGGTTTTCCGCGAGAGGCGTCCCCCGAGGTTCTATAAAAACAACAATCGGAGACCGATCTCATGAGCCAGGAATTGCGCCTGATACGGCGCATCACACTGAAACTGATTCCCTTCCTGATCCTGCTGTACCTGATCGCCTATGTGGATCGCTCCGCCGTCGGCTTCGCCAAGCTGCACATGGGCGCCGACATCGGCATCGGCGATGCGGCCTATGGCCTCGGTGCCGGGCTGTTCTTCATTGGTTATTTCCTGTTCGAAATCCCCAGCAACCTGATGCTCGAACGCTTCGGCGCACGGCGTTGGTTCGCGCGGATCATGATCACCTGGGGCGCGATCACCATCGGCATGGCTTTCGTCCAGGGCCCGCACAGCTTCTATGTCATGCGCTTTTTGCTCGGCGCGGCAGAGGCAGGGTTCTTCCCCGGGGTTCTTTACTACATCACCCAATGGTTCCCGGTGCGCCATCGCGGCAAGATCCTCGGGCTGTTCATTCTTTCGCAACCGATCGCCATGATGATCACCGGTCCCGTGTCCGGCGGTTTGCTGGGCATGGACGGCATTCTCGGCCTGCACGGCTGGCAGTGGCTGTTCATCGTCATCGGCACCCCGGCGATCCTGCTGACCTGGCCGGTGCTGCGCTGGTTGCCTGACGGTCCGCAACAGGTGAAGTGGATGGATCAGGCCGAGAAAGACTGGCTGACCGGTGAGCTGAAAAAGGATCTGCAAGCGTACGGCCAGACCCGTCACGGCAATCCTTTACATGCGCTGAAAGACAAACGCGTGTTGCTGCTGGCGCTGTTCTATCTGCCAGTGACCCTGAGCATCTACGGCCTCGGTTTGTGGCTGCCGACGTTGATCAAACAGTTCGGTGGCAGCGATCTGGTGACCGGATTCGTATCGTCGGTGCCGTACATCTTCGGAATCATCGGCCTGCTGATCATCCCGCGCAGTTCCGATCGCATGAACGATCGCTACGGGCATTTGGCAGTGTTGTATGTGCTGGGCGCGATTGGCTTGTTCCTCAGTGCCTGGCTCTCGTCGCCGGTGGCGCAACTGGCGGCGCTGTGTCTGGTGGCGTTTGCACTGTTTTCCTGCACGGCGGTGTTCTGGACCTTGCCGGGGCGATTCTTTGCTGGTGCGAGTGCGGCGGCGGGGATCGCGCTGATCAACTCGGTGGGCAACCTCGGCGGCTACATCGGGCCGTTCGTGATCGGGGCGCTGAAGGAACACACCGGCAATCTGGCTTCGGGGTTGTACTTCCTGTCGGGGGTGATGGTGTTTGGTTTGATTTTGACTGGCGTGGTGTATCGCGTGCTGGAGCGTAAGCACGTGTTGCCGCCCGACCAGTTTGCCGCGAGTGCACGCGGTGCCACACGCACCTGACACGCCCCTGTGGGAGCTGGCTTGCCAGCGATGGCGGCGGCACATCCAACATTGATGTGTCTGACCGATTGCTATCGCTGGCAAGCCAGCTCCCACAGGGATCTGCGGTGTTTTTGAAGGAATAGGAGAAAAACATGCATCTGGTTCAATTCGAATTGAGTAACGGCGAACGCCGCGTCGGCGTGGTCGAAGGCGCTGTGGTGCGCGAAGTGCAGGCCGCCCGCAGCGTGCGTGATCTGGCCCTGGCCGCCATCGAAGCCGGCGGCACTCTGGAGCAACAAGTCAAAACCCTCGGCCTGGGCAGCGGCCACGACTATGCGCAGTTGCTCAAAGACCTGCGCATTCTGCCGCCGCTCGATCACCCGGACCCGGCGCACATGCTCGTCAGCGGCACCGGTCTGACGCATCTGGGCAGCGCCTCGGCCCGCGACAAGATGCACCAGCAGGCCGGTGACGAAACCGCGATGACCGACACCATGAAAATCTTCAAATGGGGCGTCGAGGGCGGTAAGCCGGCGGCGGGGCAGGCCGGTGTTCAGCCGGAATGGTTCTACAAGGGCGACGGCAGCGTCGTCGTGCGTCCCGGCGAAGCCTTCCCGTTACCGCCGTTTGCCGAAGACGCTGGTGAAGAACCGGAAATGGCCGGCCTGTACATCATCGGCCACGACGGCAAGCCGTATCGCCTGGGGTTCGCCGTCGGTAACGAGTTCTCCGATCACGTCATGGAGCGCAAGAACTACCTGTACCTGGCCCACTCGAAATTGCGCAGTTGCAGTTATGGTCCGGAACTTCGCGTCGGTGAGCTACCCCAACACCTTGCGGGCACCAGCCGCATCCTGCGTGACGGTGAAGTGCTGTGGCAGAACGAGTTCCTCAGTGGCGAGGCCAACATGTGCCACAGCCTGGCGAACCTCGAATACCACCACTTCAAGTACAGCCAGTTTCTGCGCCCGGGCGATGTGCACATTCACTTTTTCGGCACCGCGACCTTGTCGTTCGCCGATGGCATTCGCACCCAGCCGGGTGACGTTTTCGAAATCAGCCAGGCCGAATTCGGCGCACCGCTGATCAATGGCATCGCCCCGGTTCAGGGCGTTTTCGAACCGGACAGCATCGGCACCCTTTAAGGAGATCCCATGACTCAGATTCTCGGTCACAACTACATCGGCGGTCAGCGTAGCGCTGCCGGCAACGTCAAACTGCAAAGCGTTGACGCGACGACGGGCGAACAACTGCCTCACGATTTCAGCCAGGCCACGGCCGAAGAAGTTGACGCCGCCGCCAAAGCCGCCGCTGTCGCCTACCCGGCCTATCGCAGCCTCAGCGCTGAGCGTCGTGCGCAGTTTCTCGACGCGATTGCCGACGAACTGGACGCGCTCGGTGATGATTTCGTCGCCGTGGTCTGCCGCGAAACCGCGTTGCCGGCTGGGCGCATTCAGGGCGAACGCGGTCGCACCAGCGGCCAGATGCGTTTGTTCGCCAAAGTGCTGCGCCGTGGCGATTTCTATGGCGCGCGGATCGACCTGCCGTTGCCGGATCGCCAGCCATTGCCGCGCCCGGATCTGCGTCAGTACCGCATCGGCCTCGGTCCAGTCGCCGTGTTCGGCGCGAGCAATTTTCCGCTGGCGTTTTCGACTGCCGGTGGCGACACCGCATCGGCACTCGCGGCCGGTTGCCCGGTGGTGTTCAAGGCGCACAGCGGTCACATGGCCACGGCCGAGCTGGTGGCTGATGCACTGATTCGCGCGGCGGAAAAAACCGAGATGCCAGCGGGTGTGTTCAACATGATCTATGGCGGTGGCGTCGGCGAGTGGCTGGTCAAGCATCCGGCGATTCAGGCTGTTGGCTTCACCGGTTCGCTCAAGGGTGGACGTGCGTTGTGCGACATGGCTGCGGCACGCCCGCAACCAATCCCGGTGTTTGCCGAGATGTCGAGCATCAACCCGGTCATCATCTTGCCGCAGGCGCTGGCCACTCGCTCGGAAAGCGTCGCTCGCGACCTCACCGCGTCGGTCGTGCAGGGCTGCGGTCAGTTCTGTACCAATCCGGGGTTGGTCATCGGTATTCGCTCGCCTGAGTTCAGCGCATTCGTGCAACAGGTTGCAGGGCTGATCGGCGACCAACCGGCGCAAACCATGCTCAATGCCGGCACCCTTGGCAGTTACGGCAACGGCTTGCAGAAGCTGCTCGCGCACCAGGGCATCGAACATCTGGCCGGCAATTCGCAGCAGGGCAATCAAGCGCAGCCGCAGCTGTTCAAAGCGGATGTCAGCCTGCTGATCAACGGCGATGAAGTGCTGCAGGAAGAAGTCTTCGGCCCAACCACGGTGATTGTCGAGGTGGCTGATCAGGCGCAACTCAGTGCCGCACTGAACGGTTTGCACGGGCAGCTCACGGCGACGATCATCGGCGAGCCGGCGGACTTCCAAGCGTTCGCGGAGTTGACGCCGCTGCTGGAACAGAAGGTCGGGCGCATCCTGCTCAACGGCTATCCGACCGGTGTCGAGGTGTGTGATTCGATGGTCCATGGCGGCCCGTACCCTGCGACGTCCGATGCCCGTGGCACTTCGGTCGGCACACTGGCCATTGATCGGTTCCTGCGTCCGGTGTGTTTCCAGAACTACCCCGACAGCTTGCTGCCGGAACCGCTGAAAAACGCCAACCCGTTGCGTATCCAGCGCCTGGTGGATGGCAAGCCTTCGCGCGAAGCGTTGTAAGGCAACACGCATGACCTGTGGGAGCTGGCTTGCCAGCGATGACTGCGGCACATCCAACATTGATGTGTCAGACAGATTGCTATCGCTGGCAAGCCAGCTCCCACAGGGATCTGCATCGACAATAAGCTATCATTCGCTCTTTCCCCCCTAGAAAGACTGTTCACCATGACTGCCCAAACCCTTCTCAACGCCCTCGAACACTGCGGTATGGTCGAAATCGACGGCCTGCACGCTTTCGAATTCGCCCTCGATGAAGACGACAATCTGCACATCGAATGCATTGATGGCCGAGCGGCCAAGCATTGGGAATTCACGCCGGCGCAGGTCGCTGCAGCCACCTTCGATGATTCTCTGCAGAGCTGGTTGATCGTCGGTTATTTCAATGAGACCAAAGCTATCGGCGAACACCGCCTGGTCTGCCACGGCGACGTCGTCAGCAGCAGCGACGACGAGGATGAAACTGATGAAAATGCGTAAATTCTGGCCGTTGCTGATGGCCGGCAGCGTCGGTGCGATGGGCCTTTCCAGTGCATCCGCTGAAAGCTTCCAGCTGCTGGTCGGCTCTTACACTGCCGGCGCCAGCCAAGGCATCTATCGGATGAGCTTCGATAGCGCCACCGGTCAGATCGAAGCCAAACCACTGCAAGTGGTGAAAAGCGAAAACCCGTCGTGGCTCACTCTGTCCAAAGACCAGAAACGCTTGTTTGTGGTCAACGAAAACGGTCCAGGCCAGACCGATCCGGTCGGTCGCGTCAGCAGTTATGCGATTGATCCGAAAACCCATGCGCTTAGCCTGATCAATCAAGTCCAAAGCCTGGGCAACGAGCCGACCCATTCAAGCCTCAGCCATGACGCCAGCCATTTGTTCGTCAGCAACTATTCGGTGATGGAAGACCCGGGCGGCACCCTGGCGGTGTTGCCGGTAGGCGCAGACGGCAAACTCAAACCGGTGGTGCAGATGAGCGCGCACCCGGCGAGCCGGGTCAACCCCGAGCGTCAGGCGTCGAACCATGTGCACTCGACGGTCTCTTCGCCGGACGGCCGTTACGTGTTCTCCAATGATCTGGGCGCGGACAAGGTCTTCATCTACCAGTTCGACCCGAAGGCCAACCCGGAGCTGCCACTGACACCGGCGAAAACCGCTGCCGTGCCTATGCCAGCGGGCAGTGGTCCGCGTCACCTGCTGTTCAGCGCTGATGGCAAACACGCCTGGCTGACCATGGAAATGAGCGCTCAAGTCGCCGTATTCGATTACAACGATGGTGTGCTGACCCAGACGCAATTGGTTGATCTGGCGGCTGGCCAGCCGACCTCGGACAAGGCAGCCGCTGCTTTGCATGCCAGCGCTGATGGTAAATTCCTCTACGTCAGCAACCGTGGCACCGCCAATCAGTTGGTCGTGTTCAGCATTGATCCGGCCACCGGCCAGCTCAAGGAACTGCAAAAACGCTCGGTGGACGGTGATCACCCGCGCGAATTCAGTCTCGACCCGAGTGGCAAATTCCTGCTGATTGCCAACCAGAAGAGCAATGAGATTGTCGTCGTTGAACGCGATGGCAAGACCGGCCTGCTCGGTAAAACCGTGCAGAAACTGCCGATGGATGCGCCCAGCGATCTCAAGTTTGTAGTGCGACAATAAGCCACAGGCCCCGATTCACGGGGCCTGTCTCTATGTATTAATCGCGCTGATAACTGCTACTGTTACAAAGCATTTCAAGCGATCAACCCTCGAGCGTTAAGTTGGCTCCACAGCCCAACCGGGCAAGCAAGCCAACCGAACACGAGGGTTACCGCCATGAACTTCAATCTCTTCTCCGTCATCGCCGCGTCCGCCATCTCCGCCACCGTGGTTCTGCCAGCCAGTGCCAACGTCGAGATCAACGGCAAAAAATCCCACGCCCAGAGCTACACCCAGAAATATCTGCAACAAAGCGCCAACTTCTACGCTGCGCTGGATCACAAAGCCCAACACTGAGCACACAGGCAAAACTCCCCTGTAGGAGCTGCCGAAGGCTGCGATCTTTTGATCCTCAACGTCAAAAGATCGCAGCCTTCGGCAGCTCCTACACGCTTGTGTGTGCGAAAAATCCTTGTGTCATAGGTTTTATTCAACGCCGAAATAGACTGGCTTAATGATCAACGAAGCTGATGTTCACTATGGGAAACCCTGAGTGGTTGCCACAGCTTTTTTGATCGATTCTGTGGGCATCGAAACATGCCCACGGGAGAACACCATGGCCAGCACAATCATCTCTTCTGCCAAATTCGGCGCCTACCTGGCCATCGGCCTTTACCTGGCGCTGGTGCTGATCGTCAGCATCTCATCGCAGATGGAACACAGCTTCGACGCACCGATTCAGGTCGCAAGTCCCGGTATTCAGTTCGAACACCGCTCGCAAAGCGTGATGGTCGACCCGGCGGAACTCGCAGGAGTCGGCGGCGCATGAAAGGCTACAGGCTTTGGGTTATCGCCAGTCTCGCATTGATGACTAACGGCGCATCGTTGCTGGGTATTGGTCAAGGCTCGGTGGGAGCGCTGGCGCGGGCCATCGAGGCCAATCACAACATCGCCCACGACATTGAGCGGGCGAATACGCTGGGGCTGCTGGCCGGCAATCCGCCGAGCAAGGCCGCAGCGAACTTCCTCGGGCCGTTCGAAGTGGATTGCTCGGCCCTCGGCATGTGCCAGGTTTTGGCCTGACCCCGTGGTTATTTCTTCATGATCGAGGTAAAGAGCTCGGATTCGAGGAATCGCTGAAGCCACGCCTGCAAACGAACGTACGGTGTTTGCGCGAACCACTCCCGATCGACATGGGCGAACTGGCGTACGAACGGCATTAACGCCACATCTGCCAAGCTCGGATGATCCGTCAGCAAGTAATCGCGCCCTTCAAGCAACTCTTCGAGCCTGCGCAAAAACATCTCCCCCTCGGCCCGATAAACTTCCATCGGCTGCTCGGGATAGCGCTCGGCATATTTGTAGCGATTCAAATGGACCTTGAACACCTGATCATTGGCTTCGATCAACTCGGCAACCCGAGCATCACCGCTGAGCAACCAATCCTCCGGATCATTCTGTGCCAGCGCCCAGCGCATGATTTCCAGGCTTTCATCGATCACCCGACCGTCCGCATTCAGCACCGGCACCGTGCCTTTGGGCGAGATCGCGAGCATCTCGGCGGGTTTGGCCTTGAGGCTGACCTCGACAATCTCCACCGGTACGCCGCAATAACGCAGGGCCATTCGCGTGCGCATGGCGTAGGGGCAGCGGCGGAATGAATACAGCGTATTCATTTCACCTCCAGCGTGCTCAGTCCGTTGCCCTGGCGCAGCACTTGAATCTGCACCGGGATCCGCTCGTGCATCTCCTGCACGTGGGAAATCACCGCGACCTTGCGGCCCTGCGCCTGCAAGCCGTCGAGGGCATCCATCGCCAGTTGCAGGGATTCCGGATCAAGACTGCCAAAGCCTTCGTCGATAAACAGCGATTCGATTTTCAGCGTACTCGACGCCATTGATGCCAGGCCCAGCGCAAGGGCCAGCGAGACCAGGAACGTCTCGCCGCCGGACAACGAATGCACCGAGCGCAATTCGTCGCCCATCTCCGTGTCCATCACCAACAGACCGAGCATGCTGCCGCCGCGTTTCAGGCGATAGCGTTTGACCAGTTGGCGCAACTGCACGTTGGCGTGGTGCACGAGCAAATCGAGGTTGTAGGCCTGGGCGATCTTGCGGAAAGTGTCGCCCGTCGCCGAACCGATCAGCGCACTCAGACGTGCCCAGCGCTGGTACTCGGCGTAGGCGTCGGCGATTTGCTGCGCCAGTGCCTGATTGGCGTTCTGTCGTCGCTGGTCTTCAGCCTGTTCGGCGCGCAATTCGGCGCATTGCTGCTCGCTGACGTTGAACTGGTTCTGCAGGTCAACGAGGGCGCTGGCGAGTTGTTCGGCATCGAGATTGCCGTTGTGCTGCGCCTGATGATCGAGCAAACGCTGATCGCGTTCCTGCAACAGCACTTTGGCCTGTTCGATGGCTTTTTCGTTGCGCTGCAAGTGTTGGCGCAATTCAGCCAGTTGCGCGTCATCGACCCGCAGCAGATCTTCGAGACCGCCGTCGTCCAGCTCGGGATGGCGGGCGCGCCAGTCGGCAATCTTGCCGGCGAGATCCTTGTCTTCACTTTCCAGCGTTTGCAAACGTTCACGCTGGGCCTTGAGTTCGGCGGCGATCTGCACGAGTTGCGTGCCGATACTTTGCAGTTCTTGAGCCGTGCCGGTTTCGGCGTTGCGCGCCTGTTCAACGGCGTGTTCGAGTTGCTGCTGCCAGTGCTCGGCGCTGCTGTGCTCACCGAGCAGTTGCGTGAGTTTTTGCTGGCAAGCCTGTTGTTGCTCGGCCAGCGCATTGAATTGCTGTTCGGCGGCTTGCGATTGCTGCACGCGGGTCTGCTGGCGATCCTGTTCCTTCTCCAGCGTTTGCTGACGTTGTTGCTGCTCGGCCAGTTCTTCCTTCTGCTGCTCGACTTGCGCCAGGCGCTCGGCAATCTGCTGGTCGAGCTGCATGAACGTCGCAGCCGGTTCCAGGCGCAAGGCTTCGAGAGTGTCCGCCGGCAGCAGGCTGCCAAACGCGGTGAGTTCTTCATCAAGGCGCTGGCGATCACTGCTCAACTCGCGCTGCTGGTTACTCAAGTGCTGCGCCGCTTGTTGATGCGCGGTTTCGGCCTGACGCAGTTGCTGGGTCAGGCGCGCGGCGTCCTGTTGCAGGGTGAGCAGGGCGCCTTGGCGTTGTTCGTCCTGAGCGATGCTCTGATTCAGTTGCTCGTTTTGGCGGGTGAGCCAGGCGTCGCGTTTCTCGGCGTCCTGATTATGCAACTGCGCGGACAGCGGATGAGCGTCGAGGCTCGGCGCCAGCGCCTGTTGCTGAGCGGCCAATTGTTCCTGTTGTTGCAGCAGCTCTTTTTGCTGAGCAATGACACCGCCAACTTCGGCGCGCAGTTCAACCAGCTTTTCCTTGAGCTGATCGACCACTTGCTGGGCGTTGGCCTGTTCGCTTTCATCGTGGCGACCAAGGCTTTGCAGCAGCGCTTCGGGCTGATGATACGGGTGCTCGTTGCTGCCGCAGACCGGGCAGGGCTGATCGTCCTGCAACTGCGCGCGCAGCTCTTCGACACTGGCACTGCGGGCCAGACGCTGACGCTCCAGCAGTTCGCGGGTGACGTTGAGGGTTTGTTCGGCGACGGTCAGTTCAGCCTTGGTTTTTACGCCGTCCTGGGTCAGCCGCTCACGTTCCTGCTGGGCGCTGAGCTGGCGTTGTTGCAGCTCGCCGCTGCGCTTGTGCAGCTCCTGTTGGCTGGCCCACAGGCGCGACAGGTCTTCGAAGGCGCGCAGTTGCTTGCGATTGTCCTGCAACAGATTGCCGAGAATGCCGATCTGCTCGGCGACGGCATCGGGTTCGGCGCCGGCCTCCTTGAACAGCACTTCGAGCTGCTGCTTTTGTGCGGCAAATGCCTCAGCGTTGCGCGCGGCGCTCTCTTCGAGCGAGGCCAGTTCGGCCTGACCCTTGTTCAAGCGGTTGCCGATCAGCATCAGCTGTTGCAGACGATCGCGGTAGGCATTCCACGCATCGCTCAATGGCGCCAGATGCGCGCTTTTCTCAAGTCCTGCGGCGATGTGTTGCAGGCGTTCAGCGACCTGGCCCTGCTTTTCCAACAAGGCTTGTATGTCACTCTGGCCTTGGGTGCAGGCGTGCTGTGCACGCTGTTTGGCATCGGCGCTGCTGGCTGCTTCTTTGGCCAGACGGGTGAGGGTGCTTTGCTCTTCAAAGGCCTGCCGCAACAGCGGGGTATTCTCGCTTTGGCGCTGTTGTGCCTCGCTCAGGGCGACTTTCGCCGCCGCCAGATTTTGCTCCAGCAGCGTCTGCTGCTTGCTCAGTTCTGCGTGTTGCTGATTATGCGCGGTAATCTGTGCAGCCAGCGGTGTCAGCAGCGCATCCAGTTCGGTTTTGCGCGCGAACTGGTGACGTTGCGGGCCGAGCTGCTCCAGGCGCGTCAGTTTCACGCGCTCGCCGGCCAGACTTTCCCATTGTTGTCGCGCGCTGTGCAGTTGCTCGGCGGCGGCCTGCTGCGATTCCTGCAACAGGCGCAACTCCTTGAGCCAGCCGTGCTGCTGTTCAAGCTGCTTGAGCTGCGTCTGCTGCACTTTCAGTTGTTGCTGTGCGGCATTGAAACGCTCATCCAGTTCCGCCCGCGCTTCGGGCGCAAGCGGGGTGACGCCGGTGGCCTGATCCTGCAACAGCTTGTGCGCTTCGCGGGCCTCCTTGGTCTTGTCGAAGGCGCGGCGCCCGAGCTGGGTGTACAGCGCGGTGTCGGTGAGTTTTTCCAGCAGTTCGCTGCGATCGTTGTCGTCAGCCTTGAGGAAGGCACTGAACTCGCTCTGGGCCAGCAGCACGGCGCGGGTGAACTGTTCGAAGTTCAGGCCCAGCGCGGCCTCCAGTTGAGTCTTGTATTCGCCTTTCTGGCTGGCGAGCAGTTGATCCTGATCGATGTCGCGCAAGCTTTGCCTGCTGGCCTGTAACTTGCCGCCAGCCTTTTCCCGTGCACGATTGGCTTCCCAGCGCGCACGGTAGCGACGGCCATCAATACCGACAAAATCCACCTCGGCGTAGCCTTCACCGGTGCCGCGACGCAGCAACGTGCGCGGGTCGCCGGTGGCGATTTCGCCGTCGGCATCCGGGACTTTGGCGTCACGGCCGGTGTTGTTCAAACGCGGCACGGCGCCGAACAGCGCCAGGCACAAGGCGTCGAGCAGGGTGCTTTTACCGGCGCCAGTCGGACCGGTGATCGCAAACAGACCGGCGCTGGCCAGCGGCTCAGCGGTGAAGTCGATTTCAAACGGCCCGGCCAGCGAGGCGAGGTTTTTCAAACGAATGGCGAGAATCTTCATGGCTGCTCGCCCTCCATTTGCACGTCTTGCAACAGTTCGGCGAAGTCCTTGAGCGTTTGCTCATCGACCTCGTTGCCGTAGTTGTCGAGCCACGCGCGGCTGAACAATTCCTGGGGCGTGAGCTGGTCAAGTTCGATCAACGCGGTGCCGTCCTCCACGCCATCGGCGCCCCGGTTGCCGGCGTACTCGGCGGCGATGCGCACCAGACGCACGGCTTTGCCTTGCAGGGCGGTTTCTACCTGATGGCGCAGATCCGGTTGCGGCTCGTCAAGGCGCACGCGCACTTCCAGCCACGGTTGGCGCTGGGTTTCGGCCAGCAGATCGACGTTCGGCAAGTCCGCCAGTTGCACGAGGATTTCCGCCAACGGCGCCGGACCGATGCGCTGCAAGTTGACAGCGCGGGGGATCAGTTTCGGTTCGACGCTGACCAGCGTTTCGCCATCCAGCGTGATATCGAGAATCTGGTGCTGATAACCAATCTCGGAGAACGACAACGGAATCGGCGAGCCGCTGTAGCGAATGCGCTCTTCACCGTTGACCTTCTGCGGTTTGTGCAAGTGGCCGAGGGCGACGTAGCTGATGCTCGGCCCAAACAGACTGGCGGGCAGGGCTTCGGCGTTACCGATGATCAGGCTGCGCTCCGAGTCTTCCGAAACCGAACCACCGGCCATGTGCGCATGGCTGATGGCGATCAGCGCCTGGCCCGGCTTGCGCTTGGCGTTGGCCGCTTCGATCAGCCATTCATGCACTTGGCCGATGCCACGCAAATAGTTGTCACCCAGATGCGCGCCGGTCACCTCCGCCGGGCGCAGGAACGGCAGCGCCAGGCACCACGCGGCGACTTCGCCGGTTTTATCCGGCAACGGCAGCAGCAGGCGTTCGGCATCCAGTTGCCCATCATCCAGCCACAGCACCCGCCCCAAAGCGTGGGTGCGTAAACGGCGCATCAACGGCGCGGGCAGTTCGATCCGTGAGCCGGAGTCGTGGTTGCCGGCGATCATCACGATGGTCAGCAACGGTTGCTGCTCGTGGGCGCTGACGATGAAATCGTAGAGGCGTTCCTGGGCTTTGACCGGCGGATTGACCGTGTCGAAGATGTCACCGGCAATCAACAGCACATCCGGCTGTGCCAGTTTCAGCTGGCGCAGCAGCCATTCGAGGAAGCACGCATGCTCGAAATCGCGCTCCTGGCCGTGCAGGTTTTGCCCAAGGTGCCAGTCGGAGGTGTGAAACAGACGCAAGGTGGACTCCGCAACAGATAAAAGAGGTGATGGCCGCGGGGAAATGAGGGGCGGCGAAAGAGGGGAGAGTTTACTGGCAAAAGCGCAGACTTGCCCAAAGGCTTGATGGATCTGGAGTTCGCAGCCCGCAGGGTGGCCGTTCACACCGAAATGGCGGGGTGAACAATGATGTCCTGCAGGCGCTGCCGAAGGCTACGATCCTCTGATTTTTACTTCGGATAAAGCGGCGGCAGCCCGCTGTCACCCACCGGATCCTGCACCCGTTCAGCCGCCGGAATCGTGCGAATCGCCCGCCACAAATCCTCGCCTTGCCAGTGCTGCCCCGTCTCGCTGTACAGCGCACCATTGAGCCCATCCAGCGCATCCGACAACGGCACAAACCGCGCCGCCATGTCCGCCAGCGTCTCCGGTTGCTGACGGGCCCAGGCATCCAGTGCCTGGCGGGTTGCGTGGGGGTCGTTGGCCTGGCTCGCACGCTTGATGTCGTCCATCAATGTGCGCGGGCTCGGGCCGGTTTGTGTGGCGCGCAGGATCGCCGGTTGCCAGCGCGCACGCCACCAAAGACCGAAGCCGAGCAGGGTGGTGCAGGCCAGGATCAGCGTGCTGAGTTTCCACCACCACAACACATCATTGTCGACCGCGC
This sequence comes from Pseudomonas sp. P42, assembly GCF_017973755.1. NCBI lineage: Bacteria > Pseudomonadati > Pseudomonadota > Gammaproteobacteria > Pseudomonadales > Pseudomonadaceae > Pseudomonas > Pseudomonas sp. P42. Next base: position 192,769 of record NZ_JACOPU010000004.1, on the reverse strand, counting down.
TTGGTTGCAGGCTGCCGGTCGGGGTGTCGACTTGCAGGCTCGGGTTGTTGGCCACTTGCAGGGTGCGGGCCGGCAAGCTTGTGTGTTCCAGGTGATCCTCGAAGGTGTTCCACCACACCACGTCCACTGTTGGCAGGTCGATTAAACCGCTGCGGCTCGGGACCAGCGCTTCGCGCTCTTCACGGCTGCCGATCAGGCCACGGTCGCTGCTCTGGTTGCTCAGCACCGGTTGATCCGGGTAGCGCCGCAGGCCGTTGACTTCGGTGGCGGGCATGGCGGGCAATTGAGAGCTGGCCAGACCTTCGACCTTCAGGGTCAGGCTGCGTGTCAGCGAGTCGCCGACCTGAGTGTGTTCTGGCTCAGGGTTCCAGCTTTCGCTCAGGCTCAAGCTGCGGGCTGGAAGCCATGGCGCATCGATCGGGTAGGTCAGCGGCTTGGGTTTGACCGTGAGGGGGATTTGCGCAGAGCTGACTCGCATCAGCTTGCCGGGTTTTGGCCCTTGTGCGGTCGAGTCCTGGGCGGGCTGAGTCTCGACCAGCGTTGCGCTGAACGTCTGCGGCGCAATGGTCAACAAGCCGCTGTGCTGCGGGTAGATCGCATAGCGCATTTCGATCACGCCATGGCGCACGCCGTTGATGTCTTTCTCGTAGGTGCGCGTGTCACCCAGTTGCTCGACGCGCGCGTCGGCGATTTGCAGCGGGGTCAGGCTGCTGTCGTCGTACAGCGACACCGAATGGTAGATGCGCAGGGTCAGGATCGCCTGGGCCTGCACGTAGACGCTGGACTGATCGAGACTGGCCTCGATGAACACCGGATCAAGGCTGTTCTTGTCCTCGCGAACATCGCTTTCGACCACTTGCACGGTGATCGGCTGGCTCTGGACATCGCCCACTTGCAGCGGCGGTATCAGCACGCTGCCGTTTTCCTTTGGCAACAGGGTGATGATCCAGCGCGTGGTGGCGCGGTTGTCGCCATTGAGTGTGTTCAACTGGTTGACCTGCCGCGTGCCGCGTACTTCGAACAGCGGCTCGAGCGGTGTCAGGTCGGGTTTGCCGAATTGGGTGACGTCGTTGGTTTCGAGGGTGAGTTCGACCGTCTCGCCGGAATTCAGGCGACTGCGATCCACGCTGGCGGTCAACTCGGCCGCGTGCGCGGTGGCCGTGCAGATCAGCAGGGGCAGCAAGAGAACGGTGAAGCGGGTCATCGAATGTTTTCCTGATCCTGATGTTGTTGCTGTTCGTACCAGAATTTGCGTCGCAGCAATTCGCCGGGGTCATCCGGGATCTTGCCCAGCCATTGTTCCAGTGCCTGACGTTGCTCGCCTTCGAGGTTGTCCTCGCTGGGACGCAGCGTCGGCACGGTGTTCGTTTCTTCTTCCTCGTCACTGCCGGGCAATTCGTCGGGGCCTGGCAGCGGCGGGGCGGTCGGTGGTGGTTCGCTGGCCGACTCGGGGGGCTGAGACTCGCTGCGGGTTTCACTTTGTACCGCAGGTGGCGGCGCGGTCGCTGGCGGCGGTTCATCGCCGGGCAGGTTTTGCTCCGTCGGTTTGGGCTCCGGTTCAGCGGGCGGTGGTGTTTTTTGCAGCTTCAGCAGATTTTCCACCAGCGCCTTGTTGGTCTGCGCCGGACGCAAGTCCGGTTGCAACTCCAGGGCCTGTTCATAGGCATCGATGGCGGCGTCCAGCTCACCGCTTTTCGCCAGCGCGTTGCCTCGATTGTAGTGGGCGCGGGCATCGCTGCCTTCGGCGAAACGCTGGGCGGCGCCACTGTAGTCGCCGGCCTCGTACAAAGCCACCCCTTGCCATTGATGATCGGCAAAATGTTGCGCCGCTTCGGCGGGGCGTTTCTGCTTCAGCAGGTGCAGCCCGCGCTGGTCGGGGCGCAGCCACAGGTCTTCGAAGTCAAAAGCGTAGCTGGGCTGCGGCAGGCAGAACAGCAGCGGCAGACAGAACAACCAGCCGCGACGCCCGGCACACGCCGCCAGCAATAACAGCGGCAACAGCAGCCAGTAACCCTGATCAGCCCAGGTGTCGAGGCGCACGGTCTGACCGTCGTCGCGCAAACTGCGCGGGCCATTGAGCAAACCGAGGGCGCCCAGATCGCCTTCGTCCAGCCGTGCGACGTGATAGTCGCCGCCGACGCTGTTGAGGAAAGCGCTGAGGCCCGGACTGTCGAGTTGCGGCACGCGGATCGCGCCTTGTTCGTCCTTGAGGAAACTGCCGTCCTCTTGGGCAATCGGTGCGCCTTCAGCGGTGCCGACGCCGAGCATCAACAGGCGCGCCGACTCACCGCTCAGGGCACGGCGAATACCTTGGCGCTCTTCTTCATTCAGGGATGAGCTGATCAACAGAATCCGGCCCTGGCCGAGCGCACCTTGTTTCAGCAATGCCAGCGCCTTGCTCACCGCAAGGTCAGCGCGATGACCGCTTTGCGGCATCAGCGAAGGCTTGAGGGCGTCGAGCAGGTTGCGACTGGTCGCCAAATCATCCGACAGCGGCACCAGCGTGTGCGCACTGCCGGCGTAGACGACAATGGCGGTCTGCGCATCGCTGCGTGCCTGCAACAGATCGAAGAGTTTGCGTCGCGCCTGTTCCAGTCGCGTCGGCGGCGAATCGGTGGCGAGCATTTCCGGGGTCAGTTCCAGCACTACCACCAATGGATCGGCAGGTTTCTGACTGGTCTGCTCTACCCGCTCCCAACTCGGCCCGAGCAGCGCCAGAATCGTCAGCAGCCATGCCACGCCCAGAGCGACCCACGGCAGCTTGCTGTCGCGACCACTACCGCCGCTGAGCAGGGTGGCGTGGAATGCCGGCGGCAAAATCATCTGCCAGCGACCAGCGCGTTTTTGCCGATGCCAGAGTTGCCAGATCAGCCAGCCCAACAGCGGCAGCAACAGCAACCACCACGGACGGAACCAGTGCGGCCAGAGGGCGATCATCGGCGCCTCCGCAGACGCAAGCGTTTGAGGCGCTCACGCCAGTCAGGCAGCGGACTTTGCAGGTACAGCTCCTTGTTGAACAGGCGTTGCAGCGGGTTGTCCGGCCACAATTCACGCGCGACTAACAGCAGGCTCAGCCACAGGGTCAATGCCAGAGGCCAGTGATACAAGGCTTGCGCCGGTCGTGCCTGGGTCGGTTGCTGGGTCACCGGCTCGAGTTGGTCGAGGGTGTCCTTGATTGCTTGCAGTTCTTTGCCGTCGTGGGCGCGGAAATACTGGCCGCCGGTGACTTCAGCGATCGCTTTAAGCGCCGGCTCGTCGAGGTCCAGGCTCGGATTGACCCCGAGCAACGCGGTGGATCCGCTGTCTTCCGGATTAGCGCCGATGCCGATCGGGTAGATCTTCACGCCTTCGCTGGCCGCCAGTTTCGCCGCGGTCAGCGGGTCGATTTCGCCGCCATTGTTGGCGCCGTCCGTGACCAGAATCAGCACACGACTTTGCGCCGGACGCAGGCGCAGGCGTTTCAGGGCCAGACCGATGGCGTCGCCGATGGCGGTGTTCTTGCCAGCGATGCCGATCCGCGCTTCGTCGAGCCAGACACGCACGGTGTGGCGATCGAAGGTCAGCGGTGCTTGCAGATAGGCCTGGCTGCCGAACAGGATCAGGCCAACGCGATCGCCGTCGCGACTTTCGAGGAAGTCACCCAGCAAGTGTTGCACCAGAGTCAGGCGGCTGACGTCCTCGTCCTGCCATTGCATGTCGGGGAAGTCCATTGATCCGGACACGTCCACCGCGACCAGAAGATCACGGCCGCTGGCAGCAATCGGGAGTGGTTCGCCAAGCCATTGCGGGCGTGCAGCGGCGCTCAACAGCAGCAGCCACAGCAAAATGAACGGTGCCTGTTGGCGCCACGCCGGCAGATTGGCCCGAGCTCGACGACGCGCAAGGCCTTCAAGGTCGGAGAGGAAACTGACTTTCAATGCCGGCTCGCCACTGTCGGCCACCGGCAGCACAAGGCGCATCAGCCACGGCAGCGGCAACAGGACGAAGATCCACGGCCAGGCGAATTCAAACATGCTTGCGAATCCAGGTGTCGACCGCTTGGGTCAGTCCGGCGATGGCTTTGTCGTCGAGTTTGCATTCCGGTTTGTAGGCGCCTTCAACCAGCACCATCCAGCGCGTCAGCCCGGCGGCCGGGCAACGGTTGTCGAGAAAGGCCAGCCATTTGCGGCCATTGAGCGTGTGGCTCTGGCTATAAGGGTAATGGTTGCGACACAGGCGTTTGAGCAGGCCGTTGAGCTGTTGCAGCCAGGCCCCGGCCGGAGCGCCGTCGTAGGGCTTGGGCATTTGTGCCAGTTCGGCGAGGGCGGCGATGCGCACCGGGTCGAGCGGCTGTTCGGCGCGCACGACCGGACGTTTTTTCATCGGGATGAAACGGCGTAGGCGCCACACGGCGAAGCCGAGCAGAGGCAACAACAAAAGCAGCAACCACCAGCCCGGCGCCGGCGGCCAGAAGGCAATCGGGGGCGGGGAGATCAGCGGTTGCAGTTGTTCGAGGCCGTTCATCGACCTTTCCCCGGTCGCTGCGGATTGAGGAACTCGCGCATCTGCTCGACCATCTCGCTTTGGGTGCTCAGCGGCATCAGCAACACCCGCAGCTTTTGCGCGAGCAATTCCCAACGGGCGATACGTGCTTCGGCCTGGGCGCGATAGGTCTGGCGCAAGTCAAAATTGAGCGTGTCGAGTTCCAGTTGCGCGCCTCTTTCAGCGAATCGCAAAAGACCGGCGGCGGGCAAGGCGTGATCGAGCGGATCGGACAGCGGCAGCATCAGCAGGTCGCAATGCCGCGAGAGCAGACTCAGTTGCTGCTCGGCGCTGTCGGAGAGCGCACGCTCATCGCAAATCACGATCACCAGACTGCCCGGACGCAATACCTCACGGGCGCGGCGCAGGGCCACGCCGAGCGTGTCGCGATCCGGTTCGCGCTCGGTGTGCAGCGACTGGTTGACCTTCACCAGACGGTTGAGCAGTTGCAGCAGGCTCTGTTTGCTCCGTCGTGGCTTGATTTCGTAGTGCTCGTTGTCGCCGAACACCAGGCCGCCGACCCGGTCGTTATGGCCCAGCGCGGCCCAGCCGATCAACGCCGCCACTTGCGCCGCCAGCACGGACTTGAACATCAGCCCCGAGCCGAAAAACAGCCGCGTGCTTTGCTCGACCATGATGAAGATCGGCCGTTCGCGTTCTTCATGGAACAGCTTGGTGTGCGGCTCCTGGGTGCGAGCGGTGACGCGCCAGTCGATGGTGCGCACGTCGTCGCCGGCCTGATAAACCCGCACTTGATCGAAGTCGACGCCACGCCCGCGGAATTTCGAGTGATGCAAGCCGATCAACGGGCTGCGCTGGCTCGGCGTGGAAAACAGCTGCACTTCGCGCACACGGTGGCGCATCTCGATCAGTTCGGCGAGGCTGACGCGGATGCCCGGTTCGGACGGCAGAGGGGCGTTCATGGGGGTCAAGCGACGGCTACGACGTCGAGAATCCGCTGCACCACCCGATCCTGATCGATGCCGGCGGCTTCGGCCTCAAACGACAGAATGATGCGATGACGCAACACGTCGAACAGTACGGCTTGAATGTCTTCAGGGCTGACGAAGTCGCGTCCGGCCAGCCAAGCGTGGGCCCGGGCGCAGCGGTCGAGGGCGATCGAACCCCGCGGGCTGGCGCCATAGGCGATCCACTCGGCCATTTCCGGGTCGAACTTGGCCGGTGTGCGCGTGGCCATGACCAGTTGCACGAGGTATTCCTCCACGGCGTCAGCCATGTACAGGCCAAGGATTTCCTTGCGGGCGGCGAAGATCGCCTGCTGGCTGACCCGGCGCTCGGGTTTGGTCTCGCCGTTCAGCGCTTCGCCACGGGCTTGCTGGAGGATGCGCCGTTCGACGGCGGCGTCGGGGAAACCGATTTTTACGTGCATCAGGAAGCGGTCGAGTTGCGCTTCGGGCAACGGATAGGTGCCTTCCTGCTCGATCGGGTTCTGCGTGGCCATCACCAGAAACAGCGGCGACAGCTCATAGGTGCTGCGCCCGACGCTGACCTGGCGCTCGGCCATCGCTTCAAGCAGCGCCGATTGCACCTTGGCCGGGGCCCGGTTGATTTCGTCCGCCAGCACCAGGTTGTGGAAGATCGGCCCCTGCTGAAACACGAAACTGCCGGTTTCCGGGCGATAGATCTCGGTGCCGGTGATGTCGGCAGGCAGCAGGTCGGGGGTGAACTGGATGCGATGGAACTGGGCTTCGATGCCCTCGGCGAGTTCTTTGATCGCTTTGGTCTTGGCCAGACCCGGAGCGCCCTCGACCAGCATGTGGCCGTCGGCGAGCAGGGCGATGAGCAAACGCTCGATAAGTTTTTCCTGGCCGAGAATCTGCGTTGAAAGAAAGGTTCGCAGCGCCAGCAGCGCTTCACGATGTTCCATCGGTGACTGTTCCTGGAAAGGGGTGGCCACAGGCGCAAGGATAACGCCGGGGCTGGGGGCGTTACTTTAATCCATCGCGGGGGGTGGCGACTAACGGCATTTTGTAGAAAAGCGCAAAAGATCACAGCCTGCGGCAGCTCCTGCATTGCAATGCGATCCCGTGTAGGAGCTGCCGAAGGCTGCGATCTTTTGACGTTTTTACTCCTCAACCATCTGAAGATCAGTTAACAGAAGTTTAATTGCGACTGTATCGACCAATTCCTGCCAGGAACCATCTTCAATGATCGCGCCGTTCTGCATGACGATGACCCGATCAAAGCGGTACAGGTGGTCGACATCATGGGTGACACAGATCAATCCGCGAGTCGCAAACGTATCGAACAAAAGATCCCAAACCGGTGCGGCCAACTTCGGTTCAATGGAGGCGCTGGGTTCGTCGAACAGATTGAACCGCCCCGGCCTGTTTATCAGGCGAAGCAAAGACAGGCGTTTCGCTTCACCACCGGAAATATTTGAGGCGTTCTCGGTGAGTTTGCGTAGCGAAACAATGTCCTCAAGATTTAAACGTTTAATCGCCAGGTGCAGGTCTGGCGATAGATCCATGCCAAACAGAACTGACTTGGCAAAACTGCCCTCTAGAAACTGCGGCGACTGAGGGCAATACCTCAACACCTGCAGATGTGTCTGGGCGTTCAGATCGCAGAGTTGCACCTCATCGATACTCACATGAGTTCTCACTGAGGCGTTGAGCCCGGCCAGCGTTTCAAGCAAGGTGGATTTGCCGGCCCCACTGGGGCCAGTAATCGCAACCGACTGCCCTTGGTAAAACGTCATGGTTTGGCTGATGGTCAACTGAACAGCGTTGTTAACGCTGACGGTGCAGGGCTGAAGGACGAGCGTCGACTCATTCTGCGACGTGATATCGGCTTGTCGACTGTCATCATCAAAGTCTGGCAGTGACAGCAGGTTGCGTAGTCTTCGCTGATCCGCCAGAAACTGATCGAGCACTCGATAACCTTCAGTCAGCGCTGAGATGTTGAGCAAAAAGCTTCCGGCAATGGCGAATACGGCTACCAGTTGGCCAACGCTAATACTTGGCTCGCCTGACAACTGGTCAATGACTCCCCAACCCAGCAACCCTCCAGTAGACAAGCTGACAAAGAGGATTTTCGCTGCACTCAAGAACCCTCCGGAACTGGCCACCGTCACTGCCGCTTTGGCGTACTGCCGGAAGGCATGGTTCAAGGGTTGAGTTGCCGTGTGCTCGGCGCTTTCCAGCTTTATCGATTTGCCGGTATTCAGGGTGCTGAAAAGCAGCGCACTTAGTTCGTCCTCCTGCTCATTAACTGCATCAATGTGCTTTCTGCGCCATTTGATGATTCGGTGGGCGGCAAGCAAGTAAAGGATCGCCATGCCAGTCATTGCCAAAAAAATACCTGCCCCACCCATGTAATAAAAAGCCAGCCCGACGATGATGAACTCCAGACACAGCGGCAAACCGGTGGTGATGAAAAACGTCAGCAATTGCTCATGAGCGGTAATTCCACGCTCTACTGACTTAATGAAATGGCCAATACGCCAAGTGTTGAATTGCTGGAACTCTTTGCGCATCAACTGTGCCATCCAGTCGATTGAGGCATCCATCACTACCTGTTGCACCAACTTGGAAAGGAAATAGATTTGCAACGGATTGATTGCAGCTTGAATGCATCCGGCTAGGGTTATCGCCACCGTCAATAATAACAGTGGGTTGAGCGCTGTTGGGGTTTGACTGTTTAGTGCGTCAATTACTTTGCCTAGGAGCAGTGGCGGTGCTAGTGCAAGGACTTTCAGCGCTATTACTGTTGTGATGGTTGAGATCAATAGCCATGCGTGTTTTTTGCAAGCGGTTCTGATGAGCGTCTGCATTGAATGTCTTCTGTGGTGTAGCGCTAACATTATTTTGCGGGTAATTGACGCAAGATGGTTTGTGGTGCTACCAGGCATCCATTTCTTATAATGTTAAAGCGTTCAAGGCCAGGTATATAGCTTTGGCAAACAATGCCGTTTCCGGGAAAGTCGGTAATGACTCTATAGTAAAGTTTCCGGCCTGAGTCTGTGATGTTGTTGTTCAGGGTTTTTAGTTGTAACGGAACACTTGGGGTAAGGTGGGTGGTGGTTCATCGATTGGCGGAAGCTTTAAAGCCCTAATGGGCTCGAAATCTATCAGGTGGCGGAGAGATTTAGAGTTGGCAAGAAAAGCGAATGTTTTTCTGTCAATTTTTTCTTGTGGAGCATCATAAAGCGCACTTGCTTGAATTTGTTCCGTGACTGCCCGTTGGATCGCAATTTGTATATCTAGAGAGTTTCCTGAGCCGATTGGGGATAGATGGAAATCACCTGGGCCAGATTTTGGAAGCGCAATAGAAAAATAACTATTCATTGAGCTGCGTACAACGATGATTTGTAGTTTTTCTGCAAGCCCTAGTGCGTGGGGTGCGTTCTGTAAAGACCTTGCTAGCAGAGCGCTCGACGGCCTGTACAAGGTAATGGAAGGGCCCAAACTACAAATTGCCAGAAATAATTTTGATAAAACATGTCTCTCGATGAGTTCGTTTGCGCCGTGCAGTAGTGCCTCAGCTTGAGTGCAGCCGAAAGCAGAACCTGAGTTGGAGGAGTAGCGGCTCAAAAAAAGATGGGCTTCGCCTGCTTCGCTACGTGGTTGATCATGGAGCTTTGGGCGAAGCAGGACGCTTGGAATGAAGAGGTCCTCCGTTCTATCCAGTGTTGTTAGTTTGAAACAATCTATTGCTTCATTTTTGAATCGCAAGTTCGTCAGGAATCCATCGTGGCTGGCAGCGTGCTGATTCGAGATAAAGGCACATTGCTGGATGCTCGATTCTGCAGGGCTCAATTGAAGTGCACAGTAATGTTCGACGCTTTCAGCAAGTGCTCCAACAAGCGAATTTGGCCCTTTGCCTGCTCCAGCTTCAACTGCGGCATTGGACTTGTCAAAAAGCTCGGCAACTGCTACCAGTTTGTGGTTGTCGGTATAGCGTGTAATCGCCTCTAGATCTAAGGAACGTATTATTTTCTCAATTTTTGATTGCGCTACAAAAGGGCAAAACTCCCGCTCAGACATAATAGTCTCCTATAGTATAAATGCCGGAGGGTTTCTCCGGCACTTTCCTGCAGTGTCGGTCAGTTAGTTAGTGAGGCAAAGAAGCTCACTTCAGAAGCCAGAAAACTATCTGATGTATACAACATCTCTTGAAGACTATCCCAAGGGCCGATCTCGGTACGTTTTTTACCCATGACATTAACTCCTTGTTATTGATGTGGCGCTAACCGGTAGTTGGCGCACTTGCAATGATAGGAATGCAAGTGATTTATTAATAACAGTGGGCTATTTGGTTTTCAATTGAGATCGGCAACGATATTTCCCAAGCTTCTGTGGGATTGTTCTTGCTGCTGAGTAGGGGGTTGCTTACGGTTTTTTCGGTTTTAAGAGGTGGGGGTTTTTAACTTTTCACTTCAATGAGTCGCAACGTTTAATAATGTTTCGCGCAAAGTGGGGGAAATGCTTCGGGGGATTATTGGATTTTTGTAGCAGGGGACTATCGAGCTTGCCGTTCTGGCCTCATCGCTGGCAAGCCAGCTCCCACAGGGATCGCTGTGTTGCATAAATCGCATGCACACCGCTGATGCCTGTGGGAGCTGGCTTGCCAGCGATGGGGCCCGTCCAGACACCATCAAATTTCGCTAACGAAGGTCCCGGTGCCATCAAGGATGTTCTTCAGGGTTTCCACAACCTCATCCATATCCACCATGTCCGGGTTGAAGCTGATCTCCAGCACATCATCCCCGTTCAACGCATCGGCATCCGCCGCCGCAATCTCGATCTTCAGCAGGGTCGAGGTCAGGGTGACTTTGACGCCGTCGAGCGTCGAAGGCTCGCCATCCAGCGTAATCTCCAGCTCATCCTCGTCCGGATAGCGGCTCATCAGGAACATGTCGCCCTTGTCGCTGTGGCAGCAGAGCATGGCCATGTTGTCTTCTTCGTCGTCGCACGGGTTGACGATGAGTAGGGCGGTAGTCATTTGCATGGGGGAATTCCTGCCTCAAAAGGGCGTCTTGGTCGCAATTGGGCGCGATTCTGCCAGCCCTCGGGAATTTCTGCATGTGAGAGTGTCAGAGGATGTGTCGTGAACGCGACATGGGTCAATGGTCATTTCTGGCACGGATGTACCGTAAAACCGGGCATTCAGACCGACGTTCTGCGCCATGAATGCTAGTGTTTAACCCAGTCAGAGCCTTGGTTTACGTGCCAATGACCGAATATGTCGCAGCACCGCAAGCAGACACATTGTCGCACCCATTAAGCTGCGCAACGGATGAGCACCCGTAAAGGCATTGCCGGCAGCCCCGGACAGTCGCTTTTGCAGATGCTCATTCATGGAAGGTGAATGTGACCTGAGTGTCCCGTCCAGCTTCACCCACCTGTCCCCCTGTTTCCTCTGCCCGAGAATCAGGAACAGGGCGACACAAGCCCCGAAAGGGGTGTTGCACGCGACGCTTTCCATCAATAACAAGCTTAAGCGGAGTACCACAGATGGCGTTCTTCACCGCAGCCAGCAAAGCCGACTTCCAGCACCAACTGCAAGCGGCACTGGCGCAGCACATCAGTGAACAGGCACTGCCACAAGTGGCGCTGTTCGCTGAACAATTCTTCGGCATCATTTCCCTGGACGAGCTGACCCAGCGTCGCCTCTCCGACCTCGCTGGCTGTACTCTCTCTGCGTGGCGCCTGCTTGAGCGCTTCGATCACGCGCAACCGCAAGTGCGCGTCTACAACCCCGATTACGAGCGTCATGGCTGGCAGTCGACCCACACCGCGGTCGAAGTCCTGCACCATGACCTGCCATTTCTGGTCGACTCGGTCCGTACCGAGCTGAACCGCCGCGGCTACAGCATCCACACCCTGCAAACCACCGTGCTCAGCGTGCGTCGTGGCAGCAAGGGCGAGTTGCTGGAAATCCTGCCAAAAGGCAGCACCGGCGACGGCGTACTGCACGAATCGCTGATGTACCTTGAAATCGACCGCTGCGCCAACGCGGCCGAATTGAATGTGCTGAGCAAAGAGCTGGAGCAGGTTCTCGGTGAAGTCCGCGTTGCGGTCGCCGATTTCGAACCGATGAAAGCCAAGGTGCAGGAACTCCTCGCCAAGCTCGACACCAGCGCATTCGTCGTCGATGCCGACGAGAAGAACGAAATCAAGAGCTTCCTGGAATGGCTGGTGGGTAACCACTTCACCTTCCTGGGCTACGAAGAGTTCGTGGTCACCAATCAGGCCGACGGCGGCCACATTGAGTACGACCAGAACTCCTTCCTCGGCCTGACCAAGCTGCTGCGCACCGGCCTGACCTACGATGACCTGCGCATCGAAGACTACGCCGTGAGCTACCTGCGCGAACCGACCCTGCTGTCGTTCGCCAAAGCTGCGCACCCAAGCCGTGTGCACCGTCCGGCCTACCCGGACTACGTGTCGATCCGTGAAATCGACGCCGACGGCAAAGTCATCAAGGAACACCGTTTCATGGGCCTGTACACCTCTTCGGTGTATGGCGAGAGCGTGCGGGTCATCCCGTTCATCCGCCGCAAGGTCGAAGAAATCGAACACCGCTCCGGCTTCCAGTCCAAGGCTCACCTGGGCAAGGAACTGGCGCAGGTGCTCGAAGTGCTGCCGCGTGATGATCTGTTCCAGACCCCGGTCGACGAACTGTTCACTACCGTGATGTCGATCGTGCAGATCCAGGAACGCAACAAGATCCGCGTGTTCCTGCGCAAAGACCCGTACGGTCGTTTCTGCTACTGCCTGGCCTACGTGCCGCGTGACATCTATTCCACCGAAGTTCGCCAGAAGATCCAGCAAGTATTGATGGAACGTCTGAAGGCATCCGACTGCGAGTTCTGGACGTTTTTCTCCGAGTCCGTGCTGGCTCGCGTACAGCTGATCCTGCGTGTCGATCCGAAAAACCGTCTCGACATCGACACGGTGCTGCTGGAAAAAGAAGTGGTTCAGGCCTGCCGCAGCTGGCAGGACGACTACGCCGCACTGACCGTCGAAAGTTTCGGCGAAGCCCATGGCACCAACGTGCTGGCTGACTTCCCGAAAGGCTTCCCGGCCGGCTACCGCGAGCGTTTCGCTGCGCATTCGGCCGTGGTCGACATGCAGCACCTGCTGAGCCTGAACGAAAAAAATCCGCTGGTGATGAGTTTCTATCAGCCGCTGGGTCAGGTTTCCGGCCAGCGCGAGCTGCATTGCAAGCTGTATCACGCCGACACGCCGCTGGCACTGTCCGACGTGCTGCCGATTCTGGAAAACCTTGGCCTGCGCGTTCTGGGTGAGTTCCCGTATCGCCTGCGTCACACCAATGGCCGCGAGTTCTGGATTCACGATTTCGCGTTCACGGCCGCTGAAGGTCTGGACCTCGACATCCAGCAACTCAACGACACCCTGCAGGACGCCTTCGTCCACATCGTGCGTGGCGAAGCCGAGAACGATGCGTTCAACCGTCTGGTACTGACCGCCGGCCTGCCGTGGCGCGACGTGGCGCTGCTGCGTGCCTACGCCCGTTACCTGAAGCAGATTCGTCTGGGCTTCGATCTGGGTTACATCGCCAGCACCCTGAACAACCACACCGACATCGCTCGCGAACTGACCCGGTTGTTCAAGACCCGCTTCTATCTGGCGCGCAAGCTCAGCGAAGACGATCTGGAAGACAAGCAACAGCGTCTGGAACAAGCGATTCTGACGGCACTGGACGACGTTCAGGTGCTCAACGAAGACCGCATCCTGCGTCGTTACCTCGACCTGATCAAAGCCACCCTGCGTACCAACTTCTACCAGACTGACGCCAACGGCCAGAACAAGTCGTACTTCAGCTTCAAGTTCAACCCGCACGCAATTCCAGAGCTGCCGAAGCCAGTACCGAAATTCGAAATCTTCGTTTACTCGCCACGCGTTGAAGGCGTGCACCTGCGCTTCGGCAACGTTGCTCGCGGTGGTCTGCGCTGGTCCGACCGTGAAGAAGACTTCCGCACTGAAGTCCTCGGCCTGGTAAAAGCCCAGCAAGTGAAGAACTCGGTCATCGTGCCGGTGGGTGCGAAGGGCGGTTTCCTGCCGCGTCGTCTGCCACTGGGCGGCAGCCGTGACGAGATCGCGGCCGAAGGTATCGCCTGCTACCGCATCTTCATTTCCGGTCTGTTGGACATCACCGACAACCTGAAAGACGGCACGCTGGTTCCGCCATTGAACGTGGTTCGCCACGACGATGACGACCCGTACCTGGTCGTCGCCGCGGACAAGGGCACTGCAACCTTCTCCGACATCGCCAACGGCATCGCCATCGACTACGGCTTCTGGCTGGGTGATGCGTTTGCCTCTGGTGGTTCTGCGGGTTACGACCACAAGAAAATGGGCATCACCGCTAAAGGCGCGTGGGTTGGCGTACAGCGCCACTTCCGCGAGCGCGGCATCAATGTTCAGGAAGACAGCATCACTGTGGTTGGCGTCGGCGACATGGCCGGTGACGTGTTCGGTAATGGTCTGTTGATGTCGGACAAGCTGCAACTGGTTGCTGCGTTCAACCACCTGCACATCTTCATCGACCCGAATCCGAATCCGGCGACCAGCTTCGTCGAGCGTCAGCGCCTGTTCGACCTGCCGCGTTCGGCCTGGACCGATTACGACACCAGCATCATGTCCGAAGGTGGCGGTATCTTCTCGCGTAGCGCGAAGAGCATCGCTATCTCCCCGCAGATGCAGGAACGTTTCGACATCAAGGCTGACAAGCTGACCCCGACCGAGCTGCTGAACGCCTTGCTCAAGGCGCCGGTGGATCTGCTGTGGAACGGCGGCATCGGTACTTACGTCAAGGCAAGCACCGAAAGCCACGCCGATGTCGGCGACAAGGCCAACGATGCGCTGCGCGTGAATGGTAACGAGCTGCGCTGCAAAGTCGTGGGCGAGGGCGGTAACCTCGGCATGACCCAGCTGGGTCGTGTGGAATTCGGCCTCAATGGCGGCGGCTCCAACACCGACTTCATCGACAACGCCGGTGGTGTGGACTGCTCCGACCACGAAGTGAACATCAAGATCCTGCTGAACGAAGTGGTTCAGGCCGGTGACATGACCGACAAGCAACGCAACCAGTTGCTGGCGAGCATGACCGACGAAGTCGGCAATCTGGTGCTGGGCAACAACTACAAGCAGACTCAGGCCTTGTCCCTGGCGGCGCGTCGTGCGTATGAGCGCATCGCTGAGTACAAGCGTCTGATGGGCGATCTGGAAGGTCGTGGCAAGCTGGACCGTGCCATCGAGTTCCTGCCGACCGAAGAGCAACTGGCTGAGCGTATCGCTGAAGGCCACGGCCTGACGCGTCCTGAGCTGTCGGTGCTGATCTCCTACAGCAAGATCGACCTCAAGGAGCAGCTGCTGGGCTCCCAGGTGCCGGACGACGATTACCTGACCCGCGACATGGAAACGGCGTTCCCGCCGACCCTGGTCAGCAAGTTCTCCGAAGCCATGCGTCGTCACCGCCTGAAGCGCGAGATCGTCAGCACCCAGATCGCCAACGATCTGGTCAACCACATGGGCATCACCTTCGTTCAACGACTCAAAGAGTCGACCGGCATGAGCCCGGCGAACGTGGCTGGCGCTTATGTGATCGTGCGCGACATCTTCCACCTCCCGCACTGGTTCCGTCAGATCGAAGCGCTGGACTACCAGGTTTCCGCTGACGTACAGCTGGAGCTGATGGACGAGCTGATGCGTCTGGGTCGCCGTGCCACTCGCTGGTTCCTGCGTGCCCGTCGTAACGAGCAGAACGCTGCCCGTGACGTCGCGCATTTCGGTCCGCACCTCAAAGAGCTGGGTCTGAAACTCGACGAACTGCTCAGCGGCGAAATCCGTGAAAACTGGCAGGCGCGTTATCAGGCATACGTCGCAGCCGGTGTACCGGAGTTGCTGGCGCGTATGGTTGCGGGCACCTCGCACCTGTACACCCTGCTGCCGATCATCGAAGCGTCCGACGTGACTGGCCAGAACCCTGCCGAAGTGGCCAAGGCCTACTTCGCCGTGGGCAGTGCGCTGGACATCACCTGGTACCTGCAACAGATCAGTGCTCTGCCGGTTGAAAACAACTGGCAGGCGCTGGCCCGTGAAGCGTTCCGTGATGATGTGGACTGGCAGCAACGTGCGATCACCATCTCTGTCCTGCAACAGGGCGACGGCACTCAGGACGTGGAAACGCGTCTGGCGCTGTGGATGGCGCAGCACGAAAGCATGATCTCGCGCTGGCGCGCCATGCTGGTGGAAATCCGTGCCGCGAGCGGCACTGACTACGCCATGTATGCAGTCGCCAACCGTGAACTGCTGGATCTGGCGTTGAGCGGCCAGGCAGTCGTTCCTGCACCGACAACGACCTCGGCCAACGCCGAGCTCGAGCCGGCTGTCTGATCGGCAACTGAATGAAAAAGCCCCGCATCGTGAGATGCGGGGCTTTTTTGTTTATGCGGGCTCAACAAATGCAGCCGCGGAAATCTCTCGGATACAGTCGATGCTATTACGCGTCGACTGCTCCTTCATTCGAAATACCCGAACTTTAATTCGAATCCAGTCTCAGGAATTGTTGCGCGGAGCGCGAGAATCCGTAATTTTCCAAGTCATCAAAACCGCGTTCGACGATTTCAATGTTGAGTTTGACCAGAGTCCCCTGTTGCCCGCTAAAAGTGTAGACCTTATCGTCGAGCACTTGCCTTTTAATGAAATTCCCCTGATCCAATTTCAAATAAACGCTGGCATTGTTTGTTGTAATGTCATCCAGGGTGACGACATTCAAATTGGCATCGAACAGTGCGAAAGAACCTGTGGTGTTCGATTCCGTGAAGGCTCCGAGAGGATAGCCGATTTTGACACCGGCACCGAGATACAACGCATGGTTCGTGCCGCTACGGAATTGTATCTTGTACGTGTAATCGTCGTGGCCAATAAAGTAAGCGTAGTCCGGGCCATCCCACCTGGCTGGAGAGTAGCTGGCCAGGGCGTCACCGGATTTTTCGGGGCCGTGGGATGTAGTGATATGACTCTTGCGGAATTCGTAGTTTTTACCGAAAGGATGTTTGTCGAAGAATACGATGTCAGCATCATCGAATTTGATTTTTGCCAGAAAAGATCGGCTATTCGAAATACCCATGGGTTCGTCCTTGTTTGGTTGGGTTTAAGTTCTGTGTTGCATCGACAGTATGCAATTCATCGGGTTTTTTAAAAGCCTGGAACGGTTACTTGTTATTGCGCGAGTGAAGATTACGTTAGCGGTTTGGCATAACTAGTAAAGAAGTAACCTGGTGCATTCGGATTGCGGATTGTGTTGTGATGTTGCGCGCGTTAAAAAGCATCGCCTCTGCTTATCATCCAGGCAGAGGCGTTGCCTGTTAACGGTGGCGTTAATTGTTTTTTAGCATTGATACGGTATTTGCAGCGGGTTTCAATACGTTGTTTAGCGATTGGTCGAATTTTTTCAGAGCGCTTGTTTGCACATCCTGCTGCTGATTAATATCCGCAACAATTTCTTCCGAACGTTTGAAGTCCGCCCAGAGGGGTGTCAGTTCTCTTGCCGCGGAGCCCTTTGCCGTTGCGATATAGCTCAACTGGGCGTCATAAAAATCGACGCTGATGTCGGCCTTGATGTCGGAACTGCGTGACGTGATCAATTGGCTATGGGTATCGACGATGGCTACCACATCAGGCTTGGCCGCACGCAGGCTCTGCATGTCCGGATACACCGTCACCGAGCCGAACTGACGCTGCAGGGAGGCGTTGACCCAGTCCACCGCCATGTCCGGTTTCGAACTGGCGACGTAGGCGTCATGGATCGATTGCACCAGCAGGCTTTGGCCGAACCCGGTGCCGGCGTTGGCCTGATAGTCGCGCAGGTATTCGCGGTTGGTCTGGGTGCTGGGGCTGTAGACCACGCCGAGCGAAACGCCGGGGCCACTTTTTACCAGGGTGGCGCTGCTGCGGCCGGTTGGATGAGGAAGCAGAGTGTCCAGTGATGAAACCGCTCTGGGGGCGGTGGGAATCGAACAGGCTGACAGGGCTAGAACCGATATCGCTAATACACTGGTGAGCGCAAGTTTCATGGTGTTTCTCCCGTGAAACAACATCAGTCGGAAAGTTTTCAATGTCGTTCATGGCGACAGTTGATCCAGACTAAACCCACCGAGCTGACCCTTTGCCGGGTTAAAACGACTTGAATAGTTTCATTTGCTGTAACCCGTTGCGGGTAATTACTGCGGGAAATAAAAAGGCGCCGATTGTCGATTTGCGCCTTTTTATTTATGGCTGACTAAACAGCCATCAGTTTTTCAGCGGGATCAACACTTGCTCATCCGGGGCCAGCACCATGAACACCAGCAACTTCGCCGATTTGCTTTGGCTGGCATTTTTCGACAGCAGATGTTCGGAGCCGGCCGGTTCGTACCAGAACTGACCCTTCTTGTAAGTGACCGCTTCTTCGCCCTTGACCTGGGAAATCACTTCGCCCTCCAGCACATAGGCCATGGCAGTGCCCTCGTGTTTGTGGGCGATGGACGACTGGCCCGGTTTGTAATCGACTTCGATCATCATGGCTTTTTTGCCGGGGACGTTTTTTAGCATCTGGTCTTGCAGGACGGTGATTTTCTCGGACGGGTCATGAGCGAAAGCGGCAGAAGCGCAAAGGCTCAGGGTGAGGGCAGCGGTGAGCAAGGGCAGGGCTTTCATGGCGGGTTACCTGTGATGATTGGGGGCGTGCAATCACAGTAGTCCGCAGGACGGGGCATGCAAACGGCCAATATTCGGGAAGATTGGGTGACCAATCTGTGGATTTTCAGCGCTTCCAGATAAGCCATCGCTGGCAAGCCAGGCTCCCACAGGTTTTTGTGTCGTTCATATGATTAATGAACGGCAAGAAACCCTGTGGGAGCTGGCTTGCCAGCGATGGCGTCAGATCAGACGATGGGGAAACTATTGAAATCCACGCTGTTGGCCAATCGACTGTCGATCAGGTCGATAAACCCCTGCGCCTCGGGCCGGTTGAAATGCGCCTGCATTGCCGCCTCCGACTGCCATCGCGCACTGACCGTCCAGCGGTGGTTGTCTTCGGGGCAGCGGTCGACCAGATAGGAATCGCAGCCCGGCGTTTCGCGCAGGGTGTCGACGATCTTCTGCAGTTGCCTGCCCAGCTCATCCGAGCGGCCGGCCGCAGCCTGCAGTTGCACCGTGTTGATCACTTCGTTGGACATTACTCACACTCCTGAATCAGGCCGGACGAATCCTGCTCATTGAGGGATAACGCCTGTGCAGAATAGGCCTGCCCCTGTCGATCACCAATAACCAATCGGCGGTTAATCGCCGAGACCAATCATTCAGGCAACTTGTTGCAGAATGTCGCGCAGGCGATCCAGGGCGATATCGATGTCGAGGGTCTCGATGGCGCCGAAGCCGAAATACAAACCGCTGCGCACGGGCTGCTGGTAATAGAAACCGTCGATGGAATACAGCCCGACCTCGACTTTTTTCGCCAGTTCGATCACCAGCGGCAGGTCGATCGGCACCTTGCATAATGCGGCCATATGAAACCCGGCACTGGGCGGCACGGCCTCAAGCCACGGCGAAAGATCGCTGGCCATGCGCGCCAGAATCCGTTCGCGCCGCTGGGCGTAAATCGTGTGGCAGCGGCGGATGTGTTTGAGCAGGCAGCCCTCGGCGATGAACTTGGCCAGCGCCCATTGCGGCAGGGTCGAGGCATGCAAATCGGTGAGTTGCTTGGCGCGGATCACCGCTTCGAGGATCGATGGTGGCAGGATCGCGTAACCCAGGCGCAGCTCCGGCAGCAGGGTCTTGGAGAAGGTGCCGACGTAGGCGACGATGCCGCGCTGGTCGAGGCTATACAGTGAATCGGTCGGACGCCCTTCATAGCGAAATTCGCTGTCGTAGTCGTCCTCGATGATGATCGCCCCCAGTTCATGCGCGCGAGCCAGCAAGGCTTCGCGGCGCGCCGGGCTCATTGGCATGCTCAGCGGAAACTGGTGCGACGGCGTGACATAAATCAGCCGCGTGCCATCAGGGATGTGTTCGACCTGTATCCCCTCGGCATCCACGGGAATACCGACCACCTCGGCGCCATGGGTGCCGAACAACAGACGTGCCGGCGGATAACCGGGATCTTCCATCGCCACCAGGCTGCCGGGGCTGATCAACACGCGAGTGATCAGGTCCAGCGCCTGTTGCGCGCCGTTGCACACCACGATGTCTTCGTCCTGACAGTAGACCCCGCGAGAAAACGCGATGTGTCGGGCAATCGCATTGCGCAGCGCCGGCAGGCCTTCGGGCACGCTGTAGAAACCTTTGGACGCGGCCATCTGGCGCATCGCGTGGGAGACGCAGCGGCGCCAGTCGTCATGGGGGAACTGGCCCTTGCCGGTGGCGCCACCGATGAAGTCGTAGCGCAGCGAACCTTGCAGCGTCGGATGGCGCAGGAACACCGGCAAGTTGCGCCAACTCTCGATCACCTCTGCACCTGCCAGCTCGGTGTGGCTTTGCTTGCGCTGGACTTGCGCCGGGCGCGCATTGACGTAGGTGCCTTTGCCGATCACGCCGGTGAGGAAGTTTTCGTACGTCAGCTGCGCGTAGGTGTCGGAAATGGTCTTGCGCGAGATGCCCAGTTGCTCGGCCAGCAGACGGCTGGGCGGCAATTGCGTGCCTGCGGCAAGGCGCCCGGATTCGATGGCCTCGCGCAGTTGCTGATACAACTGACCGGCAAGATCCTTGCGGCCGTTGATCACGACGTGAAGTTCCATACCGACGAGGCTCCGGGGGGCTATTTGGTGTGCCGGCCAGATTACCGCTGTTGCGTGGTCGGCAATAGTTGCGCACCACAAAAACCCGAAATTGGCCTAGATCCCTGTGGGAGCGGGCTTGCCCGCGATAGAGGTACATAAGGCGACATTTTCGTAGGATGTGCCGACGTCATCGCGGGCAAGCCCGCTCCCACAGGGATCTGCTGTGTCTGCAATTTTTGTGTGAAACACCATTGCTCCAATTAGTGGTGTAGCCAATTTTCGTGGAATTGGGGCTGTAACGCCGCTGTGGCAGCGCATACCTTGAGGTCACTATTGCGCTTCCCGAGATCATCCCATGTCCCCGCGCCTGGATTACTACAACGCTTCGCCCAAGGCCATGAAAGCCATGATTGCCATGGAGGCACTGACCGGCAACTTGAGCATCGAGCAGCCGTTGCTGCAACTGATCCGGATCCGCGCATCGCAGCTCAACGGCTGCGCGTTCTGCACAGACATGCATTCAGTGGACGCACGGCGGGCTGGGGAGAGTGATCGGCGGTTGTATGCGATTGCGGTGTGGCGCGACAGCGACTTCTTCAACCCCCGCGAACGCGCGGCGCTGGCGTGGGCCGAGGCGGTGACGTTGCTCTCGGAAAGCCATGTGCCGGACGACGTCTATCAACTGGCACGCGAGCAATTCAACGAAGGCGAACTGGTCGACCTGACGGTGGCCGTGACCACCATCAACAGCTGGAATCGGCTGGCAGTGAGCTTTCGCCAAACCCCAAGTGAATGAAGATCAAAAGATCGCAGCCTTCGGCAGCTCCTACAGTTGATCCCATGTAGGAGCTGCCGAAGGCTGCGATCATTTCCCTAATTCGATGGGCGCTGCGGTTTCACCGACGTTCCAAACGTATTGCCCATCCGCGTGCTGGTCGCCGCCGGTGTTGCCAGGCCAACCTGATTCGGCGGCCGTTTGTTCACTGGCACATTCAGCGCTTCTTGATTCTTTTGCGCCGCCACAGCGCCTTCCGGGTTCTTGCCCATCTGCTGACTCAGGCAGTCGTAATTCGGTGCCTTGTAGCCACCGACGGTCACATCCACGCAACCCAGTCGCTGCTCGGCGTGGGCACTGGCGAACAGGCGAACAGGCTCAGCAACAGCCCACCGAAGGTGATTTTTCACAATGATTTCATGCAGGCCTCCTGGCCGCCCCTAAGGGGCCGCGCTATGGAATGAATCTAGTGCACGCCGTGCGCAATTCCCGTGATGGTTTTTTTGCACCGCCCGTCACACCAGATTCATAAACAGCCCTCAGGATGACGATTTTCAGGGATATGTCGGCCGTGCAGCGAGGCAGTTCCAGGGACGGTCTTCAGCGTTCAACGACACTTGTGCGCCAGATCACGCCGGGGCTGCTGATTGGCTTGCTGGCGGACAATGCGACAGCGGCGCCCGTGCCGGCGGACCTGCGCATGACGCTGCATATTCCCGCGCAGGATCTGGCCGGGGCGCTGGATCAGTACAGCCGCGCCACGGGGGTTGCGGTGCTGGTCGACAGCCAATTGAGTCGCGGCAGGCGTTCCTTGGCGGTGGATGGCGAATACACCGCGGCGGACGCTCTGCGCCGGTTGCTCGGTGGCAGTGGCTTGATGGCGCGCTATGCCCGTGACGATGCATTCACCTTGCAAGTGGCGCAGGTCGAGGATGTGCCGGCGACGCTGGAAAAACCGACCCCCGCCAGCATCGCGGTCAACCGCAGTTACGCCACGGCAGTGCAAACCGCCATCGAGCGCAACCTGTGTCGTTCGCCGCTGACCCGACCGGGCAATTACCGCGCAGTGTTGCAGGTGTGGGTGGGGCGCGACGGCGTGGTGCAACACAACCGGTTGCTCACCTCGACCGGAGATATACGGCGCGATACCGCGCTGGTGGAAAGCTTTCGCAATCTCAGGATCGACCGGCCGACGCCCAGCGCCTTGCGTCAGCCGGTCACGTTGCTGTTGTTACTGGAGTCGTCAGGAAAACGCATGGAATGCACTAAATGGAAAGGAGTTTCCGGGGGATGAAAGATACCGGACAAGGTTCGATGGTCCAACTGTTCCTGACGTCCTACGAGGACTTTCGGGTGCGCCTGCGCAGGCGTCTCGCTTCGGAGGATCTGGCCAACGACGTGCTGCACGAAACCTACCTGCGGGTCGACCGCATGGAGACGCCGCCGAACCTGCTGCGGCCGAACGCCTACCTCTATCGCATGGCCCTGAACATCGCCGCAGACCGGCGTCAGGCCGATGCGCGCCTGCTCACCGGCGAGGAAGTCGAGGAGCTGCTGCAAATCGGCGACGAAGCGCTCGACCCTGCGCGGGTGGTGGGCGGGCAGAAGGAAATCCAGTCGCTGCTCAGTGCGTTGTACGAACTGCCGGCACGGCGCCGGAAGATCTTCATCGCGGCGCGTCTGGAAGAGGCGCCGCACCTGGAAATCTCCCAGCGCTTCGGCATTTCCACGCGCATGGTCGAGAAGGAAATCAAGGCCGCTTTGGGCTTCTGCGCAGCGAAACTGGAAAGAAAAGTGTTTCAGCGGTTCGGTCGCGGGGCCGGAAAACCGTCTTCTGAACAGTGCCCGATCAATTCGTTGAGAGTCTGCGCGTTTGAACATCTTTCGACTGACACCTGCCGAGCCATCGGTGGCCGACAATCTGCAAAGTGAAGCCCGTGATTGGCTGGTCCTGCTGACCTCCGGCCGCGCCACCGTGGCCGATGCCCGTGCACTGCGCGAATGGTGCGCGCAAAGCGCCGAACATGCCCGCGCCTTTGAGGACGCCAAAGCGCTGTGGCATTTGTTGCAACCGGCGGCGCAAGGTTTGCAGGCACCACGTGGGTTTGGGCGACGCGCCTTTCTCGGCGGCGCGATTGCCGCATCGGCGGCGTTTTTGCTGGTGCGCGGGACAATTCCCGGTGGCTTCGAAGGGCTCGGTGCCGGCTACATCACTGAAGTCGGCCAACAGCGCCGCTTCGAACCGGCGCAGGGTGTGAGCCTGGAGCTGAATACCCAGACGCGGATCAATCAACGTGCAGTGTCTGACGGTGTGCAGGGTTTTGAACTGGTCAGCGGCGAAGTCGAGGTGCAGACGGCGCGCTTGCCCCTGGCGATGCAGGCAGGAGGAGGGTGGTTGCGCGCCAGTCAGGCACGTTTCAACCTGCGCAACACTGATCAGCAAGTTTGCGTGACCTGCCTTGATGGCGCGGTTGAAGTCGACGTAGAAGGTCGAAGCCTGCGCCTCGAACCGGGGCAGCAAGTGACTTATGACGCGCGGCGGGTTGGCAGTGTGCAGAGCGTTGATACGGCGGCTGTGATGAATTGGCGGCAGCAGGTGTTGGTGTTCAACGGTGCGACGCTGAGCGAGATGATTGATGAGATTAATCGGTATCGGCCGGGGATGTTGCTGCTGCTCAACCGCGAGCTTGGCCAGCGCCGGGTTCAGGCGCGGTTCAGTCTTGATCAACTCGCTGGCGTCGCGATGCTGATTCGCGATGCTTATTGCGTTAAATGCACCGAGCTGCCGGGCGGTGTCGTTGTTTTGAGCTAGTGGGTTTGATTGGGTACATATCCGTTGCTGCGGTAACGGCGGCCTAGGGTTCCGCCCTTACGGCAGGTCACTTTTGACAAACGCCCGGAATGCCGGCCCAGCCAAAAGTAACCAAAAAGGCTTGCTCCAACGTCCGGCCCGCTCGCTAAAGCTCGGGGTTCCTTCGCTCCGGAATACATCCGGGGCATCGATTCCGTTTTGCTTCGCTGCACCTCCTTTCGATGTCCTCCCCGGATGAATCCCTCCACTCAGCCTCCCGACGTCGCCCGTGAATCAAGATCAACAGCGGCAGCCGAGCTTGCGCTCATCCTGTTGAGTGGTTAGAAGCGGGTCGGTGTGTTGCTTTGATTTCTGTGGGAGCGAGCCTGCTCGCGAAGACGGCCTGCCAGCCAACCCATCTCCCGCACATGCACCCAATCCCTGTGGGAGTTGGCTTGCCAACGATGGCGACCTGTCAGCCAACCAATCTCCAACTGACCTCACCCAATCCCACTGTGGGAGCGAGCCTGCTCGCGAAGACGGCCTGCCAGCCACCAGTCTTTGGCAGGTGCACCCGATCCCAATGTAGGAGCTGCCGAAGGCTGCGATCTTTTGATCTTGCTTCTGAAAAACAAAATCAAAAGATCGCAGCGTTCGGCACCATCTACAGGGATCTCCGGCGGTAACGGGGATAATCTGCAGAGCAGGCGCGTGTCAGTCCAACGGCCCAATCACCTGCCGATATTTCTCCACCCCCTGCGGCGTCTGCCGAGTCAACCGAATCTCCAACCCCGCCGGATCCTCACGCCGATTACCACTCAACTGCCGCCACCCGTTATCCACCTCCCAAACCCGCACCTGCGCATCGCTAACGTCGTTCAACACCGCTACCCCATTCCCAGGCGCCGGCAACGGATACCGACTCCGCGCCTCAGCCACCGCCCGATACAACGTGCCGCCCTTGAGCCACCAGCGAACCCGCTGCAAAGCCCCCGGCTGATCAGCCGCCGTACGAATGATGTCGAGCCGAAACCCCGTACGGTCACTGCTACGCACGGTGAGGGCGGGGGGCGCGGTCGGTGGCTCATCATCCACGCCGACCTTCTTCGGCTCGGTCAACTCAATCCCCGCGCGCATCTCCACATCCCGCTGCAACTGATTCAGCGCCCGCAACAGGCTGTCGCTCTGCTCACTGCTGGCCTGCAAATGACTGTCCGCCCGCGTCACACTGTCCAACCCCCGCCAGGCAATCAAACTCACCACCGCCATCAGCAGAATCGCGACCATCACCTCGATCAGGGTAAAACCTTGTTGGTTTCTCATTGCACACTGATCCGGCCGGCGCCGTCGCGCAGCACGCTGAGGCGATTGAGACCGTCGGACAAAGTCAGTTGCAGCGGCGGATTGATCCACTCGGCATTGAGCACAACTTTCTGTCTGGGCTCCACGCGCACTTCCAGTTTCGGGCTCTGCCACTGCCGTGGGCGCAATTGCGGGTCCTGCGCGAAATGATCAAACCCCTTACCACTGTCACTGCGCCGACGAAACCGAAACCCCTTGGCATCACTCACCCACACAATCGGCCGACCATCGGCGCGGGCCTCGGCCTGTGCAACCTGCAGCAACTGCGCCACACGCTCGGCATCCTTGCGCAGCAACTGCAACGGATCGGGCTTGATACTCAGGCTGATCGCCGCACTGGCGATACCGATGATCACCAGCACCACCATCAACTCGATCAGCGTAAAACCCTGTTGCTTGACCACGTTCATCGATTGCGCGCTCCTTTGCGTCGGAAGTCATCGTGCACGTCCAACATGTAAGGCGTATGAAATAAAACGGAGAGAATTGCCGCGTAGGCTGGCAGCAGGGATAAAAAGGAGATTCAACCCATGACCTTCACCGCACGCTTTTCCCCACCCCAAATGGTCCAGGCACTCGCGCTGCTCGCGGCACTGGTCGGCGTGGCGACATGGTCTTCGCTGCTGCTGACCACCGCCGAATCACACACCCCGGCAGCGGCCCCGCAGTTGCTGGCGGCGCGCAGTGATAGCCCGGCGTTGCAGTGGTTTTCCAATCAAACGGCGCCGGTGGACATCAAGGTGAGCGGGGTGATGGCAGGGAGTCGGGGGGCGGTGGCGATACTGAGTTTGAACGACGGGCCGCCGCGTAGTTTTTTGCAGGGGGAGAAGGTTGGGCCTGGGGTGAAGTTGGTGGCGGTGGTGGGGGATGGTGTGGTGATTGAGCAGGGTGGGGAGAGGGTGCGGTTGGGGGTGGAGAGGTTGGGGGAGGGGGTGGAGATGCCGAGGCTCGCGAGGCTGTTTAGGACTGAGATAAATACCTAGGGGGACGTGAGATATACCTGGGCCATTCCGGGATAGGCTGGCACAGGTTGGGATGGTTTGTGAAATTCAGTTGCAGCCAATGCAATAAGAAGACGCCCCGCTCAGCCGTCAGTGAGCGGGGCAAACATATCAACCTGACGGCGCGCTATCTCGTCCTTTCGCACTGCCTTGACGATCTTGTAAATCCACTGGAGCGACACGGCGTACTTGCGTGCCAGCTCGCTATGGTTGGTGCCATTGAATTCATCGTAGATCTGGCGATCACGGCGGCTCAACTTGACCGACAGTCCCATCGGGAAATACAGGTTCTGGCCGCCCCAGTGCGCGGCCATTCGATCAGAGACTTCCTGAGCAACATGGCGAGCGGCGGCTTCCTCCATCGACACCAACTCAACGAGCGCGACCGCGATGTGTTCGGTGAGATCGGTCAGCAGTTCCGGGCCTTTGCTTCTGAACTCTGTCATACACCCTCCTGTACGGCGGCCGGGGCCTGTTCGATGCGCTGTTGCCATTGCTTCAGGTTTTCGATGACGCGACTAGCCTGGGAACCCTTGAGCCACTGCAACGCGTTAACGCCAGTCATGTTCAGAACGAACTTCGCCAGCGCTTCCTCGGACGGATCGCGCACCGCACCGAGGCCGTGCAAGGTCAGCCACAGCGACCGGATTTTCCGCGACTGGGCGTCGTCCGCCTTCGGGCGCTGTTGCGCCTTTTTTGGACGAACCGTAAACCCGCGTTGCTTGAGCTGTTCCAACACCCGGTGAAGGTTTGGAACGCTCAAGTCAGCGGAGGACGTCGCGCCTTCCAATCCCGTCATGCTGGCCAACATCAGGCGGAAGGTGTCGTCATCCATCCGCAGTTCGCGCCGGGCAACGTGGATCAGCTTGATCAAGGACAGTCGGGCTGGGTTGGCAGGCGCTTTTTTCACTTGTCACCTCCTGGCCGCGACCGCGTTCCGTCTTGCCGCTCATTCCGGGCCGCGTGGAGCTGTTGCCGGATCTTGCTGCATTTAATGTGGTTTCCTACAACGCGAGGTCGTTGGCACTGATCACAAACCGCTTGGAACTCCAACACCCCTGACGTGAGTTTCCCTGTGCTTGTAGAGACCATGTCAGACCCCCATCGTCAAACGAGCGCGGGGGGTATGGTTCACCGCCTGATGCAATTGCGCTGACTTGCCCGCCGCATAGCCGGCGTCGGCCGCAACTTCATCACGCGCCTTCAGCTTGCGGCGCTTCAACTCAACGCTTTCGAGTTCTGGATAGTTCTTCTTCATGTAAGCTTCAACCGCGTCGGCGATGTTGTCTTCGACACCCGCGAAGGCTTCAATTTTGGAATGCACCGCATCGATCCAGGCATTCGCAAAGGCATCACCGCGAGCGACTTTCGTGGCGCGTTTGCAGCGCTTTTGAGATTTCAGATATTCGCGCCGTGCCTTCTGTAGTTGACGCTCCAATACCTGGTAGGCGTAACCAGTCAGTTCAGGCGCTGCGGCGCAGCCGATGAAAACAAAGCGAGCCGCGCCGAGAACACTGGTGGTTATGATCAACCGTGTGCCGAACGCGAGGCCGCAGACCTGCGCAAGTCTGACCCGCCAAGCCGGCGGCGAGCCTTCAGACACCGCCAGAACAGAGGCCTTCCCCGCCATGCTGGCAAGCACATCGCCCATTTCGAGGTTGTACAGCTCCATCAATTTATGGGCTTGGCGCAGCGCGATCTCTGCTTCGTGCGGGTTGCTGGTTTTGGACTTCGCCATCTCCAGACACTTTTTGATCTTCTCCAGCGTGCGGTTGTTATCCATGTCACACCCCCGCCAAATCAAGTGGGATGGCTTCGTAACGGTCGGTATCGCCAACGCGCTTGTAAAAGCGGATATAGCTGCGGCTGCCCGCGACCTGGATCGCATCGCCGATTGCCTCCATCGCCTTTTTCCAGCGCGGGTCATCAATGTCATGGCGGCGCAGCGACAGGATTCGAGCGGTACGCAGCTCCCCGTTGCGATCAGCCCGGAATGCGTCATTGATCAACACTTTGACGCCTGGGTGGGAGTTGGCCGTCCATTCATACGCGCACTCATCGAGCAGCGCCTTGGCTGACTGAAGGTGTTCGTTGAACTCGATCTGATCCTGATTGGCGCGCATCAGCTTGTAGCGCCCATCGAAGCTGATCAGGGTAAGATTGCCCTTCGTGCCACGCGACACAACGCCGTACTGCTCTTTGCTGATCTGCAGCAACGCGTCAATTTCACCGAAAACATGCGCTTTGAACTTCAGCAACATCGCGCTGATGGCCATGGCCTGGTCAACGGCTTCGATCACCACCTTGTCGCGCAGCAGATCCGTAGGCTTGATCGAAGCCTCGGGCACCATACGGCCGAGGGCGTCGACGCGGTAGCCCGGCGGTATTTGCAGAGCATCATTATTGGTCATTGGTTTTACCCTCAAGAAGTTGGCGCAGCTGTTGTGCAGCCACCCGGCAAGTTTCATCAGCGCCCAAGCCGCCGACCTGTACGACCACGCGCTCAACGCCGCCTGATTTGTCGCTCACGGTCACCAGCCAGTCACTGATCCGGTTGTAGCCAATCTCCAGCCACAGAAATGGCATCACGGCGTGCGCCTGGTCGAAGGCGTCCAGCAGCTCGGCCTGACGTACAACGCGTTCGCCGGTACGAATGTCCAGAGCGATCAATGCCCGGCGAAGATGCCGGCCGGCATCGTAAAATCGGCTTTCAGCTATGGCGGCGCTGGCCGCCGACAGATGCTCGGCCGGGGCGGATGGACGGTGCACATGCTCAAGCACCGTTGAAACATGCTTCATTGCGTCTGCCCAGGTCATGGTCGGCAATTCCGTCCATACAGCGTCTTGCAGCGCCTCAATCGAGGCGTTAAGGGACTGGCTCATTTGTCCTGCTCCTTGACCAAGGTGAACCAGACAACGCCGACGCCTCGAATCGATGCGGTGTTGCGAGCGAGCCGCCCCTCGGTGTTGCAACGCATGCTGCGGAGCTCGTGCCCAAAGCGCCGCGCCAGAAGTTCGAGGCTATCGGGATCAACGAAAATTTTGTTGTCCGCAAGCACCAGTGCCTTGATCACAATTCCGGCCTCGCGCATGTCACGGGTCAGATCATTGAAGGTGGCCAGCTTTTTCGGGAATTCCTCGGTGAGGATACTCAGCGGCTGAGCCGGGGCCGGATGTACCAGATGCAGAGCGGCCATTTCACACCCCCTTCACGACGTCAGCGGTGACGATTGGCGCGCCAAGTTGTACGGCCAAGTTCATCGCCGCGATCATGAGGTTGCCGATTGCCAACGGGTACAGCAGCGAAACAGTCTCGTCACGACCGCCGCGCCGGCTTGGCTGAGACAGTCGCGCAGCAATCGCCTGGATACCGCTGGCATCAATGACCTCGCCGAGCGATTTGCCCGCACGGTCAAAGCGAAACTTCAGAAACTCTTCCAGGCGGTTGCCTTCGATTGGCGTCAGGGTGACCCGCTCGCAACGCTGTACGACCTCACGCACATCAGCGTTGCGCTCGCTAAGTTTCACATCCAGTTCGGGCTGGCCAATCATGATGATGCTGACCAGTTTGGTGAAACCGACTTCCAGCTCAAGGATGCGTTTGAGGTGTTTGAGCGTCGGGATCGGCAGGCTGTGTGCCTCTTCGATCACCAGGCAGTGGCGGTAACCGGCCGCATGAGACTCTTTCAGAGCCTTGTGCAGTTGGGCGAAGCGTGCCTCAGGGCTGCTCTTGGGTTTGGCCAGCGGCGCGACAGCAGCCATCATCGACTCGGCAATGTGAGTGCTTTTCAAGGATTTGCCCTTGGTGTCGTTGTCCTCGGACGCCAGAACATAGGGCTCAATGATGATCACCGGATCACCACCCTCGGCGATGCGGTTCACCAGGTCGCGGCGTAGCGTGCTTTTACCTGCGCCGGATTCACCCACGACCGCGAGGAACCCACCGTGACGCGCCGTCTGATACATGATCTCGCGGACATAGCGAATGTCAGGGCTGACCCACATATCCTGAGCGCATTGCAGTTCATCAAAGGGATCGCGGAACAAGCTAAAGGCCTTGCGGGTATTTGGCTGTAAGGTCTGTTTTGGCAGTAACATAGGTTCGTCCTCCCCGGACGGCTCATTCATTTGGGCCGGATCTGCCGTGTTGGCGCACGGCAGATCCACTTCTTCAAAGGCGTTGGCGATATCGGCATCGTTGGCGCCGGATTCGGTCAGGAACATTCGGATACGTCCCTGCAGTTCGTCGCAGTCAAGACTGCGAGGCCACTGGCTGTGATTCAGCAACTGGGCGACGGTGGCACCGCTGAGACTCAGCGACTCGGCCAAGGCCGATTGAGGGCGACCCACGTCCTGTAGAATTTTCTTCAGCTTCAACATCACTCACCTCCAACCGCTGCCAACACTAGGCTGAACGGTTTGCGCATGACCTCGACAGGTCGTTTCAGCTCCGCTTCGATAGCGTCGAGCTGCTCTTGTGGTACTCCTTCCGGGTATTTCTGCTGCAGCCAGCCGAACGATTCGGCGGACCAGAGATTGGCCAAGCGAGGTTGCAGATGCTTCGCCGCTTCGACGTGCGTCAGCAGTGCATGCTCTACAGTCGGAGCGTTGACATTCAGCGACGTACCACGACGCGGCATGTAAGCCGGCAACACGGTGTCGCTGACGTGTTTGTGAGGATCAATCAAGCCACCGAAAGGCACAGCCTTGGCTTTGCGTGCCGCTTGGGCATCGGCTTCGCTGGTGGTGCCGGTAGCGATCTGTTCCAGAACTTTGCGCGAGGCTTGGGCCGGCGTCTCTGCGTGGCGCTTGTACTGTTCACCAATCGTTGCCGATGTTTCGGCAAAACCAAACTCGTCCATCTCGATCCGCTCAATGACGTGGTAGTTTTCGCGACCGTCTTCACCGACCAGCACTGCGATGGCAGCATCCTTGTCGCGCCAGCAGTTGCGGGTGATCAACAGTTTTTCACCGACCATTACACCCGGTACCGAGCTGACATCGAACTGAGCACCACGGAACGAAACGCGCAGTAGGTTGCTGACCTTGCGGTACTCTGGCGTACTGACCGCCAGTTCACGGCAGACCTCTATGCTCGGTGCCAGGCGTAGCTGTTCCTGCTTGATCAATTGCCATACGCCATACCGGGTGCGGCGGGTCCGCGTATGAATGGAGGTGGCGTTGAAGTAGCGCATCCACTGGCCGGCCCAGGTGTTGATCTGCTCCAGGCTATTCGCCGCCTGAAACTTCAGTGCGCTCTCAAACTCACGCTCAACGATGTTGTGCGCCTGTTCCACCTGGCCTTTAGCTCGTGCATTGCCAACCTGGTTGATGATCAAGTCGATGGACATGGCCCGGCACAGGTTGCGGAAGATGCCACTGGTCATGGCTGCACCAGGGTCAGTCATCAGCATCCAAGGCACGCCGTGAAACGGGTCTGACTCATGGCGTTTTTGCATCGCGTTGATCAGCACGTTGCACAGGTTTTCGGCCGACTCAGCACCCAACACGTATTCCAGGTACAAGGTGCCGCTGGTGTGGTCGGTGATGACGTAGCGCCACAGACGTTGGCGTTCGATCTTCTTCAGGTTGCCGGGCTTGCCGTCATAGAACTCGGCTTTGTTCATCGCCTGCGCTCCGTTGTCTGCAAGGTAGAACTGCGTCGAGATCGATGCGTCAACTTGCCAAACATGATTCGGGTGATTGCTGGCCAGCGATACCGCCGGGGCGTCGTGCAGCAACTGCTCAGGATGCAGCTTGTAGCTTTTCAGAGCTCGACTGATAGCACCGCAGGACAGCGGACGAAACAAGCCAGTGACTTCATCAACTCGACCCGCGAGGATCAGGCCGTTGCTGCGCAAGCGCTCAACAGCACGTTCGATGGTGGACAATTGCTTGTTGTTGGCGCGGATCGATTCCAGCAAAACCGCTGATATCAAACGGGCTTCTTCCAACGGCAAGGCGCTGTTGCCCGCATCACTGCGACGTTTACGCGGTTTGGCCACTCGGACCTCCTTCAGCTTTCGCTGAAGTGTTTGGATGGAAACACCCAGTTCAGCAGCGCCCGCCTGGTAAACGGCTGTACGCTGACCGTGCGGAGCGTTCTCCGCACGCAGGGCAATCTGCGCCAGTTGCTGGGTCTGTACTGGGTTCATGGGTTAAGCCTCGGCCGCTTTCAGCCAAGACGGAGCGCTGGCATCGTCCACATGCTCCGGCAAGTGGAACTCGCTACGGACCGTCGCGAGAGTGATTTCGAGCTGGCGAATCAAGCCGGCTTTAAAGGTGCGGTGGTCTTCCCCGCTCTCGGCTGCGTGCTCTTCCAGCTTGGTGAAGCCTTCGCGTAGTGAACCCAGGATGTTCGCTTCCGCCTCATAGGCGACCGCTGCAACTTCTTGGCGGAGTTCTTTTGCGACTTCATTGGCGGGCATGGACTGGAGACGTTTGCGTGTTTTTTCCAGTTCCTGCTTGGTCTTATCCAGCTCGGTAGTTTTCTTGGCCATGACTTCGGCCTGCGCTTCATAGTCGGCGTTGGTTTCGTCGAGGCGCTGGATCAGCTCTTCTTTTTCCTTGGCGTGCTTGGCGATGATCTCTTCGGCGAGATCAACGAATGCATCCTTGTCGCCGGTCTTGGCGACTTCGATCAGAGCTGTTTTCTGATCTTCCGGCAGACGGCGGTATTGGCGCATTTCGCGATAGCCGATGCCCATGCGGGACATCGAGTCGAGGGCTTCTTCGCCGAAGGCACGGAGATTGGCAATATCACGATCAACCTGGTCGACAGAGCGCCCTAGCAATGCGCAGAATTCCTCCCAAGAGCCGGTTATTATTTCCGCACCGTGCGGACTTTTACGCCCAGCTATAGCCCTGTAGAGCTTATTTTCTTTGACGAAAGCCAGCTTGGAAGTCCGCACCGTGCGGGAAAACTCCTCAAACGCTCCGGCCATTTGAGCTTGGCCCAACAGTTGGTTGACCATGTCACGCTCTTCGCTGTGCGAGGCTTGCATGGTTGCCATTGCGTTCTGGTTGGCAGTAAGCATTTCTCCGTTCAGAGCTGGCAAATCGACGGTCTCTGCGGGTTGGATTTTGGCGCGGGCCATAGTGTTCTCCTTAGTTGATCGATCCAGCGGCGATGCGCTGGTTGATTTCCTGCATGCGGTTGGTCAGGCGAGCCATATGCTCGGCATGGGCCTGGGCAATCTGCAGCACGCCCACGGAGTGAGCGAACCGGCCGTTATCCAGCTTCACCGCAAGGCCTTCCTCAATCAGGGTTTGCATGGCTCGGGTGATGTTGCTCGGACTGTCCTGAGTCAGATGGGCCAGTTCGGTGTTGCTAAGGCCTGTCACGGTGTGGCCCTTCAAGGCCTTGAGAACACGCAAGACCCGTGCAGCAGCTGATACGGTGCGGCTCATGGCTGTTCCTCCAGTTCAAGCTGAGGTTGCTGGGTTTGGCTAACGTTGCCTCGGTGCCACGCGAGCCCCTCCATTGCGGCCTGGATGGCAGCTAGGGTTTCGTCGGCTTCGCAGCTTTTCGAGTAGAACGCCAGCAGCCTTCCGGTTGCCGTGGTTAGAAGCTCCTGCAGAGCCTGCGTGTCCTGGGCTGTGCAGTGCCGGCCGGTGGGCACATCAATGGTCAGGCGACCGGCACTGGCGGCGATCCAACGGGTGACGTAGTCGCAACCACAAGCCCGCTCATAGGGACGGATCAGGTTGGCTGGCATGCGGCCTGTCTGAAGCCACTTGTAAACAGACCAATGATCCGCGACCCCCATCTCGTCGGCGATACGCTCGACGCCCTTGTTATGGGCGTCTTTGGCGAAGTCCTTGCACAGCTCCAGCGCATGACGCAATGAGGTCGGCTGCATGCTCTTCCAGCGACGGCGATTCATTGGAATGCCCTCAATAGAGCGCTTTCCAAACAAACAGCGCGTTTGCACATAGGCAAAAGGATTACTTCCGGTGCAATGTTTTCGGGTACATTCCCCAACATGGACATGAGAAATGACCGGTCGTATTGAGAAACTTGAAGCGCAGGTGAACGCATTGGCACAGGGCTGGTTACGCCTAGCGGCTGTTCTTGAAGTTCAAGGACTCGTTTCACCTGAGGGCATAGATCAGGCGTTGCTTTCGGTACGGTGGCCTGGGCAACCCATAGAGGCTGAAGCGACCAGGACGCTGGCATGGCTGACCGATCAGTTGGCCGAAGCGCGAAGCGCACGGCGTTCTGCGATGCCTTAAGCACCAGCCTGTCGGTACGGAATTGCTGTTCGGTAGCCATTACGCAGCCAACGCTGCGGTCGGCTTGAGGCCAAGCTTCACCGCAATATCATGAGCCTTGCCGTAGTGGGCTTTGGCTTGGCCATTGAGGACGCGGTACACCTCGTTGCGGGTGTAGCCGTTTTCGAGAGCCCATTGAGTGATGGTTTTGCCGACTCGGCGAAAGTTTTCTTTCACTTGGTCGGCGGTTAGGGCTTTGGCATGGGTGGCCATGGTGGTGGCTCCTGTGATGCAAAGATGGTTAGTGTTTGTGTGGCTGATTATGAGAACTATGGTTCTCATAATCAAGGGGTTTATGTGAACTTTTATTCTCTTTCTACTGAAAGGCTCAAAGCCGAACGGAAGCGTCTCGGCCTGAATCAGGCCGGCGCAGCAGAGCAATGCGGTGTGTCGAGAGAGATTTGGGGGCGTTACGAGCGAGGATTAGTCGTGCCCGGCGGCGAGGTCCTTTTTTCTTTCGCAAGCGCGGGAGCGGATGTCCAATACATCCTTACCGGTGTGCGCTCTTCTGTGGCCTCGGTTGAGGAGCAGCTGGTTCTAGAACGGTTTCGTTCCAGCCCTCAGAACCTTAAAGATGCTGTGCTTCGGGTATTACTGGGGGGGGCGTCAGGAGAAGATACAAAGCAAGAATTCAAAGAGGTTGGCCAATACATCCACGGATCGGTCAATCAATCGGGCGTCACGTTCAATGTTGGCGGTAGTAAAGGGAAGAAGTAACCATGAGTCAGGACTTCCATGGAGGTGTAGGCCAAGCGGCCGAGGGCGACATCAATAACTACGGCATCAGCATTAACCTCACAGACAAAGGCGAGTCTCGTGGGCTGGTGTCCGCTCAGCGAAAGGAGTTGCATGAAATGCGCGCTAAATGCGAGGAACTGGGCGATGACCCTCGCGATATTTGGCGCAATGTACATGCTCAGCTTGGAGTGACTACGATAAGCGAGATCACTGCTGAGCAATTCGTTGAAGCGCGAAACGTGATGAAAGCAAGGTTGGAGTTCCTGCAAGAGGAGGCTGACAAACGTCGCCTAGTAGGAAAGGTCTTGCGGGCCGTGGCTGAGAAAGATGCAAAAGCTGAGATGACTAATTTTTGTGAGTTGAGCTTTGGTCGCACTCAGCTCAAAAACTTGCAGAAAGCACAGCTTCAACGAACGTTAGAGTTTGTGCAAAACTTTCAACCGACGACGCAACAAGACGCTCCGCAAATAGTGCCTGGAGAAGTCTCGATCAGAGATTTTCTATTCATGCATAAACAGACAGCTGCCGTTTTATTTTGCTTTGGCGTGCTGGTCGGCGGGATTTGGTTTTGAACAGAGTTTCGAGTGAGTCGAAAGTCCAAAGGTGATTCGTACAGGGAGCGCGGTCGATGAAGAAAATTTTTATCCTATTGATAATGGTGACAGCCATAACTGCTAACGCAGAGCCTTTCAAGGGAGCGAGCCCAGAGTCGCTTGAACAAGCGACCAAGCAAATGCAAGCGCTTAGCAAAGCAATGACTGATGGCGCATCCATATTAAAGAGTGGTGATCTGACTTCCGTTAGCGCTCACAGCAAGGACATTTCAGTGCTAGTTGACGCAGGCAAGGATCAGTTTGGCAGCACTATTTTTGAACCCCTAGGCAGCTGCTTTGCGGCGGGAGTTTCCTCCCGCACTTGGTGGAATGCACAACTGGCTGCTGCTCAAAACGGCGGTGTTGAGAAAATCCCTGGTTCAATCAAAGGTGCGTTCGATGAGTACCAGGAAAGGAGGGATGACTGCCTCCACTCAGCTGATCCTGTCGCTTCAGCGAGCGCGGCTGCCGATCTCGACCCAGAATTAAAGAAAAAAATTGGCGGTGGCCGAGAGTGCCTCACAGTGTTCACTGTAGATACCGAAACGAAAGAAGTTATTGCGAAACCGAAGCCAGCACATTGCAAAAGCTGAGTCTGGCTAAGGTAGCGAACAAAGTTGTAGCGGCGATGGAAAATATTACTGTCAACCAACCGAAGGACGTGGAAATGGGTAACCAGTTATTCAATAGCAGCGTGGGGCAAGTCGCTGGTGGCGATATCAACAACTACGGCATCGGGGACCTGACCAACCACAGTCGTGAGGAAGTTGCTGAGCTGCTTACTCATCTGCGCGAACGCCTCGCCGACGCTCGTAGGAAGATTTTCTTCAACCCCTTCGTAGGTTGGATGGTCTTAGGTGCATTGATGTTCGTCATTGAGCTGATTTCGGGCATTGCTTTTAGCTCTTCTTATTTGCTCGCCGCAACCATATTTTTAGGGATTCTAGTCCCATACTTTTTTTTCATGCCAATCCAAAAAAAATATGGCCGACTGGTATATGCATATCGGCAAGCCATCGACCACGTTCAGATCTTTCAACACAGCCGGGGTTGGGATTAGTCGAACGGACACATTGAATTACCAGGCTATCGATCTCTTTAAACTCGATTAAAAGCCCTCCTGTACCGCGCCGCCCATCATGGCGGCGTGTGTATTTCTGGCGTCCGAAACTGACGGCGCCATTACAGGAGGCGTCCGATGCGACCCGAAACCCCTCGCGGCATCCGCAACTTCAACCCCGGCAACATTCGTCATGTCAAAGGCACCCGCTGGCAAGGCATGTCGGCGAATCAGAATGACACCGCATTTGTCCAGTTCATTGATCCCCGCTGGGGCATCCGGGCTATTGCCCGAACCCTTATCACGTACCAGGACAAGCACGGTCTGCGCACCGTCCGCCTGATCATTAGTCGTTGGGCGCCACCAAACGAGAACAACACAGAGAGCTATATCCGTCAGGTTGCCGCCCGCCTTGGTGTGTCACCTGAAGCTCGTATCG
Organism: Pseudomonas sp. P42; assembly: GCF_017973755.1. Lineage (NCBI taxonomy): Bacteria > Pseudomonadati > Pseudomonadota > Gammaproteobacteria > Pseudomonadales > Pseudomonadaceae > Pseudomonas > Pseudomonas sp. P42. The sequence goes on along the minus strand of NZ_JACOPU010000004.1, from coordinate 155,464 downwards.
ACGTGTACGACTATCGGACCATGCGTGCTCTGACAGAAGCGATCATTCGTCACGAAAACGGCGCCGGCCTTCTCCCCGAGGGCAACTGGTACGGCGAAGCAGTGATCAATGAGGGCTTGCACCTGGCAGGCGTTGTCCCGGACGCCTATCACGGGGAGCCAGCATGAAGCTGATCGACAACTGCCGATGCTGCTGGAAGCTTCACAGTGTCCAGCTGGCTATCGTTATCGTGCTGCTCGGTTTTGCCCAAGCCACCATCCTGCCTATGTGGCAAGCGCAACTTTCTGCATCGACCTACGCGTTGCTGAACAGCGTGCTGGCCTCCTTGTTGTTCGTCGCTCGTCTGATTAAGCAAGGCCCTCCAGAGCATCCAGAGCAACCTGATCAGGAGCTTCCGTCATGAGACTGAACCTCTTTGGTCGGGCCTTCGCTGCGCTGCTGGCGGGACTCGCGGGTGTTTGCCGTTGGCCTACTCCAAGCACCGCTGCCGGGACCTGGATCAGATCCGGCGTTATGCCGCCTTATCGCCACGGCAAAACCGGCATTGCTGCGGCCAAACGCCATGCGCGTAAGTCCCGTAACCGTATGAGGCAGCGCCATGGTGCTTGATCGATTGCCTACAGGGCTGCTTGTCGCTGGGCTTGCGTGCGTGATCAGCGCAGCAGCTACAGGCTCAATTGCCTATGGCTTCGGCTTTCGTTACGCCGAAGCCCTCGGCAACTCCAACTTGCAGACACTCAAGACCACACACGCCGAACAGGCCGGGACTGCCGAGAAGGAAAACCGTCTGCAACTGCTGCAACAGGTCGCCCGCGCCAACGAATCCGAGTCTCTGCTGTTTGCCGCATACGAGAGTTTTAAAGAAGAAAAACGCCAGCTCCAGGAGCGAATCCCGCATGTCACTACCCAATACATTCCGGCGCCTGGCGCTGTCGCTAAGCCTATCCCTCGTTGCGTGTTCACTGCTGGCTGGCTGCGCGACTTCAACACCGCCCTCGGTGTGTCCGCCCCAAGACCAGGCACCACTGCCGCCGCTGCTGAAAAAGCGGCCTGGCCCGCCACCGGCACTGACGCCGAACTATTGGAAAGCGGCGTCACTCCCGCCGACATTCTTGCCCATGCCCAGGACTACGGCCTGTGGGCCCGATCCAACCTCGTTCAGCTCAATGCCTTGCTTGATCTCCAGGAAAAGGACTGACCGCATATGGATGTAGCTGAACCCGCTACAGATGACGACATCAGCGACTCGGAGCTGCGAGTCCGTAACAGCGACCTTCGACGCGGCTCCGGTCGGTCGGTTTACCGCTGCGAGGAATGCGGAGACGCGATTCCTGAAGATCAACGTCAGGACAACCCTGGCATCGAACATTGCTTTGACTGCATCGACGGCTTGGAACACTTGGCCTCACGGGGATTTGAATGAACCTGAACGAACTCAACTTCGGCTTCCAAACCGTTCAGTGGCTGATGCTGACGGTACTCAGCATTTACACATGGATGACCAAACGGCAGGCCGCAAGCGCCCAGGAATTGCTGGAGCTGCGCACTCGCATCGTCGCCTTGGAGGAACACGTTCGGCACCTGCCTGACCAGACGGCCGTCACCGATCTGCTGGGTGACATGAAGGCGGTACGGGCCGAACTGTCGGGGGTCAAGGAAGCGCTTGGCCCTTTAGCCCGTTCGCTGGACCGGATCAATGATTACTTGCTGCGAGAAAAGACATGACCCAATTCGCCGACTTTCTGCGCCAGGATTACCGCCTGGTGATTCTGCGCCTGCTGGCTGAGACGACCGGCTACCGCGCCAACAGCTCGGTGCTGGCCATGGCCCTGGACAATTACGGCCACACCCTCAGCCGTGACCAGGTGAAAACCGAGTTGCACTGGTTGGCCGAGCAAGGCGCTTTGACTGTTGTCGATGTCGGTCCAGTGCTGGTGGCCACACTGACGGAACGCGGTCAGGACATCGCTGCAGGCCGCGCACGCGTTCCTGGCATCAAACGGCCGGGGGCTTAACTATGGCGGGCAAGTCATCCATCAATCGCCTTCCGCCGATGGTCAAGGCGTACATCCAGAAGCTACTGCGCGAGGACCGCATGACGCTGGATGACATGCTGGCCGATATCCAGTCGCGCTTTCCCAACGAGAAATCCCCCAGCCGCAGTGCGCTGGGTCGCTTCAAGCAAGGTTTCGATTTGCTTACCGAGAAGACCCGCCAACACCGCGCGCAGGCGGAAGCCTTCGTTGGTGCATTCGGTGAAGACGCATCCGACAAGACCGGCGCACTGCTGGTCGAGGCTATCTCGACACTGGCTTACCAGGCCGCGATGGGTGCCCATGAAAAGGATGATGTCACTACCAAGGAAGTGGCCGAACTGGCGCGGGCAGCAAAGAACACGATGCAGGCGCGCACCCTGAGCATGAAAGAGCGACAGGCTATCGAGAAAGCTGCGCGTGATCGCTTGCTTCAGGAACAAGACGCTGAGTTGGCCAAGACTGTACAGACTGGGGGGATCAGCGAAGAGCAGGCTCTGTTCTGGCGTCAGAAATTTCTGGGTGTCAAATGAGTGCCTCAGCGGTCAAGCCGTCATCGAGTACATTGCGCGTAGTCGAATGGGACGATTTGCCACCGAGCGTCAAGCAGATCCCCAGCGACTACAACCCAATTGCCGACGGCATCCTTATGGCTCACCAGGCCGACTGGCTGAGCATTCAGGCACAAATCAAACTGTGCGAAAAAGGTCGTCGGACGGGTATCACTTTCGCCGAGGCCTTGGACTCGGTGATCACTGCGGCGTCACGCAAGGCCTCTGGCGGCATGGACGTGTTCTATGTCGGTGACACCAAGGAAAAAGGCTTGGAGTTCATCGGCTACTGCGCCAAGTTCAGCCGGGTGATGGCCGAGGCTCAGGCCTCGGGTGTCAGTGAAATCGAAGAGTTCTTGTTTGAGGACCAGGACGAATCGGGTAACACCCGCCAGATCAATGCCTATCGCATTCGTTACGCCTCGGGCTTCAAGATCGTTGCGCTGTCCAGTAACCCGGCCAACCTGCGCGGCCTGCAAGGCAAGGTGATCATCGACGAAGCGGCTTTTCACCGAGACGTATCCGCCGTGCTCGATGCCGCAACCGCTCTGCTGATCTGGGGCGGTCGGATCGTCGTCATCAGCAGTCATAACGGTAAGAGCAACCCATTCAACCAGATGGTCAACGACATCCGTGAAGGTCGCTATGGCGACACGGCTGAGGTCTACAAGGCGACCTTTGATGATGCCGTTGCCAATGGGTTGTACGAGCGCAAGTGCATGATGACCGGGGAAGTCGCCACCGTTGAAGGCAAGGAAGCCTGGTACAAACAGATCCGCAACGCCTACGGCCCACGCAAAGCGCAGATGCATGAAGAGCTGGATGCAATCCCACGCGACGGCAACGGTGTGTGTATTCCTGGTGTATGGATCGAAGACGCCATGCGTGCCGGCCGCACCGTGTTGCGCCTGGCGCTGGATGATGATTTTACGCTGCAGTCCCTTGCTCGCCGTGAAGCGTATGTCGAAGACTGGATCGAGCGCTATCTCGCGCCGCTGGTGCAGGCACTGACGCCTGAGTTGCGGCACTACCTGGGCATGGACTATGCCCGCCACCGTGACTTCTCGATCATCTGCCCGATGTCCGTAGACCAGGCACGGCACCGTGATGTGCCGTTTGTGGTGGAGATGCACAAGGTGCCGTACCGCCAGCAGAAACAGATCCTGTTCTACATCCTGCGTCGACTGCCACGCTTTGCCAGCGCAGCCCTGGACGCCACCGGCAGCGGTGAAACCCTCGCCGAAGAAGCTGCCGATGAGTTCGGTCATGACCGCGTCCTGCAGGTGAAACTCAGCCGTGCCTGGTACGGCGCCTGGATGCCTAAGTTCATACAGCTCTTTGAAGACGGCACCATCACGCTGCCCAAGGATGATTCGCTGCAGCAGGACGTGCGCTCGATTGAAACCGTCGAGGGCATTCCGATGATCATGAAGGCCCGCTCGCAAGACCTCAAAGACCCCGAACTTTACCGTCACGGCGACTTCGCTGGTGCCGGCTCACTGGCCAACTTCGCAACACTGGAGAGTGCTGCAGGTCCGGTCTCAGTCAAATCCCGTCGCCCACGTCAGGGCACTCGCATCACCCAGGGGTACGCATGAACAAGAAAGGTGTGTGGGTCACTCCCACGGAATTCGTTAGCTTCGCCGAGCCGAAGCACAAGGGGCTGACGGAGCATATCGCCAGCCGTGCGCGCAGCTTCGATGCCCAGGCGCTGGGCATGTACCTACCCAACCCCGACCCGATCCTCAAGGCCCAGGGCAAGGACATCACTGTCTATCGGGATCTACGCAGTTCGGCTCTGGTCGGCGGCAATATTCGCCGCCGCAAGTCGTCGGTGCTCGCCCTGGAACGCGACCTAAAGCGCGCTAACGCTCCCGTTCGTGTAGAGCGCTTCGTACGTGACTGGCTGACCGACCTCGATCTCGACCGGATTATTCGCGAAATGCTGGACGCACCGCTGTTCGGGTTTCAGCCCATTGAACTGATGTGGCGTCCGGTTGGGTTGAATATTGTCCCCGAGGATCTGTTGGGCAAGCCCGCCGAGTGGTTTCTCTATGACCAGGAGAACAATCTGCGCTTCCGTGCCCGCGATGCTGGGTTGACTGGTGAGCTGTGCGATCCGCAACGCTTTGTCGTGGCCCGCCAAGATGCGACCTACAACAACCCGTATGGCTTCGCTGATCTGTCCATGTGTTTCTGGCCGGTGATCTTCATGAAGGGTGGACTGAAGTTCTGGGTCCAGTTCACTGAGAAGTACGGCTCCCCTTGGGTGATTGGCAAACACCCCCGTGGTGCCAGCACAGGCGAAACTGACCTATTGCTCGACAGCCTTGAGGCGATGGTCCAGGACGCTGTTGCCGCCATTCCGAATGACTCCAGCGTTGACATCATCGAGGCCGCTGGCAAGGCCGGCAGCGCCGAGGTGTACCGCGAGCTGCTGGTTTATTGCCGCAGTGAAATCAACGTTGGGCTGTTGGGGCAGAACCAAACCACCGAGTCCAACAGCAACCGGGCCAGCGCAACTGCAGGTCTTGAGGTGGTCAAAGACATCCGCGACGGTGACAAGGGCATTGTCGCCGCGACTATGAACGCGATCATTCGTCGGGTTGTCGATCTGAACTTTGGCGAAAACGTTGCCGCCCCGGTGTACGAACTGTGGGAACAAGAAGAGATCGACAAGACCCAGGCTGACCGAGATAAGTCACTTACGGACTCGGGCGTGAAGCTCACAGCCCAGTACTGGAAACGCACATACAACTTGCAAGACGGCGATCTGGACGAGACCCCGGCGCGGGTTGAATCGTCAGAGTTTGCCGAGTCGACCTTGAAGCCCATCCTCGACCAGGTGGCACTTGATCAGGCGATCAACGGCCTGCCCGCCGAGCTGCTGCAAGAGCTAAGTGAACAGGCCGTAGCGTCTTTGATCGAGACGCTGTTGCGCGCTCGATCCGATACTGAGGCACTCGGCCTGCTGGCCGAAGCCTATCCAACCATGGATGACCAGGCGCTGCAGGAGAACCTAACGCGCCTGCTATTCATGGCTAACGTCTGGGGCCGCTTGAATGCTAACGCGGATCGGGAGGACTGATGGCGACCTCCCTGAAGACTCCGACCCCGGCCGACCTCAAGGCCATCTTCGGCATGGAGCCGAAAAATGCAGTGGCCTACCTGAAGGCTAAAGGCTATGCGATCACCTGGAACTGGCAGGACATGCTCGACCAGGCGCATGACCAGTCATTCACGGTGGCTAAGGCCATGCGACTCGATCTGCTGTCGGACATTCGTGGGGCACTGGAAACCGCGCTGCAAGAAGGCCAGACGCTCAAGCAGTTCATCGCGGATATACAGCCAGTTCTGGAGGCTCAAGGCTGGTGGGGACAGCAGGTCATTGTCGACAGTCAAGGCGTCGGTGAGCTGGTCCAGTTGGGCAGTCCGCGCCGTCTCAAGACGATCTATCAGACAAACCTGCAGAGCGCCTACATGGCTGGTCGCAAGGCCGAAATGGAGCAAACCACCGAGACGCACCCGTACTGGATGTACGTGGCCATCCTGGACGGCAAGACCCGACCGAGTCATCGGGCGCTGCATGGGCAAGTGTTCCGCCATGACGATCCGATCTGGTCAGCGATTTTTCCACCCAATGGATTCAACTGCCGTTGCCGTGTTGTCGCCCTGACCGAAGCCGCCGTGAAACGCCGAGGCTTGAAGGTCGTGTCGAGCGAAGGCCGTCTGTTCACCGAGACCGTGGAAACCGGTATCGACAAACGTACCGGCGAGATCCGCACCGCACCCGTCACCGGCATCCGCACCACCGATGCAGCAGGCAAGGCCATCACGTTCCGCACCGATCCTGGGTTCAACCACGCACCAGGTACTGGCCTGGCTGAAATGCTGAAACGCAAACAGGCAGCTGCCTAGGAGGTTTTGAATGTTCACCGTAGAATTGGATCACCAGCGCGTACAGGCCACCCTGCGCAAAATTGAATGGGCCGTGGGTGAGCTTGCACCGTTGATGCGCGGCATCGCTGCCGAGCTGGCCAGCCAAACCGAGGAAAACTTCGGCGAGGAAGGTCGCCCCGAGTGGGATGACCTTTCGGACGTAACCACCGCGCGCCGTGAGAAAAGCGGTAACTGGCCAGGGCAGATGCTGCAAGTCAGTTCGGCAGGCCTGGCCGCCTCGATCACGACGCAAGCGACCGACAGCTCGGCGTTGGTCGGCAGCAACAAACCCTATGCCGCCATGATGCAGTTCGGTGGCACCAAGTCTGACTTCCCCCATCTGTGGGGCGATATTCCAGATCGCCCATTCTTGCCGATGGACGCCGAGGGTGAGCTGCAACCCGAGGCTGAAGAAGCTATCTTGGATCTGGCCATGAACCACCTCGAAAAAGCCGCACGCCTGTAAGGCCCTCTGACGCGCCTGAGCGCTCATGTCGCCCCGGTTCATCGAGCTGTATAGGTGAATGACGCTGTAAACGTTTTATAAAGCCCTGTTGCCTTACTCTCATCCCACTGCGCGGGTGCCAATCGCACCCCGGCCGCATCATTCCCTTCGCGACACTCTTTAAACTCGATTAAAAGGCGTGGGCCAATCATTGGCTCAGTCTGTGTGCATCACCTTCAACTGAAGCGCACAGACCATGAAGCCACTCCACATTTTTAAACCCGGCACGCACGTCACCATGAGTGGCGCCAGCATCTCTTTTGGCGAGTCTGATTTGGCCGCCACCGTACGTGCCTATGATCCAGCCTTGCACGAAGCTCCTTTGGTCATTGGTCATCCCAAGCACGACGCCCCAGCTGCTGGATGGGTCAAGTCACTTTCGGCAACCGCCGAAGGCCTGATCGCAGTACCGCATGAAGTCGATTTGGCTTTCGCGGAATCGGTGGCCCAAAAGAAATTCAAGAAGATCTCCGCCTCCTTCTATCACCCAGACGCCGCGAACAACCCGGTGCCTGGCGTGTACTACCTGCGCCATGTCGGCTTTCTCGGCGCTCAGCCACCGTCAGTGAAAGGCCTGCGCCCCATTGAACTGGCAGAAGACGAAGAAGGTGTCGTCGAGTTTGGCGACTTCGGTGACAGCATCACGGCCGGTGTCTTCCGCCGGTTGCGCGAGTGGCTCATTGGCCAGTTCGGCCAGGAAGCGGCCGATCAGGTTGTGCCTGGCTGGGACGTGGACAACCTGGCCGCCGAAGCTCTTCGCGAGGATGTCCGCCCCTCTTTTACCGAACACACCCCACCCAGCAAACCCATCACCGAGGAACACACCGTGAATCCAACGGAAAAGGCCGCCCTGGAGGCGGAAAACACACGCCTTAAAAACGCACTGGATACGCATCTGGCTCAGCAGCGAAAGGAGCAGGCCGATCAACGCCATGGCAAGAACTTGGCGTTCGCTGAAGGCCTGGTCAGTGCGGGCAAGTTGCTGCCCAAACACTCCGCCGCCCTGATCGCCGCCCTGGACTTCGCCGAAGCGGGTGACGCGCCACTGGAATTCGGCGAGGGCGATCAGCGCAAGCCGGTTGTTGAAGGCCTCAAGGCGCTCTTCGACGACTTCCCGCAACAGATCAACTTCGCCGAGCAGGCGAGCAAGGAACGCTCGGGTGACGTGCATGTGCCTGCCGATCTGGAGTTCGCCGAGAAGAACACCGATCCCGACCGCCTCAGCCTGCACAACCGTGCAGCAGCGTTGGCAGCCGAAAAGAACATTCCCTACGAGTCGGCAGTTCGCCAACTCATCAAGTAACCAGGAGTCATCATGGCTGATCGTTTGAAGGCATTGCGGGTCGTTGACCCGGTACTCACCAACCTGGCGCGAGGCTATCGCAACGCCCAGTACATCGGCGAAGGCTTGTTTCCTATCGCGCTGATGGACAAGGAAGCCGGGGTAGTTCCGCTGTTCGGCAAGGAAGCTTTCGAGGTCTACGACACCGAACGTGCTATCCGGGCCCAGTCCAACATCATGACCCCGGACGATGTAGACGGCATGGACGTGGTGCTGCGCGAGCATGACCTCGCTTATCCCGTGGACTACCGCGAGAAAAACGAATCGATGTTCGATGCTGAGTCGCGTGCATCCCGTCGCGTGGTCAACGCCATCGATCTGCGCCGCGAAGTCGCATGCGCCAAACTGGCGCAGAGTCCTGGCACCTTCCCGGCCGGCTCCAAGGTCACTCTGTCTGGCTCCAGCCAATGGAGCAATGGCGGTGGTGACCCTATCGCCGTGGTTGAACAAGGCAAGGAAGTCGTTCGCAGTCGAATCGGTATTCGTCCCAACACCATGACCATGGGTGCCTCGGTGTATCAATCACTGAAGTTCCACCCAAAGCTGCAGGAAGCCCTGGGCTCCACCGAGCGCAAGCTGATCACCGTCGAACACCTTAAAGCCCTGTTCGGTATCGAGAACGTCTTGATCGGTGAGTCCCTGGCCGGCTCGGTCAATACCTCCGATATCTGGAGCGACAACCTCACCCTGGCTTACGTGGCCAAACCTGCGGCCGGTGCCCAGACCGATTACGACGAACCGAGCTTCGGCTACACCCTTCGACGCAAGGGCATGCCCGAGATCGACACCTACGACGGTTCGGGCGGCAAGGTTCGCTTCGTTCGTAACACCGACATCTATAAGCCAGTGGTTGTGGGTTCGGATGCCGGTTACCTGATCACCGACATCAACGGCTGAGGTTCCCATGGCAGCTAAACAAACCAAGGACACCACCTCGGACAAGGTCGCTGATGCGGCTCGGGATGGCGTCAACGAAACCGCTGCAACTGCAGCTGCTGGTGTAGCGCTTCCGCAGGCAGGCCCGGTAACACCGGGCGGACAGGCCAGTGATCAGTCCTCACCTGCAGCGCCTGCGGTGCTCGCTCCAGATGACATTAAAGATTCGGGCGAGCTGAGTGGGCGACTCGATGAGTTTCGGGCACCGCTCGGAATCTCTGACTTGTCGGCCGCCTCTCTGGGTGGAGCCAAGGAAACTCCCGCACTGCCTGGCTACCTGGTCACCGATGTGTCGTCCGTGCTGCATGACGGCACCTGGTTTCGCCAGGGCGATGAAATTTTCTTAGCCGATAAGGAAGCGGCTCCGCTGTTGCGCCGCCGAATTATCGAACCGTCCCGGAGCGAACAATGAAAACTCAACAACCTGTACTCACTACCTCGGTCGTCGCGTTGGCTGATCTGCCACGCTACCGCTTCGCAGGGTTCAATGGTGCCTTGTGTACTGCCGGTGCCAAGGCCCTGGGCACGGTTCAAGCCGACACCGAAGCCGACAACGTGGCGCCGGTCACCGTCCTGGGCATCTGTCTAATCACTGCCGGAGGTGCAGTGGCGGCAGGAGTCGAGGTGGAGTCCGACGCCTCTGGCCAAGCGGTGACGCTCGCTACAGGCAAGCCGAACGGCATCACCCTGGATGCAGCAACTGCTGCAGGTGATGTCATCCGTATCGTCCGGGGAATCTGAGGCCAGCCATGCGCTACTGCACTCGCGCCGATATCGGCAAGGCTATCCCGGAGATGACCCTGGTTCAGCTCTCCAACGACGACCCCTCCGCCATGGAGCCCAATGAGGAAGTCATCGAGGATAGCGTCCGCCAGGCTGAAGAGCTGGTCGATGGTTACCTTCGTGGTCGCTACGACTTGCCGCTCGATCCGGTCCCAACCGTATTGCGCGATGCAGTGGTTTACCTGGCGCGGCACTGGTTGTATCAGCGCCGCCCCGAAGGGGCATTGCCAGATGCTGTGAAGGACAGCCGCAAGGACACCATCAAACTCTTGGAAAGCATCCGCGACGGCATTGTCACGCTGGGCATGCCTGGCGGTCAGGCCGCTCCAGAGCCTGGTGAGATCCGTGTACGTGCACGTCGTCAGCAGTTCGGCGGCGATCTCTGGGAGCGGTACAGATGATCCAGCCCAAGACCCAAACCGAGCAGTTGATGGAGGCCATGCGGGATCGCCTGCAGGAAGCCTTCGGCAAAAATCTGACAGTTGAGCTGTTTCCCGAAAACCCATCGGTCTACCGCTTAAACCACACGCGGGGCGCAATCCTGCTGGCCTATGGCAAATCAACCTTCGGTGGCTCTGAGGCCATGGACTCAATGTTCCAGGCCCGCAACATCGTCATCAGGCTGACCCTGGTATTTCGCCAGCTTAACGGTAAGGACGGGGTGATCAGCTACCTCGACCAGATCCGCTCCTGCCTCACGGGCTGGTTCGCACCGCATTGCGATCAGGCTTGCCGTCCGGTTGCTGAGCAGTTCATCGGCCATATGCAGGGGCTGTGGCAATACGGCCAGGACTTCGCCCTTCGTGCAACTCAACTGCAGGTTATGGGACCCGAATCTGGCCCGCTGCTTAAACAAGTTCGTTTCGAGGAAGAACAATGAAACTTACCCGCTACATCTACAACGGCCCGCAAAGCGCCGCCACTCTGCGGGTAGGCGACGCCCGCGAACTGCTGGACGTGCAGTTGCTGCCGGGGAAACCCGTCGAGCTGCCAGCTGATCACGAGTACACCTTGGTGTTGCTGGAGCTCAAGCACTTGGTGCTTGCACCGCCTGAAGCAAGGGCTGTTGGCAAAACTACAGCAGCGCCTCAGAAATCCGGACAGGAGTGATATTCAATGGCAGCTAACTATTTGCACGGTATTGAAACCACCGAGGTCGAACGCGGCCCTCGGGCTATTCGGGTGGTCAAGTCGGCGGTCATTGCCCTGGTAGGCACAGCGCCTATCGGACCGGTCAATGAACTGACCCAATCGTTAAACGAAACGGATGCCGCTCAGTTCGGCTCACACCTCACTGGATTCAGCATTCCTGAAGCCCTGGAAGGAATCTACGACTTCGGCGCCGGTACTGTGCTGGTGGTCAACGTGCTCGATCCGGCGATTCACCGCACCAACGTCGTGGGCCAGGAACAACAGTTCGGCGATAACGATCTGCTGCAGTTGGAACACGGCGCGCTGCAGCTGCTGACCGTCAAGTCGGCGGATGATGCCACCACCTACGTATCGGGAACCGACTACACGGCTGACATGCTCATTGGTCGGGTGAAACGTCTGGCGACCGGGAGCATTCCAGCCAATGCCCAGGTGAAGGCGGATTACACCTATGCAGACCCGAGCAAGGTCACTCCTGCCGATATCATCGGTAGCGTCACCCTCGCTGGCCGACGTACTGGCTTGAAGGCCTTCCAGGACAGCTACAACTTGTTGGGGTACTTTCCGAAAATCTTCATTGCCCCCGGTTTTAGCACCCTGAATTCGGTGAGTGCCGAGCTAATCATTTCTGCTGTTCAGCTCAGTGCGTTTACGTACATCGATGCGCCTATCGGAACGACTGTCCAGCAAGTGATTGCGGGACGCGGTCCAGCCGGTGCCATCAACTTCAACACCAGTAGCGACCGCGTGCGTCTTTGCTATCCGCATGTGAAGGTGTACGACGCGGCGACCGATGGTTCTCGCCTGCAGCCATTGTCGATCCGTGCAGCGGGTTTGCGAGCGAAGATCGACAACGACAAGGGCTACTGGTGGAGTTCGTCCAACCAGGAACTGGTTGGCGTGATTGGCCTGGAACGACCGTTGACGGCGCGAGTGGATGACCCAAACAGTGAGGTCAACCTGCTCAACGAAAACGGCATTACCACCGTGTTCAACTCATTCGGCACTGGCCTGCGTCTGTGGGGAAATCGTTCCGCTGCTTGGCCAACCGTGACCCACACGCGCAACTTTGAAAACGTGCGGCGCACCAAGGACGTGGTGGACGAATCGATTCGCTACAGCTCGCTGCAGTTCGTCGACCAGCCTGTTACTAGCTCGCTGATCGATAGCATCACCGAAAGCGTCAACCTGTTTATTCGCAAGTTGGTCGGTGACGAGGCGCTTCTCGGTGGCAACTGCTGGTATGACCCTGCCCGCAATCCACAGACCGAGCTGGAGCTCGGCCACGTTCTGCTCAGCTACAAACTGGGGGTTCCGGTGCCATTCGAGCGCGGCACCTTCGAAACTGAAATCACCGGGGAATACCTGGTTAACTTGGGGGCTCAGTAATGGCCGGTTTTAGCGCGCACCGCATTTCTAACGCCAACATCTACCTGGACGGCTCCAGCTTCTTCGGCAAGGCCGAAGAGATCGATCTGGGTTCGATCAAAACCGTGACGAGCGACTTCCAGGGACTGGGCATGGTTGGTCTGATCGAGCTCCCGGATGGCATCGATAAGCTGGAAGGCAAGATCACCTGGAACAGCCTGTACGCCGAAGCAGCGAAAAAACTGGTCACTCCCTTCAAGAGCATCCAGTTGCAATGCCGCTCCAACGTCCAGGTATTCAACAACGGTGGTCTGGTCGACGAGATCCCGCTGGTCACGATGATGACGATCACCGGCAAGGAGTATCAGCTGGGCAGTCATAAACCACGCGACCCGACCAAATATGAAACGCAGTTCTCAGCCACCTATGTGCGCCAGATCCTCAATGGTGACGAAGTGGTTTTGTTGGACTACCTGTCCAACATCTTCCGGGTCGGGGGCAATGATCAGTTGTCGAAGTACCGGCAAAACATCGGACAGGCTTGAGTCAGCCAGGTAGGCCGAGGTGATTGGTGGCGAATTTAACGCCGATGGACAGGGCTTGTCCGGCGAGGTCACCAATCAAACTTTTTGCTCCCGTCTTGGAGGCGTCAACCAATTGCTCACCAAGGCTTGATTCTGTGTTGAGGCTATCCGGCGTTGCCTTCAGCACCTCAAGACCTTTGGCGGTCAGTACGCATTGCGTGTAACCAGTAGCTTGAACCTTGTCCTTGAAACGCAAGTAGCCTGATTCGGCCAGCCATTCGATACAGGCAAAAAGGAACTCGCCGTCTTCGTTGGGAACGTCGAATCCCAGAAAATCGTCGTATGAATAACCATCAGGAGCGAGTTTTTTTAGCTCTAGGTAGCACGGTACCGGAAAACCCTCATACAGCACGCCGAGTACTTGGCCGGTGAGTTCATCGAATCGTTTGATATTGGAGGCTGTCATGTCCTTGACTCCTGAAAATGAAAAGGTAATCCCTCAAAATGTAACTGAGGTCTTGAGATACATCGATATGCAAGTGCGCCGAGACGTTGACCAAATGCGGGCGAAACAATACTGGGAACGAACTTTGGAAGGAACCCCAAGAGAGGTTTTGGTGGATGCTCTGACAATTGCGCTGGCATCCGGCCGTTATCAGATGACACCACGTTGCCAGTGCTGCCGCTGATGCATGACCAGGATTAACTCCAACGGACTGGAGTCGCACGGACGCAACCTGAAGCCCCGCCATCGTGCGGGGCTTCGTCTTTAAACTCGATTAAAAGGCAGCGCCACGGCCAGGTGCGATGCTCAGGGCTCACTTAAAGCAGTCGATTAAACCGACAACCTGGAGCAACAAAGATGGCCGAATCACTCAGCTTGATCCTCAAGTTTCCTTTCAAAAGTGCCAGCGGCGATCAGATTTCGAAGCTGTCCATCAAACGCCTGAAGCGCAAAGACATCAGCGCCGCCCAGGCAGTCACCAAAGACGAAGCGGCGATGGAAGACGTGCTTGTTTCTAAGATGCTGGGAATCACCATCGAGGACCTCGGCGAGTTCGATATCGCCGACTCTAAGTTAGCCACCGAGGTGTTGCGGGAAATGGCTAGCGGCGGAGACCTTGCTGCAATCTTGGGACGAAGCGTTGCTGTTGGTATTGAGGATGCAGCCGTCTGAGATTGCCCGACTGGATATGGTCGAGTATTGGCGCTGGGTCGATGTTTGTCAGCGTGAAATCAATCGGCGGAACGAGGTTGCCGAGAAGATGAATAGCTGATCAGCCGCCACGGCAACACCACGTCCACCAGCAATACGCCGCCTTCTGCAATGGAGGGCGGCCTTAGCAATAGTCATCCCTCGTAGAGAAATTTATGGCCAGTGAAGTTCGGGTTGGATTAAGGATCGGGGCTGCGGTCTCTGGCACCCTGAGCGGTGCATTCGGTTCGGCCAGATCGACAGTCCAACAGCTCGGCCGGGCGACTGATGGCTTGACTGCCAAGCAGAAACTTATCGGAACCGAACTTGCCGCGTCCCTGGCGCGTGGCGGTACTGGCATCGAACGTATGCGTCGGCAGTACGATCAAGTTGGGCGGACAATTGATCAACTCAAGGTCAAACAGGACCGCCTGAATATCAGCATCGCCCGTGGCGAAACTCTCAAGAACAAGCGTGGTGAGCTGCGTGGCCAAGCCATGGAAACTATTGGCACCGGAGCTGTAATTGGGGCGCCAGTTGTTCAGTCGATGCGCACCGCAATTGACTTCAAGGACCGGACCAATGACATCGCCATTACCGGTGGTTTTGATGCAGCTGAAGAGAAGCGCCTAGGTGATGTCCTTCGAAGCTCTGCTCTGAAGTGGAATCAAACTCAAATGGAAGTGGCGGCAGGCGCCCAAGTTCTGATCGCCGGAGGAATTTCTAACGTTAAAGAGCTTGAAGCCTATGCACCTCTAATGTCCAAGTTCGCGACTGCAACACGAGCCAGCATGGATGACCTTGGCTCTGTCGCAATCGCGCTCAATGACAACTTGGGAATCGGAGCATCAGGGTTTGAGCGCTCTATGAATATGCTCGCTTCCGCAGGAAAAAACGGACAATTCGAACTAGCTGATATGGCCAAATGGCTTCCTCAGTTGACTCCCCAGTTCGCCGCTTTGGGTATCACGGGCGAGCGAGCCGTAGCAGAGATTGGGGCTTCCCTTCAAATTGCGCGGCGCGGTGCCGGGAGCAACGACGAGGCAGCCAACAACTTCAAAAACTTTTTATCCAAGCTCACTGCCAAGGATACGTTGAAGTCCTTCGAAGGCGCGGGAATTAACCTTCAAGCGAGCATGCAGAATTTAGTCGGAAAAGGGCTTACCCCAGTTCAGGCAATGCTTGAAGTGATTACTCAGTATGTTGGGAGCAAAGGTCCAAAAGCCACGGGTGAGTTTCAAAAAGCAATGGCTATCAAGGACGATGCCGAGCGAGAAATAGCTCTGAAACGGTTGAACGAAGCCTACAAATTGGGTGAGCTGTTTGCCGACATGCAGGTGCTTTCTTTCGTCCGGCCCGCCATGGCAAACCGCAAAGATCTAAGTGGAATACAACAAACCAGTATCGACGACGCCGACAAGGGAATTGGTGATGCTGATTGGAAAAAGCGCATGGAAAGCCCGAAGGAGCAGCTGAAAGCGCTAACGATTAATCTATCGGAGATTGGAATAACCGTCGGTAGCGTGCTCTTACCTGCTCTTGTCGATGTTACCCAAGCAATCATACCGGTGATGCAGTCGTTCGCCACCTGGGCCGGTGAAAACCCTGCACTGATCAAAGGTGTCGTCGGTTTGGTCAGTGGATTGCTACTCAGCAAACTGGCGTTCATTGGTGTTGCCTACGGAGCCAACCTGGTGCTGTCGCCGTTCGTGGCTATTTCCACGACCATAAAAACACTTTCTGCGAAGTGGACCCTGCTGCGTGCTATGTGGCAAATGGGAAAATTCACCCCGCTGGTTTCTGGTCTGTCCCGGATCGGCAGTGGGTTGCTCACGGTGGCCAAGTACAGTGGCTCCTTCTTGCGCGGCATCACGATGGCTCTGGGAACACCGTTGATGATGGTGGCACGGGGCGGTTTGTTCCTGGGCAAGATCCTCGGTGGCACGCTGTTGTTCGGGCTGAAACTTGCTGGCCAAGCCATCCTTTGGCTTGGAAGAGCTCTGCTGATGAATCCCATCGGCTTACTGATTACGGGTATCGCGCTCGGAGCTTATTTGATCTACCGCTATTGGGAGCCTATCAAAGGGTTCTTCGTCGGGCTTTGGGGCGAGATCAAAGCCGGCTTTAGTGGTGGGCTTGCAGGCATCACCGCATTGATCGTCAACTTTTCTCCGGTTGGTCTTTTCTACCGTGCGTTTGCTGCCGTGATGAATTATTTCGGCGTTGAATTACCCGGCAAGTTCAGCGAGTTCGGCGGCATGATTGTCACGGGCCTGGTCAACGGCATAAGCAATATGGCCAGTTCACTGAAGGACAGCGTGATTGGCATCGGCTCTTCAGTAAAAGGTTGGTTCACAGAGACGCTTGGCATCCAGTCGCCGAGCCGCGTGTTCATGGGGTATGGGGCGAACATCAGCGAAGGCGCGGCCATTGGCATCAGTGCGCAGGCTGGCCTGGTCCGTCAGGCTGCACTCGGTATGGCTGCGCAGTCGGGTGTCGATCTCGCCCCACCGAACCCGGTTCATGTCTCTCGGGCAAACATCAGTGAAGGTGCGGCCATCGGCATTAATGCGCAGGCTGGCTTGGTCCGTCAGGCTGCACTCGGCATGGCTGTGCAGTCGGGTGTCGATCTCGCCCCACCGAACCCGGTTCATGTCTCTCGGGCAAACATCAGCGAAGGTGCGGCCATCGGCATTAGTGCGCAGGCTGGCTTGGTCCGTCAGGCTGCACTCGGCATGGCTGCGCAGTCGGGTGTCGATCTCGCCCCACCGAACCCGGTTCATGTCTCCCGGGCGAGCATGATGGGCGACAGTGGCGGCGTGCCCTCTGCTGGTTCTCCAGGCGCTGGTGGTCAGCCCGTGTTTCACTTCTCCCCTCAAATCACCGTGCCTGGCGGCGCCGACACTCAACAGCAGGTTCAACAGGGGCTGCAAGCCGGTTACTCCGAGTTTGTGCGAATGATGGATCGTTACATGCACGACAAACGCCGTCGTAGTTATGGCCCGTCTGATGGAGGGCTGGCTTGATGTTTGCCATCCTGGGCGATATCGAATTTACCGTTGCTGGCGGCATCACCGGCATGGATCAAAGCAGCTCGGCCGATTGGGCCGAGCATGCGCGCATACAAGGCAAACCCTTGCTTGAGTGGGTTGGTGAAGGGCTTGATGAGTGCAACCTGACCATAGAACTGCACCCTGTTTTAGGCGATCCCGACGAAAGACTGCGGGCACTGCGCCTGGCTAAGACCAAGCACGAACCCTTGGCGTTTGTAATGGGCTCCGGCGAGTACCTGGGCGCCTATGTCATCACCAACATTGGTAACAACATCCGCCGCGCAACGGCTACGGGCCAGATCAACTCAGCTACGGTTCAGCTGAGCCTGAAGGAATACACCGGAGCGTTCACGCGCAAGGTTGCTCGGCCGGGTCTACTCGATACAGCGTTGAGCGGCACACCTGCAGCTGCTGCAGGATCGCCCGGACTTGTCTCGCGACTGATGCCATCCCCCAGCACCGTCCAGGCAGTGATTGGTCACGCCAAAACAGCCGGCAATATGCTGAAAGCTGGCCAGAACCTGTATGAAACGATCAAGAGCGGTAACGCCTCCATGATCCTCGGCCAGGTTCCCCAGTTGCTCGGCGTCACCGCAAGGGCCATTGAGCCGTTGCAAGGACTTACGGCAGCTGCGGGCCTGCTCAAAGATGGTGCCGATCTGTCGCGTTTAGGTGAGGACGTACTAGGCAGTGTGATGGGAGCTCGATCCGCGCTCAATCCAGTTGACCTGGGCAACATCGTGGACCGATTTACCTCGTCCCGCGAGTCGCTAGACCAAGCGCTCACCACCATGAATGGTGCCAGCACCCGCCTTGCAGGGCTGGCGGCACAGGTTCTGACGAGGAAAGCCTAATGTTTCTTACCCATGTCACGACCGAAGGAGAGCGTTGGGATCAACTGGCGTGGAAGTACTACGGAGACGCACATCGGTATTCACCGATCGTTCAGGCGAACATGCATGTGCCTATCACCAGCGCCTTACCGGCTGGGTTGACGTTGGCCATCCCGCTACTTGATCCCGTGGCGACGACAGAGGATCTGCCACCATGGATGCGATGACCCCAAAACAGGTGCCGGAAGCGCGTTTTGTACTGACCTACCAGCAGAGCAATATCACTCGCAATGTCAGCCAGCACCTGCTTTCACTAACGTATTCAGACTTTCTCACTGGTGAGGCTGACAGTCTGGAGGTCGAACTGGAGGATACCGAGGGCAAATGGCGTGACGCCTGGTATCCAGGTCACGGTGATACCTTGTCCCTGGCCATTGGGTGGGAAGGCGAATCGCTGCGCACGCTAGGCCGCTTTGAGATTGATGAGGTTGAGCTTAATTGCCCACCGTCGACCATCACCATTCACGCGTTGGCCACCGGCATCAAGGCGTCATTGCGTACCACCGAGCATCGTGCATACGAAAGCACCACGCTGGATGCCATTGCCAAGCAGGTGGCTGACCGTCAAGGCCTGGAGCTAATTGGCAGCATCGAACCGATCAAACTCGACCGATTGACCCAGCAAGAGTCCGACTTGACCTTCCTGCGCAACCTTGCTGGCGAATACGACTATGCATTCAAGGTCACCGGCACCCGGATGGTCTTCCACGCTATCAGTGAGCTGGCCAAAGGATCGCCGGTAGCAACTCAGGTGCTTCAGGATCTGGCCAGCGTGAGGTTGCGCGACACTATCAAGAGTGTGCCTCAAGCTGTAGAGGTCAAGCACAAGGAGCCGGCGAAGAAGCAGTTGATCGCTTACAAGATCGACAACGAGGGCAAGACTGTCGCTGTACCCAGTAGCGTGAGTAAGGCCACCACCAGTGGTGACACAAAGAAGAGCCGCAAGCGCAGCGCCTCGGCCGAAGAATCCAAAGCAAAAGCCAAGGCTGAACTAGCCAAGGCTAATCGCGAGCGAACTACTGGCAGTTGGACCGCCATGGGTCGCCCGAACCTGGTCAGCGGTAAAATCGTGACTTTGGCCGCAGCGGGCATGTTGGGAGGCAACTATCTGATCATGTCCGCGCAGCACCGAATGACCCGCAGCGGCGGTTACACAGTGGATCAGTCGGTCTGTCGCATTTCTGCGCCCTCGATCTCGATGACACAAGACAGTACAAAGCCAGACCTGGCGCTGTCGACTTATGGCATTCAGCGTGAGGTGGTGGCTTGATGGCTGTTGAACTGGAGTACGGCGAAGTCAGCGCCGTGGATCACATGACTTGCCGTATCCGAGTGCGCCTGGACGACCGCGACGGGGTTGAAAGCTATTGGCTCAACGTGCCGCAACGTAACACCCAGGGCACGCAGCGCCGGCCGCTGATGCCCGAGCTGAATGAACAGGTTGCGGTGCTGCTGGATTCGGACGGTGTGGGTGGTGTTTATCTGGGCGGGATATATTCGACCGCCGAGCCACCGCCTGTGGTTGATGAAGATACAGACTATGTGCGCTTCAGTGACGGTACGATCTCCACCTACGACCGTGCGGCCGGGGTGATGACGCTGGATTGCGTGGGGGCATTGCTTGTGAAGTGCGGTCGAAACATCACCGTTGAAGCCGCCGAGCCGGTGGTGGTGAAGGCTCCTTCGGCGACTCTGGACATTCCGGTAGTTACGCTGAACGGGAACCTGCAGGTCAATGGCAATGTTGGCGTTACCGGGTCTATCATCGACGAAGGCGGAAACTCAAACCACCATACTCATTGATCCCCCAAACTCGACAAAGGAAGTCCAATGACTGAACGATATTACTATTCATCAGAGCAGCTAACAGCAGAGGAAAAAAAGGCAGCGCTGGCATTTGCGAGTGGTCGGCTTGAGGAAGGACACCATGTCCATATTTTTATTGTCGCCAAAACACTTGCTAACGAATTTCTTCGTGGGACTTTTGACTCCACATCCATGAATAAGCTAAAGAACGGTGAGCAAATCAAGGTTGGCAATGTCATCTATAGCCTGGAGGCGGAGCGAACCTTTGATAAGTACGCCTCCTACGAGGTGGTCGTTGCCTTTCATGTTAGTGACAGGCTTCTTGAAAAACTTGAGTCCGGAAAAATACGGCATCTCTTGGTTTGTAACTTTGAACACGACCTACCTGAGGAATGGATGAAACTGTCTCCGAAAATTCTGAGCTCTTCAGCTCCAGCCGAAAGCTAGTGAAGGCGCTTTTCAAACTCCGTCTTTAAACTCGATTAAAAGCCTGCGCCAGCAGGCTTTCGCACTATGGGCGCATGACGACGCCCACTCCTTACACCAGCATCACCGCCGCCCACTGGCAGCCCGCCCTCGGTACGTCCGGGGAGATCGTCGAGGGCCTGCGCGACATCGACCAATCCATACGCATCATCCTCACCACGCCCAAGGGCGCTGACGCCCATCGGCCGGACTTTGGCAGTGACCTACATCAATATATCGACTGGCCTGTTAACCGAGTGACGCCGCACTTGGTGCGTGAAACGGTCGACGCATTACGTCGCTGGGAAACACGTATTTCAGTCGTGCAGGTAAAGGTGCAGATCGAAGGAGCGCAGATCAGAGTGCGGGTGCAGTGGCGTGTAGCGGATGGTGTCGCCCAGTTGACCGAGGTGCCCTATGCGCGAGCTGCCTAAACCTGTGTTTGTCGAGATCGATCCGGCTGCTACGGAAGCCGCTTTGATTGCTCGCTATGAGTCAAAGTCAGGGAAAACCCTGTATCCAGCCCAGGTCGAACGGCTCTTTATCGACCTGATTGCCTATGCCAAGACGCTGTCGGATATGTCCATTCAGAATGCCGGGGAGCAGCTCCTGGTGCGCTTTGCGGATGCTCCGATTTTGGATTACTTGGGCGAACTGGTTGCAACCCCTAGGCTGTTGGCTGCCCCAGCACGTTGCCCGATACGCTTCAACATGCCAACCGTACTGCAGCAACCTTTGCTGATTCGTGCCGGCACTCGGGTCAGCACCCAAGACGCCAAGATTACCTTTCTCACTGACCAGGATGCGACTATTCCGGCAGGCCAAGCTCAGGTAAACACCACTGCTACCTGTCTTGCAGCCGGTGTGGTTGGCAACGGCTGGGCCGTTGGCCAGATCAGCAGCATCGGTAACTCACCTGTAGCAGGTCTGACGGCAACAAACACCAGTGTGACCGCCGAGGGGGCCGAGGACGAAGATAACGACCGCTACCGCGAGCGGATCATCCTGGCCCCTGAAGCCTTCAGCAATGCCGGCAGCCGTGGCGCCTATCGCTACCACGCACTGGCGGTGCACCAATCGATCATCGATGTCGCCGTGCATGGACCAGACGAAGGGCAGCCGGATGGTCACGTGGCTTTGTTCCCACTTACCAGTACCGGCTTGCCAACGGACGATCTGCTGCAGCGGATTAAGAGCCAGGTCTCTGGCGAAAAAGTACGCCCTCTGTGCGACACCGTACACGCCTACGTACCAATCGAAGTCACCTACGAGATCAAAGCACGCATCACCTTTTACAACACAGCAGATCGCACTGAAGTTATGAAGGCGGCAAAAGCGGCGGCTGATGCGTATGCAGTTGAACGTCGTGCAGGGCTCGGCCGTGATCTTGTGCGGGAACAACTGACAGCGCTGTTGCAGGTGAAAGGTGTCTATCAGGCTGACTTGGAGTTCCCGAACGCCTTGCGCGAACTGGCGGGCAACGAATGGGCGAATTGCACGTCGATCCTGCTAGAGGACGCTGGGGTGGCTTATGGCTAAGCAGCAACTGCCGCCAGCGCTGGCCAGCGATGAGCGTTTCGCATTGCTCTCTGAGCTGCTCGACGAGACGTTGGATAGCCTGGATATCAACGCGATGTTGGTTTACCTCGTCGATCTGGTGAAGCCGCGACTGCTTCCCGTCCTGGCCGATCAGTTCTCTCTCATCGACGAGGCCGCCTGGTTGTTGGCCGAGTCTGAAGATGCAAAGCGTGACCTGATCAAGAGTTCGGCCGAGCTGCATCGATTCAAAGGTACGCCTTGGGCTATTCGTGAGGTTATCCGCTTGTTGGGATTTGGCGAGGTGACGATTCAGGAAGGGCTTAACAACCAAGTGCGCGATGGATCGATCACCAGGGGTGGAAACCATGTTCATGGTGATCCTGGTTCATGGCCCCTCTATCGAGTCTTTCTCAAGCGCGCCATCACCAATGACCAGGCTGCGCTTTTGCGCCGCCTTTTACTTTCCGTCGCCCCAACGCGTTGCCGCTTGGTGTCCCTGGACTATCAGTCAGTGGCTATCAGGCATAACGGGTTTGCGCGTCGCGATGGCCAATACAACCATGGGAGCAGCTGATGGCTGATTTACCTGAAGTAAATGAATGGCCGGAAGGCATCTACCAGCTTGAGACATCCGACCCAGTGTTGGGTGGACCGGAAGGTATCGACAACTTGCAAGGTAAGCAGTTGGCGAACCGGACGAAGTGGCTCAAGGATCAAATAAGTAAGATCGTCGATGGAGTCACCTCTATTGGTAGTGCACTCAAACTGGCAACACCACGCGCCTTGAATTTCAAGGGTGCCGCCACAGGCAGCGGTAGCTTTGACGGGAGCGCTGACGTTGAAATTGCGCTGACCCTGGCAAACAGCGGCGTAACGGCTGGCGCCTGGCCGAGAGTGACTGTCAACTCAAAAGGGCTTGTCACTGGCGGTTCGGCGCTTTCCCCTAATGACCTTCCAGAGGGGCTTACAGCCCCCCAGTTTGATAACGACAAATCACTTGCAACGACTGAGTTTGTGCAGCGCGCTCTGGGAAACTTCAGTGGGCAAACAACGATTAGCACGTCAGCTGCCACGTTAACGCCAGCAATGGCTGGCCGCCGAATTTCCGGCTTACTTCCAGGTGCGTGGACGCTTCCGCCGCTGAATTCCAGTCCTATCGGGTCAAAGTTTTACATTCAGAACTCGTCGCCTGGTGACATCGTGGTTAGCCGACAGGGGGCGGATGTTATCGTGGCTCTCTCCAAGACCGGGAACAGCATCAATATCCCGGCAGGGTCGTTTGGTGTTCTGGTATGTGGCGAAATTAATTGGGTGTTTGAGGAAGGTGTCTCCGCCTTGAAATACTCAGCGGAGTTTGCTTCGAGCATTTCTGGCTCGGGATGGGCCAAAAATGCTAACGGCCTTATTGAGCAGTGGGGCGTCGGCGTAACGGATGCGAACGGCTATGTCTATGTCACATTCCCTATCCCGTTTCCCAACGGGGTGCGCAATGTCACGCCAACGCACTTCGGCTCTTCGTCCTTGATGCATGCGGTGATGGATGCCAACTTCACGCTGACCGGCTGCAGGCTTCGCGTGCAAAACACGGGGGGGGCAGCGTCAGGGTGGCAAGTTTTTTGGCGAGCTTTGGGGAATTGAACATGGGCAAAATTGTATTTTTCAGTCCGTCTATGTGTGGGGCTTATCGCCCTGAGATTCATGGCGCGAACATGCCAGCGGACGTTATCGAAGTGTCGGAAAGTGTTTGGCAGTCGCTGCTGGATGAGTTGGAGGTTAGCCCAAAAATAATGTCGTCCAGACCCGATGGTCAGCCGGTGCTGGTTGATCCGCCGCCGCTCGATGCTGTGGCGCTAGTCGAAGCGGAGCGCGCCTGGCGCGATGCGCAGCTGTCCCTCACCGATCCGCTGGTTTCAAGGCACCGCGACGAGATCGAGAACGGCGACGCGACTTCAATCACGGTCGACCAGTACACGGAATTGCAGGCCTTCCGCCGTAAGTTGCGCGACTGGCCGCAAAGTACAGACTTTCCATTGAGTGAGCATCGTCCTATTGCGTCATCATGGCTGCAGGGGGAATTTTGATATTCTGTTGCAACTGGTGCAAAAGAATGTAGGCCAATTTATCTCACGTTAGGACGCAGATTTTTCGCGCTCGGCATCACGAGGCCGTGAGTGGTGGGGGGATTTAGTAGTTTTGCTGTTTTACCAAGGTAGTCCGTTCTGGGACGACTGGCTCAGAAGGATTTGGGAAAGAGAAGTACGCGTAAGCAAAGAATGCTTGTGGTCGCTTTCGGTCAGGATCAGAAAAATATGAACCGGTCTGTTTTATGCTAAGTAGCCACGCCCCAATTTTGCGTCGCATTTTGGTCCGTCCCCATTTTGGCCATGGTGGATATCTAGTAGTATGCGGCCACAAGCCTTGGGTGAGCCCGTGCTGCCCCGTCACATCACTGATGGACTTCTATGTTGCTTAGGAAAGAGATAACCGAGGTATTTACGCCTCGGCGCAGCGAAGTAAACGTGAACATGTATGTGCATCGGCCAAGGCTTGAGCTAGAGCTATCGCGTGCATTCAAGCGAAATTCCCATACGCTCATTTTTGGTGAAAGTGGCAACGGCAAGTCCTGGCTTTACAAAAAGGTTCTTGAAGATGACAGGATCACCTACGTGACCGTCAATTGCGCGAATGCTGCACGCATCAAATCTCTAACTGCTGAAATTTGCAACTGCCTCATAGCTCCAGGTACGGCCGTAAGTCTGGGTTACAACGTCGAGAAAGTGGCGGAGCTTTCTGCGGCTTTTCTAAAAGGTGGGCTGAAACAGAGTGATCGTTACGACGTCACCCAAGAAGAACCATTACTCAAAGCCTTTAAGCTGTACGCATCTGCGAACAATGCAAAAAAAATTATCGTGTTGGACAATCTAGAATCGATATTCAGTTCCGAGGAACTGATGGATGAGTTGTCGAACATCATCATTCTTTTGGATGACAGTCGATACGCCGAGTGCAACATAAATTTTCTAGTTGTTGGGGTTCCTAATGGGGTTCTCCAATACTTTCGTGAAATAAAAAACGCAGAATCCGTCGCCAATAGATTGCAAGAAATTCAAAAAGTAGGTGGCCTTGATTCAGGTCAAGTGCGTGAAATCGTGAGTAAAGGATTTGCGCATCTGCAGATACCTCTCTCCGGGGCCTCGCTAATTGAGATATCGGAGCATGTATCGGATGTAACCCTGGGCATCGCGCAGCGCGTCCACGAATTCTGTGAGCACCTTGCATACGCGATCCAAGACAATAAGTGGACGTATATTCCGAAGACGCTCCAAGAAGCTGATCTTGCATGGCTGACGGCTGGATTACGGCATGCCTATTCTGTTGTAGAAAAGAATCTAAATAGCCGTGAAACCACCGTTGCACGACGTAATCAGGTGATTTACTGCATTGCTAAGGTTAAAAGACACGAATTCGACTCAAGTGACATCGATAGGCTTGTGAGAGAGAATTTCCCTCGAACTGTACCCAATACCAACATGGGCATAGGGTCAATTTTGGCTGACCTTACAGGGGGATCAAGTCCCCTTATCTTAAAAAATGAGCACACTGGTGGTTACTCGGTGAAGGACCCTCGATTCATCATGTGCATAAAGCTTATGTTGTATACAGACTCAGCAGAAAAGGTCCAGCGCCGAAAGTTTCAAGTATAAAAAGCTCCTGATTAGGAGGGGTGTCGAGAAAGTCAGGGTGGAAGTAGAGGCGCAGATGCTTTTGACCTATATATAAAGGGATTTAGGGTAACCAAATGCTTTGGATAATAGCCACGGGATATACCGTGCTAGTGGGTGTGATTGCCTACGCAGCGTACCAGTTAAAGTTAATTAGCGTAATTTTAGATAATCTACCCGAAATTATTGAGAATGAGGAATTCCTTAGAAATTATGCTATTCAAATAAAAATAAATAATTTTTTGGAAAAGATTTGGCCAGGAGTCAAACGGGCTAGGCTTTCAAACGTATCGAGTGGGATTTATAAAATTGTTAATTTTCTGTTTCTGTTTTTGCTGATGCTACAGTTTTTCTTTTCCGAATTTTTATCGTTTGCAGCTCCGGCTATGTTTCTTTCGTTGGGTTTTTTGGCAGCCATCGGAAATGCTCTTCAAGACAAAAAGCGAAGTATGGAGATCAACAAAAAGGTTTTAATACCATTCTCTATACTGTTCCCTCTCTTTATTGCATATCACATTGATACATCCGAAAAGTTGCTACAAATGAAAGCCGTATTTTCTGCCCAGGCCATAGGGTACGAAGCTACATTGGCGTCGATGGTCGTAGGGTTGGGTTTGTTTTGTTACTTTGGGATAAATATAACTGAACACTTTCAGCGGATTATAGTGGTTTGGGTATTGAATAGGGCGTTGATTCTATCCAAAAATATGGTTTTGGTCGGTGTTAATCCAACTATGCCCGGAGAAAAAGAAATGCGAGCAATAGCGAAAGAAGCCATAGTGGTTACAGCTAAGAATATGGCGATTTTTGGGTTGGTAGTCGGTGCGTTAGTGGCGTTTGTTAGGCGTATGGTGGAGTGACACTGTAGATGCAAGGTCTGATTTATTCCGGAATGTAAATTAGTCCATTGTTTACACAGAACGCTTTCCGCACCCCAATGATTCAGGCTGCCTCAATTCTGGTAGCACTGGTCTGCTCGCCGCCTAGTCATTATCTTCCAGACTACCGCCGAATCTTACCCCAGGAAAAAGCATGAAAAGGTTACTTTGGGAAAAGGGGGGCTGATTCGGAATTGCTCGCTATGCTTTGTGCAGTTTTTTGGAACAAGGAAGGATCTATGTTTTGAAAAATAGATCCGTCCCCTTTTTTCGAACACTATTGGCTAAAGTGGTCGGTCGATAGTCAGAGTTGCTTAGTTCCTTAATAGAGCCATTTGTTAGAATGGGAGCGAGCACCTTCAAACGACTTTAACTACCGAAAAACTTAAATGACAGGCATTTTTCATGAAATTGTCCGCTTTATGCAATGGGTAAAAAACCTTTGTAAAACGTAAAGTGAATCCGTTCGAGTTCATC
Organism: Pseudomonas sp. P42; assembly: GCF_017973755.1. Classification (NCBI taxonomy): domain Bacteria; kingdom Pseudomonadati; phylum Pseudomonadota; class Gammaproteobacteria; order Pseudomonadales; family Pseudomonadaceae; genus Pseudomonas; species Pseudomonas sp. P42. The sequence continues at coordinate 128,303 of NZ_JACOPU010000004.1, read as the reverse complement.
ATCACGTATTTTGCTCGGTTTATATCGATTTTTCCTTGTGCGGCCGATGATTTATAAAAAACCTTTGATCTGGGCGACCGCCGAGGTCTTGAGCCAATCCCCGCTGCCGTTCGGCAAAATAAATCCGTCCATATTCTCCGCTTTTCTTCACGCATGTCGAGCGCGCTATGGCGGAAAAAGAGTTTAATAAGACTTGTAGAATGGCGGGCCGCCGACTAAATGTTCGCGGTCCGCCTCAGGTTAGATCTCTCTAATGTCTAGCTATTTGCTCATGGCTTTATAGTGTTCAGAGTAGCCGCATTCTTCAAAAATCAACCTCAGGCCGTCTTTGAAAGCTTCGTGGTCAAACTCCTTTATATCAAAAATATTCTGGCCCAAGGAATGTGATTCTCGATTCATATATCTGTAAAAAGTCGTGAATTTATCAGTCTGTAGAGCGGGTTTTTGAAAAACATTATTGAAGTCTTTCTTTTGAACAAAGTTGAAAAAATATTCAACGATATTTCGCATGCAGTTAGCAATCAGGGCAGGTGGCGATGCCTGATCTTTTATGATTGACCAGTACGATTGGTAGTCATTCTGAATCTCCTCATATTTCATTGGGATTACGAAACTCCCGTTTGTATTTTTGAAAACCCTGAATAGGTGCTGAGTGTCCGTGCGCGTTTGATGGTTTGTGTGAGTCAGCTCATAGAAAAAATACAAGCTATGAGTGAGTACAATGACCTGTTTGTAGATTTCATCATTGATGAAATACTTTTTAATCAGTTGTCCGATGTTGAAAACGTATAAATGAGAAAGGCTGGAAATGGGGTCATCAATCACAACAACTTTGGCTTGCGGTACAGCAGTGGCTGTCTTCTGTCCTTTGCAAAGTTCCATGAAGTAGAGAAAGCTGATAACGGTCTTCTCACCTTCACTCAGCGAGTGAAAGGCATTTTCTTGATCGGTAGTTCTAGATACTCGATAAAAATTATCACCATATGGCACTACAGAAAATCCATCGATGCCAATTTCCACCAAGCCGGAATTAATGTTCTCAATTGATTCTTCAATATTTACCGTCTGTTTTCTAAGATTTGCGATCTTACCGCTAGATGCTGTGACGTCTGAGCCTATATTGGTGGAAGTTTGGCTTATTTTACTGGTCTCTTCTTTTAGTGCAGATGCTGACTGAGAGTAGGCAGAAATCGTCTGGTCGTAATTCCAGCGCATCAGCGTCCAGAAACGAGATCTTATGTTGTCTTTGGTTTTTTTCTTGTTAGCCAGTTTGTCATTGTGGGCGTCAATAATCTTGTTCAGACTCTTGATCAATTCGTTGATCAGATCGACGGTGGATTTTGTATCGGTAAGTACCACTGGCGTGCTCGGGCTTTTGGTTTTGTTACTAATGTGCAGGATGTTCTCGCGTATTGATGCCCGTAAGGCTTCACAGGCGATAGTCCAAGCATCTATAAGCTCCTTTTTAGCAAGCGGAGAATTTGAAATGTCTTGAATGTTCAGGTTGGAGGTTAGTGTCTCATACTGAATTTTGATTAACTCCAGTTCTTTAATATCTTGCTCGTAGGCCTCGTCGAAGACATGTCGTATAGAATCAATGATGTGTTTCGTAATTGTTTCTTGCTGGCAAAATGGGCAGGCCTGAGGATCCTCGTCATCTGAAATGTACTGAAGTCCTTGTTTCACCCAGTCAGAATTTTTAGTTTTCGCAATGAATTCAGCAACCGACCCCTCTTGGCTGCCAACAATTATCTTCGACCATAATGAGTCTCTCTCAATACTCAGCCACCCAGCAGAAAGGATAGGGGAAGTTGTGAATGAAGCTGCACCTTCTCCCTCAATTGATGATGCTTCTGCTTTCAAATCTTCAACCGTATAGTCAGGCGCGTTTTCCGGTAGCGGTACACTGACAATATGTTGAAAAAGGAGTTCCGTTCTTTTCAAGCTTTCTAGGCAGAACTCAAGAACACGATCACCGCCTGAGAAGGTTGTCTTAATTTCCCAAACCTTGCTACTTGCCTTTGACTTTGCTTCTTCGAGCTTTGTGGCTGTCTCGGCAGCTAACCTCGCATTTTCTTGCTGAGCGGTTAGGTGTTTCTCAAGTTCTTTCGTTTCAGCTTCGATTTGCTGGAGAGCACCTTTGTTTTCTTTCGAAAGGGTGAAGATCCCTTTTAAATTATCCTCTTCGTAAAAGTAGTCATTCAAAAAGCTTTGGTTATATACAAGAATTTCACAAGCTTGGCTCGTTTTTAAGCTGCATTTTACAAACTGTGGTGCGTTTTGGTTGTACAAGAACTCGGAGATAGTGCTCTTTCCTGCCCCGTTTAGCCCGTATATAAGCGACGTTTTATTAATTGGGGAAAAAGTGGATTTGGATTTGTAGCTGGTGACGCCATCTATATTCAATTCCGTGATCATAAAGAAACTCCAGAATGCTAAGTGGCTTTGCGCCATCTCTGTTGGCGAGGAGGAGCATAGGCGAGCAAGGGGATGTCTGCCACTTTGTCTTTTGACAGGGGGAATCAAGGCCTGTCCAAAGGCAAGCGAGGAATGTGGCGGGATACATATGGGACGCGCAAGGCATGTCCTAGTCAGCGCGCTAATGGCTGGTTCCAAGGTGCAAAGTGCGATAAGGGGGCTGGCATAAGGGGACGGATCTGTTGAGGGATCCGAGACGGGATGAGGGGCCCGATAAACACCAATGTTTAAAAAGACATCTACAAACACTCTCTCAGGCTACACATCCTTGCGCCTTTGCCTACAGCTACGCCAGAATCCGCCGGCTTGTGCGCCTAGGGGGCGGGTTCTATTGTGGTTCGGTCGCTGACGAATCAGCGATCGGGTTTCGCAGCCCGGATTAATCAAGGCGCACAGCGCTCCGAAACGTTGCCATTTTTAGCAACGGTGCTTTATGGCGGCTGTGCGCGGGATACCTTAGGGTATGCCGGGTTCCTTGATTCCCGGTCTGCGAACCTGCGTACAGCTGCCACCTCTCTTCGTTTCGCAGCGAAATGTGGCGGCTCCAACAATCAAGGAGCTTCACCATGATCAAACCAACACCCAACCCGCCCGAAACCGATCCGGTTTCCCCCTACGAATCCCTCGACTCAAAAAAACTCCACGAAGCCGCCGACCGCGCCCTCGACCATTACCTCTGTCCCCCCGGTTCCACGCCGCTCCCACGCAAAACCCGTGGGATGTACGCGGTAACCGCAGACAACAAAAACGAAGAACTATTGATCGATGCCAGTGAAACACTCGCTTCGGCGCAAACCATCGCGCAGAACGTCGCCAGTCTGTTGCCGGCGTCGCAGCGTCGGGCGTTGTTGGGGATTGCGCAGTTGATCATGCTCGGGGAGTTGGCGGTGAATCGGGCGTTGGATAATTTGCAATTGCCGGGGTGATGCGGGTTTCGGGATCACCTGTTGTTTGATTGGGTGTCCGTTTTGGCGCCTTCGCGAGCAGGCTCGCTCCCACCTTTGAGCGTGTTTCAAGGTGGGAGTGCGCTGGCTCTTCAGCCGCGATGAATGTCGAGACGATGTACGCGTTTCTGTACCCGCGAGCGGAGGGTTGCTTTCTTTGCGTCAGTCGACTGCCAGGTTGTCCCGAGCCCACTGTTCCGCCGTAGTGACCTGAATCGACTGCTGTTCGTTGAACGTCCCCGCTTTAGGCCACGACACGCCTTTGCCTTGGGCAAATACGGCGCGGTATTTTTTGATGTGGTGAGTGGGGTCTTTTTCCAGTTCCTGCATCAGGTGCGGCACCGTCCAGACGTTACGTGTGAACGGACGCCCCAGCACACGTTCAAGCAGGCTCGCCACCTGCCCATACGTCACCGTGTCGCCAGACAGGTAGACGATCTCATTGCGAAAGCGCGGTTCGAAGAAAACGATTTCCGCTGTCAGCTTGCCGATGTCCTCCGGTGTTGTGAGCGTCACGCTGGTTTCGAGGCTGCCCAAGGCGTTGACGGTGTCGTTCTCAAAATCGACGACCTCAAAGACCGGCTCGAACAGAAAGCTTGTGAACATGCCGGTCGAGATGATCACCCATTCGGTTTTATCCTGGGCGCGGAGCAACTCGCGCACGTCGAGTTGCGCATCGAACAGATCCTGCGGGCTGCCCCGGCCAATCACTTCGAAATCGACGCCAAACTGCCAGGGGAAGTAGCGCTTCACGCCGGACCTGAGCGCGGCTGTTGCCAGTTTCATCGGCGTTTCCCGACCCGCGACCATGCCCGCGCAACCTATGACGGTGTCGAATGCTGCGAACACTTCGGCCAGTTGATCGATGGAATCGTTAACCAGGTCTGCAGTGACTAGCTGGATGCCCAGGCTGCGCAGTTCATCGATTTCGCGCTTTTTCTCAGGGATTTGCGTGTTGATGGTCGAATCCCTGAGCAGGACGCTGATGGTGCTGCCGGGCGAGCGCTTGGCTACCCGCGCAAGATTGCGCAGAACCGGCAGGCCGAGTTCGCCGGCGCCAAGTACGAGAATGGATTGTGGGGAAGGGTGGGTCGATTCGGTCATGGTGTCTCCTGAATCCGTCGTCTGTATGATTTGGTGATGCTGGCACGATTGGGCAGCGCTCAGAAGAAGGCACACGCGTGATACCAGGGGGACAGATGACCGATGAAGAAACCCTTAGCCAGGCAGAAGCGATCTGCCAGACGCTAAGACGAGACGATGATGGCGTGCGGCGCGAGGTCCTGGCTCACGCCGGTAGCCGGTGGTCACTGGGGATTCTGCATGCTCTCGGTGTGTACGGCACGATGCGTCATGCCGAGATCAAACGGCAGATGACGGGCGTGACTCAGCGCATGTTGACCAAGACGCTCCGTGCGCTGGAACGCGATGGTCTGCTTATACGGCGGGAGTTGGATCAAGTGCCGCCCCATGTCGAGTATGAGCTGACGCCTTTGGGTATGGAGCTATTGGTCCGTATGTCGCCCATTTGGACGTGGGTGGTGGAGCACGTCGAGGATTTTCGCGACGCGCGTCGTGCGTTTGATAGCCAGAGTGGGAAAAAGCCTTCGTGGCAGGTTCCGGTGGTGGGGCTGGTTGATTTGGATGACGCCGACGAGCGGCGGCGATCATGAGCTTGATCCAGTCTGCGCGGCTGAATGCTCACGCGCTTGCCGACGCAGCGGTCGAATGAGATTACCGAACTACTGCCGCACAGGTGGATGCCCATCTAGCGGTGCTACCTCTGACGGGGCACCGTATCAAGATCTGCCTAGTCGCCCAAATCAACGGCATTAACGCTAGTCCGGACATAATAATTATCGAATTCACCGCTTTCGACGAACACGAAGCCATGGCGAGTGTAAAAACGATTTGAAGCGCTTTTTTTGAGAGCACCCACCTTGATGGGACGCCCGATCTCATCAGCCTCTCTGAAAATCCGCGTAAGCACTTCAGAGCCGATTCCTGCTCCTTGAGCACTGGGTATCACATACAAGTGGTCAAGCAGAAGCTCGCTCTGATGGTCTTTGATTACGACAAAACCGACCAGATCACCTGATACTTCTATACGGCGTGTGCTGTTAGCGTCGAACCCACCAAGAAATCGTTCGCGCGCACGATCCGGGTCAAATCGTCCAAGCCGTTCAAGGCTCTCGCGCATGGCCTCAATCCTGATGGCTACCAGATCTTCCAGGTCGTTATTGGAAGCTGGGCATAAAACGACAGCGGAGTTTTGATCAGCGGAGGCTGGCATAACAAGCACCCTAAACATGGCGGTCAGTCATTATGCAGAGAACAGAATCCGCATAACCACTACTGCCTCGATTCAATGGAGGCGATGGCTCCATATCAGCTTCAGGGGGATGTGTTCGCCGGACGCTTACGTCTGTTGGAGCAAGGGGACGGATCTGTTGTGGGATCCGACACGCAATGAGGATTCCGATAAACGCCAGTGTTTAAAAAGACATTTCCAGTCACTCTCTCAGGCTACATATCCTTGCGCTTTTGCCTACAGCTACGCCAGAATCCGCCGGCTTGTGCGTCTTGGGGGCGGGTTCTATTGTGGTGCGGTCGCTGACGTATCAGCGATCGGGTTTGGTAGCCCGGCTTAGACTTGGCGCATAGCGTCACTCGATACAGGTCCTTTTGGGGCTGTGTATTTATGGTGGCCATGCGCAGGGCGTCTTCGGGCGCGCCGGTTCTCCAAGTCACCGGTCTACCAACCTTCGTATGGCCACCACCCCTTCGTTTGGTAGCGAAAGATGATGGCTCCTTTTCTATGATTTGGAGATTCACTCATGATCAAACCAACACCCAACCCCCCCGAAACCGATCCAGTTTCCCCCTACGAATCCCTCGACTCAAAAAAACTCCACGAAGCCGCCGACCGCGCCCTCGACCACTACCTCTGTCCACCCGGTTCCACGCCGCCTCCACGTAAAACCCGTGGGATGTACGCGGTAACCGCAGACAACAAAAACGAAGAACTGCTGATCGATGCCAGTGAAACACTCGCTTCGGCGCAAACCATCGCGCAGAACGTCGCCAGTTTGTTGCCGGCGTCGCAGCGTCGGGCGTTGTTGGGGATTGCGCAGTTGATCATGCTCGGGGAGTTGGCGGTGAATCGGGCGTTGGATAATTTGCATTTGCCGGGTTGATGCGCGTATCGGGATCACCTGGTGATTGATTGGGTGTTCATTCTGGCGCCTTCGCGGGCAAGCCCGCTCCCACAGGGTTTTGGGTCGGTCGCGGATATCGTGTACGACGCTGAAACTTGTCGGAGCGGGCCTGCCAGCGATGGCAATGGCACATGCGCCATTTTGCTGCCTGACAAACCGCCATCGTCAGCAGGCTGGCTCCCACAGGTTTTTTTGTCGCTCACAGGCCTCAAGTATTTGCTGGTCCGAGACAGTTGTTCTGTTTCCTGGGAGATTTTTCCTGAGGGGTGAGTAAAGTCTCAAGCCTGGCCAACGGCGGCGCACCCTGGCTCCGGTCAAGCACCTGCACCCCGACCTTGAGCAATCGCCCATTCTCCGCTGCGCCAATCACCTGCTCACACCGCAACAACAACCGCCCCTGATCACATTCCTGCGCCTTCATGTCCATCGGCAACCGGCCTTCAAACCGCAACTCGGCTTACGACTCTGCGAAGCCAAAAGCGTAATCGAACGATCACGCAAACCCCCATTACTCTGTATTCGTCCGAAACCGGCCAGAAGTACCTAAAGAATGGCTAAATGGTTTCAATGCTTTGAAATCCGATTTCGAGTAAAGGGCATGACGATGTTTGCGTGATATGCCTGCGATTTTGCTGGTGGCAGCCAGCTGCGCTTTTCCAGTTTTTTAGTTCTGGGTCTATTGGAGTCGGCATTCACAATCGGAAAAGATTCTCTAGCTAGACGATCCGGAGCAAACGCCCGTATGCTGTCTATCCCTTGTTTTCATGGACTCCTTCGTGGACCCCAGCCCCGCAACACACAGCCGCTGTCCAGATTCTGAATTTGGTCGTGCCGCCAAATGATCGAAACTATCCTTACCCTCATTCTTGGCATCCTGGTCATGCTGGCCATCATCGCTGTGAATGGCTATTTTGTTGCGCAAGAATTTGCCTACATGGCGGTTGACCGTACCAGGCTCTCAGCATTGGCAGCTGCCGGTGATGCGTCGGCAAAGCGCGCATTGGCCGTCACGAACCGCACAAGTTTTATGCTGTCGGGTGCCCAGCTTGGCATTACCGTCACAGGTTTACTTGTTGGTTATGTCGCGGAACCCTTGGTAGGTGAATCATTAGGCGTTCTGCTCGCAGGAACCGGTATACCGATTGAGGCTAGGGTGGCCGTCGGTACAGGTATTGCTTTGGTTGCGGCTACGATCATCCAAATGGTCGTGGGTGAGCTTTATCCGAAAAACCTTGCCATTGCGAACCCTGAGCCCCTGTCGCTTCGGCTTGCCCGCTCCACGCTCTTCTATATGTCGGCCTTCGGCTGGCTAATCAGTTTCTTCGACAAATCGGCCAACCTTCTCCTGAAGTTACTGCGTATCGAACCGATTCACGACCTCGATGTGAGCGCCTCGGCTACCGATCTGCCACACATCATCGCCGACTCGCGCGACAGTGGCGACCTGCCACGCGAGTTGTCACTCATGATGGATCGCATCCTCGACTTCCCGCAACGCAACGTCGAACACGCTATGGTGCCCCGATCACAAGTTGACTGGGTTGAGCCCGATACGACGCTCGAAGAGCTGCGAGGGCTGATGGCGCGTGCTCACACCCGATATCCGGTGATCGATGACGATGATGCCCCTGTGGGCGTTGTACATCTCGCCGACGTGCTTGCACGTCTCTCCACGGGAAACAGTAATGAGACCGTTGCTTCGCTGATGAGACCTGCCAAGGTGCTGCCGACGCTGATGCTGCTGCCGGATGCTCTTGATCAACTGGTTCAGACAGCCGATCAGTTAGCTTGTGTTATCGACGAGTATGGTGGTTTCGCCGGGGTGCTCACGATTGAAGACCTTGCCATGGAAATCGTCGGTGAAATTACCGACGAGCATGACGCGGAAGTCGGCGACGCCATCGTGTCAGAAGGGGAAGACACCTGGACAATGGAAGGCGACGTTCACCTCGACGAAGTCAGGCGCATCATTGGTCACGACCTGCCGCGCGTTGATGTTGAAACGGTGGCAGGTATGCTGATCGCTGAGCTTGGCGCACTGCCCGGAGAAGGCGACACAGTCACCGTTGATCTACCTATCGATGCTGCCGAACTGATTTCCGACGAGCCGGTGAGATATCGACTCGAAGTTGATGTACTGCGTATTGAACGACATGTTCCGACTGAAGTTCGCGTACGGTTGGTCAAAGTGTCTATGGCGGAGGACGCTCAATGAATGATCCGCTGATAGTCACGATAGCCACAGTCGTTCTCATCGCGCTGAGTGGCTTGTTTGTTGTCATCGAGTTCGCGTTGCTCGGCGCTCGCCGGCACCGCCTTGAAGAGCTGGCCATCAACAGTCTGTCCGCTCGTGCTGCGCTGCGCGGCATGAATGATTTGACGTTAATGCTTGCTGGTGCTCAGTTGGGTATCACGCTGTGTACCTTTGCCCTGGGTGCGGTGACGAAACCTGCGGTCGACTTATGGCTCGGCCCAGTGTTCACTGCGTGGGGCTTGCCTGAGTGGGCAGCGGGTGGTGCAGCTTTTGGCTTCGCGCTTTTCCTGGTGACATTCTTGCACTTGGTTGTCGGTGAAATGGCGCCCAAGTCGTGGGCCATTGCACATCCGGAAAGGTCCGCTCTGGCAATTGGCATCGTGTCGCGCATCTATACCTGGCCGCTACGTCCGCTGTTGCGCTTGGTGAATCGAATCGCCAACCGTCTGGTAAAAGCCTCAGGTGTAGAGCCCGTTGAAAGCGCCGCAGTTGGTGGTCAGGATATTGAGACCATCAGGCAGCTCGTTGAGCACTCGGCGAAGGTCGGCACGCTACAGCCGCAGATGCAGCAGCAGATTTCAGGCCTGATCGACCTGGGCACACTGCCCGTCGAAGCTTTGCTAATCCCGGGGGAGGTGCCGGTTCACGTTACGCGGGATGCGACGGTGGCAAATGTCCGCACTGCAGCCATCGAGTCCGGGCACCTGCGCATTCTCGTGCTGGGAACCGAGGGCATACAACCCTCGGTGGTTCACGTACGCGACACCCTGCTTGAGCCAGAGACTCGGTTGGCGCATGAGCTTGCACGAGAAGCTTTTGTGCTTGACGCGAAAACACCCGTCTACGAAGCGCTTGCGCGCATGCGTAAATCGAGCATTCAGCTTGCTCTGGTCGTGAGCGCGGATCGCTTGCTGGGAGTTGTGACGCTGGCCGACATCCTCAAACGAGTACTCCCTGCTGCCTCTAGTTCCTAGCGTCCGCACGTACAAATGCTGAGAGTTTGCCCGTAACTATTTGGTAGTTACACCTTGCCTTGGCCCGGCCGAACCCAGTCTTGGGAAACGACCGAGTGGCTACTCGAGAGCATTGGCAGGCAAGAGGGGCATCTTGGGGGTGGGTTCTATTGTGGTCTGGTCGCTGACGAATCAGCGATCGGGTTTCGCAGCCCGGTTCCACGCCGCCGCCACGTAAAACCCGTGGGATGTACGCTGTAACCGCGGACAGCAAAAACGAAGAACTGCTGGTCGATGCCAGTGAAACACTCGCTTCGGCGCAAACCATTGCCCAGAACGTCGCCAGTCTGTTGCCGGCGTCGCAGCGTCGGGCGTTGTTGGGGATTGCGCAGTTGATCATGCTGGGGGAGCTGGCGGTGAATCGGGCGTTGGATAATTTGGAGTTGCCTGGGTGATGCGGGTGCCGGGATCACTTGGTGATTGATCGGGTGTCCGTTCTGGCGCCTTCGCGGGCAAGCCCGCTCCCACAGGGTTTTGGGTTGGTCGCGGATATCGTGTACGACGCTGAAACTTGTCGGAGCTGGCCTGCCAGCGATGGCACATGCGCCATTTTCGTTGCCTGACACTCCGCCATCGCCAGCAGGCTGGCTCCCACAGGTTTTTTTGTCGCTCACAGGTCTCAAGTATTTGCTGGTCCGAGACAGTTGTTCTGTTTCCTGGGAGATTTTTACAGCGGGGATTTTTCCTGGGGGGTGAGTAAAGTCTCAAGCCTGGCCAACGGTGGCGCATCCTGGCTCCGGTCAAACACCTGAATTCCGACCTTGAGCAACCGCCCATTCTCCGCCGCGCCAATCACCTGCTCACACCGCAACAACAATCGCCCCTGATCACATTCCTGCGCTTTCATGCCCATCGGCAACTTGCCTTCAAGCCGCAACTCGGCCATGCGGCTTTGCCCGGCCAATAAAGCAATCGAGCGATCCCGCAAAAGCCCATTACTCTGCGTCATCAACCCCGCCACGCGCACAGCCGCCGACATCGCCACGGCAATAATCGCCAGCGCCACCAGCACTTCAATCAGGGTAAATCCGCTTTCTCGGGAAGGCGCACGCATGGAGGGCTCAAAGCGAAAACACAGCCCTCGACGCTAACCCCCGTCCTTGACGGCTTGACGACGAAAGCTCCCGAGGATTTTCAACATCCCTGACATATCTTCTTGCAACACTGCGCGTCGAATCGAATCAAGCCAAGGAATGTCGAGATGGATATCGCACAGTTCAAACCGCTTAAGCAGTCGCCGCGTATGCCCCGTGGCCAGCAGGGTTTCACCCTGATCGAGATCATGGTGGTTGTGGTGATTCTCGGGATTCTCGCGGCGATGGTGGTGCCTAAAGTGCTTGATCGTCCGGATCAGGCGCGGGCGACGGCGGCGAAGCAGGACATTGGCGGTTTGATGCAGGCGCTCAAGCTGTATCGCCTCGATCACGGCACTTACCCGAGCATGAACCAGGGTTTGAAAGTGCTGGTGGAGCGCCCGGCGGATGCGAAGAACAGTAACTGGCGTTCGTACCTTGAGCGCTTGCCCAACGATCCGTGGGGCCGTCCGTATCAGTACCTCAACCCCGGCGCCAACGGTGAAATCGACATCTTCTCGCTTGGTGCCGACGGGCAGCCTGACGGCGACGACGTGAATGCCGACATTGGTTCCTGGCAGCTGTAAGGCCGGCCATGAACAGACGGTCGCCGAATCTGGCGAAGCAACAAGGCATGGCGATTATCAGTGCGTTGCTGATTGCTGCCGTGGTGGCGGTGATTGCGGCGGGCATGTTGACCCGCCAAAGCGTTGCGACCCGTGCGCTGGAGGCCGATCAGCATCGCGTGCAGGGGCGCTGGGTGGTGCAGGGCGGTTTGGAGATCAGCCGCCAGTTGTTGTGGGACGCTCGCCAGCGCGATCCGTTGACCCGGCTCGATCAGCCGTGGGCGCAACGGCTTGAAGTGCAGGGTTTTGAGGGGCGGCTGGAGGACGAGCAGGGCAAGTTCAACCTGCGCAATCTGGTGGCCAACGAGCGTGTTGATGAGGCGCAGATTCAGGCGTTTGGGCGCTTGTGCGAATTGATCGGGATCAGCGCCGGTTTGAGTCAGCGCATCAGTCAGCGGGTGATCGCGTCCTACCCGCGACTGTTGAATCCGCAGATCGCCAACAACACGAACAACTTCGACAGTGGTCGCGCCACGTCGCCCAACGCTTCGCGAAAGCCTGAGAATCCGAAACTGCCGATGCTGCGCAACCTCGAAGACTTGCGCAGCGTCGAGGGAATTAACGACGCCGTCATCAGCAAGCTTGCGCCATACGTTACGGTGATTCCCGCGACGACCTGGATCAACGGCAACACCGCCACCGCGCCTGTGTTGGCCGCGTATGTGCCGGGCCTGTCGCTGGAGCGGGCGCAGGCGTTGATCAATGAGCGAGACGCCGGGCGCTGGTTCATCAACCGAGGCGATTTCGTCAACCGTTTGCGCATGCCGAGTCTGGAACTCACCAGCGTCAAGGTCGGCATCACCAGCGACTGGTTTCGACTGCGCGGTGAAGTGCGTCGCGAGCAGCGGCGGGTCAGTCTGGATGCGTTGCTGCATCGCAGCCAGGATCGTCTGCCGCAGGTGATCTGGTCGCGGGTGGGTGCATGAATCAGCTGAGAATTGCCCTGCCGCCCTTGGCGGTTCTTGACCTCGACAGTGAATTGAACTGCGCCTGGCTGGATCGTCAGGGCCAGGTCAGCCGCGAAGAGCGCCATAGCCTGAAGCAGTTGAGTCAGTTGCCGAAACAGCCACCGCTGATAGGTTTTCTGCACCCGGCGGACAGCCTGTTGGCGAGTATCGATTTACCGCCGTTGCCGGCCAACAAGACCGCCGCAGCGGTGCAATGTGCGGCGCAAGCCTTGATGCTCGGCGACAGCAGCGAGATGCACATCGCCCACAGTCCGCGTGACGCAGCGGGGCGGGTGCAGATCGCGTGGGTGCCGCGGCAGTCCTTGCAGCGACTCGGCCAGATGCTCAAGCAAACCGGTTTGAACCTGCGCGGCCTGTACCCGGCGGCCTACAGCTTACCGGTGCTGCCGGGCACGGTCGCTTGCGTGCAGGACGGTCACTTGCTGCTGCGCGAAAGTCTGCAGACCGCGCAGGTACAACCGCTGTTCGATGACGGCGTCGACCCCGCGTTGTGGCAACCGGGCGCGCAGTTGCACTGGATCGGCGACGCCGCGCCGCCCGGCGCCGATCTGCCGATGGCCGAGGCGCAGCGCTGGACCGGGCCGTTGCCAGGCTGGGGTCTGCACGGTGCGCTGCAACAACAAGGCACTGAACATCGCGGCTGGGGCCGGGCGATCGGTCTTTCGGCGTTGGCCATGGCGGTGTGGGTGGTCGGGCTCAACCTCTATGCGGCGCGCGAAGCCAGTCAGGGGCAGCAGCTCAAAAGCCAAATGAATCAGCGCGTGAAGCAGGCGTTTCCCGAGTTGCCGGTGATCCTCAATCCGCTGCAACAGGCCCGCCAGCAATTGGCGGCGCGGCACAAAGGCGCAGCGGACGATCCCTCGCAAAATTTCAATCGACTGGTGCTGCAGGCTGCGACGGGCATCCCGTTCATGGCTGGCAGCGTCGAGCGTCTGACGTTTGTCGACGGGACGCTGCAACTCGGTCTGATCGCAGACGCGCGTCGCACCGGCAACGACAAGGACTGGCAAACCACACTGGCGCAGGCCGGCATCAGCGTGACTGCCGATGACGACGGCTGGACATTGCGCCCGGCCAGCGAAGCGACCACTGACGAAAGCGCAGACAACAGCAGCGAGGCAGAAGATGAATAGGGCATCGCTGGCGATTTACCGCGCACGCTGGCAGCGCTTCAACAGTCAGTTGCAGGCTCGTTGGCAGCCGTTGGCGTTGCGCGAAAAACGCATGGTCAGCGGTATGGCAATTGCGATGATCGGTCTGCTGGTCTGGGTCGCGCTGATCCAGCCACCGCTGAAGAAAATCACTTATTGGCAAAGCGAAACGCCGAAGTTGCGCGCTCAGACGCAAGCGCTGGAGCTGGTGCTGCGCGACGTCAGCGTGCGCCCGGACGGTCAAAGTCTCGGCCAGTCGCTGGAGCAATCCCTGCAAGCGAGCGGTCTGGCCGGACATTATCAATTACAGGCGGCGGATGCCGGTTCATGGCAGTTGACCTTCGACGTCGCGCCGGCCGACGCGGTGCTCGACTGGCTGCTGAGCCAGCCGGCACAACTTTCTCTGCAAGTGGTCGAGGCCCGTTTGCAACGCGCAGACGCGGCCACGACTGAAGTCACTGCCGGCACTTTGTCAGGCACCGTTCGCATGGATCAGGCGCTTGACGCTAAGGAAGCTTCATGATGGGGTCAGGATCCAAACCGACGCGCATGGCGTTGCCGCTGCTGCTGATGGCATTGAGCGCGTGCAGCAACACGTCCACGCCGAAAGATCAGCCACCGTTGCTGGTCGACAGCGAACTCGGCCGGCCGCTGGCCAACACTCAGCGCAGTGGCGATGCGGTGCTCGACCGTGAACGCATGCAGGCGCAAGCCAGGCCTGCGCCGAAGCAGTTGCACAACATCACCGAGCGCAGCCGTGGCGGCGGTGCTGCACGCGGCACTGCGTTGCCGAGCAACCCACTGGGCGATCAACCGGTGACGCTGAATTTCGTCGAGGCGGATATTCAAGCGGTGGTGCGCGCATTGTCGCGGTCAACCGGGCAGCAGTTTCTGGTCGATCCGCGGGTCAAGGGCAACTTGACGCTGGTCTCGGAAGGTCAGGTGCCGGCGCGTCAGGCGTACGACATGTTGCTGTCGGCGTTGCGCATGCAGGGCTTTGCCGTGGTCGATGTCGGTGGTGTTGCGCAAGTGGTTCCGGAGGCCGATGCGAAGCTGCTCGGCGGGCCGATCTACAGCGCCGACAAACCCGTGGGCAACGGCATGCTCACCCGCACCTTTCGCCTGCAATACGAGAACGCGGTGAACCTGATTCCGGTGCTGCGCCCGATTGTGTCGCCGAACAATCCGATCAACGCTTACCCCGGCAACAACACCATTGTCGTCACCGATTACGCCGAGAACCTGACCCGTGTCGCACAGTTGATCGCCGGCATCGATACGCCGAGCGCGATCGACACCGATGTGGTGCAGATCGAGAATGGCATCGCCGCCGACATCGCGCCGATGGTCGCCGACCTGCTCGACGCGCCGGGCAATGACCCGACGCAGAAAATCGCGGTGATTGGCGATCCGCGTTCCAACACCATCATCATCCGCGCCGGCAGCCCGGAGCGTACGGAGCTTGCGCGTAACCTGATCTACAAACTCGATAATGCACAGAGCAATCCGAGCAACCTGCATGTTGTTTATCTGCGCAACGCCCAAGCGGCAAAACTGGCCCAGGCACTGCGCGGTTTGCTCACCGGTGAAAGCGACAGCGGGACCAGCGACAGTGCGCGTTCGGTGCTCAGTGCAATGGGCAGCAATACCGGCAGTTCCGGCGGGCAAAACGGCCAGAGCAGCACGCAAACCAGCGGCACCACGTCGACCACTTCAACGGGCAGCACTGGCGGCAGTTACGCGCAGGGCAGTGGCGGTACCAGTGGCAATGGCGGTGCGCAGGCCAGCGAGCAGAACGTCGCTTTCAGCGCTGGCGGCGTGACGATCCAGGCTGACGCGACCACCAACACCTTGCTGATTTCCGCGCCGGAGCCGTTGTATCGCAGCCTGCGTGAAGTCATCGACTTGCTCGACCAGCGGCGCGCGCAAGTGGTGATCGAAAGCCTGATCGTCGAAGTCGGCGAGGACGATGCCAGTGAATTCGGCGTGCAATGGCAGACCGGCGATCTCGGCGGTAAAGGCGTGATTGGCGGTGCGAACCTCGGTGGTTCGGGTCTCAACACCAATGGCAAGACCAGTATCGACGTGCTGCCGCAGGGCCTGAACCTCGGCTACGTCAACGGCACTGTGGACATCCCCGGCATCGGCAAGATTCTGGATCTTAAAGTCTTGGCTCGGGCCTTGAAGAGCAAGGGCGGCACCAACGTGCTGTCGACGCCGAACCTGCTGACCCTGGACAACGAAGCCGCGAGCATCTTTGTCGGCCAGACCATTCCGTTTGTCAGCGGCAGCTACGTAACCGGGGGCGGCGGTACCAGCAACAATCCGTTCCAGACCGTGACCCGCGAAGAAGTCGGTTTGAAGCTCAACGTGCGCCCGCAAATTTCCGAGGGCGGCACGGTCAAGCTCGACATTTATCAGGAAGTCAGCAGCATCGACGAACGCGCCTCCAACAGTGCGACCTCGGCGGGCATCGTCACCAACAAGCGTGCAATCGACACCAGTATTTTGCTCGACGACGGCCAGATCATGGTGCTTGGCGGCTTGCTGCAGGACGGCTACAGCCAGAGCAATGACGCCGTGCCTTGGCTGTCGACCATTCCCGGACTCGGCGCGTTGTTTCGCAACGAACGCCGGGCGATCACCAAGACCAACCTGATGGTATTCCTGCGCCCGTACATCATTCGCGACAGCGAAGCGGGGCGCAGCATTACCCTCAATCGTTACGATTTCATGCGCCGCGCGCAGGGCGGTTTGCAGCCGGAGCGCAGTTGGGCAATGCCCGATATGCAGGCGCCGCAATTGCCTGCGGCGGAGCAGGGCGTGCCGGCGGTTTTACCGGGATCGGGTCCGCGCGCCAGTATCAAAGCGGTGCCCATCCAATGACTCCGCTATCGCCTCTTGATTCGGAAAACGGACCTGTAGGAGCTGCCGAAGGCTGCGATCTTTTGATCTTGCTCTTCGACGGACCCAAACGGCCAAAGATCAAAAGATCGCAGCCTTCGGCAGCTCCTACAGGGGATCGTATTGCCACGGGGGAGATCATTCGCGTTGGGGAGGGTGGGCGATGAGTGCGTTGCCCTACGCCTGGGCCAAGGCTCAGCGCATTTTGTTACGCGACGGGGTGCTGACGGTGTGTCCATCGACGCCGGGCTGGTCGATCAGTGAAGTGCGGCGGCAGTTTGGCGCGACCACGGTACAGCGCGTGCGCGATGACGAACTCGATGGCTTGCTCGCCGCCGCCTACGCCGATACTGGCAGTGCGGCGGCGGTGGTGGGTGCCGCAGAGAACGAGGTCGATCTCGATCGTCTCATGCAGGACATGCCGGAAATCACTGACCTGCTCGATACCCAGGACGGCGCGCCGGTGATCCGCATGATCAACGCCTTGCTCACGCAAGCGGCGCGGGATGAGGCCAGCGACATTCACATCGAGCCGTTCGAAACCCATTCAGTGGTGCGCTATCGCGTCGACGGTACGCTGCGTGACGTGGTCTCGCCGCGCAAGGCGCTGCACGGTGCGCTGGTGTCGCGGATCAAGATCATGGCCCAGCTCGACATCGCGGAAAAACGTCTGCCGCAGGACGGCCGCATCGCTTTGCGCGTGGCGGGACGGCCGATCGATATTCGTGTTTCCACGGTGCCTACCGGCCACGGCGAGCGGGTGGTGATGCGTCTGCTCGACAAGCAGGCCGGGCGTCTGCACCTCGAAACCCTTGGCATGGACGCGCAGGTGTTGGCCAAGCTCGATCACCTGATCCGTCAGCCCCACGGCATCGTGCTGGTCACCGGGCCTACCGGCAGCGGCAAAACCACCAGCCTTTATGCGGCGCTGGCGCGGCTGGATGCGAGCACCAGCAACATCCTCACCGTGGAGGACCCGGTGGGATACGACCTGCCGGGCATCAGTCAGATTCAGGTCAACGCCAAGATCGACATGACCTTTGCCCTGGCACTGCGGGCGATTTTGCGGCAAGACCCGGACATCATCATGATTGGCGAAATCCGTGATCTGGAAACCGCACAAATCGCCGTGCAGGCGTCGCTCACCGGTCACCTGGTGCTGGCGACATTGCACACCAACGATGCGGTGTCGGCGGTCAACCGCTTGATCGACATGGGCGTCGAGCCGTTTCTGCTGGCGTCTTCAATGCTCGGGGTTTTGGCGCAGCGACTGGTACGACGGCTGTGCAATCAATGCAAGGAAGAAGACCCCACCGCGCCCGGCACCTGGCGCCCGGTCGGGTGCGCAAACTGCAATCAGACCGGTTACAGCGGCCGCACCGGCATCCACGAGTTGTTCTGCATCGACGACGACATCCGCACGCTGATTCACCAAGGGGCAGGGGAGCAGGCCTTGCGTGCGGCGGCCAACAAGGCCGGGATGTTCAGCCTGCGTGAAGACGGTGAACGCTGGATACGCAGCGGCGCCACCGCGCCTGAAGAAATCCTGCGCGTGACACGGGACACCTGATGAATCGTTATCGTTTTGAAGCCGCCGATGCCACTGGCAAGATCGAATCGGGGCACCTGGAGGCCGACAGCCAGACTGCCGCGTTCAGTGCATTACGCGCGCGCGGTTTGACTGCGTTGGCAGTGCACAAGGAGAGCAATGTCGCCCAGCATGGCGGCGGTGGATTGTTCAGTGCGCGGCTGTCGGATAACGACCTGGCGTGGGCCACGCGGCAACTGTCGAGCCTGCTCGGCGCCAGTCTGCCGCTGGAGGCCGCGTTGAGTGCCACGGTCGAGCAGGCCGAGAAAAAACACATCGCCCACACCCTCAGCGCGGTGCGTGCCGATTTGCGCAGCGGCATGCGTCTGGCCGAATCGCTGGCGTCGCGGCCGCGGGACTTTCCCGAGATCTACCGCGCATTGATCGCGGCGGGCGAGGAGTCCGGGGATCTGGCGCAAGTGATGGAGCGGCTCGCCGATTACATCGAGGAGCGCAACAACCTGCGCGGCAAGATACTCACCGCGTTTATCTACCCCGGCGTGGTCGGGCTGGTGTCGATCGGCATTGTGATTTTCCTGCTCAGTTACGTGGTGCCGCAGGTGGTGAGCGCGTTTTCCCAGGCGCGGCAGGATCTGCCGGGCCTGACGCTGGCGATGCTGACGGCCAGTGATTTCATTCGTGCGTGGGGTTGGTTGTGTGCAGCGGTCATGGCCGGGGCGTTCTGGAGTTGGCGTTTGTATTTGCGCAACCCGGCGGCGCGTTTGAGCTGGCATCACCGGGTGCTGAAATTGCCGTTGATTGGTCGTTTTATTCTGGGCCTGAACACCGCGCGTTTTGCCTCGACCCTGGCGATTCTCGGCGGCGCGGGCGTGCCGTTATTAAGAGCCTTGGAAGCGGCGCGCCAGACCTTGTCCAACGACCGTTTGAGCCTGAGCGTCAGCGATGCCACGGCCAAGGTGCGCGAGGGCGTCAACCTCGCCGCGGCGCTGCGGGTCGAAAATGTGTTCCCGCCGGTGCTGATTCATTTGATCGCCAGCGGCGAGAAAACCGGTTCTCTGCCACCGATGCTGGAGCGCGCGGCGCAAACCCTGTCCCGAGATATTGAACGCCGGGCGATGGGCATGACGGCGTTGCTTGAGCCGCTGATGATTGTGGTGATGGGTGGTGTGGTGTTGGTGATCGTGATGGCGGTGTTGCTGCCGATCATCGAGATCAATCAGTTGGTGCAATAGCTCAGATTGGTGTTGTCGGATCGGGCCTCTTCGCGAGCAGGCTCGCTCCCACATGGAACCGCATTTCAAATGTGGGAGCGAGCCTGCTCGCGATAGGGCCAGTCCGCGCCATCCCGCGATGGCGCCAGTCGTGCAGCGGCGCCGGGCTACAACCCCAACAGTCCGGTGCAAGTACTGGGCGCCGGGGCGCTGGATGAACAGGCGAAACAGCAGCTGACCGAGGAGGAGCGTGGGCAACTGACGCTGCCCTTTTTTCAGCCAGTTGACGTAAATCCTGCAGGGGCGATGGTGGCTGTCAGAACGCGTAGGGAATGCTGATTTTGGCCCAGAGCATCTCGCCCTCGGGGCGGTTCTCGACATCGAATTCCTTGGCCCAGCGAATCTCCGCGCTGGCGTATTTGAGGAAGGTGAAGTACAGCGCCGGGCCAATTGCGAACACCTCGCCGCGCACCCCGTCGTCCACGTCTTGCCCGGCGAATTGCACGGTGCGGCCAAACTGTTTGTCGTCGGTGGTCTGCTTGAGGTAGTAGCCGTTGAGGCCGAGCATCAGATCGTCGGTGAGCTTGTAGCTGGCCGAGTAGTCGAAGTGGAAAATCTGCCCGGATTTGTAGTCGGTGTCCTTGTTCTTCTCGTTGAAGCTGTAGGTGGTCTTCATCGAGACTTCGCTGCGCTCGGTCGGCAACCAGGTGAAGGAGAACAGCGGCTTGTAGGTGTAGAAATTGTTGCTGGTGTTGGCCAGCCGGTCGACGCTGTATTCGCCGGTGGGTACGGTGATTTCCAATGCGGCGCCGAGGGTCAGGTCCTTGCCCATGTCCCACAGGATGATCGGCGCGACGGTGGTATCGCCCATACCTTCGCGGGTGTCGCTCAAGCCGAATACCGACACTTCCTGCTTCAGCCACGGTTGCGCGATGTACCCGGCCAGGCGTCCGCCAAAGATCCGCACCGGACTCAAGTAATCGATGCGCGGAATCACCGCCGTCGACTCGATTTCGACATTCGGCACCTTGCCGCCCAGCGAGCTGATATTGAGCTTCCTGGCCTTGTAATGGTTGTAGTAGACATTGAGCGCGACCATGTTTTCCGGAAGGCTGTCGACCTCCATCGGCAGCATGAAGAAGCCGTCGGTGCCGGTACCGATATTGTCGACGCCGGCTTCGGTAGCCAGGGCCGGAAGCGTCGCGGTGCAGCCCAGCAAAATCAGGGCCAGACGCAGGGGCAATGCCGCGTGGTTCGGGTGCATATCCGTCCTCATTATTATTGTTTTGGAGCGCAGTGCGGGCACGCAGGTCGCCCGGCACGATAGAAATAAGCGCTCTGGGCCCGACGGGGCAGGGTATTGGCGGACAGTTAGGGGGACTTCTGCGGACACTCGACGAACCCTGTGCTAACTTCCTTCGACATAACCGGTAACAAAAATAACAATCAAGCGTGATCCGGAATGTCAGCCCACATGAACGTAAAAGTCCAAGACCCGACCTTTGAACTGGCGCTGGTGTCGCCATTCCTCCTGCAAACCCTCGCCGAAGTCGCGCAGCACAAAGGCGTCGATCCCGAAAGCCTGTGCCGTGGCCTGGGGTTTACCCTTGAAGATCTGCAGGACCCGGCGCAGCGGATTTCCTATCGTCAGGCCGTGGCGATGATCCAACGCGCGCTCAAAGCCCTGCCGAACCAAGGGTTGGGCCTGTGGGTCGGCGCCCAGAACGTACTGGGCACGCTGGGGCTGCTCGGGCACGTGCTTTCACTGAGTAAAACCTTGCGCGATGCCTTTTCCGTGGGGATTCGCCATCAACACACCTCGGGCGGGATCGTGGTTTCCAGCGTCGATGTGGTCGGTGATCAGGTGCATCTCGATGCCGAATGTCGCCTGCCGTTCGCTGATGTGCAGGTGTTCGCGGTCGAGGAGTTTTTCGCCAGTTTGCTGGTGTACGGCCGCGCGTTGGCGGGTGCCGATTTCAAGCCGATCGCCGTGGAATTCGTGCATGCGGCGCCGGATTACCTGAGTGAATATCAGCGTCTGCTTGGGCCGCAAGTGCGCTTCGGTTGCTTGCACAATCGCATGCTGATTGATGTGCAATGGCTGGACGTCAACCTGCCCAATCATCATTCACTGGCGTTGCGTCAGGCGGTCGCGTTGCTGGAACTGGAAGCGGCGCAGGTGCACCAGAAAATCGACCTGATTCAAGCCGTGGAGCGTGCGATCGCCCGCGACCTGAGCCGGGGCAGTCATATCGAAAAGATTGCCGGCGACCTGAACATGAGCAGCCGCACTTTACGGCGGCGGCTGACCGAGCATGCGCTGACCTTTGAAGCGTTGCTGGAACAAGTCCGGCAGGCGCGGACGATGAGTCTGCTGGCAAATCCGGGCATGCCGATCGAGCGGATCACCGAAGAGGTCGGCTACAGCGATGTGCGCAGTTTTCGCCGGGCGTTCAAGCGCTGGACGGGTCTGAGCCCAAGTGCGTGGCGTAATGACGCAAACCCTCACCCCAGCCCTCTCCCAGAGGGAGAGGGGGCCGACCGAGGTGTCTTGCGTCATACATCGACCTGAAAGATTTTGGTCGATTATGGATTCGGTACAGCACTTTCAAGTCGGCGTATCTTCACAGCATCCCCCAATCAGTTCCCTCTCCCCCGGGAGAGGGCTAGGGTGAGGGGGCTTTTGACTCCATCCAAACCCACACAAAACCTCCGGCCACAGGTAAACTCCGCGCACTTTTTCAAGGAGTTCACATGAGTCACTACCAGCCGGGCATTCTCGCCACCCCCGTTCCATTGCAAGCACGTCATTTGTTTTTCGCCCTGGCCTCGATTGAAGCCTTGCCGCAGGCGATCGACAACCTGCTGAGCCTGGTGGACGGCAAATCTGCGGTGGTCGGTTTCGGTGAATCCCTGGCCAAGGCCCTCAACGTGGAAATCGCCGGTCTGCGCAGTTTCCCGGCCATGAGTGGCGTGGGCGTGAACAACCCGTCCACCCAGCATGCGCTCTGGGTCTGGTTGCACGGCGTCGACCGTGGCGACCTGCTCAATCGCTGCAACGCCATTGAAGCTGCGTTGGCTCCGGCTTTGCGCCTGGTAGAGATGCAGGAAGCCTTCCGCCACAAGGACGGTCACGACCTGACTGGCTACGAAGACGGCACTGAAAACCCTCATGACGAAGCCGCTATGGCTGCCGCGTTGCAAAGCGAAGGCGCTGAAGGCCTGATCGGTGGCAGCTTCGCCGCGATTCAGCAGTGGCAGCACGACCTCAAGGGTTTCCACAAACTGTCCGCCGACGACAAAGACAACATCATGGGCCGTCGCCTGAGCGATAACGAAGAGATCGACGACGCGCCGGTCTCCGCTCACGTCAAACGCACCGCGCAGGAAAGCTTCGCGCCTGAAGCGTTCGTCGTACGTCGCTCGATGCCGTGGATTGAAGGTGACCGCGCGGGGCTGATGTTCCTCGCCTTCGGTTTCTCGCTGGATGCCTTCGAAGCCCAATTGCGGCGCATGAGCGGTCTGGAAGACGGCATCGCCGATGGCCTGTACCGCATCAGCCGGCCGATCACCGGCGGCTATTACTGGTGCCCGCCGCTCAAGGACGGTCATCTTGATCTGCGCGCCTTGCGCATCGGCTGATTCTGCAAAAGGACTAAAGATGAACGTGGTGCGCTGGGGCATGATCGGTTGCGGCAGTGTCGCGGAACGCAAGAGCGGGCCAGCCTTTTACAAGGCGCCAGGGTCCGCACTGGTGGCGGTGATGGGCCGACGCCTTGAAGCCGTCAGTGATTACGCCGCGCGCCACGGTATCGCTCGGGTTTACACCGACGTCGATGCACTCATCAACGATCCCGAAGTGGACGCGGTGTACATCGCCACGCCGCCCGACAGCCACCGCGATTACAGTCTGAGAGTCGCCGCCGCCGGCAAACATTGCTGCGTGGAAAAACCCATGTCACTCAACGCCGGGCAAAGCCGCGAGATGCAGCAGGCGTTTGCCGACGCCGGTTTGCACCTGTTCGTTTCGTATTACCGCCGCTCGTTGCCGCGCTTCGCGCAGGTGCGGCAATGGCTGGAACAGGGACGGATCGGCGAAGTGCGGCATTTGAGCTGGACGCTGACCAAGGCACCGTCGCCGGCAGATGTGGATGGCCGCGACAATTGGCGGACCGACCCGGCGGTAGCGGGCGGCGGTTACTTCGCAGATTTGGCCAGCCACGGTTTCGACCTGTTCCAGTATTTGCTCGGCGACATCGTCGAGGTCGCCGGTTTCACCGCGCGGCAGGCCGGGTTGTACGCGGCGGAAGATGCGGTCAGCGCCAGTTGGCGCTTTGCCTCTGGGGCGCTGGGCATGGGCTGCTGGAGTTTTGTTGCCGATCGGCGCGAGGATCGGGTCGAGATCATCGGCAGCCTCGGCCGGATCAGCTTTTCAGTGTTTGATGAGCATCCGGTCGAGC
Organism: Pseudomonas sp. P42; assembly: GCF_017973755.1. Lineage (NCBI taxonomy): Bacteria > Pseudomonadati > Pseudomonadota > Gammaproteobacteria > Pseudomonadales > Pseudomonadaceae > Pseudomonas > Pseudomonas sp. P42. The sequence continues at coordinate 104,454 of NZ_JACOPU010000004.1, read as the reverse complement.
TGCATGCCGATGAGCAGATCAGCCTGGACATTGCCCATCACGAACACATTCAGTGGCATCACGTGCTGGGCATGAATGCGCATATTCGTGGTGAATCGGAGCATCCGGCGATGGCCGAACAAGCGCTGAAGACCGATTGGGTCATGGACCAGATCCTCAAGCGCTAAGAGCAAAAGATCGCAGCCTTCGGCAACTACTACATGGGAATGCATTTCAAACTATAGGAGCTGCCGAAGGCTGCAATCTTTTGATCCTCGAACCCAAATCTAAGGTTATGCCCATTCGGTATTTCTCAACCTTGTCATCAGGTCTCTAAGATCACGTCATAACTCGTTATAACAAGTGATCCCGTGATGACCGATAACGTTCTCTCTCTAAGCAGCGTGCCGCTGCACACCCAACTGCGCGACGTCTTGCGCGCCCGCATCCTCGATGGCGAATACCCGCAAGACAGCCAGATGCCCTCCGAAAGCGAACTCGGTGCGCTGTTCAAAGTCAGCCGCATCACCGTGCGCCAGGCGCTGGGTGATCTGCAAAAGGAAGGGCTGATCTTCAAGATCCACGGCAAAGGCACTTTCGTCGCCAAGCCGAAAACCTTCCAGAACGTCAGCAGCCTGCAAGGCCTCGCCGAGTCCATGACCGGTCGTGGCTACGAGGTGATCAACCGCCTGCGCAGCTTCAAATTCATCCCGGCGGACAAGCGTGTCGCCGAGCGTTTGCAGGTCGCCGAGGGCGAAACCGTGGCGCAGATCAAACGCGTACGACTGATTAATCGAGAGCCGATCTCGCTGGAAATCACCTACCTGCCCAAAGCGATCGGCGAACGGCTGGAGAAGGCTGATCTGGTCACCCGCGACATCTTCCTGATTCTCGAAAACGACTGCGGCATCGCCCTCGGTCATGCGGATCTGGCCATCGACGCCGTGCTGGCTGACAGCGATTTAACCCAGGCACTCAACGTCGAGGCCGGCTCGCCGATCATGCGCATCGAGCGCCTGACCCACGACGCGCAGGGCCAGCCGCTGGACTTCGAACACCTTTACTACCGTGGCGATGCGTTCCAGTACCGCCTGCGGATCGACCGGCAAAAAGGGGAGCAGGCATGACACGCAACACGCTTGAGCAGGAATACGACATCGTCGTGATCGGCGGTGGCACGGCCGGGCCGATGGCGGCGATCAAGGCCAAAGAGAAAAACCGCGACTTGCGCGTGTTGCTGGTCGAGAAGGCCAACGTCAAACGCAGCGGCGCAATCAGCATGGGCATGGATGGCCTGAACAACGCGATCATTCCCGGCCACTCCACCCCTGAGCAATACACCAAGGAAATCACCATCGCCAATGACGGCATCGTCAATCAGGCAGCGGTGTACGCCTACGCGAAGCACAGCTTCGCAACCATCGAACAGCTTGACCGCTGGGGCGTGAAGTTCGAGAAGGACGAAACCGGTGATTACGCGGTGAAAAAAGTCCACCACATGGGCGCCTATGTGTTGCCGATGCCGGAAGGGCACGACATCAAAAAGGTTCTGTATCGCCAGTTGAAGCGCGCGCGAGTAAGCATCACCAATCGGCTGGTCTGCACGCGGTTGCTGACCGACGAGGAGGGCGCGGTGAACGGCGTGATGGGCTTCGATTGCCGCACCGCCGACTTCCATGTGATCAAGGCCAAGGCTGTAATCCTTGCCTGTGGTGCCGCCGGACGCCTCGGTCTGCCGTCCTCTGGCTACCTGATGGGCACCTACGAAAACCCGACCAATGCGGGCGACGGTTACGCGATGGCGTATCACGCCGGGGCTGAACTGGCGAATCTGGAATGCTTCCAGATCAACCCGCTGATCAAGGATTACAACGGCCCGGCTTGCGCCTACGTGACTGGCCCGTTGGGCGGCTACACCGCGAACAACAAGGGCGAACGCTTCATCGAATGTGACTACTGGAGCGGACAGATGATGTGGGAGTTCCACCAGGAACTGGAGAGCGGCAACGGCCCGGTGTTTCTCAAACTCGATCACCTGGCCGAAGAAACCATCCAGAACATCGAAGAGATTTTGCACAGCAACGAACGCCCGAGTCGCGGCCAGTTCCACGCCAACCGTGGCACCGACTACCGCACGCAAATGGTCGAGATGCACATCTCCGAGATCGGTTTCTGCAGCGGCCATTCGGCGTCTGGCGTGTGGGTCAACGAGCGTGCCGAAACCTCGGTGAAAGGCTTGTACTGCGCCGGTGACATGGCCGCCGTGCCGCACAACTACATGCTTGGCGCGTTTACCTACGGCTGGTTCGCCGGACACAACGCGGCGGATTTTGTCGCCGGGCGCCAGTTTTCGGCGTTGGATACCGCGCAGATCGAGAAAGAAAAAGCACGGGTCTACGCCCCGCTGGATCGCGAGCACGGTCTGCCGCCGGCCCAGGTCGAATACAAGCTGAGGCGCTTCGTCAACGACTACCTGCAACCGCCGAAAGTGACCAAAAAAATGCAGATCGGCTTGCAGCGCTTCAGCGACATCGAGCGTGATCTCGATCAGATGAAGGCCAACAACGCCCATGAGCTGATGCGCGCGATGGAAACCAGCGTGATCCGTGACTGCGCCGAAATGGCTGCCCGCGCCTCGTTGTTCCGCGCCGAAAGTCGCTGGGGTCTGTACCACTACCGGGTCGATCACCCGCAACGTAACGACAGCGAGTGGTTCTGCCATTGCCACCTGAAGAAGGGCGATGACGGTCAGATGACCAGTTTCAAGAAAGCCGTAGAGCCCTACATCATCCCGCTCGATGCCGAGGAAATACAGGCTTACGACCGCTTGCGGGTTGGCGCCTTCGCCGCGTGATGCATCACTAAAAGAGAGCCCGAACCATGGCCTATCAAGCTCAGGAAATCTTCTTCCGCTCCAACGCGCCCGTCACAGTGGACGAGGACAAATGTATCGCCGACAAGGGCTGCACCGTGTGTGTCGATGTCTGTCCGATGGACTTGCTGGCGATCAACCCCGCCACGCAGAAGGCTTACATGGCGTTCGATGAATGCTGGTATTGCATGCCGTGTGAAAAGGATTGCCCGACGGGAGCCGTGAAGGTCGATATCCCTTATTTACTGCGTTGACTGACAGGGCCTCATCGCTGGCAAGCCAGCTCCCACAGGTTTCTCTGGTGTTGCGAAATCTGTGTCCCATTGCAAATCCCTGTGGGAGCTGGCTTGCCAGCGATGAGGTCGGCCCAGTCAACCAAAGCCATCCGGAAAACCCGGACGCTGGATTCAAAAACACCCCTCGTTTCCCACCGCGCCCTGATCGTGGCGGAGACGAACATCCTATAAATGATTCGAGGGGAAACACTTATGTTACGTGCAGTAATCGCCGGTCTGGTACTGGCTTCGTTCACCCTGTCCGCCTCGGCCGAGACCATCCGCATCGCCATCGGCACCCAGGACACCACCATCAACTGCGCCGCCGGTGGGTTGTTGATCCGTGAACTCGGTTTGCTCGAAAAATACCTGCCCCACGACGGCGTATACAAAAACGCCAGCTACGACGTTCAGTGGAAAAACTTCACCAGCGGCGCGCCGCTGACCAACGAGATGGTCGCCGGCAAACTCGACTTCGGCGCCATGGCCGATTTCCCCGGCGCGTTCAACGGTGTGGCGTTTGAAACGGCCGGCAAACACAGCCTGTTCATCAGCGTGCTGTCGGGCAGCATCAAGGGCAGCGGCAACGGTATCGTCGTGCCGAGCGCGTCCGGCGTGCAGTCGCTGAGCGAACTCAAGGGCAAGACCATTTCGGTACCGTTCGCTTCGACGGCCCACGGCATGTTGTTGCGTGCGGTGGCGGAGCAGGGCTGGGATCCGCTCAAGGACGTCAACATCATCGCCCAGCCGCCGGAAGTCGCCGGCTCCGCGTTGCAGGCCGGCAAGATCGACGCCCACGCCGATTTCGTGCCCTTTGCCGAGTTGTTCCCGAGTCGTGGTTTCGCTCGCAAGATCTACGACGGCGCCCAGGCCAATGCGCCGACCTTCCACGGTGCGCTGGTGGATCAGGCCTACGCGAAAAAACACCCGGAGATCGTTGTCGCCTACCTGCGCGCGAGCATCGAGGCCAATCAACTGCTGGCCGCCGAACCGGAGAAGTACAGCGAACTGATCGCCAAAGTCACCGGCGTTGATGCCGAGGTCAATTACCTGTTCCACGGCCCGCTCGGCGTGCAGACCCGCGACCTGAGCTGGAAGCCTGAGTACCGTCAGGCGGTGGGTACGGCCATTGATACCTTGAAGCTCCTGAAGAAGGCCGATCGTGGTCTCGATTTGGACACCTTCATCGACGATCAATACATCCGTGCGGCGTTCAAGGCTTCCCATCTTGATTACGCCGCGCAGTTGGCCAACTACGCGCAGACGCCGCTCAAGCATGTGGATGCGGTCAGCGGCAAGGCCATCACTGACTTCAGCCATGTCGCCGAAATCTGGGTGCGTGGCGAAGACAAGGTGCGCCAGTACGCCTCCGCCGAATCGGCCTTCACCGCTTTGGCCGGTTTGAAGCAGGACGGCAAAACCATTCGTGCGGTGTATGCGCAGGCGAGCGACAGCGGGATCAAGTTGCTGGCCGATCAGGCGTGGTTTGCCAGTGATGCCAAGGGCCGTTTGAGCGCATTTCTGCTCAAGGGGCAGGCGCAGCAATTTGCAGCGGCGCAGGGCGGCAAGGTTTTCGATTTCACCGACGCCACGACCCAGGTTGTAGCCACCCGTTAACAGCAGATCAAGAGCCCCTCACCCTAGCCCTCTCCCGAAGGGAGAGGGGACTGATCGAGGTGTTTGGGCAAGGTACGCCGACCTGAAATACCGAGCCGAACTCAGGTTTTGAAAAGCATGAAGCTCGTCTCTATGCCGAGCCGAATTCAGGTTTTGAAAAGCATGAAGATCGGCTCCCTTTCCCCCTCGCCCCCCCTGGGGGAGAGGGTTGGGGTGAGGGGGTAAATCTCAGCCATCACACAGATCCAGAACTGGAAACCTGCTCCGTGAAATCATTCAAGAACCGCTGGGCCGTCAGATCCGCATCATTGCTGCTGTGCCTCCTATTCTGGCAACTCGCCGCGAGCCATCACTGGAACCTCGGCCTGGTCACTTTCGCCAACGTCCCCACGCCATTGGCCGTGATTGAAGCCGCGCTGGGCCTGGGCGACTCCGGCAAGCTGCTGCAACACCTGACTGCCAGCCTCGGCCGCGTGTTTGCCGGCTACCTCGCCGCGCTGGTGGTCGGCATTGCCCTGGGCCTGGCCATCGGCCGCTCGACATGGGCCGAAGACTTGCTGTTGCCTCCACTGGAAGTGCTGCGCCCGATCCCGGCCGTGGCGTGGATTCCGTTGGCGATCCTGATGTTCCCGTCGTCCGAGTTGTCGATGGTCTTCATCACCTTCACCGGGGCACTGTTCCCGATCCTGCTCAACACCGTGCACGGCGTTGAAGGCGTCGATCCACGCTTGATCGCCTCAGCGAAAAGCCTTGGGGCAGGGCGCCGGGCGATCCTGCTCGAAGTCATCCTGCCGGGCGCCGCACCGAGCATCATCACCGGCCTTGCGATCGGCATGGGCACTTCATGGTTCTGCCTGGTGACGGCGGAAATGATCTCCGGCCAGTTCGGCATCGGTTACTACACCTGGGAGTCCTACACCATTCAGAACTACGCCGACATCGTCGTCGGCATGTTGCTGATCGGTGTGTTGGGCATGGGCAGCAGTCTGTTGATCAAACGTCTGGGCGGCTTGTTCACGCCTTGGCATCGACCGCGAGGAAAAGCCTGATGAGCGTGATGCAAACCCCCGAAGGGCGGATCGATATTCGCCAGTTGTCGATCGTCCTCGGCGAAGGTCGTGAAGCATTCGAGGCGGTGCAGGGCCTCGATTGCCAGATCGAACCCGGCCAGTTCGTGTGCATTCTCGGCCCGTCCGGTTGCGGTAAGTCGACCCTGCTTGGCGCCTTGGCCGGGCACTTGAAGGCGCACGCCGGCAGCCTGAAAGTCGATGGCGGCGCGGTGTCCGGCCCTTCGCCGCAGCGTGGAATGGTGTTCCAGCATCACACACTGTTCCCGTGGCGAACGGTGCGCGACAACGTCGCCTTCGGCCTGAAGATGCGTGGCATCGGCAAGGCTGAGCGGTATCGCGCCGCGGACGATATTCTCCACCTGGTCGGCCTCGATGGCTTCGCGGAGCGCTGGCCCGATCAACTCTCCGGCGGCATGCAGCAACGGGTGGAAATCGCCCGGGTACTGGTCAATCGCCCGCGGCTGTTGCTGATGGACGAGCCGTTTGGCGCGCTCGATGCGCTGACCCGATTGAACATGCAAGCGCTGCTGCTGGACATCTGGACACGGATTCGTACCACCGTGGTGTTCGTCACCCATGACATCGATGAGGCGCTATTTCTCGCCGATCGCTTGCTGGTCATGAGCGCGCGGCCGGGACGAATCATCGAAGATCTTCGCCTCGACTTCGCTCGACCACGTACCAGCGATCTGGTCACCAGCGCTGAATTCTCCCGACTCAAGCGCCACTGTCTCGACCTGCTGCGCCATGACTTCGACCGACCGCTGCCGCGCCTCAATCCGCTCGGCCTGCCTCCCGAAAACCCTCTGCCGCGATTTGCCCTATGACCTCTATTTTTGCTGTGACCGATAACCCTGAAATCCTTGCCCTGCAACCACGCCTGACCGCTGAAGACGCTGGCGTGCGGCGCATTGCGCTGATTGAACTGGCGGATCTTGAAGAACCGGATGGTTTGCTCTGGCTGGTCGAGCGACTTTCCGACGATCCCGCCGAAGAGGTGCGTGCTGAGGCGGCGCGTCTGCTGGAAGCCTGGGAGGACGAACCGGTGGTTGAAGCCTTGTGTCAGGCGCTGACCGATCCATCGCCCGCCGTGCAATCTGCCGCAGCGCAAAGTCTGAGTTTGCTCAAGACCGAAGCGGCCGGGCGGGTGATTCTGCCATGGACCGATCATGCTGAAGTCAGCGTACGCAATGCCGTGTTTCGGGCCCTGCGCGAACTGCGCTTTGCCGATGCTGCGCCCGCTGCCATCGCGGCGCTGAATGATGCCGATGCCAACGTGCGCCGCGAGGCCGTGGGCGTGCTCGGCTGGCTCAAGCAACTCGACGCGCTACCGGCATTGGCCCGATTGGCCAGCGCTGACCCGGACACTGAAGTGCGCCGCGCTGCCACCGGTGCGCTCGGCCTGGCGTCCAGCGCTGAAGTCCTGCCACCGGTGCGCCAGGCCTTGCAGGACAACGCCTGGCAAGTGCGTGAAGAAGCCGCAACCACCTTGGGCAAAGTCGGCCACACCGACGCCGGCCCGGCATTGATCGAAGCCTTGAGCGACGACTATTGGCAAGTGCGTTTGCGCGCCACCCGCAGCCTCGGCCGCTTGCGTTTTGGCCCAGCGCTGGACGCCTTGATCGACACGCTCGGGCATCGCATCAGCAACCTGCGCAAGGAAGCCGCATTGGCCTTGGGTGAGTTGAATGATCGTGGCGCAGTGGCTGCGTTGCAGGCGGCGCAGGATGACGGCGATCCGGAAGTGCGCAAAGCGGTGCGGATTGCCTTGAGTCAGCTGCATTGAATCCGCTGGCGATCGGCAACTCGCAGGGCGAGCAAACCCTGCGCCTGAGTTGGCCGGACGGTCGTGAATCGGTGCTCGATCACGCCGAACTGCGCCGCCAGTGCCCATGCTCGCAATGCCGTGCGTTTCGCCTGCGTGGTTCGACACCATGGGTGGACGAGCGAGTCCGCATCATCGAACTCAACCCGCAGGGTTACGGCGTGCAATTGGTGTTCAGCGATGGCCATCAACGCGGCATCTACCCGTGGACCTACCTGGCACAACTCACCCCTTGAGCCCGATACTGCATGGGCTTACATGGCAAAAACTCACCCCCTGCAAAGGGATTGTCGTGTCAGAAAGATTTGCTCACGCTGGCAACCACGGTCGCCGTGCACACATCCTTGAAGCCCCAGTTGCTCAGGCACTGGGTTTGCGACAGATCGGTATCGATATAGCTCAGCCCCAGCAGCACCCCGGCCAGATTATGGGTGAGCTTGACCTCCCACTCGCGGTACGACTCTTCGCCATCACCGGAGGCCGAGTACAAGTGAGGGTCCTTGAAATCCATGTTGCCGTAACGCAACTTCAGCCCTGAGTCGAACGGCAATTGGGTTTCATAACTGACATAGCTGTAAAGCGAACTCTGCTGGCTGTCGAGCCCCGGCGCATCGCTTGAGTAATACGCCGCGAGCTTCACCCCGTAAGCGCCAATAATCCCGTAAACCTCACTCTGGTTGAACTGACTTTCCTTGGGGTAGGCGTACTTGATGTAACCCAGATCCAGGCTGACATCCTCGGTGGCCTGCCACAGCCAGCCGCCGTAGTAATCGACTTCCTGACGGGTTTTCAGGCCACCACCGTAATCGACGTTGGAACTCCAGGCCCCGAGGTACAGGCCGCTGCTGTGAGCGAGGGTCAGCCCGGCCTGTAGCGCCGGTTCGTTCTGGGTTTGCGAGATGCCGCGGGTGCGGTAATCAGTGGCCAGAGTCAGATCGACCAGCACGGCAAAATTGTCGTTCAAGGGGATCGCGTGGCTGCTCAAGGGCAGCGAGCTCAAGGAAACGAGGGCGAACAAAGGCAAGGCTTTCATGTGAAGTCCCGATGTTGTGATTGTTTTGGGGGCAGGAGGTAAACCTGTAGGAGCTGCCGCAGGCTGCGATCTTTTGATGTTGATTGTAAAAAACAAGATCAAAAGATCGCAGCCTGCGGCAGCTCCTACAGGGGGATCAATGTTGTTATTTTGCGGCGGTGTAGACCTCACGTCCGCCGAACCAGGTTTGCAGCACTTGAGTGTCGTGCAGGGCCTTGTCGTCGACGCTGAACACATCGCGATCCAGCACGATGAAGTCAGCCTGTTTGCCCGGCGTCAGCGAGCCGATCTGCTTGTCCAGACCGAGAGTGCGCGCCGCGTTGGCGGTGTAGGCGTAGAACATGGTTTCGCGGTCCAGACGCTCATCGGCGTTGAGCACACCCAGCGGACCGGTGCGGGTGATGGCCTGGGCCATGGCGTTGAACGGGCTTGGCGATGACACCGGCCAGTCGCTGGCGCCGGCAATCGTCGCGCCCTGTTTGAGCAGCGAATGCGCCGGGTACTGATAGCGGAAGGCGAGGGCGCTGACGTAGGGCTTGATCATCTCGGTGGTGTAGTCGTCGGCGCTGGCCCACAACAGTTGCATCGAGGCGATCACGTTGAGCGGTTTGAAACGTGCAAACTCTTGCGGATTGACCATTTGCAGGTGAGTGATCGAGTGTGTCACGCCGCTCTGCCGGTCCTTGCGCGCCTGGGCGATGCCATTCAGCGATTCGCGCACCGCGCGGTCACCGATGGCGTGGATATGCACCAGCCAGCCTCGCTGGTCGATGGCACTGACCAGTTCACCAAAGTGCTGCGGGTCGATCAGCAGTTCACCCTGTTTGTGCGAGTTGCTATAGGGGTCGATCATTGCCGCACTTTGCGCCGGGAATTCGATTACGCCGTCAGCGAAAATCTTCACGCCGGGCAGGGTGAGGTTGGGGATGCCCTGAAATTCCTGGCGTACTTTGTCGAGGGTGTCGAGATCGGCGGGCACGCTTTTCGAGTTGGCTACCAGCAGCGCAGCGACGTGGACGCTCATCTCGCCGCTCTCCGACAGCGCCTTGTAGGCCGGCAGCACACCGACGGTTTTCTCGGTGGGTTTGAGGGCGAATACCGGCTCGCCCGGCGCAGCGTTGGCGGCGGGGTCCATCCACGCCGTGATGCCAAGGCTGTTGTTGTAGCGCACCGCGGATTTCGCCGCGTTGAGCATGGCGGCGGGACTCGGCACCGGCATTTTCGAGGCCACCCGATCCCAACCGGCGTCGACGACAAAGCCGTTCGGCTCGCCGTTTGCCAGTTTGCCAATCGTGTCTTTTTCCGCGTCCGGCAAGCTTTTCAGCAGCGCGGCGTCGATGCCCGCGCGTTTGAGCATGACGTTGTTCGCCCACGCGGTGTGGTGGTCGCTACCGATGAATACCACTGGCACGCTGGCCCATTCGCCTTGATTGAAGGTTTTGCCCAAGGCCTCGGCCTGCGCCCAATACACCGAACTCATGCCAGCGATGCTCAGCACATCGCCGTGCCGGGCCTTGCCGTCGTCACGCCAGGCGCGCAGGTTTTTTTCCAGCTCATCGAGGGCGACGACTTCGTCTTCCATGTTCGCCGAGACCATTTCCAGGCCGCCGAAAATCGCGTGGGAGTGGCTGTCGATCAGGCCGGGCATCAACGCTTTACCTTGCAGGTCGATGACTTGGGTGCCGGGTTCGATCAACATTTTGATCTGTGCGTCGCTGCCGACCTTCAATACTTTGCCGTTCTCCACGGCCAGCGCCTGCACCTTGGGGTGGGCGCGATCGGCGGTGAAAATCTTGCCATTGACCAGCACCAGATCGGCAGCGGCCATGGCTTCCATCGAGGCAAAACTTACGGCAACCACTAACAGATTCGGGATGAATCTTTTCATTGAAGATTTCCTTGTTATTGCGTCTGATGGCCAGATTAGTGGCTGAAGCCGGCCGACAGAACGCCTTACTCACGAAAAACGTTTTTGCCTGAATGGAAAAAGCATGGACAAGTTGGGTGCATTGAAAATGTTTGTGGTCACTGCGCAACTCGGCAGTTTCAGTCGCGCCGCCGAACAGTTGGGCAAAACCCCGTCGGCGCTGACTAAAGCGGTCAATCATCTGGAGGCCGAACTCGGCGCGCGGCTGTTCGAACGCAGCACTCGGCGGATTCTGTTGACCGAGATCGGCCGGGTTTATCTGGAAACTGCACGGCTGGTGTTGCAGCGACTGGACGAGGCCAGCGAGGAAATCGAGCAGTTGCAGCACGGCTTGCGCGGCAGCCTGAAAATCACCGCGCCACTGGCGTACGGGCGGGCGTTTCTCGATCAGGTGTGTGACGGCTTTTTGCAGCAATACCCGCAGATCAGCCTGCAAGTGGATTTGTGCGACGAGTTCGTCAATCTGCTCGAAAGCGGTTATGACCTGGCGTTGCGCGAAGGCCATGACGACTTGCCGGGACTGATCGCCCGCGTCGTCGGCAGCAATCGTCTGGCCCTGTGCGGCAGCCCTGAATACTTGGCGCGCAAGGGCTTGGCAGTCAGTCCGCAAACCCTCGATCAGCACGAGTGGCTGCTTTATAAGCATCCGTTGCTCAGCCGCGAATTCTGGTGGGCCGAGCGCGACGGCCAGCGCCTGAGCCTGGCACAACCCACAACCCCTCGATTGCGCAGTGACAATTACGACTTGTTGCTGGCCAGTGCCCTGGCCGGGCGTGGTTTGCTGCACACGCCGCTGTGGAGCGCCGCGCCCTACATTGCAGACGGCCGACTGGTGCGGGTCATGGCTGATTATGAAATAGACCCCGACAGCTTTGGCCCGCACATTCTTGCGGTGTACCCGAGCCATCGCCGCGCCACGGCGAAAGTGGTGGCGTTCATCGATTACATCGCCGCTTTCCTCGCTGTACGCGGCTTGAGCTCACTGCACTCATTTGATGGTTGAACGCGGCTTTGGCTGACTGCACTTATTTTGATGGTTGAAGGCGTCCCCTGTAGGCGCTGCCGAAGGCTGCGATCTTTTGATCTGGTTTTTTAAAGGCGAGATCAAAAGATCGCAGCCTTCGGCAGCTCCTACATAGTTTTGCGTATCGGCAGGCCGTCGGCTTAGGCCGACTGGCGGTGCTTGTCAGGAAAATCCCACAGGAGTACAAATGTACTCCATGACAAACCTTACTCCCCGCCGTACCGCCATTCTGACTTTTATCCGCGAACGCATCGCCGAACACGGTCAGCCCCCAAGCCTCGCTGAAATCAGCGAGGCTTTTGGTTTTGCCTCGCGCAGCGTGGCGCGCAAGCATGTGCTGGCGCTCACCGAAGCCGGGTTTATCGAGGTCAACCCGCATCAGGCGCGGGGCATTCGCTTGCTCGGGCAACCGGCGCGACCGGAGTTGCTCGATATTCCCGTGCTCGGCCGGGTGGCCGCCGGTGCGCCGATTGGCGCCGATGCCGATCTCCATAGCCGTTTGCTGCTCGACCCGGCGCTGTTCTCCCGTACGCCCGACTACATGCTGCGGGTGCAGGGCGATTCGATGATCGAGGACGGCATTCTTGACGGCGATCTGGTCGGTGTGCGGCGCAATCCCGAGGCGCTCAACGGCCAGATCGTCGTGGCGCGGCTCGACGGTGAAGTCACCATCAAACGCTTTGAGCGCACGGGCGACGAGGTTCGCCTGCTGCCGCGCAACCCGGCCTACCAGCCGATTGTGGTGCGTGACGATCAGGATCTGGCTATTGAGGGAGTGTTCTGCGGTCTGGTGAGGCAAGGCTGATGGGCGCCATCGTTGCGTTGGATACGCTGTTCAATGGCGGCCAGGTCTGGAAAGGCCGGCCTGCGCCACCGGCCGCGAGCCCGCAACCGACCGGGCATGCCGCACTGGACGCAGCGTTGCCCAGTGGCGGCTGGCCGGAAGCGGCGCTGAGTGAAATCCTCCTGGCCGGCCCCGGGGTCGGCGAACTGCAACTGGTCTGGCCGACGCTGGCGCGGCTGTCGGCGGCGGGCGAGCGCATCGTGCTGGTGGCGCCGCCGTTCGTGCCCTACCCGCAAGCGTGGGAAAACGCCGGGGTCGATCTGCGACAGTTGTCGGTGATTCAGGCCAGTGAGCGCGATGCCTTGTGGGCGGCGGAACAATGCCTGCGCTCCGGCAGTTGCGGCGCGGTGCTGTGCTGGCCGCACAAGGCTGATGACCGCGCGTTAAGGCGTTTGCAGGTGGCGGCGGAAACCGGCCAGACCCTGGCCTTTGCCTGGCGCTCGCTGAGCGAGGCGATCAACCCGTCACCGGCGGCGTTGCGCATTGCCATTGATGCCAAACCTGCCCAGTTGCGCGTGCTCAAATGCCGTGGCGGCCTGGCTCGCGCGACGCCCATTGCCTTTGCCATAGGTCACTGAGGTCGTCATGCGCTGGGTGTGTATTCTGTTCCCGCAATTGGCCCTCGACGCCGTGCTGCGTCAGCGTCCCGAACCCGATGAACCGTTGGTGCTGCTCAGCGGCCCGGCCCAGCGCCGGGTGTTGCAAGCCGTAAATGGCGCGGCGCGCAAACTTGGCTTGCGCCCCGGCCAGTCCATGACCGCTGCGCAAGCCTTGAGCAAAGGCTTTGCCACCGCCGATTACGACGTCGCCGAGGTCGAGCACTGGCAGCAGTTTCTCGCCGCATGGGCCTATCGTTTCAGCTCACAGGTCAGCGTGCATTATCCGCGTACCGTGGTGTTCGAGATCGAATCGAGCCTGGGACTGTTCGGTTCCTGGGCGCAGTTCGAAGTGCGGCTGCGCAAAGAGCTGACCGAGCTGGGTTTTCGTCATCGCATCGTCGCCGCGCCCAACCCGGTGGCGGCACGAGTACTGGCCAATGCTTATGACGGTTTGGTGGTGCCGGACGGTGAAGCCTTGCAGCATCACCTGGGGCAATTGCCCATCGACCGCGTCGGCCTGGAGCCACACGTGGCCACGGCATTGTCGCGCATGGGCCTGCGCAGTCTTAGTCAGGTGCAGAGCCTGCCGCGTCAGGCCTTGGCACGGCGCTTCGAGGCGCAGATGCTCAAGCATCTCGACACCTTGTTTGGCGCACGTCCGCTGGCGCTGGCGTTTTATCTGCCACCGGATCGTTTCGATGTGCGCATCGAACTCAATTTCGACGTGCAGTCCCATCAGGCGCTGCTGTTTCCACTGCGGCGCCTGACCGGCGATCTATCGGCGTTCCTGTGTGGGCGCGACAGCGGCGTGCAGCGTTTCGATCTGCATCTGGAACATGCCGGGTTGCCGGATACGCTGATCAAGGTCGGCCTGCTCAGCGCCGAGCGCGACCCGGCGATGCTCTTCGAACTGGCCCGTGGCCGACTGGAACAAGTGCAGGTCGAGGCACCGGTGCGCGGCTTCCGGCTGCGGGCCGAAGATCTGCCGAGTTTCGTGCCGCAGTTTCAGGAATTGTTCGACGACCGTCCGCAGCAGACCTTGCCTTGGGAGCAATTACGCGAACGCCTGCGGGCAAGGCTGGGCGACGACGCGGTGCAAGGCCTGCGTTTTCAGGCCGACCATCGTCCGGAGTGCGCGTGGCAAAACGCCGTCGACAAACAGCGCTGCGCCGGTTTGCCGAGTGTCCAGCGTCCGGGCTGGTTGCTGGGCGAACCGCAGAGCGTACCGGAGGGTGCGGCACGGATCCTCATGGGGCCTGAGCGCATCGAATCCGGCTGGTGGGACGGTGACGATGTGCGCCGCGATTACTACCTGATCCAGAACCGCGCCGGACAGCAGGGCTGGGCCTATCGGGCGGTGGGCGAGGGCGGCCCGTTGTGGCTGCAGGGCTGGTTCGCATGAACGATGGCTACGCCGAGCTGCACTGCCTGTCGAACTTCAGTTTCCAGCGCGGTGCTTCCAGTGCGCTGGAGCTGTTCCAGCGGGCGAAAAAGCACGGCTATCAGGCGCTGGCGATCACCGATGAATGCACGCTGGCCGGGATCGTGCGTGCCTGGCAAGCGGCGAAATCCGTTGAACTGCCGTTGATTATCGGCAGCGAAATTCGCATCGAAAACGGCCCGAAACTGGTGCTGTTGGTGGAGAACCTTGCCGGCTATCAGGCACTGTGCGGCCTGATAACCCGCGCCCGGCGGCGTACGCAAAAAGGCCAGTATCAGGTGCTGCGCGAGGACTTCAGCGAGCCGTTGCCGGGGTTGCTGACGCTTTGGGTGCCGGACAGCGTCGATAACGTAGAAGAGGGGCGTTGGCTGCGACAAACCTTCGGCGAACGGCTGTGGCTGGCGGTGCAATTGCATCGCGGGCAGGACGATCAGCGGCGATTGGCGGCGTTGTTGAGCCTGGCCGCTGAGTTGGGGATTGCCGCGGTGGCCAGTGGCGATGTGCACATGCACGCCCGTGGCCGGCGTGCCTTGCAGGACACCATGACGGCAATTCGGCACCACGTGCCCGTGGCCGAAGCCGGATTGCGCCTGCACCCCAATGGCGAACGGCATCTGCGCAGCGTCGAGGTGCAGCGGGAACTGTATCCGCCGGCGTTGCTGGATGAGTCAGTCGCGCTGGCTCGGCGTTGTACCTTCGAGCTGAGTCAGTTGCGTTATCAATATCCGAAAGAGCTGGTACCGGACGGACACACCGGCAGTTCCTGGTTGCGGCACCTTACTAAAGCGGGCATCGCCTGGCGCTGGAAACAAGGCGCGCCCTTCAAGGTGCTGCGGCAGATCAACAAGGAATTAAAGCTGATCGCCGAACTCGGTTACGAAAGCTACTTCCTCACGGTGCATGATGTGGTGAATTTCGCCCGCGAACAGCACATCCTCTGTCAGGGCCGCGGTTCGGCGGCCAACTCGGCGGTATGTTTTGCCTTGGGCATTACCGAGATCGATCCGGATCGCACCACGCTGCTTTTTGAACGCTTCATGTCGAAAGAGCGCAACGAGCCGCCGGACATCGACGTCGATTTCGAACACGAACGTCGAGAAGAAGTCCTGCAATACGTGTTTCGTCGTTATGGTCGCAACCGTGCGGCGTTGACGGCGGTGGTCAGCACTTATCACGCGGCCGGCGCGGTGCGCGATGTGGCCAAGGCCCTGGGCCTGCCGCCCGATCAAATCAACGCGCTGGCCGATTGCTGCGGCCATTGGAGCGATGAAACGCCGCCGCTCGCGCGTTTGCTCGAAGGCGGGTTCGACCCCGACAGCCCGGTGCTGCGCCGGGTGCTGAGCCTGACCGGGCAACTGATCGGTTTTCCCCGGCACCTGTCGCAACATCCCGGCGGTTTCGTGATTTCCGAACAGCCGCTCGACAGTCTGGTGCCGGTGGAGAATGCGGCGATGGCTGACCGCACGATCATCCAGTGGGACAAGGACGATCTCGACGCGGTCGGGTTGCTCAAGGTGGATATTCTTGCGCTGGGCATGCTCAGTGCGATCCGCCGCTGTTTCGACCTGCTGCGCCGTCATCGCCATCAAGACCTGACACTGGCGACGATTCCTGCCGAAGACAAACCGACCTACGAGATGATCAGCCGTGCCGACACCATCGGCGTGTTCCAGATCGAGTCCCGCGCACAGATGTCGATGCTGCCGCGCCTGAAACCGGCGAAGTTTTACGATCTGGTGATCGAGGTGGCCATCGTCCGGCCGGGGCCGATTCAGGGCGGTATGGTCCATCCGTACCTGCGCCGCAGAAACAAGGAAGAGGCGGAAACCTATCCTTCGCCGGAACTGGAAGTGGTGCTTAAACGCACCCTCGGCGTGCCGCTGTTTCAGGAACAGGTGATGCAGATCGCCATCGTCGCCGCCGACTACAGCCCCGGTGAGGCCGATCAGTTGCGCCGCTCCATGGCTGCCTGGAAACGCCACGGCGGGCTGGAGCCGCATAAGGAACGACTCGCTGCCGGCATGAAGAAAAACGGCTACACACCGGAGTTCGCCGCGCAGATTTTCGAGCAGATCAAAGGCTTCGGCAGTTACGGTTTTCCCGAATCCCACGCCGCCAGCTTCGCCTTGCTGACGTATGCCAGTTGCTGGCTCAAGTGCCATGAACCCGCGGCGTTCGCCTGTGCGCTGATCAACAGTTGGCCAATGGGATTCTACAGTCCTGACCAGATTCTGCAGGACGCGCGCCGGCATCAGTTGCAGATCCGTGCGGTGGATGTGCGCGCCAGTGACTGGGATTGCAGCCTGGAACCGATCAGCGGTGCGCAACCGGCGATTCGCATGGGCCTGCGGATGATCAAGGGTTTTCGTGAGGACGATGCCCGGCGTATCGAGGCGGCGCGGGCACGCGGAGCATTTGCCGATGTCGCCGATCTGGGGGAGCGCGCCGGGCTCGACAGTCGGGCGCAGGCGTTGCTGGCAGATTCCGGGGCGTTACGCGGTCTGGCCGGACATCGGCATCGGGCGCGCTGGGAAGTGGCCGGGGTGCAGAAACAGCTTGGGTTGTTTGCCGGGTTGTCGAGTCAGGAAGAGCCTGACGTGGTGCTGCCCAAACCCAGTGTTGGTGAGGACTTGCACGCGGATTACACAACGGTCGGCACCACGCTGGGGCCGCATCCGCTGGCGCTGCTGCGCAATGAGTTGAAGGCGCGGCGCTGCCGCAGTTCGCAAGAGTTGCTCGA
Organism: Pseudomonas sp. P42; assembly: GCF_017973755.1. NCBI lineage: Bacteria > Pseudomonadati > Pseudomonadota > Gammaproteobacteria > Pseudomonadales > Pseudomonadaceae > Pseudomonas > Pseudomonas sp. P42. The sequence goes on along the minus strand of NZ_JACOPU010000004.1, from coordinate 87,208 downwards.
TATCGAGCACGGACGCCCGGTCAGCATTGCCGGATTGGTCACGGGCCGGCAACGTCCGGGCACTGCCAGCGGCGTGACGTTTGTCACGCTAGAAGACGAGTTCGGCAACGTCAACGTGGTGGTCTGGCGCGACCTCGCCGAGCGTCAGCGCCAGGTGCTGGTCGGCTCGCAACTGCTCAGGGTCGATGGCCGCTGGGAACGCGAAGGCGAAGTGCGCCACCTGATCGCCGGACGCCTGAGTGATCTGAGCCCGCTGCTCAACGGCATCCGCGTGCAGAGCCGCGATTTTCACTGATCCGCTTTATATCTGCCGACACGAATCATTCGGGTGCGCGAGGACGAGCCAGTCGCGGTCATTTTGAGCCGATTAATTGACGTCAAAAAAATCTGTCGAGAATGATGGCACTTTGTCATAATGCCGCCCCTTTTCCGCTCCCCACCGCGTTGCTGTGCCGGGACACACCGTTTTTCAAGAAGGAATACACAGTGAGAATGATCTCCCGGATGTTGGTCTCAGGCGTTGCAATTGCGGTACTCGGCACGCTGGCTACCTCGCTCACCGGTTGCGCTACCGAAAGCTCCCGCGCGTTGCCGGTGGCCAAGGTTGAAAGTGCTTCTCAAGTCTGGAGCGGCGTGCGCGTGCCGATGGCGGTGGGCAAGTTCGACAACCGTTCCAGCTACATGCGCGGGATCTTTTCCGACGGCGTTGACCGTCTCGGCGGTCAGGCCAAGACCATCCTGATCACGCACTTGCAGCAGACCAACCGTTTCTCCGTGCTGGATCGCGACAACATGGGCGAAATCCAGCAGGAAGCGGCGATCAAGGGCCAGGCCCAGCGTCTCAAAGGCGCCGATTACGTGGTCACCGGTGACGTCACCGAGTTCGGCCGCAAAGAGACTGGCGATCACCAATTGTTCGGCATTCTCGGCCGTGGCAAGACCCAGGTCGCTTACGCCAAGGTCAACCTGAATATCGTCAACATCAGCACTTCGGAAGTGGTGTATTCGACCCAGGGCGCAGGCGAGTACGCCTTGTCCAACCGCGAAATCATCGGCTTCGGCGGTACCGCTGCCTACGACTCCACCCTCAACGGCAAAGTCCTGGATCTGGCCATGCGCGAGGCGATCAATCGTCTGGTGGATGGCATGAACGCCGGTGCCTGGAAACCGGGCAACTGATCGACGCCCATTGCAAGGAGCAACAACACATGAATTTGACTCTGTCGCGGTCGCTGCTGGCCTTGACTCTGGCCGCCAGCACCTTGCTGGCCGGTTGTGCCGGCCCGAAAACCCTGTACCAGTGGGAAGGCTACGAACCGCAGGTCTACGAATACTTCAAAGGCGAAGAGCCGAAAGAAGCCCAGGCCGAAGCGCTTGAGCGTGACCTGCAAAAAATCCGCTCCACCGGTAAGGCCGTACCACCGGGTTACCACGCGCACCTGGGCCTGCTCTATCTGAGCATGGGCAAGGATGATCAGATGGTGCAGCAGTTCCGTACCGAAAAGACGCTGTTTCCCGAGTCCGGCACGTACATGGATTTTCTGCTTAAAAACGCCAAGACCGGAGACGCCAAATGATCCCGCGTGCAGTGAAACTGCTGGTCGGTGTGCTGGCGCTGAGCGTGCTCGGTGGCTGCGTCAAGCCCAAGACCGTGGACTATTCGGCGTACAAGCAGGCACGGCCCAAGACCATTCTGGTATTGCCGCCGCTGAACACTTCGCCTGACGTCAAAGCGTCTTACAGCCTGCTGTCGCAGGTAACGTTTCCACTGGCCGAGGCCGGTTACTACGTATTGCCGATCACACTGGTTGACGAGACCTTTCGCCAGAACGGTTTGACCACGCCGGATGATATTCACCAGGCTCCGGCGAACAAGCTGCAGGAAATCTTCGGCGCCGATGCGGCGTTGTATATCACCGTGACCGAATACGGTACGCGTTACATGGTGATCAGCAGCGAAACCGCAGTCACTGCAACGGCGAAACTGGTTGACCTGAAAAGCGGCACCACGCTGTGGACCGGCTCGGCCCGTGCCTCGAGCGAAGAGGGCGGTAACAACGGTGGCGGCGGCTTGATCGGCATGCTGATCACGGCGGCGGTGAAGCAGATCATCAACAGTTCCACCGATGCCGGTTTCCCGATTGCCGGCGTGGCGAGTAACCGCCTGCTGTCGGCCGGGCATCCGGCAGGTCTGTTGTACGGCCCGCGTTCGCCGAAGTACGGCACGGACTAAAAACACCGATCAAAAGATCGCAGCCTTCGGCAGCTCCTACATTTGGAATGCATTTCCCTGTAGGAGCTGCCGAAGGCTGCGATCTTTTGCTTTCAGGGGGATCTCTCCACTCCCAGTGCCTCCGTCCGCGCTTGCAACGAGCGCATCAGCGGCAACGCTACCTCGCCCCATCAACTTGCAATCAAGACCCTGCATCTTCCGGCCGAAGGCGATATTCTGCGCGACAGTTCATGCGCCACTGCTGCGTTGCCAGCACTGAAGGAGCTTTCGAATGACCGAGAAAAAACCGGAAACCACGGTCGACCGTGTCTACCAAGGGGTTTACGAAGCGATCAGCAAGCGATCGTTGCGTCCGGGGATGAAGCTGGGCGAAGCTTCCCTGGCAGAATTGTTTAACGTCAGCCGCACGTCGGTTCGCGCCGCGCTCAAGCAGTTGGAGGCCGACGGACTGGTGACGACCGAGCCCAATAAAGGTGCGTCAGTGTCCTTGCCGAGCAATGAAGAGATTCGCTCGCTGTTCGAAACCCGGCGCTTGATCGAGATCGGCATCGTCACTGAGTTGTGCCGTCGCAAGGACACTGCGGCGATGCAAGCGCTGCGTGAACATCTGCTGCTGGAAGATGAGGCTCACGCGGCCGGGGACCATCAGCGGCTGATTTACCTGCTCGGTGAATTCCACATCAAACTCGCGCGCAGTCTCAATAACCCGGTGCTGCTCGACTGGTTCCAGAAGCTGATTTCCCGTGCCTCGCTGTATGCCGCTGCGCTGGACGACGACAGCCATGAAGTCTGCCGCGACGACGAACACCTGCGCCTGATCGAGTACATCGAGGCCGGTAATCAGAGTGCTGCCATCGAGTTGACCTGCACGCACCTCAACGGCATCGAGAAGGCGATTCTCGACGTCGCCGCGAAGATGAAAACTGGCTACCATCCGCTCAAACACCTGATCGGCGTTTAATCCTGAGCCGGCGTTGAAATCGGCTATACCTCTAATGAAACCAATGAGTCAGACGATGCTCGAAACAGACGTGCGATCGCAGAGATCTGGTTTCGCGATCATTCGGGCAAACACACAGGACACCGAGTCACTCGATGCAGTTTTTATCCGATAGCCACGGTTGTGAAGGCTGGAAAGGCGAAATGGCCGCACGCATCTGCGCGTTCGACTGGAGCCATACCGAGTTGGGCCCGCTCGATCGTTGGCCCGCCAGTCTGTGCTGCGCCGTACAGATGATGCTCGCCTCGCCGTTGCCGATGGTCATGCTCTGGGGTCGCGCCGGTTACATGATCTATAACGACGCCTACTCGGAGTTTGCCGGTGGCCGCCACCCTTACTTGCTTGGCGTGCCGGTGGAGTTGGGTTGGCCGGAAGTTGCCGAGTTCAATCGGCATGTGGTCGAGACTTGCCTGGCGGGTGGCACTTTGTCGTTTCGCAACAAAGAGCTGGTGTTGTTGCGCGACGGGGTTCCGGAAGACGTCTGGATGGATCTTTATTACAGCCCCGTGGCTAATGACGAAGGTCGCCCGTCCGGGGTGATGGCAATGGTGGTGGAAACCACCGAACTGGTGCGCTCCGAGCAATTGCGTCAAGCCGCGGAAGAAGCCTTCCGCGCCGACAACGAACGTGTACGCCTGGCGCTCAACGCCGGGGCTTTGCTCGGCTCGTTTGTCTGGGATGTGAAGAACAATGTGTTGTCGGCGGATGAGCGTTTTGCGCGCACGTTTTCTTACCCGCCGGAACATGATCTGAGCAATCTGGCACAACACTTTGTGCAATCGCGAATTCACCCCGATGACCGTGCCTGGGTTCAGGAAAATATCGACCATTGTGTCAAGACCGGCGCGCCGTACAACGTCGAATACCGCGTACTGCGCAGCGATGGCAGTTACCTATGGGTGCTGGCCAGCGGCGGTTGCGAGTTCGACGAACGCGGTGAAGCACTGCGTTTCCCCGGGGTATTGATCGACATCCATGAGCGCAAGAGCGCCGAAGAGTCCCTGCTCAAGTTCACCCGTAACCTCGAACAGCGGGTGGCCGATGAAGTCGAAGCGCGGCTCACTGCCGAAGAACAACTGCGCCAATCGCAAAAGCTCGAGTCCATTGGCGGACTTACCGGTGGCGTGGCCCATGACTTCAATAACCTGTTGCAGGTAATTGCCGGCAACCTGCACCTGCTGGCGCGGCATGAGCCGGATAACGCCAACGTGCAGCGGCGCGTCAGCGCTTCGCTGGCGGCGGTCGAGCGCGGGGCCAAGCTGTCTTCGCAACTGCTCGCGTTTGCCCGGCGTCAACCGCTGTCGCCGGCCGTGTGCAATCCGCAGCAAATCTTTGAAGGCGTCGGCGAGTTGCTGCAACGGGCGCTCGGCGAAACCATTCACATCGATGTGCAATTGCCACAAGCACCGTGGCACATCAACGTCGACCGCAATCAACTGGAAAACGCCATTCTCAACCTGGCAATCAACGCTCGCGATGCCATGAAAGGCGAGGGCACGATTGTGCTGAGCGCTTTCAATACGTTTCTGGACAGCACGTTTTGCGTCGGCAAAGGCATCGTCCCCGGCGAGTTCGTGCGGGTGACGGTCAGCGATACCGGCGCCGGCATTCCCGCGCAGATACTGGAGCAGGTGTTCGAACCGTTCTTCACCACCAAGGCCGATGGCCAGGGCACCGGGCTCGGCTTGAGCATGGTATTCGGTTTCGTCAAACAGAGCGGCGGGCATGTCGAGATCGACAGCAAGCTGGGCGAAGGTACGCGGGTCGAGCTGTACTTTCCGCGCAGTTTGCGGCCGATTCGCGAAGAGTGCCCCACCGCTGATGAAGTGTTGGGCGGGGGCAACGAGACCATTCTGGTGGTCGAGGACAACGACGCGGTGCGGGCCTCGGCAGTGGAATTGCTGCGCGATGAGGGCTATCAGGTACTGATCGCCGGCAACGGCGATGCCGCGATGCAGATGCTGCTGGAAGGCGTTGAAGTGGATCTGATTTTCACCGACGTGGTCATGCCTGGGCTGATCAAGAGTTCCGACCTGTTCGCCTGGGCCAAGGTGCAGAAGCCACCGGTGGCCGTGCTGTTCACCTCCGGGCATACCCGCGACATCATCTCGCGCAATCACCAGTTGAGTCCCGACACCCATTTGCTCGGCAAGCCGTATGGCCCGGAATCGTTGTTGCAGATGATTCGTTCGGTGCTAAGCGGCTGAGCTTGAAAACTTCCCACCAAGGCAGGCTGATGACTTCAAAACGCACCTCCAAAGCACCCGCCGGCATGGTTCGCGTGCGCGGCGCCCGTGAGCACAACCTGAAGAACGTTGACATCGACATCCCCCGCGATGCGTTGGTGGTGTTCACCGGCGTGTCCGGGTCGGGCAAGTCGTCCCTGGCGTTTTCCACTTTGTATGCCGAAGCCCAGCGACGCTACTTCGAATCGGTCGCGCCATACGCGCGGCGGCTGATCGATCAGGTCGGAGTGCCGGATGTCGACTCCATCGAAGGCCTGCCTCCCGCCGTGGCCCTGCAACAGCAGCGGGGCACGCCGAGCACGCGCTCCTCGGTGGGCAGTGTCACTACGTTGTCGAGCCTGATCCGCATGCTCTATTCCCGTGCCGGCAGTTACCCGCCGGGGCAGGCGATGCTGTACGCCGAGGACTTTTCGCCGAACACGCCGCAGGGCGCCTGCCCTGATTGTCATGGTCTGGGGCGGGTCTATGAAGTCACCGAAGCGTTGATGGTGCCGGACCCGAACCTGACCATTCGCGAGCGTGCCGTGGCTTCCTGGCCGCTGGCATGGCAGGGACAGAACCTGCGCGACATCCTCGTGACGATGGGCATCGACGTCGACATCCCATGGCGAAAGTTACCGAAAAAGCAGCGCGACTGGATTCTCTTCACCGAAGAAACCCCGACCGTGCCGGTGTACGCCGGGCTGACCCCGGAAGAGACCCGTGTCGCCCTCAAGCGCAAGATGGAGCCGAGTTATCAAGGCACCTTCACCGGCGCCCGCCGCTACATCCTGCACACCTTCACCCACTCGCAAAGTGCGCTGATGAAAAAGCGCGTGGCGCGGTTCATGCTCGGCAGTCCTTGCCCGTTGTGCGATGGCAAACGGCTGAAGCGCGAGGCGTTGGCGGTGACATTTGCCGGGTACGACATCGGTGAGTTGTCACAGATGCCGCTGCTGCAAGTCGCTGAAGTTCTAAAACCGGTGGCGGCTGCCAGTTATCTGGAGCACGCCGAGGAAACCGGCGAAACCCTCAGTCACGCGCAAACCCGCGACGCCCGTCAACAACGCGTCGCAAAGGGGGCCAGTGGTCACGCCAGCGCGCCAGATGTGCGCCACACACCGAACCTGTCACTGGAAAAACGCCTGGCGGCTCAGCGCATTGCCGAGGATCTGCTGGAACGGGTCACCACGTTGACCGAACTGGGTCTGGGCTATCTGGCTCTGGAACGCAGCACGCCGACCTTGTCGTCCGGTGAGTTGCAGCGCCTGCGATTGGCGACGCAATTGGGCTCGCAGTTGTTTGGCGTGATTTACGTGCTCGACGAACCCTCCGCCGGTTTGCACCCAGCCGATGGAGAGGCGTTGTTCGAAGCCTTGCAGCGCTTGAAGGCTGATGGCAACACGCTGTTTGTGGTTGAGCATGATCTGGAAACCATGCGCCGCGCTGACTGGTTGATCGACGTCGGGCCGGCGGCGGGTGAGAAGGGCGGTCAGGTGTTGTACAGCGGCCCACCTGCGGGGCTGGCCGACATCGAACAATCGCAGACCCGCGCTTATCTGTTCGCCGAAACGCCACGCCAGACGCGTGCTGCGCGCAAGCCGACGGCGTGGCTGAAGCTGGAGGGTATCACCCGCAATAACCTCAACAACCTCAGTGCCGAGTTTCCCTTGGGCTGTTTCACTTCGGTGACCGGTGTGTCCGGTTCCGGCAAGTCGAGTCTGGTCAGTCAGGCGTTGCTGGAACTGGTCGGTGCACAACTGGGACGGCCAAGCGCTGAGGCTGAGGCTGAAGAGCTGAGCCTTGAGGACGACGCGCCGCAAGTCAGCAGCGGCCAGATCACGGCCGGGCTGGAGTCGATCAAGCGCCTGGTGCAGGTCGATCAGAAACCCATCGGTCGTACGCCGCGCTCCAATCTGGCGACCTATACCGGGCTGTTCGACAACGTGCGCAAGCTGTTCGCCGCCACTCCCCAGGCGCGGGCGGCGGGCTATGACGCCGGGCAGTTTTCCTTCAACGTTGCCAAGGGCCGTTGCGCGACGTGCGAGGGTGAGGGGTTTGTCAGTGTCGAGTTGCTGTTTATGCCCAGCGTGTATGCGCCGTGCCCGACGTGTCATGGCGCGCGGTACAACCCGCAGACGCTGGCGGTTTTGTGGGAGGGGCTGAGCATCGCGCAGGTGCTGCAATTGACGGTCGATGAGGCGGTGGAAGTTTTTGTCGGGCAACCGGGGATTCGCCGTTCGCTGGAGGTGTTGCGCGATATCGGCCTTGGTTATTTGCGACTTGGTCAACCGGCCACGGAGCTGTCGGGCGGTGAGGCGCAGCGGATCAAACTGGCCACCGAGTTGCAGCGCAATCAGCGCGGCGCGACGTTGTATGTGCTGGATGAACCGACCACCGGCCTGCATCCGCGGGATGTCGACCGACTGTTGGAACAACTGGATTCGCTAGTGACAGCCGGGCACACGGTCATCGTGGTGGAACATGAAATGCGCGTGGTTGCGCAGAGCGACTGGGTGATCGACATCGGCCCGGGGGCGGGAGATGAGGGCGGCAAAATTGTCGTGGCAGGCATGCCGCAGAAAGTGGCTGCCAGCAAAAAGAGCCGGACTGCGCCATTCCTGGCCCGCGCCCTGAGCCGATAATGCCGTCAATCCCGATGGCCTGATCGCTGGCAAGCCAGCTCCCACAGGTTATTGTGGTTGTGCTGGGGTTCTGAGTTCCCTTCAATCCCTGTGGGAGCTGGCCTGCCAGCGATAGCGGTGGAGCAGGCAACATTGATGTTGAGCGAGCAGGCCTAATCGCTGGCAAGCCAGCTCCCACAGGTTTTTGGGATGTGCTCGGGTTTTGGGTTCCCTTCATTCCATGTGGGAGCTGGCTTGCCAGCGATAGCGGTGGTTCAGGCGCCGTCGAGTGTGCGGCGAACCTTGTCCAGCAATTCGCTGATCTGAAACGGTTTGACCAGCATGTCCATCCCTTCGCCGAGAAATACCTGACGGTTGAGCGCGGTTTCGGCGTAGCCGGTCATGAACAGAATCGGTAATTCTTCGCGCCAGCCTCGCGCAACATCTGCCAGTTTGCGCCCGCTCATGCGCGGCAAGCCGACGTCGCTCAGCAACAGGTTGATCGATGGATCGTTCTGCAAGCGATCCAGTGCCGTCTCGATGTCGCCGGCCTCAGTGCAGCGGTAACCGGCATCTTCCAACACTTCGGTGACGAACATCCGCACCGCAGCCATGTCCTCGACGATCAGCACATGCTCGCCGGTGCCCCGCGCATTGACCACCTCTGGTGAAGCTTCAACGCCGACCGGATGGCTGGTGGCCGGTAACATGATGGTCACTTCCGTGCCCCGTCGGGCCACACTGCGAATGTGCGCATCCCCGCCCGATTGCCGGGCAAAACCATAAATCGTCGACAAGCCCAGCCCGGTGCCCTGGCCCAAGGGTTTGGTGGTGAAGAATGGGTCGAAAACCTTGTCGATCACGTTGTGCTCGATACCGGTGCCGTCATCGCGCACCGACAACGCCACATAGGCGCCATCGGCCAGATTCGGATCACCATGGGAATACGCCGCGTAGGTGTTGACCCAGATGTTGCCGCCATGCGGCAGCGCATCGCGGGCGTTGATCACCAGGTTGAGCATCGCGCTTTCCAGCTGACTCGGATCGACCAACGCAATGGCCGGTTTGTTGGTCAACTCAAGCTTGAGCGCAATCCGCTCACCGATGGTGCGTACCAGCAGTTCTTCCAGCGACCGCATGTGCTCGTTGATGTCCACGGGCCGGGTGTCCAGCGGTTGCTGACGGGCGAACGCCAGCAAACGATGGGTGAGCGAGGCTGCGCTCATCGCGGAATTCAGCGCCGCTTCGGCATACAACTTGACCTTTTCCGGGCGATTGTCGTCGATGCGCTTCTGGATCAGCTCAAGACTGGTGATGATGCCGGTCAGCAGGTTGTTGAAGTCGTGGGCAATGCCGCCGGTGAGCTTGCCCAGGGCATCCATTTTCTGCACTTGCAGCAACTGAGATTCGGCGCGTTCCAGTTGTGAGGTCGTGTCATCCAGGCGTGCCAGATGCGTGCGTTCGCGATGGCGGTGTTCGGTGACGTCTTCTACGAATACCAGGCTCAGCTCGGGCGTGCGGTACGGCGAAATCTGCCACTCGGTCTCGCGAATCTCGCCTTGCACGCGCATGTTCAGCGTGCCTTTCCAGCGCTCGCCATCGACCAGGCGCAGGCGCAGTTCATTGAGAATCGCGTTTTGATCGTCGGCGAAGCATTCGCTCAGGGCCTGCGGGTCGCGGTTATCCAGAATCAACTGATTGAACGCGTGGTTGCACTCATGCACCTTGAGGTTCGCATCCAGCACCGCGATGGGCGCGGACACATTGACGAAAATCTCGCGGAATCGCGCCTCGCTTTCGCGCAATGCATTTTCTGTGTCGCGCACCCGCAGCAGGGTGCGCAGGGTGGCGAGCAGCACGTCCGGGTCGACCGGGTGAATCAGGTAGGCATCGGCACCGGCATTGAGGCCGGTGATGATGTCGCCGGTCTGGATCGATGCCGCCGAGACGTGGATCACCGGCAGCAGTGCGGTACGGGCATCGGCACGCAGGATGCGCACAATATCGAAGCCGCTCATGTCCGGCAGGTTGACGTCGAGTATCAGGGCGTCGAACGCTTCGCTCTCGATCAACGCCAGGCCGTCAGTGCCAGTGCCGGCCTCGAGGACTTCATAGTCGTGGCGTTCAAGACGTTTGCGCAGGGCATAGCGGGTGGCGACGTTGTCATCGACGATCAACAGGCGGATGTCACGTTTCATCGACGTTCTCCAAAGCGATCGCCAACGGAATAGTCACGTAGAAGGTCGAGCCGACGCCCGGTGCGCTGTCCATTCCGACCTCTCCACCCAACAGGGTCGCGAAGCGTTTACACAAGGAAAGTCCCAGGCCGGTGCCGCGCAAGCGTTTCTGCAGCGGCGAGTCGACCTGGGAAAAGTCCTCGAACAATGCACCATGCAGCTCCGCCGCGATACCAATACCTGTGTCGCTGACGGCAAAACGCACTTTGTCCGTGCCTTCAAGTCGTGCCGAAACCCGCACTTCGCCACGCGTGGTGAACTTCAGCGAGTTGGAAATGAAGTTGCGCAGGATTTGCGCGAGTTTCTTGTCGTCGGTGTACAGGCGCGGCAGGCCTTTGGGTTCCTCGAAGATCAGGTCCACTGCCGACGCATCGACAATGGGCCGAAACATCCCGCGCAGGGCGGAAAACAGATCGAACATGTCGAACCACGCCGGGGAAATGGTGATGCGTCCGGCCTCGATTTTCGCCAGATCGAGCAAGTCGTCGACCATGTCGCTAAGCTCGCGGGCTGCAGTGCTGACGAAGGCGACCTGTTTGTGTTGCTCGGGGCTCAGCGGCCCGTCCAGCTCGTCGGCGAGCAGGCTGTTGATGCTCAGGATCGAACCCAGCGGGGTGCGGAACTCATGGCTCATGTACGACAGGAAACGGCTTTTGAGGTCCGAAGCCTGGCGCAATTCTTCTGCCTGAATGTCGAGCTCGGCGTACAGCGCCAGCACGCCCTGATTGGTTTCATCAAGCTCTGCGCGCAAGGCTTCAGTTTCGCTCTGCAACTGGGCGATCAGCGCAGCCTGTTCGGCATTGCTCGCAAGGGGCGACTCAGCCATGGGCGGCCTCCAGAGCAACGACCAGTACCGTTACATCATCCCGACCGCGGCAGAAGTCGCGATGCAAAATGGCGGCTATCACGGCAGGGTGGCGGTGCACCAGGCCGGGGTAGTCTTGAAGATTCCAACGGGACTGCAAACCGTCGCTGTACATGATCAAAAGATGTCCGTTCACATGAGCATAGTCAAAGGGCTGGGCTTTCCGGTACTGGACGCCAACGATGCCAGGGTGCGAAGCCAGTCCGCGGGATTTGTCGGCAGCAATCAGACTGGCGCCGATATTGCCCACCCCGGTGAAACGGAGGCTGGCGCTATCGGCATGAAACTGCGCAAACGCCACCGCGCCGCCACGGGTGCCGATCATGTCCCGGTGCAGGTCTTCCATCAGCATCGTCGGTGTGCTGAAAGGCGCACGGGCGAACGCTCCCTCGCCGGCGCGGCCGGCAATTTCGGCGTCTTCACCATGGCCGAGGCCGTCAACGATCAGCGCGCTGATGTCTGCGCCGTGATACGCCAGATGCCAGACATCGCCGCAGGCCGGGTCGTCATGCAGCGAGTGCTGACTAACGCCGTAAAGCAGGTCAGGCTGACGGGTGTTGCGCGGGTACAAACGCGCGAGCAACACGGCTCCGCGGTGGTCGGCATACACGTCAAACACATCGGCCTGGCGTGACACCGCGCCAAGGCCGATGCCTTGGGTGCCGCCGGTAGAAAAGCCGTCAGTGAGGCATGCCTCCAGATCAAAGCCCTTGGCACGATCCACCGCCAGCAGTTCGATCCCCGCATTGCCCTGACGTGGCAGCACTCGCAAGTGCAGCTCGCCACGGCCGGCATGTTTGAGCAGATTGCTCGCCAGCTCGGTGACCACCAGTGCCACGCGTCCGGCATCGCTTTCAGTGAAACCGTGCTGTTCGGCAAGCCGTTGAGCCGTGCGCCTTGCATAGCCGATCTGGCTGCTGTCTTCGATCAGTAAGACTTGGGTCAGTGACCCGTTAATGTTCATGTCCATCGCGTAATCGTTATGCGGGTGCCCTTGCCGGGCTCCGTGTCCAGTTCGAACTCCTGGACCAGTCGTTTCGCACCGGTCAGACCCAGGCCCATGCCGCTGCCGGACGTCCAGCCGTCGGTCATTGCCAGTTTGATGTCGGCAATGCCCGGCCCCTCGTCGCGAAAGGTCAGGCGCAGACCGACCTTGTGATCCTCATCGAGGATCTGCCAGTCCATGTCGCCGCCACCCCCGTAAACCATGGTGTTGCGCGCCAGTTCGCTGACAGCCGTGACCATTTTGGTCAGGTCGATCAGGCGCATGCCGCACTCGGTGGCCAGTTTGCGTGCGGTCTGGCGGGCCAGCACCACATCCTGCTCAATGTGAATGGGTTGAGTACCGCTACTGCGCACGGTCATTGCTGACTTACTCGTTCCCGCAGCACTTTCATCCCACGCTCGACATTGAGCGCCGTGCTGACACCGGGCAGAGTCAGGCCGAGTTCGACCAAGGTAATCGCCACCGCCGGCTGCATACCAACCAGCATGGTTTCAGCGTCCATGATTTTCGACAGGCCGGAAATCGTGCTGATCATCCGGCCGATGAACGAGTCGACCATGTCCAGCGCCGAGATGTCGATCAACACGCCACGCGCCGAGGTTCTGCTGATGCGTTCGGACAGATCGTCCTGCAGGGTCAAGGCGAGTTGGTCATGCATGTCGACCTGAATGGTCACCAGCAGGAACTCGCCCATCTGAAGAATCGGAATTCTTTCCATGACGTCAGACCGCTTTGCTGAGGGTGATGCCCAGGCGTGTCAGGGCCAGTTTCAAAGCATCGGCAAGATTGGCCTTGGTGACCACGCCTTGCAGGTCAAGCCCCAGGTGCACGATGGTCTGCGCGATCTGCGGACGCACGCCACTGATGATGCAATCTGCGCCCATCAGGCGGATCGCGGTAACGGTTTTCAGCAGGTGCTGGGCGACCAGGGTATCGACGGTAGGCACACCAGTAATGTCGATGATGGCGATTTCCGAACCGGTATCGACGATGCGTTGCAGCAACGATTCCATCACGACCTGTGTGCGCTGCGAATCGAGGGTGCCGATCATTGGCAACGCCAGCACGCCGTCCCAAAGCTTGACCACGGGTGTGGAGAGTTCAAGCAGTTCTTCCTGCTGACGCTTGATCACCGCTTCGCGGGATTTCTGGAAGGTCCGAATGGTGTGCAGGCCAAAGGCGTCGAGCAATTCGGAAACTTCCCAGAGCTGCTCGGCGAGCAGCGCCGGTTGTTCTTTGTAGTGTGCTTGCAGCAGCCTGAATAGCGGGCCTTTCAGGGCGAAGATGAAACTCGCGGTTTGTTGCGAGTCCTGGCCGAGCAGGGCGCGGCTATGGGAAAGCTTTTCAAGGAACAGGCGGGTCGTTTCCCAACCTTGCGCATTGACGTTGGTGCCGTTGTCACTCTCAAGGCCCGTGACCACCAGTTGCAGGAATTCGCTGGTTTGCTGCTGCAGGTCGTGTTCTTTCAGATTGCGCGTGGCGCCGCTCGCTCCCAGGCCGTTGATCCATTCGCCCAGCAGTTGGGCCTGCTTGTTTTTCATCGCATCGAGTGTGCTGTTCTGCAGTGCTGCCATGTGCCTGTTGCTCCGTAACGAATGAGGGGCCGATTTCATCAAATTGATCGGCGCGAAGTCAGTGACCGTTGCCGTTTCAAATAGTTGTGCAGTCTTGCGAGGATATTTTTGATTTGCCTCAAGAAAGGCCCGAGTAACTCTAGTCGGCATGGCTGCAAGGCGCGAAGTTTTGAACGTTGGCGCGCTGACGGCTTCGAATCTGCAAGGCCCGACTGGTTTCAGTCGCGCTGGCGATGACTAAAGAGGTGCTTATGAACGAGCAATCGACACAGCAGAACAATCAATCCGGGGAACCGATCGATCGCAATGACCCGGCGATTGACCCGCAAGTGCCGGGGCAATCGGCGCCGACGCAGCCTGCGCAGCAACAGGGCGATACAGACCAGGCGCAAAGTGCTGATCCGGCAGTGGATCAGAAGAACCAGAACACCGATAACGACAACGAGTTCAGCCCCGGTTTCGAACCTGAGCCGGATCGGGCGAAGCCGGGTGAGGAGACCGACGCGGATATTGATACTGACGGGGGTTAATCAAGGCTGAAACGAGGAGGCCGCATCCATTGGATGCGGCCTCTTTTTTTGCCTGCCCGATACTTACTTGCTCGGATATTTGGCTTGCAGCTCTTTCGCCGCCGACAGATGTTTTTCCAGCCCTGGCAGCATTTTCTGGGCGAAGGCTTTCAGCTCGGTCGCGCCTTTTACCTTGTCATCCGTGACGGTATTGGCTTGCTTCTTGAACAACTCGATGGTGTCTTCGTGGGCCTTGACCTGATTGTTGGCGTAGGCCGCATCGAAGGATTCATCGCGCATTTCGAGGATTTTCTCTTTGGCCTGTTTGACCAGCGTGGTGGTGTCCGGCACCTCGATATCGTGAGCCTTGGCAATCGTCGCCAGTTCGTCATTGGCCTTGCCGTGATCGGTGATCATCATTTCGGCAAACTGCTTGATGTCGGCCGATTGGCTTTTTTCCAGCGCCAGGCGACTGGTTTCGATCTCGGCGATGCCACCGGCAGCGGCATTGTCGACGAAGTCATTGTCGGTAGCGGCAAATGCGCTGCCCATACTCGCACTCAGGGCAACGGCGAGAGCCAGGTGACGCAGGTTGAATCCGTCCATTTGGTGTATCTCCACGCAGGTTTTTGTGAGCGTTAAAGAGTGGAGAGGCGAGGGTGATCAAAGGTTTATCGCATTTGCGACAGGGCGACGAACGGCCACCGCTGGTCTGACAGGGAGTCGACAGAACGCCCCGACCGAGGCCATTCTGATGGCTGGCCAGCGCAATCGGTCGCGTTGGTCACCGATCAACTCACGGAGGTGTTCCATGCCGGTTCCCCATGACCTGTTTCAGGACTTGAGCTGCACGAAGGAAGAGATCCAGCAAAAACGCACCCAGGATCCGCGACTGGATTCATTGATCAACAAGTATTCTCAGGCTGATGCCGACGTGGTCAAGGCAGAGACAGCCACCTCGGACGCCCCCAGCGACGACGCATTGAAAAAACTCAAAGAGAAGCGTCTGAAGGTCAAGGATGAGATCGTCAGCCACTTGCAGGCGCCGTCCTGACCTTCTGGTTGTCCGCCGACCTACGGTTGCAAATGGACGGGAACGACAGCCCCTGCCGGCACCTCGAATGTACAGAGTCCGAATTCATCGACTTCTTGCGAGGTGCCTCATGAGCGATCCCAAATTCCCGAGTGAAGAGCAGGGCGCATTCGACCCGGTGCCGACGCATCCCGAGCCTAACAGCCCGGCGCATACCACGGCTCATCCAGATGAGCCAGTCGAGGATCTTCCTGAAGACGAAAACCCCGACAAGTTCGACAAGTCTTCCAACTGACAGACTGCTATCGCTGGCAAGCCAGCCCCCACAGGTATTGGGTCGTGCACATACTCTGTGAACTACATGAACCCCTGTGGGAGCTGGCTTGCCAGCGATGGCGTCATTCAATTCAACACAAAATCGAGAGGCTCACTTCAGCGCATCAGCCAACGGCATCCGCGCCATATGCATCGCCTTCAACGACCCGAAATACAACCAGTCCCCATACTCCCTCACCGTGGTGATCGGCGAATAATTGCCGTCGCTCGCATCCTGCAGATTGGTAATCACCTTGCCCTGCAAATCCAGCCCCAATACAAAACCGCGCTTCTCCACGGGTTTGGGCAACACGCTCAACGCCCGCACAATCATCTTGCGCACGAATGGATGCCCGGCCGTGCCATCGAGCAAGGCATTACGCGGTGCGTACAACGCAACCCAGAAACGATCGTGGCCATTGAATGACAGGTTGTCCGGCAGCCCCGGCAAGTTGTCGATAAACAGGTCATGGGTGCCCGCCTGGGGGCCTTTCAGCCAGAAGCGACTGATGCGGTAGGCGCCGGTTTCATTGACCAGCACATAGGCATCATCCGGGCCGAGGGTCACGCCGTTGGCGAACTGCAGTTTATCGAGCAGGATGCTGGTCTTGCCGGTCTGGAAGTCATAGCGCAGCAAACGTCCGTCACCGCCGTGCTCAATGATCGCCTCGCCGTCATGACCGTAGCCCCATCGACTGGAGGCATCGCTGAAGTAGGCGTAGTGCCCGGACTTGTCGATCGCCACATCATCGGTGAAACCGAAGGGCACGCCATTGGCCTCTTTGGTCAAGGCCGTCACCTGGCCCTGTGCATCGAGAGACAGCAAACCCTTGACCCCGTCGGCGATCACCAGCAGCCCATTGGGATGCCGCGCAAGCCCCAGCGGCCGGCCACCGGTGTCGGCCAGCACTTTGCGTTCCTTGCCATCAAGACTACTGCGGATCAGCCGACCGTCATGTAGACCGGTGATCAGGAATTCCCCTTCCAGCAGCAGCGCTTCCGGCCCTTCAATGTCACTGGGGCCGACCTGCACCGCACCTTTGAGGCGCTGGTTATCGGCGTAGATCCCTTCGCTCAACGAGGGTGCCGCCTGCGGTGTCCAGGCGACCGGCTCGACCTTGGTGGGCATCAGCAGCAGAAACGCGATGACGACGACAATCAGTAACAATAGAAACTGCCCCCACCTCATGCGCTGGCCCTCGCTGAAGCCAGATACTGCGTAGCCATGTCACGCAGCGCGAGCATGGATGCGGCGGACTCACGGTCGATCCGGCGCTTGAGCAGCAATCGATTGGCGATACGCATGCCCAAGCCGTCGAAACGATAATCCAGCGTGCGCACAAACCGCGTGCTGTCACCTTCGGCGTAGCACTCGTAAGTCAACGCCAGCGACAACCCGTGATCACCCTGGGCCCGCGCGCACCAGCGTCGCCCGGGCAGGTATTCGGTGACTGCCCAGCTCAGGTGACCTGCGCGGCCGCCGGCATGAATGTCTTCTTCAAAGCATGCGCCTGCATGCAGCGGGCCGCATGGGCCGTCGATCTTCAGCGATGACGGATGCCACTCAGGCCAGCGGCCGACACTGGCCGCGTAGGCGAGTACGGCAATCGGGTCGCCAGCGATATCGATCTGGTGCTGCATGCGGGTCATGGGCATTCTTGAATAGCTCAAAGGGGCGGCTTGCGGCTCCCAGTAAAGGGTGCCGAACAGGTAGTCCATCAGCGGTAGAACAATGTTGAAATTACGCTCTTGCATGCGCTCGCGACGGTGATGCAGCTCATGCAAATGGCGCATCTGACGGATCCATGGCAGGCGTGTCAGCGGGTTGTGCGGCGGCAAGTGTTCGGCGGCATGAAACACCTCGTAGGTCAGATAACCCAGCACCATGCTGCCAGCGAACAGCCCGGCGACGTTGGCGTTGAACTGCGCGAACAGCCACCACAACGGCAGGGTAATCACCAGCGTATGGATCACGATCAGCCACGCCGGAAACAGAATCACCCGCCAGTCGCGAGCACTGTCGTAGGTCATGTGGCCGGGCGTGAAGAAGCTGTGATGGTCCCCCGCATGCCGGGCGTAGAACATTTTGGCAAAGGTTTTTTTGTGGTGGCCGAGATGGCGATGGACCATGTACACGCCAAAGTTGAAAAACAGCAGGGTCAGCGGCACGCTCAGCCATTCCAGCCAGCTTGCCTGGTGCACGCTGCTCCAGAACGCGCCGATGGCCAGCACCCCGAACAGCAACACGAAGGCGCCGTGCAGCCACGGGTTGTAGCGCGGATGAATGGCCGCACGATAGCGGCTGCGGAATGCCTCGGTGGTCTGCCTCACTGCGTTCACCTGCGGGTATTTTGTTGTACCCGGCAGATTAGCCGATCCGGCCATCAATGCAGGCCGGACCTTGAGGCCACATGCGCCATGATCCGGTGTAAAGCGCCCACTCGGGCGTCTGGATCAGCTCAGCGGGTTCCAGCGTTGTGACCAATCGTCATCGGTGCGGATCACTTCACGCAGCAGATTGAAGGCTTGCTGCAATGTCGCCGAGTCGCGATCACGCGAATACACCAGATAGGTTGGATAGCCGAATTCCGGGGCTTTGGTAACCGTTTCCAGTGCGCCGCTTTCAAGATAGGTGCGCACCACACGGGTACGGAAATAGCCGCTGCCGCCGTTTTCCAGGATGTATTGCAGGGCGAGTGGGCCCAGGTTGAAACTCAGCGCGGCTTTGGCTTTTTCCGGCAGGGCGGCGTCGTGCTGGCGGCGGAAGTCCGGGCCCCAGTCGATATAAACGTAGGGATCCGGGCGATCAGGCGCGCGCACCAGAATCAGCTTTTCCTCCAGCACCTGCTCGACCTGCAACCCCGGCCAGTAATCCGGTTGATAGACCAGCGCCGCGTCGAGCACGCCGAGTTCGAGTTGACGCAGAAGGTTTTCACCGTCGCGGATTTCCATGCGCAGGGCATGTCCGGGGATTTTCTCGCGCAACTCGGCGGCCCAACTGAGCATCAGCGGGTTGCACAGGCTGACTTCGCCGCCGATGTGCAGCACGTTGTGATAACCCTCAGGCAGCGGCAGGTCGCGCCGCGCCGCTTCCCAGGTCTGCACCAGTTGATTGGCATAGACCACGAAGGCCTCGCCATTGGCCGTCAATTTCGCTCCGGCGCGATTGCGCACGAACAGCGTACTGCCCAACTGGCTTTCGAGTTTCTGCACCCGGGCGGTGATCGCTGTTTGGGTGACGAACAGCTTCTGCGCCGCCGCCGCGAGACTGCCGTGACGGACGATTTCCAGAAAGGTGCGAGCGAGGTCGATGTCCATGGGCGGGCCGGTGTTTGAGGTGGGGGCATTGTAAATGCAAAGAGCCCGTCACCCTAACCCTCCCGAAACGTCGGACAGCCCCGAGGGAGAGGGGACCGACCTCACCCAACCGCGCCGACGATTGCGGGGATGGCCTGTTCGCACACCGCCAGGTTTCTTTGCTCCAGAACGCAAAAATCCCGCCACAGGGGCGGGATTTTTTTGTCACTGAACAGCGGTATTACGAAGGGAACAGCTCGGACAGTTTCATCGCCAGCATCATGTCGCCTTCAGCGCGCAGTTTGCCGCCCATGAACGCTTGCATGCCGTCGGTCGAACCGTCAACGATGCCTTGCAGGGTTTCGCCGTCCATGACCAGAGTGACCTGGGCGTCCGGGTTCTCGCCTTCTTGCAGCTCGCAGGTGCTGTCTTTGACGATCAGCGAGAAGTTCTTGGTGTCGTCGATGCGGAAACCGAAGACCAGGTCCAGGCCGGCAGCAGCGGCTGGGTTGAACTTGGCTTTCATTGCTTGTACGGCATCAGCTACGGAGGTCATGGTTCGATCCTTTCTTGGGTAATAGGAGCTGGGTGATTACAGCAAGGGTCACAGTAATCCGGACTCAGCGGAAAGTGATGAGTTCCGGGGCCTTCAACAGTTGCAGATGGGCATGACTGTTGAAGGAAGCCAGGGCCACCTCGCGGCCGCGAAACTTCAGCTGGTTGAGCGAGGTGTTGACGATTTGCCAATTCAGTTCAAAAGCCTGTTTGGCAGGCATTTGTGTAATGAGGTGGAGCAGGGCGGTAATCGTGCCGCCAGAGGTGAACACCGCGATTTTCTGGTTTTGTTCGGCCTGTTCAATAATTCGATGCAACCCGGCCTGCACCCGTTCAACGAAACCCAGCCAGCTCTCCAGTCCCGGTGTGTCATAGGTGCCGGCCAGCCAGCGCTCGATGATCAGGGCAAAAATGCGCTGGAACTCGCCGCGGTTTTGCGCAGCGTTGCGCAAGATGTCGAGGGCTTCAGGCTCGTCTGGCAACATCGCCGGGAGCAGGGCGCGGATTACCGCGTCAGCATCAAATTCGTTAAACGCGGAATCGGTTTCCAGCGTCGGTACCGACAGGCCTTTGGCAGTGAATTGCTCCAGCGCACTGGTGGCCGTGTGTTGTTGGCGGCGCAGATCACCTGCCAGGCAGCGATCGAAGCGGATCCCCAGTTCAGCGAGGTGCTGACCGAGGATTTCTGCCTGACGCACACCGGTCGGCGACAGGACGTCATAGTCGTCTGCACCAAAGGAGGCCTGGCCATGTCGAATCAAATAGATGCTGCCCACGTCCGCGTCGTCCCGGTACGTTGAAGGTTTGGCGAGATTATGAGGATGCCGGGGAGCTGTCAATGAAAAAACATACGCTTGTTTGAAATGCCCGTTACAGGCGTGTTGCCAGAGGTTTCACGACTGGCCGACGAGCCGGCGCATGGGTATGCTGGGGCCATTACGCGTGGAAATCACATCCACGCTTCGTTTTGAGGAGTCTCTGTGGAGTTTTTCACCGAATACGCCAGTTTCCTGGCCAAGACCGTCACCCTGGTAATCGCCATTCTGGTTGTGCTCGCCAGTTTTGCCGCGTTGCGCAGCAAGGGCCGGCGTAAGTCGGCGGGGCAGTTGCAGGTCAGCAAGCTCAATGATTTCTATAAAGGCCTGCGTGAGCGCCTGGAGCAGACCCTGCTCGACAAGGATCAGCTCAAAGCCTTGCGCAAGGGCGAGGCCAAGTCCGAAAAGAGCGAGAAGAAGCAGAAGAAAAAACCCGAGGCCAAACCACGGGTGTTCGTGCTGGATTTCGACGGCGACATCAAAGCCTCGGCCACCGAGAGCCTGCGTCATGAAATCACTGCGCTGCTGACCCTCGCTACGCCGAAAGACGAAGTTGTCCTGCGTCTGGAAAGCGGCGGCGGCATGGTCCACAGCTACGGTCTGGCGTCTTCGCAACTGGCGCGTATCCGCGAAGCCGGCGTGCCCTTGACCGTGTGCATCGACAAAGTCGCGGCCAGCGGCGGCTACATGATGGCGTGCATCGGCGAGAAGATCATCAGTGCGCCGTTCGCCATTCTCGGCTCGATCGGTGTGGTTGCGCAGTTGCCCAACGTCAACCGCCTGCTGAAGAAGCACGACATCGACTTCGAAGTGCTGACCGCCGGTGAGTACAAACGCACCCTGACCGTGTTTGGTGAGAACACCGAGAAAGGCCGCGAGAAGTTTCAGGAAGACCTGGACATCACCCATCAACTGTTCAAGAACTTCGTTGCCCGCTACCGTCCGCAACTGGCCATCGATGACGTGGCGACCGGCGAAGTCTGGCTCGGCGTCGCGGCGCTGGACAAGCAACTGGTCGACGAACTCAAGACCAGCGATGAATACCTCTCGCAGAAGGCCAGGCAGGCTGAGGTTTACCACCTGCATTACGCCGAACGCAAAAGTCTGCAGGAGCGCATCGGCATGGCAGCCAGCGGTTCGGTAGATCGCGTGCTGCTGAGCTGGTGGAGCCGTCTGACCCAGCAGCGCTTCTGGTAAGTCAGTCAGGCATAAAAAAACGCCGGTCAATGACCGGCGTTTTTTTGTCCGCAGCTTTTGTGGCGAAGACTCAGCGGCGACGGAACAGCGGCAGCGGTTCGTCAGTGGCGGCCTGATAGGTCACCGAAAAATCCTTGAGACCTTCAAGCGCTTCGTGCGGATCTTTATCTGCACGCACGGCAAAGGCGTCGAAACCGCAGCGGCGCATGTAAAACAGCTGATCGCGCAGCACGTCGCCAATCGCTCGCAGCTCGCCTTTGAAGCCATAGCGATCACGCAACAGGCGGGCGTTGGAGTAGTTGCGCCCGTCAGTGAATGCCGGGAAGTTCAGCGCGATCACCTGGAACTTATCAACGTCCTCACCGATTTCCTCTGCTTCCTCGTCCGCGTCGAGCCACACGCCCAGACCGCCGTCGCGAGCCATGAGCATGCGGCTGTGTTCACGCCACAGTTGCAGCGGAACGATCAGATCGTCGCAGTTGCTGATCTCGTCGATGTTGAAATCCTTGGGCAGCAAGTGCCAGGTTTCGTCGACGACTTCGTTGTTCTTAATGATTCGCTGCATAGACGCGTTCCTTGAAGAGGTCGATGCCAATACGCTGATAGGTGTCGATGAAGCGCTCGTCTTCGGTACGTTGTTCCACGTACACGTCAATCAGCTTCGAGATCACGTCAGGCATGACTTCCTGTGCGAAGGACGGGCCGAGAATCTTGCCCAGGCTCGCATCACGGCTGGCGCTGCCGCCGAGGGAGACCTGATAGAACTCCTCACCTTTCTTGTCCACCCCCAGGATACCGATGTGGCCGACGTGGTGGTGACCGCAGGCGTTCATGCAACCGGAGATGTTCAGGTCCAGTTCACCGATGTCGAACAGATAGTCCAGGTCATCGAAACGGCGCTGGATCGATTCGGCAATCGGGATTGACTTGGCGTTCGCCAGCGAGCAGAAATCACCGCCAGGGCAGCAGATGATGTCGGTCAGCAGGCCGATGTTCGGCGTGGCGAAACCACCTTCACGCAATTCGCCCCACAGGGCGAACAGTTGGCTTTGCTCGACATCGGCCAGAATGATGTTTTGCTCGTGGGAGGTGCGCAGTTGACCGAAGCTGTAGCGGTCGGCCAGATCGGCGACGGCGTCAAGCTGCTTGTCGGTGATGTCGCCCGGCGCTACGCCAGTCGGTTTCAGCGACAGGGTCACGGCCACATAACCCGGCTTCTTGTGCGCCAGGGTATTGCGGGTGCGCCAGCGGGCGAAGCCTGGGTGTTCTTTGTCCAGATCGGCCAATTGCGCGGTCTGGTTTTCCAGCGCTTTGTAGTCCGGATCGACGAAGTGCCTGGCGACGCGCTGCAGTTCGGCTTCGGTCAACGTGGTCTGGCCACCGCGCAGGTGTTCCATTTCCGCATCGACTTTCTGCGCGAACACTTCAGGGGTGAGCGCCTTGACGAGAATCTTGATCCGCGCCTTGTACTTGTTGTCGCGACGACCATAGCGGTTGTAGACCCGCAGGATGGCGTCGAGATAGCTCAACAGATCCTGCCACGGCAGGAACTCGTTGATGAACGAGCCCACCACTGGCGTACGACCGAGGCCACCGCCAACCAGGACGCGGAAACCGAGTTCGCCAGCTTCGTTGTGCACCGGCTCAAGACCGATGTCGTGTACTTCGATGGCCGCACGGTCAGCGGTCGAACCGTTGACGGCGATCTTGAATTTGCGCGGCAGGTAGGCGAATTCCGGATGGAAGGTCGTCCACTGACGAACGATCTCGCACCATGGGCGCGGGTCGATCAGCTCGTCGGCAGCGACACCGGCGAACTGGTCGGTGGTGACGTTGCGCAGGCAGTTGCCGCTGGTCTGGATCGCGTGCATCTGCACGGTGGCCAGTTCGGCGAGGATGTCCGGGATGTCTTCCACCGCCGGCCAGTTGAACTGGACGTTCTGCCGTGTACTGATGTGGGCGTAGCCCTTGTCGTAGTCACGGGCAATCTTGGCCATCATGCGCATCTGACGCGAAGTCAGTTGGCCGTAAGGCACCGCCACGCGCAGCATCGGCGCGAAGCGCTGAATGTAGAGGCCATTTTGCAGGCGTAGCGGGCGGAATTCTTCTTCGCTCAGCTCACCTGCCAGATAGCGTCGGGTCTGATCACGGAACTGCTTGACGCGGTCCTCGATGATCCGCTGATCGTACTCGTCGTATACGTACATATAAGTCCTGTTCTCAGGCTTTGGGCTACTCGGAAAACGCTGCGTTTTCGCTTGCTGGAGTCCGATGTTGCCTCTGCAATTCTGCGCGCACGGCCGCGCGCTCCCTAAGGGAGCCGGGGCAATATACCCGTTTGCAGTTATGCGCAAAAGTGATGTTTGAGTATATGTAAAGAACCAAATCGCCTAACGCTAACAGTTATTAACTAATCCACATTTGTCGTGCGGACAATCATCGTCTTAACTGTGGTCGAGTCTTTCTGCAATCACCGATAAAACCGATAAGAGGCGATGCAATGAGCAACCCGACCAAGGCAAGAAAAAACGATAGCAGCGTTGATGCGTGGGCCATTTTGTTCCTGATCATTCTCGTCGTAGGAACAGCGGTGTTCTGGGTCAGCCACCAGTAAACGACCCGTCCGGGCCCGCTTCCGACGATTGTCGGACAAAAAGCGGGATCAGGCGTCAATAGCCGGGGTTTCAATGGCTATAATGCGCGGCCATTTTTCCTCGGGCCCGGATGCTTCATGTTCAAGTTTCTCTACATCAGCCTTGCCCTGTTCGGCGCATTTTTCGCGAATGCTGTGCGAGCCGAGTCCGTGCTGTTTCTGAATCCCGGTTACACCGACGAAACGTTCTGGGTCAGTTATTCGCAATTCATGCAGGCAGCCGCCCGGGATCTGGGCATCGATCTGCAAATCCTCTATTCCCAGCGTCAGCCTGAATTGACTCTGGCTCAGGCACGTCTTGCATTGCTGGGCCCCAATCGTCCTGATTACCTGATGTTCGTCAACGAGCAATACGTGGCGCCGCAGATCCTGCGCCTGGCGCAGAACAGTGGCGTGAAACTGTTCATGGTCAATGCGGCGCTGACCCCTGATCAGCAGGCGCTGATGGGCAAACGCAGCGACCGGATCGGCAGTCTGGTGCCCAACGATGAGGAGGGCGGCTACCTGATGATGAAGGAGTTGATACGGTTGCACCCGCCCGTGAGCAAGGGTGAGCAGATTGAAGTGCTGGCTTTCTCCGGTCTGAAAATCACTCCGTCGGCGCAATTGCGTGAGAAGGGCATGCAGCGCGCACTGGCCGAGCATCCGCAAGTGCGTTTGCGTCAACTGGTCTACAGCGGCTGGACGCAGCAGCGGGCCTAT
Source organism: Pseudomonas sp. P42 (assembly GCF_017973755.1). Lineage (NCBI taxonomy): Bacteria > Pseudomonadati > Pseudomonadota > Gammaproteobacteria > Pseudomonadales > Pseudomonadaceae > Pseudomonas > Pseudomonas sp. P42. Next base: position 62,368 of record NZ_JACOPU010000004.1, on the reverse strand, counting down.
GAACAGGCCAAACAGCTGTTCGCCCGGTATCCGCAGGTGTCACTGGTGTGGTCGGCCAACGATGAAATGGCATTCGGAGCGATGCGTGCCTACGCCGAGAGCGGCAAGGTTGCGGGCAAAGATGCTTTATTCAGTGCGGTCAACACGTCTCGCACTGCATTGCAGGCGGTGGTTGACGGGCGCCTGAGCGCGTTGGTCGGCGGGCACTTTACCCTTGGCGGCTGGGCGCTGGTCGAATTGCATGACTATGAGCAAGGCGTTGATCTGGAGCAGTACGGCGGCCGCGACCGCCAGTTGCCATTATTGCAACTGATCAACAAAACCCAGGCTCGGCAATTACTCGCCATGGGCGACTCGCCGGGCTACAACGTGAATTTTCGCAAGCTCTCGGCCAAGGGACGGCCGATTTCCTACCGCTATCCGTTTACGCTGCAGACCCTGATGCGCTGAAGCCCGTCAAACCCCGGCGAAATGCAGCACCAGTTTGACGATGGCAAACAGCGTCAAAGCGAATACCGCCGTGAACAGAATGCCCAACAGCACGAAATGGCTGGGCTTGCCATGTGTGAAGTCCCTTGCCCGGTTTTTGCCACTCTGCACCCCGAACGCCGCCGCCATCACGCTGTGCAGCATCTGCCAGAAGCTCGGCGGTTTGTTGTCGACTGGATCGTCCATAAATCCCTCGTCTGCCGTGTGTGTCAGACAAGCATAGCCAACCCACTGAAGAACACCGCAAAACCCCTGAAGAGGTCAGTTCAATCACAATCCCTGTGGGAGCTGGCAAGCCAGCTCCCACACGGTAATGCGCTGAAACTGGATCAGTTGTCGTAACCCAGATTCGGCGCCAGCCAGCGTTCGGTCACGCTGAGCTCCTGAGCTTTACGCGAGGTGTAGCTCTGCACCTGATCCTTGTCGATCTTGCCGACAGCAAAGTACTGCGCCTGCGGGTGGGCGAAGTACCAGCCGCTGACCGCCGCAGCCGGGAACATGGCGTAGTGTTCGGTGAGAAAAACCCCGCTGCGACCGGCACGCATTTCTTCTGCTTCAGGGTCGAGCAACGCAAACAACGCGGCTTTCTCGGTGTGATCCGGGCAGGCCGGGTAGCCCGGAGCAGGGCGGATACCCGAATACTGCTCTTTGATCAGTGCGTCGTTGTCGAGCACTTCGTCCTTGGCATAACCCCAGTGTTCTTTACGCACCTGCTGGTGCAACCATTCTGCGCAAGCCTCGGCCAAACGGTCGGCGAGGGCCTTGACCATGATCGAGTTGTAATCGTCGCCAGCATCCTGATAAGCCTTGGCCACTTCTTCGGCACCGATGCCGGCAGTGGTGATGAAGCCACCGACGTAGTCAGTGACTTCGCTGTCTTTGGGCGCGACGAAGTCGGCCAGCGAGAAGTTCGGCTTGCCGTCGGTCTTGATGATCTGCTGGCGCAAGTGGTGCAGCCTGGCCAATGGCTTGCCGTCATCGCCGTACAGTTCGATGTCGTCGTCATGCACCTGATTGGCCGGCCAGAAGCCGAACACCGCGCGGGCGCTGATCAGTTTCTCGTCGATCAGCTTGGCGAGCATCTCCTGCGCGTCCTTGTAAAGCGCAGTGGCGGCTTCACCGACCACTTCGTCTTCGAGGATGCGCGGGAATTTGCCGGCCAGGTCCCAGGAGATGAAGAAGGGCGTCCAGTCGATGTACTCGGCCAGCACCTTGAGGTCGATGTTGTCCAGAACGCGGGCACCGGTAAAGGTCGGTTTGACCGGGGCGTAGGTGCTCCAGTCAAATTGCGGCTTCTTGGCGATGGCGGCGGCATAGCTCAAACGCTCGGTACGGGCGCTGCGGTTGGCCGTGCGCTCACGCACTTCAACGTATTCGGCGCGGGTTCTTTCGACGAAACCGGCCTTCAGTTCTTTGGACAGCAACTGCGTCGCCACGCCGACGGCGCGGGAGGCGTCGGTCACGTAGACCACCGCGTCGTTGCTGTATTTGGGTTCGATCTTAACCGCCGTGTGGGCTTTGGAGGTGGTTGCGCCACCAATCATCAGCGGCAAGTGGAAGTCCTGACGCTGCATCTCACGTGCCACATGGACCATTTCATCCAGCGACGGCGTAATCAGGCCGGACAGGCCGATGATGTCGCACTTCTGTTCTTTGGCGACCTGGAGGATCTTCTCCGCCGGCACCATCACGCCGAGGTCGACGATGTCATAACCGTTGCAACCGAGCACCACGCCGACGATGTTCTTGCCGATGTCGTGCACATCGCCCTTGACCGTGGCCATGAGGATCTTGCCCTTGGCTTCCGGCTTGTCGCCTTTTTCCAGTTCGATGAACGGGATCAGGTGAGCCACGGCCTGTTTCATCACGCGGGCGGATTTCACCACCTGCGGCAGGAACATTTTGCCGGCACCGAACAGGTCGCCAACGATGTTCATGCCGGACATCAGTGGGCCTTCGATCACCTCGATCGGGCGGGCGAACGACAGGCGCGACTCTTCAGTGTCTTCAACAATGTGCGTGGTGATGCCTTTGACCAGCGCGTGTTCCAGACGCTTGTTGACCGGCCAGCCGCGCCATTCTTCGGTCTCGGCTTCCTTGACGCTGCCGTCGCCCTTGTACTTGTCGGCGATGGCGAGGAGGGCGTCGGTGCCGTTCGGCGTGCGGTTGAGCACCACGTCTTCGACAGCATCGCGCAGCTCGACAGGGATCTGGTCGTAAATTTCCAGCTGACCGGCGTTGACGATGCCCATAGTCAGGCCGTTGCGGATCGCGTACAGCAGGAACACCGAGTGAATCGCCTCACGCACCGGGTTGTTGCCACGGAACGAGAACGACACGTTGGACACGCCGCCGGAGGTCAGCGCATACGGCAGCTCGTCGCGGATGTAGGCGCAGGCATTGATGAAGTCGACAGCGTAGTTGTTGTGTTCTTCGATGCCGGTGGCCACGGCGAAAATGTTCGGGTCGAAGATGATGTCTTCCGGCGGGAAGCCGACTTCGTTGACCAGAATGTCGTAGGAGCGTTTGCAGATTTCTTTTTTGCGCGCCTCGGTGTCGGCCTGGCCGGCTTCATCAAACGCCATCACCACTACCGCCGCGCCGTAGCGCTTGCACAGTTTGGCGTGGTGGATGAACTGCTCGACGCCTTCTTTCATGCTGATCGAGTTGACGATGCCCTTGCCTTGAATGCACTTCAGGCCGGCTTCGATCACTTCCCATTTCGAGGAGTCGATCATGATCGGTACGCGGGAGATGTCCGGTTCACCGGCGATCAGATTGAGGAAGGTGACCATCGCCTTCTTCGAATCGAGCATCCCTTCGTCCATGTTGATGTCGATCACCTGGGCGCCGGCTTCGACCTGTTGCAGGGCGACTTCGAGCGCTTCGGTGTAGTTGTCTTCACGAATCAGACGGGCGAACTTGGCCGAGCCGGTGATGTTGGTGCGCTCGCCAACGTTGACGAACAGCGAGCTGCGATCAATGGTGAACGGCTCAAGACCGGACAGGCGGCAAGCCTTGGGGATGTCCGGAATCTGGCGCGGTGTGTAACCGGCCACGGCTTTGGCGATGGCTTCAATGTGGCCGGGCGTGGTGCCGCAGCAGCCGCCGACGATGTTAAGAAAGCCGCTCTGGGCGAACTCTTCGATGACTTTGGCGGTTTCGATCGGCAGTTCGTCGTATTCGCCGAACTCGTTCGGCAGGCCGGCGTTCGGGTGCGCGGAAACGTGGGTGCTGGCCTTGTTCGACAGCTCTTCCAGATACGGACGCAATTCACTGGCGCCGAGTGCGCAGTTCAGGCCGACCGAAATCGGCTTGGCGTGGGCCACGGAGTTCCAGAACGCTTCGGTGGTCTGGCCCGACAAGGTGCGGCCGGACGCATCGGTGATGGTGCCCGAGATCATGATCGGCAGTTCGATGCGCAGCTCTTCGAACACGCCTTGCACGGCGAAGATCGCCGCTTTGGCGTTGAGGGTGTCGAAGATGGTTTCGATCAGGATCAGATCGGCGCCGCCCTCGATAAGGCCCTTGGTGGCTTCGGTGTAGTTCTCCACCAGCTCATCGAAGGTGACGTTGCGGTAGCCGGGGTTGTTGACGTCAGGCGAGAGCGAGCAGGTGCGACTCGTAGGACCGAGCACGCCGGCGACAAAACGTGGCTTGTCGGGGTTTTCTGCGGTCTTGGTATCGGCAACCTTGCGCGCCAGGCGTGCGCCTTCTACGTTTAGCTCGTAGGCCAGCTCTTCCATGCCGTAGTCGGCCATGGAAATGCGTGTGGCGTTGAAGGTGTTGGTTTCCAGAATGTCGGCGCCAGCATCCAGATAGGCTTTTTCGATGCCGCCGATCACGTCAGGACGGGTGAGCACCAAGAGGTCGTTGTTGCCCTTGACGTCACTCGGCCAGTCCGCGAAGCGTTTGCCGCGATAATCCTGCTCTTCGAGCTTGTAGCTCTGGATCATCGTGCCCATGCCGCCGTCGAGTATCAGGATGCGCTCTTTGAGAGCTTGCTTGAGAGCTTGAAGGCGGACGCTGCGATCGGACATTTGGACTACTCGGAAAGACCATTACGAAGGAGCGGGATCATAACAAACCTGTGCGGTTTTGGAGCATGTGCAGGTTTTGCATGAATATCGCTCATGTTGGTACGAGCGTCAGAACTGTAGAATCGCAGCGTTTTTCTTCAGGATCGGGATTCCGGGCATGTCATACCGCGTCATCAGCATTTTCTTGCTGTTCATAAGCTGGGGCGCCGCTGCGCAAGATCCTTCGATCTCATCCTCAATTTCATACAGCCGCGACATTCAGCCTATCTTCACCGAGAAGTGCGTGGCCTGCCATGCGTGCTACGACTCTGCCTGCCAGCTCAATCTGGGCAGTGGCGAGGGCGCCGGGCGTGGCGCGAGCAAAATGCCGGTCTACGACGGCGAGCGCAGTCAGGCGGCGCCGACCACGCGATTGTTCTACGACGCTTTCGGCCAACGCGCCTGGCAGCAGAAAGGCTTTTACTCGGTGCTCGACGCCCAGGGCAGTCAGGCTGCGCTGATGGCGCGCATGCTGGAGCTGGGGCACAAGACCCCGCTTGAGCCCAACGCCAAACTGCCAGAAAACATAGTCTTGGGTCTCAACCGCCCGAACATGTGCGCGATGCCCGCGGAATTTGACGGCTATGCAGGCGCTCACCCGAAAGAAGGCATGCCGCTGGCCGTCACTGGCCTGACCGATCAGCAATACCAGACCTTGCAGCGCTGGCTGGCCTCCGGTGCGCCAATCGACGAACAAGGCCTGGCGCCGAGTGCCCAGGAAGCGATGCAGATTGTGCAATGGGAAAATCTGCTCAACCAGCCCGGTGCACGGGAAAGTCTGGTCGGCCGCTGGTTGTTCGAGCACTTGTATCTGGCCCACATCTATTTCAAGGGCGGCGAGTCCGGGCACTTTTTTCAGTGGGTGCGCTCGCGTACACCGCCCGGTCAGCCGATCGACCTGATCGCCACTCGCCGCCCCAATGACGATCCCGGCACGCGGGTGTATTACCGCTTGTGGCCGATACAGGGCGTGATCGTACACAAGACCCACATCACCTATCCGCTGAGCGCGGAGAAGATGGCGCGGGTAAAAAGCCTGTTCTATAGCGGCGACTGGCAGGTCAACGCGCTGCCGGGTTACGGTCCGCAGAGCCGGGCCAATCCGTTTGTCACATTCGAGGCGATTCCGGCGCAGGCGCGCTATCAGTTCATGCTCGACAACGCTGAATACTTCGTCCGCACGTTTATTCGCGGCCCGGTGTGTCGGGGGCAGATCGCGACCGACGTGATTCGCGACAACTTCTGGGCACTGTTCCAGGCGCCGGAACATGACCTGTACATCACCGACCCTAACTATCGCGGCCAGGCCACGCCGTTGCTGGCCATGCCCGGGCAGAACGACGATGTCGGCAGCGTGCTGAGCCTGTGGCGCAACTACCGCGACAAACGTAATGAATACGAGGCGCTGCGTCGTGACAGTTACGCCGACTTGCCGGCGCCGAGCTGGTCGACCCTGTGGGCGGGCAACGACAACGCGTTGCTGAGCATCTTCCGCCACTTCGACAGTGCCTCGGTGACCAAAGGCCTGATTGGTGAAGTGCCGCAAACGATGTGGCTGTTCGACTACCCGCTGCTGGAGCGCACCTATTACCAGTTGGCGGTCAACTTCGATGTCTTCGGCAATGTCTCGCATCAGGCGCAAACCCGCCTGTATTTCGACCTGATTCGCAACGGTGCAGAGCAGAATTTCCTGCGCCTGATGCCGGCCGATTCCCGTGAGGACTACCTCAACGATTGGTACCAGAGCGGTGGCCAGTTCAAGATGTGGCTCGATTACGAAGCCATCGACGACGACAAGCCGACCGCGCTGAAACTCGATGAGAAGGACCCGAAACACGACTTCGCCATGCAGTTGCTCGCGCGCTATGGCGATCTCAATGCGCGGCCAGACCCGATCAACCGGTGCGCCGGCGCTTATTGCTCGCGGCCGAATATCGATCCGGCGTTGCAAAATGCCGAGCAGGCGCTGAGCCGTCTGACTTCACGCCCGGCGGCCGGTTTGAAGGTCATCGATCAATTGCCGGAAGCGACCATGCTGCGTGTCGAAACGGCCAGCGGTAAACGCGAGGCCTACAGTCTGATGCGCAACCGCGCGCACAGTAACGTGGCGTTTCTGCTGGGTGAGTCCCTGCGCTATCAGCCGGGGCTGGATACGCTGACCATCTATCCGGGTGTACTCAGCAGTTATCCGAACTTCATCTTCAACATTCCCGCTGATCAGGTGCCGGCATTCGTCGATGCGATGGAGAATGCCAAGGATGCCAACCGTTTCGAAAAAATCGTCGAACGCTGGGGTATTCGTCGCAGTCATCCGCAATTCTGGTTCTATTTCCACGATTTGAGTCAGTACATCCACGAAACCGATCCGGTGGAAGAGGGCGTGCTGGACATGAATCGCTACGAGAATCTTTGATCATTTGAGCAATACCTGCTGTCCCAGTTTTCAAGCAGCATCGCAAAACCCCTGTGGCGCTGAGCCTGCTCGCGATTGCCCCGGCCCCTTGAGCATTTCTGGTGCCTGACATTCCGTTATCGCGAGCTAGTCCACTCCACAAGGGCTTTGCGGTGGTTTGAGGGGGTGGACAGGAGTGATCAATGTTGATTTCAGTGCAGGCCTTGCGGGCGCTTGCCGCGTGGACAGTGGTCTGCCATCACTTCATGCAGATTTTTTTCGGCTTCCAAGCGCGCGGGCCGATTGGCCAGTTGTTCATCGACAAGGGCGCGGTGGGGGTCGACATCTTCTTTGTCATCAGCGGTCTGGTAATTTTCCTGTCCACCGAAGACAAGGATCTGCGACCCGGGAAATTCCTTCTGTATCGGCTGTTTCGCATCGTCCCGGCGTACTGGCTGTATACGCTGTTGATGGCGCTGCTGGTGGTGTTCGCCCATCCGGTGTTGCCGGATCAGACGCTGGAATGGCGTCATTTCCTCTTATCGTTACTGTTTATCCCGACGCAAAACCCTGGTGGTTACGGCATCTACCCCACCCTAAATGTCGGCTGGACACTCAATTACGAAATGCTGTTTTACGTGCTGTTTGCCTGCGCGCTGGTGTTCCGCTGGCAGGTGCGCCTGCTGGTGGTCGCGACGCTGTTGTTTGCCGCTTGCCAGGCGTTCGGCTTGCTCAACGAGTTTTACCGGGCAGACATCGTCTATGAATTTTTGCTGGGGATCGGCATCGGCGTGCTCTACCGCCGAGGGCTGATCGGGGCGGGGTTATGGCTGCCGCTGTTGGGCATCGTTGGTGCATTAGCAGCGATTTATCATCTGGCTCCGGGACCGAGACTACTGAACTGGGGCGTGCCGAGCGCGGTGCTGGTCATGGCGTGCATCGCGCTGGAGCGCTACGTCGAGCGCAGCAAAGCGCTCAAGCTGCTCGGGGATTGTTCATATTCGGTGTATTTGATGCACGTGCTGGTGCTGTCTGCAGGTGGATTTATCGCTCAACGATACGCCATCAACCCGTATCTGATGTTTATCGTATGTGTGCTGGCCATTGGTGCGGGCTCGTGGCTGAGCTACGAATGGGTGGAAAAACGCAGCTATCGTTGGCTCAAGGCGCAAATAGATGACCGTTCCGTCGAGAATCATTCCCGACAAAAATACTAGGACTTTGTCCGGCGCAACGATTGGCGTAAACTCCGCCACAAGCCTGCGAGGAGTTTCCATGACCGCTATTACCATTACTGACGCCGCCCACGATTACCTGGCCGATCTGCTTTCCAAGCAGAACACCCCGGGCATCGGCATCCGCGTCTTCATCACCCAGCCTGGCACCCAATACGCCGAAACCTGCATTGCCTACTGCAAGCCGGGCGAAGAAAAACCTGAAGATACCGCGCTGGGGCTGAAAAGCTTCACCGCGTATATCGATTCGTTCAGCGAAGCGTTTCTCGATGACGCCGTTGTCGATTACGCCACCGACCGCATGGGCGGCCAACTGACCATCAAGGCGCCGAACGCCAAAGTCCCGATGGTCAACGCCGAAAGCCCGGTCAACGAGCGCATCAACTATTACCTGCAAACCGAAATCAACCCGGGGCTGGCCAGCCACGGCGGTCAGGTCAGCCTGATTGATGTGGTTGAAGACGGCATCGCTGTGTTGCAGTTCGGTGGTGGTTGCCAAGGCTGCGGCCAGGCAGACGTGACCCTGAAGGAAGGCATCGAGCGCACCTTGCTTGAGCGTATTCCGGAGCTCAAAGGCGTTCGCGACGTGACTGACCATACGCAGAAAGAAAACGCCTACTACTAAGTCAGGCGTTCACTGCGAGCATAAAAAAACGGCACCCGTGAGTGCCGTTTTTTTGTGTGAAGTTCCAGGACGCCTTCGCGAGCAGGCTCGCTCCCACATTGAAGCCATGTCGTTCACCAACCCTGCTCGCGAAGGGGCCGTCATGGGCGATACAGATGCGCATGCCCGGCGCGATACAGCGATGACTCGCTGAACACCTCACTCCCCAACACCCGCCCAACCAGAATCAACGCTGTGCGGCGAAAGCCTTTGGCGGCAACCTTCTCGGCGATATCCGCCAGCGTCCCCACCACCCAGTCCTGATCCGGCCAGGTCGCTCGGTGAATCACCGCGATCGGGCAGTCGGCGCCGTAATGCGGCAGCAGTTCAGTCAGGATCTTTTCCAGATGATTGACCCCCAGATGAATCGCCATCGTCGCGCCATGCTGCGCCAGACTGCCCAACTCTTCGCCGGCGGGCATTGCCGTCTTGTCGGCATAGCGGGTCAGGATCACGCTTTGCGATACGTCAGGCAGCGTGAGTTCTGCGCCCAGCAACGCCGCGCATGCCGCAGTCGCTGTCACTCCGGGGATGATTTCAAACGGGATATTCAGTTCACGCAGATAGCGGATCTGCTCGCCAATCGCGCCATACAGACTCGGATCTCCGGAATGCACCCGCGCCACATCCTGGCCTTGGGCATGGGCAGTTTTGATCAGATCGATGATCTGCTCCAGATGCAATTCAGCGCTATTGACCAGTGTCTGTGCCTGATGACCATCGAGCACCGCCGCCGGTACCAGCGAGCCTGCGTAGATGATCACGGGGCAACTGCGAATAAGCCGCTGGCCTTTGACGGTGATCAATTCCGGGTCGCCTGGGCCGGCGCCGATGAAGTAAACGGTCATCGTTGAATCCTTGGGAAATAGGCACGGCAACGCTTCAGATGAAGATTGCTCATGATTGATGGCGGAGATTATCGGGAATTTACGCGGCGCCGGCCAATGCCAGCGTTGCCTGTGCGTATTTTTGTCGAGAAATCAGTAGCTTTGCCGGTGCCTGAATCAGCTGTTCGGCGAGTGCCAGTGCGGCGCTTTCCGCTACGCCATAACAACCGGTGCGTTCGAAGGCAATCTGCGAATGGTGGCTGAGTTGCAGTTCATAACTGGCCAATTCCTCACTGCTGAAGTAAAGCAGCGGCAGGGCCAGTTGATTCGCGAGTTCCTGCAGGCCGGGTTCATCGCGCTTCAAGTCGATGCTGGCCAGAGCCTTCACGGCATGCAGTTCGATGCGATTGGCTTGCAAGGCTTGATCGAGTAACGCGCGCAGCGTGCTCGCAGGGCAGCCGCGCTGGCAGCCCAGACCGACCACGAAAGTCGGCGCTGCGCTGTCAGTCGTCATGCGTGGTATTGACCGTCGTTCTTGCGGCGGAACAACCAGGCGCTGATCAGGCCCAATGCCAGCCAGAACGCTACGTTGGTCAATTGCGAGGCGATTTTGAACTGCGCTTCCAGTGCTTCTGGAGCGAGCATCGAATGCACCTCCGGTTGCGGGGCGCCGATCACGTGCGGTACAGCGAGGATGGCCACACCGAGGATTTTCATCAGCCAATGACGGCTGAACGCAATCAACGCCAAACCGGCAGCGGTTGAAGCGGCGGTGCTGATCCACCACAACTGCCGCGAAGCCAGATCCGCCGCGGCAGTGCCCGGCAGTTCAGGCGGCAAGCCCAGGGTCGGTGCGAGGACGAACGTCGCGTAACCGGCCAGACCCCACAGCAGACCTTGCGAAGTTTTGGTCGGCGCGCGCAGGGTGTAGAGGCCGGCCAGCATCAGGGCAAAACCCACGGCCACCACCAGATTGCCACCCGTGGTCGAAAGCACGCGCTGCCAGCCGTCTTCCGGCTCCCAGGCTTCGGCATCATGGGTGTGCGCGGCAGTGCCGGCGGCGTGTTCGTGAACGGCGGCAACAGGTTCGGATTTTTCATAGGTTTCGGCTTGAAGAATCAGCGGCGACACCCAGAAACTTTGCAGCAGCGTGAGCAGCAGGGCGGCCAGCAGACCGGTGAAACCTGCGGTTTGAGCAATTCGCTTGATCATGTCGGCAGGTCTCAGTGGCACGGGAACGCGGCGCTGTGGCGGGTATCGTGAGCCGCGTTGTGCACGGCTTCGATGTGCGAGAAACCCGCGAAATAGACGAGGCCTGCACCCAGGATCGACGCGAAAATGGCGGCGGTCAGGCGCTGGCTCAGGGTGGCGGTGCTGGAGATTTTGTCCGTGTTGCTGCCGGTGCTGGTGATGATTGACATGGCGCTTCCCTCTGGAATGTCAGCAGGTGAATAGAGCGCGTGAAAACCCCTGCGGCGCGGGCACGCAGAGGTTCAAACAGCGCCCGCCCACCGCGGGTTTGTTATGTTCAGCGACGCAGGTGCGCGCTGTGTGTTGCGGGCCGGTCTCCGGGCTCACGAGGGGTTGGCGTCAGGCCGACCTGCAAGCGTCACCTTCCCATGCCGCAATGGCACAGTGGATCTGACGCTTCGCTCGCTTACCGTTGCGGGGGCAGCACCGGACTGACATGGCTCTGAGTAAAGCACATGATTCACCGGTTTCCCGTTTCACCCTATGAAGGGCACCCGTAACAAGTTGTGTAGGAAAGCATGAGGGCGGGATTTTAGTCAATTGAATGGGAGAGGGCGCCGATTTTCGGCCCTTTCAAAATTGGAATTCGACTTGGTCTTTCCAAGTCGGCGTCATTCTTCCTGATGCCTCGATCAGTCCCCTCTCCCTCAGGGAGAAGGCCAGGGTGAGGGGCTTTTGATTTTTTGCCCTCTCGGCAGCCCCACCCCCCCATTGACCCATCCCCACACCATGCGTAGCCTTGCGCCTTCGAGGTTCTTCGGCATTGCCGAAGCTAAGAAGGGAACGCGGTCAATGCCGCGGCTGCCCCCGCAACTGTGAACGGTGATATTCGCTGCCACGCCACTGCAAGCTCAATCCACAGAGCCCGCGGGAAGGCGCAGCGAATGCCAGGCCCGGCGCCTGAACACCGTCAGCCAGGAGACCTGCCTCGTCACAGATTCTCAATTCAACCGGGCGGGGTGATCCGGTGGCGAACTCTCCAGGCACGCACGCGCGGTGCCGGTTCTCGTCCCGTATGCCCGCCACTTTGCCAAAGGGCATACCGATGAAAACACTGGCCAAACTCCCTGTCACCATCGTCACCGGCTTCCTCGGCTCGGGCAAAACCACGCTGCTGCGGCACATGCTCGACAACGCGCAGGGCCGCCGTATTGCGGTGATCGTCAACGAGTTTGGCGAGTTGGGCATCGACGGTGAAATCCTCAAGCAATGCACCATCGGTTGCACCGAAGAAGAAGCCACCGGCCGCGTCTATGAACTGGCCAACGGCTGCCTGTGCTGCACCGTTCAGGAAGAGTTCTTTCCGGTAATGCGCGAGCTTGTTGCCCGTCGCGGTGACCTCGATCATATCCTCATCGAAACCTCTGGCCTGGCCCTGCCAAAACCGTTGGTGCAAGCCTTCCAGTGGCCGGAAATCCGCAGCGCCTGCACGGTTGACGCGGTGATCACCGTGGTCGACAGCCCGGCCGTGGCCGCTGGCACCTTCGCCGCGTTCCCGGATCAAGTCGATGCCCAGCGCAAACTCGACCCGAACCTGGATCACGAATCGCCGCTGCACGAATTGTTTGCCGACCAACTGGCCAGCGCCGACCTCGTCATCCTCAACAAATCCGATTTGATCAGCCCTGAAGACCTGGCGCGCGTACGCCTGGAAGTCGCCGAAGAGCTGCCGCCAGCGGTGAAGATCATCGAAGCCAGCAGTGGTCGCGTGCCGCTGGACGTGCTGATCGGCCTCGGCGCCGGTTCCGAAGAACACATCGACAGCCGTCACAGCCATCACGACCATCACCACGACGGTGATGACGACCACGATGACCACGATCACGACGCCTTCGATTCGATCTCCATCGAACTGCCGCAAGCCGACGAAAGCCTGTTGCTCGACGCGCTGACGCAACTGGTGGTCAAGCACGGCATCCTGCGTGTGAAGGGCTTTGCGGCGATCCCGAACAAGCCGATGCGCTTGCTGATTCAAGGCGTGGGCACGCGTTTCGACAAGCATTTCGACCGTCAGTGGGGCGCCGATGAAGCGCGCGTCACGCGTCTGGTGTTGATCGGTCAGGAGCTCGACGCCGCTCAACTCGAAGCGCAACTGCGCGCTGCGCTCAGCGTTTAACCCATGCACCTGCTCAGGACCCAGCCCGGCGGTTTCGTCTCGGATGACAACATCGCGGACCTGGGGCAAACCCCCGCCGAGCTGGTGATCCTGTGCAGCGGCGATTCCAGCCTGGCGCTGCTCGCCGAAGCTGCGCAGCAATTGCCCGAGGATTATCCGAGCCTGCGCCTGGCCAATCCCATGCAGGTGCAGAATCACGCTTCGGTCGACCTCTATGTCGATGAGGTGCTGCGCCACGCCAAAGTTATTCTGATCTCGCTGCACGGCGGTATTGCCTATTGGCGTTACGGCGTCGAGCGTTTGATCGAGTTGTCAGAGCGCGGCGTGCACGTGATGCTGGTGCCGGGTGATGATCGTCCCGATCCGGAACTCAGTGACCTGAGCACCGTCAACGCCGAGGATCGTGACCGGCTCTGGCAGTTCCTGCGTCAGGGCGGCATGGGCAACGCAGTGGATTTCTTTCATTGCCTGGCCAGCCGTTGGCTCGCCCGCGATTACCCGTGGGGCGAACCACAATCCCTGCCACGCACGGCGATTTACCATCCACAAAAAATCAGCGCCGCACTGAATGACTGGCAGGCCGATTGGCGGCCCGATCAGCCGGTCGCGGCGGTGCTGTTTTACCGCTCGCATTTGCAGGCGGCGAACACCGCGTTCATCGATGTTTTCTGCCAGCGCTTGCAAGCGGCAGGGCTGAACCCTTTACCGATTGCGGTGGCGAGTCTGAAAGAGCCCGGCTGTCTGTCGGTGGTCGAGGACTGGCTGGATGAAGTCGAGGCGGGGGTGATTCTCAACACCACCGGTTTTGCTCAGTCGAGTCCCGAAGCGCCGCACTTGCGGCCGTTTCGCCGCAACATCCCGGTGATTCAGGCGATCTGCGCTCAGGACAACGAACCCGGTTGGCGCGAGAGCGAGCAGGGCCTCGGTCCGCGGGACCTGGCGATGCACATCGCCTTGCCGGAACTCGACGGACGCATCATCAGCCGCCCGATCAGCTTCAAGGATCTGGCCTGGCGCAGCGAGCGCAGTCAGTCCGACGTGGTCTGCTATCGGGCGCAACCCGAACGCATGGATTTTGTCGCGGAACTGGCACGACGCTGGATCGATCTGGCGCGGGTGCCGAATGCCGAGAAACGCATTGCGCTGATTCTCGCCAACTACCCGACTCGCGACGGGCGCATCGGCAATGGTGTCGGCCTCGACACGCCGGCGGCAGCGCTGAATATCTTGCGGGCGTTGCAGGCCGAGGGTTATCCGGTAACGGCTGAGTTGCCGGACAGCGGCACAGCGCTGATCCAGCAATTGCTCGGTGGCGTCAGCAATGATCTCGACACCATCGATTTGCGCCCGTGCCAGCAAAGTCTGGCGATGGACGATTACCTGACGATGTTCAACGCACTGCCCGAGGCCAATCGCGCGGCAGTGATCGAGCGCTGGGGCCCGCCACAAAACGATCCGATGTGCCGCGACGGGCGCTTGATGATTGCCGGGTTGCGCTTTGGCCTGACGTTCGTCGGCATCCAACCGGCGCGCGGTTATCAGGTCGATCCGAGCGCGGTGTACCACGACCCGGATCTCGTGCCACCGCACGGTTATCTGGCGTTCTATTTCTGGCTGCGCAACACCTATGGCGCCCACGGCGTGATCCACGTTGGCAAACACGGCAACCTTGAATGGCTGCCGGGCAAGGGCGTCGGGCTCTCGGAACACTGTTGGCCGGATGCGCTGCTTGGGCCGTTGCCGAATATCTATCCGTTTATCGTCAACGACCCGGGCGAGGGCGCCCAGGCCAAACGGCGCACGCAAGCGGTGATCATCGATCACCTGATGCCGCCGCTGACCCGCGCCGAAACCTATGGTCCGCTGCGTAATCTGGAACTGTTGGCCGACGAATATTACGAAGCGCAGCTGCTCGATCCACGCCGCGCCCGCGAATTGCAGCGCGATATTCTGCAGCTGGTGCGCGATACGCAGATCGACCGCGAACTGCAACTGGATGCCGCGATGGACAGCGATGCCGATGCCGCGATCTGGCTGCCGCGTCTGGACACGTATCTGTGTGATTTGAAGGAATCGCAGATCCGCGATGGCTTGCACATTTTTGGCGAATCACCCTCCGGGCGTTTGCGTATCGATACTTTGTTGGCGTTGCTGCGCATTCCGCGCGGCGATGGCAAAGGGGCGCAGTCGAGCCTGTTGCGGGCGCTGGCCAAGGCGTTTGAACTGGGCTTGGATCCGCTGGATTGTGCGCTGGCTGAGCCGTGGGTTGGCCCGCGTCCCATCGAACTGCAAACCGTGACCGATGAAGTCTGGCGCACGGCCGGCGACACCCGCGAACGCCTCGAACTGTTCGCCGCCGAACTGATCTCTGAAACCTTGCACGGTTTCTGTGGGAGCGAGCCTGCTCGCGAAGGCGCCGTGTCAGGTGTCATGGAATTACCTGATCCACCGCTTTCGCGAACCGGCTCGCTGCCACAGGGGCCGGGGTGGTCTGATGTACATCTGATCATCCAGGGTTTGCGCGAAGTCGTGGCCCCGCGCCTAGACGCCTGCGGTCCGGCAGAAATGCGCGGCCTGCTCGATGCCCTCAGCGGCCGTTTCGTCCCGGCCGGCCCGAGCGGTGCGCCGAGTCGCGGCCGTCTCGACGTACTGCCGACAGGGCGCAACTTTTACTCGGTGGACGTGCGCAACCTGCCGACCACCACCGCGTGGCGCATCGGGTTCCAGTCGGCCACGCTGATTCTCGAGCGACACCTGCAGGACCACGGCGACCATCTGCGCCAACTCGGTCTCTCGGTATGGGGCACGGCGACGATGCGCACTGGCGGTGATGACATTGCCCAGGCCATGGCGCTGATGGGCGTGCGCCCGGTGTGGGCCACGGGCAGCCAGCGAGTCGACGATTTCGAGATCCTGCCGCTGAGCCTTCTGGACCGACCGCGGGTCGATGTTACGCTGCGGGTCTCCGGATTCTTCCGCGATGCGTTTGCCAACCTGATCCGTTTGTTCGACGCCGCCGTGCAAGCGGTGGCGGCGCTGGACGAACCCGACGATCTGAACCCTCTGGCCGCCAAAGTGCGCGCCGAACGCGAGGCCTTGCTGCAAACGGGTCTGGATGAAGAGGCCGCACGGCGCCAGGCCGGTTGGCGAATCTTTGGTGCCAAACCCGGTGCTTATGGCGCCGGTGTGCAAGGCGCCATCGACGGTCGTCTGTGGCAGACCCGCGAGGATCTGGCCGAGGTTTACCTGAACTGGGGCGCTTACGCCTATGGCGGTGCCGATGAAGGCACCGCTGCCCGGGAACAATTCGTCCAGCGCCTGAGTCAGGTGCAAGCGGTGCTGCAGAATCAGGACAACCGCGAGCACGACTTGCTTGATTCCAACGACTATTACCAGTTCCAGGGCGGCATGCTCGCAGCCGTGGAAACCCTGCGCGGTGAAGCCGCGGCCAGTTATCACGGCGATCATAGCCAGCCGGACTTGCCGAAGATCCGTACTTTGAAAGAAGAGTTGAATCGGGTCATCCGCTCGCGTGCGGCCAATCCGAAATGGATCGACGGGGTCAAACGTCACGGCTACAAAGGTGCGTTTGAAATGGCGGCTACGGTCGACAACCTTTTCGCATTCGATGCCACCACACAGTTGATCGATGATCATCAATACGCATTGCTGGCTGACGCTTATCTGCTTGATCCGGCCACTCGCGATTTTGTCCGCGAGCATAATCCACATGCACTGCGGGACATGACCGAACGCATGCTGGAAGCGCAGCAACGCGGGATGTGGCAGGATCCGGGGGCGTATAAAGAGGCGCTGGAGAGTTTGTTGCTGGATATAGAGGAAGATGTGTAGCCGTTCAAAAGCTACCCTCACCCCAACCCTCTCCCGGAGGGAGAGGGAGCCGACCGAAGTGTCTTGTGCCATGCATCGACCTGAAAGGCCGAGTCGATTATGGATTCGGCAGGGCGTTTCAGGTCGGCGTATTTTCACAACATCCCCCGATCAGTCCCCTCTCCCTCTGGGAGAGGGCTAGGGTGAGGGCAACACCACCTGACACACCCAAATGCTCAAGCACACCAACGACCACGAAAGAGAAAAGCCAAAGATGACCGACACTCCCCATTTCCCGCTCTCCGCCGTGGTCGGCGCCGATGACCTCAAACTCGCCCTGTGCCTCACCGCCATCGACCCGAAAATCGGTGGCGTGCTGATCGAAGGCCCACGCGGCATGGCCAAGTCGACCCTGGCCCGGGGCTTGGCGGACCTGCTCGCCAGCGGTCAGTTCGTCACTTTGCCGCTGGGCGCCACCGAAGAACGTCTGGTCGGGACCCTCGATCTCGACGCCGCCCTCAGCGAGGGTCGCGCGCAGTTTTCCTCCGGCGTGCTGGCCAAGGCTGACGGCGGCGTGCTCTACGTCGATGAAGTCAATCTGCTGCCCGATCACTTGGTGGATCTGCTGCTCGACGTCGCGGCCAGCGGCACCAACGTGGTCGAGCGTGATGGCATCTCCCACCGGCACTCGGCGAAATTCGTCCTGATCGGCACGATGAACCCGGAAGAGGGCGAGTTGCGCCCACAGTTGCTCGATCGCTTTGGCCTCAACGTCGCGCTCAGCGGCCACACAGCGCCGGCCGAGCGCGGGCAGATCATTCGCCGACGCCTCGACTTCGACAGCGACCCGCAAGCGTTCTGCGCGCAGTGGGAAACCGCCCAACAAGGTTTGCGCGAGCGCTGTGAAAACGCTCGTAGCGCGTTGGCCGGCATTCCTCTGGACGATGCTGCACTGGCGCAAATCACCGAACGCTGTTTTGCCGCCGGCGTCGATGGCTTGCGCGCCGATCTGGTGTGGCTGCGTGCGGCGCGTGCGCACGCGGCATGGCGCGCAGCTGAGGCGATTGGCGAAGAGGACATCGACGCAGTGGCCGAATTTGCCTTGCGCCATCGTCGTCGTGAACAGCCATCCTCAAGCCCTCAACAACCGGCGCAATCCCCGGAAAACGCTGCAGCCAACCCGAGCGAAGGGCAGGGTCAGTGGGGCGACATGCCGGCCCCGGCCCTCGCCACGGGCAGCCGCCGCGAAATCCCGAGCTGGCCAAAAAAGCCCTAGGCATTCGCCCCCGATCCGACGCGGGGGCGAATGCCAGACCTCGTGCCGGTCGGCTCGACAACGGACGCCAGGGCAAACGTCACGCGGCTCGCAGTGGTTCAGTGAACTGGCCGGGAACGCTGCTCAAGGGGCGTCCGCAACGTCGTGAAGACCTGCTGTTCCAACTGCGCACGCGCACGCCCCATGAGTTGTGGCTGGTGATCGTCGATGCCTCGGCGTCGACGCGCCGTCATCAGGCATTGAGCGATGCCAAAGGCCTGCTCGCGCAGCTGTTCGATGACGCCTATCGACAACGTGCGCGGTTGGCATTGCTGACCGCCAGTGGTGCGACACCGAAGTGGCAGGTACAGGGTTTGAAAGCATCCCGCGATTTGCGCACCTGGCTTGATGGCTTGGGTGCGGGCGGCGGTACGCCGTTAGTCGCGGCATTGTCACAGGCGCAGCAATGGCTGACGGTCCGGCGCAA
Organism: Pseudomonas sp. P42; assembly: GCF_017973755.1. Classification (NCBI taxonomy): domain Bacteria; kingdom Pseudomonadati; phylum Pseudomonadota; class Gammaproteobacteria; order Pseudomonadales; family Pseudomonadaceae; genus Pseudomonas; species Pseudomonas sp. P42. The sequence continues at coordinate 43,742 of NZ_JACOPU010000004.1, read as the reverse complement.
GCGCTTTCCTGCCGAGCAACAGCGCTTGCTGGTGGTCACGGATGGACGTTTGAAAGCGTGGACAGGTTTGCCGGCGCTGGAATGCCCGGGGCTGTTGATCGACATCGAGCGTGGGCCGATCCGGTTGGGACGCGCGAAAGATCTGGCCGGGGCGCTGGATGCGGATTATCGGCATATTGATGATCTTATCCCGGCCTGAAGCCCTCTTCGCCAGCAGGTCGCTCCGAATTCACGGATTCAAACCTGTAGGAGCCTGCGGCAGCTCCTACAGGGTGATTTGGACGCTGTTACAGATTTTGAAATGATTTCGAGCTGTAGGAAAAGTCACTTCAGGCTGTACGCTTCAAGGCCTTTTTTCATTCAGGATTTACATGAACACCCGCTCGGAGCCTCCCAGTCTTCAGATACGAAGAACATTCCCCTCGCGCAATGGCGCGGTCTTGACGCACTCGCAGCATCCGGTTTTCCGATACACGACTATCGTTGATAACGCGGCCCCAGAGCCTTCGCGTTGCGCTTTGCCGTGCCCGGCAGCCTGAATTAACTGAATAGAGATCGAGACGTTTTATGGAATGGTTAGCGGATCCCACGGCCTGGTTAGGCTTGTTGACATTGATCGTGCTGGAACTGGTGCTGGGTATCGACAACCTGGTGTTCATCGCAATTCTTGCGGATAAACTGCCGCCGCACCAGCGTGACCGTGCGCGGATCATCGGTCTGTCGCTGGCACTGATCATGCGCCTGGGCCTATTGGCGAGTATCTCCTGGCTGGTCACCCTCACGCAGCCGCTGTTCGAGGTGTTCGACAAGAGCTTCTCCGGTCGAGACCTGATCATGCTGTTTGGCGGTGTGTTTCTGTTGTTCAAAGCCACCATGGAGTTGCACGAACGGCTCGAAGGTCATGTCGGCGAGCGCACGAGCAACACGGCATATGCACTGTTCTGGCCGATCGTTGCGCAGATCGTCGTGCTCGACGCCGTGTTCTCCCTCGACGCGGTGATTACTGCAGTGGGCATGGTCGATGAGCTGGCGGTGATGATGATCGCAGTGATCATCTCCATTGGCCTGATGATCGTTGCGAGCAAGCCGCTGACGCGCTTCGTCAACGCGCACCCGACGGTAATCATGCTGTGTCTGGGCTTCTTGATGATGATCGGTTTTGCCCTGACCGCTGAAGGCTTGGGCTTCCACATCCCGAAAGGCTACTTGTACGCGGCCATCGGTTTCTCGATCCTGATCGAAGTGTTCAACCAGATTGCCCGCGCTCGACGCAAACGCTCGATGCAGGGCCTGCGCCCGATTCGTGAGCGCACCGCCCACGCAGTCATGCGTCTGCTGGGCGGTCGCACACTGGCGGCGGAGGAAGTCGGCGAGGAGATTTCCGATTTGCTGGATAACGGTGATGCGCCAAGCGCCGAGCTGTTCGACCGTCGCGAGCGAGTGATGATCAGCGGTGTGCTGCAACTGGCCGAGCGGCCGATCCGCCAACTGATGACCGTGCGGGCCGACGTCGACAGTATCGACCTGGCAGACGATGCCGAGGCGATTCGTACCAGGTTGATGCACTCGTCCTACTCGCGCCTGCCGCTCATCCGTGATGGCGCCGTGGATGAACCGCTGGGCTTCGTGCACAAGAAGGAATTGCTCAAGGAATACCTGGCGGGTACCGAGCCGAACCTGGAACACCTGGCGCGCAAGACGATCAATCTGCTCGACAGCTATTCGATCCTCAACGCCCTGGAACAGATGCGCGCGGCATCCACCCACATTGCATTCGTGGTCAATGAGTTCGGCGATTTTGTCGGCGTGCTGACCATGACCGACATCCTCGAATCGATTGCCGGTGAGTTACCCGATGCCAGCGAAATCGAAGGCCCGGATGTGGTCGAGGAGCAGGGCGGGTTCGTTGTCAGCGGCGCATTGAACCTGACGCGTGTGCGTCAGCGCACCGGGTTCGGCGCCGAACCCACCGAGGATTATCAGACCATGGCCGGGCTGGTAATGAGTTTGCTTGATCGGTTGCCGATGAAGGGCGATCGCCTGGAATATGCCGGGTGGCAGATGACGGTCAAAGCGGTCGAGGAGCGGCGGGTGACGCGGGTGTTGTTGGTGCGTGAAACTGCGTAAATCTGACTGTCTGCGCTGACGCTGACCCTATCGCCAGCAGGCTCCCACAGGTCCCCTGAACGACGCAAAACCCTGTTGGAGCTGCGGCACGCTGCGATCTTTTGATCTGTTTTTTAAAACCAACGTCAAAAGATCGCAGCGTGCCGCAGCTCCTACATGGGTACCGCGCAGCTTCGAAGTGACCGCCCACGGGCAATGGTGCAAAGCTGTCGCAGGGACTGACGCAACCACGCAACGTCATGTCGCTGCTTGCGCGGCACTGCCGGTGCCTTGGTCCGGCCGATGTGCCGGACAAACTCGGCGGCCAGCGTTTCCTCAGTGCCAATCCCCAAAAGTTTTTTCACCAGCCTGCCGTGCTTATAGAACAGCACCGTCGGCGTACCCGTGACCAGCGGATGGCGCGGCGATTCACGGGTGTTCAGCATGTAGATATTCGCCCGCAGCCGATACGGCGCGGCAATCTTGCGAAACACCGGCCCCGGCCGATTCGCAGGCGGGACAGTGTTCGCTGGCGAAATACAGGATCACCGGGCGCCAGGTTTTCAGGGCTTTGCGGTACGTGGGGGCCAAATCTGAACGGTGAGTTGCCGGGTTCATGGAAATTTCCTTTTCCAATCGACAGTGTGCTTGTCTGCAACCGTAATCCCCTTGGAATCTTTAAATCTACTGTCAGAGTTGACAGGTAGACAGCACAGAGCAACTGGCCACATTTGATCACTATGCACTCAAATGTAGCCCTGATACCCGCCATGTGGGGTGATTGGTAGCAAGCATGAAGCGGCGGCGCAAAAAATACCTAACGCAGCGATATGCATCCCGTTGATTCCAAAAACATTTAAACCCAGTGCAGATTCTTCCCGAGTCCTGTGGCACACTTTCTGCTGTCTATTCCGTAGTAACAAACCGACTTCCGGTATAACGGAATAAACATCATCCTGGAGTGCTTGCCATGCATCGCCGACCTTCCTTGTTTAAAGCGTGTGTTTTTGTTCTCGCGGCTTCGTCCTCTGCCATGGGCCTGGCCCAGGCCGCCGATGGCAAGCTCGACACTGTCCTGGCCCGTGGGAAATTGATTGTGGGCACCGGCAGCACCAATGCGCCGTGGCATTTCCAGGGGGCGGACGGCAAGTTGCAGGGTTTTGATATCGACATCGCCCGGATTGTGGCCAAGGGGTTGTTCAACGACCCGAGCAAGGTCGAGTTCGTTGTGCAGTCGTCCGATGCGCGGATTCCCAACCTGCTGACCGACAAGGTCGACATGAGCTGTCAGTTCATTACTGTCACTGCCAGCCGTGCCCAGCAAGTGGCGTTCACCCTGCCTTATTACCGCGAAGGCGTCGGCCTGCTGCTGCCGAACAACAGCAAGTACAAGGAAATCGAAGACCTGCAGGCCGGCGGGGACGGCGTCACCGTTGCCGTTCTGCAAAACGTCTACGCCGAAGAGCTGGTGCATCAGGCACTGCCCAAAGCCAAGGTTGATCAGTACGACAGCGTCGATCTGATGTATCAGGCAGTCAACTCCGGTCGCGCCGATGCCGCCGCCACCGACCAGTCTTCGGTCAAATACCTGATGGTGCAGAACCCTGGCCGTTATCGCAGCCCGACCTATGCGTGGAGCCCACAGACTTACGCCTGCGCGGTCAAACGCGGCGATCAGGACTGGCTGAACTTCGTCAACACCGCGCTGCATGAAGCCATGACTGGCGTTGAATTCCCGACTTACGCCGCTTCATTCAAGCAATGGTTCGGCGTTGACCTGCCATCGCCCGCGATCGGTTTCCCAGTCGAATTCAAATGATCCCGTGAGAGCGGGGCGATTCAAATCGCCCTGCTCAAGGTACTGCTGACCATGAACTATCAGTTGAACTTTGCCGCCGTGTGGCGCGATTTCGACACCTTGCTGGCGGGGCTCGGTCTGGGCTTGCAGTTGGCACTGGTGTCGATCGCCATCGGCTGCGTGATCGGCCTGCTGATGGCGTTTGCCTTGCTGTCGAAGCATCGCGCCTTGCGGGTGCTGGCATCGGTGTACGTCACGGTGGTCCGTAACACGCCGATTCTGGTGTTGATTCTGTTGATCTACTTTGCGTTGCCAAGTCTTGGGATCCGGTTGGACAAGATTCCCTCGTTCATCATCACGCTGTCGTTGTATGCCGGCGCCTACCTGACCGAAGTGTTCCGGGGCGGTTTGCTGAGCATCCCCAAAGGGCAGCGCGAAGCCGGGTTGGCGATCGGCCTCGGCGAATGGCAGGTCAAAGCCTACGTCACCGTGCCGGTGATGCTGCGCAACGTATTGCCGGCGCTGTCGAACAACTTCATTTCGCTGTTCAAGGACACTTCGCTGGCCGCCGCGATAGCGGTGCCGGAGCTGACTTATTACGCGCGCAAGATCAACGTCGAAAGCTACCGGGTGATCGAAACCTGGCTGGTGACCACGGCGTTGTATGTCGCGGCCTGTTACCTCATCGCCATGCTGCTGCGTTATCTCGAGCAGCGTCTGGCGATCCGCCGATAGGAGGCTGTGATGTACGAATCCCCCAGTTGGTTGAATGAATTGTGGATTGCCCGCGAAACCTTGTGGCAGGGCTTTCTGACCAGCGTGCAGGTATCGGCGCTGGCGATATTGTTCGGCACGTTGCTCGGCGTCGTCACCGGCCTGGTGCTGACTTACGGCAGATTCTGGATGCGTGCGCCGTTCCGGTTTTACGTCGACATCATTCGCGGTACGCCGGTGTTTGTGCTGGTGCTGGCCTGCTTCTATATGGCGCCAGCGGCCGGCTGGCAGATCAGCGCGTTTCAGGCCGGTGCGTTAGGGCTGACGCTGTTCTGCGGCTCGCACGTTGCGGAAATCGTGCGCGGTGCATTGCAAGCGTTGCCGCGCGGGCAGATGGAAGCGGGCAAGGCGATTGGCCTGACGTTTTACCAGTCGCTCGGTTACGTGCTGCTGCCACAAGCGCTGCGGCAGATCCTGCCGACGTGGGTCAACTCGTCCACCGAAATCGTCAAGGCCTCGACCTTGCTTTCGGTCATCGGCGTGGCCGAATTGCTCCTCAGTACCCAACAGATCATCGCCCGGACCTTCATGACGCTGGAGTTCTATCTGTTCGCCGGTTTTCTGTTCTTCGTCATCAACTACGGCATCGAATTACTCGGCCGGCACATTGAAAAGCGGGTGGCCTTGCCATGACTGAAGCTCAACTTTCCAACGCTGCAAACGGCCAGCCGTTGCTGGATATTCGCGGTCTGCACAAGCAATACGGCGCAGTCGAAGTGCTCAAGGGTGTCGACCTCAGCATGCAACGCGGCAACGTCGTGACGCTGATCGGTTCCAGCGGTTCGGGCAAAACCACCTTGCTGCGCTGCGTGAACATGCTCGAAGAGTTTCAGGGCGGGCAGATCCTGCTCGACGGTGAGTCCATCGGTTACGACGAGATCAATGGCAAGCGCGTGCGGCATGGCGAGAAAGTCATCGCTCGTCATCGGGCGATGACGGGTATGGCATTCCAGCAATTCAACCTGTTCCCGCATTTGACTGCGTTGCAGAACGTCACCCTGGGCCTGCTCAAGGTGAAGAAAATGCACAAGGACGAAGCCGTGGTGCTTGCCGAGAAATGGCTGGAGCGGGTTGGCCTGCTGGAGCGCCGCAATCACTTTCCCGGCCAGTTGTCTGGCGGCCAGCAACAGCGCGTGGCGATTGCCCGGGCGATTGCGATGAACCCAAGCCTGATGCTGTTCGACGAAGTCACTTCAGCCCTCGACCCCGAACTGGTTGGCGAAGTGCTCAGCGTGATCAAAGGGCTGGCCGAAGACGGCATGACCATGCTGCTGGTGACCCACGAGATGCGCTTCGCTTTCGAGGTCTCGGACAAAATCGTATTCATGAATCAGGGGCGGATCGAAGAGCAGGGGCCTCCCAAGGAACTGTTCGAACGCCCGCAATCGCCGCGTCTGGCTGAGTTCCTCAAAAACACGCGGTTTTAACTTTTATCAGGAGAAACACCCATGAGCATTACTCGTTACGGCACCGGCAGCACCGCCGCAGGCGGCCAGCCTCGTCCATTCGCGCGTGCCGTTGAAGCTGATGGCTGGCTGCACGTTTCCGGTCAGGTGCCAGCGGTGGATGGCGAGATCATTGTTGGCGGCATCGTCGAGCAGACCCACCAGACCATGAAGAACCTGATCGCGATCCTCGAAGAGGCCGGGTATGGCCTGGAAGACGTGGTGCGTGCCGGCGTGTGGCTGGATGATCCACGGGATTTCAGCAGTTTCAACAAGGTTTTTGGCGAGTACTTCAAACCGGAACACGCGCCGGCGCGGGCCTGTGTGCAGGCGAGCATGATGGTTGATTGCAAGGTCGAGATCGACTGCATCGCGTACAAGAAGAAGGTTTGAGTGAAGGCTTTCCCTCACCCTGGCCCTCTCCCGGGGGAGAGGAGACTGGTTCCTGTCGATGCGGAGTCCGAGGTATGTCAGTTCCTTCTGCATCGATATGGTCAGGCTCCCTCTACCTCCGGGAGAGGGCGGGGGGGGGGAGGGATGCGATCCGACTGACACAACAACGCGGGCCAGTTACCATCCCGGCAACTTTTATGGGAACCCAATGACATGACCGAAGACACCATCAAGCGCCGGGCACGCGGTCTGGACCGGGCGTTCGATATTCTCGATTTCCTCAAGGAGATCGGCCAGCCGCTGCGTCCGAACGACATCGCCAACGGTATCGGCAGCCCGAAATCCACGGTCTACGAACTCGTCGCGTCCCTGCTGGAACGACGGATTCTGGAGCCGGTGGGCAAGGACGGTCACGTCTATCTGGGCCGGCAGTTGTACTTTCTCGGGCAGGCGCACTTGCGTCATTTCGACCTCAGTCGCGAGGCCGATCATGCCTTGCAGGAGATCGTCAGCCAGACCCGCGAAACCGCGCAGATGTGCCTGCTCAACGGGCGCAAATACACGGTGGCGTTGATGAAGGAGGGCGAGCGGCATTTCCGTATCTCTTCCGATATCGGCGAAAACGCGCCGATCCCCTGGACCGCGTCCGGGCGTCTGTTGCTCGCGCATCTGAGTGACCAGCAAATCATCGACCTGATCGACGAAGGCGACTACATCCTGCCCGACGGCGAGCGGTTGCCGCTGGAGCGCTTTCTGGCGGAAATTCGTCAGGCCGGCATCGATGGGTTCTTCTCCTTCGACAGCGTCGCCGACACCTTCACTCACTGCTTCGCCGCACCGGTCAAAGACCCTTCCGGCGTAGCCATTTGCACCTTGTGCATCGTCGCCCCACGGGCCGATGCCAAGACCCATTACAACGACTATCGCCGGGTATTGATCGAGAGCGCCAACAGCCTCGCCCGGCGCATCAACGAATAACCGCGGCTGCCTGCGGCCGCGAATGAATGCGAGGAGTTTGACCATGACGACTGCCATCAATACTGCTGTGGAAAAGGGCGACGCCGCCGTCGGCGCGCACCTGGTGCGAGACGTCAGCCTGCCGGCGCTGGTGCTGCACCGCGAAGCGCTGGAGCACAACATTCGCTGGATGCAGGCATTCGTCAGCGACAGCGGCGCCGAACTCGCGCCCCACGGCAAAACCAGCATGACCCCGGCCCTGTTCAAGCGTCAGCTCGACGCCGGTGCGTGGGGCATCACCCTCGCCAGCGCCACTCAAACCCGCGCGGCCTACGCCAACGGTGTGCGTCGTGTGCTGATGGCCAACCAATTGGTCGGTACGCCGAACATGGCGCTGATCGCCGATCTGCTAGCGGATCCGTCGTTCGACTTCTATTGCATGGTTGATCACCCGGACAACGTTGCCGATCTCGGCGCTTACTTCGCCTCGCGCGGTGTGAAGCTCAACGTGATGATCGAGTACGGCGTGGTCGGTGGTCGATGCGGTTGCCGCAGCGAACAGGAAGTCATTGAGCTGGCCAAGGCAATCAGCGCGCAACCGGCGCTGGCGCTGACCGGTATAGAAGGATATGAGGGCGTGATCCACGGCGATCATGCGGTCAGCGGTATCCGCGAATTCGCCGCATCATTGGTGCGCCTGGCCGTGCAGTTGCAGAACAGCGGCGCGTTTGCCATCGCCAAACCGATCATTACGGCCTCGGGCTCGGCGTGGTACGACCTGATTGCCGAATCGTTCGAAGCACAGAACGCTGCTGGCCGCTTCCTCAGCGTGTTGCGCCCCGGCAGTTATGTGGCGCACGACCATGGCATCTACAAAGAGGCGCAGTGCTGCGTGCTCGATCGTCGCAGTGATCTGCACGAAGGTCTGCGTCCGGCACTGGAAGTGTGGGCGCACGTGCAGTCGCTGCCGGAGCCGGGGTTTGCGGTGATTGCACTGGGCAAGCGTGACGTGGCGTACGACGCCGGGCTGCCGGTGCCGCTGCTGCGTTACCAGGTCGGTGTAGTACCGGCGGTGGGCAAGGACGTTGGCGCGTGCAAGGTCACGGCAGTGATGGATCAGCATGCATTCATGACGGTGGCGCCGGGCGTTGAGCTGCGCGTTGGTGACATCATTTCCTTTGGTACATCCCACCCCTGCCTGACCTTTGACAAATGGCGCGTGGGCTTGCTGGTGGATGAGCAGTTGTCGGTGATCGAAACCATGGAGACGTGTTTCTAGGGCTTCAGACCGAGGCGCCGCCATCGCTGGCAAGCCAGCTCCCACAGGGTGAAGTGTGGATGCACATTTTTTGTACGACCCAAAAAATGTGGGAGCTGGCTTGCCAGCGATGGGGCCAGATCAGACACCATCGATCAACCAGAGACACCACAAAAAAATGACCACTCTCAGCCCCTTGGGCCCCAACACCCCACGCATCGCCCTGATCGGCGAATGCATGATCGAACTTCAGCAGCGCGCCGACGGCAGCCTGCAGCAAAGCTTCGGCGGCGATACCCTCAACACCGCCGTCTACCTGTCGCGCACCATGGGCGATAAAGCACAAGTCGACTACGTCACAGCGTTGGGCGATGACAGCTTCAGCGACGCCATGTGTCAGAGTTGGTCGAGCGAAGGCATCGGCCTCGATCTCGTACAGCGCCTGCCCGGACGCTTGCCGGGTCTGTATTGCATCCAGACCGACGCCAACGGCGAGCGACGCTTTCTCTACTGGCGCAACGAGGCGGCCGTCCGCGATTGCTTTACCACTGCCGCAGCCGAGCCGATTCTGGCGGCGTTGCCGGATTACGACGTGCTGTATTTCAGCGGCATCACCCTGGCCGTGCTCGGTGCGCAGGGCAGGGAAAGATTGATCCAGACCCTGATCGAAGCTCGCCAGCGTGATGCGCGGATCGTCTTCGACAACAACTACCGGCCACGTTTATGGGCGTCAGTGGCAGAGGCACGTGCGGCTTATCGCAGCGTGTTGCCGCACATCGATCTGGCGTTGCTGACCGAGGATGACGAGCAGGCGCTGTTTGGCTTCAGTGACTGCGATGCGGTGTTCGAGGCTTACGCGCAGATTGGCACGCCGGAAGTGGTGCTCAAGCGCGGCGCTGAGGCGTGCCTGATTCGGTGTGACGGTGAGGCGTTTGCAGTGCCGGCACAGAAGGTCGAGAAAGTCGTGGACACCACGGCGGCGGGGGATTCGTTCAGTGCGGCTTATCTGGCGAGTCGTTTGCTGGGTGGAGATCCAGAGGATGCGGCGGTGGCCGGCCATCGATTGGCAAGCCAGGTCATTCAAGTGCCGGGAGCGTTGATTCCGAGGTAACCAATGAATGGCCGCTTGCTGCGCAATCGTTCGCGAGCAGGCTCGCCGCCACAAGGATCAACAGTGTGCAGGCAACCACCTTGTGGGAGCTGGCTTGCCAGCGCTGAGGCCCGAAAGCCAACCACTCAATCCCGGTAAAACACCTGCACCAGGTGATAGCCGAATTTGCTCTTGATCGGCCCATGCACCGTGCGCAGCGGCTTCTTGAAGATCACCGCATCAATCGCACCGACCATCTGCCCCGGCCGAACTTCACCCAGATCGCCGCCGCGCTTGCCGGACGGGCACGTCGAGTATTTCTTCGCCAATACATCAAACGCTTCACCCTTGGCGATGCGTTGTTTGAGCTGTTCGGCCTCTTCGGCGGTTTTCACCAGAATGTGGCGGGCTTGGGCTTTCATCGTGCGGTACCTGATAACGGGGTGACGGCGGGGCGCGGATTATGCCTCAACTCAAGGCGTCTCGCTGATCATCGTGCGGATCTTGCTGGCCAGCAGCTCAATCGAAAACGGCTTGGCCACCATGTCCATGCCGTCCTCAAGAAAGCCCTGACGCTCGGCAGCCTTCTGCGCATACCCGGTCATGAACAGCACCTTGAGCTTCGGATGATGCTGGCGTGCGATTTCCGCCAGTTGCCGCCCGTTCATGCCCGGCAGCCCGACGTCGGTGATCAGCAGATCGACGCGCACATTCGACTCCAGCAAAGGCAGGGCGGTCCTGGCGTCATCGGCCTCGTAGCCGTTGTAGCCCAGCTCCCTGAGCAGATCGAGCACCAGCATGCGCACCGCCGGGTCGTCTTCGACCACCATCACGGTTTCACCGGCGGCGATCGGCGCAGGTTGCTCAACGAGTTCAGCCTCCGGGCTTTCCGGCTCGCTGCCATGCAAGCGCGGCAAGTACAGACGCACGCAAGTACCCTGGCCCGGCAGGCTGTCGAGGCTGACATGACCGCCCGACTGCTGCGCAAAACCATAGATCATCGACAATCCAAGACCAGTGCCCTGGCCGATGGGCTTGGTGGTGAAAAACGGATCGAATGCCTTGGAAAGTACCGAAGGGGTCATGCCGCTGCCGTTGTCGCTGACCGCCAGCATCAGGTAATCGCCGGCCTTGACCGGTTCCAGCGTGGTGATGTCATTGCCATCCAGATAAACGTTGGCCGTTTCAATCAGCAATTCACCGCCATCGGGCATGGCGTCGCGGGCGTTGATCACCAGGTTGAGCAGGGCGTTTTCCAGTTGGCTGACGTCGGTGCTGACAGGCCAGAGGTTTTCTGCGAGGCGTAACGTGAGCGCGATCGGATCGCCCTTGGTGCGACGGATCAGATCTTCCAGCGAATGGATCAGCGCGTTGACGTCGAGGGTTTTGCGATCCAGTGACTGGCGCCGCGAAAACGCCAGCAGGCGGTGCGTCAGCGCAGCGGCACGGTTGGCGGACGACACGGCGGCTTCGGTAAAACGCCCGATCTCGTCGGCCCGACCATTGGCGATATAGCGTTGCATCAGGTCGAGGCTGCCGATAATCCCGGTGAGCATGTTGTTGAAGTCATGGGCGATGCCGCCGGTGAGCTGACCGACCGCTTCCATTTTCTGTGCATGACGCAACGCATCTTCGGCGCGCTCGCGTTCGAACATCTCGTTCTGCAAGCGCTCATTGGCCTGGGCCAATTGTTCGGTGCGGGCGCTGACGCGTTCTTCAAGTGTTTCGTTGAGATTGCGCAGCGCCTCTTCGGTTTTCTTGCGCTCGGACTCGTCGATCACAAAGATGTAGAAGCCGTTGACCGCGCCATCCGCTCCGTGGCGGGGCAAGTAGTTCATCAGCGCATGCCGGGTGCTGCCGTCGCGATGGGGCGTGTACAGGCTGAACGAGCAGGGCCGTCCGGCCAGCGCCTCGCCGATGTACGGCGAACGCAGGAAATAAGCCTCTTCGCCGATCACCTCGCGAATGGTGCGGCCATACAGCTCTTGCGGCGTCAGACCGTACCAGTCGAGATACGCCGCGTTATTCAGGCGAAAGCGCTCTTCATGGTCGACATAGCTGATCAGGATCGGCATGGCGTTGATGACCAGTTGTAATTCGGTCTGACTCTGGCGCAATGCATGTTCGTTCTGTTTTCGCTCGGTCAGATCCAGGGCTGCACCGAGAAAACGCACCGGCCGGCCATGATGATCCTTGTAGCAGCGGCCGCGAGCGAATACCCAGCGCTGCTCGCCGCCGGGCAACAGCAAGCGGTACTCCTCGGCATATTCCGTGCCGTGGGTGATGCAATGTTTGATGCTGCGGGCCAGCAGCGCACGGTCTTCGGGGTGAACGCCGTTCAGATAATCGCTGATGGGCAATTGCCCGGCGCGGGCCGGATCAATGCCGTGCAACTGGGCAAAGTGCGCATCGGCAATGAAGCGATCTTCACCGATGTCCCAGTCCCAGGTGCCGACCGCATCGGTGGCGGCGAGCGCCAGTTGCAGTCGCTCCTCGGTGTTGCGCTGAACCCTGAGGCTCTCGTCCGAACGCTGCTGCAACTCCAGAGCGATGCGCCGCCGTTCGTTGGTTTCAATCGCGGTGACGAGGATCCCGGCTACCTGTGCGTTTTCATCACGGATCGGGCTATACGTCAGATCAAGCCAGAACTCTGAATCCTTGCCGTCGTGTTGCAGGGTGAAACGCTGTTCACTGTAGGTGCGTACCTGACCTTGTAGGACGGCGCTGTAAATCGGGGCGGTAAAGTCTCGAAGTTCGGGCCATATCTGGTGCGCCGGCTGTCCGAAAGCGTGCGGGTGCTTGCTCCCGGCGAGCAGGGCAAAGCCGTTGTTGTAGATCTGCGTCAACTCCGGCCCCCACATCAGCAACATCGGCATCGGCGAGTGAATCACGATGTCCACGGCGGTGCGCAGGCTCTGCGGCCAGGTGCCTGCAGCGCCCAGAGGGCTGCGGCTCCAATCGGTGCGGGCAATCAGTGCCTGGGCGTCGTTGCTGGTTGGTACAGCGTTCATCGTTGCATCCTGAGCGTCAGTCGGTAGGGCGGCGTCTACTATCCTAATCTGGTAGACGCGCATTGACTCGCGGCGTCACGGCGCGGGTCCTCTCTATTCATTGCAAGCTTCGCAGGTGCTTTTAGCCATGGAAATCGATGCACTGCTCAAACAACTGGCGAGTCGTCATGGTTCGGACCTGTTCCTCTCCACGGGCGCACCGCCCAGTGCACGTTTTGAAGGCGTGCTTACCCCGTTGAGCGAGCAATCCTTGAAACCTGGCGAGGTGGCAACGGTAGCCACCTTCCTCATGGACGCCGAGCAGCGCAGGGAGTTCGACCGGGATCTGGAAATGAACCTGGCAATCTCGCGCCCCGGCATCGGTCGCTTCCGGGTCAACATCTTTAAACAGCGCAACGATGTATCCATTGTGATCCGCAACGTCAAACTCGATATTCCGCGTTTCGAGGATCTCAAGCTGCCGCCAGTATTGCTCGAAACCGTGATGCTCAAGCAGGGGCTGGTACTGTTTGTTGGCGCTACCGGTTCGGGAAAATCAACCTCGCTGGCAGCGCTGATCGATCACCGCAACCGCAACAGCAGCGGGCATATCGTCACCATCGAAGACCCGATCGAGTATATCCATCGCCATCAGCGGTCGATCATCAACCAGCGTGAAGTCGGGGTCGACACTCGAAGTTTTCACTCCGCGCTTAAAAATACCCTGCGCCAGGCGCCGGACGTGGTGCTGATCGGTGAAATTCGCGACCGTGAAACCATGGAGCACGCGGTGTCATTTGCCGAGACAGGGCATCTGGTTTTGTCGACGTTGCACGCTAATAACGCCAATCAGGCGTTGGATCGAATTATCAATATGTTCGCAGAAGAGCGCAGGCCGCAGTTGCTACAGGCGCTTGGTAACAACTTGAAAGCATGCATTTCGCAGCGTCTTGTGCGCACGGTTGATGGAAACCGCAGAGCTGCCGTAGAGGTGTTGCTGGGTACGCCGACCGTAGCCGATCTGGTCCGACGTTGTGAGTTCGGGGAGCTCAAAGCCATGATGGAAAAATCCGCGGCTATGGGCATGCAGACATTTGACTCAGCCCTGTTTGCGTTGGTATCGACGGGTGCAATTACTGAGGAAGAGGCGTTAAGGAATGCCGATTCGGTCAACAATCTGAAGTTGCGCTTGAAATTGGTTGGAGAGAGCAACATTGATCGAAATTCAACGGCGGGAGAGTGGGGTTTAATGGATTGATATGCTGATCAGTAGGCTTGATATTGATGGGTGGCAATATCGCTTAATATGTTCGAAGTGGACCGGTCCAGTCTGGAAGTTGAGTATTGTCAAGTTTGACGATAAACAATTAACTTGATGGGATTCCATAATGGATTTTAAGAAAAAAAATAAAATTTTTCAGTCATCAACCAAAGCTCTGGCTGAGTTGAATGGCAAGCTGGCCGCGGACGCTGCTGAGTATCTTCAGGTAATTGATGAGCTGGAGTTGGCGCTGGAAGAGAGTAAAGAAGATCAGGTTATCAAATGGTACGCTCGCGAAGTAGCGTTGCAGGCGGGATCCTCAAAGTATGAAATTTATAATCCCGGCAGGCTTTTGCTTAACGACTTTCTGCAAACGAATTTTGTCATTGGTATGATTAATCGGGTGGGGGCGCGTGAGCATAATGGTCTTGTTCGGGTCGGGCCTGATGAGAAAATCGAAGTCTATGGTCCGGACGGCTGGATTGACCTGCGTGCGCGCACCATCCTTGGCTGGTATGAGGAATATACGGCGCCTTTGAAGTTGATTGCGGATATATCCCGAGCAGCAGGAGGGTATGTATGGCCGGACCTGGATATGACCCTGGACCAGTGGTTTCGCTTTCATGAGATTGATCCGCCGAAAAATAACGCAGAAGTCAGGAACTTGATTGCCTTGTTGAAGTTTGATCCGGTCGTTGATAATCCCGTCAACTATTGGGAGCACTTTCAGGGGGGTGGGCAGGGATTGTTGAAACTCACGCAGGACGAATTTTCAGAGATCAGGCGGGCGACGGCAAAAATCACTTTAGGTAGGAAACTTCTCACAATATTGCACAGCATCAGCGGGCGGCCACGTATAACGCATGAGAACGCCGCTCAGCAAATAAAAAACCTGGTTACACACGCTGGCTCGCTAGTGATCGCCAGAAGATATCTCGAAGAGCTTGAATGGTTTGGCGCAAACGCACAGGAAGAGGTATCTGAGAGCGTGCTGGCCCAGCTATTGATAACGGCTATATTGCTCGACCTTGATACATCGATTGACCAGATTACCCGACGCGGACGTGTTGCCGAGTTTGATTTATATGCAGCGACAAACGTTGAACGACATGCCTCGTCAGTACTTCGGGACCTGTCGAGCTTTTTGCAGACCAAACAATGGGTAGACGCTGCTCTGGCGCCGCTTGCGGCGCATATGTTACTGACTCGCATTGCACCAGAGTTTCTCGTATCTGGAGTACCGTCGTCAGTTACACTTGGCTCGATTGCGTGCATCAATTTCAGTCGTGGCGTGACGCTGGTTAACGCGGTTAAAACCGGCGCCGCTCAAGTGATGACCTATACCCAGATCATGGCTTACGCTGACTTGTATCCGGTAAGTGACGCGCAGAGACATCTACGGGATCTGACCATGATCGACCCGATTGTCGATTGGGCGCTGCTTAATCAAGTAGTGACGCGTGCAGAGCTTGATGAGGCGGAGGAAGCTACTACAAAACGAGCAATTGCGGCATTCGAGCAGCATGCCGAGAAGTTTAGCCAAATAGCCCAAGCCTTCTCGACAGTGCTACCTGACAGGGCGAAAATTGCCCGTGCGGCATTGAGTGTCGCGGCGCCAGGCTGCGACACTCTGGACGAAAAAGCACTTTCCGAACAAGGCGGCCAGCAGATCATGTCCATGGTTGATTTGCATCAGTCTGGCGATCTGGTTACCGGCAAGTGGGACCGACGCACCGTCCGCTTGATCACGAACGGGGTGCCGCGACCGGCCATCAATTACAACCCTTCGGGCGTTAGTCTTTATAAGCATTACCCACAATTACTCGCGCTCAAATCCTGTGATGAGGCGATGGATCGTCAGTTGGCGGTGTATCGCAGTGATTTGGATGAGGCCATGTTGACGACCGTAAAAATGGCGTTGGCGCTGATGCCCGATACTGATCTGCACGCGTTCATGAATGCAAAGATCCACTTTCTCACCGTGCGTGGATCCGCGATCTATACGGCTACCAAGCGCATCGGCGGGCCATTGGACAAGGAATTTCAAAATGAAACACTGCAAAGCCGAGACGCTGCAACCGGTCGTTTTGGCGTTGTGATGTTTGCGACTTACAACAATGCTGTCATCTGTTATGAGCTGTTCACCGCGCGCGGAGAGTTTCAAAAAAATGACGCATTGGGTGAGTTGATTGTTCGCCAGCAAACACTGCAGCAGCGCTCAAGGATGAATCGCCCGGCTGACCTGACATCTCAACTGCCTTTTACCTCCCTGCAGTTATTGCCGCTCAATGTGAAGTGTTACACCCATGGTGTTGCGCCAGACGCTTCGATCAGCAGTAGCATGGCCTTTATCGATAACTTTGGTGCGCTGCCCGAGCCGCAAACAACTGCGAACCCCAAGTTGGGATTTTATCAGCGTATCAACGATCCCGACGTTGCACGTATCGCGGAGTTTATTGTTGCTCATCGACCCTTCCTTAATGCTCGGGAACTCAGAGAGCTAGTTCGTGTGCCCACGCCTTTGGAACTCTCCCGAGAAGAGGGCGAACGGCTGATTACTTATTTCATCAACCTGGTGGTGCCGTTCAAGAAATGTATCGAGGACATTACATCCGGTGAGCACGACAAAGTGGTAGATGGGATCTATGGTTGCTTGATGGACGGCATCGGGCTGGTGGGAACGGTCGCGGGAGCCAGTTCCAAAGTGTTGAGTATTTCAGCGAAGGCTATTTCTACAACTGCAAAAGCTGCGCGTTTTACCAAGTTGGCGTTTACCTCGGCGGTTTCGCTATTCAACCCACTGGACGGCGTGCCGTCTGGCATACAGTTAGGTGGAAAACTGGTATACAAGGGTTTTTTGCGTTTCAACAAAAACTCGCATGCGCTTATCGCGAAGGCGAACAAACAGCTGCGCTCACTCAGGCCGCGACAACACCCACATGTTTTGTTTGACAATAATGGTAGCGCACAATTCGCGCTCGGCACCTGGCGCCCCCGCAGTGTAGCGAGCGATGCCGTGGCGATACTGGCCGTGCGCCGGGACAATAAATGGTACGCCTTGAATCGTCGCGGCGACGTCTGGGGCAAACCTCTGGACGGTTTCAGGCAGAACGCGCCATTGCCATTGCCTTACCCGACAAAGACCTTGCCGGAGAGCTATTCGCGAAGCTTCATCGACAAAAGTCTGCCGCGCGCGCGAGCGAAAATCGATAATGCCCTTGAAGCCATAAGCCGTCATGACTTCAAACGCGATTGCAGTCGAGTGATGAAAATATTATTCGGGGACTCGTCATCTGTAGCCATAGATCGTTTGATTGTCTACCTGCGCTTGATCCGTTTCGATTTTGCCGGGTTTTCGCTAAGCAATATTGTGCTTGACGCCATCAAGGAGAATGAAACTATCGCTGCATTCGATGTTAACGCTTATAAACGCTGGAAAAATGAAGGCGCAACCAATGGGGCTGATCAGGCTTTTGTTGAAATATATACAAAAAACCTCAACAAACATTTCATTAGCCTGGGCTTTAATCATGACGTCGTAGCCGATGATCTGATTCACGAGTTATTCCATGCGAGCGCGCAGACGGACGATGTGGGCTACGCGACGGACGCGCAGGCAGAAAAGACCGAAGGACAGCAACTGAATGTGGCAACACTGCTCAATATTGCATCGGGCTGTCTGCCGGTGTCAGAAGGCAGCACGGTTTGTCATGCGCCATCCAAAGCCTTTGAAAATGCAGATTCGCTGGCGATGGCCACTTCACTTCTGAGCCAGCTTTGCACAGACAAAGTGACGTTCGACCGCAATATGGCGGACATCACCAGTGCTCTTGAAGCCAGTGGCGCAAACGCCATTACCGAGCCGGTTATTATCACTCTGAACAAGCCGGCGTGATTATGTAGGCCGCGATCTGACTTCCCTACCTGGCCGAATCAATCCGCCAGTTCAGGCCGATCCCGAAACTGCTCCAGCGCTTCGGGATTGGCTAATGCATCGGTGTTTTTCACCGGCTGGCCGTGCACTACGTCCCTGACGGCCAGTTCCACCACCTTGCCACTGATCGTGCGTGGAATGTCCGTGACGGCAACAATCTTCGCCGGCACATGCCGCGGTGTAGTGCTGGCGCGGATCACCTGGCGAATCTGCGCTTGCAGGCTATCGTCGAGTACCGCGCCGTCCTGCAACCGCACAAACAACACCACCCGCACATCGTCCTGCCATTGCTGCCCGATAGCCACGCTATCGAGCACTTGCGAGACTTTTTCCACCTGCCGATAGATCTCCGCTGTACCGATGCGCACGCCGCCGGGATTGAGCACGGCGTCGGAACGGCCGTGAATCATCATTGCGCCGTGGGGCAGTTGTTCGGCGTAATCGCCCTGCGCCCAAACGCCGGGGAACAGGCTGAAATAGGATTTGCGCAGCTTTTCGCCATCCGGGTCATTCCACAGGCCGATTGGCATCGCCGGGAAATGCCGGGTGCACACCAACTCACCTTTTTCGCCAATCACCGGCTGACCCGCGTCGTTCCACACTTCAACTGCCATGCCCAGGCTCTTACCCATGATCTCGCCGCGCCGCACCGGGGATAGCGGATTGCCGTTAACGAAGCAGGAAACGATATCGGTACCACCGGACATCGAGGCCAGGCAGACGTCCGGTTTGAAGTCGCGGTAGACGAAATCGTAGCTCTGCGGCGACAAGGCTGAGCCGGTGCAGAGCAGGGTTTTCAAGGCACACAGGTCGTGGCTTTCGCGGGGCTTGAGGCCACTGCTTTCCAGGGTTGCAAGAAATTTTGGACTGGTGCCGAATACGCTGACACGCTCATCTTCCAGCAGATCCAGTAAACGCTCGGGACCTGGGTGAAAGGGCGAACCGTCATACAGCACCACAGCGCTGCCGACCGCGAGGGCCGACACCAGCCAGTTCCACATCATCCAGCCGCACGTTGTGTAGTAGAACAAGCGGTCGCCTGGGCCGAGATCGACGTGTAATCCATGTTCCTTCACGTGTTGCAGCAACACGCCGCCGGTGCTGTGCACGATGCATTTCGGCACGCCGGTGGTGCCGCTGGAATACAACACGTACAGCGGATGGGCGAACGGCACCGGGACGAAGAACGGATCGCCGCCCGGCGTGTAGAAATCATCCCAAAGCATGACATCGGCGTGCGTTCGATAATCGTCCACGCGAGCCTGCGAGCGCGCGTAAGGTACGATGATCAGCTGTTGCAGCGACGGCAGTTGCGCAAGGATTTCATTGAGCTTGGTCGTCTGGTCGATCTCTTTGCCCGCATAGCGATAGCCGGCGCAGGTGATCAGTACTTTCGGCTCGATCTGGCCGAAGCGGTCGATCACGCCATGGGTGCCGAAGTCCGGTGATGAGCATGACCAGATCGCGCCGAGGCTGGTGGTCGCGAGCATAGCCACCAAGGTCTGCCAGGTGTTTGGCATGCACGCCGCCACCCGGTCGCCGAGGCCAACACCAGCCGCTTGCAGGCTGGCCTGAAACCCCGCGACCTGGCGGGCCAGCTCGGCCCAGGTCAATTGCTCGCGCTGACCATTTTCCGCCACGCTCACGACAGCCACCGCATCGTCGCGCCGGCGCAACAGGTGCTCGGCAAAATTCAGCGTTGCTCCGGGAAACCACTCGGCGCTGGGCATTTTCGCACCTTCGCGCAGCACGGCGTCGGGCGGTGTATGGAAGCCGATGTCGAAGAAATCAACGATGGCCTGCCAGAACACTTCGCGCTGATCGATGCTCCACTGATGCAGGGCAGGGTAGTCGCCAAGGTTCAGCGAATGGCGCTGATTGACGAAGCGTCGGAACGCGTCCATGCGCGATTTGGCGATGCGGCTGGCGTCGGGTTGCCAGAGGATGTCGGACATTGGTTTGCCTCTTGTTTTGTTGTTCATGCACATCGCCTGTGGGAGCGAGCCTGCTCGCGAAAGCATGCTGTCAGTGAATGCATACGGAACTGACACACCGCCTTCGCGAGCAGGCTCGCTCCCCCAAGGAGAATGGCTGCGCGAAAACTTACTGCGCCAACCACCCACCATCAATATTCCACGCCGCGCCACGCACCTGGCTGCCAGCCTCGCTGCACAGAAACAACACCAGTTCACCCAGATGCTGCGGGGTGACGAATTCCAGTGACGGCTGTTTCTCTGCCAGCAGATCATGTTGCGCCTGCTGCGGGTCGATGCCCTTGGCGGCGCGATCATCGATCTGCTTCTGCACCAGCGGCGTCAACACCCAACCCGGACAGATAGCGTTGCAGGTGACGTTACTGGTCGCCGTTTCCAGGCCGACCACTTTGGTCAGCCCGATCACGCCATGTTTGGCCGCGACATAAGCCGCTTTGCCCGTCGAGCCTACCTGGCCGTGGACGGAAGCAATGTTGATGATTCGTCCCCAGCCCTTGGCGCGCATGCCCGGCAAGCTCAGGCGGGTGCTGTGGAACACCGAAGAAAGATTGATGGCGATGATCGAATCCCAGCGCTCGATCGGAAATTCTTCCACCGCCGCGACGTGCTGGATACCGGCGTTATTGACGAGAATGTCGACGCCGCCGAACTCGTGCTCGGCGTACGCGATCATCTCGGCGATCTGCGCCGGGTCGCTGACGTCGGCCGGATGATGGCCGACCTTGCCGCCGGACTGCGCCACTTCGGCAATCACTTTGGCGGCATCGCCGAAACCATTGAGAATCACATTGGCCCCAGCCTTGGCCAGCGCAAGGGCAATACCCAGGCCGATGCCGCTGGTGGAGCCGGTAACCAGTGCGGTTTTGCCCGTAAGAGTCGTCATCAATACCTCACACAATGCCAGTGGCGTAGAAAGTGCCGATCACCACGAAAACCGCCAGGGTCTTGATCAGCGTAATACAGAAAATGTCTTTATAGGCTTCGCGGTGGGTCAGACCGGTAACCGCCAGCAGCGTGATCACCGCGCCGTTATGCGGCAGGGTGTCCATGCCGCCGCTGGCCATCGCGGCCACGCGGTGCAGCACTTCCAGCGGAATGTTCGCCGCGTTCGCCGCGCTGATGAATTGCTCCGACATCGCCGCCAGGGCAATGCTCATGCCGCCCGACGCCGAACCGGTGATACCGGCGAGCAAGGTCACGGTGATCGCTTCGTTGACCAGCGGATTGGGGATTTGCTTGAGCCAGTCGGCCAGCACCAGAAACCCCGGCAGCGAGGCGATCACCGCGCCGAAACCGTATTCGGAGGCGGTGTTCATGGCGGCCAGCAACGCGCCGCTGACCGCGCTCTTACTGCCCTCGGCCAGTTTGCTGCGAATCGCTTTAAAGCCAAACACCAGCACCATGAGGATGCCGATCAGCAACGCCGCTTGTACCGCCCAGATTGCGGTCAGTTTGGCGATTTCAGTGGTGACCGGCGTGGCCATGCCCGGCAGCGCGAGGCTGTGGGTCTTGCCATACCACTGCGGAATCCACTGGGTGAACAGCAGGTTCATGATGCCCACTGCCAGCAGAGGCGACAGCGCAAGCCACGGGTTTGGCAGCTTCAGGTCTTCGGCCGTTTCCGGCTCGTTGCGCAACTCGGTGCCATAACCTTCACCGGCACGCTGGGCCCTGTTGCGCTGACGCTGGAGGAACAGCATACCGGCGCAAAACACGAAAATCGTGCCGATCACACCCAGCCACGGCGCTGCCCACGCGGTGGTATTGAAGAAGGTGCTGGGAATAATGTTCTGGATCTGCGGCGTGCCGGGCAGGGCATCCATGGTGAACGAAAACGCGCCGAGGGCGATGGTTGCCGGGATCAGGCGCTTGGGGATATTGCTCTGGCGAAACATCTCCGCGGCAAACGGATAGACCGCAAATACCACGACGAACAGCGAAACGCCACCGTAGGTGAGCACGGCGCAAACCAGCACGATGACCAGCATGGCCTGCTTGGTGCCAAGCAGGCGAATCGCTGCAGCGACGATAGAACGCGAGAATCCGGACAGCTCAATCAACTTGCCGAACACGGCGCCGAGCAGGAACACGGGAAAGTACAGTTTGATGAAACCGACCATTTTTTCCATGAACACCCCGGTGAAGGCAGGGGCGACGGCGGAAGGGTCGGTCAACAGGACAGCGCCGAGGGCGGCAATCGGGGCAAAAAGGATAACGCTGTAGCCACGGTAGGCCGCGAGCATCAACAGCGCGAGGGCTGCCAAGGCAATGATCACACTCATGGTGTGCTCCTTCGATTGTTATTTTTGTGGTGAAACGGATGTAGGAAGGAGTGATAGCGAGATGCGTGCCAAGTTAGTAACGTATTGAAATGTAAGGGGAATGGTTGATTTTGTTGCAGGAATTCATGCTCGTTGTCTCTATATAGAGACGTTTATAAGATCAAAAGATCGCAGCCTTCGGCAGCTCCTACAGGAACGACACAAATTACCCTTGTATGAGCTGCCGAAGGCTGTGATCTTTTGGTCTCGATTCAACGGTCTCGCATCGGAGATATGTATCTCGCTTTTGAGACTAGGCAATCCCCAACGCCACCATCTTCTTGTACAACGTCGACCGCCCAAGCCCCAGCCGAGCCGCTGCCTCCGGCACCTTGCCCCCACATTGCACAAGCGCAGACTGGATCAATTGCCGGTCAAGCCGTTCGCGAGCCTGGGCGAAAGTTTCCACGGCCAACGGTTCAACAATCGGCGCGCAAGTCCGCTCCACTGGCGTAAACGTACCGATTGCCGCACGAATGTCGACCTCTGAAAGCATCAAGTCATCGCTGAGCAGCGCCGCCCGTTCCAGCACGTTGCGCAGCTCGCGAATGTTGCCCGGCCAGGCATGCTGCGCGAGCAACGCCAAGGCTTCGCGGTGCAGTTCGTGCTGGCTGCGCAGCTCTTCGAGAATGGCTTCGCTGAGCGCGGGCAGGTCATCGAGCCTGTCCCGTAACGGCGGCACATTGATGGGCAATACGTTGAGTCGGTAATACAGGTCAGCGCGGAACTCACCGCGTTTGATTGCCGCTTGCAAGTCCGTCGATGTCGCGGCGATCACCCGCACATCGCTCTGGATCACTTCATTGGAGCCCACCGGCTCGAACTCTTTCTCTTGCAGCACGCGCAGCAGTTTGCTTTGCAGTGGCAACGGCATGTCGCCAATTTCATCGAGGAACAACGTGCCACCCTGAGCAATCTGCAGTTTGCCGGTGCGGCCCTTGCGGTCAGCTCCGGTGAAGGCGCCTGGTGCCGTGCCGAAAAACTCCGCTTCGAGCAGCGCCTCGGGGATCGCCGCACTGTTGATGCTGACAAACGCCTTGTGCGCCCGTGGCGAAGCACTGTGGATTGCCTGGGCCAACAGCTCTTTGCCGGTGCCTGTTTCGCCGAGCAACAAAACCGGTGAGTCTGCACTGGCGCTGCGGCGAGCGCGACGTTTGACTTCGAGGCTGGCGGCGCTGGTGCCGATGAAGTGCGCAAAGTTGTACTTGGTCTGCCGCGCACGCAGCAATGAGCGGGTCGAGGCCAGTTCCTCCTGCATGCTCAGGTAGCGCTTGAGCATCGGCGACAGGGTGCGCAACTCATCAAACAGGGCGAAACCGATTGCGCCGATCACCGTGCCGGCATCGTCGTGAATCGGCAGGCGCATCACCACCAACGGCTCTTTCGGCGTGTCCTGCATGTCCAGCAGAATCGGCCGTCCGCTGCGCACCACTTCACGCAACAGGCTGCCGGGGATCACGCTTTCGCAAGGCTTGCCGATCGCACCGGCAGCGGATTCCAGGCCGAAACGTCGGGCGTAGCGTTCGTTCATCCAGACGATGTTGGCGTCGCGATCGACAATCACCGTGCCTTCGCTCGATTGCTCGATGATCTCGAACAGTGAGCGGATCGCCAGGGTGCGAACCCGTTGGTAGTCCTTGAGGCTTTCAGTGGTGTTCATGAAGGCTGATCCTGAATGTGTGTTGCGAGCGCTGGCCTCATCGTCGGCAAGCCAACTCCCACAGTTTCATTGGTGGACACAACATTTGTGAACGACCGAAAGCCCTGTGGGAACTGGCTTGCCAGCGATGGGCGCGACGCGGTTCAAGCTGGAAACCGATTATGCCTAGCCCGGATGCGCCGCCGCCAACAGCTCTTTGGTATACGGGTGCTGCGGCGAATCGAACACCTCATGACTCGCGCCACGTTCGACGACTTTACCGTCCTTGATCACGATCATGTCGTGGGCCAGAGCGCGGACGACGGCCAGGTCATGGCTGATAAACAGATAAGTCAGACCATGTTTTTCCTGCAGATCACGGAGCAGGGCGACCACTTGTTTCTGCACCGTGCGATCCAGTGCCGAGGTCGGTTCGTCGAGCAGAATCAGCGCCGGTTTCAGCACCAGCGCCCGGGCGATGGCGATACGTTGGCGCTGGCCACCGGAAAACTCGTGCGGATAGCGATGACGGCTGTCCGGGTCGAGACCGACTTCCTTGAGTACGCGGATCACTTGTTCATCGCATTCGTCGGCGGTGGATTCGCAATGCACTTCCAGGCCTTCGCTGATGATCTGCGCCACCGACATTCGCGGACTGAGGCTGCCGAACGGATCCTGAAACACCACCTGCATCTGCCGGCGCCACGGTCGCAGTTGTTTCTGATTAAGGCCATCGAGCGCTGTGCCTTGAAAACGAATGCTGCCTTGCGAATCGAGCAAACGCAGAATTGCCTGACCCAGCGTCGACTTGCCCGAACCGGATTCGCCCACAATGCCCAAGGTCTTGCCGCGTTGAATGTTCAGGCTGATGCCGTCCACTGCACGCAGGTACTGTTTGCGCTGAAACAGCCCGCCACCGACGACGAATTCCACCCGCAGATCATCGACCTCCAGGACGTTTTCGCGCTCATCCCGGGGCAATGCTTCGCCATCTGGCTCGGCGTTGAGCAGCACGCAGCTGTAAGGATGCTTCGGCTCGGTGAACAGCGTTTCGCAGGGCTCCTGCTCGACAATCTCGCCGGCCTTCATCACGCAGACGCGCTGGGCGATGCTGCGCACCAGATTGAGGTCGTGGCTGATCAGCAGCAGCGACATGCCCAACCGCTGTTGCAGGGATTTGAGCAGCAGCAGGATCTTGCGCTGCACGGTGACATCAAGGGCAGTGGTTGGCTCATCGGCGATCAGCAACTCCGGTTCGCAGGCCAGTGCCATGGCAATCATCACCCGTTGTCGTTGGCCGCCGGACAACTGATGCGGATAGGCCTTGAGCCGCTCTTTGGGTTTCTGGATGCCCACCAGTCCAAGCAGCTCGAGGATGCGTTTTTGCGCCTCTTTGCCACCGAGGCCACGGTGCAGCAACAGCGTCTCGCCGATCTGCTTTTCGATGGTGTGCAGTGGATTGAGCGAGGTCATCGGCTCCTGAAAGATCATCGCGATGCGATTGCCACGCAGTTCACGCAGGACCTTCGGATCGGCGCCGACCAGTTCCTGCCCGCGATATCGAATGCTGCCGCTGGTGTGCGCTTCGCTTTCGGGGAGCAATTGCAGGATCGAATGCGCTGTGACCGATTTGCCCGAGCCGGACTCGCCGACCAGTGCCAGGCACTCACCGGGGCGGATATCCAGGCACAAGTCGCGCACCACGGTCTGACCATGGAAGGCGACGTTCAGATTACGGATTTCAATCAGGTTGTCAGTCATGGTCACGCTTCAGGATCGAGGGTCGAACGCGTCACGTAACGCTTCGCCGATGAACACTAATAAGGAAAGGATCAGCGCCAGCGTGAAAAACGCCGTCAGTCCGAGCCACGGTGCCTGCAAGTTCTGCTTGCCCTGGCCAATCAATTCGCCCAGCGAGGCACTGCCGGCCGGCATGCCGAAACCCAGGAAGTCCAGTGCGGTGAGGGTGGAAATCGCTCCGGTCAGAATGAATGGCAAGTAGCTCAACGTCGCATTCATGGCGTTGGGCAGGATGTGCCGGATAATCACTTTGCGGTCAGTCAAACCCAAGGCGCGCGCGGCTTTGACGTATTCCAGATTGCGTCCGCGCAGGAACTCGGCACGCACCACATCCACCAATGCCAGCCATGAAAACAGCGCCATGATCCCCAGCAGCCACCAGAAATTCGGTTCGACGAAACCGGAGAGGATGATCAGCAGATAGAGAACCGGCAACCCGGACCACACCTCCAGCAAACGTTGCCCGAGCAGATCGACCCAGCCGCCGTAATAGCCTTGCAGCGCGCCGGCCGCGATGCCGATCAGCGCGCTGACAAATGTCAGCATCAGCGCAAACAGAATCGAAACCCGGGCGCCGAAGATCACCCGCGCCAACACATCCCGCGACTGGTCATCGGTGCCGAGCCAGTTGACTGCCGTGGGTGGGCTGGGCGCTGGTTTGTTGAGGTCGTAATTGGGTGTGTCGTCACTGAACGGGATGGGCGGAAACAGCAGCCAGCCACCGTCCTTGCGGATCAGGTTCTGCACGTATTCGCTGCGGTAATCGGCCTGGAAGGGTAACTGCCCGCCGAACTCCTGTTCGGTGTGCCGTTTGAATACCGGGAAGTACCACTGGCCCTGATAGCTGACCATCAACGGTTTGTCATTGGCGATCAGTTCACCGCCTAACGTCACGACGAACAGTGCGATAAACAACCACAACGACCACCAGCCCCGGCGGTTTTTCTTGAAGCGCTCGAAGCGGCGACGCCCCAGTGGCGAGAGCTTGAACATCAGGCGTTCCTCGCGGCGAAGTCGATGCGCGGATCGACGAGGGTGTAGCACAGGTCGCCAATCAGTTTTATCAGTAAACCGAACAGGGTGAAGATGAACAGCGAGCCGAACACGACCGGATAGTCTCGGGAAACCGCCGCTTCGTAGCTCATGCGGCCGAGGCCGTCGAGGGAGAAGATCACTTCGATCAGCAGGGAGCCGGCGAAGAACACACTGATAAAGGCTTGAGGAATGCCCGATACCACCAGCAACATCGCGTTGCGGAACACGTGGCCATACAGCACACGCCGCTCGCTCAGGCCTTTGGCCCGCGCCGTGACCACGTATTGGCGGGTGATTTCGTTGAGGAACGAGTTCTTGGTAAGAATCGTCAATGTCGCGAATCCACCGATTACCAGCGCGGTGACCGGCAACACCAGATGCCAGAAGTAGTCGGCGATCTTGCCAATGGTCGACAACGATTCGAAGTTGTCCGAGACCAGACCTCGTACCGGAAACCAGTTCAGCGAGGTGCCTCCGGCAAACACCACGATCAGGAACATCGCGAACAGGAACGCCGGCATCGCGTAGCCAATAATGATTGCCGTGCTGCTCCAGATATCGAAATGGCTGCCATGATGCACGGCCTTGCGGATGCCCAGTGGAATCGACACCAGATAAGTAATCAGCGTGGCCCACAGCCCGAGCGAGATGGTCACCGGCATTTTTTCCAGGATCAGGTCAGTGACCGTCGCGCCACGAAAGAAGCTTTTACCGAAGTCCAGTTGCGCGTAGTTCTTCAGCATCAACCACAGGCGCTCATGGGCCGGTTTGTCGAAACCGTACTGTTTTTCGATGTCCTTGATCAGTTGCGGGTCGAGACCACGGCTGGCGCGTGATGTACCGCTCATGGTCTCGCCCGAACCACCGCCGACATTCGTCCCGCCAATGCCCTGCAAGTGCGCGATCGCCTGCTCGACCGGGCCGCCCGGCGCGGCTTGAATGATGACGAAATTGACCAGCAGAATGATCACCAGTGTCGGAATGATCAGCAGCAGACGCCGCAGTATGTAACCCCACATCAGCGAGGTCCTCCGGGTCTGCCGCGCGTGATTTTCTCGGCGGTCATCTGTTGATTGGTCAGCGGCGTGCGGCTGATTTCCCACCAGCTCTCGATGGCTTCGTCATTGCTCGCCTGAACCGACGGAATGCCGAAACGGTTCCACCAGACCGTCGAACTGCCCGGCGGGTAGTAATTGGGAATCCAGTAGTAATTCCATTGCAGCACGCGGTCCAGCGCATGGGCGTAGTGCAGCATGTCGGGTTTGGTCGAGGCGCGGACCAGGCCGTTGATCAACGTGTCCACTGCCGGGTTTTTCAACACCATGTAATTGTTGGCGCCAGGGTCGTTGGCGGCGGCCGAGCCGAAATAGTTGAGCAGTTCGCCACCCGGCGACGTAGTGACCGGATAGCCAGTGACGATCATGTCGTAGTCGCGGCTCATCAAACGGTTGACGTACTGCGAGGCGTCGATGCGGCGGATGTTAAGGTCTATGCCGATCTGTTTCAGCGTGCGCTTGTAGGGCAGTAACAGGCGATCGATGCCGTTCTGGCTGACCAGAAAGGTAAAACTCAGCGGCTCGCCTTCGGCATTCACCAGTTGATCTCCGTCAGGTTTCCAGCCGGCCTGCTCAAGCAAAGCGAGGGCTTGCAATTGCTTGTCGCGGATCAGGCCGCTGCCATCGGTTTTCGGCGCCTCGAAGACTTTTGTGAAGACCTCGTCGGGAATCTGTCCACGCAAGGGTTCAAGGATTTTCAGCTCTTGTGCATCGGGTAACTCCCGCGCCGCCAGTTCTGAATTGGAAAAATAACTTTGCTGGCGGATGTACAGGTTGCGCATCATCTGCCGGTTGCTCCACTCGAAATCCCACAGCATGGCCAGTGCCTGACGCACGCGTCGATCCTGGAACGTCGGTTTCTGCAGGTTGAACACAAATCCCTGGGCCGATTGCGGCGCCTCGGTGGCCAGATGGGCTTTTTGCAGACGCCCGTCGCTCAGGGCAGGGCTGTCATAACCAATCGAGTAGCCAGTGGCTGAAAACTCGCGGTTGTAGTCATAGGCGCCACCGCGCAGCACCTGGCGTGCGACGTCGGTGTCGCCGAAATACTCGATGCTGAAATGGTCAAAGTTGTACAAGCCGCGGCTGACCGGCAGATCCTTGCCCCACCAATCGGGATTGCGCTCGAACGTGATACTCCGTCCCGAGTCAACCTTGCCGACCCGATAAGGACCGCTGCCCAGTGGCGGTTCATAACCACCACCGCCGGCAAAATCGCGACGCTTCCACCAATGCTCGGGAAACACCGGCAGGGTCGCGATATCCAGTGGCAAGGTACGGTTTTCATTGCTTTTGAAATCGAAGCGCACGATCAGCGGTGCTTCGATCTCGACGCCTTTGACGTCGGCGAATTGTGTGCGATAGCGCAAACTTCCCTGGGTCATCAACAAATCGTAGGTGTAACGCACGTCTTCGGCGGTGATCGGCTTACCGTCGGCGAATCGGGCCTTGGGGTTGATGAAAAATCGTAGCGACAGGCCGTCGTCCGAGCGCTCCATTTTTTGCGCGACCAGGCCGTAGACGGTGTAGGGCTCGTCCATCGAACGCTGAGCCAGCGGTGAGTACAGCATGCCGTCGATCTGGCTGACGCCTATGCCTTTGTCTATATAAGGAAGGATATGGTCGAAGTGACCGATTTCGAGCGCCGAGCGGCGCATCGTTCCGCCCTTTGGGGCCTGCGGGTTGGCGTAGTCGAAGTGACTGAAGCCTGCGGGGTACTTGGCGGGTTCGCCATACACGGTCAACGCATGTTGCGGTGCAGCGTTCACACCAGCGGCGCCCGCCAGCAGGGCGAGGGCGGTAAGCATCAATGTTGGGAAAACCAGTCGCATTGTCAGCCTTGGAACCGGGTAATCGATAAGCGCAAGTTGTACGCGAGAGGCGCGTCAGTCGCCAGCCGTATGTGTAACTGAAACACAACGGCCCACCAAAAGGCGGGCCGTTGTATAGCAATCAGACGAAGGATCAGTCCTGACGGCTTGTGACTTCCAGCAGGTGATAACCGAACTGGGTTTTCACCGGGCCTTGCACGACGTTGATCGGCGCGCTGAAGACCACGGTATCGAATTCCTTGACCATCTGGCCAGGACCGAACGAGCCCAGATCACCGCCCTGACGGCTGGATGGGCAGGTGGAATTGGCCTTCGCGACTTCGGCGAAATCAGCGCCGCCTTCGATCTGGGCCTTGAGTTCGTTGCACTTGTCTTCGCTGGCAACAAGGATGTGGCGGGCAGTGGCTTTAGCCATTGGGAAATTCTCCAATCTATTTCAGTAAAGTGTGGAGCCTACCGGAATCAGTGGCCGAATTCTCGGCAAAGTTCCGTGGGATTGTCGACTGTCTGATCAAAGATTCGCTGCTTTCAGGCGCGCGGCATGTTCTACGTAAAGACCAATCGGGTCCAGTTGGCTGGGTAACCCATTGGCAGGACGGCGCAAGGTGCTCAGGTGGTCCAGCGGATAGTCAGACCGGATCACTTGCCCCAGGTGGGAGCTGAAGCGTCCTACGAAACCGTCATTCTGTTGTCCCTCTGTTATGAAATATTGCGACAGCGCCCGGTGGACGCCTTCGATTGGATCGAGGCTGGGCAGGTCGTTTGCAGGCAGCACTCCGCTCCAGGAGTAATAGTGCACGCCATTGACTTTCCCGGGGCCGTCGCCGCCCCAAGTGCTGGGCAACCCCTGTGAATATTTGTCGTTGAAGGCGCCAACTCCTTCGGTAGTCAGTGCATTGAGCGCCGCCAGCGCGTTCTGCGGCAGGTTGACGCTACCGCTGAGCAATGAAAGGAAATCGCCAAACAGCGTTGCAATATTGTGCGCGACCAGTTCCGGCAATTGCCCTGGAACCAGGGCCTTGCGCAGGAAGTCAGCCAGTTCGGAACCGTGGTTTGGACCACTGACCGACGTCACCGAAGCGACGGCGTGCGGAGCAAGCGCCGCCGCGTATCTTGCAGCGAGTGCGCCCTGGCTGTGGCCGATAAGGTTGACTTTGCTGGCACCTGTGCCTCGCAGGACACGATCAATCTGCGCCAGCAACTGCTCGCCCCTCATTTCGTTATTGTGGGTGGCGGAGAGGTGGGGAACAAACACCCTGTTTTCAGCAGTTTTCAGCGCCTCCTTGACGTCATGAAACAGCTCGAAACGGCCTATACGCTCAAATCCGAACAGGCCGTGTACCAGAAGGATGGGATAACGAGTTGAAGCAATCCGTCGCATGTTCTTACCTTTTTCGCAGAGGTTCATCGGGAGGTCTGTGGGCCACTCTAAAACACACAACTCGTTGAAGAAGTACGAAGAGCCTTCAATAGGCCGATGAATCTGGACTAGGAGTCGTAGGAAGTTTCGGAAATAGTTGAAATCCGAATCGGAAGTTCTCGCCGTCTTCCGCGTGAAGCAATCCGATTCTGCGTAAGTTGCCTACCGGATCCGCAGCTTTTGCTCCAAGGATGCGGCGAATTGGGCTAATAGCGAGAGCGCCCGCAATCGCGTTCAATGTTGACTGTCGACGCCGTCAATGAAGACAGCGTTTTATCCAAGGAATGGAATTGCGAATGAACACGCATGAGATCGAGTTCTGCTACCGGATGCGCCACCCAGCCAGCGCCAGCAAGACAGTTGAATTGTTGCCAGCAGTAACACTTGATGCGCTGGAGGGAACCGTGCTCGACCCCTCGCAAAGCAAGGTTGTCGTCCGTATCGCCCCGTATCCGGGCATGGCCAGTGGTGATCAACTGCTGCTGAGCTGGGACGGCCTGGATATCGAGGGCTACGCCTACCAGCATGAAGTGGTGCGCTTCGTCAGCGAAGCCCAGGTTGGCAAAGACGTCATTTTCGTCATCAAGGGCATGCACGTCGCGGCTTTGGATGGCGGCTCGCTGGAGGTCCGCTGGACACTCGTCAACGCAGCATTGTCCGAGCCCGCATTGTCTGCGCGCCTTCAATTGTCTGTGGGGGATACGCGGGCGCAATTGCTTGCGCCGCATGTCGAGGGTGCAAGTGGCGGGGCGCTGGATCCGGCGCGTGTCGCTGAAGGCGTACTCATCACGCTTCAGCCATACGCCCGCATGGCTGCAGGCGATCAGGTTTTGTTGATGTGGTCTGGCGACGCATCCCCGCTGTCGTTCAGTGATCGATTGAGGGTCGAGTCCTTCGCAGTCTCCGATGTCCTGTCATTTTGGGTCGCGCCCGAATACATCGCGGCACATCTTGGTGGCGAGGTCTCGGTACGCTACCGAATCGAGCAGGCGGGTGGAGTGGTGCGCGAATCCGCGCCCGCGCGAATACTCATAACGCCGTTGCTGCTCGGTGAGCTGGATGCGCCTGATGTACTGGAGGGTGAGGACGGTGTGCTACTGATGGAGGATTCGATTGATGGCGTCACTGTGGTGATTGGCAATGCCCAAACGCAAGAAGGTGAGCTGGTTTACCTCAAGTGCGACGGTGCATATTTCAATCATCGGGATGACCGTGAAATCACCCGGGAAACCGCAGGCAAACCGCTGATTTTCATCGTTCCACAGCGCTTCTGGCGTGAGCATCTTGGGTCGACTGTTTCTGTCGCCTACACCGTCGAGCGCCTGGACGATGTCAGTCAGGCGTCTGCGGTAACGCTGGTGCGGGTCGAGGCGTAGTTGCGACGCGCTCCGCCCTCCGGTTTTTTAAAAAAACCGGAGGGCGGGTCTTGATATCAGCCTCTGGCCTGCGCGCCAAGGCGCTGAGCCGCATCGAGCAGCAGTTGCTCGGTTGCGCTGAAACCCAGGCAGCCATCGGTGATCGAGACACCGTATTGCAGCGATGCGCTCATTGGCTGACAGCCTTCGAACAGATGCGACTCCAGCATCATGCCAATCAACGAGCGATCGCCCTGCAAGCGCTGTTCAAGCACTTCGTTGAACACGCCTGGTTGGCGCAATGGATCCTTGCCACTGTTGGCGTGACTGCAGTCGACCATAATCCGGCTCGGGATCTTCAGGCGGATCAGTTCGGCGTGAATCCGTGCCACGCTCTCGCGATCATGATTCGGCCCCTGATGGCCTCCGCGCAACACCAGATGGGTGTCAACGTTGCCGGGTGTCTGAATGATGGCCGGGTGTCCCTGACTGTCGACGCCGAAATGCCGATGGGGATGGGCTGCCGAACGCATGGCGTCGACGGCAACGGTCGCACCACCGTCGGTGCCGTTCTTGAAGCCCACCGGCATGCTCAAGCCGCTGGCCATTTCGCGATGGATTTGCGATTCAGTGGTGCGTGCACCGATGGCAACCCAGCTCAGCAGATCGTCGAAGTAGCCGGCGGCCATCGGTTGCAACAGTTCGGTCGCCACCGGCAAACCCAGTCGGATCATTTCCAGCATCAGCTCGCGGGACAGTGCCAGGCCACCGGCCATGTCGTCACTGCCATCCAGATGCGGGTCATAGGCCAGACCTTTCCAGCCGACAGTGGTGCGCGGTTTTTCGACGTAGGCGCGCATCACCAGAAGCATTTCGTCGCTGACTTGTTCAGCCAGTCGAGCGAGCTTGCCTGCGTATTCAAGGGCGGACTGAGGGTCGTGGATTGAGCAAGGTCCGACAATTACCAGCAGGCGCTGGTCTTCGCCGTTGAGGATCGCGCGAACCGCTTGGCGGTGGGTGGCGACCTGGCGGCTCAAGGCATGGCTCAATGGCAATTGCTGCTTGAGTTGCAACGAGCTCGGCAGACGCAGGGTCAGGGCTTCGTTGGCGCAAGCATGGGTGGACAATGGCAGTGCAGAAATGGACGAGTTCATATTCGGTCTTCCTGGGCAGGCGGCGGGTGCTTCCCGCTCGCTCAGCCCTACTGGGGTGTTCGACAATTGGCCGTATTGGCTACGTGTTCGGGTTTGCCACCTGTAGGTGACCGATCGGAGGCGGCAGGCTGTCCCGAGCGGAGGCTGGTAAATCGCCAGGCGCTAAAGCTGTCGCAACGGTAATAAGTGGCGTAGTTCATTTGATGAATCCTCAAAGTGTCTGGTGTGTGGCTGAAAAGTTTGTGGCCTGAAAAAACAAAACCCCCGGTCGGGAAGCCGACCGGGGGTTGAGAAATCTCTGGTAGGCGACCCGTTTACTTGGGCGCCGTGTGGGTATCAGGCGCGCCAGTGGCTAAACCAATACCCAAAATAAAAGCTGACCGGAGCGCAAACGTCATTCGCCCGGGCAGCCGCAACCGAGCGCAGGGCGCTGGCGGTTTGAAGCTGTGAGAGGGCGTTGAACATGGTCTGTCTCCAATGAATGCGCCGAGCTTACTAGAGGCCAATACACCTCAGCAATCAGAAAATGCTATCGAGCCGCCAGTGAAACACCTATTGCTTGAGTGCAGCATGCGTTGTGACACACTCCGCTTTTACCCGCAGATGGCAGGGGCGGGTGAGCCCGGAGATGGAGGCAATATGAGATTTCGTATGTGTCGGGCGATACCTGAAGACTTGGTTTTTGCCCGCGCGCTCACCTGTCAGAACATGCTGCATTACTACATTCATCATGAGCTGTTGTGGCAGGACGAGGCATTCGACGTGGCATGGTCGGGGCGTGAAAACTGGTTGATAGTGCTTGATGATGTGCCGGCAGGTTTTTTCAGTCTGAGTCGGGATGCGCGGGCGCTGTATATTCGTGAACTGCAAATGGCTGAAGCCTTTCAGGGGCAGGGCGCAGGATCCTGGGCGATCGACCAGATTATCGGCATGGCCCGGCATGAAAGGCGCCCGGCGTTACGCCTGACGGTGTTCGGAAATAATCCGGCAAGAAAATTGTATGAGAGAAAAGGACTACACGTACAAGGCGAGGACGAGTGTTTCCTGCGAATGGAGCTCGATATCAGTACACCTGTGCTCTGAAACCCACGGCCGGCAAGCCCTGAATGATCGTTTGAAACTTTTTAAATGACGCTTGCCGCTAGGTCTGTCGGGCGCTTTTTGCTAAGGTGTCCGGCATCCCAATATGACCATATCGCGAGGTGTCTGCTTGATTAGGGTGCTGGTGGTCGATGACCATGATCTCGTTCGTACGGGCATTACACGGATGCTGGCCGATATTGATGGCTTGCAGGTGGTTGGCCAGGCCGAGTCCGGGGAAGAATCCCTGATCAAGGCCCGAGAGTTGAAACCCGATGTGGTTCTGATGGACGTCAAGATGCCTGGCATCGGCGGACTGGAGGCCACGCGCAAACTGCTGCGCAGTCATCCGGACATCAAGGTGGTCGCGGTTACGGTGTGTGAAGAGGATCCTTTTCCTACACGGTTGCTGCAGGCTGGTGCTGCGGGATATCTCACCAAGGGCGCCGGGTTGCCGGAAATGGTACAGGCCATTCGCCTGGTCTTCGCCGGGCAGCGCTATATCAGCCCGCAGATTGCCCAGCAATTGGCGATCAAGTCCTTCCAGCCGTCAAATGACTCACCTTTCGATGCCTTGTCCGAGCGCGAAATCCAGATCGCATTGATGATTGTCGGCTGTCAGAAGGTTCAGATCATTTCCGACAAGTTGTGCCTCTCACCGAAAACCGTGAACACCTATCGCTACCGTATTTTCGAGAAGCTTTCGATCAGCAGCGACGTCGAGCTGACACTTTTGGCGGTTCGTCACGGAATGGTTGATGCCAGCCTCTGACATGACTGAAACATTCGATTCCAGTGCCTTTCTGTCGACTGTCAGCGGGCGCCCCGGTGTGTACCGGATGTTCGACAGCGATGCGCGCCTGTTGTATGTCGGCAAGGCCAAGAACCTCAAGAAGCGACTGGCCAGCTACTTTCGCAAAACCGGCCTGGCGCCGAAGACGGCTGCACTGGTTGGACGCATTGCTCAGGTCGAAACGACCATCACCGCCAATGAAACCGAGGCGCTGCTACTAGAGCAGACGCTGATCAAGGAATGGCGGCCGCCGTACAACATTCTGTTGCGCGACGACAAATCCTATCCATATGTATTTTTGTCCGACGGCCAATTCCCGCGTTTGAGCATTCATCGTGGGGCAAAGAAAGCCAAGGGCAAATATTTCGGGCCCTATCCAAGTGCTGGCGCCATCCGTGAAAGTCTGAGCCTGCTGCAGAAAACGTTCTTCGTCCGCCAGTGTGAAGACAGTTACTACAAGAACCGCACTCGCCCGTGCCTGCAATATCAGATCAAGCGTTGCAAGGCGCCTTGCGTCGGGCTGGTCGAGCCTGATGTTTATGCTGACGATGTCCGTCATTCGGTGATGTTCCTCGAAGGGCGCAGTCATGCGCTGACCAACGAGCTGTCCAGCGCGATGGAAGAGGCGGCGATCAACCTCGAATTCGAGCGCGCCGCCGAGTTGCGTGATCAGATCGCTCTGCTGCGCCGTGTGCAGGATCAACAAAGCATGGAGGGTGGCACGGGCGATATCGATGTCATCGCAGCCTTCGTCAACCCGGGCGGCGCCTGCGTGCATTTGATCAGCGTCCGTGGCGGACGCGTGCTGGGCAGCAAAAACTTCTTCCCCCAGGTCGGGATTGATGAAGACGTTTCTGAAGTCATGGCGGCGTTTCTCGGTCATTACTTCATCAGCAGCCCGGAGCGCGACCTGCCCAGCGAGCTGATCGTCAACGTGATGCACGAGGACTTTCCGACGGTGATCGAGGCGATACATGAATTGCGCGGTCGTGAACTGGCCATCAGTCATCGGGTACGAGGCACGCGCGCGCGTTGGCAGCAATTGGCTGTGACTAACGCCGAGCAGGCTTTGGGTGCGCGTCTGGCCAATCGTCAGCACACCGCGGCGCGGTTTGACGCTTTGGCTGAAGTGTTGAATCTGGATGAGCCACCGCAACGTCTGGAGTGTTACGACATCAGTCACTCCAGTGGTGAGGCGACGGTCGCATCCTGTGTTGTCTTTGGCCCGGAAGGCGCGATCAAATCGGATTACCGGCGCTACAACATTGAAGGTGTGACGGCTGGCGATGATTACGCCGCCATGCACCAGGCCCTGACGCGACGTTTCAGCAAGCTCAAGGACGGCGAGGGCAAGTTGCCGGACATTCTGCTGGTCGACGGTGGCAAGGGGCAGCTATCGATGGCCCGCGACGTGCTCAATGAATTGGCCGTGCCGGATTTGATCCTGCTCGGTGTCGCCAAGGGGGCAACGCGCAAGGCGGGTTTCGAAACGTTGTATCTGAACGATGCGGCGCATGAATTCACCTTGCGCGGTGACTCGCCGGCACTGCACCTGATTCAGCAGATTCGCGATGAAGCGCACCGTTTTGCAATTACAGGGCACCGAGCACGTCGCGGCAAAACTCGCCGTACGTCAACGCTGGAAGGCGTTGCCGGAGTAGGACCGACTCGACGTCGCGACTTGTTGAAACATTTTGGTGGATTGCAAGAGCTGACTCGTGCAAGCATCGAAGAGATAGCGAAAGCCCCGGGGATCAGTAAAAAGCTCGCAGAGTCGATTTATGCGAACCTGCATAGCGAGTAGAATGCCCCTTCACCTCGTAGCCAGTTGTGCCGATGAATATCCCTAATCTGATTACCGTTCTACGCGTCCTGCTCATCCCGATCTTCATTTTGCTGTTCTATCTGCCATATCAGTGGAGCTACATGGCCTCCGCCTCGGTGTTTGCCTTTGCGGCAGCAACGGACTGGCTGGATGGTTATCTGGCGCGTCGCCTGGAGCAAAGCACTCCGTTCGGAGCGTTTCTTGATCCGGTCGCTGACAAACTCATGGTCGCCGTTGCGCTGGTGCTGCTGGTTCAAGAGCATGGCAACCTCTGGCTCACGTTGCCAGCGGCGGTGATTATCGGTCGCGAGATCGTTGTTTCGGCGCTGCGTGAATGGATGGCCGAACTCGGTGCGCGTGCGCACGTGGCTGTATCGAATCTCGGCAAATGGAAAACCGCAGCGCAAATGCTCGCGCTGGTGATTCTGTTGGCTCACCCGAAGGATTTCAATTTCTGGGTTATCTTGGGTTACACCTTGCTGCTGGTGTCGGCAGGCCTGACTTTGTGGTCGATGGTTCAATACCTGCGCGCCGCCTGGCCACATCTGAAGACCGATGTAGAAAAGAAATAAAACTTTTTTGAATCAAGGGGTTGACGGAGCTTCTTAATTCTATAGAATGCGCATCACCAAGCGGGAATAGCTCAGTTGGTAGAGCACGACCTTGCCAAGGTCGGGGTCGCGAGTTCGAGTCTCGTTTCCCGCTCCAATTTGTACGTGTTTGTTGTTGTGCTACTGACAGCAGATGCTTTGAGGCCGAGTAGCAAAATGGTTATGCAGTGGATTGCAAATCCACCTACGCCGGTTCGATTCCGACCTCGGCCTCCACTATAAACAAGCTCCGTAGATCCATGATTTACGGAGCTTTTTTATTTTCAGTGCGTTGCAAGATTTAGTCTTTAAAACGTTCATTGCAAACTTGCTTCACCGGGGAGTGATGTATATATTTCCCGCTCGGCTGCTGAAGCCTGCATGCTGTCAGGATTGAGAGCATGCCGCTGGAAACAGCAACACAGCGCTACCGCCCGAATGGCGAAATTGGTAGACGCATGGGACTTAAAATCCCCCGCTCGTAAGGGCGTGCCGGTTCGATTCCGGCTTCGGGCACCATGAATATCAAGGGCTTGCATGACATATCTCATGCAAGCCCTTAGTTCTTTTTTCCGCAATCAAAAAATCTTTTCCGCAATTCGTGACCGTCAGTCACTTCGTAGGGGTAACCTTCATTCCCTTTCGCATTCGGATGTACTGTTCTGTCATCCCGACGGTTGTATGTCCGAGCTGATCCCGAGCTTCCCGGATGCTGCCTGTTGACTCCTCCTTATCTGTCGCCGCTTTCGCTCTAAGGTCGCGCATCTGAAATTCTGCTTTTGGGATCCCGGCTGCTTCCCTGGCGTCATCGAACCGTTTCCTGAGCATGCTGGTCGTCATCGGCTTCCCGGAGTCGATTACTACCAGACGTGTTGATCTGATTTTGTGTCCAGCCTTTCGTGCCATGATTCGATCGATTACGACTTTGAGCTCACCAATGATCTCGATCCTTCGTTTAGCCCCAGTCTTTCCTTGCTGGACGGAGAGCTTCCCTTCTTTTATGTCGCGCTCATCCATCTTCAATGTGTCTGCGACCCTCTGACCTGTTAGATAGAACAGGTCTAAAGCGTCTCTCAAGGGCTGATCGGCATGCTGGTAGGCTCTGGCAAGTACGTCGTCTTCAACATATATGTCGCGACCGGTTTCTTTATTGCCTTTCACGCCTGAGCAAGGATTTGCCAAGGATGTATAACCATTCTCGCGAGCAAAGTTCCAGATGGAGCTTAGTAGCGCTTTCTCCCGATTCGCACGAATGGGTGCTGTCTTACCGCGATGACGAAGGTACTGGCTGATATGTTTCGGTTCGATAGCTTCTAGAGGAGCGGGCGGGTCGTTGAAGAACAGGAGAAGGTTTTTCAGTTCGCGTGCGTTGTCCTTTTGGGTAGCGTGGGCTTTTGTGGGAACCACCTCCTTCATATAAAGCTCGGCTACGTAAGCAAAGGTAAGTACGGTTTGTGTCAGGGCTTGAGAGACGCGGCTTTTTTCGAGCTTTGCGTACTCTAGTATGGCTAGGCCGTAATCCGTACCTAGCGGGATTTCCTTGCGTGGTTTTCCGCCAGTGTCATAAAGGTAATAGGTGGTGTTGCCGCGTTTTCTCTCGCGCAGCCGAGGAATGCTCCCCGGCTTTGTTGGTCTTCGTCCCATTTATCCCACCAGGCGCGGCTGCCACGTTGGAGTTTCTGGTGCGGTTGTAATTGCTCCTGTCAGCGCGGAAGCAATCACGCAAGGCCAGCCATTGCGCTTGATGGTGTGACGAATGCCATTACGCTTCAGTACAGTAATCTGACCGGCTTTAGTTTTGGCTCCAGTCAACTCGCAGACCTGCTCATGGCTAAGAAATTGAATGTTCATGCTGCCTCCTTGCTAGGAAATACAGAGCGCTTCGAATGCGCTTGCTGTGCGACTTTGCTGCTCTCGATTCCTGGTTGCAGCTGCGCAGCCATTGCAATTGCCTGTTCGCGTATAGATCGGGCATCACGCTCGAGCTTCTTGCCGGTACGAAAGGCGCTGAAGGTTTCGGCGGCGATCCGCAGCAACTCGCCGATGGCGACCAGTGTCTGGTGCTCGGCCTGGCCGAAGAGGGGGCCTGCTTCAAGTCGTTTGCAGGTTTGTGCCAAGCGAGTGTGATCGGCCCGGATGAATTGCAGGGAGGCCAGAAGCTCGCGGATGGTTTTGGCGCTTGCGGCGCGCTGGATGTCTTCACCCTCGCGCAGGCCGGTCTCCAGGCCATCGCTGCGGCCTATGATGTAACCGCCCCAGAGCAGCAGAGCGGCCAGAACTATCAGGATGATCAGTGCACCGATTTGTATTGGGGTCATCATGTGGTGTGCTCCTCGGGTTGTCGTTGGCTGGTGGTGACAGCCGTCAGTGGTGTGGGGGCTGTTTGGCGTTGGCTGTCCTGCTGGCGTTGCATGTCTTCATCAGCCTTGTAGGCGCGGATGTCGATCAGCGAGGCAACATGGCGGATGTGCGCGTACTTCAGCGCCTTGCGGCTGGTGTCCAGCGTGGTTATGGGAAGCTGGATCCGGCCGCTGTTGATCTCTGTCACGAACGACTGCTCGTTGAGATTGCGAAAGTACTGCTCGCGGACTTTTTCTAGCGGGATCAGGACGTCACCGAAGATTCGATAGAGCAGTTCAACGGTGGCCGATTCGGGCGCCGGATGCAGTCGAAGCGGATTCTGTGCAGCGTTACTCATGGCCTTGTCGAGCCTCCTTGCGTTGTTGTCGTGCCGGGTGGTTCCAGGCGTTTAGGCAGTGGCGTTTAGTCAGCTCGCGGAGATGTTCGGGCACTTCGAGGAGCGCGGCGTTGCGCTCCTCGCGTGTGCGCATAGAAACGATCTGGCGGGCGTACTCCCTAGGCCACGTCACGGCGATCTGCCGGGATGGCAGGAAGATCGATGTCCAACTGCTCGGCCAGCCAGCGGATGCCGGCTTGCATGACGCGGGTCGACTGGCTGTACTGCATTCCGCATTTTTCGTCATACCAGGGGCTGTCCTTGACCCGCAGGTACGCTTTGTCGCGCTTCGGGTCCGCCGGCAGGTTTCCCTTGAGCAAACCTTTTTTCCGCATGAGAGCGATCAGTTTGGGGCGGGTGAGGCCGAGTTGTGCGGCTGCTTGGGCGAGGGTGCGGCCCATATCGTCCTCTTCATGCCGCGTGCGCAGCAGGAGTGGTCGCTGCAGCAAGGTGGTTGATGGACTCGATGAGCCTTGCGTAGATCTCGGCATCGGTGTCGTACAAGGTGAAGCAGCGCGTATGCGGACTCTTGTTTCCGATGCTCAAGATGGCGGTGACGCCGCGGCGTGTATGAGTGCGATGCAGCGCCACATGCAGGGGAAGTTCAAAACCCATGTCGAGACTCAGCACGCCGCCGGTGTGCACCAGTTCGAATACTCGCTGCTTGTCCTGGATATCAAAATGGCCGTATTGACGATCGGTATGCGGGAGATGCACCAGGTCGCTGGAGTTGCTCGCGTCGAACGGACCGTTGGCAATCTCTTCAATGAAATCGGCCAGTTTGAGGTGCATCTTTTTGTCGTTTGACAGGGTTAGCGTGTGGCGTTCGCTGCCCAGTTCGACGACAAAAGTGCTTTCCACGGTGCCGCGCTCAACCTTGAGACGGAATGCCAGGCATTCACGCTTCGGTGCTGTGCGCAGGACGTGGTTGAAGGTCTCGGTCAGGTTGACCTGGGCGTTGAGCAACTGCAGGGTGCGGTTGTCGATTTTGTACTTGGTCATGCCGCGTGCCCTCCACCGTTTGGATCGATAGGAGAGGGCTGGCAGGACTTGGCAACAAGCTTGGGTTTGCTGTTATGAATGACGACCAGACAGCCCGTGGCGAGCTGCAGCTGTTCGATCAGTTTGCGATTGCTGACGCATGCCGGATGGACATGCAAGGTTGCGGTGGTACGCATTGGTGTTGCCTCGCTCTGTGGTAAAGAGTGAGGCAAATATCACGCAATGTGCTTGTTTGTGTCAACACATAATGTGATTAAATCAGCGCGGCACTGTGTAGAAAGCGTGATGACTTCAATATTCCGCCTACGAGATGGATTTCCTCCACCTCTTGTTCTGCAATGTGAAGAGTTTCGTGATCGGTATTGACGCTATCCAACCGGTACATTCCGTCTCGGAGATAAATAAACTCTCTGATCATCGCTTTGCCGGAGGACGTTCGAACTATGACCTCGTCACCGCTATTGAAGCGTTTGTTCGGCTCTATTAGAACGAACTCGCCATTTTTTATGCGGGGCATCAGGCTATCGCCCATGACTCTTAAGCCATAGGCATCTGGGTCATCGCTATGTATGTTTAGGTAGCCGTCACCTTGCCCTGGTGGCGGTTCTACCGTGTCGAAGAAGCCCTCATTCCCCAGCTGCGCGTTTGATAGCACAGGCACCTTTCCATCCTTAGCCCAGCCTACAAGGCTGCTAACAGGTTGGTCTTTGTCTTTCGATCTTCCGTAGTCCCTCACAAGACGGTCTTCAGACCGAATCCGACCTTGAATGGCGTCTGAGTACGACTCAACGTCGGAACGATTTTTTCCTGCTACCAAGTCTGGAAAAGAGACTCCCAGTGCTGTCGCTATCTTTTGCAAGTCGTGGAGATTGGGCTGACGAGCCCCTTTCTCGTAATTGCCTATCCGAGACTGGGATTCCCAACCGCAAGCGAAAGCGAGGGCTTGTTGGCTCATGCCCTTGGCTTTGCGGTATTGCTTAATACGTTCGCCGAGTGTGTTCATGTGCTTTTTTTACCACGCTCTGAAATTATTTATCATCACTTTGCGTGTTGAAATATCTACGATTCGTGATTAAGATGGCTCCGGCTAATTGGAGGGCATCATGAATCTGATCGCTGAACATCGAGAGAAAGCTGGGATCAAGCAAAAGGAACTCGTTGTAGCTCTTGGATGGACTCAGGCACGTATAAGCAATTACGAAGCAGGACGTCGAATCGCAGGGCTTATGGAGTGCAGAGCCATAGTCAGAGCGCTCAATAAGTTAGGAGCACCGTGCAGTCTTGA
Organism: Pseudomonas sp. P42; assembly: GCF_017973755.1. Taxonomy (NCBI): domain Bacteria; kingdom Pseudomonadati; phylum Pseudomonadota; class Gammaproteobacteria; order Pseudomonadales; family Pseudomonadaceae; genus Pseudomonas; species Pseudomonas sp. P42. The sequence continues at coordinate 819 of NZ_JACOPU010000004.1, read as the reverse complement.
TGACGTATTTCCTCCGGAAATGGAAGAGTCCCAAGCCGCATAGAAAAAAGGCGACCCAAGGGTCGCCCGGTTTCTCCCGACAGCATCACCACAATGCTATCGGGTCGCGATGTCAGCAGGCGAGCACACCACATGCCGCCGACTTTCATCGCGTTTCCAAGGCTCGGAAGCCTTGGTGTTGCTGCCGTTCTTACCACAGAGCTGGCAGCTGTTGCGCCAGGGGTGAACAACGGATTGTTCGCCCCGGCACGGTGCCGGTGTTGGTCTTACGAACCTCGCCGGCTTTGGGCCTCTCCAGACCACGCGGCAAATGTATCACCAACTTCTGTCGCGCGGCACTGGCAACTTTTAGGATTAATGCCATGAGCCGAATCGCTCTCAGTTCTCTGGAACGGGCGCAGCGGGAAATCCTGCCGCTCGATTTAGCGCTGTACCACGCCGCTCGCGAATACCCGGGCGGCGCTGCTGCCATCGCAGCAACGACCGGTCGTAACCCGACCACGCTGCAGCACAAGTTGTCGCCGACCCATCCCAGCCACTCCATCAACATTCAGGAGTTTGGCGAGATCCTCGAACTGACCAAGGACCGCCGCATTCTCGATGCGGTGCATGCGCTGGTCGGTGACACGATCTGGCAGGAGCTGGCCGACACCTACACCAACGACATGCCCGAGACCCTGACCACGGGGATTGCCGAATACTTCCGCCAGGTCGCTGATCTGGCCGAGACCTGGGCCAAGAGCATCGGCGACGGCGTGGTGACTGATCAGGAACTCGCTGCGATTCGCCTGCAGGTGTTCCGGGGTATTCAAGGGCTGC
>NZ_JACOPU010000003.1:0-794741 GCF_017973755.1 Pseudomonas sp. P42 | reverse complement strand
ACCACTTGCGCTTCCGATCTCTCGTTAGCGGGAGGCGAATTCTACAGCGTTACTCGCTGTTGTCAACACCTCTTTTTCTCCGCTTTCGACCGAGAAGATCGAACCGTCAAAAGAGCCAAACATCACCGCTCTTTCAACTCCTTCCAGGCTTCGATGAACTGAAGCGACCCGCTCTCGAAACCTACTTAACTCATTGAATCTCAAGGAGTTTTCCGTTTCGACTGCGCCGGAAGTGGGGCGAATTATAGACGTCTGGAATCTGCCGTCAACCGCTAATTTCGCTTTTCTTTCAATTACTTGCAGATTGATCAAGAAACGCTCAGATCCCCCCTTATATATAGAGGAAAATGCCAAGCCTTCTATATAGAAGGCTTCTTAAAGCACTCCATCCTCTTTCAACACAGCCACCGCTCCTGCGCCCAAACCCAGGACTCTCTGCAAAACCTCCAAGGTATGCTCACCCAACAAAGGAGGCGCAAGGCGATACTCGACAGGGGTTTGCGACATTCGAATAGGGCTCGCCACCTGAGGCACCATCCCCGCCAACGCATGGGGCAACTCTATTGCCAACCCGCGAGCCTTCACCTGCGGGTCCTCAAACACCTGCGACAGATCATTGATCGGGCCACACGGCACGCCTGCCATCTCCAACTGAGCTACCCACTCAGCCGTGGTCTTGAAGACTGTCGCCTGGCGAATCAGAGGAATCAGCACCGCACGATTCGCCACCCGCAGCTTATTAGTAATGAAGCGCGGATCATCAGCCCACTGCGGTTGACCCGCCACTTCAGCAAACTTGCGGAACTGCCCGTCATTGCCCACGGTAAGGATGAAATCGCCATCTGCCGTAGGAAAGTCCTGATAAGGCACGATGTTCGGATGCGCATTGCCCAGGCGCTTGGGTGCATTGCCTGTGGTCAGGTAGTTCATCGCTTGGTTAGCCAGGCAGGCTACCTGCACATCCAGCAATGCCATATCAATGTGCTGACCACCACCGTCGTGATCACGATGAGCCAGCGCCGCCAGTATCGCCACGGTCGAATACAGCCCGGTCAGGATATCCGTCAGCGCCACACCAACCTTCACCGGCCCGGCACCTTCATCCCCTTCTGGCCGACCGGTCAGACTCATCAGCCCACCCAGCCCCTGGATCATGAAGTCGTAACCGGCACGCTTGGCATAGGGCCCGGTCTGACCGAAGCCAGTGATCGAGCAGTAGATCAGATCCGGATTGATTGCCTTCAGCGACTCATAGTCCAACCCATAAGCCGCCAGACCACCCACCTTGAAGTTCTCAATGAGGATGTCCGACTTGGCAGCGAGCTCGCGAACAAGCTTTTGACCCTCGGGACGCGTGAAGTCGATGGTCACCGATTGCTTGTTGCGGTTAGCCGACAGGTAGTAAGCCGCCTCCGACGTGTTCTCACCATAAGCGTCTTTAAGGAAGGGCGGCCCCCAGGCGCGAGTGTCGTCACCATTGCCCGGGCGCTCGACCTTGATCACTTCGGCGCCAAGGTCGGCAAGGATCTGCCCGGCCCACGGCCCGGCCAACACTCGCGATAAATCCAGTACCCGCAGATGCGACAGCGCGCCCATGGTCGCTCTCCTATTAATAGAACGCCTGCAGACCGGTTTGCGCGCGACCGAGGATCAGCGCGTGGACATCGTGCGTACCTTCATAGGTATTCACCACTTCCAGGTTGACCAAGTGGCGGGCCACACCGAACTCGTCGGAGATACCGTTGCCGCCCAGCATGTCGCGAGCCATGCGGGCGATATCCAGCGACTTGCCGCACGAGTTGCGCTTCATGATCGAAGTGATTTCGACCGCAGCCGTGCCTTCATCCTTCATGCGCCCCAAACGCAGGCAACCTTGCAGGGCCAGCGTGATCTCGGTCTGCATGTCCGCCAGTTTTTTCTGGATCAGCTGGGTAGCGGCCAATGGACGGCCGAACTGCATGCGGTCCAGCGTGTATTGGCGTGCGGTGTGCCAGCAGAACTCGGCAGCGCCCAACGCACCCCAAGAGATGCCGTAGCGTGCGGAGTTGAGGCAGGTGAACGGACCTTTCAGACCACGCACGTCAGGGAAGATGTTTTCTTCCGGCACGAATACGTTGTCCATGACGATCTCACCGGTGATCGAGGCGCGCAGACCGACTTTGCCGTGAATCGCCGGAGCGCTCAGGCCTTTCCAGCCTTTCTCCAACACGAAGCCACGAATGTCGCCGGCATCGTCCTTGGCCCAAACCACGAACACATCGGCGATCGGGCTGTTGGTAATCCACATCTTCGCGCCAGTCAGGCTGTAGCCGCCGTCGACTTTGCGTGCACGAGTAATCATCGCGCCAGGGTCGGAACCGTGGTTAGGCTCGGTCAGACCGAAGCAGCCGATCCATTCGCCGGAAGCCAGTTTCGGCAGGTATTTCTGTTTCTGCGCCTCGGTGCCGAATTCGTTGATCGGCACCATTACCAGCGAGGACTGTACGCTCATCATCGAGCGATAGCCGGAATCGACACGCTCCACTTCACGGGCAATCAGGCCGTAGCTGACATAGTTGAGGCCACTGCCACCGTACTGCTCAGGAATGGTCGCGCCCAACAGGCCGACTTCACCCATCTCGCGGAAGATTGCCGGATCGGTCTTCTCATGGCGGAAAGCTTCGAGCACACGCGGCGCGAGCTTCTGCTGAGCGAACTGCTCGGCAGTGTCGCGGATCATGCGCTCTTCTTCGGTGAGCTGTTGATCCAGCAGCAGGGGATCGATCCAGTTGAAGCTAGCTTTACCGCCCATGAGTGTGCCCTCGTAAATCGGTGAATTAACGTGGCATTGATCCTAGGCGCGGTTCGCGGTCGCGGCAAACGAGGATTTCGCATTCTGTTGTGCTAATTTCTCACTCCGAAACAACGCCGATAGCCTTTTAACCGACGTATTAGTGAGGTTGAAGTACATGCGCAGGAAGATCCCCAGCACAACCGCGCTGATCAGTTTTGAGGCTGCCGCTCGTCACGAGAGTTTTACCAAGGCCGCTGAAGAGCTTTCCATCACCCAAGGCGCCATTTGCCGACAGATCGCCAGCCTTGAGGAGTTCCTCAGCGTGGAACTGTTCCGACGCTCGCGGCGCGGGGTAAAGCTGACCGAAGCAGGGCTTTCCTACAGCCGTCGAGTGGCGACTCAACTCGATGCGGTCGAGCGCGATACGCTGTCGGTGATGGGCCAGCAAGGCGCCAATGTGATCGAACTGGCGGTGGTGCCGACCTTCGGCACGCAATGGCTGTTGCCACGCTTGAAAGATTTCCAGCTCAAGCATCCGGAAGTCACCGTCAACCTGACTAACCGCACTCAGCCATTCCTGTTCGCCGATACCGACTTCGATGCCGCCATCTATTTCGGCGATGCCGATTGGTCCGGTACCGAGTCCCACAGGCTGATGGGCGAAAATCCGATGCCCGTGTGCAGCCCCGCCCTACTCGGCAGCAAGACAAAGCTGACAGCGCAAGAGGTTGCCGAGCTGCCGCTCTTGCAGCAGACCACCCGCCCGTATGCCTGGCGCCAGTGGTTCAACTCGCAACATCTGAATATCCCTCGCGACATGACAGGGCCGCGCTATGAACTATTCTCCATGCTGGCGCAGGCAGCCATGCACGACATGGGCATTGCGCTGATCCCGCCGTTCCTGATTCAGCGCGAGTTGGCCGAGAAGCGGCTGGTGATTGCCAACCCCCAGGCACTGTCCAGCATCAAGGCGTATTACCTGATGATTCCCGAGCGAAAGGTCGAATCGGCGTCCCTGAAGGCATTTCGCGACTGGCTGGTGAACCAGGCGCAGAGCTACAGCCTAGAAGGGTAGCGACTTACAGCGTTAACTGACCTCGTAGTCAGAAAAATAAAAGCACTACAGATATAAGTATTTGTCGCATTTTCAATGACTGTATCCGAAAGTCGTACAGACGTCCCACAAGCGCCTGACGGCGTGGCTTTGAGCCTTCATTCGCGACTCATTACGGTCCATTCACGTCACCGATGAGATAAATCTTCGAATTCGTCCAGAATCCTTGTAAGGCACGGCCTGCAAGGGATTCAACCGATCATGTGCGACATTCGGTCACGGCATGACTTGTAGTTAATTTTCCGTCACCCGTCATAATCCCTTGAAGGGCATAAAGTTCGCCTGCAAAATGCCGCGCCCCGCCTTGATTTAGCGGGATCGTGCTGATCGGCCGCCCCAGTCGCACCATCCGAAGTGCCTGGGTTTACTCAATAAGATCACGCAGGAGATTTGACGTGCACATTGGTGTTCCTCTCGAAACCCAGACCGGTGAAACACGGGTTGCTGCAACCCCGGAAACCATTAAAAAGCTGATCAGCCAAGGTCATAAGGTCACTGTGCAAACCGGCGCCGGCGTTAAAGCCAGCGTTGTCGACAGTGCTTATGAAGCGGCAGGCGCAACTATTGGCAGTGCCAACGATGCGTTTGGCGCCGAGTTGATTCTCAAAGTGGTCGCCCCAAGCGATGCCGAACTGACGCTGATCAAGCGCGGTACGGTGCTGGTTGGCATGCTCAACCCGTTCAACAACGACACCATCGCCAAAATGGCCGAGTGCGGGATTACCGCGTTCGCCCTGGAAGCAGCGCCGCGCACCTCGCGGGCGCAGAGTCTCGATGTGTTGTCGTCCCAGGCGAACATTGCCGGCTATAAGGCCGTGTTGCTGGCCGCTCACTACTATCCGCGCTTCATGCCGATGCTGATGACTGCTGCGGGCACTGTGAAAGCGGCGCGCGTGCTGATTCTCGGCGCAGGCGTGGCCGGGTTGCAGGCGATTGCTACGGCGAAACGTCTGGGTGCGGTTATCGAAGCGTCCGACGTGCGTCCGGCGGTGAAGGAACAGATCGAATCCCTCGGCGCCAAGTTCGTCGACGTGCCTTACGAGACCGATGAAGAGCGCGAATGCGCCGTCGGTGTCGGCGGTTACGCGCGGCCGATGCCGGCGAGCTGGATGCAGCGTCAGGCCCAGGCCGTGCATGAACGCGCCAAGCAGGCTGACATCGTCATCACTACCGCGCTGATCCCGGGCCGCAAGGCACCGACGCTGTTGAGTGCGGACACCGTGGCGCAAATGAAACCGGGCTCGGTGGTCATTGACCTCGCGGCTGCGCAGGGCGGTAACTGCCCGTTGACCGTAGCCGATCAGGTCGTGATCGAGAACGGCGTGACTATCGCCGGCCCGACCAATCTGGCCGGTGAAGTCGCCGCAGACGCTTCGGCGCTGTATGCACGCAACCTGCTGGACTTCCTGAAGCTGGTCTTCACTAAAGAAGGCCAGTTCGACGTCAACCTCGAAGACGACATCGTCGCCGCGTGCCTGATGTGCCGCGACGGCCAAGTCATCCGCAAAAACGCCTAAGCAGGGATTCAGACGATGGAAGAGCTTATCTCCCCCGGTATCTACAACCTGATCATCTTCGTGCTGGCGATTTATGTCGGTTATCACGTGGTCTGGAACGTTACACCTGCACTGCACACGCCGCTGATGGCCGTGACCAACGCCATTTCGGCGATCGTGATCGTCGGCGCGATGCTGGCCGCTGCCCTGACGGTCACCCCGCTGGGCAAGACCATGGGCACCCTCGCCGTGGCGCTGGCCGCAGTCAATGTGTTCGGTGGCTTCCTGGTCACCCGCCGCATGCTTGAGATGTTCAAGAAGAAAGCCCCGAAAGTAAAAGAAGAGGCGCCGAAGTAATGAGCATGAATCTCGTCACGACGCTTTATCTGATCGCGTCGATCTGTTTCATCCAGGCCCTCAAAGGCTTGTCGCACCCAACCACGTCACGCCGCGGCAATCTGTTCGGCATGCTCGGCATGGGTCTGGCGATCATCACTACTGTAGGCCTCATCTATAAGCTCGGCGCTGAGCTGGCCACTGCTGGTATCGGTTATGTGATCGTCGGCCTGCTGGTCGGTGGTACCGCCGGTTCGATCATGGCCAAGCGTGTTGAAATGACCAAAATGCCGGAACTGGTCGCCTTCATGCACAGCATGATCGGCCTGGCAGCGGTGTTCATCGCCATTGCTGCCGTGGTTGAGCCGCAGTCGCTGGGCATCGTCAAGCAACTGGGCGACGCGATCCCGGCGGGTAACCGTCTGGAACTGTTCCTCGGCGCGGCGATTGGTGCCATCACCTTCTCCGGTTCGGTGATCGCCTTCGGCAAGCTCTCGGGCAAGTACAAGTTCCGTCTGTTTCAAGGCGCACCGGTACAGTTCAGCGGTCAGCACAAGCTCAACGCGGTGCTGGGTCTGGCGACACTGGCACTCGGTTTGACCTTTATGTTCACCGGTAACCTCACCGCTTTTGCGCTGATGCTGGCGCTGGCGTTCGTGATGGGCGTGCTGATCATCATCCCGATCGGCGGCGCAGACATGCCGGTGGTGGTGTCGATGCTCAACAGCTATTCGGGCTGGGCGGCAGCGGGTATCGGTTTCTCGCTGAACAACTCGATGCTGATCATTGCCGGCTCCCTCGTCGGTTCGAGCGGTGCGATCCTCTCGTACATCATGTGCAAGGCGATGAACCGTTCCTTCTTTAACGTATTGCTCGGTGGTTTCGGCAATACGGTTGATGCAGGCCCGGCCGGTGCGAAGGAAGCACGTCCGGTGAAATCCGGTTCGGCTGACGACGCGACGTTCCTGCTGACCAATGCCGACACCGTGATCATCGTTCCAGGCTACGGCCTCGCGGTAGCTCGTGCGCAGCATGCACTGAAAGAGCTGACCGAGAAGCTGACCCACCGTGGCGTGACCGTGAAGTACGCGATCCACCCAGTGGCCGGACGGATGCCTGGGCACATGAACGTACTGCTGGCCGAAGCCGAAGTGCCGTACGACCAGGTGTTCGAGATGGAAGACATCAACTCCGAGTTCGGTCAGGCCGATGTGGTGCTGGTGCTCGGCGCGAACGACGTGGTCAACCCGGCCGCCAAGAACGATCCGAAATCGCCGATTGCCGGTATGCCGATTCTCGAAGCGTTCAAGGCCAAGACCATCATCGTCAACAAGCGCTCGATGGCCAGCGGCTATGCAGGTCTGGACAACGAACTGTTCTATCTGGACAAGACCATGATGGTATTCGGTGACGCGAAGAAAGTTATCGAAGACATGGTTAAAGCCGTCGAGTAACTTTCGCCTGCTGCACCAAACGCCCCGACCTGTCGGGGCGTTTTTGTTTGCGCAAACAGTCGGACGATATGTCGCGTTGTTGCAGATCCGGTAACGATGTTTTACTTGAAACCCGCGCAATAGACGCCTCTTTTGCGACCTTGGTAGCGGGACAGGCACCAGCCAAATTCACTAGACTGCGCATCCTGCTACTCGCTGCCCGAGATAAAAATACATGTACCGTGACCGTATTCGCCTGCCTTCGTTGTTGGACAAAGTGATGAGCGCCGCCGACGCTGCTGCTCTGATTGAGGACGGCATGACCGTCGGCATGAGCGGCTTCACCCGCGCCGGCGAAGCCAAGGCCGTCCCTCATGCACTGGCCGAGCGGGCCAAGGTCACGCCGCTGAAGATCAGCCTGATGACGGGTGCCAGCCTGGGCAACGACCTCGACAAGCAACTGACCGAAGCCGGCGTGCTGTCGCGGCGCATGCCATTCCAGGTCGACAGCACCTTGCGCAAGGCGATCAACGCCGGACAAGTGATGTTCATTGACCAGCATCTGTCGGAAACCGTCGAGCAACTGCGCAACCAGCAACTGAAGCTCCCGGACATCGCCGTCATCGAAGCCGTGGCCATCACCGAGCAGGGCCATATTGTGCCGACCACTTCGGTGGGCAACTCGGCGAGCTTCGCGATTTTCGCCAAACAGGTGATCGTCGAGATCAATCTGGCGCATAACGCCAACCTCGAAGGTCTGCACGACATCTATATCCCGACGTATCGTCCGACGCGTACGCCGATTCCTCTGGTAAAAGTCGACGACCGCATCGGCAGCACCGCGATCCCGATTCCACCGGAGAAGATCGTCGCCATCGTCATCACCCAGCAACCGGACTCACCGTCCACGGTGTCGTCGCCGGATGTCGACACCAACGCCATCGCCGATCACCTGATCACTTTCTTCAAGCAGGAAGTCGACGCCGGGCGCATGACCAACAAGCTCGGCCCGCTGCAGGCCGGGATTGGCAACATCGCCAACGCGGTGATGTGCGGTCTGATCGACTCGCCGTTTGAAGACCTGACCATGTACTCCGAAGTGCTGCAGGACTCGACGTTCGACCTGATCGATGCCGGCAAGCTGAGCTTCGCGTCGGGCAGCTCGATCACGCTGTCGGAGCGGCGCAACACCGACGTGTTCGGCAACCTGGAGAAGTACAAGGACAAACTGGTGCTGCGTCCGCAGGAAATTTCCAACCACCCGGAAGTCGTGCGGCGCCTGGGGATCATCGGCATCAACACGGCGCTGGAGTTCGACATCTACGGCAACGTCAACTCTACCCACGTCTGCGGCACGCGGATGATGAACGGCATCGGCGGCTCCGGCGATTTCGCGCGTAACGCGCATCTGGCGGTGTTCGTGACGAAGTCGATCGCCAAGGGCGGCGCGATTTCCAGCGTTGTGCCGATGGTCAGCCACGTTGACCATACCGAACATGATGTCGACATTCTGGTAACCGAAGTAGGCCTGGCGGATCTGCGAGGCCTGGCGCCTCGCGAACGGGCCCGGGTGATCATCGACAATTGTGTGCACCCGGACTTTCGCCAGGCGCTGGATGACTACTTCACCGCCGCCTGCGCAATCGGTGGTCACACCCCCCACATCCTGCGTGAAGCGTTGAGCTGGCACATCAATCTGGAAGAAACCGGGCGGATGCTGACGGTGTAATTCACACAGATGTTCCGTCGGCGCAAACACAGTTTGCGTCGACGGTATTCAGAAATCCTCGACACCGTCAAAAACTGTACTGCTGTACCGGTCTTTTCCTACGGCAAATACCCACACTTTCTTCCGAAACCAGCAAAAACGCACTACTTAAGTGCGGACAGGTACAGTTTGCCCAATTTCGACCCGTACACCATCAATAAACAGTTAACTGGTCACTCACAATACAGTTGAACTGTATCTAGTGAGACTAGGCAAACGAGAGGATCATGGGCACCAGTCAAACCACTACCTGATCCCGCCACAAGCGGAAGGATGTCAACCATGGAACGTACACTCAGTTCCGAACTGTTCTTCGAAGACAAAGCTGCAAAAACCCAGGCTTCCATGCCTCTGCGCGTTCTCGCTAACCTGATGTTGTGGCAGCGCCGCATCTCCAGCCGCCACCAATTGGCCCGTCTGGATTCGCGTCTGCTGGCTGACGCCGGTATCAGCGAAGCACAACGCTACGAAGAGCTGAGCAAGCCGTTCTGGCGCTAAGTAGCGTCGCTGGCTCTGGTCGTTAGACCCACCGCCAGCAACCCGAATTGAATAAAACAAAACCCGTCGTGGGAAACCACGACGGGTTTTGTCGTTCTGGATGCTTCAAAACCGCAGAATAGACGCTTCGAGATTAAAACCAATACAGTTTTAGAATTATGAATATATGCAGGTACAGTTAAAAGTATTCCGCAGGAGCCAGCATTCTGACCACTGGGCGAATTGCACAGAGCAGCCTAATATCCATTCAGTACGTGGCGAATGCTGTGCCGATGGCGTCTGACTCCTCAGATACCGAGCCACCTCTCTATACGGTTTATCCACAGGAGTTACCCTATGACCCGTCTTCGCATGCTCAGCGCCGCAGCCCTGTTGGCCGTGGCTGCCAACGCCAGCGCTACCAGCTTCATCGTGACCACTGACTCGATTGTCGGCGCCCTGAAAGCCTCCTCCGACGCTACTTCCGACGTCACCTCTTCCTTCCGTGACGACAAGATCGTGCTCGCTGCCCGTGACGACGCAGCCAGCTTCGTCGCCAGCCAAGGCGACATCCGAGGCGTGAAACTGGAAAGCGCGCTGGATCACATCCGTCATCAGGCGCCACAACTGCAAGCCACCGACGCTCAGCTGGCTCAAGCCATTCTGACTATCTAAGCAGTCGCGGCATGGCGGGGCACGCCGGTCGTGTCCCGATATTTCGGCGCTGGCTCTAGCCCGGGCGTTGCGCTAGCCTTACGGCTCGCCAACAGTTGCCGAGTCCCATGCCTTTTATTCAAAAACTCCTGATCCCTTGCGTACTGTTAACTGCTTGCTGGACGACCTCGGCCAACGCCTTCGACGTCTCCACGCAAAACACCGTGGTGAGCGTCTGGGCGACCGGCATGGTGTCTTCCGCGCCGTTCGACCGTAAACTGCTGCTCGTCGCTCACGATGATGCGGCGGTATTTGTTGCCAGTGACGGTGAATTGCGCGGCGCTCGACTGGAATCCGCACTGCACTACCTGCGTAAAACTCGGCCGAAACTTCATGCCAGCGACCTTGAACTGGCAGAGGCAATTCTCGTCCAATAGTTAACCCAGTCCCTTGTTAACTTTGCCCTTCGGAGTCGTTCCATGCGTAGCCCGCTGATTGCTGCCGCCCTTGGCCTGTTTTTGTTGGCCGACCTGGCCCAGGCGCACACCCTGGTAGCCACCAGTAACATCATCGTTCGTGCCTCCCAGCGCACCATCGATTTCACGTCCGATACCACCACGTCGATTCGCGACTCGAAAATCATCCGCGAAGCCCACGACGACGCCGCCAGCTTTGTCGCCAGCAACGGTGATATCCGTGGCGCGCACCTGGAAGCCGCTCTCAACACCTTGCGCACACGCGTGCCGGAAGCTCGCGACGCCAGTGATCAGGTTCTCGCCGAAGCCATCCTCGCACTGTGAAGTCACTTGGCGCCTGGCTATTGGCCGGGGCGTTGTTGCTACTTGGCAACAGCGCCCACGCCGGCCTGCAATTGCGGCTCAAGACCGACGGTCTGAGTCCAGCCCAGCAACAGGCCAGCCAGGCGCTGATCGATGAAGCCATGCAGGCCTTGCCGCCGAGCTTTATCGAGCGGCTGGATCGGCGCATTGATGTCGGCTGGACCGATGACATGCCCGGAAATGCCTATGGCCAGGCAACCCTGGTCGCCGAACTCGATCTGAACCGCAAATTGCTCGCCGGTCTCACCGACGGGAGCGCGGCCAAAGAGAAGACCAATCGCCCCCACGGCACTGTGCGCCAGGAACTGCTCGCCACGGTGCTGCACGAAATCACCCACATTTATGACCGCGCACGCCTCTGGCCAAACGCCGAACGCACGCTGATCCAGCGCTGCACCCGGCGCTTCAACAGTGCCGGGCTGATCGGCATTCCCGATGAGTGCCGTGGCCAGAACGGGCGCCGCTTCACCCTTAGTGATGACCCGCGATTGCTCGACCTCGCCGGGTGGCCGCAATACGTCGGCCGTCGCGGCGAGCGCGAGCAACACAACCGACAGATTGCCCGCAGCCCCGACCTGTACGAAATCTCCAGTCCCAAGGAGTTCGTCGCGGTCAACATGGAGTACTTCCTGCTCGACCCGAGCTACGCGTGCCGCCGCCCGGCGTTGTATCGCTACTACAAGGATCACTTCGGCTGGGCGCCACCGGCCCCGAATTCCTGCGCCAAGACCTTTGCGTTTCTGAACGCCGGCAACGACTTCGCCAAGCAACCATTGGGGCAAGTCGATCCGGAGCGTGTCTACGCCGTCGATTACTTACTGGCCGAGGCCAATCAGAACTGGGTCAGCCGCTGGGGTCACAGCATGTTGCGTCTGGTGATCTGTGCACCGGGTCGTCCGCGTGGCCCGGATTGCCGGCTCGATCTGGATCAACATCTGGTGCTGTCCTACCGCGCCTTCGTGGGTGACGTGCAGCTGTCGAGTTGGGACGGACTGGTCGGCAAATACCCGTCCCGGCTGTTCGTTCTGCCGTTGGCGCAGGTGATCGACGAGTACACCAAGACCGAACTGCGCAGCCTCGCCTCAGTACCGCTGAATCTGTCGCGCAGCGAGATCGAAGGCGTGGTCGAACATGCCGCCGAGATGCATTGGAGCTACGACGGCAATTACTTCTTCCTGTCAAACAACTGCGCAGTGGAAGGCTTGAAACTGTTGCGCAGCGGCAGCAACAACGCGCAACTCACCGGCCTCGACAGCATCATGCCCAACGGTCTGCTGGAAGTGCTCAAGGGCCGTGGCCTGGCCGATACGAGCGTGCTGGATGATCCGAAAGAAGCGCTGCGTCTGGGCTATCGCTTCGACTCGTTCCGCGATCGCTATCAGGCGATGTTCGACGTGCTGAAGAAGCAGCTGCCGATCAAACAGAACACCGTCGAAGAGTGGCTTTCGTTGTCGGCCGAAGAACGCCGCGAATGGTTCGATCGCGCCGACCTGCGCACCAGCGCCGCGCTGTTGCTGCTCGAGCAGGCGAGTTTCCGGCGCCAGTTGTTGCTCGCGCAGGACGAGGTCAAACAGCGTTACCTCGGTGCGCGGGAACTGGAGAATGGCGGAATGGACAAGGCCAATGCGACCTTGCAGGAAATCCTCGCCAACAGTGGGTTTCTCAGTCGTCCGGCAGAACTGCTGGATTCGAAAGGCTACGGTTTGCCGCAACCCAGCGAGTTCAGCCGACTGGAAGCGGAAAGCAGCCAGCGGCAGAAGAAGCTGCTGTTACTTAGCGGCGATCTGGACAAGGAAGTGCGTAAGTTGCTGGAACCCAAGCGCGCCGCCGAAATTGCCGCCAGCGAGGCCAACGTGAAACAGATCGGCGAGCATTTGCGCAAACTGCACAAGGCGTCCGGCGGGCTGGAACTGCCGTAAAGGCAAAAGATCGCAGCCCCCGGCAATTCCTACAGAAGTCACATGTAGGCGCTGCCACGGGCTGCGATCTTTTGACTGACTAACGATTAATCCAGAACCCCGGTGCCCAAGCACTCATTCCTCTGAATCGGGAACTCTACCTTTAGCTGACGCGAGCCTTCCGCACGCCCTCTGCCAGTGCCGAGCACAGGCTCAATACGCCGTCGATGGCCTGATCCGGAGTCTGGGCATTGGCGATGTGATCGATCAGCGCCGAACCCACCACAACCCCGTCAGCCAGACGCGCAATCCCGGCGGCCTGCTCTGGCGTGCGGATACCGAAACCAATGCTGATCGGCAGATCAGTGTGGCGGCGCAAACGAGTGACCGCCTCTTCGACGTGCTCCAGCGTCGCCGCGCCGGCACCGGTGACACCGGCAACCGAGACGTAGTACACAAAACCGGAGCTGCCGTTGAGAACCTTCGGCAGTCGCGCGTCGTCGGTGGTCGGCGTAGTCAGACGGATGAAATCCAGGCCGGCAGCCTGCGCCGGGTCGCACAGTTCGTCGTTGTGCTCCGGCGGCATGTCGACAACGATCAGGCCGTCGACGCCAGCCTCTTTGGCCTGCGCAATGAAACTCTCGACACCAAACTTGTGGATCGGGTTGTAGTAGCCCATCAGCACCAGCGGTGTGTCGCTGTTGTCTTCGCGAAACTCGCGAACCATTTGCAGGGTTTTCAGCAGATTCTGCTTGGCGCCCAATGCGCGGATGTTCGCCAGTTGAATCGCCGGGCCGTCAGCCATCGGATCGGTGAACGGCATGCCCAACTCGATCACGTCGGCACCGGCTTTCGGCAAGCCTTTGAGGATCGCCAGCGAAGTGTCGTAATCCGGATCACCGGCGGTGACGAAGGTCACCAGCGCGGCGCGATTCTGTTGTTTGAGTTCGGCAAAACGGGTTTGCAGGCGGCTCATCAGTGTTTCTCCTGCTTGGACTGTTCCATATGGTGCATAACGGTCTGCATGTCTTTGTCGCCACGGCCCGATAGGTTGATCACCATCAGGTGATCCTTGGGCAGGGTCGGTGCGCGTTTGAATACTTCGGCCAGCGCGTGGGCGCTTTCCAGGGCAGGAATAATCCCTTCCAGGCGGCAGCATTTGTGGAATGCGTCGAGGGCTTCGTCGTCGGTCACCGAGGTGTACTGGACGCGGCCGATGTCATGCAACCAGGCGTGTTCCGGGCCGATACCCGGGTAATCGAGGCCGGCGGAAATCGAGTGAGCGTCGATGATCTGGCCGTCGTCGTCCTGCAACAGGAAAGTACGGTTGCCGTGCAACACACCCGGTACGCCGCCATTCAGGCTGGCCGCGTGCTTGCCGGTTTCGATGCCGTAGCCGGCGGCTTCAACACCGATAATCTCAACGCTTTTGTCATCAAGGAACGGGTGGAACAGGCCCATTGCGTTGGAGCCGCCACCGATGCATGCCACCAGGCTGTCCGGCAGACGACCTTCCTGCGCTTGCAGTTGGTCACGGGTTTCCTTGCCGATCACGGCCTGGAAGTCGCGAACCATCGCTGGATACGGGTGCGGGCCAGCCACGGTGCCGATCAAGTAGAAGGTGCTGTCGACATTGGTCACCCAGTCACGCAGCGCTTCGTTCATCGCATCTTTCAGAGTGCCAGTGCCGGCCACTACCGGAATCACTTCGGCGCCCAGCAACTTCATGCGAAACACGTTGGCCTGTTGGCGTTCGATGTCGGTGGTGCCCATGTAGATCACGCAATCCAGACCGAAACGCGCAGCCACGGTGGCAGTCGCCACGCCGTGCATGCCGGCGCCCGTCTCGGCGATGATGCGTTTTTTGCCCATGCGCCGCGCCAGCAGAATCTGGCCGATGCAGTTATTGATCTTGTGCGCGCCGGTGTGGTTCAGCTCTTCGCGCTTGAGGTAGATCTTGGCGCCGCCGCAGAACTCGGTCAGACGCTCGGCGTAATACAGCGGGCTCGGACGTCCGACGTAGTCGCGCTGGAAGTAGGCCAATTCTTCTTTAAATGCAGGATCTTCCTTGGCTGTCTCGTATTCGCGGGCCAGCTCGAGGATCAACGGCATCAGGGTTTCAGCCACGTAGCGGCCACCGAACGAGCCAAACAGGCCGTTGGCGTCAGGGCCATTACGCAGATCGGAAGTGTTCGAAGTCTGGGTCATGTTTTGCTCCAGCAGAATCGGGAATGACGTGAGAAGACAATGACGCCCACTCTACCCCTGACCTTCTATGCTGAAAACCGATAAGATCGCCGCAACCTGTCAGGAAAACTCACAGATACCATGAGCCACGACCTTCCCCCGCTCAACGCTTTGCGCGCCTTCGAAGCCACTGCCAGGCTGAACAGCGTCAGCCAGGCCGCCGAACAACTGCACGTGACCCATGGCGCGGTCAGCCGCCAGCTCAAGGTGCTCGAAGAACACCTTGGCGTCAGCCTGTTCGTCAAGGATGGGCGCGGCTTGAAACTCACAGATGCCGGTGTGCGTTTACGCGATGCCAGCGGTGAGGCGTTTGATCGCTTGCGCAGTGTTTGTGCCGAGCTGACGCAACGTACAGCTGATGCGCCGTTCGTGCTCGGCTGCTCGGGAAGCTTGCTGGCACGCTGGTTCATCCCGCGATTGGGAAGGCTGAATGCCGATCTGCCGGATTTGCGCCTGCATTTATCGGCGGGTGAAGGCGATCTCGACCCGAGGCGACCGGGACTGGACGCGTTACTGCTGTTCGCAGAACCACCCTGGCCTGCAGACATGCAGGTCTATGAACTGGCTGCAGAACGCATCGGCCCCGTCATGAGCCCGCTCTTCAACGGATATCAACGCCTGCAAAAGGCGCCCGCCTCAGCGCTGCTCGACGAACCCTTGCTGCACACGACATCGCGGCCGCAAGCCTGGCCGAGCTGGGCACAGCAAAATCACCTCGACGCCAAGGCGTTGAAGCTCGGGCAAGGTTTTGAGCATTTGTATTATTTGCTGGAAGCCGCAGTGGCGGGCCTTGGGGTGGCTATCGCGCCGGAGCCGCTGGTCACCGAAGACTTGAAGGCCGGTCGCCTGGTTGCGCCGTGGGGCTTCTGTGAAACCCCGGCGCAACTGGCGTTGTGGCTACCCAAGCGCGCCGCGGATGGGCGCGCCCGGCAACTGGCGCACTGGCTCAAACAAGAGCTGCGCCAGCCGGATCACTCGCCGCGCTTGAACAGCAAGTAAGCGGCCAGTAGACCCAAAGCACCCACCGCCACACCGGCGGTGGTCCATGGATGCTCCTGCGCGTAATCGCGGGTGGCGATCCCTGTCTCGCGGGTTTTCACTTTGACTTCTTCGTAGGCATCGCTGAGCAGGTGACGCGAATGTTTCAGCGCGCTTTCGGCATTGCTTTTCAGCGCCTTGAGAGTCTTGCGCGACTCGTCCGAAGCGTCGTCTTTCAGGCCTTCCAACGACTTGAGCAGACTCTCGATCTCCGCTTCCATGCTTTGCAATGAGGCTTTACGTAAAGAGGTGTTGGCCATGGTGGCTCTCCTGCATTGGTGATGAGTGGCGTGTGTTGATTGGGACTTCAGCGGATTGAGAAAGTGCAGAAATTCTGAACTTCGCTTGCGCAAAGCCGCCGAAATCAACAGTGCAAATTCACTGCTAGTCTCAATTCCACATCCCAAGGAGATCACCATGACTGACCACCACACGTACAAAAAAGTCGAGCTGGTCGGCTCGTCCCCAACCAGCATCGAAGACGCCATCAACAATGCGTTGGCAGAAGCCAACAAAAGCATCAAACATCTGGAGTGGTTTGAAGTGACCGAGACGCGCGGCCACATCAAGGACGGTAAAGCTGCGCACTTTCAGGTGACACTGAAAGTCGGGTTCCGCATCGCCAGCAGCTGAGTTTGGTCTACGCTTCTGAACTTGCGCGCTGGCCGAGTGCCATAGGAATGGCAAAGCGCTACAAGGTGGGCACGTCGGGTGAATAACCCGATGCCCGCCTCTTTTAATCCGACCAGGGAGTGCGACCGATGAAGAAGTTCATGTTGGCAGTAGGTTTGTTGAGCCTTGCGGGTGGTGCATTTGCAGCCGGCAAGCCTTGTGAAGATCTGAAGGCAGAGATTGCGGCGAAACTGGATGCCAAGGGCGTTTCCGGGTATTCGCTGGAGATCGTCGACAAGGGAGCGGCAGCTGACGGCAAGGTCGTTGGCAGCTGTGAAGGCGGCGCCAAGGAAATCGTCTACAAACGCGGTTGATTGCGCCTGAAATGCAA
The DNA here is from genome assembly GCF_017973755.1 of Pseudomonas sp. P42. Lineage (NCBI taxonomy): Bacteria > Pseudomonadati > Pseudomonadota > Gammaproteobacteria > Pseudomonadales > Pseudomonadaceae > Pseudomonas > Pseudomonas sp. P42. The sequence continues at coordinate 777,665 of NZ_JACOPU010000003.1, read as the reverse complement.
AAGCCGACGCGAATGCGTCGGCTTTTTTGTGGGCAACCATTTTTTAATGTAGGAGCGGGGCGAGATTCAGTTAGCCCTTCATCACCTGCGCCAGCAACTCGTAGGAACGCACGCGATCGGCATGTTCATACAAGTCAGAGGTAAAGATCAGCTCATCAGCCTGGGTTTGCTCAATCAGCACCTCCAGTTTCGCGCGGATTTTCGCCGGGCTGCCGACCATCGCCAAACCCAGGAAATCTCCCACCGCTTCACGCTCATGGGGCAGCCACAGGCCATCCATGGTTTTCACCGGCGGGCGCTGCACCAGGCTTTGCCCACGCATCAACGCGAGGATTCGCTGGTACACCGAAGTCGCCAGGTAATCGGCTTGCTCATCAGTGTCCGCCGCCACCAGCGGCACACCGAGCATCACGTACGGCTTGTCGAGCACCGCCGACGGCTTGAAGTGATTGCGGTAGACGCGGATGGCCTCGTGCATGAAGCGCGGGGCGAAATGCGAGGCGAAGGCGTAAGGCAAACCGCGCTCGCCGGCCAGTTGCGCACTGAACAGGCTGGAACCGAGCAGCCAGATCGGCACATTGGTGCCGGTGCCGGGCATGGCGATCACCCGTTGATCCGGGGTGCGCGGGCCGAGATAACGCGCCAGCTCGGCAACGTCTTCCGGGAAGTCGTCAGCACTGCCGGAACGCTCACGGCGAAGTGCGCGGGCAGTCATTTGATCGGAACCCGGCGCCCGGCCCAAACCGAGGTCGATACGACCCGGATACAGGCTTTCCAGCGTGCCGAACTGTTCGGCGATCACCAGCGGCGCATGGTTAGGCAGCATTACCCCGCCAGAACCGACGCGGATGGTCGAGGTACCGCCCGCCAGATAACCGAGCAGCACCGAGGTGGCGGAACTGGCGATGCCGTCCATGTTGTGGTGTTCAGCCACCCAGAACCGCGTGTAACCGAATTTCTCGGCGTGCTGCGCCAGGTCCAGCGAATTGCGCAGCGACTGCGCCGGGCTGCCGTTCTCGCGCACGGGCACCAGATCGAGGGTGGAAAATTTTACGTCGGACAGTTGCTTCATAAACCTGCGTCTCCGAGTGAGGAGGCAGGTTCTTCTCGCAAACGAAAACCTGCCGAATCCATAAGCGTGTTCTATGCAATGAGGGCATATACCCGAGTTTCAATAGCAGGACGAAAAATCCTACTAAAAAAGTCAACGATTCAGATAGGCTGAACTTTGTCCCGACGTCTATCCTCAGAAGCCTTGCAAGCAAAAACCACGAAGGCGCGGCGTCCCGCGCCAGATCTTGAGGAGGCAGACATGGCTATCGTGAAGAAAGCATCCGCACATTGGGAAGGTGATCTGAAAACCGGCATCGGCTCGATTTCCACCGAAACCGGCGTCCTCAGAGAAGCACCCTACGGCTTCAAGGCGCGCTTCGAGGGCGGTAAAGGCACCAACCCTGAAGAACTGATCGGCGCGGCGCATGCCGGCTGTTTCTCCATGGCGTTTTCGATGATTCTCGGCGATGCCGGCCTCAAAGCCGACAGCATCGACACCCAGGCTGAAGTCACGCTCGATCAGGTTGAGGGCGGTTTCGCGATCTCTGCGGTGAAGCTGATTCTCAAGGCGAAAATTCCGGGCGCGACCCAAGAGCAGTTTGAAGAACTGAGCAACAAGGCCAAGGAAGGATGCCCGGTGTCCAAGGTGTTGAATGCGAAGATTACCCTTGAGGCTTCGCTGGTCAGCTGATGTTCCAAGGCTGATTCTGGCGTTGGCAGTGCCGACGCCTTCGCGAGCAGGCTCGCTCCCACAGGGTTATGTGAACGCCACAAAGCTCTGTAGGAGCGAGCCTGTTCGCGAAGACGATCTGGAAATCATCACAGCGGGGCAAAAGCTGATCAAAGTTTGTGAGCGAAGTCAGAACTCGCGTTTCGAAAATGTGGTCGTATACGTGACAGCAGCTTCAGCCCACGCCCGTGCGCGCTGCCTCAAGGAGCTTCATTCATGAAACGTATTGGCTTGGCGATTCTCTGCAGTGCACTGGCCACCTCCGCTTTTGCCGCACCTAAAGACTGCGAAGAACTCCGCAAAGAGATCGAAATAAAGATTCAGGCTAAAGCCGTGCCGTCCTACACGCTGGAAATCGTCAGCAAGGAAGAGGCCGAAAAGCACGATATCGCCATGGTCGTAGGCTCATGTGAAAACGGCACTAAAGCAATCGTCTATCAGAAGAACGAGGACTGAAGTCGCTCAAGGTACACAGTTGATCTGCCGTTCCTTGGCAACGATCTGCCCCTGGCGATTGATCAACCGGGCGCTTGGCGTAAAGGCCAGCGACCGTGCCTCCAGCCGATAACGTTGCCCGGCCTCGAAATCATCGTAACGCACGGTCATGTAACACAGCCGCTCCTGCGGATCGGTGTCCATGCCCTGACCGCCGCCAAACACCTCGAAATCAAAACGCACCCTCAGTTCGTGACTCCCCGGCGTGACCTGGAAATATCGCCCGTCGGTCATCCTTTGCTTGTCCACTCGATCGGCCATCAACACCTTGCCGCCGGGGGTGGGCATGGCAAAGTCGACCCAGGCCATGGTGGGATCGACCGCCGGCATCGGGCTCTGGCAGCCGGCAACCACACTTGCTGCAAGCAACAGCGTTAACCTGCGCATGATCAATGTCCTTTGGATGAGAGCGCCAGCATAGCGCCGATCAGGTTTTCTGACAGCCCGCCGGCGTACCCTGCCCGACGACTTTGCGCTGCTCGTCATAAAGTTTCGCCCACGGGCGGAAACCGATACTGCCGGCCTGCAACTGATAACGCTGGCCGGCGTTGAAGTCCTTGAATTTCACGCTCAACTGGCAATCACGCCAGAGCGGCTCGGCGTCCGGGCCGATATTCGTCGCCTCGACCGGGAATTGATAACGCACCTTCAATTCATGACTGCCGGGCTGCACCTCGAAATAACGGTTGTCGACGGCGGCCTTGCTATCGACTTGCAGCGCCTGTAACGCCGTGTCCTGCTGCCGGGCATCGAGATCGATCCAGGCTTGCGAAGGGTCAGGATCGGGCATTCCGAATCCGGCACAACCGGCCAGCGTCAGCAGGCCTCCTGTCAGCATCAACATGCGCATAGCGAAGCTCCAATGGGCGGGATAGTCTTGCGGGCAGACTTTCCAGGGGGTTTCTTATTTTGATCAGGCCGCTTCCAAGCCATCGGTTACTTGATCGCGTTTTTCGGATTTTGTTTCCGGGTGTGATGCTTTTGTTGCTCAACGGTTGTGCAAGCGTCAGCTATTACAGCCAGCTGGCCAGCGGTCAGTGGCAATTGCTGCAGGCCCGCGAACCGGTCGCCAACGTGATTGCCGACCCGAGCCGCGAGGCGAAATTACGCACGCACCTGGTCCAGTCGCAGCAGGCCCGGTCTTTTGCCAGCGAACACCTGCATCTGCCGGACAACCAGAGTTATCGCCTGTACGCCGACATTGGCCGTCCTTTCGTGGTGTGGAATGTGTTCGCCACCACAGAGTTTTCCCTGACCCCGCAAAACCACTGCTTCCCGATTGCCGGGTGCGTGGCCTATCGCGGTTATTACAGCCAGAGCGCCGCGCGGGGTGAAGCTGCGATTCAGCGCTTGCAGGGCATGGACGTGTCGATTGGCGGTGTCGAGGCCTATTCGACGCTGGGCTGGTTCAACGACCCGATCCTCAATTCGATGATGGGCTGGGGCGACGAACGCCTGGCCACGCTGATCTTCCATGAACTGGCGCATCAGCAGTTCTATGTGAAGGACGACACCGAGTTCAACGAGTCGTTTGCCACGTTTGTCGAGCAGGAAGGTACTCGGCAATGGCGGGCGTTTCGCGGATTGCCGGCGGATACCAACTCCCGACTCAAGCAGCGTGATCAGTTCATCGCGTTGGTACTTGCTACGCGCTCGCGGCTGGAAACGTTGTATGCACAGCCGCTGCCCGTCGAGCAGATGCGCGAGCGCAAAGCGGCCGAGTTCGAGCAGTTTCGCCGGGATTACCGGGTGATGCGTGACAGTCAGTGGGCCGGGGACAAGCGTTATGACGCCTGGGTCAATACGCCGCTGAACAATGCGCGGCTGCTGCCCTTCGGGCTATATGACCAATGGGTGCCGGCGTTTGCGGCGTTGTTCAGCCAGGTTGGGGGGGATTGGCCAAGGTTTTACGCGGAGGTCGAGAGGCTGGGTGGGTTGCCGGTTGTGGAGCGTAAATTGGCATTGAAAACGTTGGCAGACTCTCAGCCCTTCAGTGGCTGATCCGGCCTCATCGCTGGCAAGCCAGCTCCCACAGGGATTTTGCTGAACCTGAAGACACCGCTTACCTGTGGGAAGCAGATCTCACAGTGATTGCGGCGACCTTGGTGACACGCTTACCTGTGGGAGCCAGATCCAACAGTGAATGCGGTGCCCCTGAAGACACCGCTTTCATGTGGGAGCTGGCTTGCCAGCGATGACGTATTGATCAGCGCTGCAAAAATGCCTGATGCAACTCGGCCAGCGTTTCAAAGTGATAAGCCGGTGTCTCGGCATTCAACTCTTCAAAACTGCCAAACCCATAACCCACCGCCGCCGCGTCCAGACCATTGCTGCGCGCGCCAATCAGGTCGTGCTTGCGATCGCCGATCATCAAGGTGTTCGCCGGGTCCAGCCCTTCTTCCGCGAGCAGGTGCGCAATCAGCTCAACCTTGTTGGTCCGCGTGCCATCCAGCTCACTGCCGTAGATCACCTTGAAGTGCCGGGCAAAGTCGAAGTGCCGGGCAATCTCGCGGGCGAACACCCAGGGTTTGGACGTTGCGATGTAGAGCTGCCGACCTTGGCCACTCAGGGTTTCCAGCAGCGGCGTGACGCCCTCGAACACGCGGTTTTCATACAGGCCGGTGACCTTGAAGCGCTCGCGATAGAAATTCACCGCCTCCCACGCCTTCGCTTCATCAAAGTCGTAAAACTGCATGAATGCCTGCAACAGCGGCGGGCCGATGAAGTGCTCAAGCTTGGTCAGGTCTGGCTCATCAATGCCGAGTTTGCTCAGCGCGAACTGGATAGAACGGGTGATGCCCTCACGCGGATCGGTCAGGGTGCCATCGAGGTCGAACAGTACGGTCTGGTAATGCATGAATATTCCTGAGCAGTCGCGAATTCGATTCAGAGTGTGTCGTAGCCTTCGGCCAGGTGCAGGTCCTTGAGCTTCACGTAGTTCGCCGCGCTGTAGGTGAAGAAGGCGTTTTCCTTGTCGGTCAGCGCCCGGACCTGTTTCACCGGGCTACCCACGTAAAGGAAGCCGCTGTGCAGACGCTTACCCGGCGGCACCAGGCTGCCAGCGCCGATGATCACGTCGTCTTCGACCACTGCGCCGTCCATGACGATGCTGCCCATGCCGATCAGCACGCGGCTGCCGACGGTGCAGCCATGCAGCATGACTTTGTGGGCGATGGTCACGTCATCGCCGATCAACAACGGGAAGCCATCGGGGTTGAACGGGCCGGCGTGGGTAATGTGCAACACGCAGCCATCCTGCACGCTGGTACGGGCACCGATGCGGATGCGGTGCATGTCGCCGCGGATGACTGTCAGCGGCCAGACGGAGCTGTCTTCGCCGATTTCGACGTCGCCGATCACCACCGCGGAGCCGTCGACAAAGGCGCCTTTGCTCAACTGCGGGGTGTGGTTCTGGTATTTGCGAAGGGACACGATTAGTTCTCTCTCTGTCGCCGATAGCTGCGGTGAGTGTCGATTGTAATTAAGATGGGCACATGTTTCTTCCAGCCAAGGTGCCAACCGTGAGCGTGAACAACCCTCTTCTGCAGTCCTACGACCTGCCGCCGTTCTCCACGATCCGTGCCGAACACGTCCTGCCAGCCATCGAAACCATCCTGGCCGACAACCGCGCCGCCATCGCCGAGATCCTCAAGAGCCAAGGCCAGAACCCTACCTGGGCCGGCCTGGTATTGGCGATGGACGAACTCAATGATCGCCTCGGCGCAGCCTGGAGCCCGGTCAGCCACCTCAACGCCGTGTGCAACAGTGCCGAACTGCGTGAAGCCTACGAGTCGTGCCTGCCAGCATTGAGCGCCTACTCCACCGAGATGGGCCAGAACCGCGAACTGTTCCAGGCCTTCGAAGCGCTGGCCAACAGCCCGGAAGCCGCCGGTTTCGACGTCGCGCAAAAAACTATCCTGGAACATGCCCTGCGTGACTTCCGTCTATCGGGCATCGACCTGCCGGAGGCCGAACAGAAGCGCTACGCCGAAGTGCAAAGCAAGCTGTCCGAGCTGGGCAGCCGTTTCTCCAACCAGCTGCTCGATGCCACTCAAGCGTGGACCAAGCACATCACCGACGAAGCCGTCCTCGCCGGCCTGACCGATTCGGCCAAGGCGCAAATGGCTGCAGCGGCCCAGGCCAAGGACCTCGATGGCTGGTTGATCACCCTGGAATTCCCAAGCTACTACGCGGTGATGACTTACGCCCAGGACCGTGCGCTGCGCGAAGAAGTCTACGCCGCCTACTGCACCCGCGCCTCGGATCAAGGCCCGAATGCCGGTCAGAACGACAACGGTCCGGTGATGGAAGAAATTCTCGACCTGCGTCAGGAGCTGGCAAAACTCTTGAGCTTCGCCAGTTTCTCCGAGTTGAGCCTTGCTACCAAAATGGCCGAGTCCAGCGATCAGGTGCTGAGCTTCCTGCGCGATCTGGCCAAACGCAGCAAGCCGTTCGCCGCCCAGGATCTGCAACAACTGCGCGCCTACGCCGCCGAGCAGGGTTGCGCTGATCTGCAAAGCTGGGATGTGGGTTTCTACGGCGAAAAACTTCGCGAACAACGCTACAGCGTCGCCCAGGAAACCCTGCGCGCCTACTTCCCGATCGACAAGGTTCTCGGTGGTCTGTTCGCCATCGTCCAGCGTCTGTACGGCATCGAGATCGCCGAGCAGAAAGGCTTCGACACCTGGCACCCGGATGTTCGCCTGTTCGAAATCAAGGAAAACGGCCAGCACGTCGGCCGCTTCTTCTTCGATCTGTATGCCCGCGCCAACAAGCGTGGCGGTGCGTGGATGGACGGCGCCCGCGACCGTCGCCGTACTGTCGACGGCGTGCTGCAAAGCCCGGTCGCCAATCTGGTGTGCAACTTCACCCCGGCCGACAGCGGCAAGCCTGCGCTGCTGACCCACGATGAAGTGACCACGCTGTTCCACGAATTCGGCCACGGCCTGCATCACCTGCTGACCCGCGTCGAGCATGCCGGCGTGTCGGGCATCAACGGCGTGGCGTGGGATGCGGTCGAGCTGCCGAGCCAGTTCATGGAAAACTGGTGCTGGGAACCGGAAGGCCTCGCGCTGATTTCCGGTCACTACGAAACCGGCGAAGCGCTGCCTCAGGACCTGCTGGAAAAAATGCTCGCGGCGAAGAACTTCCAGTCCGGCCTGATGATGGTGCGTCAGCTGGAGTTCTCGCTGTTCGATTTCGAACTGCATGCCACTCACGGTGATGGCCGCAGCCCGCTGCAAGTGCTCGAAGGCGTACGTGACGAGGTGTCGGTGATGCGTCCTCCGGCCTACAACCGCTTCCCCAACAGCTTCGCGCACATCTTCGCCGGCGGTTACGCGGCGGGTTACTACAGCTACAAGTGGGCGGAAGTGCTGTCGGCCGATGCGTTTTCGAAATTCGAAGAAGACGGTGTGCTCAACGCTGAAACCGGTCGCGCCTTCCGTGAAGCGATTCTGGCGCGCGGCGGCTCGCAAGCGCCGATGGTGCTGTTCGTCGACTTCCGTGGCCGTGAGCCATCGATTGACGCACTGTTGCGTCACAGCGGCCTGACCGAGGGCGCGGCAGCATGAGTGAGGGGCCAGTGATCACCAAAAAACGCTTTATCGCCGGGGCTGTCTGCCCGGCGTGCAGCGAGCCGGACAGACTGATGATGTGGAACGAGGACACCGTGCCCCACCGCGAATGCGTGGCCTGCGGTTACTCCGACACGCTGAACGAGCAAGGGCTGTCGGTTCCAAAGGAGCTGGGCACGCGGGTCAACACCAGCGCGCTGAAACCGCCAGCGGACAAGAAAGTCCAGGCAGTGCAGTTTTTCCCTAATCCGAAACTTGCGAAAAAGCCTGACGAGCAACATTGAGTCAGTACCACCTTCCACCGATCAGCGGTGGAAGGTGGTAACTATCTACCGCCCTTCCCCTGCGCTTCCTGCCTAGGCTGGCCCTTTCAGCCAACCCTCAAGGAAGACGTCATGCCTGACACCAATCCGCTTTTACAACACTGGTCATTGCCCCCGTGGTCGGACATTCGCGCCGAGCATCTGCTGCCCGCCATCAACGTGATCGTTGCCGAAAACCAGCAGATCATTGCCCAAGTGATCGCCAGCCAGACCGAGCATCCAAACTGGGATGATCTGGTGGTGGCCATCGATTCGGCCGATGCGCGCCTGACGGAAGCAGTGGGCATTATCGACACGCTATCGAAGGTCAAATCCGACGACGCCGACTGGCTCAGGGAAAGCGCGTTGTGCAGCCACGCTGCAGGCCAATACATAGACGACAAGACCGCCAATCTCGAGTTGTACCGCACCTATCAACGCCTGGCGCAGAGTGCGGTTGCCGCCAGTTTCGATAATCAGCGCAAAGCCTCGCTGGCGAAGATTCTGCGCAGTTTCCGCTTGTCCGGTATCGAACTCCAACCCGCGCAACAGCAAAAACTTGCCCGCCTGAACCGGGATATCCGGAATCTGGAGCAATTGTTTCAAAGCAATCTGGAACTGGCCAACGCCGCGTGGAGCAAGCGCATCAACGACATCACGCTACTTCAAGGCCTGTCTGTCGAGGTACAGGCACGTCTGGCACTCAAGGCGAAAACGGCTGGATACAGCGGCTGGTTGCTCACGCTGGATCAGAACACCTACCGACAAATCATGACTCATGCGCAAAACCGCGCGCTGCGCGAAGAGTACTTCACGGCCTGGATCAACCGCGCGTCTGATCGAGGCCCGCAGGCAGAAAAACTCGACAACGATCCGGTCCTGTCGGTGCTGGTCGCGTTGCGCCATGAAAAAGCCCAATTATTGGGCTTCGAGAATTTCGTCGAGTTGCGCCTGGCAGACCGTATGGCCACATCCCCGGCGCAAGTCAGTGCGTTTATACGCCAGCAAATGGTACTGAATACGCCGCATCTGCTGAGTGATACGCAGGTGCTGAAAGCCTTTGCGCTCACCCTGGGGTATGCAGATATCCAGCCGTGGGATGAGGAATTTCTCGCCGAGCAATTACGCCTGCAACAATTGAACGGGGCGCTAAAAGGCTTGCGCCAGTATTTTTCGCTTGATGACACATTGCGTAAACTCTGCCGGTTCTGCGAGCACCTGTTTGGCATCACCATCGTCGAGCAGACAGCACTCAGCCACTGGCATGACAGCGTCCGACTGTTGGATGTCAGCGAGCACGGGCAAGTGATCGGGCACATCTACGTTGACCCTTTCCACCGCGAAGACGCCACTGACTTTGCGTTCACCTCCGTGTTACGCATTCGCAGCATCAATGCCGAGGGCCGACCAGCGCTGCCGATCGCTTGCCTGAATTGCAATTTCCCGCCTGCCACCGAAGCGCACCCGTGCCTGCTCTCCCACGAAAACCTGCGGGTGCTGATTCACGAGTTCGGCCATTGTTTGCAGCATGTGCTGACGCGCTCGCCCCATCGCAACCTGGCGGGGATCTCTCAACTGGGACGCGACACGGCGGAATTCGCCGGTCAGCTGTTCGAGCATTGGTGTCAGTCGCCAGACTTTCTGCTGTGGCTGGGGGCGCATTACCAGAGCGGCGAACTTCTTACAGCGGCGCGAGTCAACACCGCACTGGCTGCGCTTGGCGCCCAGACCAGTCGATCCACCACCCTACTGCTGCTGACGGCGTTGTTTGATCTGGAGTTGCATCGCAGCCATGGTGATGGCCGCAGCATCGAACAGGTGTTCAAAGATGTGCGACGCGAGATGCCGCACCTGCGACTGTCGGGTTATCACCGTTTCGCCTTTGGCTTTGATTACCTGGTGACCGGTTACGAAGCGTCGGTCTATGCCTACAAGTGGTCAGGGGTGCTGGCGACCGAAGCGTTCAAGCGGTTCCAGCGGGACGGGGTTTTCAACCCGCAAGCGGGCCGCGCTTTTCGCGAGGCGTTCTTTGCCCCTGGCGACTCCGGCTCGTTGCTGACCGCGCTGGAAGCCTTTCTCGGCCAACCGGTCGACCCGCAACTCTTTGCAGCCACCACCGATTGATCACTTCAGATTAACCGTCTGAAACCAGCTCTTCAGCGAACAGGTCGCAAACGCGCTGGTGCTGCAATCACCATTGGCCAGCGCGGTACGCAGCTTGTCGACATCAGCCTGCATCACATAGCGCACGCTGTCGCGGAAGTGGCCGCTTTCACCAAAACCACCTTGGGTCATTTCGTTCAGAGCGTCCTCTTTGCTCCAGCCTTGCACCACTACGCGGTACATCGCGGCCATCAGCCCGGTGCGGTCGGAACCGTGCTTGCAGTGCATCAACACCGGGCCACTGGCCTCGGCTTCCTGAATCGCACGCAGGGTCTTGAGCACATCACTGTCGTCGACGTGGTTGGTGCGATACGTTAATTGCACCTGATGAATGCCGGGCGTGGACAGCCAGTTGCTATCGGCTTCGGGCAGGAAGTTGATGACCGTGGCCACTTTCAGATTCTTCAATAACGGCACGGCACCGTCGTCGGGCAACGCGCTGCGGTACAGCGTTGGCGACATCTGGAACAGGTTGTATTGCACTTCAATCGGCTGCGCCCATTGCGCAGGACGAAGGGCCTCAGGCTCGGAAGCCTGTGCCGGAAACAACTGCAGGAGCATTACAAGCGACAAGCACACAGCAGGAAAAAGATGCACTCGGGACATGCTGGATTAACCGTATCGGGATTTTCAGTGACAGGAGCCTCAGCGTCGCGGTTTGACGGTCAAAGCCCCGTGAGCCGGGTGTCAAAGAAGCGTGAATCGGCATTCTTTCCTCAACCCTCACCGCGCAATTCCAGTCTTTTTTGCGCTTTATCGATTCATCCAGATGCTTAGCCTGCTACCATTTGTCACATCTTGTTGCAGACACGTCCCCCTTTTACGGGTCAAACCGGCCACGTCGCGACAGCAAATCCTCAAGCCGTTCGCAGAAACGGTTGACCAATCTTGATGCCTGATGAGGTGCAACCCAATGTCTGATGAAAATCGAGACAACCCGCGGCGTGATTTTTTACGCAAATCCCTGACCCTGATTCCAGTGGTCACCCTCGCCGGCACCGGTTTGGGCAGCAGTGTCCTGCATGCCTCGCCTGAAGCCGCTCCGGCCACACCCGCGGCGCCACCGGCTCGCGCTGACGCGGGCGTTTATCAGCCGAGCTATTTCACCGCAGAGGAATGGGCCTTCATCAATGCCGCCGTGGCGCAGTTGATTCCCGCCGATGCTCAAGGCCCAGGTGCGATCGAAGCGGGTGTGCCGGAATACATCGATCGTCAGATGAACACGCCCTACGCTGCCGGAGCCCTCTGGTACATGCAGGGTCCGTTCAACGCTGAAGCGGCGCCGGAGATGGGTTGGCAGAGCAAATTGGTCCCTAAAGAGATCTATCGTCTCGGCATCGCCGCCACGGATCAGTGGACAAAAGCCCTCAACGGTAAAACATTTGCCGAGCAAGACAGCGCTACCCGAGACGATTTGCTCAAGCAACTCGAAGCCGGCAAACCGCAGTTCGATAGCGTCCCGGCGAAGATCTTCTTCAACCTGCTGCTGCAAAACACCAAAGAAGGGTTCTTCTGCGACCCGATCCATGGCGGCAATAAAGGCATGGTCGGCTGGACCATGATCGGCTTCCCCGGCGCCCGCGCCGATTTCATGGATTGGGTGGAACGCAACGAGCAATACCCCTTCCCGGCAGTTTCGATTCGCGGCGAGAGGGCGTGAGCATGGCAACCGTACTGAAGAAGGTCGACGCAGTGATCGTCGGTTTTGGCTGGACTGGCGCGATCATGGCCAAGGAACTGACCGAAGCGGGCCTCAACGTGCTGGCGCTGGAGCGCGGGCCGATGCAGGACACGTACCCCGACGGCAACTATCCGCAGGTGATCGACGAACTCACCTACAGCGTGCGCAAAAAACTCTTTCAGGACATCTCCAAAGAGACCGTCACCATTCGCCACAGCGTCAACGACATCGCCCTGCCGAATCGCCAGTTGGGTGCGTTCCTGCCGGGCAATGGCGTCGGCGGCGCCGGGCTGCACTGGTCGGGTGTGCACTTTCGCGTCGACCCAATCGAGTTGCGCATGCGCAGCCACTACGAAGAACGCTACGGCAAAAGCTTCATTCCCAAGGACATGACCATTCAGGACTTCGGCGTCAGCTATGAAGAGCTTGAGCCGTTCTTCGATTATGCCGAAAAAGTCTTCGGCACTTCGGGCCAGGCCTGGACCGTCAAAGGTCAATTGGTCGGTCAGGGCAAGGGTGGTAACCCTTACGCGCCGGACCGCTCGAACCCTTTCCCGCTGGAAGCGCAGAAGAACACGGTTTCCGCACAGCTGTTCGGCAAGGCAGCCACAGAGGTTGGCTACAAACCCTACAACCTGCCTTCGGCAAATACTTCAGGGCCGTACACCAATCCCTACGGCGCGCAGATGGGCCCATGCAACTTCTGCGGATTTTGCAGCGGCTACGTTTGCTACATGTATTCCAAAGCTTCGCCGAACGTGAACATCCTGCCGGCGCTCAAACCGTTGCCGAATTTCGAGCTGCGGGCCAATTCCCATGTGCTGCGGGTCAATCTCGACAGCAGCAAAACCAAAGCCACCGGCGTCACCTACATCGATGCGCAAGGTCGGGAGATCGAGCAACCGGCGGATCTGGTGATCCTCGGCGCGTTCCAGTTGCACAACGTGCGACTGATGCTGCTCTCCGGGATCGGCAAGCCTTACGATCCGATCAGCGGCGAAGGCGTGGTCGGGCGCAACTTCGCTTACCAGAACATGGCAACGATCAAGGCGTTCTTCGACAAGGACACCCACACCAACAACTTCATCGGGGCCGGCGGTAACGGTGTGGCGCTGGATGATTTCAACGCCGATAACTTCGACCACGGCCCGCACGGCTTCGTCGGCGGCTCGCCGATGTGGGTCAACCAGGCCGGCAGCCGACCGATTGCCGGCACCTCGAACCCGCCCGGCACGCCGGCCTGGGGCAGCGCATGGAAACGCGCGACCGCCGATTACTACACCCACCAGGTGTCGATGGACGCCCACGGCGCGCATCAGTCCTACAGAGGTAACTACCTCGATCTCGATCCGGTGTACCGCGATGCCTACGGCTTGCCGCTGCTGCGCATGACCTTCGACTGGCAGGAAAACGACATCAAGATGAACCGCTTCATGGTCGAGAAAATGGGCAAGGTCGCCGAAGCGATGGGCCCGAAAGCCATTGCGGTGATCGGCAAGAAAGTCGGCGACCACTTCAACACCGCGTCCTACCAGACCACCCACCTCAACGGTGGCGCGATCATGGGCACCGATCCGAAGAAGAGCGCGTTGAACCGTTACCTGCAGAGCTGGGACGTGCACAACGTCTTCGTTCCGGGCGCCTCGGCATTCCCGCAAGGCCTGGGCTACAACCCGACCGGTCTGGTCGCGGCGTTGACCTATTGGTCGGCGAAGGCGATCCGCGAGCAATACCTGAAAAACCCCGGCCCGCTGGTTCAGGCTTAAGGAGCGATGACCATGAAGAAGTTTGTTATCGCGTCCCTTGCGCTGCTCGGCAGTGCTGCTTTGCAAGCGGCCGAAGTCGATCAATCCTTGATCAAGCAGGGTGAATACCTGTCCCGCGCCGGTGACTGCGTGGCTTGCCACACCGCGAAAAACGGCAAGCCGTTCGCCGGGGGCCTGCCAATGGAAACCCCGATCGGCACGATCTACTCGACCAATATCACCCCGGATAAAACCGGCGTCGGTGATTACAGCTTCGAGGACTTTGATCAGGCAGTGCGTCATGGCGTCGCCAAAAACGGTAGTACGTTGTACCCGGCGATGCCGTATCCGTCCTACGCCCGTGTCAGCGAAACCGACATGAAAGCGTTGTACGCGTACTTCATGCACGGCGTGCAACCCGTCGCGCAAGAGAACAAGGCCAGCGACATTCCATGGCCGTTGAGCATGCGCTGGCCGCTGATGGGCTGGCGCTGGATGTTTGCGCCGAAGGTCGAGGACTACAAGTCGACGTCAGATGACCCGGTGATTGACCGTGGGGCGTATCTGGTCGAAGGGCTCGGACATTGCGGCGCCTGCCATACGCCACGGGCCCTGACCATGCAGGAAAAATCCCTGAGTGCGGCCGATGGCAGCCACTTTCTGGCCGGCAGCGCGCCGCTGGAAGGCTGGATCGCCAAGAATCTGCGTGGCGATCACAAGGATGGACTCGGCAGCTGGAGCGAGGAGCAACTGATGCAATTCCTCAAGACCGGCCGCAGTGATCGCAGCGCCGTGTTCGGCGGCATGAGCGATGTGGTCACCCACAGCATGCAGTACATGACCGACGCCGACCTGACGGCGATTGCGCGCTATCTCAAGTCATTGCCGGCCAATGATCCGAACGATCAGCCACACCAATACGACGCGACAGCCGCCAAGGCCCTGTGGAACGGTGATGACAGCCAGCGCGGCGCCTCGGTGTACATCGACAACTGCGCGGCATGCCATCGCACCGACGGTCACGGTTATACCCGTGTGTTCCCGGCGCTGGCAGGCAACCCGGTGTTGCAATCAGACGACCCGACCTCGCTGATTCACATTGTGCTCAAGGGCGGTACATTGCCCGCGACGCACACTGCGCCATCGACTTTCACCATGCCTGGTTTTGCATGGCGGTTATCGGATCAGGAAGTCGCGGACGTGGTGAGCTTCATTCGTGGTAGTTGGGGCAACAAAGGCGCGCCGGTCTCGGCCAAAGACGTCGCGGGACTGCGTACCGACGATATGAAAACAACGTCTGGCAATGATCTTGGTCAGGTAACTAGCCACAACTAAAAACATAAAACCCTGCATGAATCATTCATGCAGGGTTTTTGTTGAAACTTGTCGTGATGACCAATGCTTCAAGAAGCCATTCAAGGATTGACGATACTCACATAAGCCTTGGCCAATGCCTCCAACTTGGCCTTGTCATCACTATCAATATCGCCGTCGCCGTCCACGTCCTTCTTATCGGTGCGGATGGTGAACGACTTGCCACGATCGCTGGACACCGCGACAACATAAATCGAATCGACCAAGGACTCGGTCGACAGCTGCTCCTCCGCGTCCCAGCCCAGTTCCTTGCGAGCAAGTTGCAGCGAAACAATGGTATTGGGCTCAGATTGGCTCGGCAGCATCATTTGCAGAAAAACACCACGCTGATTGAGAAACGACATAAATTAAATCCTTTTATAATTAATACACAGGCATCAGTGCCGGTAAGTTGCGAAGGCTATATTTGATAACTTCCCTTCACAACCAAACATATGTTTCCCGGGTTGTCTCTGGTTCTAACTATTTATATAAACAGCGAACAGAATCGCGAGAATGATCCGCGGCGGTTTTTCTGTGGCCGAACGGTACTGGATCGTCCCGGCCCTGCTCATATACTGTATGCATATACAGACACGAGGTTCGCCCAATGATCAGCCCTCTCCCCCCTCGCGGTCGCGGCACCGCGACCAACCCGCACAACCGCTTCGCGCCAAACCGCTCGGTGGCGGAGGACGACGGCTGGTACCAGGAAGTGCCCGAAACGCAAAACACCGAGGTGATGATCGAAACCGCAAAAACCATCATTACCCGCAACACTTCGCCCGACCTGCCCTTTGATCGCTCCATCAATCCCTATCGCGGCTGCGAGCATGGCTGCATCTATTGCTACGCTCGGCCCAGCCACGCCTATTGGGACATGTCGCCCGGGCTGGACTTCGAAACCAGGCTGATCGCCAAGACCAACGCCGCGCAGGTGCTGGAAGAACAGTTGAGCAAACGCGGCTATCAATGTGCACCGATCAACCTGGGTTCCAATACCGATCCGTATCAGCCGATCGAACGCGAACATAAAATCACCCGTCAGATCCTCGAAGTGCTTTTGCGCTATCGGCATCCGGTAACCATCGTCACCAAGGGCTCGCTGATCCTGCGCGATCTCGACTTGCTGACCGAACTGGCGCAGCAGCGACTGGTGGCCGTGATGATCAGCCTCACGACGCTGGACGACGAACTCAAACGCATCCTCGAACCGCGCGCCGCAGCGCCCAAGGCGCGGTTGCGGGCGATCCGGGTGATGCGCGAAGCGGGCATTCCGGTCGGTGTGCTGTGTTCACCGATGATTCCGATGATCAACGACAGCGAGATCGAAGGCCTGCTCACCGCAGCCCACGCTGCCGGTGCGCAAAGCGCTGCGTACATGATGTTGCGCCTGCCGCTGGAGGTGGCGCCGTTGTTCGAGGAATGGCTGCAAGCGCACTATCCGCAACGGGCGGCACACGTGCTGAGCCTGATTCGCCAGAGCCGTGGCGGTGAGCTTTATGACAGCCGTTTCGGTGCGCGCATGCGGGGCGAAGGGCCGTTCGCCGATCTGCTCGCCCAGCGCTTTGCCAAGGCGATCAAGCGTCTTGGCCTCAATCATCGCGAAGGCTACAACCTCGATTGCACGGCCTTCTGTCCGCCGGGTCGCCAGATGTCGTTGATTTAGCGACAATTGACTTATGATCGAGGGGTTGGAAACCTTCCGCCGAAAACCTCAGTCACGTTTTTTGTGACCTGGAACACACGTTCTAGAGCGTTTGATTCAGTTTGAGTTAAGTTTCGGCGGCTACCTTGTTCATCGAGTGACTGACGGGTCGGGATGACCCGGATGTTTTAAACAGCCACTGGCTTCATACCGGAATACCGGGGCAAGACTCCCTGAATCCGCCAAAGAGGATGAATCATGAGTGACAAGGATAAACAGCCGCTGGCTGCGTCGGCGCAAACCCCTGAAGCGGAATCCGCCGATGCAGCGCTGCGACAGATCGTAGACGGCTTTTTACATTTTCATCATGAGGTCTTCCCGCAGCAGGAAGAACTCTTCAAGAAACTCGCCACGGCACAAGCGCCCAAGGCGATGTTCATCACTTGCGCCGACTCGCGCATCGTTCCCGAACTGATTACCCAGAGCTCGCCCGGCGATCTGTTCGTGACGCGTAACGTCGGCAACGTCGTGCCACCTTACGGCCAGATGAACGGCGGCGTTTCCACTGCCATCGAATACGCGGTACTGGCGCTGGGCGTGCAGCACATCATCATCTGCGGCCACTCCGATTGCGGCGCCATGCGTGCGGTGCTCAACCCCGATAGCCTGGAAAAAATGCCGACGGTCAAAGCCTGGTTGCGCCACGCTGAAGTCGCGAAAACCATGGTGCATGAGAACTGTCACTGCGCCGACGAAAAAGAAAGTATGCCGATCCTCACCGAGGAAAACGTCATCGCCCAATTGCAGCACTTGCGTACCCATCCCTCGGTAGCCTCACGCATGGCGAACGGTCATCTGTTCATCCATGGCTGGGTCTACAACATCGAAACCAGTGAAATCAAAGCTTACGACGCGGATCAGGGCCGTTTCCTGCCGCTCGATGGCAGCCATCCGATTCCGGTGGCGACGCCCAAAGCGCGCTTCTAAATCTTCCTGACAATCTGTGTGGTTTGACGCCGGCCGCTGTTTCAGCGGCCCGGCCTCGCCACGCCTGAAGAAAACTTCGGGAGAATCACCATGCGTGCTGCTCAATTGAAAGCTGTGTTGCCACGGGAGCTGCTCGCATCCGTGGTTGTGTTTTTGGTCGCCCTGCCGTTGTGCATGGGCATTGCAATCGCTTCAGGGTTGCCGCCAGCGAAGGGTTTGATCACCGGAATCATCGGTGGTCTGGTGGTGGGTTGGCTGGCGGGTTCACCGTTACAGGTCAGCGGGCCGGCGGCGGGTCTGGCGGTTTTGGTGTTCGAACTGGTGCGCCAGCACGGTATCGAGATGCTCGGGCCGATTTTGCTACTCGCCGGTTTCCTGCAACTGGTGGCCGGGCGACTGAAGCTCGGCTGCTGGTTTCGGGTCACGGCGCCAGCGGTGGTCTACGGCATGCTTGCCGGGATTGGCGTGTTGATCGTGCTGTCACAGGTGCATGTGATGCTCGATGCGTCGCCGAAACCTTCCGGGCTGGATAACCTCACGGCATTCCCCGCCGCAGTGGCGCAAGCCTTGCCTTCGTTTGGCTGGCAGGCCGGGCTGCTCGGGTTGTCGACGATTGCGGTGATGTGGCTGTGGGAGAAATTCCGCCCGCACTCGCTGCGGTTCGTTCCCGGCGCATTGCTCGGTGTTGGCCTGGCGACGGGCGCCAGTCTGCTGCTGGCGTTGCAGGTGAAGCGGGTTGAGGTGCCGGCGAATCTGGCGGAAGCCATCGACTGGTTGAAACCGGCAGACCTGCTCAGTCTGGCCGATCCGACGCTGCTGATCGCCGCGTTCGCCGTGGCGTTTATCGCCAGCGCGGAAACCCTGTTGTCGGCCGCCGCGGTAGACCGCATGCACAATGGCGTGCGTTCGGACTTCGACCGCGAACTCTCGGCGCAAGGTGTCGGCAACATGCTCTGCGGTCTGCTCGGCGCTTTGCCGATGACCGGGGTGATCGTGCGCAGTTCGGCCAACGTCCAGGCCGGTGCTACCACACGTTACTCGACGATCTTCCACGGTCTGTGGCTGCTGGCGTTCGTGCTGTTGCTGTCGAGTGTGCTGCAAAGCATTCCGGTGGCGAGTCTGGCGGGTGTGCTGGTGTATACCGGCTTCAAACTGGTCGACCTGAAAGCTTTCCGTGGTCTGAGCCGTTATGGGCGGATGCCGATGTTCACCTACGCCGCCACGGCGCTGGCGATCATCTTCACTGACCTGCTGACCGGTGTGCTGATCGGTTTTGGTCTGACGCTGGTGAAACTGGCCTTCAAGGCCTCACGCCTGAAGATCAGCTTGATCGACCTGCCGCCGGAAGGGGAAATGGAGTTACGCCTGATCGGCGCGGCGACCTTCCTCAAAGTACCGGCGCTGACCCAGGTGCTGAACACCATTCCAGCAGGCTCGACGGTGCATGTGCCGCTCAATAATCTGAGCTACATCGACCATTCATGTCTGGAGTTGCTGGAAGAATGGGGCCGGGCGAATGCGGCCAAGGGGTCGAAACTGGTGATCGAGTCGCGTGGGTTGAAGCGACGGCTTGAAGGCAGGGTTCGCACAAACACCGGGATTGGCTCAGCCGCTTAGGATCAAAAGATCGCAGCCTTCGGCAGCTCCTACAGGGTGAAATACCATCTCATGTAGGCGCTGCCGGAGGCTGCGATCTTTTAAGGTTCAGGCAGCGGGCTGATCCAGCTCCAGACCCACACCCAGGCGGCGACCCATGCACGGCCAGCGTTTCCACGCCGCACCCGTTTCCGGGCTGCTGAGTTTTTCGCGGTAGATCTCTACCGATTCCAGCGCAAAGCTTTCGTCGTTGAGCATCTCGTCGATGGCGTGATGTACGGCTTCGTCCAGTTGGTTGGCAAATTCCTCACCGATCAACTGGTGAGCAATCAAGTTGGCGACCGTCATGTCCAAGGGGATCAAGGGCTGGCCGAAATGCTTGATGTACAGGTCATTGACCTCTTCGACAAAACGGTGCGCCAGGTAGGCTTCGTCCAGCAGGCTGTCCAGGCCAACGTGGCCGGCCATGATGGCTGGCGGCTGGAGGAAGTACTGCTCGGCGATTCTGAGCACCGGTTTGATCTGCGATTCAATTCCCGCTTCCCTGGCGACTTCATTGGCTGCATCCAGCAGGTCCGGTACTTCATCGATGTAGGCGGCGACAAAACGCGTCAGCACACCATTGGCGTCGGCTTCCGGCAATTGGATCGCCGGGTGTAAATGAGGCAGCTTGCTTTCCAGCTGACGGGTCAGCAGGCCGGTTTCTTTCTCGTGCTGTTGGGCTTTTTGGATCTGCTCGCGCAATGCGGCGGTGTTCATGAAAACTCCAGGGAACAAGGCAGTGAAATAGGGAAGACATAAGTTAGCTGGCTTACGAAAAATGCTAAGACGCATTTGTCATAATTATTTCATCCTTGATGCGCCCGCGTTATATCTGTTTGCCACCACTCGTCTGCATCCTTCTCCATTCCTGCCCTTGAACGCAAGTGCTCCCTGTTTCACATCATTTACGAGCAGACATTGCAATTCTCAGTCGCTGTCTATACTCGCCAGTGAATGGAGTTAGCTGATGACGCCCGACTGCACCCGCAGCAAGGCTCGGCGATTCAAGTTCGTAGTCTGATGCAGCCGCTCCCTTGCCGCAGGCGTTACGCCTCCGGGATAACAAGAACGATAAGGGGAACCCGCAATGATGCGACATCCACACGTCTGGATGGGCCTCCTGTTGTGGTCGATTTTCAGCCCGGCCAATGCGGCCTGGACTGTGAATATGGCGCCTGGAGCGACTGAAATCAGTCACGCAGTATTCGACCTGCACATGACCATTTTCTGGATCTGTGTGGTGATCGGGGTCATCGTCTTCGGCGCCATGTTCTGGTCGATGATGGTGCACCGCCGTTCTACCGGGCAAGTCGCCGCAAAATTCCACGAAAGCACCACCGTCGAAATTCTCTGGACCGTCGTACCGCTGCTGATTCTGGTCGCGATGGCCGTGCCGGCGACCGCCACCCTGATCAAGATGTACGACAGCAGTGAGCCGGATATCGATATCCAGATCACCGGTTATCAGTGGAAGTGGCATTACAAATACCTGGGCCAGGACGTCGAGTTCTTCAGCAACCTGGCCACTCCCGCCGAGCAGATCCAGAACAAGGAAGCCAAGGGCGAGCATTACCTGCTTGAGGTCGACAAGCCGCTGGTGCTGCCGACCGGCGCCAAGGTCCGCTTCCTCGTGACCTCCGCTGACGTGATCCATTCCTGGTGGGTGCCGGCCTTTGCGGTCAAGCGCGACGCGATTCCGGGGTTCGTCAACGAAGCCTGGACCCGCGTCGACAAACCGGGCATTTACCGTGGCCAGTGCGCCGAACTGTGCGGCAAGGATCACGGCTTCATGCCGATCGTGGTCGAGGTCAAGGATAAGGCCGACTACGAAACCTGGCTCGCCGAGCGCAAAGCCGAGGCTGCGCAGCTCAAAGAGCTGACCAGCAAGGAATGGACCCTCGACGAGCTCAAGGAGCGCGGCGACAAGGTCTATCACACCGCTTGCGTCGCCTGTCACCAGGCCGAAGGCCAGGGCCTGCCGCCGATGTTCCCGGCGCTCAAAGGCTCGAAAATCGCCACCGGCCCGATCAAGGATCACCTGAGCATCGTCTTCCACGGTAAACCCGGCACCGCCATGGCGGCGTTCGGCAAGCAGTTGTCGGAAGTCGATATCGCCGCCGTTGTGACCTACGAACGTAATGCGTGGGGCAACAACAAGGGCGACATGGTGACGCCAAAAGAAGTGCTGGAGCTGAAACAGGCGGAAAGCAAATGAGCCGGTCTATTGCGTACTTCGTGAATCGGTCGGGGCTCCGCGCCCCGGCCCGCCCCGTCCACTCGCTTGAAGGAGACCGGCCATGAGCGCTGTCATCGATGACCACGGTCACGCCGACCACGCCCACGGCCCGGCCAAAGGCCTGATGCGCTGGGTGCTGACCACCAACCACAAGGACATCGGCACGCTGTACCTGTGGTTTGCGTTCTGCATGTTCCTGCTCGGCGGCTCGTTCGCCATGGTGATCCGCGCCGAGCTGTTCCAGCCCGGTTTGCAGATCGTCGAACCGGCGTTCTTCAACCAGATGACCACCATGCATGGTTTGGTGATGGTGTTCGGTGCGGTGATGCCGGCGTTCGTCGGCCTCGCCAACTGGATGATCCCGTTGATGATCGGCGCGCCGGACATGGCCCTGCCGCGCATGAACAACTTCAGCTTCTGGCTGCTGCCAGCGGCGTTCCTGCTGCTGGTTTCAACCCTGTTCAGCCCCGGTGGCGGGCCGAACTTCGGCTGGACGTTCTACGCGCCGTTATCGACGACTTACGCACCTGAAAGCGTGACGTTCTTCATCTTTGCCATTCACCTGATGGGGATCAGCTCGATCATGGGCGCGATCAACGTGGTCGCGACCATCCTCAACCTGCGCGCCCCCGGCATGACGTTGATGAAAATGCCGCTGTTCGTCTGGACCTGGCTGATCACCGCGTTTCTGCTGATCGCGGTGATGCCGGTGCTGGCCGGGTGCGTGACGATGATGCTGATGGACATCCATTTCGGCACCAGTTTCTTCAGTGCCGCCGGTGGCGGTGACCCGGTGTTGTTCCAGCATGTGTTCTGGTTCTTCGGCCACCCCGAGGTGTACATCATGATCCTGCCGGCGTTCGGCGCCGTCAGCTCGATCATCCCGACGTTCTCGCGCAAACCGCTGTTCGGCTACACCTCGATGGTCTACGCCACGGCGAGCATCGCGTTCCTGTCGTTTATCGTCTGGGCGCACCACATGTTTGTGGTCGGTATTCCGTTGGTGGGCGAGCTGTTTTTCATGTACGCCACGCTACTGATCGCCGTGCCCACCGGGGTCAAGGTGTTCAACTGGGCGAGCACCATGTGGCAAGGCTCGCTGACCTTCGAAACGCCGATGCTGTTCGCCGTGGCGTTCGTCATCCTGTTCTCCATTGGCGGGTTCTCCGGGCTGATGCTGGCTATCGCCCCGGCAGACTTCCAGTATCAGGACACCTACTTCGTGGTGGCGCATTTCCACTACGTGCTGGTGCCGGGGGCGATCTTCGGGATCTTCGCCTCGGCCTACTACTGGCTGCCGAAGTGGACCGGGCACATGTACGACGAGACCCTCGGCAAGCTGCATTTCTGGTTGTCATTCATCGGGATGAACATGGCCTTCTTCCCGATGCACTTTGTCGGTCTTGCGGGAATGCCGCGACGGATTCCGGACTACAACCTGCAATTCGCCGACTTCAACATGGTCTCCTCGATCGGCGCGTTCATGTTCGGCGCCACGCAGATCTTCTTCCTGTTCATCGTCATCAAGACCATTCGCGGCGGCCCGCCAGCACCGGCCAAACCGTGGGATGGCGCCGAAGGCTTGGAGTGGAGCGTGCCGTCGCCGGCGCCGTATCACACCTTCACTACGCCGCCGGAAGTGAAATGAACACAGAACTCCCTGTGGGAGCGAGCCTGCTCGCGAAGAACGATGACGCGGTTCATCTGATGCACCGAGTTGTCTGCTTCGCGAGCAGGCTCGCTCCCACAAGGGATCTGATGAGAGGCATGAACCATGGCTGACTCGATCTCGCTGAAAAAACTCGTCACCCGCCTGCTCGGTGTGGTGGTCGCGATGTTCATTTTCGGTTTTGCCCTGGTGCCGATCTACGACGTGATGTGCAAAGCCTTCGGCATCAACGGCAAGACCGGCGGCCAGTACGAGGGTGAGCAGGTGATTGATACCTCGCGCCAGGTGCGCGTGCAGTTTCTGTCGACCAACACTGCCGACATGCCATGGGATTTCTATCCCAAGCACGATGAACTCACGGCCAACCCCGGCGCAGTCAACGAGATGATCTTCATCGCCCGCAACCCCACCGACAAACCGATGAGTGCGCAAGCCGTACCGAGCATCGCGCCGAGTAATGCCGCCGCATATTTCCACAAGACCGAGTGCTTTTGCTTTACCCAGCAGGTGCTGCAGCCCGGGCAACAGATCGAAATGCCGGTGCGTTTCATTGTTGACCGCGACATGCCCAAGGAAGTGAAGCACCTGACGCTGTCCTACACGCTGTTCGATATCACCGCCCGACATCCACCGGTGGCTGTAAACACTGGCGGTTAGCGTGCCCGATAAGGAGAACAATAAATGGCAACTCATGAGCACTATTACGTTCCGGCCCAGAGCAAGTGGCCGATCATCGCCACGATCGGGATGTTGGTCACCGTGTACGGTCTGGCCGTCTGGTTCAACGACCTGAAGGCAGCACGCCCGGAATCCCACGGCCCGCTGATCTTTTTCGTCGGTGGCCTGCTGGTGGCGTACATGCTGTTCGGCTGGTTCGGCACGGTGATCAAGGAAAGCCGCGCGGGGCTATACAGCGCGCAGCTGGACCGCTCGTTCCGCTGGGGCATGAGTTGGTTCATCTTCTCCGAAGTGATGTTCTTCGTCGCTTTCTTCGGTGCGCTGTTCTACGTGCGGCACATTTCCGGCCCGGCACTCGGAGGTGAAGGCCCCAAAGGGGTCGCGCACATGCTTTGGCCAAACTTTCAGTTCACCTGGCCGCTGCTGAACACGCCGGACCCGAAACTGTTCCCGCCGGCCAAGGACGTCATCAGTCCGTGGGGCTTGCCGCTGATCAACACGATTCTGCTGGTCAGCTCAAGCGTGACCATCACCATCGCCCACCATGCGCTGAAGAAAGGCCATCGCGGCGCGCTGAAAATCTGGCTGGCGATCACCGTGCTGCTGGGCTGTGCGTTCCTTGGCTTCCAGGCCGAAGAATACATTCACGCTTATAAGGAGCTGGGCCTGACCCTGGGTTCGGGCATCTACGGCGCGACGTTCTTCATGCTCACCGGTTTCCACGGCGCCCACGTGACCATCGGCACGATCATTCTGTTTGTGATGCTGATGCGGATCATGAAGGGCCACTTCGACAACGAGCATCAGTTCGGCTTTGAAGCGGCGAGCTGGTATTGGCACTTCGTCGACGTGGTGTGGATCGGCTTGTTCATCTTCGTTTATGTGCTTTAACAACAGCTGCAAGCTCCAAGCTTGCAGCTCAAAGCTAGAAGCTTGCAGCTACCACGTCACGTGGGACACCAGTTGGCCGCTGTAGAAACCCCAGGCAATCAGGCCGACGGTTCCAGCGGCCAATGCCACCCGAACACTCAAGGCGATGACCAGTCGATTCGAGCTGCTGTCGTCCTTGACCAGGAAAAACAGGCCGCTGAACAGGCTGATCACCGTGGCAATCAGCATCAGGACGATAGCTGTTTTGAGCATGGGAAGACTCCGGGGGACAGGCGATGCAGTTGAGTATAGCGATCGCGACGACTGACTTTGTGGCGCAAGCATGAAGCGCTTTCGCCCGGGTGTGATTCCGACCGTGGTGGTGGCGTTGTTGCTGCCGCTGCTGGTGTCACTGGGTTTCTGGCAACTGGGCCGTGGCGCGGAGAAAACCGCCCTGCTCACCACTTATACCGAACGCCGCGCCGCCGAGCCGATGGCCAGCAGCGAATTATTGGCCAGCGCCGACCCGGCCTATCGCCGCGTGCATCTGCAGGGCCAGTTCGATGGGGCCCACAGCCTGTTACTCGATAACCGCCAGCGTGACGGCAAAGTCGGCGTCGAAGTACTGCAACCGTTTCAGGAACAGCGCAGCGGTCTGTGGCTGCTGGTCAATCGCGGCTGGCTGCCGTGGCCGGATCGCCGCGTACCGCCACAATTCAGCACGCCAACCGAATCGCTGAATATCGACGCCTGGGTTTACGTCGCCCCCGGCGCGACTTTCCAGTTGCACGCCGACCCGGTCAGCCAGACCTGGCCGCAAACCATCACCGCCGTCGAGCCGGCCAAGCTGTGGAAAACCCTCGAACGCGACGGCTACGCCTATGAATTACGCGCCGAACCCGGCCCGGCCAGCTATCAAGCCGATTGGCCGGTGGTCGCGATGGGCCCGGAAAAACACCTCGGTTACGCCGTGCAGTGGTTCGCCATGAGCATTGCACTGCTCGGTCTCTACCTCTATCTCGGCTGGCACAACGCCAAGGAGAAACACCATGGGAACGGCCATGAATCCACCCAGCATGTCTGAAGCCAAAGTCCCGGTCAGTCGCCGACGCGGACGCATGCAACTGTTGCTGATCGTGCTCGGTGTAGTCGGCCCGATGCTTCTCGCGACCGGCATGTACAAATTGCAGTTCTGGGTGCCGGAAGGTCGCAGCTATCACGGTGAACTGCTCGGCAACGGCCAGACCCGCACCGACCTCGGCGTGCAAGCCGATGAACAACGCTGGCAGATGCTGGTGACCGCGCCCAAGGACTGCTCGGTGGATTGCCAGCAATTGGTGTATCTGGCGCGGCAGATACAGATCGGCCTCGGTCGTGAGGCCGGGCGCGCCACCCATGCCCTCGCCGCCGCGCAGCCGTTGAGCAGCGACTACGACGCCAAACTGACCCGCGAATACCCGCAGCTGCAACGCTATCCGCTGGATGCTGCGACATTCGGCAAGACAACTGGGGACAACGCGACGCCGCAGCTGTGGATCATCGATCCGCACGGCAACCTCGTGCTGCGCTACGGCCCGAACGTAAAGGGTAAGGATCTGCTCAACGACCTGCGCCACCTGCTGAAACTGTCGAACATCGGATAAGGGCATCGTCATGGCCAAACCTGGATTTCGCCTCGCGCTGTTTGCCACCCTGCTGGCACTGATTGTGGTGCTGCTCGGCGCCTACACACGCCTGACCCACGCCGGCCTCGGTTGCCCGGACTGGCCGGGTTGCTACGGATTTATCAGCGTGCCGAAAAGCGAAGCCCAACTGGCCCATGCAGAACTGCATTACCCCGAGGCGCCGGTCGAAGCACACAAGGGCTGGAACGAGATGATCCACCGCTACTTCGCTGGCGCCCTCGGCCTGATCATCTCAGTGCTGGCCGGCCGCGCGTGGGTCAATCGGCGTCATCCGGGCCTGCCATTGAAACTGCCACTGTTCTTGCTGGCGGTGGTCATCGCACAAGCCGCGTTCGGCATGTGGACAGTGACGCTCAAGCTCTGGCCACAAGTGGTCACCGGGCATTTGCTCGGTGGTTTCGCGACGTTGAGTCTGTTGTTTTTGCTGACCCTGAGATTGTCCGGTGTGCTGCCGGCGCTGACCGTGCCAAAGCGTTTGCAGTACTGGGCGACGGCCGGACTGTTGCTGGTGATCGGCCAGATCGCCCTCGGTGGCTGGGTCAGTTCCAACTACGCGGCGGTGGCCTGCATCGACTTCCCGACGTGCCATGGCGAATGGCTGCCAGCCGCTGATTTCGCCAATGGCTTTCATCTGACCCAACATATCGGCCCGAATTACCTGGGCGGACAACTCGACAGCGACGCACGCACGGCGATTCATCTGACCCATCGCATCGGCGCGCTGCTGGTAACGCTGGTGCTGCTCGGTCTGGCCTGGCAACTGAAAGTGGTTGGCATGACCCGACTGGCCGGCCTGGTGCTCATCGCCCTCGCCGCGCAAATCACCCTAGGCATCAGCAACGTGGTGTTCCATCTGCCGCTGCCAATCGCCGTCGCCCACAACGCGGGCGGCGCAGCACTGTTGTTGTCGATGGTGCTGGTCAATTATCACGCGCGCACCAGCCTGGTTCGGGTCAAGCAGCCGCTGATTGCGCGGTGGCGCTTGAGCCCGCGTAAACACTCGGCGGCGCCCATCACAATAAAAGGAGAAACGCCGTGGCGATTCTGATTGGCGAACGTCCCGCGCAGGCGTTGTGGCGCGATTATCTGGAGCTGACCAAACCGAAAGTGGTGGTGCTGATGCTCATCACCTCGCTGGTCGGCATGTTTCTCGCGACCCGCGCCGGGGTGCCGTGGACGGTGCTGGTGTTCGGCAACCTGGGGATTGCGCTGTGTGCCGGCGGCGCGGCGGCGGTCAATCATGTGGTGGATCGACGCATCGACGCGCTGATGGCGCGCACCCACAAACGGCCGTTGGCCGAGGGCCGGGTGTCACCTGCCGCCGCGCTGACGTTTGCGCTGGTATTGGCGCTGCTGGGGCAGGCGTTGTTGCTGACCTTCACCAATCCGCTGACGGCGTGGCTGACGCTCGCTTCGTTGCTTGGTTACGCGGTGGTTTACACCGGTTTTCTCAAACGCGCGACGCCGCAGAACATCGTCATCGGCGGTCTGGCCGGCGCCGCGCCGCCGCTGCTCGGCTGGACCGCCGCCACTGGCCATGTCAGCGCCGAACCGTTGCTGTTGGTGCTGATCATCTTCGCCTGGACCCCGCCGCACTTCTGGGCGCTGGCGATCCATCGCAAAGAGGAATACGCCAAGGCCGATATCCCGATGCTGCCGGTCACCCACGGCGAGCACTACACCAAAGTGCACATTCTGCTGTACACCTTTGCGCTGCTGGCCGTGAGCCTACTGCCTTATGTGATCCACATGAGCGGCATGCTCTACCTCATTTGCGCCCTCGCCCTGGGCGTGAGGTTTCTGCAATGGGCCGTGGTGCTGTACCGTGGCACTCGGCCGCACGCGGCGATCAACACCTTCAAGTACTCTATTTATTACTTGTTCCTGTTGTTCATCGCCCTGCTCGTAGACCACTACTTACTGTTGAACCTATGACTCGAACCCAGAAAACCGTTTTCATCCTCGTCGCCGTGGTCGCGTTGATCCTCGGCCTTACCGTCAACAAAGTGCTGAGCGGCAAGGGCCAGGGCGACCCGACTGCGCTGATCGACGCCGGCATCATCCTGCTGCCGCAGAGCCGCAATCTGCCGGACGTGACGATGACCGATCAGGACGGCAAACCGGTCGCGATCAATGAACTCAAAGGCAAGTGGAGTCTGCTGTTTTTCGGCTACACCTTCTGCCCGGACATCTGCCCGACCACCCTCGCGCAACTGCGCCAGATCAAAAGTGAACTGCCGAAGGACGCTGTGGACAAGTTGCAGATCGTACTGGTCAGCGTCGACCCCAACCGCGATAACCCGAAGCAGCTGAAACAGTATCTGGGCTATTTCGATCCGCAATTCATCGGCCTGACGCCGACCTCGATCGAAGAACTGCAGAAAGTCGCCAACGCGGTGAGTATTCCGTTTATTCCAGCGGACACCAGCAAGCCCAATTACACGGTGGATCACAGCGGCAATCTGGCGGTAATCGGGCCGGACGGCACCCAGCGCGGATTTATTCGGGCGCCGCTGAACAACGCCAAACTGGTGGCGCAGTTGCCGGTGATGCTTAACCGCAAATAACACGTCACTGCCCCCTGTGGGAGCGAGCCTGCTCGCGAAGAGGTCGGCAGAGTCAACATCTACATTGCCTGACACACCGCTTTCGCGAGCAGGCTCGCTCCCACAAGGGACTGTGTTTTCGGGCACAAAAAAGGGGACGCACATGGCGTCCCCTTTTCGTTGCAGCAATCTGAATCAGAACGCCGGCAACACCGCACCCTTGTACTTCTCGGTAATGAATTGCTTCACCTCCGGACTGTGCAGGGCAGCGGCCAGTTTCTTCATCGCGTCGCTGTCCTTGTTGTCCGCACGGGACACGAGGATGTTCACGTAAGGCGAGTCGTTACCTTCAATCACCAGCGCATCCTTGGACGGATCGAGCTTGGCTTCCAGCGCGTAGTTGGTGTTGATCAGCGCCAGATCGACCTGAGTCAGCACACGCGGGATGGTCGCGGCTTCCAGTTCGCGGAACTTCAGGTCTTTCGGGTTTTGCGCGATGTCTTTGATGGTCGACAGGATGTTGGTCGGGTCCTTCAAAGTAATCACGCCAGCCTTGGCCAGCAGCAACAGCGCACGGCCGCCGTTGGTGGCGTCGTTCGGGATGACCACGTTGGCGCCGCTTGGCAATTCTTCGATCTTCTTGATCTTGCTCGAGTACGCGCCCAGTGGTTCCAGGTGTACGCCGGTCACGGCAACCAGGCTGGTGCCCTTGGCCTTGTTGAACTCATCGAGGTACGGCTGGTGCTGGAAGAAGTTGGCGTCCAGACGCTTTTCGGCAACCTGTACGTTCGGCTGAATGTAGTCGGTGAAGACCTTGACCTTCAGATCCACGCCTTCTTTGGCCAGTGCAGGCTTCACGAACTCGAGGATTTCAGCGTGCGGCACCGGGCTGGCGGCAACGGTCAGGGTTTCGGCGTGGGCCGAGAATGCCGCAACGGCAGCGAAAGCAGCGATCAGTTTTTTCATTCAGCTAACTCCTTATGAGGCGCCCGTCTGGCGCCTGCCAGCGAATGGCCGGCTCATCTCTTGATTACAAAAACCGGTTATTTGCGCGAGAAATGCACGACCAGTCGGTCGCCCACCATTTGCAACACTTGCACCAGGATCAGCAGCAACACCACGGTGACGATCATCACGTCGGTCTGGAAACGCTGGTAGCCGAAACGGATCGCCAGGTCGCCCAGGCCACCGGCACCCACCACACCGGCCATCGCCGTGTAGGAAACCAGTGTAATCGCTGTCACGGTAATCGCTGCGAAGATGCCCGGACGGGCCTCTGGCAGCAACGCGTTGACGATGATCTGCCGAGTGGTCGCGCCCATCGACTGCGTCGCCTCAATGATGCCGCGATCGACTTCACGCAGCGCGGTTTCCACCAGACGCGCGAAGAACGGCGTGGCACCCACCACCAGCGGCGGAATCGCACCGGCCACGCCCAGCGAGGTGCCGGTGATCAGCACGGTGAACGGGATCATCACGATCAGCAGAATGATGAACGGCAGGGAGCGCAGGATGTTCACCGCCAGCGACATGAACGCGTAGACACCGCGGTTTTCCAGCAACTGACGCGGGCTGCACAAAAACAGCAGCACACCCAGCGGCAGACCGAGCAGCACGGTGAACAGCAGCGAACCGCCGAGCATCAGCATCGTGTCGCCGGTGGCCAGCCAGATTTCGTACCAGTCGATATTGGCGAAAAAGCTCATAAAGGCTTCCATTAACGCAGGACCTCCATGTGAACGTCAGCGGCGGTGAAGCGGGCGAACGCCGCTTCCATGTCGCCACCGGTGACGGCGAGGGTCAATTGCCCGTACGGAACGTCTTTGATGCGATCAATACGACCGGCCAGGATGCTGTAGTCGACACCGGTCTCGCGGGCGACGGTACCGAGCAACGGCGCGTAGGTCGCTTCGCCCTGGAAAGTCAGACGCACGATACGGCCCGGCACGTGAGCGAAGTCATCGCGCTGTTCGCTTTCGTCGATCTGCTCGCTTTCCTGCACGAAACGCTTGGTGGTCGGGTGCTGCGGATGCAGGAACACATCGGCTACCGAACCTTGCTCGACGATCACGCCGGCATCCATCACACCGACCTGATCGCACACACGGCGGATGACGTCCATCTCGTGGGTGATCAGTACGATGGTCAGTTTCAGCTCGCGATTGATCTCGGCCAGCAGTTGCAGGACCGAGGCCGTGGTCTGCGGGTCGAGAGCGCTGGTGGCTTCGTCGCACAGCAAAATCTTGGGCTTGGTCGCCAAAGCGCGGGCGATGCCGACACGCTGCTTCTGGCCACCGGACAACTGCGCCGGGTACTTCCTGGCGTGGTCGGAAAGACCGACCCGCGCCAGCAACTCGGCCACACGTTTGTCGATTTCGCTGCTCGACAACTCGCCGGCCAAGGTCAGCGGCAACGCAACGTTGTCGGCGACAGTCTTGGACGCGAGCAGGTTGAAGTGCTGGAAGATCATCCCGACTTGCTGGCGGAAACGGCGCAGGCCGTTGGCGTCCAGCGCGGTGACTTCTTCGCCGTCGACGAAGATCTTGCCGCCACTGGATTCTTCCAGGCGATTGATCAGACGCAGCAGGGTACTTTTTCCCGCGCCGGAATGGCCGATCAGACCGAAGACCTGACCGTTCTCAATCGAGAGACTGGTCGGGTGCAGGGCGGGGATGTCCTTACCGGCGACGCGGTAAGTCTTGTGGACGTTTTGAAACTCGATCACGTAGCGAACCTTGTGGGGCGCGTTAGAAAAGGATCAGCGGTTAGCCGGGCGCGCATTTTAGCCTGTCCGTATAGAGGTTCTTAGCATTTATTTCGCATTTAACCTTCGAATTGGCAATAAGAAGATCAAAGGTCATAAAAAAGGAACGCCCGTTCCTCGTCATCGGTCACTACTTAAGCGACTTGAAAGCCTGGGTGCCGTGCCCGGGAACCACTCAAGAGTCCTCGGCACAGTCCCGGGGGTCAAACGAGGAGTTTACGTCTGATGAGTACCAAGAAACCTGCCCCTGCAAAAAGTGAAATGGCCGGAACCGATACCCCGGATCGCGCCAACACCAACGCCAAGCTCGACAGTCTGGAGACCTTTCGCTCCGACGCCACCGGCCAGGCACTGCGCACCAACCAAGGCGTGAAGGTTGCCGACAACCAGAACACCCTCAAGGTCGGTGAGCGCGGGCCGTCGCTGCTGGAAGATTTCATCATGCGTGAAAAAATCACGCATTTTGACCATGAACGTATCCCGGAGCGTATCGTCCACGCCCGCGGCACCGGGGCCCATGGTTTTTTTCAAGCCTATGAAAATCATGCCGCGCTGACCAAAGCCGGATTCCTACAGGATCCAGGGAAGAAAACCCCGGTGTTCGTCCGCTTTTCCACGGTGCAAGGGCCACGCGGTTCCGGCGACACCGTGCGTGACGTGCGCGGGTTTGCCGTGAAGTTCTTCACCGACGAGGGCAACTTCGACCTGGTCGGCAACAACATGCCGGTGTTTTTCATTCAGGACGCGATCAAGTTCCCTGATTTCGTCCACGCGGTAAAACCTGAACCGCACAACGAAATCCCTACCGGTGGCTCGGCTCACGACACCTTCTGGGACTTCGTGTCGCTGGTGCCGGAGTCGGCGCACATGGTCATCTGGGCGATGTCCGACCGGGCGATCCCGAAGAGCCTGCGCAGCATGCAGGGCTTTGGCGTGCACACCTTCCGCCTGATCAATGCCGAGGGCAAATCGCGCTTCGTCAAATTCCACTGGCGCCCAACTGCGGGGACTTGCTCGCTGGTGTGGGACGAAGCGCAGAAGCTCGCCGGTAAAGACACCGACTATCACCGTCGCGATCTCTGGGAAGCCATCGAGATGGGCGACTACCCGGAATGGGAATTGGGCGTGCAGATCATCGAGGAGGAAAACGAGCACGATTTCGACTTCGACATCCTCGACCCGACCAAGCTGATCCCGGAAGAAATCGTGCCGATCACGCCGCTGGGCAAAATGACCCTCAACCGCAACCCGGACAACTTCTTCGCCGAGACCGAGCAGGTTGCGTTCTGCCCTGGCCACATTGTTCCGGGTATCGACTTCTCCAACGATCCGCTGCTGCAAGGTCGACTATTTTCCTACACCGATACGCAAATCAGCCGACTCGGTGGGCCGAACTTTCATGAGCTGCCAATCAACCGCCCGGTGGCGCCGTTCCACAACGGTCAGCGCGATGCTCAGCACCGCACAACCATCGACAAGGGGCGCGCCTCTTACGAGCCGAATTCGATTGACGGCGGTTGGCCGAAAGAAACGCCACCGGCCGCGCAGGACGGTGGTTTCGAGAGCTATCCGGAACGCATCGACGCCGCCAAGATCCGTCAGCGCAGCCAGTCGTTCAGCGATCACTTCTCGCAGGCAACCTTGTTCTTCAACAGCATGAGCGAGCATGAGAAGGAACACATCATTGCCGCTTACAGCTTCGAGCTGGGCAAGGTTGAGCGCGAGTTCATCCGTGCACGGGAAGTGAACGAAATTCTGGCGAACATCGATCTGGAACTGGCCAAGCGCGTGGCAGAAAATCTCGGTTTGCCGGCCCCCACCAAAGGCACGGTCGAAGCGCGCAAAACGTCTTTCGATCATTCACCGGCGCTGAGCCAGGCCAATCTGTTGCCAGAAAACATCAAGACGCGAAAAGTCGCGATTCTTGCTGCCAACGGCGTCGATGGTGCAGCGATTGATGCAATGAAGAAAGCACTGGCCGCTGAAGGTGCGCACGCTAAATTGCTCGGCCCGACCTCGGCGCCGGTAAAAACCGCCGATGGCAAAAGCCTGCCGGTGGATGCATCGATGGAAGGCATGCCTTCCGTGATCTTCGATGCGGTGTTCGTGCCAGGTGGCGCGGCGTCGATCAAAGCGTTGAGCGGTGACGGCGTGGCGTTGCATTACGTGCTGGAGGCGTACAAGCACCTGAAGGCGATTGCCTTGCACGGTGAAGCCAAGCAATTGCTGGATGTGCTGAAGCTGGAAGCAGATGCAGGGTTGCTCGAGGGTAAGGATGTCGGGGCGTTGACCAAACCGTTCTTTGCCGCGATCGGGCAGCATCGGGTTTGGGCTCGGGAGCCTAAGGCGAAAGCCGTTCCGGCGTAAAAGCAAAAGATCGCAGCCTTCGGCAGCTCCTACATGGGTTCACATTCGCCCTGTAGGAGCTGCCGGAGGCTGCGATCTTTTTACGGTTTACGCGGACTCAGTACCATCTGCGCCGGCACCGTGCGCAGGATCTGCTTCTCGATCTTCAGATCAAAATCCGGATTCAATTTCTTCACACGCTTGGTCAGCAAATTCGCCAGCCAGGGATAGTCATTGGTACGTGGCGCCTGAATAGTCACCGCACACTCGTAATTCACTACATCGGCGGCGATCGCATCCAATTGGCGGCGAAGTTTGGGACTATCGGTGATGTTCAGCGCGACCGTGGTGCTTTCGGCTGTCGGATCAATCACCTTGGCTTTCGGCCGGGCTTCCGCCGCGAGCAACGCCGCCTCGGCTTTTTCAAGCTCGGCCTTGCGTGCTTCGGTAATGGCGCCGTTGACGCCACCGGTCAGCGCCGGGGCCTTGGGCATCAATACGCGTGCACGGCTCAAAGCAGTTGCAGCAGCGTTTACATCACCCTTTTGCAGGACAATTTGGCTGCGACGCAGATACGCCTCGGCCAATTGCCGCTGATATTGCTCAAGGGATTGATCGTTGGGGGTTTCAGTCTGCAAAGTGGCCAACTGGGCTTCGGCAGTGGCCAATTCGCTGCTGGCCAGGCTTTGTTCCAGCTGCGCGATGGCCGTAGCCCGCGCATCGGGGACTTCAGCCACCGGCGGCGTGCTTTGGCAGGCGCCCAGCAGCACTGAAAATGCGACAAGGAGCAGATAACGGGAGGCGAACGGCTTCATTCCTGCGACTCTCTAATTGCGCAAAAAGCGGCCAAGTCTACACCCCACGACGAGGCAGAACAAAACTCAGCAGAAACAGTGCGGCCGCCGTCACAACGATTGACGGTCCCGCCGGGGTGTCCTTGAACCATGACAACGCCAGCCCGCCACACACGGCGAGCATGCCCAGCAGGCTCGCGCCCAGCGCCATCTGCTCCGGTGAACGAGCGTGACGCTGTGCCGCAGCCGCCGGAATGATCAACAGCGAAGTGATCAGCAATACGCCGACGATTTTCATCGCCACCGCGATCACCACCGCGATCAACAACATCAGCGCCATGCGCAAACCCGCGACCGGCAAGCCCTCAACTTTGGCCAGTTCCTCGTGCACGGTGATCGCCAGCAGCGGCCGCCACAGCGTCACCAGTAACACCAGCACCGCCGCGCTACCGCCGAGGATCCACGCCAGGTCAGTCGGGCTGATCGCCAGCAGGTCACCGAACAGGTAGGCCATCAGGTCGATCCGCACTTCATGCATGAAGCTTAGTACGACAAGCCCGAGAGAGAGCGTGCTCGGTGCGAGAATTCCCAAAAGCGTGTCAGATGCCAGCGGCTGACGCTGTTGCAACGTGACCAACAACACCGCCAGCAGCAGGCAGCCGACCGTTACCGCAACCGTCGGGCTGACATCCAGCAGAAAGCCCAGTGCCACGCCGAGCAATGCGGCATGGGACAAGGTATCGCCGAAATACGCCATGCGCCGCCACACCACAAACGAGCCCAGCGGCCCTGCGACCACCGCCAGCGCCAGACCTGCAAGCAGGGCATACAACAGAAAATCAGCCATGCTTGCAGTTGTCTCCATGAACGTGGGGTTGGCCCGAAACCGGGCCCTTGACCACCGAACCGTGCAGGTCGTGGGCGTGGTCGTGGTGGTGGTGATAAATCGCCAGGCTCGGCGCGTTCTTGCCGAACAGCTCGACAAACGCCGGATCGCCGCTGACTTGCTCGGGATGCCCAGAGCAGCAGACGTGACGGTTGAGGCAGACCACCTGGTCGGTGGTGCTCATCACCAGATGCAAATCGTGGGAAACCATCAGCACGCCGCAGCCGTGGCGATCGCGCAGCCGGGTGATCAGGCTATACAGCTCGGCCTGGCCGGCGACATCAACGCCTTGCACTGGCTCATCGAGCACCAGCAGTTCCGGTTCGCGCAGCAGGGCTCGGGCGAGCAGTACGCGCTGCATTTCACCACCGGAAACGCTCTGCACCGGGCTGTCGATGACATGCTCGGCGCCGACTTCTTTCAGAGCCGCCAGTGCACGCGGGCGATCAACGCCCGGCACCAAACGCAGAAAACGCAGCACCGAGAGCGGCAAGGTCGGATCGACGTGGAGCTTTTGCGGCATGTAACCGACGCGCAGTTTCGGCTTGCGCCAGACGCTGCCACTGTTCGGCTTCAACAAACCGAGCACGGCGCGCACCAGCGTAGTCTTGCCCGCGCCATTGGGGCCGATCAGGGTGACGATCTGCCCCGGCTCGACGCTCAGCTCGATGTTGTCCAGCACGGTTTGTCCGCCAAACGTGACGGCGACCTGCTCCAGACGGATCAGCGCATTGCTCATCAAGCCCCCTGGCAACCGGAGCACAGGCCGACCACTTCGACGGTCTGCGCTTCGACGATAAAACCGACATCCATGGCGCTGTTGATGATTGCGTCACTGATCACTTTTTGCTCAAGCTCGATGGCAGCGTGGCATTCGCGGCAGATCAGGAACTGGCCCTGATGCGCATGTTCCGGGTGCACACAACCAACAAAGGCGTTGAGCGAGGAGATGCGATGCACCAGGCCGTTTTCCAGCAGGAAATCCAGCGCCCGGTATACGGTCGGCGGCGCGGCACGGCGGCCGTCCTGCTCGCTCAGCACCGCCAGAATGTCGTAGGCACCCAGCGGTTTATGGCTTTGCCACACCAGCTCCAGCACTCGGCGGCGCAACGCAGTCAGGCGCAAGCCTTTCTGTGCACACAAAGTATCGGCCTCGGACAAAGCGCTGTGCACGCAATGAGAGTGGTCGTGGGGACGGCTGGCGATCGGTGTAATAGGCATGGGCGGCGACGAGTTTTGATAGAGACGTTATTATGTTACCCGTTCTCGCCTCCTTGAGTGGTCATCGTGTCCCGACTTTTTTCTGTTTTTGTGGCGTTTGTCGCCAGTTTCCTGCTGATCGGTTCGGCTCAGGCCGAGGTCAAAGTGCTCACCAGCATCAAACCGCTGCAGCTGATTGCCGCAGCCGTGCAGGACGGCGTGGCGATTCCCGAGGTACTGCTGCCGCCGGGTGCCTCGCCGCACAACTATGCGCTGCGCCCATCCGACGTACGGAAGGTGCAATCGGTGGATCTGCTCTACTGGGTCGGCCCGAGCATGGAAGGTTTCCTGCCGCGCGTGCTGAACGGTCGTACGCTGCCAAGCGTCGCGGTGCAGGATCTGCCGGGGATGAAACTGCGCCATTTCGCTGAAGACAGTCATTCCCACGCCGAAGAAGCCGACGATCATGACCACGATCACCGCCCGGGCACGCTGGATGCGCACTTGTGGTTATCGCCGGTGAACGCGCGGGTAATTGCCGACAAAATGGCCGCTGATTTGAGCGCAGCTGATCCGGCGAATGCCGAGCGCTATCAAAGTAACGCCAAGGCTTTCGACGAGCGTCTGGATGCGTTGGATCTGCGTTTGAAGAAGCGTCTGGCCAGTGTTGAAGGCAAACCGTATTTCGTCTTTCACGAAGCGTTCGACTACTTTGAAGACGCTTATGGCTTGAAGCATACCGGCGTGTTCAGCGTGGCGGCCGAGGTGCAACCGGGTGCCCAGCACGTCGCTGCGATGCGCAAGCGTCTGCAGGAAGTGGGCAAGACCTGCGTGTTCAGCGAGCCGCCATTGCGCCCGCGTCTGGCGGAAACGCTCGTCGCCGGCCTTCCGGTGAAACTGGCGGAACTGGATGCATTGGGCGGTTACACCCCGGCGACGGCTCAGGGGTATGAGCAGGTACTGGAGAAGCTGGGCAATGATTTGGCGGGGTGCCTGGAGTCGTTGTAACCCCGGCATTCGTGTTGCCCCCATTCGCGAGCAGGCTCGCTCCCACAAGGATTAATAAAATCCTGTGGGAGCGAGCCTGCTCGCGAAGCTTTTAAAGGGCGAAAGGCAGATGGATACTCACAACCTGCCGCTGCGCCAACCGCTGCTCAAACTCCTGCGGATCGTGAATCAACACGTCCTGCCCGGCAAACTGCTCGGCCGCGATCAACCGCGACAGCCAGAACCGCACACACGCCACGCGCAGCATGGTCGGCCACAGCTCAGCCTCTGCCGCCGTAAACGGCCGTAGCGCCGCGTAGGCGCCGAGGAAAGCACGGGCACGCGGGCCATCGATCAGACCATCATCGTCCGAGCACCAATCGTTCAACGCAATCGCCACGTCATAGAGCATCGGGCCCGAGCAGGCGTTGTAGAAGTCGATCAGCCCGGTCAGATGCGTGCCTTCGAACATCGCGTTGTCGCGAAACAGGTCAGCGTGAATATTCGCCCGTGGCAGCGCGAGAATCTTGTCCTTGCGCGCAGTGATTTCATCCAGCGCCTTTTGCAGCAACGCGCGCGGCGCATCGCTCAGGTGCGAGAGCAACGCGGTGCCCTCCTCCAGCATCCAGTCGAGGCCACGATCGGTCTTGCGCTTGATCATGTGCTCGCCCTGGGTCGCCAGGTGCAGATGCGCCTGCAACTCGCCGACCTGCGCGCAATGCTGGGCGTTGGCGACCTTGATGTGCTTGCCAGCCAGACGCGGTTGCAGCAATGCCGGTTTGCCTTTGAGTTCACGCAACGCCACGCCGTCGGTGGTGCGCAGTGCATACGGCACCGGCAGATCGGCTTCGTGCAGCACGTCGAGCAGGTCGATGAAGAACGGCATCTCCTGCACCGGGCCGCGTTCGACCAAGGTCAGGACGAATTCGCCCTGCTCCAGGCTGATGAAGAAATTGGTGTTTTCGCTGCCGGCGGCAATCCCCTGGAAATCAAGCAGACGGCCAAGCCCGTAAGGGGCGAGAAAGGTTTCCAGCTCGGGCCGAGCCAGGGGGGTGAACACAGACATGGTTAAAAACTGCTCAGTTCGGGCGCCGCGATCAACGCGACGCCGATTAAAATTAAGAGACTACTTCCATTCGAAAATCTTCCACGACGGAATCAGCATATCCGGCTGATCCGAGCGAATGAAGTTCGCATCCGTCCCGTCTGCGCGCACAAGAAAGTACGGTGGTGCGCCCTTCGGCGTGACTTTGATCGCATACAGGAAACCGTTTTGTCGATACTCCTGAATGGTCTTGTCGCCTTCCGTGCGAATGGTAACTTCGGGGTCCCCCGTCGGCGCATCATCCGCCGCCATCGCGGCCAATGGTGAAGCAGCAATCAACCCGACCAGCAGCAAGCGATTTAACGTACGCATGATAACCTTGTCCCTTTGTCGTCAACGGTCCCGCTATTCTAGCGCCGGGCCCGCCGAAAAGGTTGATTCTGCTCATGAGCCAAGCCCCCCTCGTCCTGGTGGACGGTTCGTCTTACCTGTACCGCGCTTTCCACGCCCTGCCTCCTTTGACCACCTCCAAAGGTCTGCCGACCGGTGCGGTCAAGGGCGTGCTGAACATGCTCAAAAGTTTGCGCAAACAGTACCCGGACAGTCCGTTCGCCGTGGTTTTCGACGCCAAGGGCGGCACATTTCGCGATGAGATGTACGCCGAATACAAGGCCAACCGCCCGAGCATGCCCGACGACATGCGCGTACAGATCGAGCCCCTGCACCAGAGCGTGATCGCCCTCGGCTTCCCGCTGCTGTGCGTGGAAGGCGTCGAGGCCGACGATGTGATCGGCACGCTGGCCCGCAGCAGTGCGGCGGCGGATCGCCCGGTGATCATCTCCACCGGCGACAAGGACATGGCACAACTGGTCGATGGCCACATTACCTTGGTCAATACCATGTCCGGTAGCTCGATGGACGTGGAGGGCGTG
Organism: Pseudomonas sp. P42; assembly: GCF_017973755.1. Lineage (NCBI taxonomy): Bacteria > Pseudomonadati > Pseudomonadota > Gammaproteobacteria > Pseudomonadales > Pseudomonadaceae > Pseudomonas > Pseudomonas sp. P42. The sequence continues at coordinate 737,656 of NZ_JACOPU010000003.1, read as the reverse complement.
AAGGAGAAATTCGGCGTCGCTCCGGAGCAGATCATCGATTATCTGGCGCTGATGGGCGACTCTTCCGACAACATTCCGGGCGTTCCCGGCATCGGCCCGAAAACCGCATCCGGACTGCTGGTCGGCGTCAACGGCGGTCTGACGGAGCTGTACGCGCAGCTCGACATCGTGCCAACCCTGCCGATTCGCGGCGCCAAGACCCTGCCGGCCAAGCTCGAAGAACACAAGGAGATGGCTTTCCTCTCCTATCAACTGGCGACCATCAAGATCGACGTGCCGCTGGACGTCGAACTCGACGATTTGCAGATGCGCGCCGAAGATCCGGCCAAGCTCTACGAGCTGTACACGCTGCTGGAATTCAAAAGCTGGATCAACGATCTCGATCGCGACGCCAAACGCCTGGAGCTGAGCAGCGCTGCGGCGCCTGAGCCGGCGGGTGATCTGTTCAGCGCGCCAGAGGCCGAGGCCCCGGCCGCCCCGGCTGAAGCTGCTTATGAAACCATCCTCGATCAGGCGCGTTTTGACGTCTGGCTGGAAAAACTCAAGAACGCCAAACTGTTCGCCTTCGACACTGAAACCACGGGTATCGATGCGCAGCAGGCGCAGCTTGTCGGTCTGTCGTTCGCGGTGCAGGCCAACGAAGCGGCGTACATTCCGCTGACCCACTCCTACATCGGCGTGCCGGAGCAACTGGATCGCGACACCGTAATGCGCGCGCTCAAGCCGATTCTGGAAGACCCGAACAAACTCAAGGTCGGCCAACACGCCAAGTTCGACATGAACATTCTGGCCAACTGCGCCATCGGCGGCGATCAGAACGAAGGCATCACCGTGCGCGGCGTCGCCTTCGACACGATGCTTGAGTCCTACGTGCTCAACTCCACCGCCACCCGCCACGACATGGACAGCCTCGCGCAGAAGTACCTGGACCACACCACCGTGAGTTTCCAGGACATCGCCGGCAAAGGCGCCAAGCAACTGACCTTCGATCAAATCGCGCTGGAACAGGCCGGGCCGTATGCCGCCGAAGACGCCGACATCACCTTGCGTCTGCACCAGACGCTGTTCGAAAAACTCAGCGCCATTCCAAGCCTGGCCAGCGTGCTGACCGACATCGAGATTCCATTGGTACCGGTGCTGGCGCGCATCGAACGCCAGGGCGCATTCGTCGATGCCGAGCTGCTCGGTATCCAGAGCATTGAGCTGGGCAACAAGATGGTCGCGCTGGAGCGCGAAGCGTTCGAAATCGCTGGGGAAGAGTTCAACCTGGGTTCGCCCAAGCAGCTCGGCGTGATTCTCTACGAAAAACTGGGCCTGCCGGTTTTGAAGAAAACCGCCAAGGGCCAGCCGTCCACCGCCGAAGAAGTCTTGGCGAAACTGGCCGAGGACGATCACCGCTTGCCGAAAGTGCTGATGGCGCATCGCTCCATGAGCAAGCTGAAAAGCACCTACACCGATCGCCTGCCGGAGCAGATCAACCCGCGCACCGGGCGCGTCCATACCTCGTACCATCAGGCCGTGGCATCGACCGGGCGCCTGTCCTCCAGCGATCCGAACCTGCAGAACATCCCGGTGCGTACCGCTGAAGGCCGACGCATCCGTCAGGCCTTCGTCGCGCCAAAAGGCTACAAACTGCTGGCGGCGGACTATTCGCAGATCGAACTGCGGATCATGGCCCACCTGTCCAAGGACGAAGGCTTGATGAACGCCTTCCGCAACAATCTGGATGTGCATACCGCCACCGCTGCCGAAGTGTTCAAGGTCGAGCTCAACGAAGTGACTTCCGACCAGCGCCGTGGCGCCAAGGCGATCAACTTCGGCCTGATCTACGGCATGGGCGCACAGAAACTCGGCAAGGACATTGGCGTCGACACCAAGACCGCCAAGGCTTACATCGACACCTACTTTGCGCGTTATCCGGGCGTTCGCGAGTACATGGATCGCACCCGCGCGCAGGCTGCGGATCAGGGTTATGTCGAAACGTTCTTCGGCCGTCGCCTGTACTTGCCGGAAATCAACTCCAACAAGCCGCAGGAACGCGCTGCCGCTGAACGCACGGCAATCAACGCGCCGATGCAAGGCACGGCAGCCGACATCATCAAGAAAGCCATGGTCGCGGTGGATAACTGGCTGACGACCTCCGGGCTGGACGCGCGAGTCATCCTGCAAGTGCACGATGAACTGGTGCTGGAGGTTCGCGAGGATCTGGTCGATCAGGTCAGCGCCGAAATTCGTCAGCACATGAGCGAAGCGGCGAAGCTGGATGTGCCGCTGCTGGTCGAAGTGGGTGTGGGCAATAACTGGGATGAGGCGCACTAAGCCATTTTGAGCTGGTTTTGCTGCGGCTTCACGCCGCGGCAGACCCGTTGAACGGTGCTTAGTCCGAATAGCGCTTGGGCTTATTCCAAAGCTTTTTGAAAAAAATCTGAACTAATCTTGCAGCTCACTACTCAGAGTTACTGAATGGCTGGTGAAGCCCTTCAATGCTCCTATGTTGTGTTAAGTGTTGGCAGATATCTGAACCCCGCCCTAGCGGTTCGGAACTTAAACCCCGGAATTTCTCCCTCCCCACTGAAATCCGGGGCTTTTTTTGCCCAAAAATTGGCTGTGGTGCTACGCAAGACACCACAGCCGATTTTTAAATCCTTTTACTCAGACGCCGTTTCGGCGCCCTTGTCTGCCAATTCCATCCAGTCCGCCAACACAGTGTAGGCCTCTTCCAAGCCCATGCGTTTCGGCGCTGAGAACAGCTGGATAGTCACCAGATCACCCCAACCCTTACGAATTTCCGCCTGAACCTTGAGCAGCGTGTTCTTCGCTGCGCCGTAGGTCAGCTTGTCCGCTTTGGTCAGCAGAATGTGCATCGGCATGCCGGCCGCAACCGCCCAGTCGAGCATCAGCAGGTCGAAGTCGGTCATTGGATGACGGATGTCCATCATCAGAATCAGACCCTTCAAACTCTCGCGGCCACCCAGGTAAGCCTCAAGGTGACGCTGCCAGTGCATCTTCAGCGGGATCGGTACTTTTGCATAACCGTAGCCCGGCAGGTCGACCAGACGACGATCTTCGTCTAGCTTGAAGAAGTTCAACAGCTGTGTGCGACCCGGAGTTTTCGAGGTACGCGCCAGGCTGGCGTGAGTCAGGGTGTTCAGCGCGCTGGATTTGCCGGCGTTGGAACGACCGGCAAATGCCACTTCAAAGCCTTCGTCGTCGGGGCACTGATCGACTTTGGCGGCACTGAGCATGAACGTGGACTGTTGGCACAGGCCGAGGATGGGATTTTTGAGCTGCATGGGATTTCCGATGTGGGCGGCGCCGGGAATGGGCGCGGAACGCGGTGTCGCTTCCGTTTCAGTGACGCCAGTATATAATGCCGCAGATTTTGTGTGTGCTTTGTCCCAGCGAAGGACGAAGTTTACGAGAGCGACAGACCTTGATTGCGCATTAGAACGCAAAACGCTCTCAACCCTGAAAAGGTCGTTTAAATGGCTGCTGGCTGCCGGAGTCTTGATGCCGCTTTGCAGCGCACAGGCTACACAGGATCCGGAAGCCGTGTACAACCGTGTTTGTAGTGCCTGTCATTCCGGCCAACTACCCATGGCGCCCGAAAGAGGCGATCAGGCAGCTTGGACGCCGAGGTTGGCGAAAGGTATGGAGACGCTGGTGCAACACGTGACCCAGGGTTTCAAGGCGATGCCGCCGCGTGGTTTGTGCATGGACTGCAGTGCCGAGGATTACCAAGCCATCATCCTTTGGATGAGCGAGTAAGCCCGGTCCATAACTCTTAACCCTTAGCCGTAGTTGGATTAGCTGATGAACAAATTGATCGTGAGTCTGCTGTTGACCGTGGGAATAACTGGTTTCGCCCATGCTGCAGGTGATGCCGCAGCAGGTCAGGCGAAAGTCGCTGTATGCGGAGCCTGCCATGGCCCGGACGGGAACAGCATGGCGCCAAACTTTCCAAAACTGGCCGGTCAAGGTGAACGCTACCTGACCAAGCAGCTACACGACATCAAGTCGGGCAAGCGCGTAGTCCTGGAAATGACTGGTCTGCTGACCAACCTCAGCGATCAGGATCTGGCCGACATGGCTGCCTACTTCGCCAGCCAGAAAGGCAGCGTCGGCGCCGCCGATCCCAAGCTTGTGGCGCGCGGTGAAGCCCTGTTCCGTGGTGGCAACCTGACCAAGGGCCTGCCAGCCTGCACCGGTTGCCACTCGCCCAATGGCAGCGGCAACGCCGCTGCCGGCTTCCCGCACCTGGGTGGTCAACACGCTTCATACATCGCCAAGCAGCTGACCGATTTCCGCAAGGAAGAAGGCGGCCGTACCAACGATGGTGACACGATGACCATGCAGACCATTGCAAAGCGCCTGAGTGATGAAGACATCGCTGCGGTCTCCAGCTACATTCAGGGCCTGCACTAAGAGCCCTGGCTGCAACGGAGATCTCGCGCAACGTTAACGCTCGATTAATCCGTCGCAGCAAGTATAAAAAGGGTGGCTTTGGCCGCCCTTTTTTGTGGCCGCTGCCGTTACACTACAGAACTCATGCCCGCCAAGGCCTGTCTGAAAACAGGTCGCGCGAGGCGACCCAATTTGTCCAGGAGTAAAGCATGCGTAATCTGATCATCAGCGCCGCCCTCGTCGCTGCCAGCTTGTTCGGCGTGACTGCCCAGGCCGCTGAAGCCCCTGCCGCCCCTTATGTAGAGCTGAGCAATCCGGTGCCGGTTGCCGTGCCGGGCAAGATCGAAGTGGTAGAGCTGTTCTGGTACGGCTGCCCGCACTGCTACTCCTTTGAACCAGTGATCAATCCGTGGGTTGAAAAACTGCCATCCGACGTCAACTTCGTGCGTATTCCAGCCATGTTCGGCGGCCCATGGGACGCTCACGGCCAGATGTTCCTGACGCTGGAAGCAATGGGTGTTGAACACAAGGTTCACAGCGCTGTGTTTGAAGCGATCCAGAAGCAGCACAAAAAGCTGATCGACAAGAACGACATGGCTGACTTCCTCGCCACTCAAGGCGTGGACAAGGACAAGTTCCTCGCCACTTTCGACTCTTTCGCCATCAAGGGTCAGATCGTAAAGGCTCGCGAACTGGCCAAGAAGTATGAAATCACCGGCGTGCCAACCATGATCGTCAACGGCAAATATCGCTTCGACATCGGCTCCGCCGGTGGTGCCGAGCAAGCGCTGAAACTGGCTGACCAACTGGTTGCCAAAGAGCGAGCCACCAACAAGGCTGCTGCCAACTAAGCGCGGCAACCGCCATGCGCCGCTGGAAGACCGAACGCATCGTTGGCTTGCATGATCCGCAAGTCAACGAGCATCACCTGGCGTCCACGGGCCTGCCAGCGGATCATCGTCTGCGCTTGCTCAGTTTCAATATCCAGGTCGGTATCAGCACCGAGCGTTATCGGCATTACCTGACCCGCAGCTGGCAGCACCTGCTGCCGCACACCGGGCGCTCAGGCAATCTGCAGAAGATCGGCGACCTGCTCGGCGACTTCGACCTGGTCGCGTTGCAGGAGGCCGATGGCGGCAGCATGCGCTCAGGCTACATCAATCAAGTCGAACACCTGGCCCATCTCGGCGCCTTCCCCTATTGGTATCAACAACTCAATCGCAACCTCGGTCGACTGGCCCAGCACAGTAATGGCGTGCTCAGTCGTCTCAAGCCGTGGGCGATCGAGGATCATCCGCTGCCCGGCCCAAAAGGTCGCGGCGCGATCCTGCTGCGCTTCGGCGAAGGCCCGGAAGCGCTGGTGGTGGTGATGATGCATTTGGCCCTTGGCGCGCGAACGCGCAGCCTGCAACTGGCCTACATTCGTGATTTGATCGGTGGCTACAAACATCAGATATTGATGGGCGACATGAACACCCATGCCAGCGATCTGCTACAACAGTCGCCGTTACGCGATCTCGGCCTGCTGGCCCCGCAGGTGGAAGCGACATTCCCCAGCTGGCGTCCTCAGCGCTGCCTTGATCATATTTTGCTCAGCCCGACCCTGACCCTGGAAAAGGTCGAAGTGCTGGCACAACCGATTTCCGATCACCTGCCGGTCGCGGTAGAGATTCGTCTGCCGGGTTCGCTCACGGCCGATGCATTGCCCGCGTTGAGTCCTGCCCCTCGCGGAACCCCTGAATGAGCGACGAAGCCCAGCGCTGGAAAGAGAAATACCTCAAAAGCATCGAACAACAGGACAAACTCGAACGTCGCTGGGCCGCAAGGCTCGACCTGCTGCGCCGAGGCCTGGTGCGCAGCACGCTGGCCGCTGAGGGCACCGACCGCGTCGTTGATCAATGCATGAAAGAAATGCGCGACGTAGTGCGCTCCGACAACATGGACGCCGGCCTCGCCGCTCTGTTGCCGCGCCTGGAAAAAGCCGTGCTCGATTCCGAGCAGCGTCGCGAAACCCGGATCGATCAGGTCAGCACTGCACTGAACGCGCTGGTGACTCAGCTGCAAGCGTTGCCGCTGCCACGGGAAGTCGCCCAGCCCCTGAAGAAATTTGCCAAACAACTGGATGGCCGTGTCGGTCAGGCCAGGGAACTGCCGCTGCTGCTGGGTGAGCTCAGCGGCCTGCAGGGCAAGGCGTTGAGTCAGGTGGAGACACCCGCCGAACCTGGCCGGCCAGGGTTGCTGCAAAGGCTTTTCGGCAGCCGAGACAGCGAGGAGGCGCCGGAACCTGCGGCGCATGCTCAAGTTGCGCCGACGGCACAACCGGCAGTTGCACCTGCACCTGCAGACGAACCCGCCCCAGAGCCTGTCGCAGTCACTGAACGAACGGTGGCCGCTGCCGTTACCCAGGACGCCGCGCCAGCCGCGACATCCGAAACACCTGCGCTTGCGCCTCAGCGCGAACCGCAAATAACGACCTTCGTGCCGCCAACGGTGACCAGCGAAGTGATCCAAGCTGCACCTGAAGCAGACGCAGTCGAATCCGAGCCCGAAACCGCGCCAACACCTGCTCCGACGCCAGTTGTTTTACCTGTCGCCTTCAACCCCGACGAATTGATCCACCCCGGCGATCCAGAGCCGCTGTTCCTCGACACCCTGCCCCTGCCCCCGCCCATCGCTCAAGCACTGGCGGCGATCGATCCGGAGCAATCCGAGCACGACATCCTCTTCGCCCTGCCGGATTCCCCGGAGCCGTCCTACAGCTCCGTGGCCAAACACATCGAAGACACGCTGATCGGCCTGCTCGACGACCTGACCCTGCCCGAACGACATCGCCCACAAGCCGAAGCCATGCGCGAGCGGCTCAAGCACGGCTTGAACTGGTACGAACTGATCCCGATCCTCGACGATCTGGCGACGTTGATGCTGGCAATTACCGACAGCGGCCAGCACGAATTCGAAGCGTATCTGCAGCAACTCAACGAACGCCTCGAAGCGTTCCAGAGCAATTTGCAAGCCGCCAGCGAAGGCCATGCCGACAACAGTTCGGCGGCGCGAGCAATGGACACGCAGATCCGGGAGCAAGTCGACGGCTTGCAGACCAGTGTCCAGGAGGCTGCCGACCTGGATGACCTCAAGCAGGTGCTGGAAAATCATCTCGAAGGCTTGCTCGGCACCATGGATCAACATCAGAAGCAGCGCGATGCCCGGGAACAGGAAGTCGCGACGCACCTCAAAGGTCTCTCCGAGCGCGTGGCGCACATGGAGCAAGAAGCCCAGGGCTTCCGCGAACACCTTGAAGAGCAACGCCAGAAGGCCCTTATCGATCCGCTCACCAGCCTGCCCAACCGCGCGGCCTGGAGCGAATGTCTCGAGCATGAGATCAAGCAATGGCAGCAGCACGGCAACACACTGAGCCTGGCAATGCTCGACCTTGATCACTTCAAGCGAATCAACGACAACTACGGCCACCTGGCCGGTGACAAAGTCCTGAAGATCATTGCCACGGTGTTGCGCAAACGCCTGCGCGGTTCCGATTTCATCGCACGTTTCGGCGGCGAAGAGTTCGTTCTGCTGATGCCGGCCACCCCGCCAGCGGTCGGTGCAAAACTGTTGGAAACCCTGCGCGCAGCGATCGAAGCGTGCCCGTTCCATTTCAAGGGTGAACGGGTGACGATCACGATTTCCATGGGGCTGGCATCGTTCAAGCCAGGAGAACACAGCGATCTTGTGCTTAAAAGAGCCGATCAGGCGCTATACCGGGCTAAAAATGGCGGGCGCAATCGAGTTGAGCTGGGCTGAGAAATTGTTCCATTTTGTTTAAATCCGCTCGCTGACCGTCTGGACCCAAGGCAGTACGTTACACTGTTGCATTACTGTCTTGTGTAATTGCCCTCTGCCATGAAATTTTTTGCCCTCCTCGCGTCGCTACTCGTTCTGGCCGGTTGTGCCAGCGGTCCGCGTTATGACACCAGCCATCCTTCCGCCAACTACGACAGCCGTATCCAGTTCGTGGTCGTGCATTACACCTCGGCTTCCCTCGAGCGTTCGCTGCAGTTGCTGACCCACGGTGAAGTCAGCAGCCACTACCTGATCGGTGACGACCAGCGCGCCACTGTCTACAAGCTGATGGACGAAAACCAGCGCGCCTGGCACGCCGGTGAGAGCCAATGGCAGGGCCGCACCTGGCTCAACTCCAGCTCCATCGGTATCGAAATCGTCAACCCTGGTTTCACAGACACCCCAACCGGGCGCCTGTGGTATCCCTACAGCGAAGCGCAGATTCAAGCGCTGATCGTCCTGCTCAAAGACATCAGCAAGCGCAACGGCATCAGCCCGCAGCACATCATCGGTCATAGCGACATCGCGCCCCTGCGCAAGCTTGATCCAGGGCCACTGTTCCCGTGGAAGCGTCTTGCCGCCGAAGGTCTGGGCGTGTGGCCGAACGAACAGGCCGTAGCGCGCCAGCAAGCGTTGTTCACCAGCGGCGAGCTGCCAGGCATCAGCTGGTTTCAGGCGCAATTGGCCCGTCTGGGCTATGAGACGCCGCAAACTGGCGAGCTGGACGTCGCGACGCGCCACGTCCTCGCCGCGTTCCAGATGCACTTCCGCCCTTCGCGGTTTGACGGCACCCCGGACGCGCAAACGGCGGCGTTGCTGCTGGTTCTAAATCAGACAAAATAATGACGCCCGCCCGACGGTCAGGGCGAACTTCCAATCAGCAGCTATAACTCATTGGTAATTCTTCGGATATTCCATGATGGTTGCTACCCGAGCGACGCTGCGTAGCTGGTTTTATCGCCCAGGGTTTTTGGCGATGATCGCGGCCGTCCTCAGTGCAGGCCTGTTGTTCAGCGGCGCAATGTTCGTGGCGATGCGCCAGGTCGAACAAAGTGAAAGCCAGGTGATGAACGCTCAGGGCGAGCGCTTTCTCGCCCGGCTCGAGCAGTTGTTCGGACAACTACGCGAAAGCCTCGACGACCTCGAAGCCCAGCCGTTGCGCAGTTGTGACGACGAGATGATCGCCACGCTGCGGCAGGTCACCTTCAACTATCGCTTCGTCTATGAAGCGGCTTATATGGACGCCTCGCGCGTCTGCTCCAATCGTCCGCGCGAAGAGGGACTGTCGGTTAACCGCGCGCCGGACATCAAAGGCCCGACCTACAGCTACTGGCTGAACACCACAACCGAACCCGACGAAAACCGCGCAGCATTGATGCTGGGGCGCGGCAATTTTCGGGTGGCTACATCACGCGGGCATTTGACCGACATGGTCGACCTGTCGCCCGGCAGCAGCCTGCTGGTGGTGCTGGACCACGGCTCCCGCGCAATTCCGGTGCTCGGCACCGCGCAGACATGGCCACCAGCGGAACCCTGGCCGCCAAAAAGCCGTGACGCCCTGCAAGTCACCCAGAATCGATTGATCTACCGCATGCCCACCGACAACCCGGAGTATCAGTTGGTGCTGATCACGCCGCGCACCGGCATGCAGATCCCCGCCATCTGGTGGTGGATAGTCCCGGCCTGCCTGGTGCTGGGCGCTGTCGTGGGGTTCTGCATATTTTTGCTGGTGCGCCAGCGTCAGTCACTGGATGCCGAACTGCACGGCGCCATCCGCCGCGGCGAACTGCAAGTGCTCTATCAACCGATCTTCGACCTCGACAGCCGCAACTGCGTCGGCGCTGAAGCCTTGCTGCGGTGGCGCCGTCCGGACGGCACATTGACCAGCCCGGACCTGTTTATCCCGATGGCGGAAAATACCGGGCAGATTCGCCAGATGACCGACTTTGTCCTTCAGCGCCTACTGGAGCAGTTGGGGCCAGTGTTGCGCGCCAATCCGCAGCTGTATATCTCAGTCAACCTTGCCGCATGCGACGTGATGGTGCCGCGCATCGGCCCGGTCATGGCGCGGCTGCTGGCCCTGCACAGAGTGGCAGCCAAGCAGATTGCCTTCGAGGTCACCGAGCGCGGCTTGATTGATGTGGTGGTCGCTCGGGATAACCTGCAAGCGCTACGCGATTTGGGCCATCAAGTGCTGATCGACGATTTCGGCACCGGCTATTGCAGCCTCGCCTACCTGCAAACCCTGCCGGTGGATTGCCTGAAAATCGACAAGGCGTTCATCGACGCGCTCGGCCATGACGCCGCCAGCAGCGGCGTCGCTCCGCACATCATTCACATGGCGCAGGCCCTGGATCTTAAGGTGATTGCCGAAGGGATCGAGCTGGAATCGCAAGCCGAACTGCTCAGCAGCGAAGGCGTGAAGTTTGGTCAGGGCTGGCTGTTCGCCCATGCCCTGAGTGCAGTGCAGTTCATTGAACTGATCACCCGCGGACGGCGAATTGCAGGGCGCCGGATGGATGACGAAGCCTAAACCGCCAAAGCCATATAAAACTGCGTGCCCTGCCCCGGCCGCGAATAAACGCCCATCCGTCCACCATGCAACTGAACAATCTCCTTGCACAGCGCCAGGCCGAGCCCGGCCCCGCCCTTCTTGCGCCCGACCTGAACGAACGGCTCGAAGATCCGCCCTTGCTGGCCGTAGGCAATGCCTTCGCCATTATCTTCGACGCTGATGATCACCCGCTCGCCATGGCGACGTGCCTGCAAACGGATCTGGCCGTCACGGGCGGTATGGCGCAAGGCGTTATCGATAAGGTTGTCGAGCACCCGATCAAGCTGTGCCTGGTCAGCCTGCAAGCGCGGCAATGGTCCTTGTACTTCCACAGTCAAATCGATGCCTTTTTCCGCCGCCAAATCGGCAAAGCGTAACTGCGCCTGCGCCAGCAAATCTTCGATGGAACACGGCGCGAGCGTCAGTTTCTGCAAGCCATTCTGGTAGCGCGAGAAGTTGAGCAAGTCATTGATCAATTGCATCAGGCGCTGCATTTCTTCGTTGACGGTGTCGAGCAGGTCGGCCTCGCGAGATTCCGGCGCAAACTTCGCCCGCTCGCGGAACAGCCCGAACGCCATGTGCATGCCGGTGACCGGCGTTCGCAGTTCATGGGACGCGCGCAGCACAAACTCGCTGCGCACCCGCTCGAAGGCTCTTTGCTCGGTGACATCGTGCAACACCATCACCGCGCCAAGTATGTGACCTTGAGTGTGGCTGACCGGGGTCAGGCTATAAGTCAGCAGGCGCGACTCGCCATCGACCTCGATACTCAAGTCTTCCGGCGCCCGCTCCAGCGTGCCGCCGCGCAACACCAGTTGCAGCTGCTCATCCAGTTCCGGCCGCTCAAGTGCGCTGCCCAAGCCCTGGCCGAGACGGTCGTCGTCCCACCCCAATTGGCGCTGGGCGACCGGGTTGAGGTGCTCGAGATGGCCTTGGCGGTCGATCATCAACAAGCCGTCGTCGATGCTGTCGAGCACCGCCTGCAAGCGTTGCTGACCGGCCAGTAGCTCATCGACGTTAGTGGCCTGATGCTCGCGCAGCGCTTCGGCCATCAGCCCGAATCGGCGCGAGAGCAAATTCACTTCCATCGCCGAGGAGATCGGCAGCGTCACTTCGAAATTGCCTTGGCCAATGTTATCGGCCGCTTTGGCCAGCGCCTCGATGGGCGCACCAAAGCGCCGGGAAATCCCGTGCGCGGTAATGAATCCGATGATCAACACCGCCAACCCGACCAACCCGAGCAGGCTCGCAATCAGCAACGCCCGGTCGCGGGCCGCGTGCTGTACCGAATTAATGTTGTCGAGCGCGTGCTTGTGCTCGGCGATCAAGCCATTGCGCAAGGTATTGAAACGCTCACGAAGGTCACTGTTGCCACTTAGGGCTGAACCCGGGTCACGGGACTGATCAAACACCTGGAGAAACTTCAGGTAATCGGATTTGGCCTGCGAGAACCCGTAGTGACGGCCATCACCCTTCTCCTCCTGAGCAATGCCTTCGTCAAGCAACTGGAAATAATGTTGTTTGGACGCTTCGAACGCCTCCGGGTCAGGCTTCTCGGCAAGCATCATGATCAGCTGATCGCCGAGGGTCTGGCGCAGTTTCAGCCCCAGGTCGAGGGTGACAAAGTTGCTACGGATCATTGTTTCCTGAGTGCCGGCCATTTGCATCACGCTCACCAGCCCGAGCAACAGCCCAAGCAGGGCCACGGTGATGAGCGCGGAAATGCTGAGGAACAATCGAGTCCGCAACTTCATCGCCAGTTTCATCGTCGGGCACTCACAGGTTGTACTGCTTGCGCTTGCGATACAGCGTCGAAGCGTCGATGCCCAGGGTTTTCGCGGCTTGATCCAGAGTGCCGGCGGTGGCGAGTACTGCGCCGATGTGGGCTTTCTCCAACTCATCCAGGCTCAGCGCGGCACCGACGCGTGGCGCATTGTTGGCCGGTTGCTCAGCCATGCCCAGGTGAGTGATCTCCACCCGTTCCTGCGGGCAGATGATGCTCGCCCGCTCGACCACGTTGCGCAGCTCGCGAATGTTGCCTGGCCAACGGTAGCCGAGCAGCGCTTCACGGGCCTCGTCACTGAAACCGCGCGCTGGGCGTGCGTACTCTTTGACGAAGCGCGCGAGGAAGCGATCGGCCAGCGTCAGAATGTCCTCGGCCCGCTCGCGCAGCGGGGGCAGGTGCAAGGTGATGACGTTGAGGCGATACAGCAAGTCTTCACGGAAGCGACCATCGCGAACCATGTCTTCGAGGTTGAGGTTGGTCGCCGCCAGAATCCGCACGTCGGCGCGGCGAGTCACCGGGTCACCTACCCGCTCGTATTCCTTGTCCTGAATGAAGCGCAGCAACTTGGGTTGCAAAGTCAGGGGAAAATCGCCGATCTCGTCAAGAAACAGTGTGCCGCCGTCTGCCTGGTTGACTCGACCCAGAGTACTTTCGCTGGCGCCGGTAAACGCCCCGCGACTGTGACCGAACAACTCGCTTTCCATCAACTCGGCGGTCAGCGACGGGCAGTTGATGGTCACACAGGATTTCTTCTCGCGTTTGCTCCAGCCGTGAATCGCTCGGGCCAACTCACCTTTACCGGTGCCGGATTCGCCAAGAATAAGAATGTTGGCATCGGTACCCGCCACTTGCCGCGCGGTTTCCAGGACGACTTTCATCGCCGGGCTATGGGAATCGAGGCCGTCCTTGGGCTTGCGGATTTCGCCTTCCAGCGCTTCAAGACGCGCCGAAAGTTGGCGCACTTCCAATTGCTTGGCAGTCGCCAGCCGCAATTGGTCCGGGCTGCACGGTTTGACCAGGTAGTCGGCGGCGCCGGCCTGGATCGCATCCACGGCCGTGTCTACCGCCGAGTGAGCGGTGACGATCACCACCCGCATCCACGGTGCCTGAATGCGCATCTGCGCCAATACATCGAGGCCGTTGTCTTCGCCCAGACGTAAATCAAGGAAGCACAGGTCGAAGACCTGACGTTGCAGCAGTGCCTCGGCCTGAGCCGCGCTGTTGGCGGTAGCCACCGTATAGCCTTCGTCTTCGAGGCAATAGCGGAAAGTTCGCAGGATGGCGGATTCATCGTCCACCAGCAGAATGCGGCCTTGTTGCTCAGTGGCAGATTCCATTTTTCCTACGCTCCATAGTGATTGATCTTGAGTTAGTCCCGGAAAAATCGGGCAAGTTGCATGGTTGATTCTGAACGATGCCAGCCATAGGAGGGTAGCCCTCTCCAGCCTTTACGGCTAATCCACTGATTTTGTTGAATTTTTAAACAATCACTGCTTTGCAGGCATTCACCTGCGTACTTTTCTGACATCTGCGCCCTGCTCTCAATTCCATAAGAATGAATTCTCCTACGAAAAAATCGTGCAATGCGCACGACCGCAGATGCTGCATCGTGCAGGATGCGTCCCGTGGATTTTCTCAGAACAATTTAAGCTATTGATTTTATTGATTATTTTTTAGATAAAAAACTGGCATGCAGGCTGCAGTACCTTGTTCATCCCGGGCAGATCAGAACTGCCCCAACCGAATAAGCGTGAGGAACCCAGGATGACTCGCCAACGTGCCGCCCAAATGCGTATCTCGCCTCTGCATATCCAGCAAGGTCTGTTTGGCGTGCTCGCGCTGTTGATCACCCTGATCGCGTGTCAGCAATACCTGAGCTGGGAAAACAGCCAGAAACCTGAGCCGCTGATCTCGATCCAGCACAGCACGCAGAAGCACTTCAGTGCCGTCAGCAACACTGCGGCCGAGAGCGCTTCGATGCGCATGATGGACGTCGACCAGGCGCAGCCAATGGATCAGCTGCCGCGTGAAGAGCGCTGGGTCTTTTAATTGAATTAACCGGATTCGGGCGCGATGCGCCGGAACACGCAACATCCCTAAATAGAGAAGTAAGGAGAATCACCATGTTGAGTTGGGCAATCACATTCTTGATCATTGCCATCATCGCTGCGGTACTGGGCTTCGGTGGTATCGCGGGCACCGCCACGGGTATCGCCAAGATTCTCTTCGTCGTGTTCCTGGTGATGTTCGTTGTGTCGTTCTTCATGGGCCGTCGCGGCCGAGGTTGACGATGAGCGCTTTAAAGACACTGGCAGCCGCCCTGCTTCTGGGCGGTAGTGCCATGGCGATGGCGGCCAACGACGGCCAGGCGCGGGTCAACGAACTGTTAAGTTCCGACTCGCAGTACAGGGAAACCTGGCAAGGCGTGGTGAAGAAGGAAGAACGCCTGCCGGAATGGGTGATGAACCTGTCCGGCACTTCCGAACAGCAGATGAATGCCGTGGAAGAAGATGGCGACAAATACCTTGTTGGCCCGCTCTGCGAAAATGCAGACAAGTGCCTCAATCACCGCTTGATCGTTGCGTTCAGCTTCGATAAGGACGATGCCTACGGCATGTTGGTTGATGTGCCCGAAGGTCTGCCGTCCGACAAGTCGCCAACGCGACATGCCACTTACAGGTTCTTCGGCAAGCCTGATCAGGGCATGCAGGATCTGTTGATGGAAACATTGAAAAAAGATCCGAAGTGGTACTGAGTTTGAACATGAGGGTAGCGCCTGCGCTGCCCTCTATTGCGCCCACCCGATGAAGGTCGGCGCATGACCAGGGGGCCGGGATGTTCTGACTGCTACAGAGTCGGAGTGACCTACGGGTACAGGGAGTGCCTGCGCAAGGGCCGGGTCAGGGCAAAAGCTGCCGCAAGTTCGTCAATCCAAAGGGGTTCGACGGGCTTGCGCCAAGCTTTCATTCAAGCAAAGCGTTGATCCAGAGCGTCCAGCCCCTTCTTTTTATCGTCCACACTGCGCGCGAAAACATTACGCGGTGTTTCCTGGCGACCGTATATCGAGAAAGAGACCTTTTAAACAGTCGGACTTCTAGTCTCCAGATGTAGGCTTTTTCCTGAAATTTCCGTCGAAATTTCTCGCTCAAAAAATAATCAATTGACGCTGCGATGGCCGGTTCACGGCACTTATGCCGGCCGAAATGTCACAATCGAACCGGTTGGGACGCCAGTTTCATTTAAAAAAGCTCATGCCGATTCGGCATAGGGTAGGCGTTTACGGCATTAGACGGCGCAACCTTGCATCGGAATAGTTGCGCCTTTTTTCGCCTGCCGAAGAGCCGTCAATACGCGCTTCGGGGCACCTTATACGGAGGCAGATGCACAGACTTTTCCGCTAAAAAGCGTTCCAGTTCCTGCATGTGCCTGAGTCAAACGCAAGTAAGGGTAAAGATAATGAAGAAGGCAAGAATTAGCCTCGCCTGGCAGATCCTCATCGGTCTGGTTCTGGGGATTGCAATCGGCGCGTTGCTCAACCATTTCAGTGCCGAGAAGGCCTGGTGGATCAGCAACGTCCTGCAACCGGCAGGCGATATCTTTATCCGTCTGATCAAGATGATCGTGATCCCGATTGTCATCTCGTCCCTGATCGTCGGCATCGCCGGCGTGGGCGACGCCAAGAAACTCGGGCGTATCGGCCTGAAGACGATCATCTATTTCGAAATCGTTACCACCATCGCCATCGTCGTCGGTCTGGTGCTGGCCAACCTGTTCCATCCGGGTACCGGCATCGACATGAGCACCTTGGGTACGGTGGACATTTCCAAGTACCAGGCGACTGCCGCCGAAGTACAGCATGAACACGCGTTCATCGAGACCATCCTCAACCTGATCCCGTCGAACATCTTTGCGGCCATGGCCCGCGGCGAAATGCTGCCGATCATCTTCTTCTCCGTGCTGTTCGGCCTCGGTCTGTCGAGCCTGCAGTCGGACCTGCGCGAGCCGCTGGTGAAGATGTTCCAGGGCGTCTCGGAAAGCATGTTCAAAGTCACCCACATGATCATGAACTACGCCCCGATCGGCGTATTCGCACTGATCGCGGTGACCGTGGCCAACTTCGGCTTCGCTTCCCTCGTACCGCTGGCCAAACTGGTGATCCTGGTTTACGTCGCCATCGCTTTCTTCGCCTTTGTGGTGCTGGGCCTGATCGCCAAGCTGTTTGGCTTCTCGGTGTTGAAGCTGATGCGCATCTTCAAGGATGAATTGGTACTGGCTTACTCCACCGCCTCCTCGGAAACCGTGCTGCCGCGCGTGATCGAGAAGATGGAAGCCTACGGCGCGCCGAAAGCCATCTGCAGTTTCGTGGTACCGACCGGTTACTCGTTCAACCTCGACGGTTCGACCCTTTACCAGTCCATCGCCGCGATCTTCATTGCCCAGCTGTACGGCATCGATTTGTCGATCAGCCAGCAACTGCTGTTGGTGCTGACCCTGATGGTCACCTCCAAAGGCATCGCCGGCGTACCGGGCGTGTCCTTCGTGGTGCTGCTGGCGACCTTGGGCAGCGTTGGTATTCCGCTCGAAGGCCTGGCGTTCATCGCCGGTGTCGACCGCATCATGGACATGGCCCGTACCGCGCTGAACGTGATCGGCAACGCTCTGGCCGTGCTGGTTATCTCCCGCTGGGAAGGCATGTACGACGACGCCAAGGGCGAGCGCTACTGGAACTCCCTGCCGCACTGGCGCAGCAAGGAAAAACTGCCAGCGGGTGAAATCTCGAAGAACTGACACACCCTGTGTAGGAACTGCCGCAGGCTGCGATCTTTTGATTCTGTTTTCAAAGGCAAGAGCAAAAGATCGCAGCCTTCGGCAGCTCCTACAGCAGATGGCGGTCAACCCTGTAATCGGGGGCACCAGCAATCGTAGACAAACCCCGGAGAAATCCGGGGTTTGTCGTTTCTGGCGACCCCGTTATCATTCGCCGCATCTTCCGGGGGATTTGACTAATGCTTAATGGCCTGTGGCTTGGCTTCTTCATCGTGGCAGCCGTGTCGGCGCTGGTGCAGTGGCTGGTCGGCGGTAATGCCGGGATTTTTGCGGCGATGGTGGAAAGCATTTTTGCCATGGCCAAGCTCTCGGTCGAGGTCATGGTGCTGCTGTTCGGCACGCTCACCCTGTGGCTGGGTTTCCTGCGCATTGCCGAAAAGGCCGGGATCGTCGACTGGCTGGCCAAGGTGTTGGGGCCGTTGTTTCTGCGCCTGATGCCTGAGGTTCCGCCCGGCCACCCGGCCCTCGGCCTGATCACCCTGAACTTCGCCGCCAACGGTCTCGGTCTGGACAACGCCGCCACGCCGATCGGCCTCAAGGCCATGAAGGCGTTGCAGGAACTCAACCCCAGCGCGACCATCGCCAGCAACGCGCAAATCCTTTTCCTGGTGCTCAACGCTTCCTCCTTGACTCTGCTGCCGGTGACGATCTTCATGTACCGCGCCCAGCAAGGCGCGCCGGATCCGACCCTGGTGTTCCTGCCGATTCTGCTGGCGACCAGTTGCTCGACCATCGTCGGCTTCCTGTCGGTAGCCTTCATGCAGCGTCTGCGGATCTGGGACCCGGTGGTGCTGGCGTATCTGATTCCCGGCGCGCTGATCCTCGGCGCGTTCATGGCGCTGCTGGGGACAATGTCGGCCACGGCGCTGGCGGGGCTTTCGTCGATCCTCGGCAATCTCACGTTGTTCGGGCTGATCATGCTGTTTCTGGTGATCGGTGCTTTACGCAAAGTGAAGGTTTACGAGGCGTTCGTTGAAGGCGCGAAGGAAGGCTTCGACGTTGCCAAGAACCTGCTGCCGTATCTGGTCGCAATGCTCTGCGCCGTTGGCGTATTGCGCGCATCCGGGGCGCTGGATTTTGGGCTCGACGGGATTCGCCATTTGGTCGAATGGGCCGGTTGGGACACCCGATTCGTTGATGCGCTGCCCACAGCGATGGTCAAACCGTTCTCCGGCAGTGCTGCGCGGGCGATGCTGATCGAGACAATGCAGACCTCCGGCGTGGACAGCTTCCCGGCGCTCGTCGCGGCGACGGTGCAGGGCAGTACCGAGACGACGTTCTATGTGCTGGCGGTGTATTTCGGTGCGGTGGGGATTCAGCGCGCAAGGCATGCCGTGGGTTGCGCGCTGTTGGCGGAACTGGCCGGCGTGATCGGCGCCATCACCGTGTGCTACTGGTTCTTCGGCTGATCGAGAACCCTGTGGGCGCTGGCTTGCCAGTGATGAGGGCAGCACATCCAGAACCTCTGGTGACTGACACACCGTCATCGCGGGCAAGCCTGCTCCCACAGGGATTGTGTCGAGCTCAGGGTCTTTGGGGGGCCAGTTTCTGACCTTGGTCCACGGCCCACGCGACGACGTTGGCGGTGAGACGATCACTGGCCTGGCCAAACCCGGCGACCACCGCCGGCACCTGCACATCGCTCAGCGGCTGACGTTCTTCAAACCGGCGACTGGCCAGGATTCGCTGGTCATAGCCGCGCACCAGTAACGCATCGAGGCGCACGACGACGCTGGCCTGGGTGCCCTGATACTCGGTCTGAAACGCCTGCAAATTCCCGCCCAGCTCCAGATCCGCCTGAAAGTTGCTGTCATCGGTGCTCAGCAACGTCACCCGGCCATCGCGCTGAAAACCATCGAGCAGCCGATTTCGCAGCAATACAGGCGCCGGATCGCTCCAGCGCGAAGCCTTGTAGCTGCTGATCACGTCACCCTGCGGGATCACCGCGATGGTCGGCCGGTTCAGCGCTTCGCTGGCCTGCAACTTGTTCAAGCGCAGCGACCACTGCTGTGTCGCCGCCGAACCGCGCGAGGCGGGCGCCTGTGCTGCCGGCAAGCGGTAGACGTCCAGCGGCTCGGATTCGGGGAAGATCGTGCACGCGCTGATCAGCGTAAGGCCAGTGGCGAGGAGGGCGAGGCGGGTCAGCTTCATGGCGTGAACTCCTTGTTCTTGTCACTGCCCAGCAGGTAACCGCTGGGGTTGGCCTCCAGACGTTGGGAAATGGCCCGCAGCGAAGACAGGGTTTCGCGCAGTTCACGGATCGCCGGCGCCAGGCCGTTGAGGCCCTGCATGCCGCTGTCGAGGGCATTCTGGTTCTTGTTCAGCAACGCATTGATGGTGACGCTGCTGTCTTCCAGCGACTTCATTGCCTGCTCGGCGCTGCCCAGCGCCTGTTTGCCCTGATCGTTGAGCAGGCCGTTGGCGTTCCGCATCAACGCCGAGGTCTGTTCGAGCATGCTGCCGGCCTGTTTGCCGACGCTCGCCAGTTGCTGCATGGCCTGGCGAATGTCGCCGCGCTGATCGTTAATGGTGCCGGTGGTCTGTTCGAGATGAGCGAGGGTCCTGCTGACGCGTTCGACGTTATCCTCGGAGAACATCTGATTAGCATTGTGCAGCAGGGCACTGATGCCGCTCATCAAGTCGTTGCTGTCATTGAGCAGCCGCGAGATAGGCGAGGGCGACGCGATGATCACCGGGAGCTTGCCGTCATGCCCCTTGAGGGTCGGGCTCTGCGGCGTGCCGCCGCTGAGCTGGATGATCGACGTGCCAGTGATCCCGGTCAGCGCCAGTTTGGCCTGGGTGTCTTCCTTCACCGGCGTGTCGCCGCCGAGACGAATCCGCGCCAGCACCCGCCGTGGGTCCTGCGGATCGAGGCGCAGGCTGACCACGTCGCCGACCTTGATCCCGCTGTACTGCACCGAACTGCCCTTGGACAGGCCACTGACCGCCTCGTTGAACACCACCTCGTAATCCTTGAACTCGGTGTCGACACTGGATTTGGCCAGGAACAGGCCGAAGAGCAGGGCGCCGGCCACCACCAGCACGGTGCACAGGCCAATCAACACATGATGCGCTCGGGTTTCCATGTCAGACCTCGTTGAGCAGTTTGGCGGCGTCCAGCGCCGAGCGGCCGCGCGGGCCGTGGAAATATTCGTGAATCCACGCGTCATCGGTTTCCGAGACCACGTCGATGGCATCGGCCACCAGCACTTTCTTCTGCGCCAGCACCGCCACGCGGTCGGTGATGGTGTAGAGCGTGTCGAGGTCGTGGGTCACCAGAAACACACTCAGGCCCAACGCATCACGCAGGGTCAGGATCAACTGATCGAACGCCGCAGCGCCAATCGGATCGAGGCCGGCGGTCGGTTCGTCGAGAAAAAGAATGTCCGGATCCAGCGCCAATGCCCGGGCCAGAGCGGCGCGCTTGATCATGCCGCCGGACAGCGACGCCGGGTATTTGTCTGCCGCCGACAGCGGTAACCCGGCCAGCGCCAGTTTGACGGCGGCCAGATGCTCGGCGTCTTCACGGCTCAGGCCCGCGTGTTCGATCAGCGGCAGGGCGACGTTCTCGGTCACGGTGAGCGAAGAGAACAGCGCGCCTTTCTGGAACAGCACGCCAAAGCGCCGTTCGATCAGCGAGCGCTCATGCTCCGCCAGGCTCGGCAGATTCTGGCCGAACACTTTGACGATGCCCTCGCTGGGCCGGCGCAGGCCGACAATGCTGCGCAGCAGTACCGATTTGCCGCTGCCGGAACCGCCGACCACGGCGAGGATTTCGCCTTTGTACAAATCCAGATCGAGGTTCTCGTGCACGCTCTGCGTACCGAAGCGGTTGCACAGGTTACGGACTTCAATCACCGCCTCCGAGGGCGCACGGGGTAGACGACTCACCAGCCCATCTCCATGAAGAACAGCGCAGCCACCGCGTCGAGCACGATCACCACGAAAATCGACTGCACCACACTCGACGTGGTGTGTGCACCGACCGATTCGGCGCTGCCGCTGACCTTGAAGCCTTCCAGACAACCAATCGCCGCAATCAGAAACGCGAAGATCGGCGCCTTCACCAGGCCGACCAGAAAATGCTGAACGCCGATGTCGCTTTGCAGCAGCGAGAGGAACATCGCCGGCGAGATATCCAGCGACACCGCGCAGACCACGGCACCGCCGATGATTCCGCAGATCATCGCCAGAAAGGTCAGCAGCGGCAGCGCCACTAGCAACGCCAGCACGCGCGGCACCACCAGCAGCTCCATCGGGTCAAGGCCGAGGGTGCGAATCGCGTCGATTTCCTCGTTGGCCTTCATCGACCCGATTTGCGCGGTGAACGCACTGGCGGTGCGCCCGGCCATCAGGATCGCGGTGAGCAAAACACCGAACTCACGCAGGAAGGCAAAACCCACCAGATCGACGGTGAAGATGCTCGCGCCAAAACTGGCCAGTACCGTCGCGCCGAGAAACGCCACCACAGCCCCCACCAGAAAGGTCAGCAACGCCACGATAGGCGCGGCGTCGAGACCGGTCTGTTCGATGTGCGCGATCATCGGCGTGATACGCCAGCGCTTGGGCCGAAACAGGCCACGAGCGATGGTTTCCAGAATCAGGCCGACGAAGCCGAGCAGTTGCAGGGTGTCTTGCCAGACCGTGTCGACGGCGCGGCCGATGCGCGTCAGC
The DNA here is from genome assembly GCF_017973755.1 of Pseudomonas sp. P42. Lineage (NCBI taxonomy): Bacteria > Pseudomonadati > Pseudomonadota > Gammaproteobacteria > Pseudomonadales > Pseudomonadaceae > Pseudomonas > Pseudomonas sp. P42. The sequence continues at coordinate 715,574 of NZ_JACOPU010000003.1, read as the reverse complement.
AATTGCACGCTGACGCTGATTTCCGGTTCCTTGATCGGCACGCAGAAATCGGTCAACGACTGATACACGGTCTGCAGCAGCGCGCGGTCGGCGCTGGAGATTGTGCAATCGGGATGTTCGGCGGACTTGCCGAGGCGCTCGGATCCGAGCAATTCCACCAGCAATGACGCGCCAGCAGTGTCGAGGGCGCCGAGGCCGTTGAGGTCGATGGGCGTGTCGGTGTCGTACTGGCCGCGCAGGGTTTCGCTCAGATGTTTGAGCTCGGTGTAATGGGCAAGCGTCCAGTCTCCGCTGATCCGCAGGCGGGCAGGGGTGTTGGACGTGTCCAATTGGGCGCTGCCTGTCATCGAGCTGCTGGTCATAAGCTCCGTGCTTGTTCGGCGTCTAAGCGAACTAACGTAATAGCACGAACCGGATTACTTTTCTTTGACCGGTGTGCTGTCGGTGATTTCAAAGCGCAGCACACCGATCAGCTGGCCATCCTCGGTCAACACCCGCACTTGCCATTTGCCCGCCGGGTTGCCGGGGAAATTCTGTTTGTGCGTCCACGCCCGGTAGCCTTCCTTGCGCCCGCCGTGGATGTCGAGGGCGATGCGATCGACCTCTTTGCCGTTGAACTGCCAGACGTGATAAATCCGCTCATCGAGCCCGCGCGGTGCATTGATCGCGGTGTAGGCGTAGAGGCCGCCGTTGCGGATCTGCTCGGCGCTGACCTTATCGAGACTGGCGCCAGGGGTGCGATCCTGCATTTGCGTGCTGATTGCCACATCGGTCATCCATAGCGTCGCCGGCGGCACCCACGAACGCAATGCCCAGCCGACGCCACCGATGCCCACGGTGATGCACAGAATCGCCAGCGCATTGCGCACGGTGCGGATCGGGAAGATCGACGCCAGGCTCGGGAACGACAGCAGCACGGCAATCCCCAGCGCCCATTTGAAACTTTGCGAGGTGGTCAGGTGCATGATCACCGGCAACGCCGTGAGCAGGGCGGCGAACAGGGTCAGGGTGTGCAACGCGAGAAACGCCCAGCGCCGTGGCGCCAGCCATTTGTAATAGAGCGGGTCGACGATGGAGATCAGCGCGGCGACGCTGAGCAGGCCGGTAAAGATCAGTTGGCTGCTGTTCCACGTCGTGGTGATGAAAAAGAACGGCAGGACAAAAAACAGGCTTTCCTGATGGATCATCTGCGTCGCATAACGCAGCAGCGGTTGAGGAATTTCCCGTTTGAACACCCGTGTGAAGAGGCCGGTGAGGGTGTTTTCCAACATCAGCCAGATCCAGCTGAGCAGCATGATCACCGTGATCCAGCTCGCCAGTCCCTGCTGGCGATCGACCAGCATGAAACTGCCGACCCCCGAGATGAAACCACCCAGCGCAATGACCCCGGGGTAGCGCTTCATCAGCTCGATAATGCGCTGGATAAGGAGGGTCAGTCTGGACATTTTGGCGGTTCACAACGATAGGGGAAAAAACCTCGACAGAGTAGCGCCCACCGGCCCACGTGGCGAGGTTGGCAGTCAGTTATTCGGTGTATTGACTGCGATCTTTTGATCTTCACGCGCGCTTACGATGCAAGCGCCAGCCAATCAACATCAGCAGCACCAGACCCACTCCACCTGCAGCTACCCACAACACCTGATCATCACTGATCAGCGGCTTCTCGATCCGCAGATACCCCGGTTGCAACATCAACTCACGCATGGCCTTGTTCGCCGTTTCCAGCGTCACGCCTTGCAGGTCCCGCGCAGGGTTGGCGAAGCGGCCGTCCTGATAATCGCTCAGCGCGCTCCAGTAATAATCGGCCATCGCACTGTTGCCTTGTACCGCCCAGGCCTGATGGGCGATGGCGGCCTGTTTGATCCGGGCGAAGGTGTCAGGGTCGAGACCGTTTTTCAGCAAGTCCGCCTTGAGGTCTTCCAGGACCTGAATGGCTTCGTCGACGTCATCGCGATCCAGGTCAGCGTTGAGGCTCATGAAGCCGACGCCGCCGAACACTTCGCGTTCGGCCCACGGCCCGTAGGACAAACCGTGGTTCAGGCGAATCTGCCGGTACAGCGCCCAGTCGAGGTAATCCTTGAGGATATCGAAAGTCTGGTCGTACTGATCGTCCAGCACCGGCTCCGGCACTAACCAGTGCAACTTGGCGCCGTCACCCATGAAGCCGCGGGTGAGGGTGCGCTCGTGGGCGGCGCTGGTGCTGATGTCCGGCAGCGGACGGTGCTCGCTGGGTTCGACCGGTTCGAGGGCGCCCCACGTGCGTTCCAGATAAGCCGGCAGCAGTTTGTCAAGTTCGCCGACGATGATCAGGGTCATGTTGTTCGGCGCGTACCAGGCCTGGCGCACCTTCTCTAACTGCTCTTGGGTCAGATGATCGACTTCGGCGCGTTGCGGGCATTTCAGGCCCAGTTCGACGGCCAATTGATTGCTCGCGGTGTGGCCCAGATCCTGACGATCAAGAAAACGTTGCAGGCGCGTGTAATGGCCGCCGTCTTCACGCTCGACCACGCGTTTGGCGGCGTTGATCGCGTTGTCGTCAATGCGGGTCTGGGTCAGCAGAGCCAGCAGCAGATCGAGCACCTTGCGCTGGTTCTTCGCCGGGGCTTCGATGACGAAGGTGGTGTCGGCATTGCTGGTGAAGGCGTTCCATTCGCCGCCCAGGGCCTGCATGCGTTCTTCGAGACCACCTTCGCCGGTGGCGTCAATGCCGCTGAACAGCAGGTGTTCGAGCAGATGCGGCAGCTCTTTTTCGTCGCAGTCGAAATCGTCGAGACCGACGCCGACCACCAGGCGGATCGCCACATGCCCACGCTCGGTGCCGGGCTTGAGCATCAACTGCAAACCGTTGGGCAACGCATAGCCTTCGACCTGAAAACGATCCAGGGCGAAGGAGGGTAGAGAACCGAGCAACAGACAGGCGAACAACAGGCAACGCATAACAGGCTTCCATACGGCTGATTTGGAGATCCGTGTCGTCAGTCAGGCCCTCATCGCTGGCAAGCTAGCTCACACAGGGATCTATGGCGCACAAAACCCTGTGGGAGCTGGCTTGCCAGCGATGACGGCCTTGAGGCTGAACTCTGAGTTACTGACTGACCACAACCGCAGACGTTCAAGGCGAATGCGTAATGTCGCTCATATCATCCGCCGCCAGCGCGCCGGTATCCGCCGTTTCCAGCACCACATACGCACTGCCGCAGAACAGCGAATTGAGCCGGCGCATGTCCGCAATCAACTCCAGATGCAGCGAACTGGTTTCAATACTCTGCACGATCTTGCGCTGCAATCGGCTGACATGCGCATGGGCCAAACGGCGTTCCTGTGCGCGAAAACGACGTTTTTCGCGCAACAACTGCCGGGCACTTTCCCGGTCGCCACTGAGAAACACCGACAGCCCCAACCGCAGGTTGGCAATGAGCTGCTGATGCAGCACGGCCAGATCCTCCAGGCCCTCTTCGGAAAACGAACGACGTTGCGAAGTCTTCTGCTGCTGGATCTTGCGCAGCATGCGTTCGATGACATCGCTGGACAGTTTCAGGTTGATCGCCAACTCGATGATCTCGGCCCAGCGTCGACTGTCCCGCTCGCCGAGATCCTCGCGGGGCATCTGCGCCAGATACAGCTTGATTGCGCTGTACAACGCTTCGATGTCGTCGGTCAGCCTGCGCACCTCCTGAGTGACGGCGGTCTGCTTGCCGCGCAACACATCGAGAGTGGCATCGAGCATGTTGTCGAGCAGATCGCCCATGCGCAGGGTTTCTCGCGCGGCGTTGGCCAGCGCAAGGCTTGGCGTGACCAGTGCGGTCGCGTCGAGATGACGCGGTTTGGCGGTGCCGTTGACCTCCGGCCGTTCAGGCAGCAGCCAGGCACACAGCCGCGCCATCGGCCCGACACTCGGCAGCAGGATCAGGCAACGCGCGGTGTTGTAGAGCAGATGGAAGCCGATGACCATTTCCTGCGGGCTGAAATCGAGGCTGTCGATCCAGTGCACCAGCGGATCAAGCACCGGGATGATCAGCAGCAGGCCGATCAGCTTGTACAACAAACTGCCCAGCGCCACTTGCCGGCCCGCCGCGTTCTGCATGCTGGTGCTCATGAACGCGAGAATGCCGCTGCCGATGTTGGCGCCGATCACCAGACCGATCGCCACCGGCAGACTGATCACCGCTGCCCCGGCCAGTGTGGCGGTGAGCAGAACGGCGGCGAGGCTGGAATAGGAAATCATCGCGAACAGCGCGCCGACCAAGGCGTCGAGAAGGATATCGCCAGTCAGCGATGCAAAAATCACCTTCACCCCTTGCGCATGGGTGATCGGCGCAGCGGCCTCGACGATCAATTGCAGCGCGAGAATGATCAGCCCCAGACCGATAGATACGCGCCCCATCTGCCCGAGCCGCGTCTGTTTGCGCGACAGAAAGAAAATCACCCCGACAAAAATCAGCAGCGGCGACAGCCAAGAGAGGTCGAAGGTCAGCACCCGGGCCATCAACGCCGTACCGACGTCGGCGCCGAGCATGGTCGCCAGCGCCGGGGTCAGCGCCATCAGGCCCTGGCCGACAAAGGAGGTGACGAGCATGGCGGTGGCGTTGCTGCTCTGCACCATCGCGGTCACGACGATACCGGCGACAAAGGCCAGCCATTTTTTCGACATGTTCTGGCCAATCACATGGCGCAGCTGGGTGCCGTACACCCGCAGGATGCCGGTTCGAACGATGTGCGTGCCCCAGATCAGCAGGGCGACGGCGGAAAGCAGATTGAGCAGGGTGAGCATGCAAACCCCCTGAAATAGCAGCGCTCCAGAGGAGCAAGTTGACGGTGCCGCGCGGTTTCTACGTTCTGATACTTAAGCTGTAGTTGGCTAACGGTCTGTGCGCCAGCATTGCACAGCCAAAGTGGAGATTGAAACAAAAGTGTCATGAAAAGGCGTTCATTCACGTTCGCCACAAACACGGCAAAACCCTGTGGGAGCTGACTTGCCAGCGATGACGTCGGTACAGCAAACATTGATGTCGACTGACACCCCGTTATCGCAGGCGAGCCAGCTCCAACAGGTTCTTCTGTCTGCGTGAACAAAGGTTTTTCAAGCATCAAACACAAAAAACAAAAAAACCTGTGGGAGTCTGGCTTGCCAGCTCCCACAGGTTTTTTACTGACTGCTGGACTACCGGGTTACTGGCCCGGAATGTCCTTGCGCAGTTTCACCGGATCTTGCTGTTGTTTCTTCTTGGCCATCGCGCCACGCAGTTTGATGTTGATCGCTTCCACTGCCAGCGAGAACGCCATCGCGAAGTAGACGTAGCCTTTCGGCACATGCACGTCGAACGATTCGGCGATCAGCACAGTACCGACCACCAGCAGGAACGACAGCGCGAGCATCTTCAGCGACGGATGTTTGTCGATGAAATCGCTGATAGTCCCGGCCGCCAGCATCATCACCAGCACCGCAACGATGATCGCTGCAACCATGACTGGAACGTGCGAGACCATGCCGACTGCGGTGATCACCGAATCCAGCGAGAAGACGATGTCGATGATCGCGATCTGGATGATGGTGTAGAGGAAGTTGCCACCCTTGCCGCTTGGCGTTTCTTCGCTTTCGTCTTCGCCTTCCAGTGCGTGGTACATCTCTTGCGAGCTTTTCCACAACAGGAACAGACCACCGAAGAACAGGATCAGGTCGCGGCCGGAGATGCCTTGGCCGAACACGACGAACAGATCGGCCGTCAGGCGCATGACCCAGGTAATCGACAGCAGCAACAGGATCCGCGTGATCATGGCCAGCGCCAGACCGAAAATCCGGGTGCGCTGCTGCATGTGTTTGGGCATGCGGCTGACCAGGATCGAAATCATGATGATGTTATCGATACCGAGGACGATTTCCAGGGCGGTCAGGGTAAAGAAGGCAACCCAGATTTCAGGGTTGGTCAGCCATTCCATGTGTATTCCTTTGAGCGATTGTTAAACCACAAAGAGTCCGGGCTTCAAACAGCGAAGCCGGGACTCTGTGCAGTGAGTCTTGGGCTTATAGAGTGCTGAAGAGCGGAAAAGTCCCCAACAGCAGTGCAGCAATCAGGATGCAGATACACACCAGGATCGCCCATTTCAGGGTGAAACGCTGATGGTCACCAAAATCGATGCCGGCCAACGCCACCAACAGATAAGTCGATGGCACCAACGGGCTCAGCAAGTGGACGGGCTGACCGACGATCGAGGCACGGGCCATTTCCACCGCAGTAATCCCGTAGTGGCTGGCGGCTTCGGCCAACACCGGCAACACACCATAGTAGAACGCATCGTTGGACATGAAGAAGGTGAACGGCATGCTCACCAGCGCCGTGATTACCGCCAGGTACGGGCCGAGGAAATCAGGGATCACTGCCAACAGGCTCTTCGACATCGCATCGACCATACCGGTGCCGGTCAGGATACCGGTGAAGATGCCGGCCGCAAAGATCAGCCCGACCACTGCCAGCACACTGCCGGCGTGCGCCGCGACGCGATCCTTCTGCTGTTGCAGGCAAGGGTAGTTGACGATCATGGCGATACTGAATGCAACCATGAACAACACCGGCAGTGGCAACAGGCCGGCGATCAGCGTGCACATCAGGCCGAAGGTCAGGGCGCCGTTGAACCAGATCAGCTTCGGACGACGGGCATCCGGGAACTGCGAAACGCTGATTTCGCTGTGATCGATCTCGTCGCCGATCAGGTGCAACTCGCCCAGACGCGCACGTTCGCGTTTGCCGTAGAAATAGGCAATCACCAGGATCGCCACCACGCCAGCGGCCATGGCCGGGATCATCGGCACAAAAATGTCCGAAGGATCGACATGCAGCGCACTCGCCGCACGAGCGGTCGGACCGCCCCATGGGGTCATGTTCATCACGCCACCGGCGAGGATGATCAGGCCAGCCATGATCCGCGGGCTCATGCCAATGCGGCTGTACAACGGCAGCATCGCGGCCACGCAGATCATATAAGTGGTCGCGCCGTCACCATCAAGGGAAACGACGAGCGCCAGTACGGCGGTGCCGACCGAAACTTTCAGCGGGTCGCCCTTGACCAGTTTGAGGATCTTGCGCACGGCCGGGTCGAACAGGCCGGAGTCGATCATCAGGGCGAAATAGAGAATGGCGAACATCAGCATCACGCCAGTCGGCGCCAGCTTGGTGATGCCTTCGAGCATCATCGGACCGATCTTCGGCGCGAAACCACCGAACAGCGCAAACAGAATCGGGATGATGATCAGGGCGATCAGCGCGGACAGGCGCTTGGTCATGATCAGGAACATGAACGTGATGACCATGGCGAAGCCAAGGAAAGTCAGCATGGGATTACTCCAGGCGTAGCGCGGCTAGTTGAGTGAGCGGATCGGGCGGGATCAGCGCAGAACGGGAAGCACGAGGCGTACGGGCGGAGTGGCAACGAAAAGACGCGGGAAGAGGCGGGCTACAGAGGACATCAGAATCACCATTGTTGTTGTTAATTGGGCCGGGCGAGCGAGAGATCACACGCGTTGGCCAACCGGTCTGTTGCCGGAAGTGAGGGCGATCCTAATCGGGGAAGCTTTCAGCTACCTTTCGCGGGTGAAACCTTTGGGTGAACGGTCAACCGATCGTCGGATGCGATTAAGGTCGATTTGCACACGAGCATCTCAGGTGCGAGCGCGAAGAAACGCGTCGGGCGTGTCAACGACCTGATCAGAAAACAGACAAATCCAGCGTCCGCATCGCCCCCATCCAGATCGCATGCTCGGTGTGATCGACCCAGTCATCGCCGGTGTCCGGGTGCAGAAACACCACCAAGCCTTTGCGATTGAGGGCCAGCCACGGCAGCACCTCGCCGATCAGCTCGGGGCCGAAGGCCAACTGGCAGCTCCAGTCCGGGTGCGGGCCGACCGGTCGTTCGTGGACGCGGCCCATCTTCAATGGAAACAATTGCGCGGCCCGCTCGCACAGTGCCCGTGCCTGTTCAATCGTATTGGCGTCGAAATAGACGTGGGCGTGGTAGCCCTTGATCGCTTGCATCGCAAACCCTCTGAATCGGTTCGAACCCTCGACGTAGCCCGTATGTCACACGTCATACAAGGGATAACAAAAGGGATCAGCCATGAAAAATGCCGAAACCCCGGTGGTAAAAGTGGTGCTCTATGGTGCCATGAGTAGCCTGGGCGCTGCGTTGATGGCTGAACTGCTGCGCCGACAGCACGAAGTCATCGCCATTCTCGACGACCTGACCGCGCTCGCGCCGCGTCCAGGATTGCGCACCAAAAGCGGTGACCTGTTCGATTGCGAGCGGGTGAATCAAAGTGTCGCCGGCAGTTCGGCGGTGATCTGTTTGCTCGATGCCCCGGGGCTGCCGTTCAGTAGCGACCATGTTGAACGCTCGGTGGTGCTTGGCCCGGTCGAACAGGTACTAGCCGTTGATGCTCTGGTCGACGGGCTGCAAGCGGCCAATGTATCGCGGCTGTTTCTGGTGGGGGAGTTTGCGGTACTCGACGAGCCGGAGCTGGATGAACGCTTACAACGTCACGCTGCCGAAGAAATTCGTGAAGCGGTGCAAAGCAGTCCACTGCACTGGACGCTGGTCAATGCGCCGCAAGGCGTGGCTGGGCTGACCATTGAGCATTTCAGTCAGGTCGGCGGCAATCTTGAGCCGGGTTTGGCAGAACCGCTGGAACGCTTGAATCGCGTGGCCGTGGGAATTGCCGATGAACTGCGACTGAATCTGCATGTGGGTCAGCATGTGAATTTTGTCGCAGTGTCCGACTGATTGATCACACCGCAATCGAAGGCAACGCGAGCCCGGTAAGGGATTCGGCACTGCTGGCCTGCTCCTCCATCAGCCAATCGACAAACAGCTGAATCAACATTCCACGCCGTTTGCGCTGCGGCAACACCACGTAATAGCCAAGGCGCGACAGCGTGTTCTCGGCAATCGGTCGACACAGCAAGCCCTGACTGAGCAAGTTATCCACAAGGTGACGCCAGCCAATCGCCACGCCTTGGCCGCCGATCGCCGCTTGGATCAGCAGTGTGTAATTGTCGAAACGCAATTGCCCCGGCGCCGGCGGGGTAGTGATGCCCAGTTCGCGGAACAGCCCACTCCAGTCGAACCAATTGCTGCTGTTCTCCCCCCGCAGGTGCAGCAGCGGAAGTTCCAGTAGTGCCTGCGCGGTCAAGGGCAGGGCACGATCCTTGAGCAAGAGCGGACTGCACACCGGGAACACTTCTTCGCTGAACAGCCAATGGCTTTCACCCTGTTTGAAACGGCCATCGCCGAACAGGATCGCCACGTCGATATCGGTGCGCAGCATGTTGTGGTTGCGCTCACTGGTGACCAGGCTGACGTCGACGTGCGGATTGGCTTCATGGAAGCGATGCAGACGCGGCATCAACCAATACGCAGCAAAGGCAAAATCGGTAGCGACTTGCAGCACCTCATGTTGCTGCTGTGCGCTGATCGCACTCAAACCGGCGTCGATATTCTGCAAACCGAGGGTAACTTGCTCGAACAGGATGGTGCCGACTTCGGTGAGCTCAATGCCACGGTAGATTCGATCGAACAACCGTGAGCCCAGTTGCTCTTCCAGTCGTTTGATCTGCTGACTGATCGCAGGTTGCGTGGTGCCAAGTTCCACCGCGGCGGCGGTAAAACTGCGATGCCGGGCAGCGGCCTCAAAGGCGCGCAACAGGTCGAGCGACAGATCACCAAGAGCTTCATACATAAGCTGTGCTTATCCTAGTCATTGCCCGGCGCGGGCTTTACCCGACAGAGCATGGACTCCATGCTCGATCGCAGCAATGTCGCATAAATATTCACTATGGAATGCCGCGATCACATGAAGCGCAAGAATATTCTTTTCATAATGGCCGATCAGATGGCCGCGCCAATGTTGCCGATCTACGGGCCTTCGCCGATCAAACTGCCCAATCTTTCCCGCCTGGCCGCCGAAGGCGTGGTGTTCGACGCCGCTTACTGCAACAGCCCGTTGTGCGCGCCGTCGCGTTTTACCCTGGTCAGCGGACAGTTGCCGAGCAAGATCGGCGCTTACGACAACGCTGCCGATTTCCCCGCCGATGTGCCGACTTACGCCCACTACCTGCGTCGCCTCGGCTATCGCACGGCGCTGTCGGGCAAGATGCATTTTTGCGGCCCGGATCAGTTGCATGGCTACGAAGAGCGGCTGACCAGCGATATCTATCCCGCCGACTACGGCTGGTCGGTGAATTGGGACGAGCCGGATGTGCGGCCGAGCTGGTATCACAACATGTCTTCGGTGCTGCAAGCCGGACCGTGCGTGCGCACCAATCAACTCGACTTCGATGAAGAGGTGGTGTTCAAGGCGCAGCAATATCTGTTCGATCACATTCGTGAAGATGGCGATCAGCCGTTCTGCCTGACCGTTTCGATGACACACCCACACGATCCGTACACGATTCCCAAGGCATTCTGGGATTTGTACGACGATGCCGATATCCCGTTGCCTACAACGCCGGCTCAACAAGAACTCGATCCGCACTCGCAACGGCTGCTCAAGGTTTATGACCTGTGGGATAAACCCTTGCCTGTGGATAAGATTCGCGACGCGCGCCGTGCGTACTTCGGCGCTTGCAGCTACATAGATGCCAACGTCGGCAAACTTCTGCAAACCCTCGAGGAAACAGGGCTGATCGACGACACCATCATCGTCTTCTCCGGCGACCATGGCGACATGCTTGGCGAGAAAGGCCTCTGGTACAAAATGCACTGGTACGAGATGGCAGCGCGCGTCCCCCTGTTGATAAGTGCGCCAGGCCAGTTTGGCGCGGGTCGGATCAGCGCTGCAGTGTCCACAGCAGACCTGCTGCCCACCTTCGTCGAACTGGCTGGCGGCACGCTGGAGCCGGGTCTGCCGCTGGATGGGCGGTCGCTGGTGCCGCACCTGCAAGGGCAGGGCGGCCATGACGAAGTGTTCGGCGAGTACATGGCCGAAGGCACGATCAGCCCGCTGATGATGATCCGCCGTGGCGCCTACAAATTTATCTACAGCGAAAGCGACCCTTGCCTACTCTTTGACGTAGACAACGATCCGCGTGAAACGGAAGAACTCAGCCAATCGCCACTGCATCGCCAGCTTTTCGACGATTTTCTCGTCGAGGCGCGGGCCAAGTGGAATATCCCGGCAATCCACCAGAACGTTCTCGCCAGCCAGCGCCGCCGCCGTTTTGTCGCCGATGCGTTAACCATCGGCAAGCTGAAGAGCTGGGATCACCAGCCGTTGGTGGACGCCAGTCAGCAGTACATGCGCAACCACATCGACCTCGATGATCTGGAGCGCAAGGCCCGTTATCCACAACCCTGCCAAAACCAATAATGTGAAGGGGAAGTCCATGCGCAAGTTATCCACAGCAGTGACATTTGGCCTGATAGCGCTGAGCAGTACCTCGGCATTCGCCGAGCAAAGCTGCGCCACGGTAAAAATGGCCGACCCCGGCTGGAGCGACATCGCCGCAACCAACGCCATTACCGGGTTTCTGCTGGACGGCATGGGCTACAGGGCCAAGGTCGACACCCTCGCGGTGCCGATCACCTTCGGCGGTTTGAAGGACGGTCAGGTGGATGTATTCCTCGGCAACTGGATGCCGGCGCAGCAGGGCTTCTACGATAAATTCGTGGCTACCGGGGATGTCACGCAACTGGCGAAGAACCTCGACGGCACCGAGTTCACCCTGGCCGTGCCGGACTACGTGTGGGATGCGGGTGTGCATGACTTTGCCGACCTGAACAAGTTTGCCGACAAGTTCGACAAGAAGATCTACGGCATCGGCTCGGGCGCCCCGGCGAACATCTCGCTGCAGGAGATCATCAAGAAGAACGACTTCGACATGGGTCAGTGGAAACTGATCGAGTCCAGCGAACAGGCGATGCTCGCCGAAGTGTCACGGGCGGTGAAAAAGCAGAAATTTGTCACCTTCCTCGGCTGGACCCCGCACCCGATGAACGTGCAGTTGAAAATGCATTATCTGAAGGGCGGTGAGAAATACTTTGGCGACACCGGCAGCGTGTTCACCCTGACGCGCAAGGGATACGCCGAGGCGTGTCCGAATGTGGGTAAATTGCTGACCAATCTTGCGTTCACTCAGGAGATGGAGAACAGCATCATGGCCGAGGTAGTGAACAAAAAGGTCAGCAATGCCGAGGCGGCGAAGGCGTGGATCAAGGCTAATCCGGCGGTGTTGGACAAGTGGCTGGAGGGGGTGAAGACGCTGGATGGCAAGGATGCGCTGGCGGCGGTTAAAGCCAAACTCTGATCGTGGGGTTGCTGGAATTGTGCTCGGCTTGAGATTCTACCCGCTCACCCCAGCCCTCTCCCCCAGAGGGTGCGAGGGGAAAGGGAGCCGATCTCTGGTGTATTCAGCATTGAGTTCGACGCAGATTTTGCACGTGGGCGTAACTCGACCAGACACCTCGGTCAGTCCCCTCTCCCTTTGGGAGAGGGCTAGGGTGAGGGGCTTTCCCAACTGACCCCCTGTTACCCTTGCAGCAAACCCCAAACCGCGAGGACCCATGGCCTTTCCCAGTCGCCGCTCACTGTTTCCCTTTCTCACCTGGCTACCCCGGCAAACCCGCGCCAGCGTCGGACGGGATCTGATCGTTGGGCTCAGCGGTGCGATTCTCGCGTTACCTCAGTCGATTGCCTACGCGCTGATCGCCGGTCTCCCACCTGAATACGGCCTCTACGCCGCGATCATCCCGGTGCTGATCGCCTGTCTGTGGGGTTCGTCGTGGCATCTGATCTGCGGCCCGACCGCGGCGATTTCGATCGTGCTTTACGCCAGCGTCAGTCCACTGGCCGTGCCGGCATCCCAGGACTACGTCACCCTGATCCTGTTGCTGACCTTCCTCGCCGGGGTATTTCAATGGGTGCTTGGCTTGCTCCGGTTTGGCGCGCTGGTGAACTTCGTCTCGCATTCGGTGGTGCTCGGTTTCACCCTTGGCGCGGCAGTTGTGATTGCCATTGGGCAATTACCAAATCTGCTGGGGCTGGATCTGCCCGCCAAAGCCACGGCGCTGGACAGTTTGATGGATCTGCTGCAACACCTTCGGGCTGTGGATAAACCTTCGTTGCTGCTCGGAGTGGCCACGGTGGCAGTGGGCGTTGTGCTGAAACAGTGGTTGCCGCGCTGGCCCACGTTGTTGATAACGTTGGTGCTGGCCAGTCTGCTGGTATGGCTGTGGCCGGCGATGTTCGGCCACGTGCATCTGGTCAGCGCTTTTGTCGGGCGTTTGCCGCCGTTCAGCGGGTTGCCGCTGGATCTGGATTTGATCCTGCGCCTGCTACCCAGCGCGGTGGCGGTGGGCATGCTGGGGCTGGTCACCAGCCTGTCGATTGCCCGTTCGATATCTGCACGTTCGCAGCAGTTGCTCGATGCCAATCAGGAAGTGCGCGCGCAAGGCCTTTCGAACATTGTCGGGGCTTTCTTTTCCGGATCGCTGTCGGCGGGCTCGTTCACCCGTTCGGGTCTCAGTTATGAGGCCGGTGCTTGCTCACCGCTGGCAGGCGTGTTTTCGGCGCTCTGGGTGGCATTGTTTGCGATTTTTGGTGCCGGGCTGATCGCACACATCCCGATTCCGGCCATGGCCGGCAGCATTTTGCTGATCGCCTGGGGGTTGGTCGATCATCGCGGGATTCGATCGTTGCTCAGGGTCAGCCGCGCCGAGTTCGTGGTGATGGCGCTGACCTGCCTGGCCACTCTGCTGCTGGAGTTGCAGACCGCAATCTACGCCGGCGTGCTTGCGTCGCTGTTCTTCTACCTTAAGCGCACTTCGCAGCCGCGGGTGCAGCATTGGCGCGATGGCGAAGATGATGTGCTGGGGGTCGGCGGCTCGATCTTCTTCGGCGCCAGCCATTATCTGCAAGTGCGTTTACAGCGTATGCACGGCGCGCGGGTGGTGATCGAGGCGCAGCAGATCAACTTTATCGACTATTCGGGGGTGGAGATGTTGCATCAGGAAGCGCGGCGCCTGTTGGGCCAAGGTCGCAGCCTGACTTTGCGCGGTGCGCGGCCGCAGGTGGTGGAGGAACTGCGCAAGCTGGAAGGGCCAGAGAAATGCCCGATCCGGTTTGAGGATTGACCCGACAAGCACTGCAAAACCCTGTGGGAGCGGGCCTGCTCGCGAAAGCGGACTATCTGACACATCAATGTTGGATGTGCCGCCGTTTTCGCGAGCAGGCTCGCTCCCACATGGGTAATTACTGCGCCAACTGACGGCGTAGTTCGGCCAGAACCGGCGCCGTGTCCGGACGCACGCCGCGCCACAAATAGAACGCCTCGGCAGCTTGCTCGGCGAGCATGCCCAAACCATCCATCGACACCGCCGCACCGTGCTCACTGGCCCAACGGCAGAACGCGGTCGGTTCTTTGCCGTACATCATGTCGTAGCACAGGGTTTGGCCCGGTTCGATCAGGCTCGGCGCAATCGGCGGTACATCGCCGGTGAGGCTGGCGGAAGTGGCGTTGATAATCACGTCCACCGGCTCGCGCAGCCAATCAAAGCCGCTGGCCGACACCGGCCCCAGATCGCAGAACAACTCCGCCAGCAACTCGGCCTTGTCTACCGTACGGTTGGCGATGATCACCGAGGCGGGTTTCTCCGCCAGCAACGGCTCCAGCGCTCCACGCACGGCGCCACCGGCACCGAGCAGCAAGATGCGTTTGCCGGTCAGACTGAACCCGGCGTTTACCGTCAGATCCCGCACCAGTCCGGCGCCGTCGGTGTTGTCGCCGAGCAGCGAACCGTCGGCCAGTTTGCTCAAGGTATTCACCGCACCAGCCCGTCGCGCGCGGGCCGTCAGGCTGTTAGCCAGGCGATAGGCGTCTTCCTTGAACGGCACAGTGACATTGGCGCCGCGACCTTCGCGGAAAAACGCCGTAGCGCAGCCGGAAAAGTCGTCGAGCGGCGCCAGCAATGTGGCGTAGTCGAGGCTCTCGCCGGTCTGCGCGGCGAACAGCTTGTGGATCATCGGCGATTTGCTGTGGCCGATCGGGTTACCGAAAACGACGTAACGATCCATCAGATGTCCTCAGGCTTGAGTCAGCCAGTCGCGGTCTTGCAGGAAGTACTCGGTCAGGCGTGCTTCTTCGCTGCCAGGTTCAGCTTTCCAGTCGTAGCCCCAGCGTACTTGCGGCGGCAGCGACATCAGGATCGACTCGGTACGCCCGCCCGATTGCAGGCCGAACAACGTGCCACGGTCGTAAACCAGATTGAACTCGACGTAGCGGCCACGGCGGAATTCCTGGAACTCACGTTGCTGGGCGGTGAACGCATCGTGCTTGCGGCGCTGCACGATCGGCAGATAGGCGTCGATGTAGGCATCACCAATGGCGCGCATAAAGGCGAAACTGGTGTCGAAATCCCACTCGTTCAGGTCATCGAAAAACAAGCCGCCGATGCCGCGCGGTTCGTGGCGATGCTTGATGTGGAAGTAGGTGTCGCACCACGCCTTGTAGCGCGGATAGACGTCAGGGCCGAATGGCGCGCAGGCCTGTTCGGCGACGCGGTGCCAATGGATGCAGTCTTCTTCGTTGCCGTAATACGGCGTCAGGTCGAAGCCGCCGCCGAACCACCAGACCGGCTCTTCGCCTTCTTTCTCGGCGATGAAAAAACGCACGTTGGCGTGAGAGGTCGGCACGTGTGGGCTGTGCGGATGGATCACCAACGACACGCCGAGCGCCTCAAAACCGCGACCGGCCAATTCCGGGCGATGGGCGCTGGCCGACGGTGGCAGACCACTGCCGAAGACGTGGGAAAAGTTGACGCCGCCCTTTTCGATCAGCGTGCCGTTCTCAATGACGCGAGTGCGACCGCCACCGCCCGCAGGCCGGTTCCAGGCGTCTTCGACGAAGCGCGTGCCGCCATCCTCGGTTTCGAGTGCGGCACAGATGCGGTCTTGCAGGTCGAGCAGATAGGCCTTTACGGCGTCGGTGCGGGTCGTCATGGCTTCACCTTGAATCGGGGGCATCACTACGCGGCAACCCGCAGGCGGGGGTCGGCGCAAATGGGCGCGTAGCATACCACCGCAGGCCAACGCGCCGCAGTTGACGAAGATCATGCATAAGCGTTGGATAGGGACCTTACAAAAGACCCAAGGAGAGCAGGCAGATGGCAAAGCGTATCCAGTTCCGCGCCCACGGCGGTCCCGAAGTGCTCGAGTTTGTTGATTACGAACCCGCCGCGCCCGGCCCGAATCAGGTGCGCGTAGCCAACAAGGCTATCGGCCTGAATTTCATCGACACCTATTTCCGCAGCGGCCTCTACGCACCGCCAGCCTTGCCGTCCGGCCTGGGCGCGGAAGGTGCAGGCATTGTTGAGGCGGTGGGCAGCGACGTTACCCGGTTCAAGGTCGGTGACCGCGTCGCGTACGGCAGCGGCCCGCTGGGCGCCTACAGCGAATTGCACGTCCTGCCTGAAGCCAATCTGGTGAAGCTGCCGGACCAGATCAGCTTCGAAACCGCCGCCGGGGTGATGCTCAAGGGTTTGACCGTGCAGTACCTGCTGCGTCAGACCTATGAACTCAAGGGCGGCGAGACCATTTTGTTCCACGCCGCAGCGGGGGGCGTGGGTTCGCTGGCCTGCCAATGGGCCAAGGCGCTGGGCGTGAAACTGATCGGCACCGTCAGCTCGAAGGAAAAAGCCGAACTGGCCAAGGCCAACGGTGCCTGGGCGACCATCGACTACAGCCACGAAAATGTTGCCGAACGCGTGCTGGAATTGACCGACGGCAAGAAAGTCCCGGTGGTCTATGACGGGGTTGGCAAGGATACTTGGCTGACTTCGCTGGACAGCGTGTCGCCCCGTGGGTTGGTGGTGAGCTTCGGCAATGCTTCCGGCGCAGTCGACGGGGTGAATCTGGGCATCCTTTCCGCCAAGGGCTCGCTCTACGTTACCCGGCCTACATTGGCGACCTATGCCAACAATGCGCAGAACCTGCAGCGCATGGCCGATGAACTGTTCGAGATGATCATCAGCGGTAAGCTCAAGGTCGATATCAGCCAGCGCTACCCATTGGCTGAAGCGGCGAAAGCGCAGACCGAGTTGTCGGCTCGGCGCACCACCGGTTCGACCATCCTGCTGCCCTGAAAACACGCTACCCCGGTGAGTCCGGGGTAGCCTCCAACTCAATAAAGAACGGCGTCTTGCCCGCAGCAGTTGTTTCGAAACGGCTGCGAGCCAGACGCTGCACCTGCAATCCCAAAACACCGGGCAACCTGAGCAATGCGCTTGCCTGCGCCTCGTTGTGCAACGCCTGTTCGATGGCGGCTTCTGCGCCGGACGGCAGTTTGTCCTGAGCAATGACCAGACACATGCGCACACCGTTGGCCTGTCGATTGATCTGTACCTGAATGTCGTTAGAGGCCAACTCTGGCAACGCCTGTGCGAGTACGCTCATCACCTGTCGCTGCGTGATGATCGCGCCACCCAGCTTGATCGATGTCTCTACCCGCCCCTCAAGTTGCAACACGGGCAAGGCGCTGCCACAGGCGCAATTCGCCGCATTGCGCAGGATTCGCCCACGATCACCAATCCGGTAACGCAACAGCGGCACGTGATCGGGCAGCAAGGATGTCAGCAGGAACTCACCGCTTTCGCCCACGGCCACTGCTTGCAAGGTGAGAGAGTCCACCACTTCGATGAACATCGCATCGGCGTGCAGATGATAAAAACCGTGTCCAAGGTGCGCGCATTGATAGCCGATGGGGCCGGTTTCCGTCGAGCTGTAGCCCAGCGACCGGAGCCTTATCGCCGGCCAGTCCCGGACAAGCTGTTCGCGCAATTGAGGAGCGCAGGGTTCCCCGATGTAGTAAAGCCATCTCAGGCTGACCAATTGCTGTGCGTCGATTTCATCGTGGTTGAACAGCGCCGCGGCGAAGGAAGGCGTGCAAATCAGCGCATCGGCCGCTTGCGACTGAATCAACCCGGCAATTCGCTGAACACCCATTAATGAACCGGCGGGCAGCAGACGTGCGCCGACATGCTGCACGATCGCCGCTGCGTACTGGAAAGCCCCCTGCATTTCACCCGCGGTCAGGCAATTGATGATCACACCCGGGCGTTCGTCCGCCACGCCAAACATCCGCGCCCCCAGCGGCACAATGCTGGCGTTGAACGTCCAGGAATGGGTGATGTGTTTGCGGTTGCCGGTGCTGCCCCCCGACGTCAGGGTCAGGCCGCCACCCGGCGCACGGTGCGACGCCTCGCCAAGCGCGGAAAACAACACACCGCCATGCTCGTCCTCCACGGCCTGAACCGGCAGGCGCTGCAAATCCTTCAGACTGTGCACCTGGAGGATCTGCGGACACAGCGCACAGAACCACGACAGTGACTGCGCATAAGCCAATTTGTGCGCAAAGGCCTGGTTGGCAGAGAGCACGGGATCATCGCTCATCGTCACGACCACCCTGGCGAATGCCTAACTCATCGAAACCGCCACGGACGGCATTGGCCAGGCTCTCCAATTGGGCCTGGTTGTGATTCGCGCTGACGGCGAGACGCAGAATCGCTTCGCCTTTGGCCACCACCGGAAACATGGCCGTGGTAACGGCTATGGCCTTTCGCCGCAGGTGTAACGCCAGACTGATGGCATCACGCTCGGCGCCGACGCGGACGAAACGAATGGGCGAGGCGACTTCATGGTTGCCCAGCACCGGCCCGAGCAGGTTGTCGATCAGGGCAACATTTCGCCACAGAGCCGCCTGCAACTGTCCCAGCTCCGGCGAAAGGTGAATGTCCGCAGACGCTACCGCCGCACCGACACCGCCCATCGACAATGGCCCACCGAAGGTATAGGTCGACGCATGGCGGCGGATCATTTCAGCGTCGGCTTCGGAAAAGACCGTGATCGCTCCGCCCGTGGCACCAAATGCCTTGGACAGAGAGGACAGAAGAATCAGACGATCGCGCCGTTGCTCACCAGCAGCAACGAGTGCATAACCTCCGCCTGTTACGCCGTGAATCGAGGTGCCGTGGGCGTCATCGGCGTACAAATAGCCTTCAAAGCGCTCCGCCAGCTGCAACAGTCGATTGATCGGATACAAACCCCGCATCGAGCCAATGCTGTCCGTGAGGATGATGGGTGTATTGCCTGCCGCTACCGCCGTGGAGCAAGCCTGTTCGACTTGGTCCACGTCATTGCAGTCGCATCGCTGTACAGGGCCGAACTGCCACAGGATCCCTTGCAGCACCTGCATTGAGGCATGGGCCGCCCGGTCGACGATCCAGCCCGGGCCACGACGCAACGGATAGGACGGTAACTCGCCTGAGCCCAGTAACGGCAGGCAGCCCAGATGCGCACTGCCCACCGAGTTGAAGGTCACCGTATAGCCCTGGAATATCTGGTTCAACTGCTCGTCGAGTTCGCGCATGGGCGGTAGCAGTACGCGGGTTCGTGCGGCGGCGAATTGCACGCCGAAGGATTTCACGGCGCTTACCGCGCTTTGAATCAGACGCGGGTCGCACTCCAGTCCCAGGTAAGAACATGAGAGAAACTCGGTCAGCCGCTCACCGCTGCTCAGTTCGATGGTCTTGCCCTCACGGCTCACCAGTTTCAAGCCATTGAGGCCGGCATCAAACAGCTGCTGCTGATCGTCACGGGCCTGACGCACACGGTTTTTTACCCAGTTGACGGTTGGGTGCTGATTGTTCATCGGGATACCTGCGAAGGTGTCGTCTGGCGGTAGATCTGCACGCGCCAGAGCTGGGTTTTTTCTCGTGCGATCGCGTCCTGGTAATGGGCAGTGATATCGCAGAAGCCTGCAAAATCGGGCTGGACGATGTGCAAATGTCCACGCATGACCAGCAACGCCTCTTCGGCAAGGGACGGCCGCAGCCGTTGCAAGACACTCGCTCCAGCGACCTCGGGCATGAAGGAAGGCACGTCCGAGAGCGATACGAAATCGACGTCCGTGTGTTTGGCGGCGCAATCGATAATGTCGGCCTGCACGATGCGCAACTCACACTGCTGAATGGCCTCTCGGGCACGCTTGAAGATCCGCGGATCGCACTCCAGCGGGAAACCTTCGGGGTAGCGCAGCTCACCAAAAAACAGCATTTGCAGAAAGAAGCTCTCGCGCACGATCTGCGTGTTAAACAAGGTGTGGAAGATGTCCAGATACGCTGCGCGGGAGCTAATACCCAGGTTATTGGGTGGAAACGAACCTTTGTACAACAACGAATTGAGCACTGCTGCATTGCCCAGCAGCGAGATCACAGCCCGCCAGCGCCTGAGGGGAAAACGGGTTCGGTAATAATCGGTTTGCTCGCCGAGATCGCAGCACTGAAAAATCTCTCTCCCCGCCTCGCCGGTAAACAGTCGATTGACCTTCGCCAATCGCTGCAAAGTCTGCTCAAAAGCCCCCATGTAGATCGGCGCCTGCCAATGACGTGTCTGGAAAAACTCCGCCAGCCAGTGGCGATCGACATGCGGCAGATCCAGTTGCTCAAGTATGGATTGGCGTCGCGACGGCAAAACCCCTGGGTGGTAACCCATGAAGTCCATAAACGATGTGTAATCAGTCTGTTCCAGCAGAGCAAAGCGCAGTCGCGTGAACGCCAGTTGCGGCGCACTTACATCGATGCAGGTCATGCGTGCGGGGTTGCGGGCCAGCAGCGGCAGCAGCCGTCCGCCACTTCCCGCGACGCCGACCACGTGCCTGGCCCGCGGGGGCAGGATGGCGAATTCCAGTGCGGTGTCTTCATCCCCCAGCGCATAGTTCAGTCGCTCGAAATAGTCAGCCATGCCTGCCCCCGTGCGTCATTCGGGAAAATCGCCGTGAAGGACTCATGAGTTATCCAGTGCGTGCAGGAAGTCATAGCGCGGTGCGAGGCCGTTTTGCCAGGCCTCATACTGCTCATAGACGGCTTCAAGCATGTTGCCGGTCAAACGCAAACTGGTTTCCATCACGGTAGCAACGGCGTCCCAATCGGATTGATCTTTGCAAGTTCGCTGCAGGATGAGTTTGATTTCGTTGAAGTGTTCGATATCAATATCGGAGTGAGCGATAAAGAATGTCAGCTGAGCCGGTTTTAACGACAATGTTTCGCTCAAGCCATTAATAAGCGGATTAATAAATTGATAGGCGTTTTCTGCCCAATAACTGTATCCCAGCCGTTGCAGTGGATTACCGGTAAAAGATATCCAGTATAAATAGGCGATTAACACTTCGGTGGCCGGTAGTGCCGTCGGTATATCGAAGACTTCATTCTTGAGGCCCAGACTCATGACGTCATGCAGTGCCATTTTTTCATGGCCGACCTCTTGCGCCGCATGCTCAAAACAAAATTTTGCATACACCGGATTATCGGCATGGCGCACGCCCACCAAACCCTGATTTCGCGCATTGTGTGCGGTGTAGTGGAAAGTCTCGATCATGTAAATCGCATACAAGGCCTTCGAAACGCTGCCGCCGCGGATGGCTTTAACCAGCCGCGAGTTATCGAGAATATCGGCCCATACATTTTCGATTCGTTCGTCCAGCAGGCTCAACTGTTGTTCAAAACTGACATGCGCGGTCATCGTGACTCTCCGGTGAATTGAGGGCGGTGTGGGCGGGTTGTTGAACGGCTGCGAGGATCTGCGGCCATTGCGCTGAGAGCAGCCAGTAATCGCCGCGGGCGCGTTGTTCGATATGCAGGGAGTCGGTGGTGATCGATGTCAGGCCGAAGCGCTGGAACAGTCGCCGCTGGGGTGATCGGCACAGGGCGGTGACGCCCTCATAACCGCGCTTGATCGCCCATTCGGTGGCCGATGCCAGCAGGCAGTTGACCGACACCGGCAAGTGACCCTGGGAAAGGGTGATCAACCGGCTGAACTCGACATGACGCGACAGCGCCTGGGTTGGCGAAAGATGCTGATGCGCCAGTGATGCCCATTCAAACGGTGAGGGCGTCACTCTCAATACCGCCATCAACTGGTCTTGTTGATAGAGCAGAAAGTGCGTGCTGCGGGCCGTTATCGCCAAGCTTGTTTCCAGCAAACGGGCTCTGGAGGTCAGCATGTAGTGTTGCAATCGCAGCCGAAATTGCCGACCAATAAACCGTTCAAACTCTCGCGTGTCTGATCCGGCTTCGAGAGTAACCACACGACAATTTTCATGCTGACGTTTTAATGTCGACTGAAGTGCCTGCAGATAATCCGTGAGTTGTAAATCCGTAGTATCCATTCCTTCTCCGCAGACGTTAACTTATCGAAGTTTTCTGAGCGCATTGAAATGATGGATGCTTTTAGAAATATCGCCACTGCGCGATTTCTGATAATGACGTAGGAAAAATTACTGAAACTGGATGCTCGTCGATTAGTCCGACACATTAAAGACAGATATAAACAAACAGTTGTTGTATTTTAATAGTTACTTGAAGGAAAAGTCGCAGCCATATGTAGTACTCCTCGCCTTGAAAGCCGAGGAGTACTACATATATCTATATAAGCTTGAAAGAGAACGTCAGTCAGGACGAATGACGTTGCCGCTGGCCAGGTCACGGATGACGCTGGGGTTTTTGCGCCCACCCAGTTGTCCACCCAATACCAGGTCAATCTGTCCGCGGAAATACTGCTCGACCCTCAAGCGCGTGCGCGCCGC
Organism: Pseudomonas sp. P42; assembly: GCF_017973755.1. Taxonomy (NCBI): domain Bacteria; kingdom Pseudomonadati; phylum Pseudomonadota; class Gammaproteobacteria; order Pseudomonadales; family Pseudomonadaceae; genus Pseudomonas; species Pseudomonas sp. P42. Next base: position 692,955 of record NZ_JACOPU010000003.1, on the reverse strand, counting down.
CGGACGTCCTTGCGGGTTGGCCGATGTCGAAATCAGCGGCCCGACCATTGAGCACAAGTCACGCACCTGCGGGTGATCACTGACCCGCAACGCGACGGTGTCATGCACACCGGTGACCCATTCCGGCAACAAGTTCTGATGCGGCACCAGCCAGGTGTTAGGCCCTGGCCAGGTGCTGGACATGCGGTCGATCCAGTCCTGCGGGAAGTCTTCAAACAGAAAGTCGAACTGGCGAATATTGTCGGCGATCAGAATCAGGCCCTTGTCGACCGAACGGTTCTTGATCGCCAGCAGTCGATCCACCGCTTCTTCATTCCACGGATCGCAACCCAGCCCCCAGACAGCTTCGGTTGGATAGGCAATCACCGCCCCGGCGCGAATCTCTCGCGCGGCTTGTTGCACACGCCAACTGTTGACCATGAAAAAACTCTCCACAAACAGGTTTCGCGCAGTTTACCGATCTTCCTTGTAAAACCTAGCTCGTCCTGGCCAGCCAGCGACCGTTTTCGCACACCGCACGGCCATCCATTTCCAGTTCCGTGAGGGCCGCCAACACTTTGGGCAAGGCCCAGCCACTGCTATCAGCCAAGCCTTCGCTGGTATGCGGTGCGGCGTGCAGTAGCGTGAGCAGTGGATGAGTCTCTTTGGGCGTGTCCATAAACATCGGTAGATGCTGCCAGCCGCGCAGGGCTTCGAGGATGTGCTCTATGGTTTCGACCAGCACTGCGCCATCTCGAATCAACTGGTGACAGCCACGTGCACCGGGGTGATGAATCGAACCGGGAATGGCGTAAACCTCCCGCCCCTGTTCCGCCGCCAACCGCGCGGTGATCAGCGAACCGCTGGCCACACTCGCCTCGACCACCAGCACGCCAAGGGACAAACCACTGATGATCCGGTTGCGCCGCGGGAAGTTGCTGGCGCTTGGACCGGCATCCAGCGGAAACTCCGAAAGCACTGCGCTGCCCGAGGCAATCATCGCATCGGCCAGCCGCTGATTGCGCTGTGGATAAAAATTTTCCAGGCCGGTGCCCAGCACACCCACGGTTTGCCCGCCGACATCCAGCGCGGCCTGATGCGCGGCGGCATCAATGCCCAGCGCCAGACCACTGGTGATGACAAAACCGGCGCCCGCCAGGCAGCGAGAGAAGGCTGCGGCGGTGTCCATTCCCGGACGCGAAGCACGGCGGCTGCCAACCATCGCCAGTTGCGGTTTTTCAAGAATCAGTGGGTCCCCCGCGACGAACAACAACGGCGGCGGATCCGGGATATGTGCGAGCAGCGCCGGATAATCCGCTTGATCCCACATCAGTAAATGTTGATTGGGCCGCTCTAGCCAGCGCATTGCGTGGCTTGCGCCATCGCGCACTTCAGGACATCGCCGCGCCTCGGCACACGCCGCCGGCAATCCCAGCGAACGCCAGGCACTGGCCGGGGCGCTGATGGCTTTGGACGCCGAGCCAAAGGCTTCAAGCAATTTGAGAAAGCGCTTCGGACCGATTGTCGGCAAGCGGTGCAGGCGCAGGCGCGCTTCCAGTTCCGCAGGGGAAACCGGTGTACAGACAGGCAGCATAAAGGATCAATCCTTGATCGTTATAAGCCCCGAACCATTCGGAGCAAGCTGTGGATAACTCTGTTGGTAACTTGTTAAGCACGCTACGGATTTCGCACCTTGTCGAGCACCGCCAATGAGCGCGATGCGTTAAGGACGAGGCCGTAGCTGAGTTTGTCGTAGGTGCGGAACACCATCAGTAATCCGGCGCGTTCGTCGGGGATTTTCAGTGGCTGACCGGTGATCCGGTCGCGCACGGTTTCGCCGGTTTTCATCACCACCAGCACATTGCCTTCAGCCAGGCCGTCACGCTTGCCCTTGTTCAGGGTGACCACGTCCATCGCGCCAATCTGGGTGACACCGCGCGGCACGTCGATGATGACGCCGTTGATGTTGCTGGTCGGCGCGCTGGGCATGAAGGTCGAGTTGATCGAGCGCTCTTCGCCGCTGAACAAGCGGTCGCCGAGGCGTACTTCCTGTGTGGTGCGTTGCAGGGCGAGGGTGGCGACATCGCCCTCGGTGGCAACGATTTCCCCACCACCAATGTCATCGGCGTTGATCCCGAGAAACTCCTTGGTCTGCGGATCGGTGTAAATCTTGCCCTGTCGGAAGATGCCGTACACCGGCTGATCCGGGTCGAAGTGGCCACGAGCGAAAATGCGGTCGCCGGTGCCGCTGAGCACCCGTTCGGCATCGCCGGCGACGATGTACGGCGCCTTGTCGAAGTCTTCGGCCTTGTCGACGATGCGATTGCTCAACAGAAAGCTGTTGATGGATTTGAGTGGAATGCTCGGAATCGCCTCGGCCACCGGACTGGTGCGAATGCGTGGAGAGAGCTTGATGGTGCCGCGCGACTCGCCGCGATTGAGGGTCAGGCGTGGCTGGCCGTTGACGTAACTGAACGTCAGCGTGTCGCCGGGGTAGATCAGGTTGGGGTTCTCGATCTGCGGATTGGCCCGCCACAGTTGTGGCCACTGCCAGGGCTCGCGCAGGTATTTGCCGGAAATATCCCAGAGAGTGTCCCCTGAAACCACCGTGTATTGCTGTGGAAAACCATCCCTGAGTTGCACTTGCCCCTGCGCCGCGCCAGCCGAAGCCAACAGCAGCAGGGCGAGTAGTGTTTTCCTCATGCAGTGAATCCCTTTATCATGTGCGCTCGCGTGAATCGTCAGAGCCCCCGTGGCTCGCTTGAGCAAAATGCACAAGCTACGCTTCACAACGGTAGCCTGCATCTTCGGACCTGCCAGGCCATCGACCCGACTTTACTCAACACGTGCAGCAATCAGCCTATGGCCATTTTAAACATCCTCGAATTTCCGGACCCGCGTCTGCGTACTATCGCCAAGCCTGTGGCTGTAGTGGACGACGAAGTGCGTCAGTTGGTCGATGACATGTTTGAAACAATGTATGAAGCGCCGGGCATCGGCCTCGCCGCGACCCAGGTCAACGTGCACAAACGTATCGTCGTGATGGACCTTTCCGAAGACCGCTCCGAGCCGCGGGTATTCATCAACCCCGAGTTCGAATCGCTAACCGAAGAAATGGATCAGTATCAGGAAGGCTGCCTTTCGGTGCCCGGCTTCTACGAAAACGTCGACCGTCCGCAGAAGGTCAGGATCAAGGCGCTGGACCGCGACGGCAAGCCCTACGAACTGATTGCCGAAGGCCTGCTCGCCGTGTGCATCCAGCACGAATGCGACCACCTCAACGGCAAATTGTTCGTCGATTACCTGTCCACACTCAAACGCGACCGGATCAAGAAGAAACTGGAAAAGCTCCATCGCCAGAACGCTTGATGCCCTCCTTCAAAGGCTTGCTGCGGCAAGCCTTTTTCTTTTTATGAAGCTTTGCCATAGAGAGCCATTCAATGACTGAGCCACTGCGCATCGTTTTTGCCGGTACTCCGGAATTCGCCGCCGAGCACCTCAAGGCCCTGCTGAGCAGCCCTTACGAGATCGTTGCGGTCTACACCCAGCCGGATCGTCCAGCCGGTCGCGGACAAAAACTGATGCCGAGCCCGGTTAAACAGCTGGCGCTGGAAAATAATATCCAGGTGTTGCAGCCGCCGACCCTGCGCAACGCTGACGCACAAGCCGAGCTCGCGGCGCTGAAGCCGGATTTGATGGTGGTGGTCGCCTACGGTCTGATCCTGCCGCAAGTGGTGCTCGATATTCCGCGTCTGGGCTGCATCAACAGCCATGCATCCTTGCTGCCACGCTGGCGCGGAGCGGCGCCGATTCAGCGCGCCGTCGAAGCGGGCGATGCCGAAAGCGGCGTGACCGTGATGCGCATGGAAGCGGGCCTCGACACCGGACCGATGCTGCTCAAGGTCGTCACGCCGATCACCGGCGAAGACACCGGCGGCACGCTGCACGATCGTCTCGCCGAGATGGGCCCGCCGGCCGTGGTGCAGGCGATTGCCTGCCTGGCGGCTGGCACTCTTGAGGGCGAAGTGCAGAACGACGACCTCGCCACCTACGCGCACAAACTGAACAAGGACGAAGCACGCATCGACTGGAGCCGTCCGGCCATTGAGCTGGAACGACTGGTGCGCGCCTTCAATCCATGGCCGATCACCCACAGCACCCTCAACGGTGAAGCGCTGAAAGTGCTGGCGGCAACACTTGCCGACGGTAAAGGCGCACCGGGTGAAATCCTCAGCGCCAGCAAGGACGGCCTGATCGTCGCCTGCGGCGAACAGGCGCTGTGCCTGACCCGTCTGCAATTGCCGGGCGGCAAGGCGCTGAATTTCAGCGACCTGTTCAACAGCCGTCGTGAAAAATTCGCCGTCGGCACCCTTCTTGGCGCAGCGGTGGACGCGCAATGAACCCTCGTCTGGCCGCCGCCAAGGCTCTCGCCGCCGTACTGAGCGGCAAAGCCTCGCTCAACAGCTCTCTGCCGACGCAACTGGACAAGGTCGAGGATCGCGATCGCGGTTTCACTCAGGATCTGGCGTTCGGCACCGCGCGCTGGCAGCCACGGCTGTCGGCACTGGCGGAAAAACTCCTGCAGAAGCCGTTCAAGGCTGCGGATGCCGATGTCGAGGCATTGCTGTTGGTCGGCCTCTATCAGTTGCTCTACACCCGCGTTCCGGCCCACGCAGCCATCGGTGAAACCGTCGGTTGCGCCGACAAGCTGAAAAAGCCTTGGGCCAAGGGCCTGCTCAATGCCGTATTGCGCAATGCCCAGCGTGAAAGCGAAACGATTTTCGCCGAGCTGGAACGCGATCCAGTGGTACGCACTGCTCACCCGCGCTGGCTGCAAAAATCCCTGAAGGCCTTCTGGCCAGAGCAGTGGGAAGCGATCTGCGAAGCGAACAACGCGCATCCGCCGATGATCCTGCGGGTCAACCGTCGCCATCACAGCCGCGACGCCTATCTCGGTCTCCTGACTGCGGCCGGTATCGCGGCGACGCCGTGTGTCTTCAGCCCCGACGGCATCATTCTTGAAGCCGCTGCCGATGTGCGCAGCCTACCGGGATTCGCCGAAGGCTGGATCAGCGTGCAGGACGAAGCCGCTCAACTGGCCGCCGATCTGCTCGATCTGGCGCCGGGCCAACGCGTGCTCGACGCCTGCTGCGCACCCGGCGGCAAGACCTGCCACATCCTCGAAGCCGAGCCCGCACTGGCCGGCGTGGTGGCGGTGGATCTGGAAGCCAAGCGTCTGGTGCGCGTGAGGGAAAACCTCGAACGCCTCGGTTTGAGCGCAGAGCTGATCGCCGCTGACGGTCGTGATATCGAGAAGTGGTGGGATGGCAAACCGTTCCAGCGCATCCTGCTCGACGCGCCGTGCTCGGCCACCGGCGTGATCCGCCGTCATCCGGACATCAAGCTGACCCGTCAGCCCGACGACATCGTCGCCCTCGCGCAACTGCAAGGCGAGTTGCTCGACGCGATGTGGAAAACCCTCGAAGTCGGCGGCATCCTGCTTTACGCCACCTGCTCGACCCTGCCGACCGAGAACACCGAAGTCATCGCCGCGTTCCTCGAGCGCACACCTGGCGCACGCGAGCTGGACCTGGCCACGACTGCCGGGATCAAGCAGCCCCATGGTCGCCAACTGCTGGCCCAGCAGGGCGGGCATGACGGGTTCTACTACGCCAAACTGATCAAGATCGCTGCCGCACGCGGCTAAACGGATTCATTGGAGTGACTGGATGAAAATCATCATCCTTGGTGCAGGACAGGTCGGCGGTTCGCTGGCTGAACACTTGGCGAGCGAAGCCAACGACATTACCGTGGTCGACACCGATGGCGAGCGCCTGCGCGACCTCGGCGATCGCCTCGACATCCGCACCGTGCAGGGCCGTGGCTCGCTGCCATCGGTGCTGCGCCAGGCCGGCGCCGACGACGCCGACATGCTCGTGGCCGTGACCAACAGCGACGAAACCAACATGGTCGCCTGTCAGGTCGCCCACACGTTGTTCCACACCCCGACCAAGATCGCCCGGGTGCGCGAAGCGTCCTATCTGAACCGCGAAGAGCAGCTGTTCCAGAACGAAGCCATTCCGGTCGATGTGCTGATCAGTCCCGAGCAAGTAGTGACCAACTACATCAAACGCCTGATCCAGCATCCCGGCGCTTTGCAGGTGATCGACTTCGCCGAAGGCAAAGCGCAACTGGTGGCCGTACGCGCTTACTACGGCGGGCCGTTGGTGGGTCAGCAACTGCGGCAATTACGCGAGCACATGCCGAACGTCGAGACCCGCGTCGCAGCGATTTTCCGCCGCGACCGACCGATTTTGCCGCAAGGCAATACGGTGATCGAAGCCGATGACGAAGTCTTCTTCATCGCCGCGCGTGAGGATATTCGCGCAGTGATGAGCGAAATGCGCCGTCTCGACGAGACCTACAAGCGCATCGTCATCGCCGGCGGCGGGCAGATCGGCGAGCGGCTGGCCGAAGCCATTGAAAGCCGTTATCAGGTGAAGATCATCGAGATGAATCCGGCGCGCTGCCGCTATCTCTCCGACACCCTCGACAGCACCGTGGTGCTGCAGGGCAGCGCGTCGGATCGCGATTTGCTGATGGAAGAGAACATCGCCGACGCGGATATTTTCCTCGCACTGACCAACGACGACGAAGCCAACATCATGTCGTCGCTGCTGGCCAAACGGCTGGGGGCGAAGAAGGTGATGACGATCATCAACAACCCGGCTTACGTCGACTTGATCCAGGGCGGCGACATCGACATTGCCATCAGCCCGCAACTGGCGACCATCGGCACGCTGCTTGCCCACGTGCGCCGTGGCGATATCGTCAGCGTGCATTCATTGCGTCGCGGTGCGGCGGAAGCGATCGAGGCGATTGCCCACGGCGATGCCAAGTCGAGCAAGGTCATTGGCAAGCCCATCGAGAAAATCGGCCTGCCGCCGGGCACCACCATCGGCGCGGTGATCCGCAATGATCAGGTGATCATTGCCCACGACGATACGGTGATCGAAGCGGGCGACCATGTGATTCTGTTCCTTGTGGATAAAAAGCATATTCGTGATGTGGAGAAGCTGTTCCATGTGGGGTTGAGCTTTTTCTGATCCGGATTATCTGGTGATCAGACTGGCCCCATCGCTGGCAAGCCAGCTCCCACAGGTTATTGGGTTGTTCATGGATAGGACGTACATCCGAGAACCGTGTGGGAGCTGACTTGCCGGCGAGGGCGGCGGCACGAATCTTCACTGACACACCACCAAAGGAATCCACTCATGCTCGAATCCCTGGAAAAAATGCTCGCCAAGGGTGTGGATAACTCATTGCTGCGCTTCGGTCTGGGCAAGGGCTATCTGGATCTTGGGGAAAACGCCAAGGCCGCCGAGCATTTCCAGCGCTGTGTCGGCTTCGATCCAAAGTATTCCGCGGCGTGGAAACTGTTGGGCAAGGCGCAATTGGCGCTGGGCGATCACGCCGCCGCGCGTCAGGCGTGGGAACACGGTCTGGAAGCCGCTCGTGCTCATGGCGACAAGCAGGCCGAGAAAGAGATGACGGTGTTTCTGAAGAAGCTCGATCGTCAGGCGCAGTAGATCAGCGGATCTTGTTCACAAGTAACGAAGACCGATGCCCTCGGCATCCACCGTCACCACTTCCATCCGCACTCGCGGCGCGCCTGTGGGTAAATCCTGCACCTGGCCATAGACCACCGCACCTTTGGGCAACGATGCGAGGCGCGGATGCTGGACATAGACGCCGGTGGGCGACAGATTGCGGGTCTGGCCGAGGCAATCGCCGAAGCTGTCGTGGCTGATCTTGATGCGGAATGATTTGCGGTGTTCGGACATCTTCATGCGCCCTTCGCTGAACTTCTTTTGTGGATAACGGGAGGAAGATCAAACGATCGTCCGATCACGTCCCGAACCTGCGGCAACGCCTACACGTTATCCACAGAGTGTGCCAAATCGGTTAATACCAGCGTTCTTCGCCCGGTGGACGCTTCTTGAAGCGCTTCATGCTCCACATGTACTGGCTTGGATATGCTGCCACGTAACGCTCGACGACTTTGCTCATGGCAGCGCAGGACTCGGCGGTATCGGTGCTGTACATGGCCTCTGGCGCGGCTTCGAGGATCACTTTGTAGCCGGAGCCATCGGGCAGACGCAGCGCATGCAGAAACACGCCAACGGCTTTGCCACCGGCCAACATGTTCGGCACGAATTTGCTGGTCAGCGCCTGGGTAGCAAAGAAGGGCACGAAAATCCCCGCTGATTCGGCCGGTTCCGGGTCAGCGGGAATGCCCACTGCACCACCTTTGCGCACTTCCTTGATGACGCTGAGAATGCCTTCCTTGGTTGACGCCGCGACTTTGTTGCCCAGTTGAACGCGCTGCTTGCGCAGCAATTCATCCACAGCCTTGAGCTTGGGTGGACGGTAGAAAATGATCGGTTTGCACTGGCTGCAATAGAAGTGGTTGAGCACTTCCCAGTTGCCCAGATGACTGGTGATGCCGACCACGCCTTTGCCCGAGGCCAGTGCGTCCTTGAGGATGTCCAGACCTTCGACTTCGCGCACCAGGTCGATGGAGCGCTGGGCCGGCCAGATCCACGCGCAGGCGCTTTCGGTCAGGGACTTGCCGATGTCTTTCAGACTCTGCCCGACCAGACGCTCGCGTTCGGCCGGGTCCATCTGTGGAAAACATTTAGCGAGGTTGATCCGCACTACACCGCGGGAGCGGTTGGGGGTTTTCCACATGATCCAGCCAATTGCCGAACCCACGGCCTGCACCGCCCGCCATGGCAGCAGGGCAAACAGCCGCAGAGCGCCTACCAGCAAGGCGCCTTTAAACTTTTCCACAGGTCACTCCTGATCTTGTGCTGTGCGCGAGGCGGCCATTCTAACCGCCGTTGACGAGCTGCGCGTAGCGGTCGCAGTCGCGGGTGTGATCCATGACCATGCCCGAGGCCTGCATCAGCGCGTAGCAAATGGTCGGACCGACGAACGTGAAGCCAGCCTTTTTCAGGCCTTTGCTCATCGCCAGCGCTTCGGGGGTGATCGCCGGGACTTCGCTGCGATCGTTGAAATGATTGATGATCGGCTGGCCGCCGACAAACGACCAGAGAAACGCCACCGGATCTTCCAACGCCAGCCAGGCCTGGGCATTACGCCGGGCGGCATTGAGTTTGAGGCGGTTGCGGATGATCCCAGGATCGAGCATCAATTCTTCGATTTCGGCGTCACTCATCTGCGCCACACGTTGCACATCGAAGCCGAACAACACCTCACGATAGCGCTCGCGTTTGCGCAACACGGTGATCCAGGAAAGCCCGGCCTGGAACCCTTCGAGCAAAAGCAACTCGAACAAACCCTGCGCATCGCGTAGCGGCGTGCCCCACTCCTGATCGTGATAAGCCATGTACAGCGGATCTTCGGTACACCAAAAGCAGCGTGGCATAAGGCTCCAGGGGGTGGAGGTGCGACTGAATCGGGTATACTCCCGCTCTTTAAATCGCAGCCCAAGAAACAGGTGAATTTCGTGAGCCAGCCTACGCCAGCCGTGCGTACCTTCCAAGACTTGATCCTCGCGCTCCAGCAATACTGGGCCGAGCAAGGTTGTGTGGTACTTCAGCCCTACGATATGGAAGTAGGCGCCGGCACTTTCCACACCGCGACCTTCCTGCGCGCCATCGGCCCGGAAACCTGGAACGCCGCCTACGTGCAGCCAAGCCGCCGTCCGACTGACGGCCGTTACGGCGAAAACCCGAACCGTCTGCAGCACTACTATCAGTTTCAGGTAGTCCTGAAGCCGAACCCGGACAACTTCCAGGAACTGTACCTGGGCTCCCTCAAGCATGTCGGCCTGGACCCGTTGGTTCACGACATTCGCTTCGTCGAAGACAACTGGGAATCGCCGACCCTCGGCGCCTGGGGTCTGGGCTGGGAAGTCTGGCTGAACGGCATGGAAGTGACTCAGTTCACTTACTTCCAGCAGGCGGGCGGCATCGAGTGCTACCCGGTGACCGGCGAAATCACCTACGGTCTCGAGCGTCTGGCCATGTACCTGCAGGGCGTGGATTCGGTCTACGACCTGGTCTGGGCTGACGGCCCGATGGGCAAAGTCACCTACGGCGATGTGTTCCACCAGAACGAAGTGGAGCAATCCACCTATAACTTCGAACACGCCAACGTCGACAAACTGTTCGAACTGTTCGACTTCTATGAAAGCGAAGCCAAGCGCCTGATCGAACTCGACCAGCCGTTGCCGCTGCCGAGCTACGAAATGGTCCTGAAGGCCTCGCACACCTTCAACCTTCTGGATGCGCGCCGGGCAATCTCGGTGACCGCGCGTCAGCAATACATCCTGCGCGTACGCACCCTGGCGCGTTCCGTTGCGCAAGCCTACCTGCTGGCGCGCGCCAAGCTGGGCTTCCCGATGGCGACCCCGGACCTGCGTGACGAAGTACTGGCCAAGCTGGAGGCTGCACAATGAGTGCGCAAGATTTTCTGGTTGAACTGGGCACCGAAGAACTGCCACCCAAAGCGCTGAACACTTTGGCTGACGCGTTCCTCGCCGGTATCGACAAGGGCCTGCAAGCTGCCGGCCTGAGCTATGAAGCAAAAACCGTCTACGCCGCGCCGCGTCGTCTGGCTGTGTTGATCACCGCGCTGGCCACCCAGCAACCGGATCGCAGCATCAACCTCGACGGCCCGCCACGTCAGGCGGCTTTCGATGCCGAAGGCAATCCGACCCAGGCAGCGTTGGGCTTCGCCAAGAAGTGCGGCGTCGACCTGAGCGAAATCGATCAGAGCGGCCCGAAACTGCGTTACAGCCAAAGCATCGCCGGCAAGCCGACCGCAAGCCTGCTGCCGACCATCGTCGAAGATTCGCTGAACGACCTGCCGATCCCGAAACGCATGCGTTGGGGTGCGCGCAAAGAAGAATTCGTGCGTCCGACCCAATGGCTGGTGATGCTGCTCGGTGACCAGGTCATCGACTGCACCATCCTCGCGCAGAAGGCTGGCCGTGACTCCCGTGGCCACCGCTTCCACCATCCGGAAAACGTGCGCATCGGTTCGCCGGCAAGCTACCTGTCCGACCTGCGTGCCGCTTATGTTCTGGCCGACGCCAACGAGCGTCGCGAGATCATCAGCAAGCGCACTGAAGAGCTGGCGACCCGTCAGGAAGGCACTGCAATCGTTCCGCCGGCGCTGCTCGACGAAGTGACCGCGCTGGTTGAATGGCCGGTGCCGCTGGTGTGCTCGTTCGAGGAACGTTTCCTCGACGTGCCGCAAGAAGCGCTGATCACCACCATGCAGGACAACCAGAAGTACTTCTGCCTGCTGGATGCCGACGGCAAGTTGCTGCCTCGTTTCATTACCGTGGCCAACATCGAAAGCAAAGACCCGCAGCAGATCATCGCCGGTAACGAGAAAGTGGTTCGCCCACGCCTGACCGACGCCGAGTTCTTCTTCAAGCAAGACAAGAAGCAGAAGCTCGAAGTGTTCAACGATCGCCTGAAGAACGTGGTGTTCCAGGAAAAACTCGGCAGCGTCTATGACAAGGCCGAGCGCGTATCGAAATTGGCGGCTTACATCGCCGCACGCATCGGCGGCAACGCTTCGTGGGCTGCCCGCGCAGGCTTGCTGTCGAAGTGCGACCTGTCCACCGAAATGGTCGGCGAGTTCCCGGAGATGCAAGGTGTCGCCGGCTACTACTACGCCCTCAATGACGGCGAGCCGCAAGACGTCGCGCTGGCGCTGAACGAGCAATACATGCCGCGCGGTGCCGGTGCTGAACTGCCTGCGACCCTGACCGGTGCAGCCGTCGCCATTGCCGACAAGCTCGACACACTGGTCGGCATCTTCGGTATCGGCATGCTGCCAACCGGCAGCAAAGACCCGTATGCCCTGCGCCGTGCGGCACTCGGCGTGCTGCGTATCCTGATCGAGAAAAAACTCGATCTCGATCTGAACGACGCCGTGGCTTTCGCCGTGAATGCGTTCGGTACCAAGGTCAAGGCTGCTGGTCTTAACGAAGCGGTGCTGGAATTCATCTTCGACCGTCTGCGTGCGCGTTACGAAGACGAAGGCGTCGATGTCGCCACTTACCTGTCGGTACGTGCCCTGAAGCCGGGTTCGGCGCTGGACTTCGACCAGCGTGTGCAAGCGGTGCAGGCCTTCCGCAAACTGCCGGAAGCGGCCGCGTTGGCGGCGGTGAACAAGCGGGTTTCCAACCTGCTGAGCAAGGTTGAAGGCGCTGTGCCAAGCGTGGTTGAAGCCAAGTACTTCGACAATGCCAACGAGTTCTCGCTGTACTCGGCGATCCAGCAAGCGGATCAGGCTGTACAGCCAATGGCTGCGGCGCGTCAGTACAACGAATCGCTGGCACGCCTTGCAGCATTGCGCGAGCCGGTAGATGCGTTCTTCGACGCGGTAATGGTCAATGCCGAAGACGCCAAAGTGCGGGCCAACCGTTACGCGCTGCTGGCGCGTCTGCGTGGCCTGTTCCTGGGTGTTGCCGACATTTCGTTGCTGGGTTGAGGGATTGCTCTTGAAACTGCTGATTCTCGATCGGGACGGAGTGATCAATTACGACTCCGACGCTTACATCAAGTCGGTGGCGGAGTGGATTCCTTTGCCCGGCTCGATCGAGGCGATTGCGCAGTTGAGCAAGGCCGGCTGGACGGTGGCGGTTGCCACCAACCAGTCGGGCATTGCTCGCGGCTACTACGACCTCGCTACCCTCGACGCCATGCACGCGCGTTTGCGCACATTGGTAGCGGAGCAGGGCGGTGAAGTCGGGCTGATCGTGTACTGCCCGCATGGGCCGGACGAGGGTTGTGATTGCCGCAAACCGAAACCGGGCATGTTGAAAACCATCGCGGCGCATTACCACGTCGAACTGAACAATGTCTGGTTCGTCGGCGACAGCCTTGGTGACCTGGAGGCCGCCAAAGCCGTCGATTCACAGCCAGTTTTGGTAAAGACCGGAAAAGGCGAAAAGACTCAGGGCAAAACCCTGCCGGTTGGCACTCTGATTTTTGACGATCTGGCGGCGATTGCCGCAGAACTTATCCACAACTAGAGTACTTCTGAAATTCCTGACCAGGGATTGATCGGGAGTGCGCTTGAACAGACGGGCATTGCCCCGTAACGGTAAACGTCGCCATGTCGATACTGCGGGCCTTCAGAATCTTTCTCTTTTACCTGCTGCTGGGCACCACCTCCTTACTGTGGTGCAGCCTGAGCTTTTTTATCGCGCCCTTTTTGCCATTCAAGGCGCGCTATCGCTTCATCAACGTGTACTGGTGCCGTTGCGCCTTGTGGTTGAGCAAGGTGTTCCTGGGTATCCGTTACGAAATCAAAGGCGCGGAAAATGTGCCTGACCGGCCCTGCGTGATTCAATCGAACCACCAGAGCACTTGGGAGACGTTTTTTCTCTCCGCTTATTTCTCGCCTTTGAGCCAGGTGCTCAAGCGCGAATTGCTGTTCGTGCCATTCTTCGGCTGGGCCATGGCGATGCTGCGACCGATCGCGATTGATCGCGACAATCCGAAAGCTGCGCTCAAGCAAGTCGCGGCGAAAGGCGATGAGCTGCTCAAAGACAATGTCTGGGTGCTGATCTTTCCGGAAGGCACTCGCGTCCCCTACGGCACTGTCGGAAAATTCTCCCGCAGTGGCAGCGCTTTGGCGGTGAATGCCGAGCTTCCGGTACTGCCGATTGCACACAATGCCGGCAAATTCTGGCCGAAAACCGGTTGGGCCAAAAAGCCTGGAGTGATCACTGTGGTCATTGGCGAACCGATGTACGCCGAAGGTACTGGGCCGCGAGCCATTGCAGCATTGAACGACCGGGTGCAAGCCTGGAACGAGCAGACGCAACGGGAAATGGGCTCATTGCCACCTGCGCCACAGGCACCCGCTGAAAGTGGTCAGATCGCTGTCTGAGATTTTGTGGATAACCTGTGTACGCTTTTGTTGAAAAAGCTTGAATATTATATATAACCTACTGATTTACTTATATATTTCTCAAGCTCATAAAACGCCGTAAAAGGTGCATAAGTTTTTTTTGGACGTAAAAAAACCGGCTGATATAGCCGGTTTTTTTTGTGCCTGTTCATTCAATGATCAGCGGTAACTCAAGCCTGAACGTCGTACCTTGATCGACCACACTGCGGCATTCGATTCTGCCGCCATGGTGATCGACCACGGCTTTAACCATCGACAGGCCCAGACCAACGCCATCAATGCCCTGAGCCGAGGAAAAGCGCCGGTATTGGCTGAACAGGTCGGGCAGTTCCTCGGCGGCAATGCCTTTGCCCTGATCAACAAGCTCACAACGGAGCCAATCGTCCTGACACGTGACGCGCAACTGAATCGTGGTGTCAGCCGGGCTGTACTTGATGGCGTTTTCCAGCAGATTGAACAACGCACGGGTCAGCAGGCCCTGGTCAGCAGACACCAACCGTTCCTGGGACTGCTCGTCCATGTCGTGCAGCAGTTTGATGCATTTCTGCTGAGCGATCGGCAAGGCCTGATCGAGTACGTCCAGCACCAGCATCCCAAACAACGTCGGCTGGAACTGATACGTTTCGGATTCAGCCCTCGCCAACAACACGAAGCCATCGGTCAGATCCAGAGCGCGGTGAACCTGACGCTCGATCTGTTCGAACAATGGCGCATCCGCCCCGGCCTGATGACGATGAACATCAAGCAGAGCGAGGATCGCCGAGTGCGGCGCACGTAGATCATGGGAGAGGAAACGCAGCAAGACGCCGCGTTGTTCCTCGGCGGCGCGCTCGGCACTCAGGTCGGTCAAACTCAGCAACCAGCCGATTGGCGTGTCACCATCCACCGGTAGCAACGCAGCGCGCTCAAGGCGCAGGCTGCGCTCCTTGTGATCGCGAAATTCCAACAACGGCAGTGCGGATAACAGAGGACGCGGGGCTGTGGACAACTCTGGATATCCGAGCAGCGCCAACTGATCGAGAACGTCGTCACCCACCAAAGCATGATCGAACAGCTGGCGAGCCTTGCGATTGACCAAAAGGATCTGGCCCTTGGGATCGCTGATGAGCGTGGCGACGGGTAAATATTCCAGACCGTCAGCGATAAAGCGCCGGGTATCGCGGGTACGACTCATGGCTTGTTCGAGCGCCATGATCTGGCGCTGCAAGTGATCAGCGCCAGTGAACTGTGCGCGCCGGCGTTCGGGAAAGACTTTCGGTTCGCTGTCCAGCCGCGCCAGCTCCCAACCGAAGTACGTCAGCACCACACTCAGGCGTCGCCAGTTCCAGATCAGATAGCCGAACAACATGCCTAGCATCGCTGGCGTCGGCGACCACCACTCGCGGATTTCCGCCAGCCCGACGCTGGTCAGCAGCACGCCGACCATGCCGATCAACGTCATCCAAAGGGCCAGACGTGGACGCCATAACAGCAGCCCAAGAACGCAAGCCACCAGGCCCACCGAGAGCAATGCGCCAAGGCCCGGGGATGCGTCATTCAAATTGACCTGCGCTCTATACGATAACAGCGCAGTCAGTGGCAGCAGCACCAGACTTATCCACAACCACTCGCGCACCAACTGGCGAAACAGTCGCTGCACCTGGCTCGGCTCTCGGCTTTCATGCCGTCTGCGGTCATTCATGGGAAAAAGGGCAGGGAGGTGTGAATGGTTTCATAGTTCACAGGTCTGATACTCGACCCGAAGAATCATAGCGGACGTCGACCAACGGCGGGCCGCTTACTTTAATAGCGATGGTCGAGCGACTAAGGTTGACGACCAACAGCCCAAGCAACAAGGAACCCTCGCGTATGCGCGTTGCGATACTGGACGACGAACCCGCCGAACTGCGCCGGGTCGAGCAGACCCTGCAGCAAATGGCCGAAGCCGGAGAACAGCCTTGGTCGCTGCACAACTTCGAGCACGGTGAAGACCTGTTGCGACAGCTGCGCCGGGAAACCTTCGACCTGTTGATCCTCGACTGGCAACTGCCTGACATCACCGGGCTGGCCTTGTTGCGCTGGACCCGTGAACACATGGAGTCGCCACCGGCGGCGATCATGCTCACCAGCCGCGATGGCGAAAGCGATATCGTCCAGGCCCTGAATGCTGGTGCCGACGACTATGTCAGCAAACCGTTCCGGCCCAATGAACTGAAAGCCCGAGTCGCCGCAGTATTACGCCGGCACAGCCAGCCACGCAGCGCTGCAACCGAAGTGCTGAGCTTCAATGATCTGACCTTCGATGACGCCGAACTGACGGTCACCCGTGAGGGTAAACCGATCGTCATGACCGAACGCGAATACCGCCTCGCACGATGCCTGTTCAGCAACCTCGGCCGACCGCTGTCGCGGGATTACCTGTATGAGCGCTTCTGGCCCCATGAAGAAGTCGCTTCATCGCGGCCCTTGGACACGCACATCTATCGACTGCGCAACAAGCTGGGGCTGACGGCGGATCGCGGCTGGCAGTTGTTGACGATTTATGGGTATGGGTATCGGCTGGAAAGTGTGGCGACGGCGCAAGAATAAGATCAAGGAGCCAAAAAAAAGGCCAACGCAAATGCGTTGGCCTTTTTTTGGTGCTGACCGGGATCAGAAATCCAGGTTGGATACCGCCAGCGCATTGCTCTCGATGAACTCACGGCGAGGTTCGACCGCATCACCCATCAGGGTGTTGAAGATCTGGTCCGCGCCAATGGCGTCTTCGATAGTGACCTTCAGCATGCGACGCGAGCTTGGGTCCATGGTGGTTTCCCACAGCTGATCCGGGTTCATTTCGCCCAGACCTTTGTATCGCTGGATGGTGTGGCGCTTGGTGCTTTCGGCCATCAACCAGTCCAGGGCTTCCTTGAACTCGGTGACCGCTTTCTTGCGTTCGCCGCGCTGGATGTACGCGCCTTCGTCGAGCAGGGTACTCAGTTGAGCGCCGAGAGTGACGACAGTTTTGTAGTCATTACTGCCGAAGAAGTCGCGGTTGAACGTCACGTAGTTCGACAGGCCGTGGGAGATCAATTCGACCTCCGGCAGCCACACGCCACGTTCACGATCTTCACGCAGGCTGGCCTTGTAGACCAGACCGGACTTCTCGACGGTACGCAGACGGACTTCGTACTGAGCCAGCCAGTCTTGCATCGCAGCGTGGTCGCCGAGCTTTTCAAGGCTGACGGCCGGCAGATAGATGAAGTGCTCGGTCAGCTCCTGTGGGTACAGGCGCGACAGACGCTTGAGGGTCTTCATCACCATGCGGAAGTCATTCACCAGACGTTCCAGCGCCGGGCCGGAAATGCCTGGTGCTTCTTCGTTCAGGTGCAGGCTCGCATCTTCCAGGGCCGACTGCGTCATGTACTCTTCCATGGCGTCGTCGTCTTTGATGTATTGCTCCTGCTTGCCTTTCTTGACCTTGTACAGCGGCGGCTGAGCGATGTAGATGTAGCCACGCTCGATCAACTCCGGCAACTGACGGAAGAAGAAGGTCAGCAGCAAAGTACGGATGTGCGAACCGTCGACGTCAGCATCGGTCATGATGATGATGTTGTGATAGCGCAACTTGTCGATGTTGTACTCGTCGCGACCGATGCCGCAGCCAAGCGCAGTGATCAAGGTGCCCACTTCCTGGGAAGAGATCATCTTGTCAAAGCGCGCCTTCTCGACGTTGAGGATCTTACCCTTCAACGGCAGGATGGCCTGGGTCCTGCGGTTACGCCCCTGCTTGGCAGAGCCGCCCGCGGAGTCACCTTCCACGAGGTACAGTTCGGACAGCGCCGGGTCTTTTTCCTGGCAGTCGGCCAGTTTGCCCGGCAGGCCGGCTATATCCAGCGCGCCTTTGCGGCGGGTCATCTCGCGAGCCTTGCGCGCCGCTTCGCGGGCACGTGCGGCGTCGATCATCTTGCCGACAACGAGCTTGGCTTCGTTCGGGTTTTCCAGCAGGAAGTCGGAGAAGTATTTGCCCATTTCCTGCTCGACGGCGGTCTTCACTTCGGAAGAGACCAGCTTGTCTTTGGTCTGGGAGCTGAACTTCGGATCTGGCACTTTCACCGAAATGATCGCAGTCAGGCCTTCACGCGCATCGTCACCCGTGGTGGCGACTTTGTGCTTCTTCGCCAGGCCTTCAGCTTCGATGTAGGTGTTCAGGTTACGCGTCAGTGCGGAACGGAAGCCCACCAAGTGAGTGCCACCGTCGCGCTGCGGAATGTTGTTGGTGAAACACAACAGGTTCTCGTTGAAGCTGTCGTTCCACTGCAGGGCGATTTCCACGCCGATGCCGTCTTCACGCTGGATGTTGAAGTGGAACACCTGGTTGACCGGGGTCTTGTTGGTGTTCAGGTATTCAACGAACGCACGCAGGCCACCTTCGTATTTGAACAGCTCTTCCTTGCCGCTGCGCTCGTCTTTAAGGACGATGCCGACACCGGAGTTGAGGAAGGACAGCTCACGAATGCGCTTGGCCAGGATGTCCCAGCTGAAGTGAATGTTCTTGAAGGTTTCATCGGAAGGGCGGAAGTGAATCTGCGTACCCGTAGTCTCGCTGTCGCCAACGATTTTCATCGGCTCTTGCGGAACGCCGTGCACGTAAGTCTGTTCCCAGATCTTGCCGCTACGGCGCACGGTCAGGATCAGCTCTTCGGACAGTGCGTTCACCACGGAAACACCTACACCGTGCAGACCACCGGATACCTTGTAGGAGTTGTCGTCGAACTTACCGCCAGCGTGGAGGACGGTCATGATGACCTCGGCGGCGGAAACGCCTTCCTCTTTATGCACGTCTACCGGGATGCCACGGCCGTTGTCGCGAACGGTGATGGACTCATCCGGGTGGATGATGATGCTGATGTCATCGCAGTGGCCGGCGAGGGCTTCGTCGATCGAGTTGTCGACCACTTCGAACACCATGTGGTGCAGACCGCTGCCATCGTCGGTGTCACCAATGTACATACCGGGACGTTTGCGTACGGCATCCAGGCCTTTCAGCACTTTAATGCTCGTTGAGTCGTACGTATTTTCTTCGCTCAATGCCTTCACTCCCGATGGTCGTGGGTCTGGGTGATACGGCCCTGTTCCACGTGGAACAAAGCGACTGGCGTTTCCGTCTGCCAGCCTTCCCTCAATAATTCGTGATCTACACAGGTAATAAAAACCTGGCAGCGTAAGTCTTCCAACAAGCGGCACAGCGCACGACGGTGGTTCTCGTCCAGCTCGGACGGCAAGTCATCCACCAGATAAATACACTGACCGCGACGGGCCTGGCTCACCAGATGCCCTTGGGCAATCCGCAATGCACAGACCACCAGCTTCTGCTGACCCCGGGACAAGATGTCCGCAGCGTTGTGTGCGCCCAATCTAAGACGCAAATCAGCTCGTTGTGGCCCAGCCTGGGTATGGCCCACCTGCTGATCCCGTTGCAGGGATCCAGCAAGTACGGCACTCAATTCCCGGTCTTTGTCCCAACCTCGGTAATAGCTGAGCGTCAAACCTTCGAGCTCAACCAGTTCGCTCAAGGTTTGTTCAAAGACTGGTTTCAAGGCTTTGATGTAAGCGCGGCGGTATTCATCGATTTCAGCGCTGGCCTGGCACAGTTCCCTGTCCCAAACCGCTTGTGAAACGGCGTCAAGTGTACCATGCCGCAGCCAAGAGTTTCTCTGGCGCAGGGCCTTCTGCAAGCGCTGCCAAGTGGACATGAACCGAGGCTCGACGTGGAACACGCCCCAATCGAGAAACTGTCGGCGAATCTTCGGCGCACCTTCCAACAAGCGGAAGCTGTCCGGGTTGATCAGCTGCAGCGGAAGGATTTCCGCGAGTTGCGCGGCGCTACGGGCATTCTGGCCGTCGATGCGGATCTGGAACTCGCCCTGACGGTCGCGTGAAATTCCCAAAGCGCTGTGGCCACCCTCGGCCAGTTCGACCTGCCCAAACACCGTGCAGGCGAGTTGCTCGTACTGGATGACTGGTAATAGCCGCGTGCTGCGAAACGAACGGGCAAGCCCCAGCAGGTGAATGGCTTCCAGAACACTGGTTTTGCCGCTGCCGTTGGCGCCGTAAAGGATGTTGATGCGAGGGGAGGGAGAGAAGGTCACCGGGTGCAGATTACGCACCGCGGTGACCGAAACACGACTTAAGGACATCCAGGATCAGCTGTTTACAGGCGCATCGGCATGACAACGTAAGCCGAATCGTCGTTATCGGACTCTTGCACCAGCGCACTGCTGTTGGAGTCGGACAGAATCAGACGAACCTGCTCGGTGGTCATCACGCCCAGCACATCGAGCAAATAGCTCACGTTGAAGCCGATCTCCAGAGAGCCGCCGTTGTATTCAACGCCCACTTCCTCTTCCGCTTCTTCCTGCTCCGGGTTGTTGGCCTGGATCTTCAACTGACCACTGGCCAGTTGCAGACGGATACCGCGGTATTTCTCGTTGGACAGAATCGCGGTACGGCTGAACGCTTCACGCAGTGCCTGACGATCGCCCAGCACCAGCTTGTCACCGCCCTTCGGCAGAACGCGCTCATAGTCGGGGAACTTACCGTCGACCAGTTTCGAGGTGAAGGTGAATTCACCCGTGGTGGCGCGAATGTGATGCTGACCCAAGACGATGCTGACAATGCCGTCCGGCTCGGTGAGCAGACGCGCCAGTTCAAGAATGCCTTTACGCGGCACGATCACCTGATGACGATCCGGCTGACCGATATCGGCCTTCATCGAGCACATCGCCAGACGGTGACCATCGGTGGCCACTGCGCGAATGATGCCTTCCGAGACTTCCAGCAACATACCGTTTAGGTAGTAGCGCACGTCCTGTTGGGCCATGGCGAAGCTGGTGCGTTCGATCAAACGACGCAGTCTGCTCTGCTCCAGGCTGCAGGTCAGCGAGCCCGGGCCTTCTTCCACAGTCGGGAAATCATTGGCGGGCAGGGTCGACAGGGTGAAGCGGCTACGACCGGCCTTCACCACCAGCTTCTGCTCGTCGACCTTGATATCGATCAGCGCATCGTTGGGCAGGCTCTTGCAGATATCCATCAGTTTGCGCGCAGGCACGGTGATGGAACCTGTTTCAGCCGGCTCTTCGAGTTGCACACGACCAACCAGCTCGACTTCCAGGTCGGTACCGGTCAGCGACAATTGCTGGCCTTCGACAACCAGCAGCACGTTAGAGAGTACCGGCAAGGTCTGTCGGCGCTCAACGACGCCTGCGACCAGTTGCAGGGGTTTCAACAGGGCTTCGCGTTGAATGGTGAAATGCATGGTCTAGTCCCTTGCCTTAATAAGCTGCGCTGGTGTTCATCAAGTGGTCAGTGTACGCAGCAGGTTCTTGTAGTCCTCGCGGATGTCCGCGTCGGATTCCTTAAGTTCGTTGATCTTGCGGCAGGCGTGCAAAACAGTCGTGTGGTCGCGGCCGCCAAACACATCACCGATTTCCGGCAGGCTGTGGTTGGTCAGTTCTTTGGACAGCGCCATGGCGACCTGACGCGGACGTGCCACCGAGCGCGAACGGCGCTTGGACAGCAGATCGGAAATCTTGATCTTGTAGTACTCGGCGACGGTACGCTGAATGTTATCCACAGAGACCAGCTTGTCTTGCAACGCCAACAGGTCTTTCAGGGATTCGCGAATCAGCTCGATGGTGATGTCGCGACCCATGAAGTGCGAATGGGCAATCACGCGTTTCAGCGCGCCTTCCAGCTCACGGACGTTGGAGCGAATGCGCTGGGCAATGAAGAACGCTGCATCGTGTGGCAAGTCGACTTTGGCCTGGTCGGCCTTCTTCATCAGGATTGCTACGCGGGTTTCCAGCTCCGGCGGCTCGACGGCAACGGTCAGGCCCCAGCCAAAACGGGATTTCAGGCGTTCTTCAAGGCCTTCGATTTCTTTCGGGTAGCGGTCACTGGTGAGAATGACCTGCTGGCCACCTTCAAGCAGGGCATTGAAAGTGTGGAAAAATTCCTCTTGGGAACGTTCCTTGCGGGCGAAGAACTGAATATCGTCGATCAGCAAAGCATCCACCGAACGGTAGAAGCGCTTGAACTCGTTGATGGCGTTCAGTTGCAGCGCCTTGACCATGTCGGCCACGAAACGCTCGGAATGCAGGTACACGACCTTGGCATTCGGGTTCTTCTTTAATAGATGGTTACCCACCGCGTGCATCAAGTGAGTTTTACCCAGGCCAACGCCACCATATAGGAAGAGTGGGTTGTAGCCATGCTTTGGGTTGTCCGCCACTTGCCAGGCCGCCGCGCGGGCGAGCTGGTTGGACTTACCTTCGACGAAGTTTTCGAAGGTGAACGTGCGGTTCAGGTAACTGGTGTGCTTGAGCGCACCTTCGACCTGCACAGTGCGCTGTTCGGCTCGAACCGGAGCCTGCTGCGACGCAGCACCGGCCATCGGGTCAAAGCTGTCGCGAGAAGGCTCTTCGCTGACTTCCACAGTTTTCTGCGTCGAACGTTTGGCCTGAGTTGGCGCTGCGGCCGGCGCCTGCTGGCTTGCCGGGGCGTTGTTGGCATGGGCCAAAGACGCTTGCGCGGCGGCTAACGGGGCATTCGGGGCCGCACGCGGTGCCGAGCTACGTTTGCTGCCTATTAATAAGGAAAGCGCCGGCGCCATACCGTTGCCGTGCTCATCCAGCAGTTCGAGGACGCGCCCAAGGTACTTTTCGTTGACCCAGTCCAGTACAAAACGGTTCGGTGCGTAGACGCGCAACTCGTCGCCTTCGGCTTCGACCTGTAGTGGACGGATCCAGGTGTTGAATTGTTGGGCAGGCAGCTCCTCGCGCAAAAGCTCCACGCACTGCTGCCAAAGTTCCACTGACACGGATATCCCCTAAGTTGAAAGCCGGTGAGGCAAAAACAAGCGGCCATTGTAGCGGCGAGCCGTCCACTTATCCACATGCAGGTTGCCCCCCGTCCATGATTTATCAATGCGTTAAACGGAAAAAAGGCGACCAACGGTGTGTGAATAAGCTCTGTGGATAACCGCCTCTAAGGGCATTGGACAAGTGGGGGCTAAACTCGGTGGATAACCTGCCTGTGGATAACAGCCCATTCCACACACAGGTTATCCGACACTGCAGCACAGGCTGACCACGGTTTTCCACTGTAGTTGTCATTCTCTGTACATCAGGTTAAACATGGCCTCAAGGCAGTTATCCACAGAAGATCGTCGCCCTAGCTTTTATAAGCTTTACAGAAAAGCTTTAAATAATTCCCTTCTTTATTTTTATGTATGGCGAACAGGCTTTCAGCCAAAGAAGGTCCTGAGATCTATTTATAAGGAAACGTTGGTTGGAAATTGACCTGAAGCCTTGCTTTCTCTAGAATCCCCGGTCTCTTAAAACGGGGGCCATTCCGGCCCGTTGTGGACGAACCAGGTAACACGACATGAAACGTACTTTCCAACCAAGCACCATCAAACGCGCTCGTACCCACGGTTTCCGTGCTCGCATGGCTACCAAGAACGGTCGCGCAGTCCTGTCGCGTCGCCGCGCCAAAGGTCGTGCGCGTCTGGCAGTTTGATAATCCGGTACTGGAGGTGAGTCAGGACTTCAGTCGGGAAAAGCGTCTGCTTACCCCCCGGCATTTCAAGGCAGTCTTTGACTCCCCTACCGGCAAGGTTCCGGGGAAAAATCTCCTGCTCCTTGCGCGCAACAACGATCTTGATCACCCCCGTCTCGGGCTGGTTATCGGGAAAAAGAGCGTAAAGCTCTCCGTTGAGCGCAATCGCCTCAAACGTCTGATGCGCGAATCGTTCCGTCTGCACCAGGATTCACTGGTCGGCTGGGACATTGTTATCGTCGCGCGCAAAGGTTTGGGTGATGTAGAAAACCCCGAATTGATTCAGCATTTCGGCAAACTCTGGAAGCGTCTGGCCCGTAACAATCCAGTTCCAGCAGTCAAAACCGAAACTGTAGGGGTAGACAGTCCAGATGCGTAAACTGGCCCTCGTTCCGATCCAGTTTTATCGCTATGCCATTAGTCCTTTGATGGCCAGCCACTGTCGTTTCTACCCCAGTTGTTCCTGCTACGCGTATGAAGCCATTGAAAATCATGGCCTTCTGCGCGGTGGCTGGCTGACCTTTCGTCGTTTAGGTCGCTGTCATCCGTGGAATCCCGGTGGTTATGACCCGGTTCCACCTATCCCTACCTCCCGTTCTTCTTCGATGGCCGAGTAATCATGGATATCAAACGCACGATCCTGATCGTCGCCCTGGCAATCGTGTCCTACGTTATGGTTCTTAAATGGAACCAGGACTATGGCCAGGCTGCCCTGCCGACTCAGAATGTTGCTGCCAGTACGACTACATCCGGTTTGCCGGACACCGCCACTGGCAATAATGCTGCCGCCAGTGACGATATTCCGCGCTCCGCTAGCGATACCAGCGCACCTGCTGAAATTCCGGTGGCTGCCAGCAAGGATCTGATCCAGATTAAAACCGACGTGCTCGATCTTGCGATCGATCCACAAGGTGGCGACGTTGCTCAACTGACCTTGCCTCTGTATCCACGTCGTCAGGATCGTCCAGATGTTCCGTTCCAGCTGTTCGACAACGGCGGCGAACGTATTTATCTGGCGCAAAGCGGTCTGATCGGTACCAATGGCCCGGACGCAAATCCGGCTGGTCGCCCTCTTTACTCCGCCGAGAAGAAGACTTATCAACTGGCTGACGGTCAGGACCAACTGGTCGTTGATTTGAAGTTCAGCAAGGACGGCGTCAATTACATCAAGCGTTTCACTGTGAAACGCGGCCTGTATGACGTAACCGTTTCCTACATTGTGGATAACCAGAGCGCTCAGCCCTGGAATGGCGCAATGTTTGCCCAGTTGAAGCGCGACGACAGCGGCGATCCTTCGTCCACAACTGCTACCGGCACCGCGACTTACCTGGGCGCTGCCCTGTGGACAAGTTCGGAGCCGTACAAGAAAGTGTCCATGAAGGACATGGACAAGGCGCAACTCAAGGAAACCGTCACCGGTGGCTGGGTAGCCTGGCTGCAACACTACTTCGTGACCGCATGGATTCCGGCCAAGGGCGAAAACAACATCGTCCAGACCCGTAAAGACAGCAAAGGCAACTACATCATCGGTTACACCGGTCCAACAATGACCGCTGCACCAGGTGCCAAAGTTGAAACCAGTGCTGTGCTATACGCCGGTCCAAAAAGCCAAGCCGTGCTGAAAGAGTTGTCCCCAGGTCTGGAACTGACTGTCGACTACGGCATCCTGTGGTTCATTGCCCAGCCGATTTTCTGGCTGCTGCAACACATCCACGCGATCGTGGGTAACTGGGGCTGGTCGATCATCTTCCTGACCATGCTGATCAAGGGTATTTTCTTCCCTCTGTCGGCAGCCAGCTATAAATCGATGGCGCGCATGCGTGCCGTAGCACCGAAACTGGCCGCATTGAAAGAGCAGCATGGCGATGACCGGCAGAAAATGTCGCAAGCCATGATGGAGCTGTACAAGAAAGAGAAGATCAATCCGCTGGGTGGCTGCTTGCCAATCCTCGTGCAGATGCCGGTTTTCCTTTCGCTGTACTGGGTTCTGCTCGAAAGCGTGGAAATGCGCCAAGCGCCATTCATGCTGTGGATCACTGACCTGTCGATCAAGGATCCGTTCTTCATTCTGCCGATCATCATGGGCGCAACCATGTTCATCCAGCAGCAGTTGAACCCGACTCCTCCGGATCCGATGCAGGCGAAGGTCATGAAAATGATGCCAATCATCTTCACCTTCTTCTTCCTGTGGTTCCCGGCTGGTCTGGTGCTGTACTGGGTAGTGAACAACTGTCTGTCGATTGCACAACAGTGGTACATCACGCGTAAGATCGAAGCGGCGGCGAAAAAAGCCGAGGCGTAACTTGCTCTGTGGATAACACCACTCAAAACGCCCCCTAGTGGGGCGTTTTGCTATCTGCCACTTTTGTCTGGATTACGGTTTATGAGCGCACCTCGTGAAACCATCGCAGCTGTCGCCACCGCTCAAGGTCGCGGTGGTGTGGGCATTGTTCGAATTTCCGGTCCACTGGCCAGTGTTGCGGCCAAAGCTATCGCCGGCCGCGAACTGAAACCGCGGTACGCCCATTACGGCCCGTTTTACAGTGACGACCAACAGGTGCTCGACGAAGGTCTGGCGCTTTATTTCCCGGGGCCGAACTCATTCACTGGCGAAGATGTGCTGGAATTGCAGGGCCACGGCGGCCCGATCGTTCTGGACATGTTGCTCAAGCGTTGCCTGGAAATGGGTTGCCGTTTGGCTCGCCCAGGTGAATTCAGCGAACGCGCGTTTCTCAACGACAAACTCGACCTGGCCCAGGCCGAGGCGATTGCCGACCTGATCGAGGCCAGTTCTGCACAGGCGGCGCGCAATGCCCTGCGCTCGTTGCAAGGCGCATTCTCCCAGCGTGTGCATAACCTCACCGAACAGCTGATAGGCCTGCGTATCTACGTCGAGGCCGCCATCGACTTCCCGGAAGAAGAAATCGACTTCCTCGCCGATGGCCACGTATTGAGCATGCTCGACAAAGTGCGCGACGAATTATCCACAGTACTGCGCGAGGCCGGCCAGGGTGCCTTGCTTCGCGATGGTATGACCGTGGTGATTGCCGGCCGTCCAAATGCCGGCAAGTCCAGTCTGCTGAATGCCTTGGCCGGCCGTGAGGCAGCGATCGTGACCGAGATTGCCGGTACCACTCGGGATATCCTGCGTGAACATATCCACATCGACGGTATGCCTCTGCACGTTGTGGATACCGCAGGTCTGCGCGATACCGACGATCAGGTGGAAAAAATCGGTGTCGAGCGCGCATTGAAAGCCATTTCTGAAGCGGATCGGGTGCTGTTGGTCGTAGACGCGTCGGCGCCTGAGGCGTTGGACCCGTTCGCCTTGTGGCCGGAATTTCTCGAGATCCGCCCGGACCCGGCGAAAGTCACTCTGATCCGTAATAAAGCAGATCTGACGGGCGAACCAATTGCTCTGGAAACAAGCGACGACGGCCATGTGACCATCAGTCTGAGTGCCAAATCTGCAGGTGAAGGCCTGGAGTTGCTGCGCGAACATCTCAAGGCCTGCATGGGCTACGAGCAAACCTCGGAAAGCAGCTTCAGCGCCCGTCGCCGGCATCTGGAGGCCTTGCGCCACGCCAGCGCGGCGCTGGAACACGGTAGAGCCCAACTGACACTGGCGGGGGCTGGTGAGTTGCTGGCTGAAGATTTGCGCCAGGCCCAGCACTCGCTGGGTGAAATTACCGGTGCATTCAGCTCCGATGATCTGCTCGGACGAATCTTTTCCAGCTTCTGCATCGGTAAATAATCCCTCCTGCTGTTCACAGGCGGGCCCGTTCGCGGCCCGTCTGTTTCCCTCATCATTGAATTGATTCCAGAAGTGCCGGGCAGATTTATGCGCCCAGGGCGACTTTCGCCTGCGCGCGAGTGGTTCATTGATCAATTTTCTGTGGTTTAAGCCCTGTGAATAACTGCCACTGAGATCAGTTGATAACAGGGCCTGAAAACTGGATATAACTCGCTCTGTGGATAACCACCCCTTTCATCCACAGGCTTAAACCGGTTATCCAAGCCGCTCATGGCCACATGGCCACAGGGTTTTGAATCTCTGTACACATTGAAAAATAAGGCCTGTAGAGATCTATCCACAGAAATCATGCTCAGTAAGAATAAGCATTAAAACAAAGGTTTTATAAATTTCTTTCTTTTTTATTCTTTTAAGCTCGAGTTCTCCACAGCTGGTTAATTTTTGTGCAGAGGGTTCTTTAGGGAGGGCGAAGTCCCTATACTTCTCGACCGGGTTCAGAAACCTGATCTCAAACTATTCCTGAATTACCTACTTAAGCAGGCACGAGGTGCGTGGTGGATTTCCCTTCCCGTTTTGAAGTGATCGTCATCGGCGGCGGTCATGCCGGTACCGAGGCAGCACTGGCGTCAGCACGTATGGGGGCAAAAACCCTGTTGCTGACGCATAACGTGGAAACCCTCGGCGCCATGAGCTGTAACCCCGCCATCGGTGGCATTGGCAAAAGCCATCTGGTCAAGGAAATCGACGCCCTTGGCGGCGCGATGGCCATGGCTACCGATAAGGGCGGCATCCAGTTTCGCGTGTTGAACAGCCGCAAAGGCCCAGCGGTACGGGCAACTCGTGCGCAAGCCGACCGGGTTTTGTATAAAGCCGCTGTCCGCGAAATTCTGGAAAACCAGCCCAACCTGTGGATATTTCAACAAGCTGCCGATGACCTGATCGTTGAACAGGAACAGGTACGCGGTGTTGTCACACAAATGGGTCTGCGTTTCTTCGCCGATTCCGTGGTATTGACCACCGGTACGTTCCTCGGTGGACTTATCCACATCGGTTTGCAGAATTTCTCCGGCGGTCGTGCCGGTGATCCGCCATCGATTGCTCTGGCACATCGTCTGCGTGAAATGCCGCTGCGTGTGGGTCGATTGAAAACCGGCACGCCGCCGCGTATCGATGGCCGATCTGTGGATTTCTCGGTGATGGCCGAACAACCGGGCGATACGCCGATCCCGGTGATGTCGTTCATGGGCAACAAGGAACAGCATCCGCGGCAAGTCAGTTGCTGGATTACCCACACCAACGCTCGTACTCACGAAATCATTGCCGCCAACCTCGACCGTTCGCCAATGTATTCCGCTGCCGGCGAGATCGAAGGCATCGGCCCGCGTTACTGCCCGTCGATTGAAGACAAGATTCACCGCTTTGCCGACAAGGAAAGCCATCAGGTGTTCATCGAACCGGAAGGTTTGACCACCCATGAGCTTTATCCGAACGGGATATCCACAAGCTTGCCGTTCGACGTGCAATTGCAAATCGTGCAATCGATTCGCGGCATGGAAAACGCGCACATCGTGCGTCCCGGTTATGCGATCGAGTACGACTACTTCGATCCGCGTGACCTGAAGTACAGCCTGGAAACCAAAGTCATCGGCGGTCTGTTCTTCGCCGGGCAGATCAACGGCACCACCGGTTACGAAGAAGCCGGCGCCCAGGGTTTGCTGGCCGGGGCCAACGCGGCACTGCGTGCGAAGGGCAAAGAAGCCTGGTGCCCGCGCCGCGATGAGGCGTACATCGGGGTTCTGGTCGATGACCTGATCACACTGGGTACCCAAGAGCCGTACCGCATGTTCACTTCCCGTGCCGAGTACCGTCTGATCCTGCGCGAGGACAACGCCGACCTGCGCCTGACTGAAAAAGGTCGCGAGCTGGGTCTGGTCGATGACGCGCGTTGGGCGGCTTTCTGCAAGAAACGCGAAAGCATCGAACTCGAAGAGCAGCGCCTGAAAAGCACTTGGGTACGCCCGGGCACGCAACAGGGCGATGCCATTGCGGAAAAATTCGGTACTCCGCTGACCCACGAATACAACTTGCTCAACCTCTTGAGTCGTCCGGAAATCGACTACGCTGGTCTGGTCGAAGTGACCGGGCACGGCGCCGAAGATCCACAGGTCGCCGAACAGGTCGAGATCAAGACCAAATACGCCGGTTACATTGATCGTCAACAGGACGAAATCGCCCGTCTGCGCGCCAGTGAAGACACGAAGTTGCCTGTGGATATCGATTACACCAACATTTCCGGTCTCTCCAAGGAGATCCAGAGCAAGCTCGGCGCGACTCGTCCAGAGACGCTGGGTCAGGCTTCACGGATCCCGGGCGTGACCCCGGCAGCGATTTCGCTGTTGATGATTCATTTGAAAAAACGCGGCGCGGGCCGTCAGTTGGAGCAAAGCGCTTGAGTTCTAAGGTCACTTCGCAACACGCCGAAGAGTTATCCACAGGAGCCCGCGAGCTCGGGATCAATCTCACTGAAACCCAGCACGAATTGCTGTTGGGTTATCTGGCCTTGTTGATCAAATGGAACCAGGCCTACAACCTCACGGCTGTGCGCGATCCGGACGAAATGGTTTCGCGTCACTTGCTCGATAGTCTGAGCGTGATGTCGTTCATCGAAAACGGCCGCTGGCTCGACGTCGGCAGTGGTGGCGGTATGCCGGGGATCCCGCTGGCGATTTTGTATCCGGACTCGCAAGTGACGTGTCTGGACAGCAACGGCAAGAAAACCCGCTTCCTGACTCAGGTCAAACTCGAACTCAAACTG
Source organism: Pseudomonas sp. P42 (assembly GCF_017973755.1). Lineage (NCBI taxonomy): Bacteria > Pseudomonadati > Pseudomonadota > Gammaproteobacteria > Pseudomonadales > Pseudomonadaceae > Pseudomonas > Pseudomonas sp. P42. The sequence continues at coordinate 662,863 of NZ_JACOPU010000003.1, read as the reverse complement.
GATAACCTGCAAGTTATCCACAGTCGTGTCGAAGTCTTTCAACCTGCTCAGCCTTTCAACGGGATCATTTCCCGGGCGTTCAGCAGCATGGAAAACTTCAGCAACTGGACTCGCCATCTCGGCGACGCCGATACACGCTGGCTGGCAATGAAGGGCGTTCATCCGGCCGATGAGCTGGTAGCATTGCCGGCAGACTTCAAACTCGATAGCGAACACGCCTTGGCCGTACCCGGTTGCCAAGGCCAACGCCATCTGCTGATACTGCGCCGCACGGCATGATTGGGAACACAAGCAAGAATGGCTAAGGTATTCGCGATAGCGAACCAAAAGGGTGGTGTGGGCAAGACCACCACCTGCATCAACCTCGCAGCATCCCTGGTCGCGACCAAGCGCCGGGTGCTGTTGATCGATCTCGATCCACAGGGCAACGCCACCATGGGTAGCGGTGTGGATAAACACGGTCTGGAAAACTCGGTCTATGACTTGCTGATCGGTGAATGCGATCTGGCTCAGGCCATGCACTATTCCGAGCACGGCGGTTATCAACTGCTGCCGGCCAACCGCGACCTGACAGCCGCTGAAGTGGTTCTGCTGGAAATGCAGATGAAGGAGAGCCGCCTGCGCAGCGCGTTGGCGCCGATCCGGGAAAATTACGATTACATTTTGATCGACTGCCCACCGTCGCTGTCGATGCTCACTCTCAACGCACTGGTAGCCGCTGACGGGGTGATTATCCCCATGCAGTGCGAGTACTTTGCGCTCGAAGGTTTGAGCGACCTTGTGGATAACATCAAGCGTATCGCCGAACTGCTGAATCCGAACCTGAAAGTCGAAGGTTTGTTGCGCACCATGTACGACCCGCGCCTGAGCCTGATGAACGATGTCTCGGCGCAGCTCAAGGAACACTTTGGCGAGCAACTGTACGACACGGTCATTCCGCGCAATATCCGTCTCGCCGAAGCTCCGAGCTACGGCATGCCGGCTCTGGCGTACGACAAGCAATCGCGCGGCGCACTGGCCTACCTGGCCCTGGCAGGCGAGATGGTTCGTCGTCAGCGCAAAAATTCACGCATTGCTGCCGCTCAGGCAACTTAAGGAATCCCCATGGCCGTCAAGAAACGAGGTCTCGGACGTGGACTGGATGCACTGCTGAGTGGTCCGACTGTCAGCTCGCTGGAAGAACAAGCCGCACAAGCTGACACGCGTGAGCTGCAACACCTGCCGCTGGACTTGCTCCAGCGGGGCAAATACCAGCCTCGTCGGGACATGGACCCGCAGGCGCTGGAAGAACTGGCGCAGTCGATCAAGGCGCAAGGCGTGATGCAACCGATCGTGGTTCGACCGATTGGTGATGGGCGCTTTGAAATTATCGCGGGTGAGCGTCGCTGGCGCGCCAGCCAGCAGGCCGGTCAGGAAACCATCCCGGCGATGGTCCGCGATGTGCCGGATGAGACCGCGATCGCTATCGCCCTGATCGAGAACATCCAGCGCGAAGACCTCAACCCGATTGAGGAAGCGGTCGCGCTGCAGCGCTTGCAGCAGGAATTCCAGCTGACTCAGCAACAAGTTGCCGAGGCTGTGGGTAAGTCACGCGTGACTGTGGCTAACCTGTTACGGCTTATTGCGTTGCCGGAAGTCATCAAGACCATGCTGTCTCACGGCGACCTGGAAATGGGTCATGCCCGTGCTTTGCTCGGTCTGCCGGACAATCAACAGGTAGAAGGGGCGCGACATGTTGTCGCACGAGGCCTCACCGTGCGCCAGACTGAAGCACTGGTTCGCCATTGGTTGAGTGGCAAACCGGAGCCTGTGGAAGCGACCAAACCCGACCCCGATATCGCTCGTCTCGAGCAGCGTCTGGCCGAGCGCCTAGGCTCTGCGGTGCAGATTCGCCACGGGAAGAAGGGAAAGGGCCAGTTGGTGATCGGCTACAACTCGCTCGATGAGCTTCAAGGTGTGCTCGCTCACATCCGCTGAAACATTTCCTCATGTAGCGGGCAGTCGGAAATCACTACCTGACAGTTGAATAGGGGCAGAACCGCCCCTATACTCTGCGCGCATTTTGTCGGCACAAATTATGCCAAGTTATTGAATTCTGGCAGCCGACCATTGGAGAGCAAATGTGATGGAAACCCGCAAGCCAAACCGCCTGCCGTTCCATCGCCTGGCGGTTTTTCCGGTGTTAATGGCTCAATTTGTCATTTTGCTCATTGCCGCTTTGGCGCTCTGGCAATGGCACGGAGTCGTTGCCGGATACTCGGGACTTTGCGGAGGCCTGATAGCCTTGCTGCCCAATGTATATTTCGCTCACAAGGCATTTCGGTTTTCCGGCGCCCGAGCAGCCCAGTCCATCGTCCGGTCATTTTATGCCGGCGAGGCAGGCAAACTGATTTTGACGGCAGTGCTCTTTGCACTGGTGTTTGCAGGTGTGAAGCCGCTGGCGCCGATAGCAGTATTCGGCGTGTTCGTGCTGACTCAGTCGGTCAGCTGGTTCGCTCCCCTGCTGATGAGAACAAGACTTTCGAGACCTTAGGGCGTTTGAGGCAACCATGGCAGAAACAACCGCTTCGGGCTATATCCAGCACCACTTGCAGAACCTGACCTTCGGTCAGCTACCCAACGGCGGCTGGGGCTTTGCCCACACCGCAGCAGAAGCCAAAGAAATGGGCTTCTGGGCTTTCCACGTCGATACTCTCGGCTGGTCGGTTGCGCTGGGTCTGATCTTCGTTCTTCTTTTCCGCATGGCGGCAAAGAAGGCGACTTCGGGTCAGCCAGGTGCTTTGCAGAACTTCGTTGAAGTATTGGTCGAATTCGTCGATGGCAGCGTGAAAGACAGCTTCCATGGCCGTAGCCCGGTGATTGCACCGCTGGCACTGACCATCTTCGTCTGGGTGTTCCTGATGAACGCCGTCGACCTGATACCGGTCGACTGGATTCCTCAGTTGGCCATCCTGATCTCCGGTGACCCTCATATCCCGTTCCGCGCCGTGTCGACTACCGACCCGAACGCGACTCTGGGCATGGCGTTGTCGGTTTTCGCACTGATCATTTTCTATAGCATCAAGGTCAAGGGCATCGGCGGCTTCATCGGCGAACTGACCCTGCACCCGTTCGGCAGCAAGAACATCTTCGTTCAAGCCCTGCTGATCCCGGTGAACTTCCTGCTGGAATTCGTGACCCTGATCGCTAAACCGATCTCTCTGGCTCTGCGTCTGTTCGGCAACATGTATGCCGGTGAGCTGGTGTTCATTCTGATCGCTGTGATGTTCGGCAGCGGTCTGCTCTGGCTGAGCGGCCTGGGCGTTGTTCTGCAGTGGGCGTGGGCTGTTTTCCACATCCTGATCATCACGCTGCAGGCGTTCATCTTCATGATGCTGACCATCGTCTACCTGTCGATGGCGCACGAAGAAAACCATTAAGACCAGTCTCGACTAGTCTGATGTCCTTCCCGGTCAAACGGGAAGGGGCTCTTCACAGGGCACCTGAAACGATTTGTTTTACCGCTTTAATCTAAAAAACCTAAACCATACGACGTAAAAGTCGGGAGGAAAGATGGAAACTGTAGTTGGTCTAACCGCTATCGCTGTTGCACTGTTGATCGGCCTGGGCGCACTGGGTACCGCAATTGGTTTCGGCCTGCTGGGCGGCAAGTTCCTGGAAGGCGCAGCGCGTCAGCCAGAAATGGTTCCAATGCTGCAAGTTAAAATGTTCATCGTTGCCGGTCTGCTCGACGCCGTAACCATGATCGGTGTTGGTATCGCTCTGTTCTTCACCTTTGCGAACCCGTTCGTTGGTCAGATCGCTGGCTAATTACCCGGATTCTTCCGAGTAATTTGATGTGATGGACAACGTAACTGCGAGGTGTTGGCGTGAACATTAATGCGACCCTGATTGGCCAGTCCGTTGCGTTCCTGATTTTTGTACTGTTCTGCATGAAGTATGTTTGGCCTCCGGTCATTGCTGCTCTGCACGAACGTCAAAAGAAGATCGCTGATGGTCTGGACGCTGCCAGCCGTGCAGCTCGCGACCTGGAGTTGGCCCAAGAAAAAGCGGGTCAGCAACTGCGCGAAGCGAAGGCTCAAGCAGCTGAAATCATCGAGCAAGCCAAGAAACGCGGTAACCAGATTGTCGAAGAGGCCGTTGAAAAGGCCCGTATCGACGCTGACCGTGTGAAGGTTCAGGCTCAAGCCGAGATCGAACAGGAACTGAACAGTGTCAAAGACAAGCTGCGCGCCCAAGTGGGTTTGCTGGCTGTCGGCGGCGCCGAGAAGATCCTGGGTGCCACAATCGATCAAAACGCGCACGCAGAGCTGGTTAACCAACTGGCTGCTGAAATCTAAGCGAGGGCGATCATGGCAGAACTGACCACGTTGGCCCGACCTTACGCTAAGGCGGCCTTCGAGCACGCTCAGGCCCACCAGCAACTGGCCAATTGGTCAGCCATGCTCGGCCTGGCTGCAGCGGTGTCGCAAGACGACACCATGCAGCGCGTGCTCAAGGCCCCGCGACTGACGAGCGCAGAAAAGGCCGCCACGTTTATTGACGTGTGCGGCGACAAGTTTGATGTGAAGGCACAGAACTTCATCAATGTCGTTGCCGAAAACGACCGTCTCCCGCTTCTGCCGGAGATAGCCGCTCTTTTCGACCTGTACAAGGCCGAGCAAGAGAAGTCGGTAGACGTTGAAGTGACCAGTGCTTTTGCATTGAACCAAGAACAGCAAGACAAACTCGCCAAGGTTCTCAGTGCACGACTCAACCGGGAAGTGCGCCTGCAAGTCGAGGAAGATAAAGCCCTTATTGGGGGTGTTGTCATCCGCGCCGGCGACCTGGTTATCGATGGCTCGATTCGCGGCAAAATCGCGAAACTTGCCGAAGCATTGAAATCTTGAGTTTGAAGGGGCAGCAGAGCAATGCAGCAACTCAATCCTTCCGAAATAAGTGAAATTATCAAGGGCCGCATCGATAAGCTCGATGTGACCTCCCAAGCCCGTAACGAAGGCACTGTCGTCAGCGTATCTGACGGCATCGTGCGGATTCACGGTCTGGCCGACGTAATGTACGGCGAGATGATCGAGTTTCCGGGCGGCGTCTACGGTATGGCCCTCAACCTGGAGCAAGACTCCGTAGGTGCCGTTGTATTGGGCGCTTACCAGTCTCTTGCCGAAGGCATGAGCGCCAAGTGCACCGGCCGCATCCTCGAGGTTCCTGTTGGTAAGGAACTGCTGGGTCGCGTAGTCGACGCACTGGGTAACCCTGTTGATGGCAAGGGTCCACTGGGCAACACTCAGACCGACGCGGTCGAGAAAGTTGCTCCAGGCGTGATCTGGCGTAAGTCGGTAGACCAGCCTGTACAGACTGGCTACAAGGCTGTCGATGCCATGATTCCTGTCGGCCGTGGCCAGCGTGAGCTGATCATCGGTGACCGTCAGATCGGTAAAACCGCTCTGGCGATCGACGCGATCATCAATCAGAAAGACAGCGGCATTTTCTGCGTCTACGTAGCGATCGGTCAGAAACAATCGACCATCGCCAACGTGGTTCGCAAGCTGGAAGAGAACGGCGCCCTGGCCAACACGATCATCGTGGCTGCCAGTGCTTCGGAATCTCCTGCGCTGCAGTTCCTGGCACCGTACTCCGGTTGCACCATGGGTGAATTCTTCCGCGACCGCGGTGAAGACGCGCTGATCGTTTATGACGATCTGTCCAAGCAAGCAGTGGCTTACCGCCAGATTTCCCTGCTGCTGCGCCGTCCACCAGGCCGTGAAGCTTACCCAGGCGACGTGTTCTATCTCCACTCCCGTCTGCTGGAGCGCGCTTCCCGCGTTTCGGAAGAATACGTAGAGAAGTTCACCAACGGCGCAGTGACCGGCAAAACCGGTTCCCTGACCGCACTGCCGATCATCGAAACCCAGGCTGGCGACGTTTCCGCGTTCGTTCCGACCAACGTGATTTCCATCACTGACGGTCAGATCTTCCTGGAATCGGCCATGTTCAACTCCGGGATCCGTCCTGCTGTGAACGCCGGTGTTTCGGTATCCCGTGTGGGTGGTGCCGCTCAGACCAAGATCATCAAGAAGCTCTCCGGTGGTATCCGTACCGCTCTGGCTCAGTACCGTGAACTGGCGGCATTCGCCCAGTTCGCTTCTGACCTGGACGAAGCGACCCGTAAGCAACTTGAGCATGGTCAGCGCGTTACCGAGCTGATGAAGCAGAAGCAATACGCACCAATGTCGATCGCTGACATGGCGCTGTCGCTGTATGCCGCTGAGCGTGGGTTCCTGACTGACATTGAAATCGCCAAGATCGGCAGCTTCGAACAAGCGCTGATTGCTTACTTCAACCGCGATCACGCCGATTTGATGGCCAAGATCAACGTTAAAGGTGACTTCAATGACGAAATCGACGCTGGCATGAAAGCCGGTATCGAGAAGTTCAAGGCCACCCAAACCTGGTAAGCCGCAGCGGGAGCCGCGAGGCTCCCGCTTGCTAACCTGATAGGTGTTACATGGCAGGCGCAAAAGAGATTCGCAGTAAGATTGCGAGCATCAAAAGCACGCAAAAGATTACCAGCGCCATGGAAAAAGTGGCGGTCAGCAAAATGCGCAAGGCACAAATGCGCATGGCTGCTAGCCGTCCTTATGCGGAGCGTATCCGCCAGGTAATTGGGCATCTGGCCAACGCCAACCCGGAATACCGCCACCCGTTCATGATCGACCGCGAAATCAAGCGTGTTGGTTATGTTGTGGTGAGCAGTGACCGTGGTTTGTGCGGTGGCTTGAACACCAACCTGTTCAAGGCCCTGGTCAAGGACATGGCGGTAAACCGCGAAAACGGCGTCGAGATTGATCTGTGTGTCGTTGGTAGCAAGGGTGCGGCCTTTTTCCGCAACTTCGGCGGTAACGTCGTTGCAGCTATCAGCCACCTGGGTGAAGAGCCGTCGATCAATGATCTGATCGGCAGCGTCAAGGTGATGCTGGATGCCTACCTGGACGGCCGTATTGATCGCCTGTCCGTGGTGTCCAACAAGTTCATCAACACCATGACGCAGCAGCCTACCGTGGAGCAGTTGATTCCATTGGTGGCAACCCCGGATCAGGGTCTCAAGCACCACTGGGACTATCTCTACGAACCGGACGCCAAAGAGCTGCTTGATGGCTTGATGGTCCGTTACGTCGAGTCGCAGGTCTACCAGGCGGTGGTCGAGAACAACGCGGCTGAACAAGCTGCGCGGATGATCGCGATGAAGAACGCTACCGACAACGCCGGTGATTTGATCAGCGATTTGCAGCTGATCTACAACAAGGCGCGTCAGGCTGCGATCACCCAAGAGATCTCGGAAATCGTCGGCGGCGCTGCCGCGGTTTAACGGTTCAAATATTCAGAGGATCCAGCTATGAGTAGCGGACGTATCGTTCAAATCATCGGCGCCGTTATCGACGTGGAATTTCCACGCGACAGCGTACCGAGCATCTACAACGCTTTGAAAGTACAAAGCGATGCCGGCACCACTCTGGAAGTTCAGCAGCAGCTGGGCGACGGCGTGGTTCGTACCATTGCGATGGGTTCCACCGAGGGCTTGAAGCGCGGTCTGGAAGTTACCGACTCTGGCGCAGCCATCTCCGTACCGGTCGGTAAAGCGACCCTGGGCCGGATCATGGACGTCCTCGGTAACCCGATCGACGAAGCCGGTCCAATCGACACCGAAGAGCGTTGGGGCATTCACCGTCCAGCACCTTCGTTCGCTGAACAGGCAGGCGGCAACGACCTGCTGGAAACCGGCATCAAGGTTATCGACCTGGTTTGCCCGTTTGCCAAAGGCGGTAAAGTCGGTCTGTTCGGTGGTGCCGGTGTAGGCAAAACCGTAAACATGATGGAACTGATCCGTAACATCGCCATCGAGCACAGCGGTTATTCCGTGTTCGCCGGTGTGGGTGAGCGTACTCGTGAGGGTAACGACTTCTACCACGAGATGAAGGACTCCAACGTTCTGGACAAAGTGGCACTGGTTTACGGTCAGATGAACGAGCCGCCGGGTAACCGTCTGCGCGTAGCACTGACCGGCCTGACCATGGCCGAGAAGTTCCGTGACGAAGGTAACGACGTTCTGCTGTTCGTCGACAACATCTATCGTTACACCCTGGCCGGTACTGAAGTATCCGCACTGCTGGGCCGTATGCCTTCTGCAGTAGGTTACCAGCCGACCCTGGCTGAAGAGATGGGCGTTCTGCAAGAACGTATCACTTCGACCAAGGAAGGTTCGATCACTTCGATCCAAGCGGTATACGTACCTGCGGATGACTTGACCGACCCGTCGCCAGCGACCACCTTCGCCCACTTGGATGCCACCGTCGTTCTGTCCCGTGACATCGCCTCCCTGGGTATCTACCCAGCGGTAGATCCACTGGATTCGACTTCGCGCCAGCTGGACCCGAACGTAATCGGCCAGGACCACTACGACACCGCTCGCGGCGTTCAGTACGTTCTGCAACGTTACAAAGAGCTGAAAGACATCATCGCGATCCTGGGTATGGACGAACTCTCGGAAGCCGACAAGCAGTTGGTTAACCGTGCTCGTAAGATCCAGCGCTTCTTGTCCCAGCCGTTCTTCGTGGCTGAAGTCTTCACCGGTGCTTCAGGTAAATACGTTTCCCTGAAAGACACTATTGCTGGCTTCAAAGGCATCCTCAACGGTGACTACGACCACCTGCCAGAACAAGCGTTCTACATGGTTGGCGGCATCGAAGAAGCGATCGAGAAAGCCAAGAAACTGTAATCCCGGCGCCCGGCAACGGGCGCTCATTTAGGTTGAGGCAATCAGATGGCTATGACAGTCCATTGCGATATCGTCAGCGCGGAAGGAGAAATCTTTTCCGGCCTGGTCGAGATGGTGATTGCGCACGGTGCACTGGGTGATCTTGGTATCGCTCTGGGTCACGCGCCGCTGATCACTAATCTGAAGCCAGGTCCGATCCGCCTGATCAAGCAAGGCGGGGAAGCCGAGGTGTTCTACATCTCCGGTGGTTTCCTCGAGGTTCAGCCGAACATGGTCAAGGTGCTTGCCGATACCGTGCAACGTGCCGCCGACCTGGATGAAGCTCAGGCTCAAGCAGCTCTCAAGGCTGCCGAGGCTGCCTTGCATGAGCGTGGCGCAGAGTTCGATTACGGCGCTGCGTCCGTACGTCTGGCCGAGGCTGCAGCTCAGCTGCGCACCGTCCAGCAGATCCGCAAGAAGTTTGGCGGTTAATCCGTCATCCGCTTGTTGTGCGATTGATAAAAAAGGGTAGCCTCGGCTACCCTTTTTTCTTTTCCGAATTCTAGAACCCCGGTCGCAGTTGCTGACCTCCAGGATTGGTAGCCAGTCATGTCTCTCGAAATCGTCATCCTCGCGGCCGGTCAAGGCACTCGCATGCGCTCGGCTCTGCCGAAAGTGCTGCACCCGATTGCCGGCAAATCCATGTTGGGCCATGTTATCCACAGCGCCCGGCAACTCGACCCGCAGCGTATCCACGTAGTAATCGGCCACGGTGCCGACGTGGTGCGCGAGCGTCTCGCGGCCGACGATCTGAACTTCGTGTTGCAGGACAAGCAACTGGGCACCGGTCACGCGACTGCCCAAGCCGTGCCATTCGTTACTGCCGACACTGTGCTGATTCTTTACGGTGACGTGCCGTTGATCGAAGTCGAAACCCTGCAACGCCTGCTCAAGCATGTCGTTCCAGGGCAGATGGGTTTGCTGACCGTGGAGCTGGACGACCCAACGGGCTACGGCCGCATTGTTCGCAACGCTGACGGCAAAGTTGCCGCCATCGTCGAGCACAAAGATGCCAGCGAAGCGCAGCGCGCGATCACCGAAGGCAACACTGGCATTCTCGCAGTGCCGGCCAATCGGCTGGCTGACTGGATGGGCCGACTCTCGAACAACAACGCACAGGGCGAGTATTACCTGACCGACGTGATCGAAATGGCCGTCAGCGATGGTCTGGTCGTCGCCACTGAGCAACCGCTGGATCCGATGGAAGTGCAGGGCGCCAACGACCGTAAGCAACTCGCCGAACTGGAGCGTCATTACCAGCTGCGCGCCGGTCGTCGTCTGATGGCTCAAGGTGTGACCCTGCGTGATCCGGCCCGGTTCGACGTACGCGGAGAGGTCACGGTGGGTCGCGATGTGCTGATCGACGTTAACGTGATCCTCGAGGGTAATGTTGTAATCGAAGACGACGTGGTCATCGGTCCGAACTGTGTGATCAAGGACAGTACCCTGCGCAAAGGCGTGGTGATCAAGGCCAACAGCCACATCGAAGGTGCAATTCTCGGCGAAGGCAGCGATGCCGGTCCGTTTGCTCGTCTGCGACCGGGCACCGTGCTCGAAGCCCGGGCGCATGTGGGTAACTTTGTCGAATTGAAAAATGCCCACATGGGCGAAGGCGCCAAGGCAGGTCATTTGACTTACCTGGGCGATGCCGAGATTGGCGCACGCACCAACATTGGTGCTGGCACCATCACCTGCAATTATGACGGCGCCAACAAGTGGAAAACCGTGTTGGGCGCGGACGTGTTCATCGGCTCCAACAACTCATTAGTGGCGCCTGTGGATATCTCCAATGGTGCGACCACTGCGGCGGGTTCTACGATTACGCAGAATGTGGATAACGCTCAGTTGGCAGTAGGTCGCGCACGGCAGAAGAACATTGATGGCTGGAAGCGGCCAGAGAAGATCAAAAAGGACTGAGTTATCCACAGTCATTTTTGAGATCTGGAAATCGCAGCCTTCGGCAGCTCCTACACAGGACTGCTGGGGTCTGCGATTTTTTTTGTTTGCCGGGTTGACGATTTATGGTCAATAGGTTTTGATTGCTTCCGTTATCTTTCGAATCGAAACTTAAGCCATCGCCATGTCGAAACGCAACACGCCTCAACGCCGCCATAACATTCTCGCCTTGCTCAACGAGCAGGGCGAGGTGAGTGTGGATGAATTGGCCAAGCGCTTCGAAACCTCAGAAGTTACGATCCGTAAGGACCTGGCTGCGCTGGAGAGCCACGGTTTATTGCTGCGCCGCTACGGTGGAGCGATCACCATGCCTCAAGAACTTGTCGCGGAAACCGCGCAGAGCGTTTCCAAGTACAAGCAGGCAATCGCCCGCGCGGCGGTAAAACGCATCCGCGAGCACGCGCGCATCATCATCGACAGTGGCAGCACTACCGCCGCGATGATCCCTGAACTGGGTCAGCAACCGGGTCTGGTGGTGATGACCAACTCCCTGCACGTCGCCAACGCTTTAAGTGAACTTGAGCACGAACCGGTGTTGTTGATGACCGGCGGCACCTGGGATCCGCACTCGGAGTCCTTCCAGGGCCAGGTGGCTGAGCAAGTACTACGCTCTTACGACTTTGACCAATTGTTTATCGGTGCCGATGGCATCGATCTGGCGCGCGGTACGACCACGTTCAACGAACTGCTCGGCCTGAGCCGGGTCATGGCTGAAGTGACGCGTGAAGTGATCGTGATGGTCGAGGCCGACAAGATCGGTCGCAAGATTCCCAACCTGGAGCTGCCCTGGAGCAACGTCCATACCCTCATTACCGATGATCGCCTGCCTGTTGATGCACGCGATCAGATTCAGGCCCGCGGTATCACCGTGATTTGCGCGGCTGTCAGTCAGGAGAAATAAGCATGTGTGGAATTGTCGGCGCAGTTGCTGAACGTAATATCACTGCCATCCTGCTCGAAGGTCTCAAACGACTGGAATACCGTGGCTATGACAGCGCCGGTGTGGCGGTGTACACCAATGAGCAAACCCTTGAGCGCATGCGCCGTCCGGGCAAAGTCAGCGAACTGGAAGTCGCGCTGGCCGAGCACCCGCTGGTTGGCCGCCTCGGTATTGCGCACACACGTTGGGCTACCCACGGCGCCCCGTGCGAGCGCAATGCTCACCCGCATTTCTCCGGCGACATCGCGGTGGTGCACAACGGCATCATCGAAAACCACGAAGCCCTGCGTGAACAGCTGAAAGCGCTGGGTTACGTGTTTACGTCGGATACCGACACCGAAGTCATCGCTCACCTGCTGAATCACAAACTCAAGGATCAGCCAGATCTGACTGTCGCCCTCAAGGCCACCGTCAAGGAACTGCACGGTGCATACGGTCTGGCCGTGATCAATGGCAAACAACCGGATCGTCTGGTCGCCGCGCGCAGTGGCAGTCCATTGGTGATTGGTCTGGGTCTGGGTGAGAACTTCCTCGCCTCCGATCAACTGGCTCTGCGTCAGGTTACTGACCGCTTCCTGTACCTGGAAGAAGGCGATATCGCCGAAATTCGCCGCGATAACGTGCAGATCTGGGATGTGAGCGGAGCCGCTGTCGAGCGCCAGACCGTGCAGTACACCGACGGCGCCGAAGCTGCCGACAAGGGCGAATTTCGCCACTACATGCTCAAGGAAATCCACGAGCAACCTACTGTGGTGCAGCGTACGCTGGAAGGTCGCCTGAGCAACAACCAAGTGCTGGTGCAAGCTTTCGGCCCACAAGCGGCAGAGCTGTTCGCCAAGGTGCGTAACGTACAGATCGTTGCCTGCGGCACCAGTTATCACGCCGGCATGGTTGCCCGTTACTGGCTCGAAGAGCTGGCAGGGATCCCGTGCCAGGTCGAAGTCGCCAGCGAATTCCGCTATCGCAAAGTGGTTGTACAGCCGGACACATTGTTCGTCACCATCTCGCAGTCCGGCGAGACTGCCGACACCCTGGCCGCATTGCGCAACGCCAAAGAGCTTGGCTTCCTCGCCAGTCTGGCGATCTGCAACGTGGGCATCAGCTCGCTGGTGCGCGAATCCGACATGACTTTGCTGACCCAGGCCGGTCGCGAAATCGGTGTCGCCTCGACCAAAGCGTTCACGACGCAGCTGGTTGGTCTGTTGCTACTCACCCTGTCTCTGGGCCAGGTGCGCGGCAGTCTGGCGGCGGGCGTGGAAGCCACGCTGGTGGAAGAATTGCGTCGCCTGCCGGCTCGCTTGGGCGAAGCGCTGGCGATGGACAGTACTGTGGAAAAAGTCGCCGAGCTGTTTGCCGAGAAAAACCACACCCTGTTCCTCGGTCGCGGCGCGCAATTCCCGGTGGCGATGGAAGGTGCCTTGAAACTCAAGGAAATCTCCTACATCCACGCCGAAGCCTACCCGGCCGGCGAACTGAAACACGGCCCGCTCGCGCTTGTGGATAACGATATGCCGGTGGTCACCGTCGCGCCGAACAACGAACTGCTGGAGAAGCTCAAGTCCAACCTGCAGGAAGTCCGCGCACGCGGCGGCGAACTGGTCGTCTTCGCCGATGAGAAGGCCGGGATGACCAATGGCGAAGGCACCCACGTGGTACAGATGCCGCACATCCACGACATTCTCTCGCCGATCCTCTACACCATCCCGCTGCAGTTGCTGTCCTATTACGTCGCTGTGCTGAAGGGCACGGACGTTGACCAGCCGCGGAATCTGGCGAAGTCGGTGACGGTGGAATAAGTTATCCACAATGGATGTGGACGAATGGTTTTAGACAACAGATTTTGAAGCAATGCCAAAGCCCCGATTTCAGGGGCTTTTTCTATTTAATGGCCTCCACCAGATGTCCGATATTGGTGGGTGATCTTGCTGAAGGTTTAGCCTGGTACCGGTGATCAGACTTATTCACAGGGCTGATATTTTTCCAGGACTTTTCGTGCACATTCCATTTTCAGGAATATGTGGCGGCCGCAGAAGGCATGGGAGGTTGGCTTGCGTGAATAGGCGTTGCGGGATTACCAGTGTGGAAGAGGGGTTGTGGTGAGCCGCTCACCACAACCACCGACCCCCTGTGCAGGTGACGAGAATACGCCGTTAAACCACCGCCGCAGCCGTGGCGGGTTCACCGTCGACGACTACGTTGTACGGCGCCTGTTCGCGATCACGCAGACCGTAATCACGAATCACCGATGTCACGCGCACGCGATAGTCATCGAAGATTTTGTCGCGTCCGGCGCGCTGTGCCGACAGGTGGGCTGTCACGTTGCGCCACTGCACCACGGCTTCCTCATCGCGCCAGGTGGTGACCGACATCACCTTCTTGGGGTTCAGCGTGCTTTGAAAGCACTCGACGGAGATAAACCCGTCCATGGGTTCAAGCAGCGGGGTCAGCTTGTTGACCAGGTCAACATAAGTCTCGCCCTGGCCTGGCAGTGCCTGTAACTCAAACAATACGACGATCATTCTTGATTCCTCATCCTTGATATTTTTCAGGTGGTTTTACACGGTGCAAATGCGGTGGGCGGTTGCCCGACCGCTATTAGTGTTTTATCGGGGTGCCCAAGTTGTTCAGCCAGGCCCGCATGACGTGGCTCGCGGCGCGGGTCAGGCGGTCGCCGAGGTTTATGGCCTCGCTGCGCAACGCAACAGGATCGATGCCGGTTTGTGCCAGTTCGCTGGCATGGCCAACCAGCCATCGCTCGATGTTGGCGGTATCGGCTTCGAGGTGAAATTGCAGGCCGAGAATCGTGTTGCCCACGGCGAACGCCTGATGAGCACCCACCTGAGTACTGGCCAACAGCACAGCGCCTTCTGGTACATCGAACTGGTCGCCGTGCCAGTGCAGCACGGGGGTGTCCATCAGCGCGGCGAGCGGCGAGTCTTGACCGGCCGCAGTCAGGGTCAGCGGTGAAAAACCGATCTCCTTGACCCCCATCGGGTAGACGTCGGCGTGCATGGCCCGGGCGATCAATTGCGCACCGAGGCAGATGCCCAGCAGGGGATTTCCGGACGCAACGCGCTGGCGCACCAGTTTCAATTCGTCGTGCAAAAACGGATACAGCTGCTCGTCATAAGCTCCAATAGGGCCGCCGAGTATGATCAACAAGTCGGCCTGCAGCACCGGCTCGCTGTAGATGGCGTCGACCGTGGGGTCCAGGTAAATCAGCGTATAGCCTTCTTCGGCCAGAACGGCATCGAGGGTGCCAACGTCTTCGAAGTGAATGTGGCGCAATGCAATGGCAGTTTTCATGGAAAAAACCAGTTGTTGAAGTAAGGACGGTAAATGTTCATACCGTGGTGGAGAGGTCGACCTTGATCGTCCCGGATTGCGGGAAGGTGCAGCAGGCGAGGGCGTAGCCGTCGTCCTTGTCCTTGTCGGTCAGGCAAAAGTCGGGCTCAAGGGTGTAGTGACCCTCCGATACCCTCAGCCGGCAGTGACCGCAGATGCCGGCGCGGCAAAGGCTGCGCACCGCGATGCCGCTGGTTTCGAGCATCTCCAGCAAGCTCTTGCCGGCGGGCGGCTCCAGCACCTGATCGTTGTGGTTCAAGTGCAGGCGCAGCGTCGCGTCGGCCTGAGCCTCAGGCTGTGCGGCGGAGGCCGGCGCGGCCGGTGGCGTGAATGACTCGATGAGCAAACGGCTCGTTGGGAACATGGCCAGAGTGTGTTCGCGCATGCCCTGGGCGAAGCCATAGCTGCCGCAGATCACCACGCGGTCGGGGTTACCCAGCCGGCTCAAGTCATGAGCTTGGGGACGACCGGCGCTGAAGTGTCCGTTGTTGTTGACCGCTTCGCGGGTTACGAACACATGCAAGTAGAACCACGATGTGGTCAGCTCAAGCTCCAGCAACTCATGTAGAAACGAAATCTCGGCGATGGACGGCACACACAGCAGCAGGCTCACATTGGGCACCGCCAATCCGCGTCGCGCGCGCTCGGCCAGGCCGCGCAGCAATGCAATCGGCAAGGTGATGCCGATGCCGCCGGCGAGCATGCCGACCTGTCGGCAACCCAGAACCGACTCCAGCGAAATATCACCTGCCACAAACTGCATCGCGGTGGTTGAGCCGGCTTGCAGCGTAGCGTGCAACTGGTCCGAAACCCCGCCACGGCCTTCGCGTTTGACCGCAATGTCGAACCGGTCGGCGCCGTGCTTGCGCGTGATCGAATACAACCGCTGATGATGGGTGCCCGCCATGTCAGCGGCGTGCAGGGCCACGTGTTTGCCTGCCTCCAGGCTGTCGAGGAATTCGACGGGTGCGTCTACCGCACGCAAGGTGAAGACTTTTACGTTGGCCGTTTCAATGCTGACGTGTTCGCACAGGGCCTTGAGGGATGCCATGCCGTTCATGCGCGGGCCTTCTCGCCTAAGGTTTCAATGGCATGCTCGGCACTGCTGAGGCCGTTGCCGGTCAAGCCGATCCGGTCTATCAGGGCTTCGAGCGAGTCGGTGTAGACGCTGATTTCGTTGTTGTCGCCCACGTCATGCACGATCTCGCCGGCATGGGGGAAATCCAACATCGAAAACACGGTGGCCCATGCGCCCATTTCGTTATTGGCGAACATCTGCACCGTGCGCAGGATGATCGAGCGCAAGTACTCGCGTTCCTTGCGGCTCAGGCCGTTGACGATGTCGGAAGCAACGAAGCTGAAGACGCTGGAATGGCTCCACTCGTCCATGGCATGGGTGCGTGTGACCTCATGGCACACCGCCTGAATGCTGGCGTCCTCGGCCATGGTCTTGAGGTAGTCGGTGATCAGCGTTTCGCTGGCACACGCGACGCCGAAGCGGGTCAGGCGTCGCTCCCATTCGGCGGTGCAGTTGGCCAGGAGGGCCTCGCGCCAGGTCACCAGGTTGAACGCGCTGAAGTCCAGCGGGGTGAGTTTGCGCATGTCATAGATATAGTTGCAGGCCATGATGGACATGCGCGTGTGCAGGGCTTCGTCGAGCAGTGCCTGAGACATCACGTCTTGCAGCAAGGCGCGGTTGTTGCTCGGCGGCGGGGTCTTGATAATGTCCTCGCAGGCAGGCACGACCACATTGCATTCGATGTAGATGGTCTTGAGGTTGTAGATGCCCCACGCATACGACAGGCATTTGGATTGCAGGTCCTGAGGGGCTTCGAGCCAGGCCTGGTGATGACGAAACGGTAGCAGCGACAGACTGAAGTCGTGCTTGTCGGCATCGAAGGCGAGGCCCCAGTAGTTCGGTTGCGGGTTGTTGACGGCCGCGCGGGTTTTCCAGAGCGTGGAGAGTTTGGCCAGCATGTTTTTTACTACGTCATCGGTACCACAATTCAAACGTTCCATGTTTTAACTCCAAGGAAATCGGCTATTGGTGTTAGGGTTTACCGTGCAGTCCTTGCAAAAATAACGGGTCCGCACAAGCGAGGGTGCAGCGCAATAAATGCGGGACGGCGCCCTTCAAGTCTGCGGCAAAAACACGTTGCGGCTATTGATTCAGGTCACTTGAATGCCACTTGGAGTGCCGCCGTTTTTCGGGCCCTGGCCATGGACCGCTCCTGTATCAGAGTCAGTACAACGGTCAGGCACATGAAGGCGGCGCTGGCCCAGAAAATTGCGTTGGGCTGACCTTGGTCGAGCAGCCAGCCGAACCCGACGGGCCCGATGGCGCCACCGATGTTAAAACCGGTAGAGACGATGCCGAAGGTTTTGCCTTCGGCACCCTTCGGGGCAGCCGCTCGTACCAGCATGTCGCGGGACGGTGCGATCACCCCGGTCAGGAAGCCCGCAGCCCCCAGCACGACCAGCAGCGCCGGCCCGCTCAAGCGTGCCGTGGCGACCAGCAGCATCAGCACGGTGGCCAAGGCAAACGCGCTGGCTGCGACGACGCCATGGCGACGGGTCCGGTCGGCCAAGGCTCCCCCTGCCAGCACGCCGAAAGCGCTGGCAAAGAGGAAGGCGGTCAACGCCGAGTTGGCCCAGGTCAAGGCCACGCCCTGGCCTTGCATCAGGGCGGCGACCGAGAACTTCTCAATCGCGCCGGTGCTCAGGTTCAGCAGCACGAACAACAGGGTCAGGCTGAGCACCATAGGCGAGAGCAGTGACAGGCGACTGGCGCCGATGGGTGTCGGGTCGGCGGCGGGAGACACGCGACTGACTCTGGCCAGTGCGGAGCCAGGGATCAACAACAGCGCCAGCACGAAAAAGCCCACCAGTGCCGCCGCCGCGAAGGCCATGGGCAGGTTGCTCGCCACCGCGATGCCCAGCAAAAACGCCGGGGCCACGGCCGCGCCAAGGAACCCGGCAAAGGTATGCACGGAGAACGCCTTACCGATGTGGGCGGGGTCAATATGGCGGGACAGCAGGGCGTAGTCGGCCGGGTGATAAACCGCGTTGGCGACGCCGGCCAGTACCATGCCGATCAACAAACAGGTGTAGCCGGGCAGGAGTGCAATCAGCAGGAAACTGCTGCTGCCCAGTGCCAGCGCGACCAACAGCAAGCGCCTGGCACCGTAGCGGTCCACGGCAAATCCCATGGGTGCCTGTACCAGCGCTGTAACGATATTGAACAGACTCAACGCCAGGCCCAGTTCCACATACTCCACGTTGAAAAAAGCCGGAAGCAGAGGGAATAGCGCCGCCAGCACCATGATGTGCAGATGACTGACAAAGTGTGCGGCGGCGACCTGTGGCAGCAACCCGATACGAATCGTCATGGCGAAACCTGTGTAGTGAGCATGGCAAATTCGGCGCAGAGCTTAATGAGGCGATGGTCTTGCGCGATAGTCCATTACCGATGAGGCCACCAGACCACTTTAAATGGCGGCGATTTCACCGCGCCTGCCCCTGCATAGACGTGTGGCAAGGGCTTTGAGGGCGGTGGTCTGCAACATCTGAGCGAACTGGTATGGCTGGCCGGCCCGTGGGCGGATAGGGTAGTGCGGCGTGTTATCGGGCGTTTACAAAGGGAGTGACCATGCCGCATTTCGCTTATCGGGAGGGCCACGCGCTGCCAGGGGTCAGTGGCGTTGCGCTGCCTCAGGTGGACGGGGAGGTGTGGCGCGCCATTGACGCCGAGCGTCAGCGCCAAGTGCAGTCAATCGAGCTGATCGCCGCTGAGAACGTGGTCAGTCGTGCGGTGCTCGAGGCCCAAGGGTCGGTGCTGACCAACAAATATGCCGAGGGCTACCCAGGGCGTCGCTATTACGCCAGTTGCTGCAATGTCGATGCAATTGAAGAGCTCGCCATCGAGCGGGCCAGGCAGCTGTTCAGCTGTGCCTATGCCAACCTGCAACCTCATTCGGGCAGCCAGGCCAACCAAGCGGTGTTTCTGGCTCTGCTGGCGCCGGGGGACAAGATCCTGGGCCTGGACCTCAAGTCCGGTGGGCACGTGTCCCATGGTGCAGCGTTCAACTTGTCCGGGCGCTGGTTTCAGGCCCTCAGCTATGGCGTGCACCCGGTGACCCACAGGGTCGACATGGATCAGGTCGAGCAGATCGCCCGACAAGAACGTCCACGCCTGATCATCGCAGGGGCCTCGGCGTACTCACGGGCGCTGGATTTCGCCCGGTTTCGTGCGATTGCCGACGAGGTGGGTGCGTACCTGATGGCCGATATCGCCCACGTCGCAGGGCTGGTCGCGGGTGGTGCGTATCCGTCTCCTGTGCCGTTCGCCCATGTCACCACCCTCAGTACCCATGCCACATTGCGCGGCCCGCGTGGCGGGATGATCCTGTGCAATGAGCAGGCCATTGCGCAGAAGATCAATGCGGCGGTGTACCCCGGCCTGCAGGGCGCAGCACTGATGCATATCGTTGCAGCCAAGGCCGTGGCACTGGGCGAGGCATTGCAACCGGCTTTCGGCGCTTATGCCCACGCCGTGGTCGCCAATGCCCAGGCCTTGTGCGGCCGATTGGCTGAAGGAGGGCTGTTGGTCGTGTCGGGCGGGACCGACTGTCACTTGGGCGTGATTGATCTGCGGCCGTGGGGCCTGGTGGGGAATGTCGCCGAGCGTGCGTTGGAGGCAATCGGCATTACCGTGAACAAAAATGTCGTGCCCGGCGATGAGGTCAAGCCCACCGTGACGTCCGGCATTCGTCTCGGCAGTGCGGCGTGCACTTCGCGTGGCATGGGGGTCGATGAATTCAGGGAGATCGGCGACATGATTCTGGCCATGCTCGGTGGCGTGCGCAGTGGTGCCCTTGACGGCCGCACTGAACGTTCGATTCGTGAAGGTATCAGCGACCTGACCAAGCGTTTCAGGCTGCCGTATTAATCGTCAGCGTTTTTTTGAAAAGGAATTCCGATGCCCGGCTTCATCCCCACCGGCCGCCTGGCGGCTACCCGCACGTCACGGTTCAGGTTGTTCACCACCGCCAAGCCTCAACCCGTCATCACGGTTGAATACTCCAAGTTGTCCCCGCGTGCTCGGATGGCCGTCCAGGCCCAGCAGCTGCTGATGAACTATGCGCTGGGCCATTAGATTTTCAGGGCGTTGGCCAGGCGCAACATGGCGGCTTCTATTTCATACGCGGTCAGGGAGGAGTAGCCCAGCAGCCAGCCCTGTTGCTTCGGTTCGCCCGCGTACAAACCGCTGAGGCCGGACAGTTGCACGCCGGCAGTGGCGGCCTGGCGGATGGTTTTTTCCTCGGACCATCCGGCTTTCAGCAAGCAGGGGATTTGCAACCCGCCCGGCGGCAATTCGGCGGTGACCACCGTGCTCAAGTACTTGCCGATGGCGTCGTGCATGATCGACCGGCGTCCGGCATACAGCTTGCGCATGGCCCGGACATGCGCGTTGTAATGGCCGTCCTCCATAAAGCGCGCCAGCGTCAGTTGCAGCGTTTGCGGAGTGTGGCCGTCCATCATGCTGCGCGCATAGGCAAAGGGCTTCACCAGTTCGGAGGGCAGCACCATGTACCCCATGCGCAGTCCGGGGTAGAGGGTCTTGCTGAACGTGCCGATATAGAGCGTGCGCTGATACTTGTCCAGGCCTTGCACGCACGCCGTGGGTTGCCCGTCGTAATGGAACTCGCTGTCGTAGTCATCCTCGATGATCCACTTGCCTTTTTGCGCCGCCCAATTGATCAACTCAAGACGCCGCTCCAGCGGCAACGTTGCGCCGGTGGGGTATTGGTGGGAGGGCGTGACATACACGCAATTGGCGCCGCTGCGGTCGGCGTACAACAGGTCGGTGCGGATGCCCTGTTCATCGACATCAATGGGCATCACCTTGGTTTCGGCGATCTGGAAGGCCTTGCGGGCGCCGTAGTAGCCGGGGTTTTCCATCAGAATTGGCTTGCCGGCGTCCACCAGCAATTGCGCGCACAGATACAACGCCTGACGCGTACTGCTCAAGACCAGTACCTGGTCGGGGGAGCATTTGGCGCCGCGTTCGAGGTTCAGGTAGGTGGCAATCGCTTTGCGCAGGGGCTCAGCCCCTTGTGGATCGCCATGCAGCAGCACGCTCGCGCGATAGTCCTTCATGACCTGGCGCTGTAAACGCTCCCAGACATCCGTCGGGAAGCTGCGGGTTTCCGGCAGACCGGTGGCGAATGCCTTGATGACTTGCTGATCGCGCACGCCGCCGGTGTCGAAGATCATCCGCCCGCGTTGGCTGAGCTCGGCGCCCGGTGCGGCGACGCTGCTCCTGATTTCCTGCGCCCTGAGGCGTCGGCGGCCAGTACCGCGCAATTCGACGCCCACCGTGTCGCAGACGTAACTGCCGGCGCCTTCGCGGCGCACGATGAACCCGTCCCGATGCAACTGCACATAGGCGTTCTCGACGGTGTCGCGGGCGCACCCCAATGACTTGGACAGCACCCGCGTGGCGGGGAGTTTCAAGCCGGGGCCAAGGGCGCCGTCGAGAATCAGCGCACGTAATGCACGTTGAATCCGCTGATGCAGATCCAGCAGCTGAAATTCAGCGTCGTTGAGGCGCATCTTCAGGGTTTCCAGCTCGAAGGTCTTCGCCATGTGGTCTGCTCTCTTTCCATGAACTGGCAGGTAAAGGCAGGCCAGTTTATCCGTAGACTCTGGCCCTCGCCACCCTTCGGCTTTACCTCGGTGATGACGCGCAGGGCGAGCGTTCTTGAACAGGAGTTACTTAACCATGGCTCGGTCACACAACTTCAGCGCAGGCCCCACCGCGGTGCCGTTGGACGTCCTCACTCAGGCGCACGAGGAGTTTTTCGATTTCGCCGGCACCGGCATGTCCGTGATGGAAATCAGCCATCGTTCGCAGGTATTCATGGCGGTGGCCAGTGAAGCCGAACAGGACCTGCGCGATATCCTCGAGGTGCCGCCCGCCTACAAAGTGCTGTTCCTGCAAGGTGGCGCCTCGTTGCAGTTCGCTCAAGTGCCGATGAACCTGATAGGCGATAAAGGCACGGCGGATTACCTGCACACCGGCCTCTGGTCGGGCAAGGCGATCGAGGCTGCCCGGCGTTACTGCGATGTGCGCGTGGTTGCCAGCGCCCACGCGTCCGGTTTCGACCATGTCCCCCCTGCCTCGGACTGGCGCCTTAACGCCGACGCCGCCTATCTGCATTACACCGAGAATGAGACGGTGCACGGCGTGCAGTTCATCGACACACCCGCGAGCGACGCGCCGCTGGTGTGCGATGCCTGTTCAAGCCTGCTGTCCAAGCCGATCGACATCGCCAGACATGGGCTGGTGTATGCCGCCGCGCAGAAAAACATGGGCGTGGCCGGGTTGACGGTGGTCATCGTGGACCCGGCGTTGCTTGAGCGTTCCCATGCCTTTACCCCGGACATTCTCAACTACGCGCGCATCAGCGAAGCGCAGTCGATGCTCAATACCCCTGCGACTTTCCCCTGGTACCTCACAGGCCTGACGCTCAAGTGGATCAAGCACAGTGGCGGTCTGCAGGCCCTGCATCAACGTAACCAGGCCAAGGCGCGAATGCTTTATCACGCCATCGATGGAAGTGACGGGTTTTATCGCAACTCAGTGCAGGCACCGTATCGCTCCATCAATAACGTGCCCTTTCGATTGGCCGAGGTAGCGCTGGAGAAGACCTTTTTGCGGCGCGCGGAGCAGGCCGGTCTCAACGGCCTCAAAGGCCACGCCAGCGTCGGCGGCCTGCGCGCCAGCCTCTACAACGCCGTTTCGGTGCCGGCGGTCGAGGCACTGTGCGACTTCATGAACGCCTTTGCGCGTGAGCATGGCTGAGCCGACCACAGAAAGTGGTCTGGTCTGCTGCGTTAAAGCGTAGGGGTAAAACCTGCCATTCAACCGCTATAAATGACCGCTTACCAGCGGCCGGATGCGTCGTCCAGCAAGGAGCCAAGACCTATGTCATCTACTCAATCCCTCTCGTCCCTGCGTCTGCGGGACCTGCTGCACCCGGTGGTTGCCGGGTTGATTTCGGTGATCGTCAATTACGGCGGCACCTTCATCCTGGTGTTTCAGGCCGCCAAGGTCGCAGGGCTCAGCCCTGAGTTGACGGCATCGTGGGTTTGGTCTGTGTCGATCGGGGTAGGGGTGACCGGGCTGTTCCTCAGTTGGGTGAGCCGCGAGCCGATCATCACCGCCTGGTCGACCCCGGCGGCGGCGTTTTTGATCGTCGCCTTGGCGACCACACCCTACGCCGAGGCCATTGGGGCGTACATGATTTCGGCTGCAGCGTTCGTGCTGCTGGGCGTATCCGGTTACTTTGAAAAAGCCGTTCGCCTGATCCCGCCGGGTGTGGCAGCGGGCCTGTTGGGCGGCATCCTGCTGCAGTTCGGTATCGGTGCTTTCGCCAGCATGAGCGTCGACCCGCTATTGGTCGGGGTGTTGATCGGCGCCTACATCCTGTTCAAGCGCTTGAGTGCGCGCTACGCGGTGGTCGGCATTCTGGTGCTGGGGCTTGGCTTTCTGCTGATGCAGGGACGCGTGGACTTCACGGGGCTGACGCTGGAGTTTGCGACACCGGTGTTCACCCGCCCGGAGTTCTCGGTCAATGCGTTGTTGAGCGTGGCGTTGCCGCTGTTTCTGATCACCCTCACGGGGCAGTACATGCCGGGCATGCTGGTGCTGCGCAGTGACGGCTTCAACACCAGTGCCAACCCGATCCTCAGCGTGACCGGGCTGGGTTCTCTGCTGATGGCGCCGTTCGGTTCCCATGCCTTCAACATCGCGGCCATCACCGCCGCCATCTGCACGGGCAAGGAAGCCTCGGAAGATCCGTCCAAGCGCTGGATCGCAGGCGTGGCCGCGGGCATCTTCTACATTCTGGTGGGGATCTTCGGCGTGACCCTGGCGGCGGTGTTCATGGCCTTCCCGGCGACCTTCATCACTACCCTGGCCGGGCTGGCCCTGTTGGGCACACTCGGCGCGAGCCTGGCCAATGCCATGGCGGACGTGAAATCGCGGGAAGCGTCGCTGATCACTTTCCTGGCCTGCGCGGCCAATATCACTCTGCTGGGCATCGGCGGCGCGTTCTGGGGCCTGGTCATCGGCCTGACGGCCTACGCCGTGCTCAATGGGCAGTTGCCGCGTCGTGAAAAGACTGCAGTCCCCCAGGCCGACCCGGTTGCAGTGCCGACCAAGGGAGCGGCCAACTGATGCCTGATCAAACCGAAGACCTCAACATCCTGCATGCGCGCCATGGTCGTTACCCACAGGCCGACAGTGTCGAAGATTTTCGCCGCAACCTGGCCGCCGTGCAGCAACGCATTGTCGAGGCGTGCCGTCGGGTAGGACGCGACCCTGCCGGTGTGCGCTTGCTGCCGGTCAGCAAAACCTTTGATGAAGCTCATCTGCGTCTGGCCTATGCCGCCGGTTGCCGCCTGTTGGGCGAGAACAAGGTGCAGGAAGCACAGCGTAAGTGGGAAGCCATGACCGATCTGCAAGACCTGCAATGGTCGGTGATCGGCCACTTGCAGACCAACAAGGCCAAGCAGGTCGCACGCTTCGCCAGTGAGTTCCAGGCCCTGGACAGCCTGCGGGTGGCCGAGGCGCTGGACCGTCGCCTGCGCATTTTAGATCGGCAGATGGACGTGTTCGTCCAGGTCAATACCTCCGGCGAAGCCAGCAAGTACGGGCTAGCGCCCGATGACGTGGCGGCTTTCCTGGAGACAATGCCAGCGTTCCCGACACTGCGGGTTCGCGGGTTGATGACGCTGGCGCTGTTCTCGGCCGACGCGGTGCGGGTGCGCCCTTGCTTCGTCCGGCTGCGTGAATTGCGCGACCGCTTGCGTCATTGCGCCCCTGTCGGGGTGTCGCTGCAAGAGCTGTCGATGGGCATGTCGGGTGACTTTGAAATCGCCATTGAAGAGGGCGCGACCGTGGTGCGCGTCGGGCAGGCGATCTTCGGTGCCCGAGCCATGCCGGATGCGTACTACTGGCCGACCGCCGATGCCCGCCCCCTCATTGAAGACACGTTGTTGTCGATCACACCCAGCCGTTGATCCCCCTCTACAGGAGGCCTGCAATGTCCGCTGCACCCGCTTACCTCATGCACACCTCAGCCCGACAACCGGTTTCGTTCAGCCGAGGCCAGGGTGCCTCGTTGTGGGACACCGAGGGTGTTGAATACCTGGATGCCATCGCCGGTGTGGCGGTGACGAGCCTGGGGCATGCCAACCCCGAAATTGCCGCGGCCATCGCCGAGCAAGCCACGGTGTTACTGCACACGACCAACATGTTTCGCATCCCATGGCAGGAGCAATTGGGCGAACGACTGTGCCTGCTATCGGGCATGCAACGGGCGTTTTTCTGCAACTCCGGAGCGGAGGCCAACGAAGCGGCGCTCAAACTGGCCCGCCTGCACGCCAACGCTCGGCAGGTGAGCCAGCCGCAAGTGTTGGTGATGGAGAACAGTTTTCACGGGCGCACCCTGGCCACACTCGCCGCCACCGGCAATCCCGCCGTGCATCGCGGCTTCGAGCCCCTGATGCCGGGCTTTTTGCGGGTGCCTTTCGACGACATCGAGGCGATTCGCCAGGTCGCGGCGCAGTCACCGGATATCGTCGCGGTGCTCGTCGAGCCGGTGCAGGGTGAGGGGGGCGTGCACGCCGCTTCTGCCGGCTACCTGCAGGCGCTGCGCCAACTGTGTGATGAACACGACTGGCTGATGATGATCGATGAAGTGCAGACCGGACTCGGCCGCACCGGTACCTGGTTTGGCTTTGAGCACGCGGGCATCAAGCCGGACGTCATTACCCTGGCCAAAGCGCTGGGCAACGGTTTCCCCATCGGCGCATGCCTGGCGCGGGGCAAGGCCGCCCAGCTGTTTTCCCCCGGTCACCATGCGTCCACGTTCGGCGGTAACCCGCTGGCGTGCCGCGTGGGCTGCACAGTGCTCGACATCATGCAGCGCGATCACATCCCGCAACGTGCTGCCGCCTCGGGCCGCCGCTTGTTGGCAGCCCTGAAGCTGGCGCTGGGCAACCATCCTGAGGTGGTGTCCGTTCGCGGCATCGGCTTGATGATCGGCATTGAACTCAATGGCCCGTGCGCCGAACTGGTCGGCCGGGCCCGTGAAGAACAACGCCTGCTGATCACCGTCACACGGGGCAACACCGTGCGCCTGTTGCCGCCGCTGATTTGCGATGACGCACAGATCGACGACATCGCCGCGCGTATCACCCGCCTGCTGTCACCCGCCGCTTGAATTCTTGACCAAGGACACTTTGCATATGTACGACTCGACGCTGACCCTCAACACTTTCGACCCTGAGCTGTATGAATCGATTCACAACGAAGAGCATCGCCAGGAAGACCATATCGAGCTGATCGCCTCGGAAAACTATGCCAGCCCGCTGGTGATGAAAACCCAGAGCACGGTGCTCACCAACAAGTACGCCGAAGGCTACCCCGGCAAGCGCTATTACAGCGGCTGCGAATACGTCGATGTGGCCGAGCGGCTGGCCATCAAGCGGGTCAAGGCCCTGTTCGACTGCGATTACGCCAACGTGCAACCCCATGCGGGCGCCCAGGCCAACGCGGCGGTCTTCCTGGCACTGATCAACCCCGGTGATACGGTGATGGGCATGAACCTGGCCCAGGGCGGTCACCTGACCCACGGCAACCCGGCCAACTTTTCGGGGCGTCACTACACCATCGTGCCTTACGGACTGGACCCGAAAACCGGCTTTCTCGACTATGACGAGATGGAGCGAATCGCACTGCAGACTCGCCCAAAAATGTTGATCGGTGGTTTTTCCGCGTATTCGCGGTACAAGGACTGGGCGCGCATGCGCAGCATTGCCGACAAGGTTGGGGCTATTTTCTGGGTCGATATGGCCCACGTCGCCGGGCTGGTCGCCGCAGGCGAATACCCGGATCCGCTTCCCCACGCGCATGTGGTGACCAGCACCACGCACAAAACCCTGCGCGGGCCACGCGGCGGTTTGATTTTGTCCAAGGGACAGGATGAAGCCTTCTACAAAAAGCTCGATTCCGCTGTGTTTCCCGGCGTGCAGGGCGGGCCGCTGATGCACCAGATCGCGGCCAAGGCGGTGGCCTTCAAGGAAGCGCTTTCGCCTGAGTTCAGCATCTACCAGACCCAAGTGGTCATCAACGCCCGGGCCATGGCCGGGGTGTTGCAAAAGCGCGGGTACAAGATCGTCTCGGGCGGCACCGACAACCACATGATGCTGATCGACCTGTCCGGCAAACCCTACACCGGCAAGGAGGCCGACGCGGCCCTGAGCAGTGCCTATATCACCGCCAACAAAAACTCGGTGCCGAATGACCCGCGCTCACCGTTTGTGACATCCGGCCTTCGTATCGGTACCCCGGCGGTGACCACCCGCGGGTTTGGTGTGGAGGCTTGCGAGCAAGTGGCCGGCTGGTTGTGCGACGTACTGGATGCCCTGGAAAACGGAAGCAGCGACAAGGTCGGGCACCACGTGCGCGAACAAGTTGTCGCGCTGTGCCGTCGTTTTCCGGTCTATCGCTGAGTCTGGCCCGGCCATTGCCTGATCGGGTGGTGGCCGGGTATTCAACTGTTTTATCAGGCGATCCCTTTGGCCGCACCCGCGTGCCATTGAGCAGGTAATTGCCCGCAATCCTCGAAAGCTGTATCAGATGCCATGACAACAGGCGCTTGCGACTCTAGTAAATTGATCATTGTGATCAATTCGCTTTACGCCCAATGTACCCAGACGGCAATGCTGATGCTTGGCTCCGCGCGTGACTGGCTGTCAGGGCTGCATCAAGCCCGGTGCGACAGTTTTAATTCTCAAGACGTTTGCGCTTAATAGGCTTCTTAGGATGCTGCGGGAGTTTTGCGATCTTTTGCTTTTGAATCGAGGTCTTCGCCATGGATCGCTTTCAGGAAATGCAGGTCTTCGCCGCCGTCGCTCAAGACCAGGGCTTCTCTGCCGCCGCGCGGCGCCTCGGTTTGTCGGCTGCGAGCGTCACCCGCGCCGTTGCTGCATTGGAGCAACGAATCGGTACGCAATTGCTGATCCGTACCACGCGCAGCGTGCACCTTAGCGAAGCGGGTCAGCGGTACCTGGAGGACTGTCGGAGAATTCTCGCCGAAGTGCAGGAAGCGGAGGATTCGGCCGCAGGCAGTCACGCCCAGCCTCGTGGGCAACTGACGGTGACAGCGCCGGTGTTGTTCGGTGAATTGTTTGTCACACCGGTGATGGCCGGGTATCTCACGCAGTATCCGGACGTTTCGATCAACGCGTTGTTGGTGGATCGGGTGGTGAGCATGGTCGAGGAGGGGGTCGATGTGGCGGTGCGCATCGGTGAGCTGCCGGACAGTAATCAGCATGCGATTCGGGTGGGTGAGGTCAGGCGCGTGGTCTGTGGTTCGCCGCAGTATCTGGCCGAGCACGGTCGACCGCAGCATCCACAAGCGTTGAATGGCTTGCCCGTCGTCGCTACTACGGCCACCGGCCAGATGCGCAACTGGCCATTCCTTGAGAGGGGCGAATCGCTGATCGTGCGCCCGGAGCCGCGTCTGATGGTCACCGCCAATCAGGCGGCGATCAGAGCGGCGTGCCTCGGCCTCGGGCTGACGCGGGTGCTTTCCTATCAGGTGGCGAACAAAGTGGCGGCAGGTGAGCTGGAAATCGTCCTTGCCGACTTCGAACTGCCGCCGCTGCCCATTCATGTGGTGTATCAGGGCGGGCGCAAAGCGCCGACACGGGTGCGCAGCTTTGTTGATTTCACGGTGAACGCTCTGCGTGAGCATCCATCGCTGAAAAATGCCGCGTTATTGCATGAGATGAAATGATCGATTGCGAATACTGGTGATTCTGTTGCTCTGCAGACAGGTGGAAGATGGCTCCCATCAGCGCTGCCAACCCTTGGGCGGTGCGATCATCCAGTGGAGTCGACCATGCAACCGATCAAGTTTTACAACTTCCCGCGTTCCGGCCACGCCCATCGGGTGGAACTGATGCTGTCGCTGCTGCAATTGCCGACCGAGACCATCCTGGTCGATCTGGCGAAGGGCGAGCACAAGCAGCCTGCATATCTGGCAATCAACAGTTTCGGTCAGGTCCCGGCCATTGATGACAACGGCGTGGTGCTGGCTGATTCCAATGCGATTCTGGTGTATCTGGCGCAGAAGTACGGCAACGGTCGGTGGTTGCCGAGCGATCCGGTCGGTGCGGCACGGGTGCAGCGCTGGTTGTCGGTCGCGGCCGGGCCGATTGCATTTGGCCCGGCGGCAGCGCGGCTGATCACGGTGTTCGGGGCCAAACTGAACGCTGAAGAACTGATCACTCGCGCACACAACCTGCTCACGGTCATGGACACTGAGCTGGGGAAAACCGCGTATCTGGCAGGTGATGAGCCGACCATCGCCGACATTTCGGCGTACAGCTATATCGCCCACGCTCCGGAGGGCAATGTCTCGCTGGACGACTACGGCAATGTCCGCGCCTGGCTGGCCCGGGTCGAAGCGCTGCCCGGTTTCGTCGGCATGCCGCGCACCGTCGCCGGTCTGCAAACCGCAGTCTGATTCCCGCAATCCACGTTGCGCCGAGGGCGCAGGGGAGAGGTCGTGATGGAACGTTCACCGTGGCACGCTGGCGAGCAACAGTTACAGGCCCATGTAGGCGTTGCCGAACGCATGGAGGCTTTCGGGCGTAAGGTGATTCGCACCTGGATGCCGGACCAGCACCGCGAGTTCTATCAGCAACTTCCCTTCATGCTGTACGGCGCGGTCGATGCCCAGGGTCGTCCGTGGGCCAGCGTGCTCGAAGGTGCGCCGGGGTTTGCCCATTCGCCTGATGCTGAGCATCTGCGTTTCAGCACGTTGCCCGCTGGCGATGATCCGGCGCAACTGCGTAACGGCGAGCCCATCGGTTTGCTCGGGATTGAACTGCATACGCGGCGGCGCAATCGCCTCAACGGCCATGTCGGCGATCTAGGCGATAACGGTTTCGATGTGAGTGTCGATCAAGCCTTCGGCAACTGTCCGCAATACATTCAACTTCGCCAGTTTCAGCGCGTGCCACTGAGTGATCCGCAGACGCGCCCACCTCAGCATCTCGACACCCTTGATGACGCAGCCACAGCGCTGATCGAAGGCGCCGATACGTTCTTTGTCGCCAGTTATGTCGATGTCGATGGTCAGCGTTCGGTGGACGTTTCCCATCGTGGCGGCCAGCCCGGGTTCGTTCGGGTGGAAGGCAATCGTCTGACCATCCCGGATTTTGCCGGCAATCTGCACTTCAACACCCTCGGCAATCTACTGCTCAACCCCCAGGCTGGCTTGCTGTTCATCGACTTTTCCACAGGCGATCTGCTGCAACTCAGCGGGCGTACCGAAATCATCCTGGAAGGGCCGCAGATCGAGGCGTTTCAAGGCGCCGAACGGTTTTGGACATTCGAGGTGGAGAAACTGGTTCGCCGGCCAGCAGCGCTGGCCTTGCGCTGGCGCTTCGACGGCATGTCGCCCACCAGTCTGTTGACTGGAAACTGGGCACAAGCCGATACGCGTTTGCAGGCGCAAGCGTTGGGCAACCAATGGCGACCGCTGCGGGTGGCGAAGATCGAACGGGAAAGCCACAGCATCCGCTCGATTTATCTGGAGCCAGACGATGGCGCCGGTTTGCCGGTGTTTCTCGCGGGCCAGCATTTGCCTGTGAGATTTACCCTCGACGGCGAGGTGCACATCCGCACGTATAGCCTGTCGAGTGCGCCATCGGATGGTTTCTATCGGATCAGTGTGAAGCGCGAAGGACGCGTGTCGACCCATCTGCACGAGCAGATCCAGGTGGGTGATGTAGTGGAGGCGCGAGCGCCTCAGGGGCATTTCACCGTGGCGCCGCTGGAGCGACGGCCACTGGTGTTGTTAGCCGCGGGGGTTGGAATTACGCCACTGCTGTCGATGCTGCGCGAGGTGGTTTATCAAGGCCTGCGCACGCGCCGGATTCGTCCAACATGGTTGCTGCAGAGTTCACGCAGCCTGGCCGATCAACCTTTTCGAAGGGAGCTGGATCACTTGTTGGAAAGCGCTGGCGACGCGGTGCGGGTCCTGCGGTTGCTCAGTCAGCCGGAAGCGGACGCGCACGAGGGCGAGGATTTCGACCTGCGCGGGCGAATCGACGGCGCGGTATTAAGGGATCTGTTGGAGGTCGAGGACTACGATCAAATTGATTTTGTGGTCTGTGGGCCCGGCGGTTTTACCCAAGGGCTGTACGACGGCTTGCGTGAGCTGGATGTGCGCGATGCGCAGATTCACGCCGAAACGTTCGGCCCTTCGACGCTCAAGCGTCGCGCCGATCCGGATGCGATTGTCATTGAACAACCGCCCGCAGCCACCACATCCGTGCCAGTGGTGTTCGAACGTTCGGCCAAGGAAGCGCGCTGGCAACCGGACGGCAGCAGTTTGCTGGAGCTGGCGGAAAGTCGCGGATTGCGCCCCGAGTTCAGTTGCCGCGGCGGTTCGTGCGGCACCTGCAAGACACGGCTGGTCAGCGGCGCAGTGAATTATCCACAGCCCCCGGCCGAAGTGCCGGAGGCGGGGCATGTGCTGATTTGTTGTGCGGTGCCGGCGCAAAGCGAACAGCCGCTGGTGCTGGATTTGTAATGCAAGCGCCCGTGTCGGAGCTGCCGAAGGCTGCTCCTACAGGGAGTGGATTCCAAGCCAGTTCAGGCGTAGGACAAGGATTTTTCTTCCAGCAGCTCTTGGTACAACTCTGTCCATTTGCGGCCCATCTCATCGGCTGTGAATAACTGCCGGTAACGGGCTTCGGCCTTGGCGCCCATGGCGGCAGCGCGATCGGGGTTCTCCCACAAGGTGCGCATGGCTTCGCGAAACGCCTGTGGATTACTTGGCGGTACGACCAGCCCGGTCTCGTTGTGGATATTGATGTAGCTGGTGCCGGTACCGATCTCGCTGGAGATCATTGGTTTGCCGTACATCGCGCCCTCGAGCAGCGAGATGCCGAACGCCTCCGAGCGCAGATGCGATGGGAAAACAATGGCGTAGCTCAATTGCAGCAAGGCGACTTTGTCTTCATCCCCCAGGCGCCCAAGGAAGTGAATATTGCGCAGGCCCAACGCGGCGGCCTGGGCATGCAGCGCTTGCTCCAGCGGACCCGCGCCGACGATGACCACTGGATAATCCACGTCCTTCATGGCATCCAGCAGGATGTGCAGGCCTTTGTAGTAGCGCATGACCCCGACGAACAGGAAAAACTTATCCCCAAGCTGCTGGCGCCAACGGTTGATTCGTTCGCTATCAGGCTGTGGATAACCTGCCTTGTTCAAGCCATAGGGAATCACCCGGGTCTTGTCTTGAAACTGTTGCAACACATCACTGGTGTGCAGGTAATTCGGCGACGCCGCGACAATCCGGTCGGCACTGGCGAGAAAGCGGTTCATCAGCGGCCGATAGAGTTTGAGCAGGTGTTTCTGGCGGATGATGTCGGAGTGGTAAGTGACCACGCTCGGTTTGTTCATGCCGCTGGCAAAATGCACCAGGTCCATAAAGGGCCAGGGGAAGTGGTAATTGACCACGTCGGCCTCGGCCGCCATCTCGCGAAACTGTTTGAACACGCTCCAGGAAAACCCCGTGGAGGCGAACTGTATATCGAGTTTTGCCCGGTGCACTTCGTGTTGACCCAGCTTCACCACGGGTGGATTTGGATCAGCACTGAGGGTCAGCACCTGCCCATCGATGCCATGCTGGGCGCCGCTTTCGCACAGTTGGAAGATCACTTGTTCGATGCCGCCGACCGAGTCGGGCAGGTACGTTTTGAAGAAATGAAGAACTCGCATTCAACCTCCCATGGCCTGGCGGTAGGCACCGGCCGTGGCCTGTGCGCAACGCTGCCAGGAAAAAAACCGCGCCTGCTGCAAGCCGGCTTCTCGGCATGCCTGCCAATGTATTTGATCGTCGATCAGTCGGCTCATCGCATCGCGCAAGCCGTCTGCATCGTCGGCGTCGATATAGTTGCCGGCAGCCCCCGCCACTTCCGGCATTGCCGAAGAGCGATTGACCACCACTGGCGTGCCGCTGGCCATCGCCTCCAGTACTGGCAGGCCGAAGCCTTCATACAGCGAAGGAAAAATCAGTGCCCGAGCGCCGGCCAGCAGTTGCGCCACTTGTTCATCAGGCAGGTAGCCGAGCAGGCACACATTTCCACTGGCCAACGCCCGGCGCAGCTCGTCACTGAGCTGCTCACGCTGCCAACCGGCCATGCCGACGATCAACAGCGGAAAGCGTTCGCGCACCGCTTCCGGCAGCAGGGCATGGGCGCGCAACGCCAGGCTCAGGTTCTTGCGTGGCTCCAGCGTGCCGACACACAGGAAATACTCGCGTGCCTGCACGGCATGAGCCTTGAGTACCGCGCTGATCGTGTCGGCTTCGCGTGGATGAAACCGCTCGGCGACGCCCAGTGGCGCCACCACAAAACGCTCGGCGGGCAGTCCGAAATAGTCTTGCGCCTCGTCGGCAATCGCCTGTGAGTCAGTCAGAATCACCTGCGCTTGCTCGACGCCAAGGGCCAGCCGTCGCTCGATTTCCCTGAGCCTAGCCGAGGGCTGAGTTTCGGGAAAATGCAGATGCGTCAGATCGTGCAGGGTGATCACCGTCGGGCCGTCGAAAGCCAGCGGCCACAGACTGGGCTCGTGATACAGGTCGATGCCTTGCGCGCGGCCCTGATCGAAGCGCTTTTGCTCCATCCAGCGCCGTGCCTGATAGGCTCCGGGAATTTGCCGCAGCAGTGGTGTCAAACGCGAATAGCCGGGCATTGCCGCTTCCGGTAGCGCCGAACTCCAGCCCCAACCATGAAACAGCGTCATTTCGACGTCGGGCTCGCTGCGCAAGGCGTTGACCAGTTCGGCGACGTAGTGGCCGATGCCGGTGCGCGGCGCCTGTAGAATCCGGGCGTTAAGAGCAATGCGCATGCTGGCTCTCCGGGGTTGCCGGCGAAGGATGCAAATTGTGCTCGATGCGTTCAATCAGTTGCGCACTCGCTTCGCGCCAGCTCAGCCAGCGCCACTGTTCCAGGCTCAGCGGTGCTGGAAAGACCTGGCTGCGTTCCATGTCGGTGATCAGGTGGGTCAGGCTCTGCGGGTTGGCCAGGTCGAAATACGCCATGTAATCGCCGCCGATCTCGCGAAACACCGGGATATCACTGGCCATCGCCGGTAAACCGCGTTGCATCGCTTCCACCAGCGGCAGACCGAACCCTTCTACGTAGGACGGGAATACCAGCGCCGTCGCATGGGAGTAGGCGTGTTCGAGGCTTTTGTCCGAGAGTGTGTTGTACATGAACAAGCGGCGGTTCAGCTCGGGATGCCGGCGGATGCGTTCGATCAACGCTTCGCACTTCCAGCCGATCTTGCCGACGATGCATAACCGCGCTGTGGACCCCGTGGCCCAGGCGCGCTCGAATGCATCGAGCAGGTAAGCGTGGTTTTTGCGCGGCTCGATCGTGCTGACCATGAGAAACACCGGTTCCGCTGTTTTGAACATGTGCAGCAAGCCCTGATCGACCTTGGTATCGGTGTCGCTCAAGTCCAGTTCCGAGCCGAGATGGAAATAATCGAACCAGCGCTGTGCGACCTGTTGCGAACCGATGCGCCGCAGCATTTCCTCGCGCACCTGATCGCGGATGGTCGTCGAAATTGCCACATAGCCGTCCGCTGTGCGGGCGATCCAGTCGAACCAGTCGTTGAACACTTTGACCAGCCCGGCATCGCAGAACTGCGGATGAGTGAGCGGAATCAGGTCATAGATCACCGAAACGATACCGACCCCGTCACGCTTGAGTTGCTCGGCCAGGGGGAAAAAATTGGCGTGCCAGGACGAGTCGAGCAGTACCAGTTGATCGCCGGCCCGATGCTGTAACGGCACGCAGCGCTCGGGAATTTGCTTGCCCTTGAGGGCTCGTTCCAGCAGGCGCATCGGCAGGCTGAAACAGGCGAAAGCGCTCAGCCGGCACCCGACGTACAACACGCGGCGAGCGAAATGCGACTGGCTGAATGGACGGCGGCGCTCCAATGCACGGTGGCGCAACCAGAAAGCATTGGCCCACTGCTCGAGTTTCACTCGCAGGCTGATCAGATCCAGCTTTGCCGATTTCAGTGGCGCCAGGCTCTTAACTTGATACAGACCACCACCGATCATCACCACCGGAATGCATTCAACGTTCTCGTCGGCGGCCGGCAATTGCTGGACGACGTTGCGGACCACGCGCTGAATGCCCGAGTTGGCGCTTGGATGTTCGAACACGTAAGTGCATTCCACCAACAATCGCGTCATCGCGAGATCTCCGTATCAGGCGTTGGCGTGAGGTTGCCACTGGAGCGAGTGATTTCAGTGTGCGCTTGCAGCCAGGCGCAGCCGACGAAGTCTTCCTGACGGTTGTTGATCACATGGAAGATCAAGCCGTAGTCGCGCCACTCGAAGTTGCGGTCCAGGTGCGAATCCAGCCGCGACAGGCTCAGCGCCACCGAATAACTGCCCTTGCCCAGACGCATGTCAAAGGCGAAGCGGAACGTTACGCGATCACCTGCACTGAGCTCGACGACCGGTTTGTCGAGGCGATGGGTATTGATTCCGTAAATCGCCTGGCCCAGGCGATCCTTGATCATGAAGCCGAGAATCAGCCGTTCGATGTCTTCACGTACTTCTGTCTGAACTTCCAGCACCACTGGCTGGCCGACTTCCGCCACTTCGAGGCTGCGCCCCTGCGCATCGAGCAGGCGCACGCTGATGATTGCGGCTTCACCGGTGCCGGAAATGGTTTGTACCTGACCGTTGGCGAGCATCTCTTGACGCACGATCTGGCCTTCACGCTGGGCGAGCATGGCGTTGTAGTAGTCCATGACTTCTTCGGGCTTGCCGCGCATGGCCAGACGCCCGTTTTCCAGAAGGATCGCGGTATCGCAGATCGACTGGATGGCCGAGCGGTCGTGGGAAACAATCAGCAGCGTGGTGCCGGCCTTGCGGAAGCTTCGGATGCGCTCGAAGCTTTTGTGCTGGAAATAGGCATCGCCGACCGACAGCGCTTCGTCGACGATCAGGATGTCCGGGCGCCGCGCTGTGGCGACACTGAACGCCAGACGCATCTGCATGCCGCTGGAATAGGTGCGCACCGGCTGATCGATGGCTTCGCCGATTTCGGCAAAACTTTCGATTTGCGGCATTAACGCGTCGATCTCTTCAACCTGCATCCCCAGCAACTGGCCGGCCATGAAAGCGTTCTGGCGACCGGTAAAGTCGGGGTGGAAACCCATGCCCAGTTCCAGCAGCGCGGCGACCCGACCTTGCAACTGGATCTGTCCGCAGGTCGGTTGAGTGGTGCCGGTGATCATCTTCAGCAGAGTACTTTTGCCCGCGCCGTTGACGCCGACAATGCCCACAGCTTCGCCCGGCTGAATCTCGAAATCAACGTCCTGCAAGACCCAGTGCAAGTGATGCCGGGGCCGGGAAAACGGCACCAGCCATTCAAACAACCGGCTCCAGCGATTGGGGTATTGTTTGTAAGCCTTGGCCAGGCCACTGACGCGTATGTGCCCCATCAGAGTTCATCCACCATTTCACCAACCCGTTGGCGGAACAGGTGCAGCGCCAGGGCGCAGAGCACGAGTCCGATGATCAGCAACGGTGTCAGGGAGGACCAGTCCGGCCATTGGTTGTAAAGGAATACATTCTGGTAACTGTTCATCAACGCAGTCATCGGGTTGAGGCTGATCACGTGCTGGATGCCCGGGGGCAGGATCGACAGCGGATACACGATCGGTGTCAGCCAGAACCAGAATTGCAGGCAGATACCGAACATTTGCCCGACATCGCGAAAGAACACATTGAGAATGCCCAGCAGCATGCCGAGTCCGGCGGCGAAGACCACTTGCAGAATCAGCAGCGGTATCAGCGCCAGCAAGGCCATGCCGGGCAGGCGTCCGCTGATCAGCAAAAAGCCGAAAAACAGCCCCAGAATAATCGCGAAGTTAATGCCGGCATTGAGTAGCGCAATCACGGGCAGGCAAATGCGCGGAAAGCTGATTTTCTTCAGCAGGTTGGCGTTTTCCAGAAACATGCTCTGGCTGCGCGTAGTGATTTCGGCGAACAGACCCCAGGTCAGCAGGCCGGCGCACAGGTAGACGCTGTAGGCCAGGCCATCGTCCACCCCTGGCAGGCGGGCGCGCATGATCTGGGAGAAGATTACCGTGTAGACGATGATCATCGACAGCGGATTGAGCACGGTCCACAGCGCACCAAACAGCGAGTTGCGATACCGCGCTTGAAACTCTCGCTTGACGCTACCGAGGATGAATCCACGGTAGCCGCGCAGCGAGCGATACAGGGAGAGCAGCATTCAAACCGTCCTGCCGTATTGGTCTTCGAAGCGAACGATGTCGTCCTCTCCCAGGTATTCGCCGCTTTGCACTTCGATGATCACCAGGTCGATTACCCCGGGGTTTTCCAGGCGATGCTTGTGGCCGGCGGCAATGAAGGTTGATTCGTTCTTGGCCACCAGCGTCGTGCCGCTGCCGTTATTGGTGACCTTGGCCATGCCTTCGACCACCACCCAGTGTTCGTTGCGGTGATGGTGCATTTGCAGGGACAGCTTGGCGCCGGGTTTGACCACGATGCGCTTGATCTTGAAGCGTGGGCCTTCCTCGAGCACGGTGTAGGTGCCCCAGGGGCGGCAGACCGTACGATGCAGGCGATAGGCTTCGTGGGATTTGTCCTTGAGTTGCTTGGCGACGCGCCGTACATCCTGCGCGCGGTCAGCGTGGGCAATCAGCACCGCGTCGGCGGTGTCGACCACGATCAGGTTATCCACACCGACGGCGGCCACCAGCCGACCTTCGCTCTGCACGAAGTTGTCGTGGCTGTCGATGAATATCGCTTCGCCGCTGGCGCGGTTGTTGTCGGCATCGGCTGGCACCAGTGCAGCTACGGCGTTCCACGAACCGATGTCACTCCAGTCAAAACCGGCGGGCACCACCACGACTTTTTCCGAGCGCTCCATCAGCGCGTAGTCGATGGATATGTCGGTAATTTCAGCGAACAACTCCGGCGACAACTCTTGCTGCAGGCAGCCAACGGTTTCTACCGGGGCACTGGCAGCCATGCAGGTGCGGGTCTGCTCCAGCATTTGCGGTGCGTGCAGTTGCAGTTCGGCAATCACCGTCGCGGTGGTGAAGCAGAACATGCCCGAGTTCCACAGGAAGTTGCCGCTCTCCAGATAATGCGTGGCAGTTTCAAGATCAGGTTTTTCCACGAAGCGCTGCACTTTGGCCGCGCCTTTGGCGTCCAGTGGCGCACCGGTTTCGATGTAGCCGAAGCCGGTCTCCGGGGCTGTCGGGATCACGCCGAAGGTCACCAGATAACCGTCCTTCGCCAGATTGACCGCATGCTCGACCGCACTTTTCAGCGCGCCTTGATTGACGATCAAGTGGTCGGCT
Source organism: Pseudomonas sp. P42 (assembly GCF_017973755.1). Taxonomy (NCBI): domain Bacteria; kingdom Pseudomonadati; phylum Pseudomonadota; class Gammaproteobacteria; order Pseudomonadales; family Pseudomonadaceae; genus Pseudomonas; species Pseudomonas sp. P42. Next base: position 624,289 of record NZ_JACOPU010000003.1, on the reverse strand, counting down.
GGCATCACCACCATGATCGCGTCATCGCCATGCAAGGCTTGCAGCGACAGTGCCGCTGCGGCGATTGCCGGAGCCGTGTTACGCCCGGTCGGCTCCAGCAGGAAGTGCCCGCGATGGCGCGACACGTGGGCGGCGCAGTAGTGATCCTTGCTCTGGAAGTAGTACTCGCGGTTGGTCACCGTGACAATGTCGCCCCAACCGTCGAGCAACGCTGCCGCACGCTGGTAGGTCTTGCCCAGCAGCGATTGGCCGTCGGGCAGGGTCATGAACGGCTTGGGATGGCCCTCGCGGGACACCGGCCACAAACGGGTGCCGGCACCGCCGGACAGAATCACGGGGATCAGCATGGCCTACTCCTTGGCGACGCGTTTCATGTCCGCGTCCATCATCATGCGGATCAAGGTATCCAGGTCGGTTTTCGGCTTCCAGCCCAGCACTCGCTGAGCCTTGGCCGGATTGCCGAGCAGCACTTCGACTTCGGCCGGGCGGAAAAACGCAGGGTCGATCTTCACGTAATCACGGTAGTTGAGGCCGACGTGATCGAAGGCGATGCGGCACATTTCGCGCACCGTGGTGGTGACACCGGTGGCGACCACGAAATCGTCGGGTTTGTCCTGTTGCAGCATCAGCCACATGGCTTCGACGTAATCGCCGGCAAAACCCCAGTCGCGTTTGGCGTCGATGTTGCCCAAAGCCAGTTCCTGCTGTTTGCCTTGCTTGATACGGGAGGCGGCGTCGGTGACCTTGCGCGTGACGAACTCGATGCCGCGCAGTGGCGATTCATGGTTGAACAGGATGCCGCTGCTGGCGTGCAGGTTGAAGCTTTCGCGGTAGTTGACGGTGATCCAGTGACCGTACAACTTGGCCACGCCGTACGGGCTGCGCGGGTAGAACGGCGTGTTCTCGTCCTGCTGTTCAGCCTGGATCAGACCGAACATTTCGCTGGTCGAGGCCTGATAGAACCGGGTGTGCGGGCTGAACTGGCGGATCGCTTCGAGCAAGTGAGTGACGCCCAGGCCATCGACGATGCCGGTGGTCACCGGTTGATCCCAGGAGGCGGCAACGAAGCTTTGCGCCGCCAGGTTGTACACCTCGTCCGGGGTCGACTTGATCACGGCGCGCTGTACCGAGCAGGCGTCGGCCATGTCACCGTCCAGGTAGACAATGTCGGCTTCGACGCCCATTTCGCGCAGGCGCCAGCGTGAATCGCTGCTGCGCCGAGCCACAAAGCCGTAAACCTTGTAGCCTTTGTCGAGCAGCAGTTTGGCCAGATATGCGCCGTCCTGGCCGGTGATGCCTGTGATCAATGCACTTTTTGTCATTCTTGTCGTACTCGCTTCTCCCAGTCGGACAGGATCGCCCGCAGGGATTGTTGTGTGGTGATGTCTGGCGCCCATCCGGTGGCTGTGGCCAGTTTTGCGTGGCTGCCGCAAACGCGGCGTTGATCGGCACGCCGCATGCGCGCCGCATCCTGAACCAGTTGCATCTCGACTTCGGCCAGATCTGCCAACTGCTCGATCAGGCTGCGGATACTTTGCTCGCGCCCCGAGCAGATGTTGTAGACCTGCCCAGATTGGCCTTTTTCAAGCAGCGCGAAGTAGCCCGAAATCACGTCGGCGACATCAAGGAAGTCGCGGGTCACGTCGATGTCGCCGACTTCCAGTTGTGGCGCTTGCAGGCCTTGTTTGATGCGACTGATCTGGCGGGCGGCGCTGGCGATGACGAAACTGTCCTTCTGCCCGGTGCCGATGTGATTGAACGGCCGCGCTACCAGCACCGGCCACTGTTCGCTCATGCCCCATTGCAGGCTGAGGAACTCCGCCGAGAGTTTGCTCACCGCATAAGGGTTGCGCGGGCAGGGCGGTTGCAGCTCAGTGATCGGCAGAGCGCTTTCGTCGACCTGGCCGTAGACGTCGCCGGAGCTGACGTACAGGAAGGTGCCGGCGAAGCCGCGCGCCTTGAGGGCTTGCAACAGGTTGAGGGTGCCGATGAGATTGATGTCGAGCGTGCGCGCCGGATCGCGAAAGGCTTCGGGGACGAACGTCTGCCCGGCCAGATGGATGACCGCGTCGGGTACTTGAGGCCAGAGATCGACGAGGCTGCCCGCGTCCGTGAGGTCGTAGGGCGTTGCGGCAGACAGAAGCTCCCACGACGAATTAGGTAGCGCCAATCGTGACTGAATATGTTGTCCCACGAAGCCAGTGAGGCCCGTAATGAACAGACGCTTTTTCAAACCGCGACCCCTTGGTCTTGAACTTGCGCCACTTTCCCACATGCTTTGAGGGTAAGTCTGTCAGACCGATAGAAAAAACCGGCAGGACGGCAGGCGAAGTCAGTTGTTGTAGTTGTTTGGTGCCAATCTGTGCCAATTGCGCGGCAATTTCAACAGGCAAACCGTGACTGGTCAGTTCTCGTTAGCGTAGTCAGATTTTTCTCATCGTGCGGTTCACGAATCCTCGACGGATGTGTTTAGAATGCCCTTCGTCGCGATTGCCCAAAGTTCACCGTGGGTATTGCGCAACAGGGTGAAACCAACCACTAAAACAAGAACGAAGACGTGCCTGTAGATGAAGTTCAAGCGCCGGTGATGCCGACTTGATCCGACGTCCGGCCGTCATAGCATGAAGCGGTCGGGATGGCTGCTTCATCGTGGGATGCCATGAATTTCATTCTTTACTCGGACGTCAACGACAGTTCCATCAGCCAGAGTCTCGGGCGTCCCGAATACAGTTACTACTTCGTGCTCAAGGCTTATCGGCCGGTGCTGGAAAGCCTTGGCCGCGTGCATGTGGTGGCGTCGGTCGACGAGGTCGATCCGCTGTACCGGCAGTTGAGCGAGGCCGGTCAGGAATGCCTGTTCCTTTCGTTTTCGCCACCGCACAAAACCCCGATCGATCTGCAGTGCCCGATGGTCTGCGTGATTGCCTGGGAGTATGACTCGATCCCGTCCGAGTGCTGCGACGACGATCCTCGTCAGGACTGGAGCCAGACCCTGGCACGTCATGGCCGGGTGATTACCTTGTCCACCCATACCGCGCAGGCGATCCGCCGGACTTTGGGTGAAGACTTCCCCGTGCTGGTACTACCCACACCGTTGTGGGAGCGCTTTGCGCACGTGCGCAGAGACTTTCCAAGTGTCCCGGTAAACCCGGGCACCACGCTGCAGATCAAGGGCTGCATCATCGACAGCCGCGTACTGGGGCTGTCCGCCGATGGCTTGATCGCGCCGATATTCAATGAGCAGGAGCTGGAAACTCGCGGCCTGGTGGAACCAGAACCGGAACCCGAAGTACCTGTGCCACTGACCTTGCGCCGACGCGTCTTCATTTCCAAACACTACTTGCGCGAAAGCTTCCGGGCGCTGACGGCGCCAGCTGAACACCCGCCGCTTTTTTTACTCAAGCACAACCTGCTGCTGTGGTATCGCGAAGCCTTGTGCGATGTAGTGCCAAATGCCATCCGCCAGCAACTGACGAAATTGCGCACGCCGGCCGCGCCAGCAGCACCCTTGCCGGTGCCCACCACCGTGAGCGAGGCGATGCAACCTGACGCCCATCCGCAAGCGGCGTTGCCCGACACCAACGAGCAGGTACAGATCGACGTCAGTGGCGTGGTCTATGTCAGCGTGTTCAATCCCGCCGACGGTCGCAAGAACTGGCATCACCTGATCACCGCCTTCTGCTGGGCCATGCGTGACAACGAAGACGCCACGCTGGTGTTGAAAATCACCCAGAACGACTTGTCGAGCTACTACGTTCACTTGATCACCTTGCTCTCGCAACTCTCGCCGTTTGCCTGTCGGGTGGTGGTCATGCACGGCTATCTGGACGACGAGGAGTTCGCCAGGCTTTACGGTGCCGCGAGTTTCTACGTCAACGCTTCGCGCTGCGAAGGTTTGTGCCTGCCGTTGATGGAATTCATGTCCTGCGCCAAACCGGTGATTGCCCCGAACCACACGGCGATGCACGACTATATCGATGAGCGGGTCGGATTCGTCGTCAAGTCCAGCCATGAGCCGACGATCTGGCCGGAGGATGTGCGCATCCTCTACCGTACCCTGCGCCATCGCCCGGACTGGGGCTCGCTGAAAGCCGCCTATGAGGACAGTTACGCCATGGCCAAAAACCATCCGGATGCGTATCAGGCGATGGCCGCGGCAGCCAATGAACGCATGCGCGATTACTGCGGCTTCGCCCCGGTTCAGCAGCGCGTGATGCAGTTTTTCGAACTCAAGGCGCAGAGCGAAACCACGCCGCTGACAGCCGAGTCGAGGACTGCCTCATGTTGATCATCATTCATTCGGAAACCAACAAGAGCAACATCCAGCAAAACCTCGGACGGCCCGAGTACAGCTACTACTTTGTGCTCAAGGAGTTCCGCCCGGTGCTGGAGCGCATTGGTCAGGTCATCGAAGTCAGCAACCCCGACGAACTGGTGGATCGCCTGTATTTCGACTGTCTGAGCCGGGGTGAAGAGTGCATCTACCTGTCGTTCTCTCCACCGCACCGTACGCCGATTCATTACGCCTGCCCGACCATCCCGGTGTTTGCCTGGGAGTTCAGCACCATTCCCACCGAGAGCTGGCAGGGCGAACCGCGCCACGACTGGCGTGTGGTGCTTGAAGCATGTGGCCGGGCGATTACCCATTCGACATTCACGGTCAACACCGTGCGCGATGTGATGGGCGAAGACTATCCGGTCTGTGCGATCCCCGCGCCGGTGTGGGATCGCTTCGCCGCCCGCGGTGAGCATCTGGAACGACACCCTGTGGTCGAGGCGGTCACGCTGAACCTGCGCGGGCTGCTGATTGACAGTCGCACCGTCGACTTGCGGCCTTACGGGCCACCCGGACGCTGCGAAGGCACCCCGATGTCCTTTGCCGCGCCGGCGCAGGATTGCCCGTTGCAGCTGGAGGGCGTGGTCTACACCTCGGTGTTCAATCCTTACGACGGGCGCAAGAACTGGCAGGACATGATCAGCGCGTTCTGCACGACATTCCGTGACACTGCCGATGCGACGCTGGTGCTGAAACTCACGCACCACGACATCGCCAATGCGCTCACCGACATGCTCCACCACTTGTACAAGAACCAGTCCTACCAATGCCGGATCGTGCTGATTCACGGTTATCTGGCGGACGGTGATTACGAACGGCTGGTGCAAGCCACCAGCTTCGTGGTCAACAGTTCATACGGTGAAGGCCAGTGCCTGCCGCTGATGGAATTCATGTCATGCGGCAAACCGGCCATTGCGCCACTGAACACGGCGATGGCTGACTACGTGAACAGCGACAACGCGTTCATCGTCGACTTCACCGAAGAGCTGACGGCCTGGCCGCATGACCCACGCGCCGCCTACCGCACGATGCGTTACATGACCAATTGGGATTCGCTGTGTGCGGCCTATCGCGCCAGTTATGAGGTGGCGAAAGCCGATCAGCCGCGTTACGCCGCAATGTCGGCCGAAGCCGTGCGCAGCCTGCAGCGGTTTTGTAGCCAGACCACCGCCGAACAGCGTTTGCGGGCATTTTTTGCCCAGCGCTCAGCCACCGCCGAGGCGGTATCCGTGGAAGCCTCGGGCGCATGATCCGGCGTCTGCTCGCCCGCTTTCGCCCGGCACCTGTAGCGGTCTCATTGCCAGAGCCGACGCCGACGCCGACGCCGGCTCCGCGCGATACGGTGTCGCCGCGCGACGTCGGTTTGCGTGACGCCGTCCTCGACGGTTGGTTTTTGGGTGACAGCGGCGAGTTGCTCAAGGGCTTTGCAATCACGGCTGATGATACGTTGCTCGATGTGGGTTGCGGCGAAGGTGTAGCGACACTGTTTGCGGTCCGCCAAGGCGCCTCGGTGATCTTCACCGACAGTGAACTGGACAAGGTGCGCGACCTTGCTCGTCAGGTCGAAGCGCAAAGCCGCCAGTCGAATCTCGGGCTGGTCAGCAACAGTTTGCCGTTACCGCTGGCCGATGGTTGCGCGAGCAAAGTGGTGTGCATGGAAGTGCTGGAACATATCGACCAGCCTGAGCCGTTCATGGCCGAACTGGTGCGCATGGGCCGTCCCGGCGCGCAATACCTGCTCAGCGTGCCGGCGCCGATTGGCGAACACCTGCAAAAAGGCATTGCTCCGGCCAGTTACTACCAGTCACCCAATCATGTGCAGATTTACACCGCGGAGCGCTTCGCCGCGCTGGTAGAGGACGCGGGTCTGGTGATCGAGCATCGTCAGGCCAACGGTTTTTTCTGGGTGATGGGCATGATCTTTTTCTGGGCCGGCGAACGTGCGGCCGGTCGGGACCCCGCCGGTGCGGTACGAGACCGAATCCAGGAGCCGTTCATGCCTTTGATGGAGAGCTGGGCCAGAACCTGGCAGGACTTGCTCGATCAACCCGAAGGCCTCGCCATCAAGCAGACGCTTGACCGTTTCATGCCCAAGAGCCAGGTGATCATCGCCCGCAAACCGCTGGACGCGGGACAGACGTCATGAGCGGCGAACCGATCATGAATATCAATTTTGGAGCCACCTCATGCTGAGCTTTTTGAGAAAACTCACAGCGGCGACCCCCGCCCCGGTTGCTGCGCCCGTCGCGGCGGTCACGCCGGTCGCCGAGAAGGTCGATCCGTTCATGCTCGGTCTGCACGATGCCCAGCTCAGTGGCTGGTTCAACGAGGAGACGGGAGAGCTCTATAAAGGCTTTCCGGTGTCGGCGGATGACATCGTGATCGATGTCGGCTGCGGTGACGGCGGCAACATGCAGTTTTGTGGCAGGCGTGGGGCGCGGCTCATTGTCGCCGACATTGACGGCGACAAGATCGAACAGGCCCGCCAGCGTTTGAGCGAGACCCCGGCGCGCGGTGTCGAGTGCCACGTCACCGACGGCAATCCACTGCCGATTGCCGATGGCACCGCCACCCGCGTGGTCTCCACCGAAGTCCTCGAGCATGTCGACGATCCGGCGCAGTTCCTCGCCGAACTGGTGCGCGTCGGCCAGTCGGGGGCGTTGTATCTGTTGAGCGTGCCGCACCCGAGCTCCGAAGACCTGCAAAAAGACATTGCTGCACCGGCGTATTACGAGAAGCCCAATCACATTCGCATCATCAGCGAAGAACAGTTCAAGACCATGGTCAGTGATGCCGGTCTTGAGGTCATCAGCCACAGTCAGTACGGCTTTTACTGGTCGATGTGGATGCTGCTGTTCTGGGAGGCGAAGGTCGACCTGAGCAACCCCGATCACCCGTTGCTCAATCACTGGGCCAATACCTGGCAAGCCTTGCTCTCGTCACCCCGCGGCGCACAGATCAAAGATGCGCTGGAAACGGTGGTGGCGAAGAGTCAGGTGATCATTGCCCGCAAGCCTTGAGCCGCTTACCTCAAGGCATCGCTGGATCTCACTGTAGGCGCTGCGATCTTTTGATCTGATTTCCAAAAATCATCATCAAAAGATCGCAGCCTCGTTTCACTCGACAGCTCCTACAGGATGTTGTGTACCCTGCATTTTTTGTCGGCAGGGATTAGCGACTTCATGCGGTTTGGTTATTCGATTCTGATCACGTTGCTGTTACTTGTGGGGTGCGATCAGCAGACCGCACCGCCACTCGACCAGCAACTCTACGTCTGGCAACGCCAATGGACGCCAGCCCATGAGGCGGCATTGCGCGACAGCCGAAGTGATTTTTCCACCCTGCGCGTGCTGGCGTTGCAGGCCTTCCCCCATGAAGGATGGAGCCGGGCGCGCATCGATGCGCCGCTGCTGAAAAACGATGGTCGTCCGTTGATCGCGGTGATCCGCCTCGACGGCCAACTCCAGGCGCTGGATCAGCAACAGGTCACGGCGCAGATTCTTCAGGTCGTTGCAGATTGGCAGGCGCAAGGTCTAACCCTGAGCGGCGTGGAGATCGACCACGACGCTGGCAATGCGCGGCTGCCGGCCTACGCACAATTCCTCACTCGTCTGCGCTTCGCGTTGCCGACGACGTTGCCGCTGAGCATCACCGCGCTGCCGGCGTGGCTCGACAGTTCGCAGCTGCCCGCGCTGCTGGCCACGGTCGACAGCAGCGTGCTGCAAGTGCATGCGGTCAGCGATCCTCGGCGAGGCTTGTTTGATCCTGATCAAGCGTTGAAGTGGGCCAAGGCTTGGGCGCGGCTCACCGACAAACCGTTCTACCTGGCGCTACCGGCCTATGGCGTGGCGCTGTTGCCGGATGTCGGCGGCGCACCGGTTGTGGAAAGCGAGGTTCAGCTTGAACGTGGCGGAGAGCGCCGGGAATTGCTGGCCGATCCGCTGCAATTGAACCGACTGGGTAAAACGCTGCGTGACGATCCGCCACAACATCTGGCCGGCCTGATCTGGTTTCGCCTGCCGCTGGTCAACGACCGTCGTGCCTGGAGTTTGACCACGCTGCGCGCCGTAGCGCGGGGCGATGCGCTGCACAGCCAACTCGACGTGACGTTCAGCGAGCAGAGCGGCCTCTACGACATCAAGCTCAACAATACCGGCAACCTCGACAGCGCCTGGCCCGCACAGATCACCCTGAAGGCCCGGGATTGCGAAGGCGCTGACGCGCTCGCCGGTTACTCGTTGCAACAAAGCCCGGATCTGCTTACCTTCACCCGCCTTCGCGACGGCCGATTGCCAGCGAACGGGCAGCGCGCCATTGGTTGGGCGCGTTGCGCAAATATTGATCAAGGAGGTTCGCATGTTGACCCGTAACTGGCCCCGCTATCTGCTGTGCCTGAGCCTCAGCCTGCCGCTGGGTTCGGCGCTGGCCTGCGGCCCGGACTTCCCGATGCGCCTGCTCGATAATCGCGGGCAGACGATGTCGGAGCTACCTGAGGGCAACTTCAACTTTGAGCTGAGTCGCCTGGGTAAAACCATCGCCGGGCTGAAGAACGTCACTGCCGCGACCTACAACCCGAACGAATCCTATGCGGAGTCGACTGAAACGGTCGAACAGCGTGAAAAGGCCGAGCAGGTCGGGCTCAAGCCAGAACAACAGGCGCTGGTCAAACAACTGCGCGGTTTGACGGATGCGCGTCAGGTCGAGGCGCAGGGTGCCAGTCTGCCAGCGGAAATTCGTCTTTACGTGGCAGGCGCGGTGGCGTTCGCAACGGGCGATCATCAGCTGGCCGTCGAGTATTTCGACAGGCTGCTGGCGCTGCCGTCGGATCAGCGCTCCTTGCGCAGCACGTGGGCCGCGTACTCCCTGGGGCGCGCCTGGTTTGCCATCAGCACCGAGGCGAACAACGGGGTCGAGACGCTGGAAAAATCGCGCGAAGCATTTCGTCAGACTCGCCAACTGAGCATCGACGGTTTCAGCGATCCGCTGGAGCTCGGCGTCGCCAGTCTCGGGGAAGAAGCGCGGATATTGCGCACCACTGGCGATTGGGCCGGCGCGATTGAACTGTATGAGGCGCAGAACCTGCACGGTTCTGCGGTAGGCAACACCTCGCTGAAGCAGTTGATGAATGAGCTGGCGGAGCTGCCCGAGGTTGAGCTGGCACGATTGCTGGAACACAAACCGGTGCAGCAACTAGTCACCGCATCGTTGCTCAGTCGTCAGGGCTGGTCGTTCGGCGATGAACCGCCGAACGAGAAAAAACTGGTCAAGCTCCTGCAAAACAGCACCCGTGGCAGCCTCGAAAACGCCGATCGGCTGGCGGCTGTGAATTATCAACAGGGTGACTATGCCAGCGCCAAGGCTTTTCTCGAAAGCGCTGGCGACGGTGGACTCGCCTGGTGGTTGCGGGCGAAGCTGGCGATGCGCGACGGTGATAAAAATGCCGCCGTGGCAGCCTACGCCAAAGCCGCACAGGCCTTCCCGCAGACCGAGGATTGGGGCTATCGGCGTACGACAGACTGGGCCTATGAAACGGTTCAGCCTAAATGTCGGGTCGAGGGGGAAAGCGCAATTCTCGCACTGCAACGCGGTGAATACCTGCAGGCCTTCGTGCAGTTGTTTCGCAGCAATGACGTCTACTGGTTCGATGCCGCAGCAGTCGCCGAGCGGGTGCTGACGGTCGACGAACTCAAGCAGTATGTCGACGAAGCGGTTCCGGCCCCTGCGGTGTTGACCCAAGAGGAGCGCGACAACTACGTGCCGCTGTCAGTGGCGGCGAAATTGCGCAATCTGTTAGGCCGACGTTTGTTGCGCGAAGGGCATTACGAGGCGGCTATCAGCTATTTCGACAACCCCGATCTGCAACACAAGGCTCGCCTTTATGCCGAGCAGCGGCTCAAGGCTGATGCCGCGTGGTGGCCAACCACACGCGCCAGCGCGTTGTATAACGCGGCGTGGACCGCCCGCGAGTGGGGCATGGACATTCTCGGTTATGAAATGGCGCCGGATTACGCGGTGTTTAGTGGCGGCTTCAACCTGGAAAACACTGAGTTGAAAGTCGGGCCGCTGGTGAGCGAAGCCGAGGTGCAACGCCAGAAAATCAGCGAAGCTCAGCCGGATCAGCGTTTTCACTATCGGTTTGTCGCCACCGCTCTGGCCAGTCGTGCTGCCGATAATTTGCCCCACACCAGTCAGGCGTTCGCCGCCGTGTTGTGTAACGCCGCTGGTTTCAACAGCAGCCTGGAAGAACAAAGCGCGCTGTATCAACGCTACGTGAAGGAAGGGCCTTACGTGCCGTGGGCGGTGGATTTTGGCAATCAATGCCCATATCCGGATTTCGAAAACGCTGACAAGCGCTATGTCACCCAAGTGACCGATTCGGTGCGCGCCACGCTCAGACCGTATAAGTGGCCGGTACAGATCGCTGCGTTCCTGCTGGTGGTTGGCACGTCGTTGCTGGTGTTCAGCCGCCGGCGCAAGGCACGTAAAAGCTAAGCCTGCTGGATGAACGTCAGGCGCAGCGCAAAGCCGATCAACAGGCTGCCGAACAGCCATTGTTGAACCCGTTGGGCCGTTGGACTGTGTTGCAGCCAACGGCCCAGCGCCGCGCCGGTCAAGGCGTAGGCGCTGTCGAACAGCAAGCCGACGCCGACCAGCAGCATGCCGAGCATGGCGAACTGGGTCAGCACGGGCGCACCGTCGGCGACGATGAATTGTGGCAACAGTACCGAGCAGAACAGCAGCGCCTTGGGATTAAGCAAATTGGTCAGCAAGCCGCGCCGGACCGCTTCACGCCATTGGCCCTGAGTCTGGGCAACATCCCCGCCATTCAGGTTCGGCACCAGCGTGCTGCGCAGGCATTGAATGCCGATCCACAGCAGATACGCCGCCCCGGCAAGCCGTACCACTTCGAACGTCCACGGCGCAGCCTTGAACAACGCCGCCAGCCCCAGCGCCGCCAACGCGACATGACAACCCCTGGCAATCCCAAGACCGATGGCGGTGGCCAGCGCCGCACCGCGACCCTGACGGGCGCCGGTTTGCAGCAACAGGATCATGTCCGGCCCAGGCAAAAGAAAAACCACAGCCAATGCCAGGAAAAACAGCCAGAGACTCGCCATGCCACACCCCTTTCGTTGTCGATTTGGTGAGGTCAGTCTAGGGCCGAAGGGCGGGGCAGGTGCTTGCGTAGTCCGCTTCAAAATCCATCGTGATTGGCATAACCTGCTTCTTTTTTCTGCTGAAACAATCAGGATCTGCCAACCATGAAACTCGACGCTTTTGATCGCAAGATTCTCGCCGCACTGCAGCGGGACGGACGCCTGAGCAATGTCGAGCTGGCGGACGAGATCGGCCTGTCGGCGTCGCCGTGCTTGCGGCGCGTGCGAATGCTGGAGGAGGCCGGGGTGATTCGTGGGTACCAGGCCAATCTGGATCGCGATGAAGTGGGGCTGGGATTGACGGTGTTTGTCGGGGTCAAGGTCGAGCGGCACAACGATGAACAGGCTGAAGCCTTTTACAAAGCGGTCACTGCATTGCCGGAGGTGATTTCAGCGTTTCTGGTATCGGGGGAGTCGGATTTCTTGCTGCAAGTGGTGGTGCCAGACCTTCGTGCGTACGACCGTTTTCTCAGCGGTTACCTGCTCAAACTGCCGGGGGTAAGTGATATCCGCAGCAACTTTGCGATTCATACGGTAAAGACCCCGGGAGCGTTGCCGTTGGGGCATCTGCCTTCCTAGACCGAGTTGACCCGATGGCGAGCAGGCTCGCTCCCACAGTGGATTTTCGTCGAACACGAATTATGTGAACACCCGAGAACCCTGTGGGAGCGAGCCTGCTCGCGAAAGCGGTAGTCCAGACGACACCTACATCTGCGTCGCCATCCCCTCGACATTCATCGCTGCCTGGCGCAATGCCTCGGAGCGCGTCGGATGCGGATGGCACGTCAGGGCAATGTCCTCGGCCGAAGCGCTGAACTCCATCGCCACACAAAACTCGCCAATCATCTCACTCACGTTCGGCCCGACCAGATGCACACCAAGCACTTCGTCCGTGCGCTCATCGGCGAGGACTTTGGCAAACCCTTCGGTCTCGTGATTGATCTTCGCCCGACTGTTGGCGGTGAACGGAAACTTGCCGACCTTGTAGGCGCGTCCCTCGGCCTTGAGCTGCTCTTCGGTCTTGCCAACGCTGGCCAGCTCCGGCTTGGTGTAGATCACGTTGGGGATCAAATCGTAATTGACCTCGCCCGCTTTGCCGTGGATCTGCTCGACGCAGGCCATGGCTTCGTCTTCAGCCTTGTGCGCGAGCATCGGCCCGGACGTCACGTCGCCGATCACCCAGACCCCGGCGGCTTCGGTGCGATGCTGCTGGTTGGCGAGCATACCGCGCTTGTCGGTGCTCAACCCGACGTTTTCCAGGCCCAGGCCTTGGGTGTATGGGCGGCGGCCGATGGCAACCAGCACATAATCGGCCTCCAGCAATTCGGCGCTGCCGCCCGCCGCAGGCTCGACGCTGAGCTGCACGCCGTTGGCCGAGGTGGTGGCACTGGTCACTTTCGAACTCAATTTGAAGGCAATGCCTTGCTTGCTCAGCGAGCGTTGCAAGGTTTTGCCGGCCTCGCCATCGACACCGGGGCAGATACGGTCAAGGTATTCGACCACAGTGACCTGCGCGCCGAGTCGCCGCCACACCGATCCGAGTTCGAGGCCGATCACGCCAGCACCAATCACCACCAGATGTTTGGGCACTTCGCTCAGCGACAACGCGCCGGTGGAGTCGAGGATGCGCTGGTTGTCGATCTCGACACCGGGCAGGGGAGTGGGCTCGGAACCGGTGGCGATGATGATGTCCTTGGCGGTCAGTTCGGTCTTGCTGCCCTGATCGTCGGTCACGGTGACCCTGCCCGGGCCGTCGATGTGGCCCCAGCCCTTGATCCAGTCGACCTTATTCTTGCGAAACAGGAACTCGATGCCCTTGGTCAGGCCGGTCACGCTCTCGTCTTTCTGCTTCATCATCTGCGCGAGATTCAGGGTCGGTTTGACCTCGATGCCGAGGTTGGCGAACTCCGCGCCCATGGCTGCCTCGTACAGTTCCGAAGCATGCAGCAAGGCTTTCGAGGGCATGCAACCGACGTTCAGGCAGGTGCCACCGAGGGTTGCCCGGCCTTCGACACAGGCAGCCTTGAGGCCCAACTGACCGGCGCGGATTGCCGCGTTATAGCCACCGGGGCCGCCGCCCAGAATCACCACGTCATAGTTGCTCATGCGCTTGCTCCTGATGGATGGATGCAGATCGTTAAAAGTAGTCATCGCACAAAATTACGAACGTAATATGTGCGTTTGCAGACATTTCGGTCAAGGCTTCAGGCAGGCGACAGGTCAAGCGGCTTTAGATAAGCGCAATTTGTGCACAAATATTTCACGGTTTTCGTTATATCGTAACGATATGAGCAGTGAGCCGATGGCTTTGGGGTGATATGCAAGTCGATCTGGAGGTTGAAGGCACGCAAGTGACCGGACTCCCGCGCTTTCAGCAGGCGGCCACGCAGGGCCGAAGGTCACGCCGTTTGGCGAGCGGCCTCGGTGGGCTGGCCGGGGCAGGGTGGGTGCTGGCGTTTTTTGTCGGGTTGTTTGCGCCGCAGTCGTTGTGGCTGCCGCTTCTGATCAACCAGAGCGCGGCATTGCTTATAGTGGTTGCCGCGCTGCAATCGGCCTGGTGGGTGACACAGTGGCGTGCACGAGTGATGAGTCCACTGGCAGCCGTGTCATTGACTGTTGATGAGCAGCCCGCGGCGCAGGGCTGGTATGAACGCCTGCTCGATCGCTTGAGCCGGCGCAGCCTACATTTGCTTGGACTGATCGGCGCACCGACATTGTGGCTGGGCGGTTGGGCGTTGCTGATTGCGCTCAGCATCGAGCAGGTATGGAACCTGACATTGCCGCCCTCGGCTGTCGGTGTCTCGGCCACACTCGGCGCCGCGCTGGCGTTGTTATTGGCGTTCGGCTTGTTGGTGCTGGAGCGGCAACTGGCTCAGGAAACCCCCGCGCAATGGCCCGAAGCGAGTTCGCTTGCACAACTGACTCGCGTGGCGATCATCAGTCTGGTGTTGGGCGCTTTGTGTTTGTTGTTCGCCACAGAAACCTCCGTTTGGCCGGTTCGTCTGGCAGTATTGGTCGGGATCTTGCCGGGTCTGGTCGCGATCGAGCTGCTATTGCGCGCCGTTCTGTCGGTGTTCAGCCCTCAACGCGAACAGCTTGAACCGACGTTGCTCGCGCGCAGTTTTGTCGCTGACATGCTGCGCTGGCCGCCCCAGCCATTGCTGGCGCTGCAGCACGAATTACACAATCGCTTCGGTATCGATCTACGCCAGATCTGGGCGTTCAGCTACATGCGTCGGGCGTTTTTGCCGGTGTTGGCGTTGGTCGTGGCAGTCGGCTGGTTGCTGACCGGTCTGCATGAAATCCCCTTGCAGGGTCGAGGCATTTACGAACGTTTCGGCAAACCGGTGCAGGTGTTCGGCCCAGGTTTGCACGCAGGACTGCCGTGGCCGCTGGGCCGGGTGTTGGGCGTTGAAAACGGCGTGGTGCATGAACTGGCGACCAGCGTTGGCGTGAATCCGGTGCCGGTCCAACCTGTTCCCGCTGAAGGCCCGGCGCCGTCCACGGCCAACCGCTTGTGGGACGCCAGCCATGTGAATGATAAGTCTCAAGTCATCGCCAGCAGCCGTGGCGCGCAGCAGAGCTTTCAGATCGTCAACATGGATGTGCGTTTCGTCTATCGCATCGGTCTCACCGACCAGGCAGCGCTGGCGGCTACCTACAACAGCGCCGATGTGCCGACGCTGATCCGCAGCACCGCCAGCCGGATTCTGGTCCACGATTTTGCCTCGCGCACCCTCGACGGTTTGCTCGGTGCAGACAGGGCGGGGCTGGGTGAAGAAATCGGTCGTGCGGTGCAAAGCGATCTGCAACAGCTCGACAGCGGCGTGGAAATTCTCGCCACGGTCGTCGAAGCCATTCACCCGCCGGCTGGCGCTGCCAATGCTTATCACAGCGTGCAAGCGGCGCAGATCGGGGCGCAAGCCCTGATCTCCCACGAACGTGGCGCCGCCGCTGAGGCGAGTAATCAGGCGCAATTGCAGGCCAGTCTTGCTCGCGATCAGGCCAGCGCCAACGCTGTTGAAATCAGCGCTGCCGCGCAGGCAGCGGATCTGAAATTCAGTGCCGAACAAAAAGCCTACGCCAGCGCGGGTCAGGCGTTCGTCCTTGAGCAATACCTCAGTCAGCTTAGCCAGGGCCTGAGCAAATCCAAATTGCTGGTACTTGACCATCGACTGGGCGGGAGCAGTAACGCGCCGACTATCGATTTGCGCACGTTCACGCTGCCGGCTGATCCGACGCCCGCACGTTCTACCGCTCAACCAGGAGTCGCCCATTGAGCCAGTCGCACACTCACGATCATCATGACCACAGCGGCCACGATCACGGCCACGGCGGACATCACCATCATCATGGGCATCATCACCACGGCGCGCCGCAAGAGGCGGGGCCTTTTCCATGGCGACGCATGGGTTGGGCGGCGTTGCTGGTGGCGTTCGCCATCGCTGCGGCGAGCCTGGTGCAAGTGCGCTCCGGCGAAGCCACAGTCATTACCCGTTTTGGTAATCCGTCGAGGGTGTTGCTCGATCCGGGTTTAAGCTGGCGCTGGCCTGCGCCATTCGAAGCGGCGATCCCGGTGGATCTGCGCTTGCGTACCACCTCCAGCGGTTTGCAGGATGTCGGCACCCGGGATGGCTTGCGCATCATCGTCCAGGCTTATGTTGCGTGGCAGGTGCAGGGCGATCCGGACAATGTGCAACGTTTCATGCGCGCCGTGCAGAACCAGCCGGACGAAGCAGCACGGCAGATTCGCACGTTTGTTGGCTCCGCTCTGGAAACCACCGCCAGCAGTTTTGACTTGGCGAATCTGGTAAACACCGACGCCAATCAGGTACACATCGCCGAATTCGAGGCGCAGCTGCGTCAGCAAATCGAACAGCAACTCCTCGCGACTTACGGCGTGCGAGTGGTGCAAGTCGGTATCGAGCGGTTGACCTTGCCGTCAGTGACACTCACCGCCACGGTCGATCGGATGCGCGCCGAGCGTGAAACAATTGCCACCGAACGCACCGCCATCGGCAAGCGTGAAGCTGCTCAAATTCGCTCTGCCGCCGAGCGTGATGCGCGGATTGTTCAAGCGGACGCCACGGTGAAAGCCGCGGATATCGAAGCGCAATCTCGGGTTGAGGCCGCGCAGATCTACGGCCGCGCCTACGCCAGTTCACCGCAGTTGTATAACTTGCTGCGCTCGCTGGACACCCTCGGCACCATCGTCACGCCAGACACCAAGTTGATTTTGCGCACTGATGCCGCGCCGTTTCGCGTGCTGGTCGACGGCCCGCCGAATCTCGACAGCAAAGCCGGATCGCAACCATGAGTGAAGAAGTTCCACGTGGAACATATTCGCTGAACAGTCCTTGGATTCAGGCCGGGCGTTTGGCGTTTTTTGCCCTGTACGCCGTGACAGTGCTGGCCGCGGTGGCTTGGGCATTCTCGAATGTCCGGCAGATTGATCCGCAGAACCGTGCTGTGGTTTTGCACTTTGGTGCGCTGGATCGCATCCAGAATGCCGGTTTGCTGTTGGCTTGGCCGCAGCCGTTCGAGCAGGTGGTTTTACTCCCGGCAGCAGATCGAGTGATAGAGCGTCGCGTTGAAAATCTGCTGCGCAGCGATGAGGCATTGAAGGCTGAACGGGTAGCCACGTTTGCCACGCCGCTCAGTGATGCACTGGCCGGATCAGGTTATTTATTGACCGGTGACGCCGGCGTCGTACAACTGGATGTGCGAGTGTTTTACAAAGTGACCGATCCCTATGACTTCGTGCTGCAGGGCGATCATGTGCTGCCAGCGCTTGATCGGCTGGTCACTCGCAGCGCCTTGGCACTGACCGCCGCGCGAGATCTCGACACTATTTTGGTGGCCCGACCGGAATTGATCGGCGCCGATAATCAGGCTGCCGAACGTCGCGAGCGCTTGCGCGGTGATCTGGTGCAAGGCATCAACCAACGCTTGGCTGAACTGAAAACCAGCGGGCAGGGCATCGGCATCGAGGTGGCACGGGTTGATGTGCAGTCCAGTCTGCCCGGTCGCGCCGTCAGCGCGTTCAACGCGGTTCTGACCGCCAGCCAACAAGCCGACAAAGCCGTGGCCAATGCCCGCACTGATGCCGAGAAACTCACCCAGACCGCCAACGAACAAGCCGACCGCACGCTGCAGGTCGCTCACGCTCAGGCGGGTGAGCGCCTGGCCAAAGCGTCTGCGGATACCGCTACGGTGTCGAGTCTGGCCAAGGCCCAATTGCAAGGCACTGACCCACAAATGCTCCTGCGTCTGTACCGCGAGCGCATACCGAAAATTCTTGGTCAGGCCGGATCAGTGACCACGGTCGATCCGAAAGACGATTCCCGCCTGATCATTCAGGGAGCCAGTCAATGAGCGCGACCACTGCTGCACCGGGCCTGTTGTCTTCGGCCGAACAACGTCGCGCCGCGCGTCAATTGACGTTGGCCATGCTCGCGCTTGGTCTGCTCGGCCTCGGTCTGATTTGGCGTTGGCTGCTGCCGACACAAACCGGTGTCAGTCAGTTGCTGCTGGGCGTTGCTTCTTTATTGGTCGCCGTGCCGGTGATGCGTTCGGCGTGGTTCAGCCTGCGTTATCCAAGTCTGCATGGCATCACCGACCAACTGATTGCCCTGGCGATGCTCGGGGCATGGGCGACCGGCGATCTGCTGACCGCCGCGTTGCTGCCGATCATCATGATCTTCGGCCACGTGCTGGAGGAGCGCAGCGTCATTGGCTCGCAGGAAGCGATTCACGCACTCGGTCAATTGACCCGCAGTCATGCACGCAAGATTCAGGCTGACGGCTCGATCGTTGAAGTCGACAACGGCACGCTCAAATCCGGAGACAGGGTCGAGGTCCGCGCGGGTGATCGAGTGCCGGCGGACGGTCGGGTTTTGTCCGGCCAGGCCAGCCTCGACACCGCGTCGATTACCGGTGAATCCGTGCCGGTGGAAGCGAGCGTCGGCATGACGGTGTTTGGCGGCGCGATCAATCTCGACGGTTTGCTGCGCATCGAAGTGACCCGCACCGGCGACGAGTCGACGTTGGGCAAAGTCATCGCGCTGATGCAAAACGCCGAGCGTTCGAAACCGCCGATCACTCGGTTGCTTGAGCGCTATGCCGGTAGTTACATGGTGCTGGTGTTGCTGTTGGCGGCCGTCACCTGGTTCATCACTAATGATGCGCAAGCGATGCTCGCGGTGTTGGTCGCCGCGTGCCCCTGCGCCTTGGTGCTGTCCGCACCGGCCACGGCGATTGCCGGTGTGGCGGTGGCGGCGCGGCACGGCATTCTGATCCGCAGCTCGGCGTTCCTCGAAGAGCTGGCCGATCTCACCTCGCTGGTCGTCGACAAGACCGGCACCCTGACTTTCGGCACCTTGCGCTTGCAGTCGATCAACAGCTCGCACGCGGATCAGTCGAGGGTGTTGGCGCTCGCCGCCAGTCTGGGTGCGGCGAGCAGTCATCCGGTCAGTCGTGCGCTGGCGGGGTTGGTCAGTCAGGACGACTGTTTTCCTCTGTCGGATATTCACGAACGGCAGGGTCTCGGCGTAGTCGCCATGACCGGCCAAGGCGAAGCGGCGCTAGGCCGCCCGGAGTTGTTCGCACATCTGGGCATCATTACTACAACCGTCCCTGAACACGATGGACCGATTGCCGGCCTGGCCTTGAACGGTGAGTTTCTCGCCTGGCTGCTGTTGGCTGACAGTGTGAAACCGGAAGCCCGATTTGCCCTCAGTGAACTGCGTGAGCTGGGCCTCGGGCGGCAACTGTTGCTGACCGGCGATCGCCAAAGCGTGGCCCGGACACTGGCCCGCGAAGTCGGTCTGAAAGAAGTCGAAGCCCAGGCGTTGCCCGAGGACAAACTCAATCGTGTTCTGAAAGAAATCAACGACGGTTTCCGGCCGATGGTAGTGGGCGACGGCATCAACGATTCGCTGGCGCTCAAGGCTGGCGTGGTCGGTGTGGCGATGGGGGCGGGCGGGGCAGACATCGCCTTGGCCTCCGCCGATATCGTGTTGATCGGCAGCGATCTGCGTCGGCTCGGCACTTGTGTGCGGCTCAGTCGTCAGTGCCGGCGAACCTTGCAGGTCAACGTGATCATCGGCCTGGGCTGGACGCTGGCCATTGTCGTGTTCGCCGCGTTCGGCTGGCTCGGAGCCGCCGGGGCGATGATCGCCGCGTTGCTGCACAACCTCAGCACGTTACTGGTGCTGGGCAATGCCGGGCGATTGCTGCGCTTTCAAGAGCCGCTGCTCAAGCTCAAGGAAGAAATCTGAAATTATTTTTCGCCTCGCTGTAACGCCATCAGGTCAATGTTCTCTAGTGCTATGTCGGGACTGAACAACCGTCCAGCCGACACCCCTGATGCTTACCGAGGATAAGAAAAATGACTATCAAGACCGCTGCTGCTGGTGCTGCTTTCGCTTTGGCCGCCGCTACTATGTTTGCCGGTGTAGCCACCAATGTGGTCGCCGCCGATGCCAACGTGCACTGTTACGGCGTGACCTCCTGCAAAGGCCAGAACGATTGCAAAACCAAAGACCACGCTTGCAAAGGCATGGGCGCCTGCAAAGGCCAGGGCTTCAAAGCAATGACTCAAGCGGCTTGCGAAAAAGCAGGTGGCAAGGTCGGCGAATAACTGACCGGTAGGTGCCGCCGCAGTGGCTCACGCCACTGCGGCCACTTTTATCAGGAGCCCGCACATGTCCGCCTTACTTCCTTTCCTCGGCTATGGCCTGGGATTGCGCAGCGCTTATTACCAGCAGATCCTTGAACAGTCGCCCGACGTGGACTGGTTCGAAGTGGTCTCGGAAAATTTCATGGTGCAGGGCGGCAAGGCTCTGTATTACCTGGAGGCCATCGCCGAGCGCTATCCGCTGGTGATGCATGGCGTCTCCCTGTCCATCGGCGGGCCGCATGCCCTCGACCCGGACTATCTCAAACAACTCAAGCAATTGGCCGATCGGGTCAAACCGGCGTGGATCTCCGACCATCTGTGCTGGAGCCGCGGCAACGCTCACCAGTTGCATGATCTGCTGCCGCTGCCGTACACCGCTGAGAGCCTCGAATACATCGCTGGGCGAGTGGCCCAGGTTCAAGATGTGCTGCAGCGTCCATTGGTGCTGGAAAACGTCTCCAGTTATGTTCGCGCCGCCTCGGATGATTTCACCGAGTGGGAATTTCTCGCCGCACTGAGCCGGGTGAGCGGTTGCGAGTTGCTGCTGGACGTCAACAACGTCTACGTCAGTTCGCGTAATCACGGCTTCGATCCGTGGACCTTTATTGAAAGCCTGCCCAAGGACAAAGTGCGCCAGTTGCACTTGGCAGGGCACAGCGATTACGGCGACTACGTGATCGACACCCACGACCATCCGGTGAGTGACCCGGTCTGGGCGCTGTATCAACGCACACTGGAACACTTCGGCCCGGTGGCGACATTGCTGGAACGTGACGATCACTTTCCGCCCTTTGAAGAGCTGCTCGATGAATTGCAAAAGGCTCGCGAGCTGGGTAGCCATGTATTGGCCGGGAGGCAGCAATGCGCCTGAGAGAATGGCAATTGGCGTTCGAGTCGTTTCTGCTGGATGACACAGCGACAGCCAATCTGGCATTGGGAAAGAGTCTGATCGGCGGCCCGACGCTGGATATCGACACCGGTCTGGCGATTTATCACAACGCCTACAAGGCGCGTTTGCAGGAAGTTTTACGTACCGACTACCCGACAATCTGGCACTGGATGGGCGACGAAGAATTCGATCAGTTGGCCACCGCGTATATCCGCCAATGCCCGTCGGCGCATTACAGCCTGCGCTGGTTGGGCAAGGGGTTCGCCGATTTTCTCCGAGAGCACCTGGTGCCGGAACAGGGCGCACCACTGGCCGAATTGGCTGCGCTGGAATGGGCGTTCACGCTGGCCTTTGATGCGCCCGCAGGTTCACCGTTAACCCTCGAAACGATGGCGGCGCTTGCTCCGGACGAATGGCCCGGATTGCAGTTTAGATCCACACCGTCGTTGCAAAGGTTGGAGTGCCAATTCAACAGTCTCTCGCTGTGGCGGGCGGTGAAGGAAGCGTGCGATTTCCCTGAAAGCATGGCGCTTGCTGCTCCTCAGGTCTGCCTGATCTGGCGTAATGATCTGATCTGTCATTACCGCAGCCTGGAAGCTCCCGAAGCCTCGGCCCTGAACGGGCTGCTCGACGAAGGCTGGAGTTTCGCCGAACTGTGTGAGGCGTTGGCAGTCATTTATGGTGAGGGCGCTGCACTTCAAGCCGTCACCTGGCTGAAACAGTGGGTGCAGGATGGCTTGTTGGAGCGTCTGGAACGGTAGATTCGGTCTATCAAATCGATAGCCTGCTATTTTTCGAGGATGGTCTACCCTCAGATCAGACGTCTGAAACAAGGGGGGATTTTCCATGCTCGCGCAACTTCCACCGGCCTTACAGAATCTGCAGCTACCGCTTCGCCTGCGACTCTGGGACGGCCATGAATTCAATCTGGGCCCGACGCCCAGCGTCACCATCGTGGTCAAGGATCCCAAGATGGTCAGCCAGTTCACCCATCCAAGTCTGGATGCGCTAGGGGCGGCGTTCGTCGAAGGCAAGCTTGAACTGGAGGGCTCGATCAGCGAGGTCATCCGGCTCTGCGACGAATTGAGCAATGCCTTGCTCGGTGCAGATGACGACAGTCATCCCGTGCGTTCGGTGCATGACAAGGAAACCGACGCCAAAGCTATTTCCTACCACTACGACCTGTCCAACGCGTTCTACCAGCTGTGGCTGGACAGCGACATGGCGTATTCCTGCGCGTATTTCGAAACCGGCAGTGAAACGCTGGAACAGGCGCAACAAGCCAAATTCCGTCATCTGTGCCGCAAGCTGCGTTTGCAGCCGGGCGACTATCTGCTGGATGTCGGTTGTGGCTGGGGTGGGTTGGCGCGGTACGCGGCGCGGGAATTCGGTGCGAAAGTGTTCGGTATCACCTTGAGCCAAGCGCAGCTGGAACTGGCCCGCGAACGTGTCAAAGGCGAAGGCCTGGAAGACCAGATCGAACTGCAACTGCTGGACTACCGTGATCTGCCCCAGGACGGTCGCTTCGACAAAGTGGTCAGTGTCGGCATGTTCGAGCACGTCGGTCACGCCAACCTGGCCGAGTACTGCAAAACCCTGTTCGGTGCGGTGAAGGAGGGGGGGCTGGTGATGAACCACGGCATCACGGCCAGGCACACCGATGGCCGCCCGGTAGGACGTGGTGCCGGCGAGTTCATCGAAAAATATGTATTCCCCAATGGTGAGTTGCCGCATTTGTCGATGATCTCGGCCGAGATCAGTGAAGCCGGGCTGGAGATTGTCGACGTCGAAAGTCTGCGCCTGCACTACGCACGGACCCTCGATCACTGGAGCGAGCGTCTGGAAGACAATCTCGAAACAGCTGCGAAGCTAGTGCCGGAGCAGGCGCTGCGCATCTGGCGGTTGTACCTGGCCGGTTGTGCTTACGCCTTCGCGCGCGGCTGGATCAATCTCCACCAGATCCTCGCGGTAAAAGCGCACGCGGATGGCAGCCATGAACTGCCGTGGACTCGCGACGACATCTACCACCCTTGATTCCCTGTATCCCCTTGCCCTCCGCAGGGGGGATGTCAGAGAATCGGCGAAATAAGCCGGGCGATCCGCATGCCGACCTGTTGCAGGCGGTGGATCTCCCGGCTTTCTTCTTTGGCGATCTCGTAAGATTGCTCGAAATCGTCGATCAGCATCTGTTCGACGCTAGCGGCGAAGTCGCTGTCGACCGTCAGCAGCATCACTTCGAAGTTCAAGCGGAACGAACGGTTGTCCAGATTGGCGCTGCCAATGGCGCTGATCTCGCTGTCGATCAACACCACTTTCTGATGCAGAAATCCGGGTTCGTAACGGAATACACGGACCCCGGCGCGCACGGCTTCGAAGGCGTACAGGCTGGACGCCGCGTAGACGATGCGGTGATCGGGGCGCGAAGGCAGCAGCAAGCGCACGTCGACACCGCGCAACACGGCCAAACGCAGGGCAGCGAACACGGCTTCATCGGGAATGAAGTAGGGGCTGGTGATCCACACCCGTTCCGTCGCCGCGTGGATAGCTTCAACGAAGAACAGCGAACAGGTTTCGTAGGCGTCTGCCGGGCCACTGGCAAGCAACTGGCACAGCACGCCGTCGTCCGGGTAAGCGTCCGGCAGGATCAGCGGCGGTAAAGTGCGCGCGGCCCAGAACCAGTCTTCGGCAAAGGATTCCTGCATGCACGCGACCACCGGACCACGCACTCTTACATGCGTATCGCGCCACGGCGCCAGCGGCGGCTTTTCGCCCATGTATTCATCGCCGACGTTGTGCCCTCCGACAAACCCGACCACGCCGTCGACCACGACGATTTTGCGATGGTTGCGGAAGTTGACCTGAAAGCGATTGAGCCAGCCGCTGCGTGTGGCGAACGCCTTGACCTCGACACCGCCATCGCGCAGTGCCTGAACATAATTATGGGGCAGGGCGTGACTGCCGATACGGTCGTAGAGCAGATGAATCGCTACGCCCTCGTCGGCCTTCTTCAGTAGCAGATCACGCAAGCGTTGACCGAGCCGATCATCGTGGATGATGAAGAACTGTATCAGCACGGCTTCCTTCGCTTGATCGATAGCGCGGAAAATCGCTTCAAAGGTCGCTTTGCCATTTACCAGCAACTGCACCTGATTATTCGCCAGACACGGCATTCGCCCCAGTTTCGGCATGGCGCGCAAGGATGCGTAGGCGTTCGAGGCGCGGGCGGTCAGGGCTTCTTCCACCCACGGCCGCCAGTTCAATTCGGAGATGGCCTGGCGCATCTGTTCGTTGGCCTGGCGCCGAGCTTTGATGTAGCCGTCGAAAGTGCTGCGGCCGAACACCAGGTAAGGAATAAGCGTGAGGTAGGGAATGAAGATCAGCGACAATGCCCAGGCGATCGAGCCTTGAGCCGTGCGCACGGTGAGCACCGCGTGAACGGCGGCGATCAAGCCGAGGGTGTGTATCAGGGCGATCAGATAACCGAAAATATGCGGTCCAAAATAATCCATGGGGCAGCCTTGCTCCGGAAGATTCAATGCTTAACAGACCATGTTCCGCCGCGAATGTCGCTAATTAATTGGTGCATGAACCGAAGCAATTGGCCGACGTCTAACGGCCACTACTGATCAGGAGTTTTTCGATGAACATTCGTCTGCTGGGTTTGGCGCTGGGCCTGGGTTTGGCATTGCCGGTGGTTGCTCAGGCGCAGATGCTGCAGCCGGGGTTGTGGGAAATGACGTCGAGCAACGTCAAAGTCGATGATCAGCCGATGGACGTGCAATCGATCCTCGGCCAGCTGCAAGGCCAGATGACCCCGCAGCAGCGGGCGGCGCTGGAGAAAAACGGCATCAATATCGGCGGCAAGGGCATCCGCGCGTGCCTGACGCCTGAGCAAGTGGCGACCAATGATATTCCGTTGGCCGACCCGCAATCGGGCTGCAAACAGCAGATCACCGAACGCAACGGCAACCAGTGGAAATTCCGTTTCAGCTGCCCGAAAGCGCAGGGTACCGGTGTTGCGACTTTCCTCAGTGATCGGGAATTCAACACCGTCGCCAACGGCACGTTCAATGCCATCGGCATCAACCAGAAGGGCAGTCTGGAAACCCGCGCCGTGTGGCTGGGTCAGGACTGCGGCGCCGTGAAACCTCGCGCCTAAAAGCAACGCCGGCAGGCTGGCTCCCACAGTCGAATAATCGAAATGTGGGAGCCAGCCTGCTGGCGATGGCGTCGTCAATATCAGCGCATAAACCGCAACGGCAAACCGCGACAGCCTTCATTCACCCGACCATCGCGCCAGGCGATCTGCCCTGACACCAGCGTCGTACTGACCCGATGTCGAAAGCTTCTCCCGGCAAATGGCGTCCACCCGCACTGCGACAGAATCGGTTGCCGAGACACCTCGACAGTCTGCCGCTCAACCAACACCAGATCCGCCCAGTACCCTTCACGCAAATAGCCTCGATCCGGAATCGCAAACAGATCCGCCACGCGATGGCTGGTCTTCGCCACCAGAGTGCTGATCGGCAGTACGCCGTCCGCGACCAGTTCGAGTAACGCCGGTAATGCATGCTGCACCAGCGGTAAACCCGAAGGCGCCTCTATGTAAGGTCTTTGCTTTTCCGCCCAGGTATGCGGCGCGTGATCGCTGCCGATGACGTCCAGTCGATTGGAGTTCAACGCTTCGCGCAAGGCATCACGGTCAGCCTGAGTCTTGATCGCCGGATTGCATTTGATCAGGTTGCCGAGCGCCGGATAGTCGCGATCATCAAACAGCAAATGATGCAGGCAGACTTCTGCCGTGATGCGTTTTTGTGCCACTGACTTGTCTTCGAACAGATCCAGTTCTCGGGCGGTGGTGAGGTGTAAAACGTGCAGTCGTGTGCCATGACGCTTGGCCAGTTCCACAGCCAACGAAGACGAGCGATAGCAAGTTTCGGCATTACGAATCAGCGCATGAGCCGCGGGCGGTAGACGCTCACCACACAGGTCGTTCAGGTTGGCCGCATTCGCGTTGATGCTTGGCGTGTGTTCGCAGTGAGCCAGCAAGATCGTCGGCACTTCAGCAAACAACCGCTCAAGAATCTTCGGATCATCCACCAGCATATTGCCGGTGGAGGCGCCCATGAACACTTTGACGCCGGCCACTTCGCTGGGATTGAGCGCAGCGACGGTGTCGAGATTGTCCCGGCTGACCCCGAAGTGAAAGCCGTAATTGGCCACAGAGCTGAGCGCCGCCCGGCGTTTTTTATCCGCCAGCGCCTCGAGGCTGAGGGTGGCGGGCTGGGTGTTGGGCATGTCCATGAAACTGGTAATGCCTCCCGCAACCGCCGCGCGAGATTCGGTATGAATGCTGCCCTTGGCCGGCGCACCGGGTTCGCGGAAATGCACCTGGTCATCGATCATCCCAGGCAACAACCACTGTCCGGCCGCGTCGATTTCGACACTCGCGTTTTCACCTTCGATGCTGCGCGCAATCTTGACGATACGACCGTTGCTGACCAACAGATCGCCATCGAACTCACGTCCTTCGTTGATCATTCTTGCATTGCGAATCAGCACACTGCTCATGGTCTAAAACTCGTTCTGCAGGGCCTTGTAGCCGCGCACCAAATCGACATTGGTACGCGCCACGTCTTCGGAAAACTCCGAGGCGCTGACACTCACCGGTGGGAATTGCGAGAGGTCAGTGTTCGGGCCGATGCGGGTGGTGGAGGGCACATAGAACGCGTCCGGCAAATCGCGTCCGTCGACCACCGAGTTGTGCCGCACCACGCAGCCGTCGCCAACCACGCAATTGAACAGCACGCTGTTGAAGCCAATGAACACCCGGTCGCCGACCACGCACGGACCATGCACGATCGAACGATGGGCGATGGAGCTGAACTCGCCGATGGTCACTGCCGCGCCGGATTTGGAATGAATCACCACACCGTCCTGGATGTTCGAATTGGCACCGATGGTGATCGGCTCCATCTCGCCTGAAGCATCCACTTCGTCGGCGCGAATCACGGCATAGGGGCCGACAAACACGTTTTCACCAATCACCACTTTGCCGCAAATGATCGCGGTTTTATCGACGTAGGCCGACTCGGCGATCTGTGGCAGATCGCCTGAAGGATTCTTGCGGATCATGGTTGGCTCAGCGCGTTGTAAAGGGTATTGAGGTTGTATTCGAACAGCCCGGTAAAAGTGCTGGCCGGACCGCTGGCGGCGAGGGCGTCCGAGTAGAGCGTGCCGCCAATGTGTGCGCCGCTCTCATCGGCAATCTGCTTGAGCAGTCGCGCGTCCTTGATGTTTTCCATGAACACCGCTTTGACTTTCGCCTGGCGGATCTGGGTAATCAGCGCCGCGACTTCGGCGGCTGAGGGGTCACGCTCGGTGGACAGTCCTTGTGGGGCCATGAAGTCGATGCTGTACGCCTGGCCCAGGTAACCGAAGGCGTCGTGGCTGGTGACGATTTTGCGATTGCCCGGTGGCAGTGAACCGAGTTTGGCCTTGGCTTCGGCGAGCAGGGCGTAGATCTGTTTCAGGTAGGTTTGGCTGTTGCGCTCGTAGTCGGCCTTGTTCGTCGGGTCGGCGGCGATCAGCGCTTTGGTGATGTTGGCGACGTACAACTCGGCGTTCGCCAGATTGTGCCAGGCGTGCGGATCGGGAACGGTTTCACCATCCTCATCCAGTGAGCGCGGGATCACTCCGTGACTGGCGCTGACTACCGTGGCTTTGGTTTCGGTGCTGGTCACCATGCGATCCAGCCACGGTTCGAAACCCAAACCGTTTTTGATGATCAGTCTGGCTTTGAGCAGTGCTTTGGCATCGTCCGGGGTCGGCTCATAGGTGTGCGCGTCAGCGTCGGGGCCGACCATGTTGGTGATCTGAATATGCTCGCCACCGACCTGATGAACCATGTCGGCGAGAATGCTGAAGCTGGTCACCACCGGCAATTTTTCTGCCGCCGACAATGACATCGACAGCATCAGGCTGAACAGCACAAATAGAACGCGCATCGGGAAACACCTCATTGGGATGTAAGCAACGGTGGGCGGCGCAGCAAACCGTGAACCGGTCCGAACACCACGGAGAGCAAATATCCGGCCCCCGCGACCAGCACGATGGCCGGCCCGCTGGGCAGCGAGGAGTAGAACGACAGCAGCAGGCCGAGCCACACCGACAGGCAGCCGAGAAGGGCGGCGATAGCAATCAGGACCGGCAGACGGCGACTCCAGAATCGCGAGCTGGCGGCGGGCAGCATCATCAGTCCAACGACCATCAGTGCGCCGATCGCCTGAAATCCGATCACCAGATTCAGCACTACCAGGGTCAGGAACACGCCATGGGCGAGAGGGCCAAGTCGGCTGACGGTTCTCAGGAACAATGGGTCGAGGGTGTCGAGCAGCAACGGTTTATAGATGAGTGCCATGGCGATCAGGCTGAAGGTCGATACCCACAGCATGCCGTTGAGGGTCGGACCGTCGACCGCCAATGCCGACCCGAAGAGCAGGTGCAAAAGGTCAAGGCGTTTGCCCGCGATGCCAAGAATCAGCACACCGGCTGCCAACGATATTGGATAGATCGCGGCGAGGCTGGCGTCCTCTCGCAAACCCGTTTTGCGAGTGATCCAGGCGGCGAGTCCGGCCATGCTCAAACCTGCGCCGAGCCCCCCGATGGTGAGCGCAGGCAGACTGAGTCCGGCGAACCAGAAGCCCAATGCGGCACCGGGCAGGATGCCGTGGGCAACGGCATCACCGATCAGACTCATGCGCCGCAAGATCAGGAAAACGCCGAGGGGGGCGGTGCTGCAGGCCAGCACCAAACCACCGAACAGGGCGCGGCGCATGAAGACGAACTCGTTGAACGGTTCCCAGAGGTGCGCGATGGTGAGCATCACGCCACCTGCGTATGCGGTGTTTGCCGGATGAGCTCTTTGCTCGTGCCAAATACGCAGGCACTGTTTTTGATCAGCAGCGTTTTTGGAATGTGTTCGCGAACGGCGCAGAGGTCGTGGCACACCACGATCAGTGTTCGACCTTCGGCGTGCCAGGCGTGGATGTGTTGCCACAGCAACTGTTGGCCCAGTTCGTCGAGAGCAGCATGCGGTTCGTCGAGTAGCAAAACAGGTGCATCAGTCAGACTCAATCGAGCGAGCAAGGCGCGTTGTAATTCGCCGCCGGACAAGGCCATCAAGGGGCGTTGATCGAGTCCGTTCAGGTGCCAGTTTTCCAAGGCAGCGGCGAGGCGCTGTGCACGCAGTTGTGTGGACAATCTACGTCCCCAGAAGCCGGCGGCCACCAACTCTTCGAGGCTGATCGGGAACTGGCGATCCAGATGCTGTTGTTGGGGGAGGAAGGAGACGCCGCTTTGCCGTGGAACGCTCAATGAGACCTTTCCTGCCAAAGGCCTTTGCAGTCCTGCAATGACTTTCAGCAGGCTGCTTTTGCCACAACCATTGGCGCCGATGATTGCCGTCAGGCTGCCGCTTTCGAATTCGAGGGTCAGGGGCGAGGTGAGCGGTTGGCCGGGTGCGCCCCAACTCAAGGCTTGGCAACGGATCATGCCTGCTCCCGGTGCCAATGACTTTCGGCGACGGCATCGTGGGCATGCAGGCTTTCGGCGTGGGTCACTCGCAGTTTGAATGCGCTCACTCCGGGAGAGCGGCGTAGCGCTAGATTCAGCCTGCGTGCGGCGTCTTCACAGAACATCAGGTTCTGCCCGTTGGCGAGGGCAAAGGCTTGTTCATCCGCTCGTTTGACCGCGGTTTGTACGGCGGTGCCGAGGGCGGCTTCGGCATCGTTGATGATCGCGCTCAGCGGTAGTTCGTCGACGAATTCGTCGAGATGAACATGTAGTTGCGCGGTGCTACGTTGGCTGTGTGGCGTTGCGACAATGCCTTGGGGCGTACCCAGCCACGCCAAAACATCTGCGTGATTCAGTTGTGTGTTAGCGAAGTCTTCAATGAATTGTTGCTGGATAAGCTGTCTCGCCAGCGCTGCCGAGCACGGACATGTCGAGGAGTAAGGCACTTCAATTTCTAGTTCCACGTGGAACATTCTGTTTTTCAGGCTGGCTGAAATGGTGACTGGATAGGATTTCCATCCGGACAAAGGACTGATCAACGCGGGTCGCTTGAGCAGTAGATCCGTGTGGATTTTCAGATAGGCGTTGTTGGACAAACCTGCGTGGCTATCGAGGAAATGCTCAAGAATCTGGTGAAGCAACGCTGGGCTAATGTTGCGTTGTTCCAGGGTTTCGAGTGCCAGATACAAGCGCGACATATGAATACCGCGCGCCTCGCCATCATCAAGACTTACACCTGCATCAGCTTTCGCACTCAGGCGTTGGCCGTCCAGCAAAACAGGCAACGCAATACCGCGCATGCCCACCCATTCGAGTGGCAAGGCTTGGCGAGCGGCCTGCGCGGCGATATCCGGAAGTGTCAGCGAATTCATGATCGGGACCATCGTGTTGATTAAATTCGATGTTACATTATAACAATTCGAATCACGATGTCTTTTTCATGAACAGGTTTTCATATGTGCACGCCAATTCCGTCTAGAGTTCCACGTGAAACACTCGCGAAAATCGCCCCTTCCAAGCGAGACATCATCGGGGTTATATCCTCGACATGTCGATGACTTGGGCGAACTAGCAACCGGTCAATCGGCTGCAGGTGAATTTCGCGCTGCTGCCACCTGAACTGGAGAAGCGATTGATGGTGGTCCATCCCACCCGACGGGTGTAGCCGACCCAGGCTTCACCGTCGGAAGCGATGCCAGTGAAGAACGTCATTTGCCCGAACCGACTGTTGGTCTGCGCCCAATACCGCTTGCCGTTCTTTTCAAAACCGCGCAGATAAATCGTGTTGCCGACCGTGTTGACGCTGTAAGCGTTGCCATCAGCATCCACGCAGGCCAACAGATTGGCGCTGCGCGTGCAGGAGGCGAGCGCCGGGGTTTTTCCCCAGGCGGTAACCGCAGTTAACAGCATGACGCTCAAAACCGAGCATTTCAGCGCACTTTTCATCACATTTTCCGAGCCTGAACTTAAAGGCAGCTTCCGGCTGTTTGTAGATAAGGGTAAGAGCAGGGCTGGCCATTCTCTATTGTTATACTATAACATCAATTTGAACTGAGCCTGAATCGGCCGATTTCAAACGTTTACCTTCTGCGAACTCCGTATGAAGCCCAGAACGTCACGCGCTACGTAAAAGCGCTAATCGGCTGCCATCTATAGAGGATTACCCAATGTCAGCCGCACTGCCTGTGACTGTTCTTTCAGGATTTCTTGGCGCTGGAAAAAGTACACTTTTGAATTACGTACTACGTAATCGCAAGGGTCTACGCGTGGCGGTCATCGTCAATGATATGAGCGAGATCAACATTGATGGCAGCGAAGTCCAGCGCGATGTCAGCCTGAACCGCGCTGAAGAGAAACTCGTGGAAATGAGCAACGGCTGTATCTGCTGTACGTTACGCGAAGACTTGCTCGAAGAAGTCAGCAAACTCGCGCGAGAAGGGCGGTTTGATTATTTGCTGATCGAATCCACCGGTATCTCGGAACCATTGCCCGTCGCAGAGACTTTCACCTTCCGCGATGAGCAAGGCCAATGCCTCGCCGACATCGCCCGTCTGGACACCATGGTGACTGTAGTCGACGGCGTGAATTTCCTGCTCGACTACCAGGCCGCCGAAAGTCTGGCCTCTCGTGGTGAAACACTAGGCGAAGAGGACGAGCGCTCCATCACCGACTTGCTGATCGAGCAGATCGAGTTTGCCGACGTGCTGTTGATCAGCAAAATCGATCTGATCAGCCAGCATGAGCGCGAGGAGTTGACCGCCATCCTCAAGCGGCTCAACGCACAAGCCGAAATCATCCCGATGGTGATGGGCGAAGTACCGTTGGAGAAGATTCTCAACACCGGCCGCTTCGACTTCGAGAAAGCTGCGCAAGCACCCGGCTGGTTAAAGGAGTTGCGCGGTGAGCACGTCGCGGAAACCGAGGAGTACGGGATTGCCTCCACCGCCTACCGGGCGCGCCGACCGTTTCATCCGCAACGCTTTTTCAGCTTCATCGATCGTCCATGGCTCAACGGCAAGCTGCTGCGCTCCAAAGGGTTTTTCTGGCTGGCGAGCAAGCCCAACGATGCCGGCAGTTGGTCGCAGGCCGGCGGCTTGATGCGCCATGGTTTTGCCGGGCGCTGGTGGCGTTTCGTACCGAAAAGCCAATGGCCGCAGGATCAGGAAAGTACCGTCGCGATCATGGAAAACTGGACGCCGAGTGTCGGAGATTGCCGCCAGGAGTTGGTATTTATCGGTCAGAACATCAATTTCGTACAGCTATCTGCCGAGCTCGATGCGTGTCTGCTGACCGACGATGAAATGGCACTGGGTGCGCAAGGCTGGCGATTGCTGCCAGATCCATTCGGCCCTTGGCACGAGGAGGCCGCCTGATGCTTGCGATGAAGCTGCTGCAAGACCGTACGCGCTCACAGCATCAGGGCCCGACCCCCAAGGCGCTGAGCCGAATTCTTGACGATGAAATAAACCTCGCCGTATGGCAGCGACAGATGCCGCTGCACATCGCCGAATTCGCAAGGTTATTACTCTCGCTAAACGAGCCGTTGGCAGAGTCGTTATGTCTGGAATTGGCCGACGAAGACGCCGAGCCTGATCTCAGCGGACTGGCCTCAGGCTTCCGCGATCTGGAAGGCTACGAAGGCTTCATCGCCGATCTGAAATGGTTGGTCAGTGCCTTCGCTTGCCTGCTCGGTGCGCGGCGTATCGGTTTGCGCCTGCGGGTGCTGGATAAAGCCATGTGCCCGCGGTTCCACGTCGATCATGTGCCGGTGCGCTTGATCACAACTTATGCTGGCGTCGGCAGTGAGTGGCTGAAGGAGGGCGCCATGGATCGGGGTCAACTGGGCCAGGTCAACGCCGAGCCGATGGACACAACGCAGATCCAGCAACTCAAGAGCGGCGAGGTGGCGCTACTAAAAGGTGAAAAATGGCACGGCAATGAAGGTTTCGGCTTGATCCACCGCTCGCCGCAACCGGCACCGGGCGAGCGCCGTTTGATCCTGACCCTCGACTGGCTTGGCTAACGCCTCATGGCTTGAGCCATGTGCCTTGGCTCTGGCTCTCGCAGTAAGGCTTTAGATAAGCGGCGTCAGTGGCGACGCCGTAATAGTGGATGTCCTGGCGATAGGGCATATTGGCAACTTGTGCGTTGTTGCACACGCCGAAAGCGCCGCTGGGGCATTGATCGACGTACTGCACGTCGACTTTCTGCCCGGCCAGCGCGGGTTGGCAAAAACCGTCGTTGAACAGTTTTGCCGGGATGTTGCGGTTCTGCTGGCAGACTTTAACGTCCAGCCGCTCGCCCTGACTGTGCACCACGCAGGCCTGAGCCAACACCTTGCTGGACACCAGCAGCAACAGCAACGACCATCCCATCCAACGCATTTTCAATCTCCTCAGAAACTTTCCTTAGAAAATCCCCGGCCATGTTGCAGAACATTCCTGTCCACGTCATCGCAGGCCCACTCGGCGCCGGCAAGACCAGCCTGATCCGCCAGCTCATGGCGCAACGCCCTGAAGGCGAGCGCTGGGCGTTGCTGATCAACGAGTTCGGCCAGATCGGCCTCGACGCCGCTCTATTGACCCGCGACGGCGATGGTATCGCACTGGGGGAAGTGGCCGGGGGCTGTTTGTGTTGCGTCAATGGGGCGCCGTTTCAGATTGGCCTTGGGCGTTTATTGCGCAAGGCGAAACCGGATCGGCTGTTTATCGAGCCCTCCGGACTGGGCCATCCTGCGCAGTTGCTCAAGCAATTGAGTGAAGCGCCATGGCTAGGTGTGCTGGCGGTTCAGCCGTGCGTTCTGGTGCTGGATGCCCTGGCACTCAATGCGGGGAAAGCGCTGCCGGCAGCGCAGCAGGATGCGTTGGCCAGCGCGGGTTTACTGGTGTTGAACAAGGCCGAAAACCTTTCTGAAACTGGCAGGCAGAAGATTGCCAGTCAGTTGCCGCCAGTCAGACTCGTCTGGACGCAACAAGCGCAATTGCCCTTGAGCGAATTGCCGGGTCTGGCCGCGCGAGCGGTGGCGGGTGTGGATAACCTGATCGTGCCCAAAGGATTGGCGCAGATGCCGGCGGTCTGGAGCGATCCGACACTGCCGATTTGCCTGAGCCAGGCCCAGGACGGTAGTTGGAGTATCGGTTGGCGTTGGCATCCGAGCCAGGCGTTCGACTCACGAAAGCTCGCAGCCTGGCTGCAAAGCCTTGTCTGGAAAAGGGCAAAACTGGTTATCCACAGCACCAATGGCTGGGTTTCAGCGAATGCCCTGGAGAACGCGGATCTGCATTGGCAGCCCAGTGAATGGCGGCGCGATTCGCGGATCGAGCTGATTTTCGCTCAGGTGCAGGATGTTGGCGTGTTGCAGAACGCGTTAGCGGGTTGTCGAGTCGATTGAGATCTTTTGATTTCTACGGCTTCCACTTGGTGTGTTCCTGCCGCCACTGACTCAGCTCGATCACTTCAGCCCGTGGCTTGTGCACCTCGACAACCGGCAGCGTGTCGTCGAACGGTGCCGGGTAGGGCGCCAATTCGATCTGCGCACTGTGGGCGCCGAACTGGGTGATGGTGCCGTTGTGGCGGCTTTCGCCAGTCACGGTGAACTCGAAGTTGTACACCCGCGCCAGTCGCCGGCGACCGCTGGCATCCTTGATAAAACCAATCTTCTTCAACGCGACGTTGCCGTCCAGCAGCTCCACACCGACGTTGATGCAATGCTGTTTGACCCGCTCCAGCGCCCGCTCGCGCAAGCCGTGGTTGTGCCATAGCCACGCGCCAGCGGCGGCGAACAGTATCAGCACGAAGATGTTTTCGAGGGTCAGCATCAACAAGGAACTCCAAAAGTTAGCGTCAGCTTAACTGCGTCGCCGGTCTGTCGTACAGGCTGCGTTTCGTCGCATACTGCGCGGCTTGAATTTCAATCGTTTTACGGAAAAACCCGAATGAAACGTACGCCTCATCTGCTCGCCATTCAGTCCCATGTGGTGTTCGGCCACGCCGGCAACAGCGCCGCAGTATTTCCGATGCAGCGGGTCGGGGTGAATGTCTGGCCGCTCAACACGGTGCAGTTTTCCAATCACACCCAGTACGGCCAGTGGGCCGGCGAAGTGCTGGCGCCGCAACAGATTCCCGAACTGGTCGAAGGCATTGCGGCCATTGGCGAGCTGGGCAATTGCGATGCGGTGCTGTCCGGTTATCTCGGCAGCGCAGCGCAGGGCCGGGCGATTCTCAGTGGCGTGGCGCGCATCAAGTCGGTCAATCCGAAGGCGCTGTACCTGTGCGACCCGGTGATGGGCCATGCGGAGAAAGGTTGCAGCGTGCCAACGGAGGTCAGCGATTTTCTGCTGGAAGAAGCGGCCGCTGTGGCGGACATCATGTGTCCGAACCAGTTGGAGCTGGACAGTTTTTCCGGACGCAAGCCGCAATCGCTGTTCGATTGCCTGGCAATGGCTCGGGCGCTTTTGGCTCGCGGGCCGAAAGTCGTCCTGGTCAAGCATCTGGACTACCCGGGTAAACCGGCGGATGGTTTCGAGATGTTGTTGGTGACCGCCGAGGGCAGTTGGCACCTGCGTCGTCCGCTGCTGGCATTTCCGCGTCAGCCGGTGGGCGTGGGCGATCTGACGTCCGGCCTGTTCCTGGCGCGCGTGCTGCTGGGCGACAGTCTGGTGGCGGCGTTCGAGTTCACGGCGGCAGCGGTGCATGAGGTGCTGCTGGAAACGCAGGCGTGCTCCAGTTACGAGCTGCAACTGGTGCGGGCCCAGGATCGCATTGCGCATCCGCGGGTGAAATTCGAGGCGACGGCAATCAGTTTGTAAGACTGCGTCGCCCCATTCGCGAGCAGGCTCGCTCCCACAGGTACCGCGTGAACCCTGTGGGAGCGAGCCTGCTCGCGAAAGCGGTCGTCAGATCGCTACCAATCAAGCGTCGCCCTTGATCTCCTGATAACGCTTTTCCAGCTCCTGGCGAATCTGCCGGCGTTGCTGCGCCTGCATGTAGCGGCGCTTGTCTTCGCTGTTCTGCGGCTGCAGCGGCGGCACAGCGGCCGGTTTGCGCTGGTCATCCACCGCGACCATGGTGAAGAAGCAGCTGTTGGTGTGGCGCACCGAGCGCTCGCGGATGTTTTCGGTGACGACTTTGATGCCGACTTCCATCGAGGTGTTGCCGGTGTAGTTGACCGACGCCAGGAATGTCACCAGTTCGCCGACATGGATCGGCTCGCGGAAAATCACCTGATCCACAGACAGTGTCACCACGTAACGACCGGCGTAGCGGCTCGCGCAGGCGTAAGCCACTTCGTCGAGGTATTTGAGCAAGGTGCCGCCGTGGACATTGCCAGAGAAATTGGCCATGTCGGGGGTCATCAGTACCGTCATCGACAGCTGGGCGTTTCCGGGTTCCATAACGTTCTCACGGATCAAGGCTGGTTTGCTGGAAGCACCTCTGCGGGTGCCTGGTCACTTTTCAAAAGCACCGTTATCGGGACGCCGGGCGACTGGCTGCCGTCACGCCGGGATCGATCTGTTTCCTAATATTGCACCGCCTTCCAGTGAGAAGTCGCGGTGTTAACCTGCAAAAGCCCTGCCCAAGGGCAATTCCCACACGAAAAGCGGATTTTACCCCGGCTCGCTCAGACCTTTCTGATGCCTGACTGCGAGCGTCGTCATTCAAGGAGCCCACGCCATGCATGCCATCAGTTTTATTCAGGACCTGGCAGTGATCATGTTGGTCGCGGGCGTGGTGACCGTGTTGTTCCATCGTTTCAAGCAGCCGGTGGTGCTCGGTTACATCGTCGCCGGCTTCATCATCGGCCCGCACACCCCACCGTTCGGCCTGATCCACGACGAAGAAACCATCAAGACCCTCGCCGAGCTGGGGGTGATTTTCCTGATGTTCTGCCTCGGGCTGGAGTT
This sequence comes from Pseudomonas sp. P42, assembly GCF_017973755.1. Lineage (NCBI taxonomy): Bacteria > Pseudomonadati > Pseudomonadota > Gammaproteobacteria > Pseudomonadales > Pseudomonadaceae > Pseudomonas > Pseudomonas sp. P42. The sequence goes on along the minus strand of NZ_JACOPU010000003.1, from coordinate 587,250 downwards.
CAGCCTGCGCAAGCTGTTCAAGGTGGGCGCCACGGCGTTCATCGCAGCGTTTCTCGAAATCGTCCTGATGATCTGGATCGGCTACGAAATCGGCCGCTGGTTCGACTGGAACACCATGGATTCGCTGTTCCTCGGCGCGATCCTGGCGATCTCTTCGACCACCATCATCGTCAAGGCGCTCAACGACCTGAAGATGAAGAACGAGCGCTTCGCACAGTTGATCTTCGGCGTCTTGATCGTTGAGGACATCCTCGGTATCGGCATCATTGCCTTGCTGTCGAGCATCGCGGTCAGCGGTACGGTGAGCTCCGGCGAAGTGTTTTCCACGGTCGGCAAGTTGTCACTATTCATGATCGTCGCGCTGGTGATCGGCATTCTGCTGGTGCCGCGTTTGCTGGCTTACGTCGCCAAATTCGAAAGCAACGAGATGCTGCTGATAACCGTGCTGGGCCTGTGTTTCGGCTTTTGCCTGCTGGTGGTCAAAATTGAATACAGCATGGTGCTCGGCGCATTCCTGATCGGCGCGATCATGGCCGAGTCGCGGCAACTGCTGAAAATCGAGCGACTGATCGAACCAGTCCGTGACCTGTTCAGCGCAATCTTCTTCGTCGCCATCGGCCTGATGCTCGACCCGATGATTCTGCTGCAATACGCCTGGCCGATTGCGGTGATTACGGTAGCCGTGGTGCTCGGCAAGATGTTGTCCTGCGGGCTCGGTGCGTTTATCGCCGGCAATGACGGACGCACCTCACTGCGGGTAGGGATGGGACTTTCACAGATCGGCGAATTTTCCTTCATCATCGCCGCGCTGGGCATGACGCTGCAGGTCACCAGCAACTTCCTCTATCCGGTGGCCGTGGCCGTCTCGGTGATTACCACGCTCCTGACGCCGTACCTGATTCGCTCCGCCGATCCACTGTCGATCAAACTGGCCGCCGCGATGCCGCAGCGTTTAGGGCGGGTGCTGGGGATGTATGGCGAATGGCTGCGCAGCATTCAGCCGCAGGGCGAGGGGGCGATGCTGGCGTCGATTATCCGGCGAATCCTGTTGCAGGTCGGGGTCAATCTGGCGCTGGTCATCGCGATCTTCTTCTCGGGTGCGTTCTTCGCCGAGCGTATCTCGATGTATCTGCAAGACTGGATCAGCGATCCGAGCTGGCAGAAAGCGTTGATCTGGGGCGGAGCTTTGCTGGTGTCGTTGCCGTTTCTGATCGCGGCCTATCGCAAGCTCAAGGCGCTATCGATGCTGTTGGCCGAGATGGGCGTGAAGCCGGAGATGGCCGGAAGGCACACGCAGCGAGTGCGCCGGGTGATCTCCGAGGTGATCCCGATTCTCTCGCTGCTGGTGATTTTCCTGCTGCTGGCAGCCTTGTCGGCCAGTATTCTGCCGACCAACAAGTTGCTGGTGCTGATCGCCGTGGTCGCGGCCGCCGTGGCGGCGCTGCTCTGGCGCTGGTTTATCCGCGTGCACACGCGGATGCAGGTGGCCTTGCTGGAAACCCTCGACAACCACAAGGAGTCGTCGGGGCACTGACCACCCGGGGCGTTTGGCCGATCAGCTTTCCAGCCAGACGTCCCGTGCCCAATGCCAGACCGATTCCCAGGTTTCTTCGGCAATCAGCTCTTCCTCGGCTTGCCACAACACCACCGTGCCGTCTTCTTCGACGCAGTAGTAGTCGTCGCCGTCCTGGCAGATTGGAATCAGGCTGCGATCCACACCGGCATCCCAAGCGTTGGCGGCGACATCCGGCAAGTAGGTGTGCGATTGCGGGTCGGTGACAGTTACCGGCTCCAGGCTACCGTAAACCACGTCGCTGACCGTCAGCAAAAACTCCCTGAAGACAAACGGAATATCGATGAACAGTTGTTCTTCGATTTCAACCAGCAGGTCTTCGTCAGGCAACTCCAAAGGAACCGGTACCGGTTCGTTGGCTTCGCGCAGTTGTTCGATAATTTCTTCCACGTCCGGGATCCTCTTGCTTGTATGGCGCGGTTTATATGGGCCGGTTTATACAGTAGCTTGCTATAGATGCAACCGCGAAATACAAAAACCCCGGACAAGTCCGGGGTTTTTGTTACCGCATGCTTAACGCAGAGGGGATCAGCCGTTCTGGCGGATACCGGCCACCAGCCAAGGCTGGTTCTCGCCCTGCGGACGTTCCATGTTCCAGCTTTCGCTGAACACTTCGCCTTGGTCGAAACGCGAGGTCTTCGACACACCGCTGAAGGTCAGGGTGGCGATGGTCTTGTCGGCACGGTCATCTACGCCGTCCAGTTGAACCTGGAGGTTGTCGATGTAGGTCGACTGGAAGGCGTCGCCCAGATCCGCACGCTCACGCTTGAGGAACTCGAGCATCTGCGGGGTCACGAACTCGGCGATCTTGTCCATTTCGTTAGCGTCCCAGTGCTGCTGCAGCGACTGGAAGTGGCTGCGTGCAGCTTCAAGGAAGCTCTGCTCGTTGAACCAGGCCGGTGCGTTGATTACCGGACGGGCGGCAGCAGATGTAGCCGAACCACCGAAGATCGAACCCATGCCGGCAGGCTTCTGCTCGAACACTTCACGCTGCATCGGCGCGCCAGCTGGAGCCAGGTGCTCCTGCTGCTTGCGGCGACGAGCGGCGATGAAGCGGAAGATCACGAACGCGATCACGGCCATGATCAGGATGTCGAAGATCTGCATGCCCTGGAAGCCGCCGCCCATGAACATGGAAGCGAGCAGACCACCGGCGGCGATACCGGCCAGAGGGCCGAGCCATTTCGAAGCACCGCCGGCCTTGGCAGCAGCGCCAGCGGCACCGGCAGCACCAGCGGTCGCAGCAGCGCCGCCAGCTGCGGAAGAAGGAGCCATTTGGCTGGTCTGGTGCGACGGCGCAGCGCCGGCGCTTTTGCCACCACCAAAGCGCTTGGCGTTGGCGTCGAGGCTCATCGTCAGGCCGATGCACAACGCCATGGCGATGCTAAGAAAACGTTTCATAAAGGGAATTCCCGTTTGTGGAGACACGCGCGCCATGTTGCACAGCTGAAGTGTTACTGGCTAGCGAGAGAGTGTTTCGGGCTTTTGCCTGACAGGTTACGTTCAGCTCCGTCGGGGCAATCAGCGGATGTACTTTTGGCTGTAGGAAAAGGCGATTGGTTCAGAGCGATTGGGGGTTACAGCGCAGAATCCTGTGGGAGCGAGCCCGCTCGCGAAAGCCACACCGAGGTTTATCAGATAAACCGTGGTGATTTTCACCGCGAGCAGGCTCGCTCCCACAGAAAAGCGAAATCGGTGTCAGATAGCTTCCAGCTTCGCGTAACCGAGCATCAGCCACTTGCTGCCTTCACCGAAGTTCACCTGCACCCGCGCCTGTGCACCCGCGCCTTCGAAGTTGAGGATCACGCCGTCGCCAAAGACCGAATGGCGCACTGCCTGACCCAGGCTGAAGCCGGTTTCCGGAATCTCGCTGCCGCTGAACAGATTGCTGCCACTCATCGACTGGTTGCCGCCGAACGGACGGCTGACGCTGTTCGACAAACGGACTTCCTGAATCAGACCTTTCGGCACCTCTCGTACGAAACGCGAGACCTTGTTGTAGGTTTCGCTGCCGTACAGGCGTCGGGTTTCAGCGTAGGTCATCACCAGGTTTTGCATCGCCCGGGTGATACCGACGTAGGCCAAGCGTCGTTCTTCTTCAAGACGCCCGGGTTCTTCCAGGCTCATCTTGTGCGGGAACAGGCCTTCTTCCATGCCCACGAGGAACACGTAAGGGAATTCCAGGCCTTTGGCGCTGTGCAGGGTCATCAACTGAATGCTGTCTTCGTGCTCGTCGGCCTGAGTGTCGCCGGCCTCCAGCGAAGCGTGGCCAAGGAATGCTGCCAGTGGCGTCAGTTCTTCGTCTTCTTCAGTGTTCTCGAAGTTGCGCGCGGCGCTAACCAGTTCCTCAAGGTTTTCTACCCGAGCCTGGCCTTTCTCGCCTTTTTCCGCTTCGTGATAGGCGATCAGGCCGGATTGCTCGATGACGGTTTGGGTCATCAAGTGAAGCGGCATCTCCGCGCATTTGGCAGCGAGGTTCTCGATCAGCTCGATGAACGCACCCAGCGCACCCGCAGCACGACCGGTCAGGCCTTTATTGGCGACCAACAGGCGCATGCCTTCCCACATCGACACATCGCTGTGGCGCGCATGCTCGCGAATTGCTTCAACGGTTTTCTCGCCGATGCCGCGAGCCGGGACGTTGATCACCCGTTCCAGCGCAGCATCGTTGCCCCGACCTTCGAGCAAACGCAGATACGCCATGGCGTTCTTGATTTCCGCACGCTCGAAGAAGCGCTGGCCGCCATAGATGCGGTACGGAATGCGTTCACGTAGCAATGCTTCTTCCAAAACGCGTGATTGGGCGTTGGAACGGTACAGAATCGCGATATCGCTGCGAGCCAGGCCGGTTTTGAGCGCGCTTTCGATGGTTTCGACAACGTAGCGTGCTTCGTCGTGTTCGTTGAACGCGGCGTACAGATTGATCGCCTCACCGTCTCCGCCGTCCGTCCACAGCTCTTTGCCCAGGCGTCCGGTGTTGTTGGCGATCAGGGCGTTGGCCGCTTTCAGGATGCCGGCAGTGGAGCGGTAGTTCTGCTCCAGGCGAATGGTCACAGCGTCCGGGAAGTCGGCGGAGTATTGATGGATGTTTTCGATCTTCGCCCCGCGCCAGCCGTAAATCGACTGGTCGTCGTCGCCGACCACCATCAGGCTGTCGCCACCCTTGCCGAGCAGGCGCAACCAGGCGTACTGCACGGCGTTGGTGTCCTGGAACTCGTCCACCAGAATGTGCCGGAAGCGCTTCTGATAATGCGCCAGCAAGCCGGGGTGGTCGCGCCACAAGTCGAGGGCGCGCAGCAGCAGTTCGGAGAAGTCGATAACACCGGCGCGCAGGCAAGCAGCCTCGTAGGCCTCGTAAATGCCGCGCATGGTGGCCAGGTACAAGTCGCCGCTGGCCTGAATGTGTTGCGGACGCAGACCTTCGTCTTTCTGTCCATTAATGAACCATTGGGCCTGACGGGCCGGCCAGCGTTGCTCGTCCAGGCCCAGCTCGCGGATTACCCGCTTGACCAGCCGTTGCTGGTCGTCGCTGTCGAGAATCTGGAAGGTCTGGCTCAGCCCGGCTTCCTGCCAGTGCGCCCGCAACAAGCGGTGCGCGAGGCCGTGGAAGGTGCCGACCCACATGCCAGCCGGGTTGATACCCAGCAACTGCTCGATGCGGTGACGCATCTCGGCAGCGGCCTTGTTGGTGAAGGTCACCGACAGGATGGAGTGGGGCGAGGCGTTTTCGACCTGGATCAACCAGGCGATACGGTGCACCAGCACTCGGGTTTTACCGGAGCCGGCACCGGCCAGGACCAACTGACGGCCAACGGGGGCTGCTACGGCCTGGCGTTGGGCATCGTTGAGGGAGTTCAGCAGAAGGGAGAGGTCATCGCGCATCGGGGCATTCTAGGGTGCGCCGCAGGCCCGGGCAAACCGAGCTTTGCATTAGCCGATGAAAGTGCCGTCAATGACGACCGGTCGGTCACTGGCTACAGGCGTCAGCCCGCCTCACTCTGCGGGTTCTGCCGGCACCAAGGGAGGGAAAACTTTCGATGAATTTGTGGTCCGGAGCAGTTTGGCAACGGGATCGGCTTGTGTATGCTCCGTCCACGTTTCGGGCGCACGCCCCCTTATAAGAACAAGAACGTTGCCCATGACCCTCAGCGCCGAACTGTCGGGCCCCTCTGTGGAACCCCGGGTTATCCGCAAGCACTACGCCGTCGAGATGGCGGTCGAGCGCACGCGTCTGCTGTATCAGGGCTCTTTATTGCCCACGCTGTTCATGTTGATCAATGGTCTGGTCTGCGCCGGTTTGCTCTGGAGCCCGCAGCGCTATTTCGTGGTCAGCGTCTGGCTGGTGTGGTTGTTGTCGCTGGTGGCTTTACGTGTGATTCAGGTGGCCGCGTTCGACTCAGCCATCCCCAATCGCCAGGCCCAACCTATCTGGCGCCGGATGTTCCTGCTCGGCTCGACCATGACCGGCCTGACCCTGGCCGGTGCGGGCATCGCGCTGGTACCCGCCGACAATTTCATGCAGCAAGCCTGGGTTTTCGGCCTGATCGGCGCCGCGACCCTGTCGGCCAGTGTCGCCTACGCGGTGAGCCTGCCGGCATTTCTGTCGTTTACCTTGCCCTGTCTGCTACCGGCGATCGGTTATCTGTTCTGGGGCGGTGACGAGCAGGCGCGCGGTTGGGGCTGGCTCGGGCTGATTCTGTTGGGATCGCTGAGCGTGGTGGCATGGCAGGTCAATCGTCTGATCGATCGTGGTTTGCTGCGGCGCTTCCAGAATCAGCACCTGATCGAACATCTGCAGCAGACACAGGCGCGCAGCGAGCAGCTCAATCAAGAACTGGCGACAGAAATAGACCATCGGCGCTGCGCCGAGGGCAAGTTGCGCGAAGCTCAGGTCGAGCTGGAAGACCGCGTCGCCCTGCGCAGCCGCGAGCTGGACGCTGCCAATCAGGCCTTGAGCAAAAGCGAAACACGTCTGGCGCTGGCGTTGAAGGCCAGTGAGTTGGGGCTGTGGGACTGGAATCTGCAAACCGACGAAGTCCACCACACGCAGATCCAGGAACTGTTCGGCCTGGCCCCGGAATACGTCACCGCCATCCTGCGCGACCTCAAACCGCGGCTGCACCCCGAAGATGTGCCACCCCTCAAACAGGCGTTGATCGAGCATCTGAAGGGCCGCAGCGAGGACTATCAGATCGAGTACCGCGTGCGTCACGGCGATGGCCATTGGGTCTGGATCGAGGACCGGGGCCGCGCCGTAGAGCGCAGTGAAAGTGGGCGAGTGATCCGCATGGTCGGCACTCGCCGGGATATCAGCGCCAGCAAGAGCCTCGAAGAGCAGCAGCGCCTGGCGGCAACGGTGTTCGAAGCGGCCAGCGAAGGCATTGTGATTTTCGACCCGAATTACACACTGATCGCGATCAATCAGGCGTTCAGCCGGGTCACCGGTTACGGCATTGATGAAATGCTCGGGCGTAATGTGGTCGAGCTGCCATGCAGTCGCGATGCCCGCCGCCACTACGTCGCCATCCGCACCGCCCTTGAGCAGTACGGCAGTTGGCAGGGCGAATTGGTGGAGACCCGCAAGAACGGCGAGCTGTATCCGCAATGGCTCCAACTCAACGCAGTACGCGATAGTCGGGGAAATGTCGGCCATATCGTGGGCTTCTTCGCTGATCTTTCCGCGCGGCGTGAATCCGAAGAGCGCATGCGTTATTTGACGCACTACGATGAACTTACCGGTCTGGCCAATCGCTCGCTATTCCGCGAGCGGCTGCATGAGGCGCATCAGCGGGTTCGACAGGGCGGCCGGCGCAGTCTTGCGCTGCTGCACATCAATCTGGATCGCTTCAAATTGCTCAACGACAGTTTGGGCCATGAAGTCGCTGACCAGTTGTTGCAGAAGATGGCTCGCCGGTTGGTCAACGCCTTGCCGGAAGCCGACACGATCGCTCGTTTATCCGGCGACGAGTTCGCTGTGCTCTTCGATGCCTACGGCAACCTGTCGAGTCTGGCGCGGGTCGCCACGCGGCTGTCGGCCAAGCTGCGCCTGCCGCTGACCGTTGACGGGCACGAATTGGTGGTCAGCGCCTCGATGGGCATCAGCATGCTGCCGGACAACGCACGGGAGATCTCCGCGCTGGTCAGCCAGTCGAACATGGCCATGCAACATGCCAAACATCTGGGCGGCAATAATTTCCAGTTCTACACCGAAAGCCTGCAAGCCAGCACCCTTGAGCGATTGCAGCTGGAAAACCAGTTGCGCAAAGCTATCGATGAGAAGCAGTTACAGGTGTTCTATCAGCCCAAGCTGTGCCTGGAGTCGGGGCGCTTGAATGCGGCGGAAGCTCTGGTGCGCTGGGATCACCCGAGCATGGGCCAGGTGCCGCCGGGGGACTTCATCGGGCTGGCCGAGGAAACCGGATTGATCGGGCCGATCGGCGAATTCGTGCTGCGCCAGGCTTGCTGGCAGGCGTGCGAATGGCAGCGTCAGGGGCTCGCGCCAATTCGCGTTTCGGTGAACCTGTCGGTGCACCAATTGCGCCAAGGCAAGCTGGTCAGTCTGGTGCGACAAGTGCTGGAAGAAACCGGGCTGGCGCCGCACTACCTCGAACTCGAACTGACTGAAAGTCAGCTGCTCGACAGCGTTGAGCACATCATCGCGACGTTCCAGCAACTGCGCGATCTGGGGGTGAAACTGGCCATCGATGATTTCGGCACCGGGTATTCGTCGCTGAGTTATCTCAAGCGCATCCCGGTGGACTACGTGAAGATCGATCAAGCGTTCATTCGTGGTTTGGGCGAGAGCAGTGAAGATGCGGCCATCACTCGGGCGATCATCGCCATGGCCCATGGGCTGTCGCTGAAAGTGGTGGCTGAGGGGGTAGAGCGCGAGGAGCAGCTGGAATTTTTGCGCGCCGAGCGCTGTGATGAAGTGCAGGGTTATCTGATCAGTCGTCCGGTGGACTCAACCGGCTTAGGCAGCCTATTACGAGGGCAAGAAGCCAATTGAGTTGATGAGTCAGCAGATATTGCTGACTCAACAGGATCATCTTTAGGCGAATCGTCTAATCCACCAAGAAATATATGCCTCAAGTTTATTATTTGACCAGGATACAGATTTCACCCTCCCAGGGTTTGATGAGTGTTGAATACTTATGCTTTCGGTTTTATTTTCAGGGAACAGTTCGAACGCAGACCCTGATTTTTCGGGGGTATATACTATTGAAGAAAGTCGGCCGTTAATGAATCGGAATCGAGCTGTGCCACTGCCAGAATCCCCATCTATCTTAAAGTTGAATACTTCAAAAACTTTATAATCAAATTTTGCTTTAAATGGGCCTCTGCTACTCTCGGAGCTTTCTAAAAGAATTGGGGTGTAGCCTTGATTTTCGAGGTCGCTGATTAACGATTGAGTGAGGCTGCAACTCTGGATGTTGTTCACAAGCAGTGATGATTCTTTTTCGCAAATTTGATCTATATCTGCGGGGTAGTAGTATTGTGCTGCTATGACTGCTACAAAGCATGCGAGAAGAAATACCGCCGAGGTCGTTGCTGTTTTTGAATGTCTACGTTTAATAATAGGCGCCATGTGATGTTGCCTCCATAATAAGGGCATTGTTTTCAATAAGATTCATGCAACTGTTGGGGCAGTCACTAGGAGCATCGCTGTTTTTGGCAGCACACAATCCGGCTTGGTTATTCCAGTCATCCATAGCCCTTTCATATTTGTTTTGGCCAAAATTCGATACTTCATGTGCCCACCCGGCGAATCGGCTTACTGATTCTCCCCAGTTTGATGCCGCAATCATGCACGATGCAACACAGTGCCTGTAAGCGTCTTGGGGGCCATTGTATGGTCCTGGGAGACCACTCTTTTCTGCAATTTTCTCGGCGTTTGACGACCATTCAAACACAGATTCCAATCCAAAGGGATCAACATATTTCAACGGATTGCCATTGACATATACGTAGGTGTTAAAGCCACCCCTAAGACCTACTGGGTCACTTTCTAAATAGCGTCCGGATTCGGGATCGTAATATCTAAAATAGTTGTAATGCAACCCTGTTTCAATATCGTAATACTGCCCAGGAAAGCGCAAATTAAAGACCAAAGATCCATTAGGCTCTCCTTTACCGAAAGAATCGGGACTCCAAGTCCAAATAATTTCTTTTGCGTCATTCGTTATTCTATGTGGCGTATTAAGATGATCGCTATGGATGTAGAAAAGGGAACGTTTTATCTCATTCTCGGACGAGTCATAATCAATAGTGATTCCGCCCAGCAGGATGTTGTCTAACCAAAAGTAATACTGGCTAGAAAGTTTTTTTCCTTTTTCATTTAGGCGTGTCTCACCTAGTAATTGTCTGTTGTATCCGTAGAGAAATGTAGTTACCTGTGCCGAAGTTTCTTTCCTAATTCGTTGGCCTGTAGCGTTATAGTGAAAATGTATCAGTGGCATGTCACCGATGTTTGCGCTAGTCATGCGATTGTTGTCAGTATATGTGGTCTGGCGATGGGGCTGGTCACTTATTATATTGCCAGTTGGATCTATAGTTATTAATTGATCGTTGATCTTTACTAATCGATTGCTGCTCTCTCCATAACGGTACGAAACTTGAGTGCTGGGTTTTTCTTGTTCGAAGCCTTTAAATCTATGGGTGCTCTTAATTCGGTTGCCCCCAGCGTCATAAGAATATGTTTGCTGGGAGCTAGCGTCGTCCTTCTCTACAAGACGATCCATTGAGTCATATGCATAGTTTGTATCGCCAAAATGATTATTTTGTATTCTGGTGATATTGCCATTTTGGTCGTAACTATAAATGTTGCTCTTGTCAGCAACCGCCTGTGCGGTTAAAAAATAATCCTGATCGTAGGTACGCTGAAGCGTGATGCCATTCCCCCACGTGAGGCTTTTCAATGGGCCGAATGGTAAATAGGTGAGGTCTCGTGCGAGGGTAACTGACTTTTCGCTGCCATTCTGAATCTGCACTTGAGTGACCTGTCCGGCAGTGTCGCGAAGATAGTGAATGTTGAATCCAGCCGGGTAGTCGATTCGGTTGAGTCGATTGGCCGAGTCATACCCGTACCTAACGTTTTCGGACTGAGCCATGTTTGCCATGGAGGGCGTGTGCAGTTGCGCTATCAAGTTGCCGTGTGCGTCATAGGAGTAGGTCTGCACACCGTTCGCATCCTCAATCGCCGTCAAGCGCCCAACTCCCCTGTTGCCTTCAGCGATAGAGTCGTAATGGAAGCGTACATCAAGCTTTGGGTTTGCTGGATAGCGACGACTAAGCAATCGATTGAGAGCGTCGTACGCGTAAAACGTGGCAACACCTCGAGCATCCGTTTTCTCTTTGATGTTTCCAGCGGCGTCATATTTGTATTTGCTAGTACCGCTGTCTGGACTGTCTAGCTGGGTCAGGTTACTCAAGCCATCGAAGTGATACCGAGTGCTTACCCCGCGTGCGTCGCTGACGTGGGTGAGGTTGTCCTGAGCGTCATACTCAAACTGAGACGTCCCGTTTAGCGGGTCGGTGCTTTTTATTAAACGATTGAGTGGGTCGTAAGCGTGACCATAGTGAGTGTCACGAGGAGTGACGAACGCAACAGGATTATCATTAAGGTCGTATTTCAAATGACTCGTTTGCTCATTAGCACCTACTGAGTAAAGTAAACGCCCCAGTTCGTCATATACCTTTCGATGCTGGTTCGTTATATTCCCTGTTTCGTCTTTCAAACGTATCGCTGTTTGATTGCCCATCGGATCGAGTTCAAATTCAACTTGCTCCATCAGGTTATTTTCAATTCGAATCAATCGTCTGGCATCGTCCCAAGTATAAGCAATCCACCCGCCATCCCCTTGGGTCAGTCTGGTTATGTCCCCGGTAGCGTTGTAATCGAATTGCAGGGTGCTTTCTTCGATGCTTAGAGACGACAGCCAACCTTGAGGCGTATAGGTTAATAAGGTTAAGACGCCATTGGGATCAACGATTGTTTGCGGGTTCCCTAAATAATCGAAGTTTGACATTTCGAAGGTATGCCCAGCTGCGTTAATAACACGCGTCAGGTTGCTGTGTGAGTCATATTCGTAGCGAGTGAAATCATTTACATCGGTTCTTGGTCCGTCCGAGAGTTTCAGCAAGCCACGGGCATTGTAGGTAAACAACCATCCGCGTTCTGGCGTCTGCAAAAGTGGGGCGGTAAGGAAGGTGCCCCCGATTGCTAACACTAGAAGGCCTAGTCTTATTATCAGTGTGTTCATGTTCAGATCCTTCTGAATCAATGTGTTTTGATTGTCTGGGTAAGCTTGCGTCCTTCAGCGTCGTAAGTGTATTGGATTGATCGCTTTGGCTGTTTGATTTTCAAAGGCAGTGATAGTGTATCGTGCCACTCTGTAGTAATGGTTCTTGATTCAAGTGTATTACTTGCCTCGGTACGGGATGTTTCCAGGCCGCGATCATTATGGGTGTAAAGCGTAGTAATTCCTTTGCTGTCAGTTTGCGATGTCAGTAAGCCGCGTTCGTCATAGGTAAATGTCGAATTGCTTTTTGGACAGTTAGCGGTGGGTTCTCCAATAATCGAAGTTATGCGTTTGGTACCCTGAAAATAACCGAATTTATAAGTTGCGCTTTTGCCCAGAGCGTTGGATACAGTGGTGGAATCGTCAGAGTGATATTCAATAGTCACATTCTCAGCGCCTTGCGCATGCTCGCTTGAGATCGCTCGGCCATGTTGGTCATATTTCCAAGTGGCGTAGAGCACGCCGCGTTCATCGATAATGCCTGTTAAAAGTCTGCTGTCATTATCGTCCTCATATAGATATCGTTTAATTTTTAAGCTGTCATGGAGTGCACGTGTCATAGAGACTAATTGCTTGTATTCGTTATAGTCATAAGTTAACTCTGTGTTGTTTGTTTTTACTTTTAATGGTTGCTTTTTCGTGTCCTCGAAAACTTCCAGCGTATCTCCATGTGCGTTGGTTATTTTCAGGTGTTTGTCGGTGTAGGTGATGGAGTATTTCGTTTCATGGTTTTTGAACTCGCGCAGTCTCCCTGTTGAGTCAAAACTAAGGATGCTGTTATCTGCTGCTAAGTAAACCCAGGTATTTGAGATATTTGATGTCGATCCTGCCCTTGGGTGTCTGGCTACATAGCTTCCTGATTCTTTGTCAAATAAAGATCTTTCGCCATTGGAATGAACTAAAGTAATAGTTTTTCCATTAGTGATTATTCTGTCGGAATAAGAGTGGGTCCACAGTCCATTGACGCTACTGTAATATTTTATAAATTTTAATTTGTTTTTAGCAGCAGTTGTCGAAAGTGGGAGGTCTTGTTCTATTTGTATTTTATACCCGGTTAAAAAATTAATGGGGTTCCCGACGGTTTGCGAAATGCAAAAAATCTCATCAGTGCTTTGATTTTCGCATTGTCCACTCAAAGGGTTGAATAATGTGTTTCGTTCGCATGAGTCTCCGTATCTATGAATGGAAAGTGCGAGATTGTCTTCATTTGGGTCGGGCCCATAAATCAGATTGCAAGTCCATTGGTTTTCACTGGAAGTAGGTGTGGCAGTGTAGTATTCATATTCGCCGTACTCGGTGTCTGTATGGAGCGACCTGCATGCCATTTCAGGAGAGGAATGCTTTTTCTGACTTTCTGTCCAGTCATATGCCTCTGGTTGGATGTGCCAATAATAACCCTCCGCTAAAGCTTGAAAAGATATGCCTAGTAGAAGGGCAAGTGTTGCATAGGGTGCCAGTAGTTTTGAGGGCATTGAAAATCCTTAGAGTATTTGTTGTCCTTAATCTCTTGGATTCTCGCGCCTGAAGTCGCTTGAGGTGTGGTACATATATATTGCTTTTACAAATCAATTTTAATTTAAAACGGAGTTAAAGCTTCGCCACTCTGCCAGGTCTTTGGATTGAAGGTATCCGGGTGATTCGTCTGGGGGGCTAAAAATGGCTACACAAGGTGCACGCGCCGAGAACAGGGGGCGGTGAGACAATCCAGTTACGCATTGAGCAGGCAAAAAGCCAATTCATGTAGTATAACTACAAGCTTGCTACATCCCCGACCATAACAAGAGTCCAGCCCCTTGAATCTGCTGCAACACATCGCCCAGTCACGTCACCTGTTACGCAAGTCGGAGCTCAAGGTCGCCGACCACGTGCTGCTTGACCCTGCGGCGGTGATGCACAGTTCCATGGCCGACCTGGCCCACAACGTCGGCATCAGTGAGCCGACCATCGTGCGCTTTTGTCGCGCCATCGGTTGTTCCGGCTTTCAGGATCTGAAACTGAAACTGGCGCAGAGCCTGGCCGCCGGTGCCAGTTTCGGCCAGTTCGCGATCCATGAAGACGACTCGGTCGCTGATTACAGCCTGAAGATTTTCGACACCACGTTGCACACGTTGATGGAGGTTCGCGAGAGGCTCGATCCGGTGGAATTGCAGCGTGCGGTGACCTTGATGTCGCAGGCGCAGCGCGTCGAGTTCTATGGCTTTGGCGCGTCGGGCGCGGTGGCAGCGGATGCGCAACACAAGTTCTTCCGCCTGCTGCTGACGGCGGCGGCCTACTCCGATCCGCACATGCAGGCGATGTCGGCGGTAACGTTGAAGCCGACTGACGTGGCGATCTGCATTTCCCAGTCCGGGCGCTCCAAGGATTTGCTGATCACCGCCAATCTGGTGCGCGAGAGCGGCGCTTCGCTGATCACGCTGTGCCCGAGCCAGACGCCATTGGCGGAACTGTCGACGGTCAATCTGGCGATCGATGTGCATGAAGACACCGAAATCTATACGCCGCTGACTTCGCGCATTGCTCACCTGGTGGTAATCGACGTGCTGGCCATGGGCGTGGCCATGGCGCGAGGTCCGAGCCTGGTCAACCACCTCAAGAGTGTGAAGCGCAGTCTGCGTAGCTTGCGTTTGTCTCCGAAAGCAGTGAAAGCACTGGATGACTAAGATCAAAAGATCGCAGCCTTCGGCAGCTCCTACGGGTGTACGCATTCCCTTTTAGGAGCTGCCGAAGGCTGCGATCTTTTGCTTTTCGGTGCAAACCTTCATCAGTCTGTAACCATGACGCAGCCAAACCGTCATCCCCCGCGCCTATCGTGAAACTCCCGTAATCGCCTTGGGAGACTCGAAATGGCTCAGCCCTACGAAGAACGCAACAGCGCAGCGAAAACCCGTCGTCAGCAGGAAGACCAGCGCCGCATGGAGTTCCGTCGCGCCATCGAAGATCGCTATGAACTTCGTCAGCTTCAGGCCGAAATCGGCGGTTTTCCCGAGGAAGTCGAACTCAATTATTGGCAGGCGGCACCGGCAGCTTCCCGTCGAAGCGCTCAACCAGCGCGCTGATCTGCACGCGTTCGCTGCGGATAAACGCCAGGAAGGCGTGCGCCACTGGTGACAAGCGCTTGGCTTTGGCTTGTACCAGGCACCAGCTTCGCAACAGCGGTAACTCCTCGACCGGCAGCTCGACCAGGCCGCCGGTCGCCAGCTCCAGGTTCAGGGCGTGGCGCGTCAACAGCGCCAGGCCCAGACCCGCCGCCACGCATTCACGTTGTGCTTCGGCCGAGGCCACCTCTTGAGTCTGGGTGAAGTGCACGCGCTTCTCTTTGAAATACTCTTCGCACGCCAGTCGCGTGCCCGAGCCGGGTTCGCGGATCAATAGCGTGTACGGCTCAAGATCCTGCAAACGCAGCGGCCCCATATGCGCCAGTGGATGATCCGGGCGAGCCGCGGCGACAATCGGATTATTGAGAAATGGAAGGAATTCCAGCCCCATGTCCTGCGGCACCATCGACATGATTACCAGATCATCGCGGTTGTCGGAAAGACGTCGGATCACCTGGCCACGATTGACCACGGTCAGTTGCAGATTCACTTCCGGATGCTGGCGTTTAAACGCCGCGAACAGATGTGGCACGAAATACTTGGCGCTCGACTCCACCGCCAGCTTCAGTTGGCCCTGCAGCGAGCCCTGCATGTCCGATAGCTGCATGTCGAGATTTTCCAGGCGTCCGAAGATGTCTCGACTGGCGCGCTGAAGGGCTTCGGCGGCCTCGGTCATGTAGAGTTTTTTGCCGACATAATCGAATAATGGCTGCCCGATCAGCTCTTCGAGCTGACGAATCTGTAGGCTGACGGCCGGTTGTGTCAGCGACATTTCCTCGGCCGCGCGGCTGTAAGAGCGTAAATCACACACTTCATTGAAGATCTGTAACTGGCGTAATGTCATACGCATCAGTGACTTACGCATTTTATTCAGGCTCAGGGTTCGGGCAGATGTTTCAACTATAAGTGTTTACTTATGCCTAACCCAATAATTATTCATTTTTGTTAATCCCTTGCGAGCGCTAGTGTGGAGAAGCGACCAAATTGAAACATTTGGTCACGCGTCGACCTGGGTCTAGCAGGTCGTGGTGCCACCGGCTCAAGGGAACCTCCAAGTGATAAAAAAGATCCTGATCGCCAACCGTGGTGAGATTGCCGTACGAATCGTGCGAGCCTGCGCCGAGATGGGCATTCGCTCGGTTGCGATTTTTTCCGACGCCGACCGGCATGCGCTGCATGTGAAGCGTGCGGACGAGGCCTACAGCATTGGTGCCGAACCACTGGCCGGTTACCTCAACCCGCGCAAGCTGGTGAACCTCGCGGTGGAAACTGGTTGCGATGCACTGCATCCCGGTTACGGTTTCCTGTCGGAAAACGCCGAACTGGCAGACATCTGCGCCGAGCGTGGAATCAAATTCATTGGCCCGTCGGCAGAAGTGATTCGCCGCATGGGCGACAAGACCGAAGCGCGCCGCAGCATGATCAAGGCTGGCGTGCCGGTTACGCCAGGCACCGAGGGCAACGTGGCGGACATCGCCGAAGCCCTGACCGAAGGTGACCGCATCGGCTATCCGGTGATGCTCAAGGCCACCTCCGGTGGTGGCGGTCGCGGTATCCGACGCTGCAACAGTCGCGAAGAACTTGAACAGAATTTCCCCCGCGTTATCTCCGAGGCCACCAAGGCCTTCGGTTCGGCGGAAGTGTTCCTGGAAAAATGCATCGTCAATCCCAAACACATCGAAGCGCAGATTCTCGGCGACAGCTTCGGCAACGTCGTGCATCTGTTCGAGCGTGACTGCTCGATCCAGCGTCGCAACCAGAAACTGATTGAAATCGCCCCGAGCCCGCAACTGACCCCGGAACAGCGCGCCTACATCGGCGACCTGTCGGTGCGTGCAGCCAAAGCCGTGGGCTACGAGAATGCCGGTACTGTGGAGTTCCTGCTCGCCGAGGGCGAGGTGTACTTCATGGAGATGAACACCCGGGTGCAGGTCGAACACACCATCACCGAAGAAATCACCGGGATCGACATCGTCCGCGAGCAGATCCGGATTGCTTCCGGCCTGCCGCTGTCGGTCAAGCAGGAAGACATCCAGCACCGTGGTTTCGCGTTGCAGTTCCGCATCAACGCTGAAGACCCGAAAAACAACTTCTTGCCGAGCTTCGGCAAGATCACCCGTTACTACGCCCCCGGCGGGCCGGGTGTGCGCACCGACACGGCGATCTACACCGGTTACACCATCCCGCCGTTCTACGACTCGATGTGCCTGAAACTGGTGGTCTGGGCGCTGACTTGGGAAGAGGCCATGGATCGTGGCCTGCGCGCCCTCGACGACATGCGCCTGCAAGGCGTGAAGACCACCGCAGCGTATTACCAGGAAATCCTGCGCAACCCGGAATTCCGTAGCGGCCAGTTCAATACCAGCTTCGTTGAAAGCCACCCTGAACTGACCAACTACTCGATCAAGCGCAAACCCGAAGAGCTGGCCTTGGCCATCGCCGCCGCCATCGCCGCCCACGCAGGCCTATGAATGCAGCTGCGAGCTGTCAGCTACAAGCCTCAAGTGAAAGCGACTCGGCTTTTTCTTGCAGCTCGTAGCTTGAAGCTTGCCGCTATGAGGAGATACCAATGACTAAGAAGATCTTCGTTACCGACACCATCCTGCGCGACGCTCACCAATCGCTGCTCGCCACCCGCATGCGCACCGAAGACATGCTGCCGATCTGCGACAAGCTCGACAAAGTCGGCTACTGGTCGCTGGAATGCTGGGGCGGCGCGACCTTCGACGCCTGCGTACGTTTCCTCAAGGAAGATCCGTGGGAGCGTCTGCGCCAACTGCGCGCCGCGCTGCCTAACACGCGCCTGCAAATGCTCCTGCGTGGCCAGAACCTGTTGGGCTATCGCCATTACAGCGATGACGTGGTCAAAGCGTTTGTCGCCAAGGCAGCAGTTAATGGCATCGACGTGTTCCGCATCTTCGACGCGATGAACGACGTGCGTAACCTGCGCGTGGCCATCGAAGCGGTGAAAGCTGCCGGTAAGCACGCCCAGGGCACCATCGCTTACACCACCAGCCCGGTGCACACGATTGACGCTTTCGTGGCGCAAGCCAAACAAATGGAAGCCATGGGTTGCGACTCGGTAGCGATCAAGGACATGGCCGGTCTGCTGACGCCCTACGCGACCGGTGAACTGGTCCGGGCATTGAAAGCCGAGCAGTCGCTTCCAGTGTTCATTCACTCGCATGACACCGCCGGTCTGGCGACGATGTGCCAACTCAAGGCAATCGAAAACGGCGCTGACCATATCGATACCGCGATCTCCAGCTTCGCCTCGGGCACCAGCCATCCAGGCACCGAGTCGATGGTGGCTGCGCTCAAGGGCAGCGAATTCGATACCGGCCTGAACCTAGAACTGCTGCAAGAGATCGGCCTGTACTTCTACGCCGTGCGCAAGAAGTACCACCAGTTCGAAAGCGAATTCACCGCTGTCGACACTCGTGTGCAGGTGAATCAGGTGCCGGGCGGGATGATTTCCAACCTGGCCAACCAGTTGAAAGAGCAGGGCGCGTTGAACCGCATGGCTGAAGTGCTGGCGGAAATCCCGCGCGTGCGTGAAGACCTCGGCTTCCCGCCGCTGGTCACCCCGACTTCGCAGATCGTCGGCACCCAGGCGTTCTTCAACGTGCTGGCCGGCGAGCGCTACAAAACCATCACCAACGAAGTGAAGCTCTACCTGCAGGGCGGCTACGGCAAAGCGCCGGGCGTGGTAAGCGAAAAACTGCGTCGTCAGGCCATCGGCAGCGAAGAAGTCATCGACGTGCGTCCGGCCGATCTGCTCAAACCGGAAATGACCAAGCTGCGTGCCGATATCGGTGCACTGGCCAAGTCGGAAGAAGACGTGCTGACCTTCGCCATGTTCCCGGACATCGGTCGCAAGTTCCTCGAAGAGCGTGCCGCCGGCACTCTCGTGCCGGAGGTGCTGCTTCCTATTCCAGAGGCTGGCGCCGTGACGTCGGCGAGTGGCGAAGGTGTGCCGACCGAGTTCGTCATTGACGTCCACGGCGAGACTTACCGCGTCGATATCACGGGTGTCGGTGTGAAGGCTGAAGGCAAGCGTCACTTCTACCTGTCCATCGACGGCATGCCGGAAGAAGTGGTGTTCGAACCGCTTAACGAATTCGTCGGCGGGGGCAGCAGCAAGCGCAAGCAAGCGTCGGCTCCAGGCCACGTCAGCACCACCATGCCCGGCAACATCGTCGATGTGCTGGTCAAGGAAGGCGACACCGTCAAGGCGGGCCAGGCTGTGCTGATCACCGAAGCCATGAAGATGGAAACCGAAGTTCAGGCCGCCATCGCCGGCAAGGTTACGGCGATTCATGTGGCCAAGGGCGACCGCGTGAACCCGGGCGAAATCCTGATCGAGATCGAAGGCTGAGATAACCGCCGCGATCAAACGCTTTAAACCTCGGGGGGGCATGTGCTCCCCTTTTTTTGTCCTTTTTTTCACCTGTAGGAGCTGCCGCAGGCTGCAATCTTGTGATCTTTTAAAACGAAGATCAAAAGATCGCAGCCTGCGGCAGCTCCTACAGGAAGCGATTTAGAACGCCATTCGCCACTGACCCATCACGCCGTGATTGCGGCTTTCGCTGCCGAACTCTCCAGTGACAGCGACGCCCAGCGTGTGGTTGGTCGACAGTCCGAGGTCCAGACCCGCATCGACGCCCAGGCTGTTGCGATCCAGTTCTGCACCGTTCACGGTGAAGCGTTTGCCGCCCTTGGCCAGTTGCTGGCGGGTGTCGCTGTCGAGTTCACCAAAGGTGTGTTTCCACCCGGCGCTCAATCGCGGCGTCAGGCTCATGCCGTTGTCCAGTGTGTGGATTTTTGCCGTGCGCAGGCCGAAGGTACTGCTGAGATTGTCGCGGGTTTGCCCAAAGACTTTCAGCGCCGCATCACCACCTTTTTCACTGTGGCTGTCACGTTGATAACGTTGGTAGCCGAGGCTGGCGAACGGTTCGAGTGTCACGTCGTTGCGGCCGAAGTTGAAGCCCAGTTCGGCGAAGGCTTGCTGGGTGTTGGCATCGTAATTGCCTTTGAGGCGATCGCTGAATCCGTTGAACGCCACCCGACGTTTGCTGCTGCCATCATGGCTGGCGTAAGTGGCACCCAGGCGCAGCGCCAGTGGTCCATCCTGACGCACGGCGTAGGCGCCAACGTGCCAGCTGTCTAGGTCGCCATCGTATTGGCGGGCATCGAGTCTGGTTTGGGATTTGCCGCCCAGCAAACCGATATGCCATTGCTCATTGAGTCGCCAGTCAGCGCCCATGACCAGGCCTTGGGTGGCGTGTTTCAGGGTGCTGTCGTACTCGCGATCAACCTTGCCGCCATGGCCCAATGCCTGAACCCAGACTCGCCCGGAATCAGCACCGCCGGCAGCTTCGCGGGGTGAATTGCCCGAGCCGTAAGCTGCGCCCGTGCGATGGTCGAGTTGGCGCATGGCCGACAGCATGCTCGCGCTCACGGGGGTAACGCTGCTTAACGTGGCTTTGGCGAGGTTGGCGTTGCTGCCGGCGGCGAGTTGTTCCAGGGCGACAGAGGCTGTTTGCTTGTCGCTCGCCAGTAACGCGGCGACGGCCGCACTTGCGGGTCTTTGAGCCGGAGGGGGTGGCGTATCAGCAGCTTCGCTCGCAGGTGCAATAGCGATGTCGTCCTGTACAGGTGAGGAAACTGGCGCTGGTGCCGCCACTGCGATCAAACCCGGACCCGAATCGGCAACCGGCGCAGGAACTGAAGTCGGAGCTGAAGTTGAAGTTGAAGGTGAAGGTGAAGGTGAAGGTGAAGGTGAAGTTGAAGTTGAAGTTGAAGTTGAAGTTGAAGTTGAAGTTGAAATTGTAATTGAATCTGGAGCTGAAGTTGAGGTTGTAATCGAATCTGGAGTTGAAGTTGTAATCGAATCTGGAGCTGATGTTGATGTTGGTGGTGTCAGCGGTGCTGGCGCAGGTACAGTGGGTTGCAACGGCGCTTGTGGCTCGACGATGCTCTGCGCGATGGAAACGGCATTGTCCGTAGTGGCAGCGCTCGATAGCGGATTCTCATTGCGGCTGTAAGTCAGGCCGACGGATTTTTTGTTGTATAGCGGTTTAGCTGTGATGAAAGCGAGGTCGTTCAAGATCGGGCCGAATTCACCTTCGACTTTCGCGGCCTCGATGATTTTGTGCGAGCCGGTTGGCGGATACTCCCCTGGAGCGGCCACGACTCTAAGGGTGGCGCCGTCTAACGTGGCATTGCCGTCGACTTTGATCGTTGGACCACGACCTTCAGGCGTGACCTCGTAGGCCAGTTCCGCTGTCGGCGATAGGCTCAAGTCGCCCTTGACCCTTGGGCTGCCCAGCAATCCGTTAACCGTGAGCACACCGTTAACGTGCAAGTTTCCTACTGTGCCCTTACCTGCGAAGCTGCCGTTCTTATCGACATACACATCCCCTTTGATGCTCCCTTTGTTGAAGAGCTTGCCGGCGGTAATCGCGCCACCTTCAATGGTGCCCAGGTTGGTCAGGGCTCCATCATGTTGTACCAATACCCCTTCCTTGAAATCTCCCTTGCTACTCAACGTCCAGTCTCCCTTGACGAGAAACAGTCCATTGAAATTACGGGTGTCTTTAAGCGTGCCTCCTTCAGAGACATCCACTAGCAAGAAGTTATCTCCTGCGCCGCCATCGATCCGGCCGGAGAAGCTGGCGCCGTCTTTCAGAAGGATGAGGTCGTTGGCATCGGTACCCTGAAAAGTACTGTTGGCTGCAACGAAAGGGTGGGAAACAGTAGCTTTATCGGTGAAAACAGCCTGAAGCCTTCCGAGAGCGTCTTCATAGTGACTGGCTTGCGACAGTTGCGCCACGTTCATGATTACAGATGACTCAGCGGCTTCAGGCAGTTGCTGAGCGCTCGCGAGCTTTATGCAGCCAAGCGCCAGTGCAATAGCCAAAGACAGACGTTGTGGTTTGTACCGGTGTTGAGTGGGCATCAAGTAGGGCCTTTTTAAACAGAAGACCCAACTCTATTGATGCACCAAAGAATCCGATGTCGGCTGCTTCCCGAAGCGTTGCAGGCGACGTCGCATCATTTTGTGGAAAATTTCCACCAGATCCGCAGCCGGTGGTTTTACCCGAGTCCAGCGCTTCCTTTTCCTACAATCAAGCGGGACGTCACCGACTGTTCTGCGGTGCAAAACTTATCCGTCACTGCCCAATCAACCCGTGACGCGTTACGGATCACCTTAAGTACGGCGAACGTATGCTCTGCCGTAATGCCGCTCCATCCGCGCCTGAATCAGCTCCAGCCCAATCGACATCAACCAGTAGATGATGGCCGCCGTGGTCAGCATTTCGATGTAGCGATAGCTTGAACGTCCATACGACTGCGCGAGAAACATCACTTCCCAGACGCCCATCACCGAGATCAACGACGAATCTTTCAGCATCGAAATGAATTGATTGGTCGTGGGCGGGATGATGGTGCGCATGGCCTGAGGCAGCGTAATGCGCCAAAGAATGACTGAGTCGCGCATGCCCAGCGCCAGCGATGCTTCTCGCTGGCCATACGGGACGCCAAGAATCCCGGCGCGGAAGATCTCGCTGAGGTACGCGCCATAGTTGAGTGACAGGGCGATGATCCCGGCGACGATGGCGCCCGGCACGATGCCCAGTTGCGGCAAACCGAGATAGATCAGCAGGATCTGGATCAGCAGCGGCGTGCCGCGAAAGAACGAGGCGTAGAAACTGGCGATGCCGAAGGCCACCGCACTTTTCGAAAGTCGCGCCAGTGCAGTCACGAAACCCAGCAGCACCGAAGCAACGATTGAGCACACGCATAGAAACAGCGTCAGTGCTGCCCCCTGCAAGAAACCATTAGGTGCCAGTTTCAGACCGACCAGGTTAGGCAGTTTGTCGAGGATGATCGAAAACTTCAGGTCGAAGCTCAGAAAGAACCCCGCGAACAGGCAGAACATCACCGCCCAGGTCAGGTACAGCCTTGTCCGGAAACCGAACAGCCGGCGCAGGCGTGATTCAGCCACCGGTTGCGGTGGCTTGGGAGGTACCGGGAAAGAAGTCATTGGCTGATGTCGGCACCGATCCATTTTTGCGAAAGCTTGCTCAGGGTGCCGTCCTGTTTGAGTTGGGCAAAGACCTCGCGCACCTTGGCGTCCCACTGTGCATCACCCTTCTCGATGGCGACCGAGTTCGGCTCCGAGTACAGCGGCTCGCCAGCGAGCTTGAAGCGTTTGTCTTCATTCAAGCGTGGCTGCGCAGTGACGAGGTTGGTGAGGATCGCATCCAGGCGCACGCCCGCACCGAGGCCAAGATCCTGGAACGCGACGTTGTCGGTATCGTACGGCGCGATCTGTACATCTTCGAATGGATACTGGAGCTGTGTGTCCTCAGCGCCCTCGATGACCAGATTCTTGTTCAGATAACTTTCATAGCTGGATGCGCTGGTAAGGCCGACCTTCTTGCCGCTCAGATCCTTGGCGCTGTGGATGCGATCATCCTTGGCGGTGACCACGATCACTGCCGGTGAGGCGTAGTACTCGACCGGGAAATCGAACACTTCGGAGCGGGCCTTGCTCGGCGTCATCGAGCAGATGCAGATGTCGTAGCGCCCACTCCAGCGGCCGGCAGCGATGACGTCCCAGGACGGTGTTTCGAGACGCAGCTTGACCCCCAGTTTCTCCGCCACGGCTTTGGCGACATCGACGTCGAAGCCGTCGAGCTGGTTCTGATCGTTGAGAAATGAGAAGGGCGGATAGCTTTCCATCAACACGCCGACCAGCTCTTTCTTTTGCTCGACGCGATCCAGTGTGGTGCCACCGAAGGTTTGGGTCGAGGCGGCCAGAATCGTCAGGCCGAGGGCCAGTAGTGGTTGGAATTTCACAGGCGATCCCTGAATAAAAAAGAGGTTGTTATTAACCGAATGGTGCGTATTAAATAGTTATAAGAACGACTCTGATAGTGAGTTATTTTCATAAGCATATGAGTGAAAAGCATATGGGCGCAGCGAGCACGGTTATTCTTGATGGCGGCATGGGCCGTGAGTTGCAACGAGCCGGGGCGCCATTTCGGCAGCCAGAATGGTCGGCACTGGCGCTGAGCGAAGCACCGCAAGCGGTCGAGGCTGTACACGCTGCCTATATCGCCAGTGGTGCCGACGTGATCACTAGCAACAGCTATGCAGTGGTGCCGTTTCATATCGGCGAAACGCGTTTCGCCGCTGAAGGTCAGGCTTTGGCAGCGTTGGCCGGCCAACTGGCGCGGCGTGCGGTGCAGGCATCGGGTAAAAACGTGCGGGTAGCCGGCTCCTTGCCTCCGTTGTTCGGGTCTTATCGTCCTGATCTGTTCGACGCGTCTCGAGTAACGGAATTGCTGAATCCGTTGGTCAACGGACTGGCACCGCACGTTGACCTGTGGCTGGCGGAAACACAGAGTTCGATTATCGAGGCGCGGGCCATCCACGCCGGACTCCCGCAGGACGGCAAGCCGTTCTGGCTGTCGTTTACCTTGAAGGATGAAGACACTGACGACGTACCGCGTTTGCGTTCTGGCGAGCCGGTCGCCGAGGCGGCTGCGGTGGCAGCGGAGTTGGGCGTTGAAACGTTGCTATTCAATTGCAGCCAGCCGGAAGTGATTGGCGCGGCGATTGATGCGGCGCGCGCTACCTTCGAGCGTCTGGGGGTGAAGATTCACATCGGCGCCTATGCCAATGCGTTTCCGCCGCAGCCTAAGGAGGCAACGGCCAATGACGGACTGGATCCGCTGCGCGACGATCTCGATCCGCCAGGTTACTTGCATTGGGCGAGAGATTGGCAGCAGCGCGGCGCCAGCCATTTGGGTGGTTGCTGCGGTATCGGGCCAGAACACATTGCGGTGCTGGCGCAGAAACTGGTTTAAGTAAGCAGATCAAAAGATCGCAGCCTGCGGCAGCGCCTACATTTTGTCCCGTGTAGGAGTTGCCGAAGGCTGCGATCTTTTGCTTTTGCGGTTTTAACCACGGCACTCGACCAACCCTTTCACCTGACCGTCAGGCGTCTGGTTTTCATCGGACAGCCACTGCTCAAACCCCGCCGCAATCGCCGGCCATTCCGAATCCACAATCGAGTACCACGCGGTGTCGCGGTTCTGGCCCTTGACCACCATGTGCTGGCGGAAAACGCCTTCGAAGCTGAAGCCCAGGCGTTCAGCGGCGTATTTGGAGCGGGCGTTACCGTTGTTGCACTTCCATTCCAGGCGACGGTAGCCCAGGTCAAAGGAGTGTTTGGCCAACAGGTAAACCGCCTCGGTGCTTTTTGGCGAGCGCTGCATTGGCGCGCCGAAAGTCACGTGGCCGATTTCGATACGGCCGTGGGCCGGGACAATCGACATCAGGCTGAGCATGCCTTGCACCTGGCCGCTGACGCGGTCGATGATGCTGAAAAAATACGGATCGCTGCTGGCCGCGTGATTGTTCAGCCAGTCATTGAACACGTGACGCTCGGGAAACGGGCCGTAGGGCAGGAAGTCCCAGAGTTTCGGGTCGGCGCCGGGGCCTTCGAGGGCGTTGAACAGGTCGTCACCGTGCCGCGCCGGGTCGAGCCTTTCCAGGCGGATGAAGCGGCCTTCGAGCAGCGTGGTCGTGGGGGCGGGCACGCCTTTCCAATCGGCAGGTGAGGTGATCATGAGCGCGTCTCCTTAAAGGGCTTTGCGAAACTGGATGAAGCCTGGGCGCTCGGCGATGCGCTCGTAGAGCTGGATCGCCGTAGCGTTGGATTCGTGGGTCAGCCAATGGACTTTGCAGCAGCCGTCGGCTTTGGCCGTTGCATAGACGTGCTCGATCAACTGGCGACCGACGCCGGTGCCGCGGGTTTCAGGCGCCACCAGCAAGTCTTGCAGGTAACAGGAGTTTTCGATGCTCCAGTTCGAGCGATGGTAGATGTAATGCACCATGCCCAGCGCTTTACCGTCAGCCCAGGCGAGGGCGGCGTGCGTCGGTTCGCTCGGGTCGAGGAAGCGCTGCCAGGTACTGGTCGTCACCGCCTCCGGCAGTTCGGTGTTGTAGAAGCGCAGGTACGCTTGCCACAGCGCCAGCCAGGCGGCGTGGTCGTCGGCGCTGACCTGACGGATCTCGATCTGACTCATGGTGAGTTCCTTAACGCATCAATTGGGCGAGGGTTTGATCGTTGAATTCGGAGCTGGCGGCCAGCCCTTTGCGCACGCCGGCGATATCTTCGGCGCTGCGGTTCTGACTAAGCTTGCGCTTGCCTTCCAGGCGGTCGATGGGAATGGCAAAACCGACGATGGCTTTGAGCATGCTGTCGATGTAATCGGCGGGCGCGTCGGCGACCGACCAAGGCTGTGCACGGCCGGCCTCATGGCGGTCGGTGAGGGTGCTGACGATGTCGAGCAGCCGCCCGCCGTCGCTGAAGGTCTCGGCGTGGCCGTAGGCGTGTACGGCGATGTAGTTCCAGGTCGGCACGACTTTGCCGTGCTCGGCCTTGCTCGGATAAAACCCCGGGCTGACGTAGGCATCCGGTCCGGCAAAAATCAGCATCGCTTCGGCGCCGTCGCGCAGGTCCTTCCACTGCGGATTGGCCCTCGCCAGATGCCCGTAGAGCGTGCCGTATTCACCTTGCTCGCAATGCAGCAGCACCGGCACATGGCTGGCTTGCAGACCGTTTTCGCCGTGGGTGACCAGGATGGCGAGGCGAGTGGCGAGGACCAGTTCGTGGAGTTGGGACAGCTCATTGATGGCAAAGGCGCGCGGCGTGTACATAAGAGATTTTCCTTGGCGAATACATACATCCTAGGCAGGCTATTGGTCTGATGTAAGAGCCATTGATGGCCAATTTCATAGGTCCATTACCATGCCTGATTTGTCCACGTTGTCCATGCCGTTCAACCCGGCGGGCATCGAGCTTGATCGCCGTCAGGGCTTGAGCCGTCAGCTCTATCAGGCGTTGCGACTGCGTGTGCTCGACGGGCGGCTAGCCAGTGGCACGCGCCTGCCAGCCAGCCGTGATCTGGCCGCCGCGCTGGCGATTTCCCGCAACAGTGTGGTTCGGGCCTACGATCAACTCTATGCCGAAGGCTTCATTGAAGGGCGGGTGGGCGATGGCACTTATGTAGCCCAACTGCCCCGTGACCCGCTCAAGGCGAAAAAACTATCCACAAAAGTATCCACAGGGTTTTCAACAGGCTTACCCACAGCCTTATCCACAAATTCCGCGAATTCTACTGTGCTTTCATCCAGTAAAGTTATCCACAGCGGGGTTTTACAGCGGTTGGAAAACAACCATTTGCCCCATCCCCCCAGTGGCCCGCCGCGCGCATTTCGGGTTGGTGTACCGGCATTCGATCTGTTTCCGTTTGACGTATGGGCCAAGCTCAACGGGGCTTTCTGGCGCAAACCGGACCTTCAGCAGCTGTGTTACGGCGACCCGGCCGGCGATGCGCGTCTGCGCAGCCTGATTGCGGCCTATCTGCGCAGTTCGCGAGGGATGCAGTGCTCTGCTGAGCAAATTGTGATCACCAGTGGCGCACAGCAGGCCATTAGTCTTTGTGCACAGCTGCTAGTGGAGCCGGGCGATGGCGTTGCGATCGAAAATCCGGGCTACCGTGCGGCCGGTCATGCATTCGCCTTGGCGGGAGGCATTCTGCGTGGGATTGGCGTGGACGAAGAGGGCATGGATTGCTCGGCACTGTCGGGTGCCAGTGATTGTCGCGTGGCTTACGTGACGCCCTCGCATCAATACCCGACAGGCGTGGTGATGAGTCTGGCGCGGCGTCTTGAACTGCTCGCCTGGGCCGAACGCACGCAAGGCTGGATCGTTGAGGATGACTACGACGGCGAGTACCGTTACACCGGCGCGCCATTGGCTCCTTTGGCGGCACTCGATCAACAGGGCCGCGTGCTGTATGTCGGCACGTTCGGCAAGGTCGCATTCCCGGCGTTGCGCCTCGGTTATCTGGTGCTGCCACCGGCACTGGTGCCAGCGTTTTCGCAACGCCGGGCGGTGGATGTCCGGCATTCCGAGGTGAGCACGCAAGCGGTGATGGCCGAGTTCATGGCGGCCGGGCATTTCCAGCGGCATATCCGCCGGATGCGCCGCGCCGCGCTGAACCGACGCAATACGTTGCTCGATGGTTGGCCAACGGCAATCCTCGGCGTCGGTGACCTGCCGGCGGTGTCGGCCGGGCTGCACCTGACCGTGAAGGTGGAGAGCATCGACCGTGAGCAGCAACTGATCGAGCAAGCTGCGCGCGTGGATGTCGAAATCAGCGGCTTGAGCCATTACTGGCTGCCGGACTCTACGACTCCCCAGGACCAGCGCGCCGGACTGGTCCTGGGGTTCGCCGCCGTGCCGGAGGCCGCGATCAAAGCTGCGTTGGCCCGGTTGCAGCAGGCTTGGCGGGCGTGAAAAACAAGGTCTCGGCTAGTTGGGTGGAAATCTCGCTGCGGTGAATATCGATGACTTGCTGATTGTTCAAACCACGCAATTCATAGGTCCCCCCTAGATGCCGCTGCGCGTTGGTTTTCAGGTGTCCGGCGAGGAATGGCGTTAACGGCGCGCTGACACTGCTGTAGTGAAAGTGCGCGTAACACACCACCTTGCTGGTTTTGATATCGCGTACTTCGTACTCGTCCAGAAAGTCATTCGGACGACTTTTGAGTTCGCGTCGCGTAAGGATTTTGGCGATGGACACTTCACCGTGATTTTTCAGCCACTCGACGCCGGCTCCTGTCGGCATCTGCTGTTTGATCATTCTGGCCCGGGTACTGGTGCCTTTTTCATCAAGCGCCTTTGCTGCCTTCTCCAGCGCGTGACCTAGTTCTTGCGTCGGGTTGTCGAGATCCGCCGTGGCATTGCGCGCCGTCAATGCCTCATCGATGTCTGCGTTGGCTTTGCGCAGAAGCGCTGCATGTCGGTGGTATTCCTCCTCGACCTCCACCGGGAGCCGCGGACCCCGCTTGATCCGAGCGTCGGTAACCCGGTGAAACTCCGCAAGGCCATCGAGCAGTGCCTGGCCGGCGCGGATACTTTTATTGAGATTTGGCCTGGGCGGCGGCTTGGGGAGTTGCGTCGTCGGCGTAGCCGTAATGTGTTCCACCCAAACGCCGGGTGACTCTTCCTGAAAGGTGGCGATGACCCCTGCCATGTTCGAGCGCAATTCGACCAGATCGTCTGGCCCGCCCTCAGTCGCAGCTTTCGGTACACCGACGAGAGTGCCTCTGCTACGGGTCTTGATGATTTTCCGGGTGTTCATGCCTGCAGGCCTGGACGGACCGGCTTGAGGTTCGACCAGACGTCGGTCACGCAGCAAGCCTGCCAGCTGCGTGACCGCTATGTCGCTGAACTCCTTGACCCTTTCACGTACCCGCGCAAGCCGTGGAAGGTTGAGCTGGTCCGCAAACTCGGCGGCGATATCGCCAAAACCCTGATCCACCGCGGCAAATTGCCGTGTCAGGTGATTCAGGGTGTCGATCCGCTCACCGAGGTTGTGCAGACTTTCATCGGTACTCAGATTCAGCGAGCTCTGAACGTTCAGTGCTGCGCTTTCGATGAGTTGTTCCATTGTCGCCTGCACCTGTCCCCTGACCGCTGTTGTGCCCGGCTTGACGCAAATCTCCTGGCCAAGACAGATTTGCAGCAGCTTGAAATCATTCAGATCGTAGTCCGGCAGAGTTTTCCGATATTTGATCAGTATCTCCACAGCGCCTTCGCCGAGGCGTTCAAGTTCTGCGAACCGGGCATGGGAAGCGTCGATTTTTTCCATGATCCCCTGAGTCTGATCGCTCATTTCTTCGCAGGTCTGAATGAACCGCTGCGACGAAGATTGCCTACGGTCCTCAATCGCCATCGTTGTAGCGCGGATATTGGCCTGAAAATCTGAGCCGTTCTCCATGAGCCATTCCTGGCCGAGGAACAGTTGCATCTCCAGCCGCTCGGTTATCACCGCGCGGAAATTGGGGACCTCCTGCAGCGAATTCAACAGTTTGATTTGATTGATATTTTCCCTGTATTCCTGGAGCTGTGAATCCAGCAGATCGAGGTATTTTTTGCGTGCTGTCTTGGCCGTTTCCGGCAGGGCGGCGTCCATGGCGGTGCGGGCTTCTGTGAGCTCAGTCAGTTTGGACGGCATCGTCAAGTCGAAAGCGGTGATAGCACTTCGGTGCTGAGATATGCGCTGCATGTTCTGACGCTGGACCTGTCTGCGCCGACTGCTCAGGCTGCCGCCGCTCAGGCGCAATCGCAGATCGACGACCCATTGGCCGGCCGCGCTGCGTACCAGAAATGGCCCGGTACCGGGAGGCTGTCGGCTCGAGTCGATGATCTGCACGTGTTCATCTTCATTGATCTGCACCTGGAACCAGCGCTTGTCGACCGGCGCGTACCATTTCCCGCCATGTTGGTAGAGGTGCTGATACGGGCCCTCACTCGCCGCAGTCCCAAGCGTTTCGGGTTTGCTGACGTTGAGACGGTCCAGCAGTGCGGCGAGGCTGTGGTTCGATTGCTCTAGAACGGCGATGGTGTTGATCGACGTTCCATGATTGGCGACCAGTTCACTGCCCGCGATGTCCGGCGCGCGTACAGGGTTGATGAGCTCTGGTACGGGTTGAGGTGTCGGCGACTCCCACGCATCAACTGCACTGATGGCCTTGTGGGCGGGATTGTGACCGACCGCTGCGCGATGGGCGAGGACCATGCCCAGTGCGAGGAGAATATCGGCAAGTGCCGACCAGGCGACTTTGCCGGATTGCTGATTGGCAGCGTCGCTGACCTCCTGCAAGTCGTCCATGATCTGCCAGATCCAGGCCGCTATCGAGACACCGCGCCCCAGAAAGGGCAGCGCCGCGTTAAAGAGTACCCAGCCACCGCGTTTGAGCGTGGCCCAGCGTGCTTCCGCGTTGGATACCGATTGGCGATCAGCTTGAGTGATGACCGCTTGCACATTGGTCTTGTGCAGCGTTGCCAGAACATCGCTTTCGATGACGTCGGTGCCCAGCGTGACGGGCCTGGACATATCAATGAGGTTCAGCGGGTGAACCACTATCTCTGGAATGACCCACACCGAGGGAAACCTTGCCGCAAACACATACTGGCTGAAGTTGAATCGCACGCTATCGGGTAACCACGCCAATACCGATTCGCGCAGATCCTGAGAATGCTTGATTGCGTACAGCAAATTGGTAGGACCGGGGTATTGAATCAGCGCCTTCGCGAACAGCGGTCGATAAAGCAGGCAGGGCCCTTTGTCTGGCTCTCGCGAGCCGATGACGAACATGTTGTCCACGGTGTCCGCGCGGGAGGTGCTGCGGTGGGTCACGAATGCCAGAGGGCGGATGACGATGTCCTGCCCGTCGACCTGACGATCTGCAGCGACGCTGCTCAGTGCCGCGATCACGTATCGGTAACCCAGCTCAGTGATGCCTGCTTCGCCACGGATCTTGTGTTGCAGGGCCAGCAACGGCAATTCAAGGGGTAACTGTTGGCTATAGAGATCCTGCAAAGCAGCCGCCTGAGTGGCGTCATCGACCAGTTTTTTCTTCAGGTAAGCGGGGTAAGTGCTGCCGATGTCGACGGTCTTTACCAACTCTTCGACAAAGGTCACGGTCATCCATTGCGGTAATGCGCTGCCGTCTTTGTAGGCCACCCTTTTATTGCCCAGGGGCAGCCCCGCCAGGTTTTGCAGCGCGAGTTCGAGAAGCGTCAGCGTTTTGGTCTGAAATTCGCCCGGCACTATGAACGTGCCCCAGATCACCAGGCTGACGATGGTCATCTCGATGTCGTCGAGCTTTATATCGGTCGCTGTCGGGTGGTCTTTTAGAATCTGTGCAGTCAGTGCCTCGCGTGTGAATGTCTGCAGATCCTTCACTTCGCTCTGAAACGATTTGCCCTGGTTCGCATGCTGCACCACGGTCAGATCCAGCAAGTGTCGGCCGTAGAGGGTCTGATCGGCAGGCGAGGCAGCTTCCAGCCACCCCGGCAGCATTGGCCTCAGTCGCTCGATGTGCGGTTTCAGGCGCGGTATCGGTTGTTGATGGTTGCCAGCGGTTCCGGCGTGAGGATAGAGCCTGTTGAGAATCGGACCTTCGAAGAAATTGATCTGGCCCAGCGCATCGGCTTCAAGCGCAATGACAGTGCAGGCCTGGTGGTTGAAGAAGTCGCCCTCAGGCTCGACAAGTCGCCAGCTCAGACCTTTGGCGCTGGCCCCTTCGCGAAACCGGTGTGGCAGGGCATTGCCGATTTCGTCCACCGAAGCGAAGCGCCGAAAGCCTTGCACCACCGAGTGAGTGAGCACCAGCGTGCGCTGCCCGAGCGTACCGATCAGCACGGCAGTATTGAGCAGCGTCGCGTGTTTGCGGGCATCCCCTTCACCGTGATCCAGGTCAATCAGACAGGCGCGGGTCTTGTACTTGTCGTTGGCTCTTTTTTGTTTGTCCGGGTTGTTGAAAACGGCGAGGGCCATGGCTTGCTCATCGGCATCCCAGCCAAGGCTTGCGTCGACATTCCACAGTCTGCGCAAGCCATCGGACAGTTGGTACCAGCGCGGGTGATTCGCAGCGGTGTTTTCGCTCCAGTAATCGATGTGTTGCTCTTTGTAGGCAACGAACAGTAGTGGCGCCAGCTCGTTGATCAGCCGGGCGATGGCACTGATTTTCACCGGTAGCTGGATTGCCGGGCTGACAGTGGGCTGTAAGGTCAGGAAGTGTTCGTCGTCGAGGTACGTCACCGTGGTGCCGGACAGGCCAAGCCGCACCAGCGCGTCGGTAAGGGATTCGAACTTATCGGCGCCCGGGGTTGCATGCTCGTCAGTGATGACCCATGTCGGCGTCGCGACCATGGCCCGTTGCGGGTCGATCTCCAGGTTCGGATACAGCGTTTTGAGGGCCTGGCGCAGTGTTGTCGTGGCGACTTCCCGCAACGAGGGGCCGGTCACCAGTTGGGTCAACACATCAACCGCGCTGGGTATGGATATTTCGGGCATGGGGCAATTCCTGCTCTGACTGTTGGGCACACGGGGGAAGTGGCCGAGCAGGGCAAGGTAAAGTTCGCGTCGCGACGGTGTGCGGTACATAGATCTTGCGGGCAAAAAAAAGACCCGCACGAGCGGGTCCAGGTGTTTAGCCGTTGCTCAGTGAGCGCTTTCAAAGCCCTCAAGCACGTTCACTGCGTTGATGCCGATTTCTTCCACCGCGTAGCCACCTTCCATCACGAACAGCGTTGGTTTGCCGAGCGCGGCAATACGCTTGCCCATCGCCAGGTAATCCGGGCTGTCGAGCTTGAATTGCGAGATCGGATCGTCTTTGAACGTATCGACACCCAGCGACACGACGATGATCTCGGCGCCATAACGGTCGATCTCGTTGCAGGCCTGGTCCAGCGCCGCACTCCAGGTGTCCCAGCCGGAACCGGCGGGCAGTGGATAGTTGAAATTGAAGCCTTCGCCGGCGCCTTCACCGAACTCGTCTTCGTAGCCGAGGAAGAACGGAAACTCCGCTTCCGGATGGCCATGGATCGAGGTGAACAACACGTCGCTGCGTTCGTAGAAAATCGATTGGGTGCCGTTGCCGTGGTGGTAGTCGACGTCGAGGATCGCGACCTTCTTGTGGCCTTGATCAAGAAACGCCTGCGCCGCAATGGCCGCGTTGTTGAGGTAGCAATAACCGCCCATCAAATCGCCGGCAGCGTGATGTCCGGGTGGGCGACACAACGCGAAGGCACTGTGTGCGCCGTGCTGGATCGCCGCTTGCGCGGTCAGTGCAACTTGCGCCGCGCTGTACGCGGCTTGCCAGGTGCCGGCAGTGATCGGTGCGCCGCCGTCGAAGCTGTAGTAACCGAGTTGGCCGTGCAGGCTGGTCGGTTTGATGGCGCGCAAGGTGCGCGCCGGCCAAGTGTAGGGCAGCAAGTCGCCGTCGGTGTTGAATTCAGTCCAGCGCGCCCACGCGCCTTTGAAGAACTCGAGATAGTCGCGGCTGTGAATGCGGGCGATCGGTTCGAGTCCGAAGTCCTTCGGTGCCTCGACCGGACCCAGATGCTGGTGCTGCACGCGTTGCAGCACATGGTCGGCACGCGAAGGCATCTCGAAGCAAGGCTTGAGCTGGCCATCGATCAATTCGCAACGGCCATGGTGCAGGTGGTGATCATCCGAGTAGATCGTCAGCATTTGTTGTTCTCCGCAGGGGCTGATTCGGTTTGCGTCCAGTGTTGCGGCGCACAGCGATTCGGAAAACGGCAGAAGAGGCCAAAAGGGGATCGATATGGCCAGAACCTCTGACCGCTATTCGCCCCTTGCTGGAGAAGGCCTGCCCAAGCCTGCTCCCACAAAGGAATATCAATGCGGTCGGAACTGGCTCGGCGCGACCCCACTCCAGCGCACAAACGCATGGCGAAAGCTCGCGGTCTCGCTGAAGCCCAGGGTTTCGGCGATGCGGTAGATCGGAAGTTGATCCTCACACAGCATCTGCTTGGCTCGTTCGAAACGCAGTTCATCGAGCAGTTCCTGATAACTGCTGCCCATGTCCTTCAGATGTCTGCGCAAAGTGCGCGGCGAGCATTTCATTTGCTGGGCCAGACCTTCCAGTCCCGGTGCGGCGTTCAACTGGGCACTGAGCAATTGGCGGATACGGCCCAGCCACGCCTGACGCCCGGTGAATTCGAGGTTCTGCTTGCGACAGCGTTCAGCCATGGCTTGATGGGTGACGGCGTCCGCCAGCGGCAGCGGCTGGTCCAGCCAGTGGGGGTCGAAGGCGAACGCGTTGTCTTTGGCGGCGAAGTGCAGCGCTGCATTGAAGTGCTCGGCATAGCTTTCGCGGTAATCCGGTGCCTCATGTTCAAAACGGACGGCGAGCAAGGGCAGCGGACCACCGAGTAAATCGTCGCAAATGACTTTGAGCGAAACCAGACAGAATTCGGCATTGAACACTGCCATCGCCGGGCTCTCGCGGTAATCGGCGGCGACAAACCAGACGCGTTCGCCGTCGTCCTCAAGACTCAGCTCGAAAAGTGTTCCCAACAGCGCCGGATAGCGGATCGCCAGGCGCAAAGCGTCACCGAAGGTGGCACAGGTCAGCAGTGCGTAGCCGAGAATTCCATAGCTGGAAACGTGCATGCGTCGGCCCAGTTCCAGACCGATATCGTGCTTGAGCGCGACCGCGTTGGCGCACACCTGCATCTCCTGATTGGTGGTGATGCGCGTGTCGGCCCGGGCCAGATCCGCCGCACTGATGCCGCTGCCGGCCAGCAGTGCTTCGCTCGACAAGCCTTGATCCCTGAAGGTGTTGAGCACCAGAGAGACCGCGTTGAGGGTGGTGAGGTGGGAGTGGAGCATGAGATTTTCCAGCCTTGGGATGGCTGGAACGCAGCAAGTTATATGCCGCAGCAGCCCCTCACCCCAGCCCTCTCCCTGAGGGAGTGGGGGCCGACTGGGGGATATTGGCGAGATACGCCGACCTGAAAAAGCTCTGCCGAATCCATAATCGACACTTTTTTTCAGGTCGGCGTATAGCGCAGGACACTAAGGTCAGTTCCCTCTCCCTCCGGAAGAGGGTTAGGGCGAGGGCAAATCCGCAGCCTTGCTCAGACCAGCTCACCACACAAATCCAGCTCCATCAGCCGCCGCACTTCAGCCGTTTCAAGACCCGCCCCCAGCAAGCCATGCAATTTGCCGAACGCCGCCTCGCGGGTCATACCGCCACCGGACAGCACGCCAGCCCCGCGCAAGCGGCTGCCAGCCTCGTACACGTCCAGTTCTACTCCACCCTCATGGCATTGCGTCACCGCGACCACCACCACGCCGTTGTCCCGCGCACGGCTTAAGCTGGCAAGGAACTCTGGATTGTCGCTCGGCCCGGTGCCGCTGCCGTAGCACTCCAGCACCAGACCCTGAATGCCGCTGTCGAGCAAGCCGTCGAGGATCGCGGCACCAATTCCGGGGAACAACGGCAGTACCGCAACGTTCGCCAGTAGCTTGGGCTGGTTGTAATTCAACGCTGGCGGCACAGAAGTGGCTTTCACGCCGCCGCCCTGACGCTCCAGGCGCTTGAACGGATGACGACCGAAGCTGCGCACTTTCGCGCAACGGGTCGGCGCCAGCAGTTCACCGTGGAAGTACAGATGCACACCCGGCGCCAAACCCTGGCCGAGTGCGACCAGTGCGCCGCTGAGGTTTTCCCAGGCATCGCTATCGGTGACACCGGCCGGCAACATGGAGCCGGTGAAGCACACCCGGGCATGCAGGCCGAGCAACTGGAAACTCATGGCCGCGGCGCTGTACGCCAGGGTGTCGGTGCCATGCAGGATCAGCACGCTGTCGCAGTTCTGTACATCAACTGCATCGACCACTGCCTCACGCAGTCGCTGCCAATAGGCCGGTGTCATGTTGGCGCTGTCGATCAGCGGCGACATTTCACGAAAGCGCCATTGCGGCACGATCAGTTCTGGCTGGCTGTGCAGATAGTCGCGCATCCGCGCTTCGAAACCGGACGCCGGGGCCAGGCCATTGGCACTGGCCTGCATGCCGATGGTGCCACCGGTGTAGAGCACCATGACGTTTTGCGCGGCAGGATAGGTCGACGAATTCATGAGGATTCTCCGAAAAGATGAGGTCCTGTGGGAGCGAGCCTGCTCGCGAAAGCGGTGTGTCAGTCAATGCATGCATCAACTGCCAGATTGCATTCGCGAGCAGGCTCGCTCTCACAGTTTTCCGAACTGTAACTGACGAGCGCAGGAGATGCGCCCGTCATTCACCCATCAGCGTTGCGCTGCAGGGACGCCTTGCGGCTCGACTTCAGTCTTGCCGGCGGCGGCGGGCGGATTGGCCGGCCAGGCTTTGCGGTCCAGGTCCAGATCCGGGAATTTGCTCGAATCGAACACCGGCGTCTTGATGCCGGCCGCACGCTGGTCATCGTAGTCACGCAGGATGCGCATGCCGATCTTGAACAGCAGGAACAGCGCGATCAGGTTCACAAACGCCAGCATGGTCATGGTGATGTCGGCGAAGGCGAACACGGTGCTGAGGTTTTCGATCGCACCCCAAAAGATCAACACCAGTACCAGTGCGCGGTAGCCGATCAGCGCCTTGCGGTTTTCACCGATCAGGAAGCGCAGGTTGCTCTCGCCCAGGTAGTAGTTGTAAAGGATCGAGGTGAACACGAACAACGCCAAGGCGACCGAGATGAACATCCGGCCCCATTCACCCACCACAGCGGCCAGCGAGTTCTGGGTCAGGGCAATGCCATCGCCTTCGAAGCCCGGGGTGTAGAAGCCCGAGAGCAGGATCAGCAGCGCGGTGCAGGTGCAGATCACGAAGGTGTCGAGGAACACGCTGAACGCCTGAACCACGCCTTGCGCGACCGGGTGCTCGACCGAAGCCACAGCCGCCACGTTCGGCGCACTGCCCAAACCGGCTTCGTTGGCGAACACGCCACGCTTCACGCCCATGACGATGGCGCTACCGATCAGACCGCCGAATGCCTGGTCGAGACCGAATGCGCTTTTGACGATGGTCATCAACATGGCGGGTACGTGGTCGAATTGCAGCACGATCACGTAGAGGGTCACGCCGATGTACACCAGGGTTTTCACCGGTACCAACAGGTCAGCGACCTTGGCGATACGCTTGATTCCGCCGACGAACACCAGGCCCAGCAGCACTGCCAGACCGAGGCCGGTGTAAGTGGTGTCGAGGCCGAAAGCGTTTTCCAGCGAGTGAGTCACGGCGTGAGCTTGCAGGCCGTTGAAGGCGAAACCGAAGGTCACCAGCAACAGGAACGCCATGACCATACCCAACCAGCGTTTCTGCAAACCGTGCTGGATGTAGTAGGACGGGCCGCCACGGAAGGTGCCATCAGAGTCGGTGCGTTTGTAGAGCTGGCCGAGCGAGCACTCGAAGAAGCTGCTGGACATGCCGACCAGTGCGGTTACCCACATCCAGAACACCGCACCTGGCCCACCGAGGGTCACGGCGATGCCGACACCGGCGATGTTACCTGCACCGACACGGCCGGCGAGGCTGAGCATCAGGGCCTGGAACGAGCTGAGCTGCCCGGCGCTGCTTTTGAGACTGTCGCGGAACACCGCGAACATGTGGAAGAAGTGCCGCAATTGAACGAAACGCGAGCGAATCGTGAAGTAGCTACCGAGCCCGACAATGAGCACGATCAGTACTTTCCCTGAGAGGAAGTCGTTAATGACTTCGAGCATGGATTTTTCCTCGCTGTTTTTTGTGTAAGCAAATGCTGGATAGAAGAAACATCGTGTTACACCGGTCTGCGCACGGCACGACGGGTGAGGCGAAGGTTTCGTCCCGGATCCATTTCGCGGGTTTGTTATTAGTTCGGGTTTCGCATGGGTGATGGCCTCGTTACCGACGACCGCTCACGCGAAGAGGGGCGGCACTATACCGATCAGTGGCGCGCCCGTCTGCACGGTAGTGGTGCAAGCGACGAAACGAGGTGCTGCAGAATCAAAAGATCGCAGCCTTCGGCAGCTCCTACAGGTGCACGTCAATCAATGTAGGAGCTGCCGAAGGCTGCGATCTTGGCGGTATCAAAAGCACAAAACATTTAATGTCCTGCTGCAAAGAAGTTAAAAAAAAGGGCTTGGGGACGGATCCCCAAGCCCTCAAAAGGTGAGAGGTGTCTAGTCCCTCGACCTGGTGAGCGGTGCTACAAGTAACGCGTCGGCTCAGGCTTTGAGCGGAACCAGACGCGGAGCAATCATGTTTTCAGGGCGCAGGATGTCGGCGAGCATGGCTTCGTCGAGCAGACCTTCTTCGCGCACCAGTTCCAGCACGCCGCGGCCGCTTTCAAGAGCGATGCCGGCGATGCGGGTGGCGTTTTTGTAGCCGATGTACGGGTTCAGTGCGGTGACCAGACCGATCGAGTGCTCGACCAGTTCGCGGCAGCGCGCTTCGTTGGCGGTGATGCCGACGATGCAGTGCTCGCGCAGCATGTCCATGGCGCGTTGCAGCAGGCGGATCGAGTCGAAGATCTTGAACGCGATCAGCGGCTCCATCACGTTCAGTTGCAGCTGGCCGCCTTCGGCTGCCATGGTCAGTGCCAAGTCGTTGCCGATGACCTGGAAGGCTACCTGGTTAACGGCTTCCGGGATCACCGGGTTGACCTTGCCGGGCATGATCGAGCTGCCTGGCTGACGCGCCGGCAGGTTGATCTCGTTGATGCCGGTGCGTGGACCGCTGGACAGCAGGCGCAGGTCATTGCAGATCTTCGACAGCTTGACCGCGGTGCGTTTGAGCATGCCGGAGAACAGCACGAAGGCGCCCATGTCGGAGGTGGCTTCGATCAGGTCGGCCGCTGGCACCAGCGGTTGGCCGCTGATCAGCGCCAGACGCTGTACAGCCAGCGCCTGATAACGCGGGTCGGCGTTGATGCCAGTGCCGATCGCGGTGCCGCCCAGGTTTACTTCAGTCAACAGTTCCGGGGCCAGCGTCTTCAGACGGGCCAGGTCTTCGCCCATGGTGGTGGCGAACGCACGGAATTCCTGGCCGAGGGTCATCGGTACGGCGTCTTGCAGCTGGGTACGGCCCATCTTCAGGACGTGATCGAATTCTTTGCCTTTGGCCGCAAATGCCTGAATCAGGCTGTCGAGGCTGGCGAGCAGGGTGTCGTGACCCAACAGCAGACCCAGGCGGATGGCCGTCGGGTAGGCGTCGTTGGTCGACTGCGCCATGTTCACGTCGTCGTTCGGGTGCAGGTACTGGTACTCGCCTTTCTGGTGACCCATTGCTTCCAGAGCAATGTTGGCGATCACTTCGTTGGCGTTCATGTTGGTGGAGGTACCGGCGCCACCCTGAATCATGTCGACCACGAATTCTTCGTGGAAATCACCGCGGATCAATCGTGCACAGGCTTCGCTGATGGCAGCGTGCTTGGCTTCGCTCAGGTGACCCAATTCACGGTTGGCGTCAGCGGCGGCCTGTTTGACCATCGCCAGACCCACAACCAGTTTCGGGTAATGCGAAATCGGAACGCCCGAGAGGCGGAAGTTGTTCACCGCTCGCAGGGTCTGGATGCCGTAATACGCTTGAGCCGGTACTTCGAGGGCGCCAAGCAGGTCGTTTTCTGTGCGGAAAGATGCAGCGGAGGACATGATAGAAATCATCTCGATATGGACCCGGTCTGTGCCGGAACGCTGCGAATGCTAGGCTTGTGAGGAAATTTGGGCCAATGCTGTTAAGCACTGGCCTATGCACATTCGGCATAATGCCCGTGTGACGCCGCCTGCGCGGCAGACGTGTGACCTGTTTTGGTGCGTGTCCGGGAGGACGTGATGAATCTGGAAAGCAAATGGCTCGAGGACTTTAGTGCTCTGGCCGCCACCCGCAGCTTCTCGCAGGCCGCCGAACGACGTTTCGTGACTCAGCCGGCATTCAGCCGGCGGATCCGCAGCCTCGAAGCGGCGCTGGGGCTGACCTTGGTCAATCGGTCGCGCACGCCGATCGAACTGACGGCGGCGGGTCAATTGTTTCTGGTGACCGCGCGCACCGTGGTCGAGCAGCTCGGCGAAGTGTTGCGTCACCTGCATCATCTGGAAGGCGGGCAGGGCGAAGTGATGCAGGTGGCCGCCGCTCACTCCTTGGCGCTGGGTTTCTTCCCGCGCTGGATCGCGCAACTGCGTAATGAAGGGCTGAATATTGCCACTCGGTTGGTGGCGACCAACGTTGGTGACGCCGTGCATGCGTTGCGCGAGGGTGGTTGCGATCTGATGCTGGCGTTCTATGACCCGGACGCGGCGATGCAGATGGACCCGGAGATTTTCCCGTCGCTGCATTTGGGCCAGACCGAAATGTTGCCGGTGTGCGCGGCGGATGCCGATGGCAAACCGCTGTTCGATCTGGAAGGTGAAGCCAGCGTGCCGCTGCTCGCCTACAGCGCCGGGGCTTTTCTCGGACGCTCTGTGAACGGTTTGCTGCGCCAGCGTCAGCTGCGGTTTACCACCATTTATGAAACCGCCATGGCCGACAGCCTGAAAAGCATGGCGCTGGAAGGCCTCGGCATTGCCTGGGTGCCACAACTGAGCGTGCGTGCCGAACTGGCACGCGGTGAACTCGTTGTGTGCGGCGGCCCGCAATGGCATGTGCCACTGGAGATTCGTCTGTACCGCTGCGCACTGGTGCGCAAGGCCAACGTCCGTCTGCTGTGGCGCAAGCTCGAGGGCGGCGCGGCACAAAACACCTGAACCCATCGAATAACTCTGTGGGAGCTGGCTTGCCAGCGATTGCGGTTGGCCAGTCACCCTCAATGTTTGCTGACACGACGTCATCGCTGGCAAGCCAGCTCCCACAAGGGATTTGCGGTGTTTCTGGACTGACCTTCAAGTCAATAAAACCGGGCTTTTGCGGCAGATGACAGATGGTCGTGCAGGGGGCTGTTTATTGCTTTCTTTGCGGTATACTGCGCGGCCTTTGGCCGGTACGACCGGCCATTTTTCGTACAATCAAGCCACGCAACCTGCGTGGCTTGTTGTTTTTGACGCGCCTGCGGGCGCCCAGAGAGAAGAGGCGCGACGATGAGTGCACTGGTTGGCGTGATCATGGGCTCCAAGTCCGATTGGTCCACCCTTAGCCACACCGCCGATATGCTGGAAAAGCTCGGCATCCCGTACGAGGTCAAGGTGGTTTCTGCACACCGTACCCCGGATCTGCTGTTCCAGTACGCCGAAGAGGCTGAAGGCCGAGGCATCGAGGTGATTATCGCCGGTGCTGGTGGCGCAGCTCACTTGCCGGGCATGTGTGCGGCCAAGACCCACCTGCCAGTGCTGGGCGTTCCCGTGCAGTCGGCAATGCTCTCGGGCGTCGATTCACTGCTGTCGATCGTGCAGATGCCGGCCGGCATTCCGGTCGCCACCCTGGCCATCGGCAAGGCTGGCGCGATCAACGCAGCGCTGCTCTCGGCGAGTATCCTTGGCGCCAAGCATCCGCAATTCCACGCGGTGCTGAAAACCTTCCGTGCCGAGCAGACAGACAGCGTCCTGGACAATCCAGACCCACGTATTGCCTGAGGTTGTTGAGATGAAGATCGGTGTAATCGGTGGCGGCCAGTTGGGTCGCATGTTGGCCTTGGCGGGCACTCCGCTGGGCATGAACTTCGCTTTCCTCGATCCTGCGCCGGACGCTTGCGCCGCTGCGCTGGGCGAACACCTGCGGGCCGATTACGGCGATCAGGACCATCTGCGCCAATTGGCCGATGAAGTCGATCTGGTGACCTTCGAATTCGAAAGCGTCCCGGCTGAAACCGTAGCGTTCCTCTCGCAATTCGTGCCGGTCTATCCAAGCGCCGAAGCCCTGCGCATCGCGCGTGATCGCTGGTTCGAAAAGAGCATGTTCAAGGATCTGGGGATCCCGACCCCAGCCTTTGCCGACATTCAGTCACAAGCCGATCTGGATGCTGCCGTGGCTGCAATCGGTCTGCCGGCCGTGCTGAAAACCCGCACGCTGGGTTACGACGGCAAGGGGCAGAAAGTCCTGCGCA
Organism: Pseudomonas sp. P42; assembly: GCF_017973755.1. Lineage (NCBI taxonomy): Bacteria > Pseudomonadati > Pseudomonadota > Gammaproteobacteria > Pseudomonadales > Pseudomonadaceae > Pseudomonas > Pseudomonas sp. P42. The sequence continues at coordinate 544,822 of NZ_JACOPU010000003.1, read as the reverse complement.
AACCTGAAGACGTGGTCGGCACTTTTGCCGAACTCGGCAGCGTTGCCTGCTTGCTGGAGGGCTTCGTGCCGTTCACCGGTGAAGTCTCGCTGATCGCCGTGCGCGCTCGCGATGGTGAAACGAAGTTCTACCCGTTGGTGCACAACACCCACGACAGCGGCATCCTCAAGCTGTCGATCGCCAGCACTGATCACCCGTTGCAGGCGTTGGCCGAAGATTATTCCACCCGTGTGCTCAAGCAGCTGGATTACGTCGGTGTGATGGCGTTCGAGTTCTTTGAAGTCGACGGTGGCCTCAAGGCCAACGAAATCGCCCCACGCGTGCACAACTCCGGGCACTGGACCACCGAAGGCGCCGAGTGCAGCCAGTTCGAAAACCACTTGCGGGCCGTTGCCGGTCTGCCGCTGGGTTCGACGGCCAAGGTCGGCGAGAGCGCGATGCTCAACTTTATCGGCGTTGTCCCGCCGGTTGAGAAAGTCATCGCCATCGAAGGCTGCCATCTGCACCACTACGGCAAGGCCTTCAAGGCCGGGCGCAAGGTCGGTCACGCCAACCTGCGCTGCGCCGACAAGGCCACGCTTGAAGCGCAGATCCTCAAGGTCGAAGCGCTGATCGCCGAGTAAAAGAGTTTCATGTGGCAGCGGCGGAACCATTCAGGGGCCGCCGTTCTCTCATGGCAGGATGCCAAAGTCTGTCTAGGCTTTGGCATATCTACCAAATCAGAGGGAAATGCCATGGGAATTATCGGAACCATCTTTATCGGCTTGATCGTCGGCCTGCTGGCTCGGTTCCTGAAACCGGGCGATGACAGCATGGGCTGGATCATGACCATCCTGCTCGGTATCGGCGGTTCGCTGGCGGCCACCTATGGCGGCCAGGCTCTGGGCATTTATCAGGCGGGCGAGGGCGCAGGCTTCCTCGGCGCGCTGGTTGGCGCAGTCGTGTTGCTGGTGATCTACGGCCTGATCAAAAAGAACTGATTCAAAGCGACAAAGTCCTCTCCGCCATCGCGGCGGGGAGGGCTAGAATGCTCGGCGTTTCAACTTCCTTTTTTTACCGAGCACCTTCATGCGCCGTCTTCTGTTGACTCTCCTCTTGCTGGGCAGCGGTCTGGCCCACGCCAGCGAACTGCCGGAAACCGACTGGCTCGAACTGATGCCCAAGTCGGATCAAAAGGCCCTCGAGGCCATGCCTGAAATCGACCACAACTCCCCGGAAGCCACCGGCACCTTCACCGAGAAGGGCGGGATGAAGCAGGCCAAAGGTCTGCCGGCGGTCATGTACTCGACCAAAACCGTAGCGTCGATGAACGACAAGCACATCCGCATCGGTGGTTATCCGGTGCCGCTGGAATCCGACGCCAAGGGCCACAGCACGCTGTTCTTCCTCGTGCCGTACCCGGGCGCGTGCATCCACGTGCCGCCACCGCCGCCGAATCAACTGGTGCTGGTGCGGTATCCGAAGGGTTTGAAGCTGGACGACATCTATACGCCGCTGTGGGTGAGCGGCACGCTGAAGGTCGAGAAGGTCAGCAATGACCTGGCCGATGCGGCGTATGCGCTGGAGGCGGACAAGGTGCGGGTGGTGCAGGAATCTGATCTCTGACACCACGAAACAACTGTGGGAGCGAGCCTGCTCGCGAAAGCGGTGTGTCAGGCATTTGAATGTTGACTGATACCACGCCTTCGCGAGCAGGCTCGCTCCCACATTTTGTATTGTGCTGCTGATTAGAGCGGTTTGCTGGCGACGGTGACGCCCATCGTATGGCTCGCACCCGGTGCCAGAGTCACCACATCACTCATCACATTCGCCGTCTCGATGCACAGCATGCGCTGCCAGCCATCGTTATCCATATCGCTGAGCGCCGCAGCGCGGTCGATCCAGGGGTTCCAGATCACGGCCGTCCGCGAGCCGGTAGAGGTCAGCACGATGCGCCGTTCCCACGTCGGGTCGACGATGCTCAGTCGCGGCGGCGTATCGAGGTAGATGCGGTCGGTTTCCCCGGCAAAATGCAGATCGCCTTGCTGGCTGTGGGTCTTCCAGTCGTCCAGCGTCTCGATGTAATCCAGCCCCTTCACGCCGTCGACATGCACATTGCGTACGTCGCTGACAGCAAAGTAAGTATGCAGCGCCTGACTCAGGCTGACGGAGTCACTGCCACGGTTATGGCTGGTCAGGCTGAATTGCAGCTCATCCGACAGACGCAGGGTCAGGGTCAGATCCACCTGATGCGGCCAACCCGGCAGGCCGCCTTCGGGATAGGGCAATTTGAACTCGACCTTGATCCCGTTGCTCTCGGCTTCGATGCCGCCCAGCTCCCAATCCATCGTACGCACCAGACCGTGCGCAGGAGCCGGTTGCTCACCGGTGTACATCGCCTGCACGCTCTGCGGATTGCGTTCGAACTTGCCGAACCACGGCCAGCACACCGGCACGCCGGCACGGATGCTCTTGCCGGTCTTGAACGTGGCCTTGTCGTTGAGCCAGATGATCGGCGGCTGGCCGTCGATCTGGTAACTGAGGATGTGCGCGCCTTGCTGGGCGACCAACACTTCAGCCTGACCGTGGCGAATGCGCCAGCAGTTCAGTTCATCCAGTTTCACGGCTTCAACGTTGGGCGTGGTCATGGGACAGCTCTCGATCAGACACTTGGGACGACTATCGACCGTAAAACGGCCGCGAGGTTTAACGTGCGCGTGGTGGCACCGAACGAGTGCGGCCACTGCCGTCGATGGCGACGAAGACGAATACCGCTTCAGTCACCTTACGCCACTCGCTGGACAACGGATCGTCGCTCCACACCTCGACCATCATCTGGATCGAGCTGCGACCGATTTCCAGGGTCTGGGTGTAAAAGGACAATTGCGCGCCGACCGCCACAGGCACCAGAAACGCCATGCGATCAATGGCGACAGTGGCCACGCGGCCACCGGCGACACGGCTGGCCATCGCGGTGCCGGCCAAATCCATCTGCGCTACCAGCCAGCCGCCGAAAATATCGCCAAAGCCGTTGGTTTCGCGTGGAAGCGCGGTGATTTGCAGGGCCAGGTCGCCCTGCGGGATCGGATCTTCTTGTTCGAGTTCTATCATGCCGGGGGGCCTCTGACCCGTGACTCTTTGTTAGTGCTGCTGGTGGTAGCCGTCTTCGGGAAAAACGATTCAGCACCGAACATACTACGTTCGTCACGTTTTCCATAAGGCGCCTAAGGAGAAACTCTGCGAAACCGGCTGCGCCGATCAAAGGGCGGGCCAACAACGTTTTCGCACAGCAACCCCCTACAAACCGGGGCAAGGTTGCGAGTATATCGGTCGGTAGACTCCACGACGACCGTCCGGTTCTGATTTCGACTGTCAAATACGCGGCTCTATGTGCTTTTTCGAACAATTTGCTATGGTGCCGAACCTGCCCAAGCCACCGCCAGCGTTGTTGTGGCGGCAGATCCGACTATAAGAGAAGCCCTTGCCATGACCACAGCGCCTTCGAGCCTCGCGCAGCCCGAGCAACCCGCACGACCGTTGACCCGCAATGACTACAAGACCCTGTCGCTGTCCGCCCTGGGGGGCGCGCTGGAATTCTACGATTTCATCATCTTCGTATTCTTCGCCACCGTAGTCGGCAAACTGTTCTTCCCGGCCGACATGCCTGAGTGGCTGCGAATGATGCAGACCTTCGGCATCTTCGCCGCCGGTTATCTCGCGCGTCCGCTGGGCGGCATCGTCATGGCGCATTTCGGCGATCTGCTGGGGCGCAAAAAGATGTTCACCCTGAGCATCTTCATGATGGCCGTGCCGACCCTGATCATGGGTTTGCTGCCGACGTATGCGCAGATCGGCATGTGGGCGCCGATCCTTCTTCTATTGATGCGCGTGATTCAAGGCGCGGCGATTGGCGGTGAAGTGCCGGGGGCGTGGGTCTTCGTTTCCGAACACGTGCCGCAAAAGTACATGGGTTACGCCTGTGGCACCCTCACCAGCGGCCTGACCGCCGGTATCCTGCTCGGCTCGCTGGTCGCCACGGCGATCAACAGCCTCTATACGCCGACCGAAGTTTCCGATTACGCCTGGCGGATTCCGTTCCTGCTCGGCGGCGTGTTTGGCCTGTTCTCGGTTTACCTGCGCCGCTGGCTGCACGAGACCCCGGTATTTGCCGAGCTGCAACTGCGCAAGGCGCTGGCCGAAGAAGTGCCGCTGCGCGCGGTGCTGCGTGATCATCGCGGGGCGATCGCGATCTCGATGCTGCTGACCTGGCTGCTGTCTGCCGGCATCGTTGTGGTGATCCTGATGACCCCGACCGTGCTGCAAACGGTCTATCACTTCTCGCCAACCACAGCGCTGCAATCCAACAGTCTGGCGATCGTATTTCTGAGTTTTGGCTGCATCATTGCGGGCGCGCTGGCGGATCGCTTTGGCGCCGGGCGCGTATTCGTGTTCGGTTGCCTGGGCCTGCTGATCAGCTCCTGGACCTTCTATCACAGCCTCGCCGATCACCCGAACTGGCTGTTCCCGCTGTATGCCCTGACCGGTTTGCTGGTCGGTACCATCGGTGCGGTACCGTATGTGATGGTCAAGGCGTTCCCGCCGGTGGTGCGCTTCAGTGGCTTGTCGTTTTCCTACAACGTGGCGTACGCAATCTTCGGTGGCCTGACGCCGATGATCGTCAGCCTGCTGCTGAAAGAAAGCCCGATGGGGCCTGCCTACTATGTGGCGGTGCTCTGCGCGGTGGGAATTCTGGTGGGGGCGTGGCTCTGGAAGAAGGGGCGCTGATCCGAAATCTCCTCGGTAGTCACGACCCTTTCGCGAGCAGGCTCGCTCCCACACTTGGAATGCGTTCCCGGTGTGGGAGCGAGCCTGCTCGCGAATGGGCGCCTGAAATCATCTTTTAAAACCCGAATGCTGGCCTTTCATCCAATTGTCATATTTCAGCCATAGAGTGTTCACACGGCCTGCTGATACTTGGCCCCGACTTAACACACCCTATCTGCTAGGAGTAAGGCATGAAACTGAAGCGTTTGATGGCGGCAATGACTTTTGTCGCTGCTGGCGTTGCGACTGCCAACGCGGTTGCCGCTGTTGACCCTGCTATCCCGAGCTACACCAAGACCACCGGTGTGTCGGGCAACCTGTCCAGCGTCGGCTCCGATACCCTGGCCAACCTCATGACCCTGTGGGCTGAGAACTACAAAAAAGAATACCCGAACGTAAACATCCAGATTCAGGCCGCCGGTTCTTCGACCGCGCCACCTGCGCTGACTGAAGGCACCGCTAACCTGGGCCCGATGAGCCGCAAGATGAAGGATAACGAGCTGCAAGCCTTCGAAACCAAATATGGCTACAAGCCAACCGCTATCCCGGTTGCCGTGGACGCCCTGGCTGTATTCGTACACAAGGACAACCCGATCAAGGGTCTGACCATGGAGCAAGTCGACGCGATCTTCTCGTCCACTCGCCTGTGCGGTGCTAAAACCGACGTGAAAACCTGGGGTGACCTGGGTGTGACTGGCGACCTGGCGAACAAGCCGGTTCAGCTGTTCGGTCGTAACTCGGTATCGGGCACCTATGGCTACTTCAAAGAAGAAGCCTTGTGCAAAGGCGACTTCAAGCCAAACGTCAACGAACAACCAGGTTCGGCTTCGGTCGTGCAGTCGATCAGCTCCTCGCTGAACGGCGTTGGTTACTCGGGCATCGGCTACAAAACCGCAAGCGTGAAAACGGTAGCTCTGGCCAAGAAAGGCAGCACCGATTTCATCGAAGACACCGAAGAAAACGCCCTGAACGGCAAGTACCCGCTGTCGCGCTTCCTCTACGTTTACGTCAACAAGGCCCCGAACAAGCCTCTGGCCCCGCTGGAAGCCGAGTTCGTGAAACTGATTCTGTCCAAACAGGGTCAGGAAGTGGTTGTGAAAGACGGCTACATCCCACTGCCGGCCAAGGTTGCTGCAAAAGCACTGGCTGACCTGGGTCTGCAAGAAGGCGGCGCTGTCGCCAAGAAGTAACAAATTGAGTCCGGGGTGAACCCCTTCGGACTCAGGTGAAAGGCCGGATCTGCCCGCAGACCGGCCTTTTATACACCTCTCAAATTTTCGATCCTCTGCCAGCTCTGTTGGCGGTGGATTTGCTGCGTCACTGCATTGTCATCTTTCTGTCATACAGGATCGCTAGGGTGAGCGCATGAATGATCTGGCCAATTCCAACATGACTACAAATCCTCCCAAGCGCATTGACTTCAATACGCCTGAGCTGCAACGCAAGCGCCGCATTCGCGCGCTCAAGGATCGCTTCACCCGCTGGTACGTCCTCGTTGGCGGCCTGGCGGTGCTGGTAGCCATCACCCTGATCTTTTTCTTCCTCGCCTACGTCGTCGCGCCGCTGTTCAAGGGTGCCGATCTGACCGTGAATGATGCCATCACCCCGGCCTGGATGCAGGACGCCGGCAAGCCGCTGATGATTTCGCTCGAAGAACAGAATCAGGTGGCCATGCGCGTTTCCGACAATGGCCAGGCGCTGTTCTTCGATATCGACAGTGGTGCTGAACTGAGTCGCGTCGATCTGCCGTTGCCGGCAGGCGCAACCGTGACCTCCATTGGTAAAGACCAGCCAGGTCATCCGCTCGTGGCCGTAGGCTTGTCCAACGGTCAGGCACTGGTGTTCCGACACACCTATAAAGTCAGCTACCCCGACAGCAAGAAAACCATCAGCCCGGCTATCGAGTATCCGTACGGCAACACGCCGATCACGTTGAACGAAAGTGGCGGTGCGCTGGAGCACGTCAGCCTCAATGCCACTGATTCGACCCTGATGCTGGTGGGCTCGACCGGTTCGCAACTCAATGTTTTGTCGCTGACCAGCGAAGAAAACATGATGACTGGCGAAGTCACCAACGAGCAGAAGCGTATTGATCTGCCGCAGATGACCGAGCCGGTGAAAAACATCTTCGTCGACCCGCGCCAGCAGTGGCTGTATGTGGTCAACGGTCGTGCCCAGGCCGACGTGTTCAGCCTGCGCGACAAGAGCCTCAACGGTCGCTACAAATTGCTCGAAAACGCTGACGCTGAAGTCACCGCGACCACGCAACTGGTCGGCGGTATCTCGCTGATCGTCGGTGACTCCAAAGGTGGTCTGGCCCAGTGGTTCATGGCCCGCGACCCCGATGGCGAGCAGCGCCTGAAGCAGATTCGTACGTTCCAGATGGGCAAGGCGCCAATCATTGAGATCACCGCCGAAGAGCGCCGCAAAGGCTTCCTCGCGCTGGATGCCGACGGCAAGCTCGGCGTGTTCCACAGCACCGCGCACCGTACCTTGCTGGTCGATCAGGTTGTTGAAGGCCAGGGCTTGTTCGGTCTGTCGCCACGCGCCAACCGCGTCATCGTCGAAGCCGGCGGCAAGCTGCAACCGCTGCTGCTCGACAACCCGCACCCGGAAGTGTCCTGGAGCGCGCTGTGGAGCAAGGTCTGGTACGAGAACTACGACGAGCCTAAATACGTCTGGCAATCGACTGCGGCCAACACCGATTTCGAACCGAAACTGAGCCTGTCGCCACTGACCTTCGGCACCCTGAAAGCCGCGTTCTACGCGATGCTGCTGGCGGCGCCGCTGGCTGTTGCCGCCGCGATCTACACCGCGTACTTCATGGCGCCGGGCATGCGCCGCAAGGTCAAACCGGTCATCGAGCTGATGGAAGCGATGCCGACGGTGATCCTCGGTTTCTTCGCCGGTCTGTTCCTCGCGCCTTATGTAGAAGGACATTTGCCGGGCATCTTCAGCCTGCTGATGTTGCTGCCGATCGGCATTCTGGTCGCCGGTTTCACCTTCAGCCGTCTGCCTGAGTCGATCCGCCTGAGAGTTCCGGATGGCTGGGAAAGTGCGTTGCTGATTCCGGTGATCCTGTTTGTGGGCTGGCTGTCGCTGTACATGAGCCCGTTCATGGAGAACTGGTTCTTCGGCGGCGACATGCGCATGTGGATCTCCCATGATCTGGGCATCACCTACGATCAGCGCAACGCTCTGGTAGTTGGCCTGGCCATGGGTTTTGCGGTGATCCCGAACATCTACTCGATCGCCGAAGACGCCGTGTTCAGCGTGCCCCGTGGTCTGACCCTCGGCTCGCTGGCTCTCGGTGCCACGCCGTGGCAGACCATGACCCGCGTGGTGATCCTCACCGCCAGCCCGGGCATCTTCTCGGCACTGATGATCGGCATGGGCCGTGCGGTCGGTGAAACGATGATCGTGCTGATGGCCACCGGTAACACCCCGGTCATGGAAATGAACCTGTTCGAAGGCCTGCGCACCCTGGCTGCCAACGTCGCGGTGGAAATGCCCGAGTCGGAAGTCGGCGGCAGCCACTACCGCGTGCTGTTCCTCTCGGCGCTGGTGCTGCTGTTGTTCACCTTCGTCATGAACACCCTGGCAGAACTGATTCGTCAGCGTCTGCGCAAGAAATACTCGTCGCTTTAAGCAAAGGTAGAAGTCTGTGAAACAGAACTCCCTGAAAGGATGGTTCAAGAGCGGCGCCCCAGGCGTCTGGATCAGCGGTGGCGCGGTGTCCATCGCGGTCATCATGACCATTGGCCTGCTGGCGGTGATTGCCGTGCGCGGTCTGGGTCACTTCTGGCCGGCGGATCTGATCCACGCCAGCTACGACGTGCCGGGCCAAGCCCAGCACCTTGTGGTCGGCGAAGTGGTGCAGAAAGAAGAAGTGCCCCGCGCCCGTCTGAAGAGCGCCGGTTTGCCGGTGCCGGACGCTGGCCCGGAATTCATGACGCGCGAGCTGATCAAAGTCGGCAACCGTGACCTGAACGGCAACGACTTCACCTGGATCGTCGGCGAGTGGTTGACCAACCAGAAGACGCCGCCGGAACTGATGGCGATCGAACGTCGCGAGTGGGGCAATTTCTACGGCTACCTGGTCAACGTCAAACAGGACGGCAAGGTCATCGCTGAAGGTGAAGCGGCCTGGCCTGAACTGCAAGCGCGGATCGACCGCGTCAATGGTCTGGCCGCGCAACTGAAATCGCTGGAAAAATCCGACATCGGCGCGATCAACGCAGGGCTGGAGCGCATCCGTCTGCACAGTCGCAAACTGGAGCTTGAAGGCAAGTTCGACGCCGCCGCGCAAGCCGACATGGAATCCGAGCGTGCCGAACTCAATGCCCGCTATCAAGACATCGAAGCGCGTCTGGCTGACCTGCATGCGCAGTTCAACCGCGACGCATTGACCGCTCGCGATGCCAACGGCAAAGAGATTCAAATCGATCTGGGCAAAGTGGTTCACGCCTACCAGCCGAACGCGATGAGCACTCTGACCAAGGTCGGTTTCTACTTCAGCAAGATCTGGGAGTTCCTGTCGGACGACCCGCGTGAAGCGAACACCGAGGGCGGGATCTTCCCGGCGATTTTCGGCACCGTGATGATGACGCTGATCATGGCGATGATCGTGACTCCGTTTGGCGTGCTGGCGGCGGTGTATCTGCGTGAATACGCCAAGCAGAACACCCTGACGCGGATCATCCGGATCGCGGTGAACAACCTGGCGGGTGTTCCGGCAATCGTTTACGGCGTGTTTGGCCTGGGCTTCTTCGTTTACGTATTGGGCGGTTCGGTTGACCGCTTGTTCTTCCCGGAAGCGTTGCCGGCACCGACCTTCGGTACGCCGGGTCTGCTCTGGGCTTCGCTGACGCTGGCGCTGCTGGCGGTGCCAGTGGTGATCGTGGCCACTGAAGAAGGTCTGGCGCGGATTCCTCGCACCGTGCGTGAAGGCTCGTTGGCCCTCGGCGCCACCAAGGCTGAAACCTTGTGGAAGATCGTCATCCCGATGGCCAGTCCGGCGATGATGACCGGCATGATCCTCGCGGTGGCCCGTGCCGCCGGTGAAGTGGCGCCGCTGATGCTGGTGGGTGTGGTGAAACTGGCGCCTTCGCTGCCGGTGGATGGCAACTATCCGTACCTGCACCTGGACCAGAAGATCATGCACCTGGGCTTTCATATCTATGACGTCGGCTTCCAGAGCCCGAACGTCGAAGCGGCACGCCCGCTGGTATATGCCACGGCGCTGTTGCTGGTGTTGGTGATCGCGACGTTGAACCTGTCGGCGGTGTATATCCGTAACCACCTGCGTGAAAAATACAAAGCTTTGGACAGTTAAGAAAAACCCTGTGGGAGCTGGCTTGCCAGCGATGCAGGCGACGCGGTGTTTCAGTTACACCGCAGTGATGCCATCGCTGGCAAGCCAGCTCCCACAAGGGCCGCGACAAAAACTGAATTTGCGTTACCCGCTGGTTTGGCCAGCGGTTCAACAAACCGGATTGTTAGCACAGGGGATATCCCATGCAGCACGAAACGCATACCCACGGCATCAACATGTCTGCCCTGGGCCGCGACAAGCAGAGCCTGAACCTCGAGCAGGAAACCGTTGCCATCGAAGTGCCGGGCCTGAGCCTGTACTACGGCGAGAAGCAAGCGCTGTTCGACGTCAGTATGAATATTCCGAAACAGCGCGTGACCGCGTTCATCGGCCCGTCCGGCTGCGGCAAATCCACGCTGCTACGGACTTTCAACCGCATGAACGACCTGGTTGACGGCTGCCGTGTCGAAGGCGCGATCAACCTGTACGGCAACAACATCTATCGCAAGGGCGAAGATGTGGCCGAACTGCGTCGTCGCGTCGGCATGGTGTTCCAGAAGCCGAACCCGTTCCCGAAAACCATCTACGAAAACGTGGTTTACGGTCTGCGCATCCAGGGCATCAACAAGAAGCGCATCCTCGACGAAGCCGTTGAGTGGGCCCTCAAAGGCGCGGCGCTGTGGGACGAAGTAAAAGATCGTCTGCACGAGTCGGCACTCGGCCTGTCCGGTGGTCAGCAGCAACGTCTGGTGATCGCTCGCACCATCGCGGTTGAACCGGAAGTCCTGCTGCTCGACGAACCGTGCTCGGCACTCGACCCGATCTCGACGCTGAAAGTCGAAGAGCTGATCTACGAACTGAAGTCCAAGTTCACCATCGTCATCGTGACCCACAACATGCAGCAAGCCGCGCGGGTGTCCGACTACACGGCGTTCATGTACATGGGCAAACTGGTGGAATTTGGCGATACCGATACGCTGTTCACCAATCCGGCCAAGAAGCAGACTGAAGACTACATCACGGGGCGGTATGGCTAGTCGTACAGCTGCAAGCCGCAAGCTTCAGGCGGCAAGAAAGATGCGGTGCGATATCAGGACTTATACATAACTGCTTGAAGCTTGCAGCTTGAAGCTTGCAACTTTCGCGGAGCGAACAATGATTTCTAAAGAAGGCCTTACCCATCACATCTCTGCGCAGTTCAACGCCGAGCTAGAGGAAGTGCGCAGCCACCTCCTGGCCATGGGCGGGCTGGTCGAGAAGCAGGTCAACGACGCGGTCACGGCATTGATCGAGGCCGACTCCGGCCTGGCTCAGCAGGTGCGCGAGATTGACGACCAGATCAACCAGATGGAACGTAACATCGACGAAGAATGCCTGCGCATTCTGGCCCGTCGTCAGCCGGCGGCGTCCGACCTGCGTCTGATCATCAGCATCTCCAAGTCCGTTATCGACCTGGAACGCATCGGCGACGAAGCTACCAAGATCGCCCGCCGCGCTATCCAGTTGTGCGAAGAAGGCGAAGCCCCGCGCGGTTACGTCGAGGTTCGCCACATCGGCGACCAGGTGCGCAACATGGTCCGCGATGCGTTGGACGCGTTTGCCCGTTTCGACGCCGATCTGGCCTTGTCGGTGGCGCAATACGACAAAATCATCGACCGCGAATACAAGACCGCCCTGCGTGAACTGGCGACCTACATGATGGAAGACCCGCGCTCTATCTCGCGCGTCTTGAGCATCATCTGGGTGCTGCGTTCGCTGGAGCGCATCGGCGACCACGCGCGCAATATCTCCGAGTTGGTGATCTATCTGGTGCGCGGTACCGACGTGCGCCACATGGGCCTCAAGCGCATGAAGGAAGAAGTTCAAGGCACAAGCGGCGAAACCGCTAATGTTCCGGGCGTTGCTGACGATAAGTAAGATTGCCTGAGAAAAGCGCCCGGCCCTTTGGCCGGGCGTTTTTGTTTCCGGTGCTTTTGAATCAATCGAATTAAAAAGCAGCACCCGCGAACGAAAAGTCCCGGCGTGACTGAAGAGTTTTGGCAATGTGCCATCAGCCAGCGTTATGCTTGCCGGGATTTTAATAGGGGTGTTGGATGAGCAAGATCAGTGTGTTGGTTGTGGACGATGCTTCGTTCATTCGTGACCTGGTGAAAAAGTGCCTGCGTAATTATTTCCCGGGGATCCGCACCGAGGACGCCATCAACGGCAAAAAGGCCCAGGCCATGCTCGCCCGTGAAGCCTTCGACCTGGTCCTGTGCGACTGGGAAATGCCGGAAATGTCGGGTCTGGAACTGCTGACCTGGTGCCGCGAGCAGGACAATCTCAAGACCATGCCGTTTGTCATGGTCACCAGCCGTGGCGACAAGGAAAACGTCGTGCAGGCGATTCAGGCCGGCGTTTCCGGCTATGTCAGCAAGCCGTTCACCAACGAACAACTGCTGACCAAGGTCAAGCAGGCACTGAACAAGGTCGGCAAGCTCGACACCCTGATGAACAGCGCGCCGACCAAGATGAACTCGGCATTCGGCAACGACTCCCTGAGTGCCCTGACCGGCGGCAAGGCAGCGGTCATTGGTGGCGGCGCCCCGGCTGCGGCGGCGGTCAATCCGTTTGCCAAGCCTGTCGCCGCAGCGCCTGCACCTGCGGCGGCCGCGTCGCGTGGCCTGCTCAACAGTCCGCCGGTCAAGGCACCTGCGGCTGCGTCCTCGCCTGCCAGCGGTCGCGGTCAGGGCCAATTGCGCCTGCCGAGCGGCACGCAGCAATGTGTGATCAAGGCCCTGAGCATCAAGGAAGCGCTGCTGGTAGTGAAACGCACCGACACCCTGCCGCAGATCCTCGACAGCGCTGTGCTCGATCTGGAGCAGGGTGACAACGCCGAAATCGCTCGCCTCAATGGCTATCTGCACGCCATCGTTGCGTTTGAGCAGAAACCTGACAGCGAATGGCTGCAACTGACGTTCCGCTTCGTCGACCAGGACGCGCAGAAACTCGACTACATTTCCCGCCTGATCGCCCGCGGCACGGCGCAGAAGCACTTCGTTCCTGGCGCGTGATCTCTATCGCCTGACGGTCCGTCTTCGCGAGCAGGCTCGCTCCCACCTTGGAATGCATTCCAAATGTGGGAGCGAGCCTGCTCGCGAAGGGGCCATCCCTTACGGCGTCCATTTTCCAGACTGGCTAATTTGAAACATCTCTCGACTACCCTGGTTTGTCTCACCTGCTAGGCTCTTTCCCAGGCCTTACTTCGACAGACTCTTGCCCATGCTCGCGCGACTGCTGTTTTTCTGTGGTTTGGTCATGGCCTCCAACCTGGCTGTGGCGATGACAATCTACAAATCCACCGATGCCAACGGCGTGGTCTCTTACAGCGACCGTCCGAGCAAAGGTGCGAAGGTGTTCGTGTTTCAGGACCGAATGGTCGAGCGCCTCGAGCGCCAGGTCTACCTCGACATCAAGAAACAGAAAGGCGCCGACGTGGTATTCGTTCGCAACGACCTGTATGCGCCGGTTGAGATAGCGCTGGCGTTTACCGGGCTGAGCAACGTGCGTGGCGCGCCGACTCAAACCATTCGCCGGGTGCTGCCGGCGCGCAGCAATACGCGGTTGGCGTTGCTCAGAGCGGTGTCCGGCGGCCAGCCACTGGTGTATTCGCCGCAGTTTCACTACTCCCTCGGCGATCCTGCCGGAACGGCGCAGGGCTACCGTTATCCGTTGCCGTGGCGTGGCGGGCCGTTCCGCTTGAGTCAGGGTGCCAACGGTCAATACAGCCACTATGGGCCGAAGAACAAATATGCGATGGACATCGCCATGCCGGTCGGCACGCCGATCATCGCGGCGCGGGCCGGCGTGGTGGTAAAGACCGAGAATTCGCAGAGTGGGCGCGGCAATGATGCGTCCGGCAATTTCGTGCGGGTGCTGCATGACGACGGCACGATGGGCGTGTACCTGCATCTCAAGCAAGGTTCGGTGAGTGTGCGCGAAGGGCAGCGGGTGACGGTGGGCAGTCCGTTGGCGCTGTCGGGCAACACTGGCAACAGCAGTGGCCCGCACCTGCACTTTGTGGTGCAGCGCAACAGCGGCGCGGGGCTGGTGTCGATTCCGTATCAGTTCAACCAGCCGCTGGGGGCGTTGCCCAACTTTGCGTTGGGCAAGCAGTAACGCGGTGTCAGACCTGGCGCCTTCGAGAGTAGGCTCGCTCCCACATTTGAAATGCATTCCAGGGTGGGAGCGAGCCTGCTCGCGAAGCGATCGGCGCGGTGCCGGATCCGTCGATCAACCCAGCATCAACACCTTCGCCAGCACAATCTTCGGCCCTTTCATCTTCTTGATGATGATCCGCAAGCCTTCGACTTCCAGCACTTCTTCCTCTTCCGGCACCCGTTTGAGGGTTTCATAAACCAGGCCGGCGAGGGTTTCGGCTTCGATGTGGTCCAGGTCGATTCCCAGCAGGCGTTCAACCTTGAACAACGGCGTGTCGCCGCGCACCAGCAGCTTGCCCGGCTGATAGGCAAGAATGCCGCGTTCAGCCTTGCGGTGTTCGTCCTGAATATCGCCGACCAGCACTTCCAGCACGTCTTCCATGGTCAGGTAGCCGATGATGTTGCCATCAGCCTCCTCGACCACGGCGAAGTGCGAGCCACCCTTGCGGAACTGCTCCAGCAGCTGCGACAGCGGCATGTGCCGCGACACGCGCTCCAGCGGGCGGGTCAGCTCAGCCAGGTTGAACGATTCGGGAATGTGATCCAGCGCCGCCAGTTCCAGCAGCAGATCCTTGATGTGCAGCAGGCCGACGAACTCCTGGCGCTCGCTGTCGTACACCGGATAACGGCTGAACTTGTGGCGACGGAACATCGCCAGAATTTCCTTGAGCGGCGCGTTGAATTCCAGAGTGATCAGGTCTTCGCGGGAGTTGGCCCAGTCGACCACTTCCAGTTCGCCCATCTCCACTGCCGAGGCCAAAACACGCATGCCCTGATCGCTCGGGTCCTGGCCACGGCTGGAGTGCAGGATCAGTTTCAGTTCTTCGCGGCTGTAATGGTGTTCATGGTGCGGGCCGGGTTCACCTTGGCCGGCGATACGCAGAATCGCGTTGGCGCTGGCGTTGAGCAGGTAGATCGCCGGGTACATCGCCCAGTAGAACAGGTACAGCGGCACCGCTGTCCACAGCGACAGCAGCTCGGGTTTGCGGATCGCCCAGGATTTGGGCGCCAGCTCACCGATCACGATGTGCAGATAGGAAATGATGAAAAACGCGGTGAAGAACGACACGCCTTTGATGATCTCCGGCGATTGCACGCCGACCGCGCTCAGCAGCGGTTCGAGAATATGCGCAAACGCGGGCTCACCGACCCAGCCCAGACCAAGCGAGGCGAGGGTGATACCGAGCTGACACGCCGAGAGGTACGCATCGAGCTGGCTGTGTACGGTGCGCAGGATGTGCCCGCGCCAGCCGTTCTTGTCAGCGATGGCCTCGACCCGGGTCGAGCGCAGTTTGACCATGGCGAATTCTGCCGCAACGAAAAAGCCGTTGAGCAAAACCAGGATCAGAGCAAAAAGGATCATGCCGAAATCGGCGAATATTGATGCGAGGGACAAGCCAGGGGAAGGATCCATGATGGAGTTTTGCGGGTTCCGTGTGATTCAAAAGAGATAAAAGCCGCGCCTGAAAGGCAGGCACAAGTCAGCCAATGTAGCGGCTGACTTGGCGATTGCCTAGTGGCGCGTGCCGGCCGGTATCACTCGGCGGCGCTGATCGCCCGTGCGTAAGCGACCTGAGCCGGGGCGAAATGGCAGGTGAACGTGCTGCCGTGGCCGGGCACGCTGCTGATCTCCATGCGCGCGCGGTGGCGCAACAACACGTGTTTGACGATGGCCAGACCGAGCCCGGTGCCGCCGGTGTTGGAGTTGCGGCTGGAGTCGACACGGTAGAAGCGTTCGGTCAGTCGCGGCAGGTGTTTGCTGTCGATGCCGATCCCCGAATCCTGCACGCTCAGGTGTGCGCCTTGATCGTCGCCCCACCAGCGAATGCGGATATTGCCCTCGGCCGGGGTGTACTTCACCGCGTTGAACACCAGATTGGAAAATGCGCTGCGCAGTTCCGCCTCGCTGCCTTTGAGCGACAGGCTGCTGTCGGCTTCCAGAGTGATGCGCTGGTTTTTCGAGCCGGACAATTGCTGCGCGTCGCTCGTGATCGATTGCAACAGCGTGTCGATCTGTATCGGTTGGTTGTCGGACGGGTAATCGGTGGCTTCCAGCTTCGCCAGCAGCAACAAGTCGTTTAGCAGCGTCTGCATGCGCCCGCCCTGTTGTTGCATCTGCTGCAGGGCGCGGCTCCAGCGCGGGTTCACTTCTTCGACGTTGTCGAGCAGGGTTTCCAGATAGCCGCAGATCACCGTCAGCGGCGTGCGCAATTCGTGGGAGACGTTAGCGATGAAGTCTTTGCGCATCTGTTCCAGTTGATGAATGCGCGTAACGTCGCGCACCAGCATCAAGTGTTCATTGTTGCCGTAGCGCGTGAGGTAGAGCTGAATGCGCACGCGATCGTTGGTCGGCGAGGGGATTTCCAGCGGCTCTGCGTAAGCGTCCTGCTCGAAGTATTCCTTGAAGCGCGGATGGCGCACCAGGTTCGTCACCGGTTGGCCACTGTCCTGTGGGGTTTTGAGTCCGAGCAGGGTTTCGGCTGCGCGGTTCCACCATTCGAGGTTGCCGTCGCTGTCCAGCATGATGACCGCGTCTTTCAGCGCGGCGGTGGACTCCTGAACCCGGTCGATCACCGCTTGCAGGCGCCCGCGCACTCGTTGGTCGCGGCGTTGCAGGTGATAAATGCTGTCGAACACTTCTCCCCACAGTCCGTAGCCATCGGGCGGTGCTTCATCGGGTTGGTGCAGGCGCAACCACTCGTGCAGGCGCAGCAATTGCTTGAGTGTCCAGGCCAGGTAAATGCCCAGGCCCGCTGCGAGGCTCCAGCCGTAATAGCCGGTGATCAGGCCTATCACCAGACAGGCGGTGACCAGCAGCAGCATGTGGCGAATCAGGGTGCCATGCCAGTTTTGATTCACGGAGCGTCCTTAAACGCAGCTTCAAGTTTCAAGCTGCAAGCTTCAAGCTAAAGCGGATCGGCTTTCACTTGCCGCTTGTAACTCCTGGCTTGCAGCTGTTTTTTTATGCTTTGGTTGAGAACCGGTAGCCGGTGCCACGCACGGTTTGTACCAGATTTTCGTAGGCGTCGCCGAGGGCCTTGCGCAGGCGTCGGATGTGCACGTCGACCGTGCGCTCTTCAACATAAACGTTGCCGCCCCAGACCTGATCCAGTAACTGACCGCGAGTGTAAGCGCGTTCCTGGTGGGTCATGAAGAATTGCAGCAGACGGTATTCGGTCGGGCCCATCTCGGCCGGTTTGCCGTCGATGGTCACGCGGTGGCTGATCGGGTCGAGCAACAGGCCACCGACTTCGATTGGCGCTTCGCCATCGGTCGGGCCGGCGCGGCGCAATACGGCCTTGAGGCGGGCGACCAGCTCGCGTGGGGAAAACGGTTTGGTGATGTAGTCATCGGCGCCGACTTCAAGACCCTGGATCTTGTTGTCCTCTTCGCCCTTGGCGGTGAGCATGATGATCGGGATGTCCCCGGTCAGCTCGTCACGCTTCAAACGTCGGGCCAATTCGATGCCGGAGGTGCCGGGCAGCATCCAGTCGAGCAGGATCAGGTCCGGCTTGCGGTCGACGATGATGGCGTGGGCCTGCTGCGAGTTTTCTGCCTCGAGGCAGTCATAGCCGGCCATTTCCAACGCCACGGCGATCATTTCGCGAATGGGCGCTTCGTCGTCGACGATCAGAATGCTCCTGCCAACCATGCCTTAATCCTCTTGTCATTTAACTGTCTTGCGCCGCATTAGATAACGGAATTATTGCAGTCGTGTGACAGTATTTTAGCTCGGGGGCGAATGTGCAGATCCTCAACTAAGCTTTGAGTCCGAATCCTGACAACCACAAGAGAAGGTTTCCATGACTCAAATGACTGTTTCCTTCAAAGCTTTGCTGATGGCTGCCGCCCTGACTCTGCCTGGACTGGCGATGGCTGCCGATCCGGCCATGATGAAAGACGGCATGATGGTCGACCACAAAGGCATGACGCTTTACACGTTCGACAAGGACGCTGGCGGCAAGTCGATGTGCAACGACGACTGCGCCAAGAACTGGCCACCATTGATGGCGCCGGCGGACGCCAAAGCTGACGGTAAATGGAGTGTCATCAAGCGCGATGACGGCATGATGCAGTACGCCTACGATGGCAAACCGCTGTACACCTTCATGAAGGACGAGAAGCCTGGAGACATGACAGGCGACAAGATGAAGAGCGTCTGGCACGTCGTTCGCGAATCGCAGAAATAACCGCGATTCCCCGTGGGATCGAGCCTGCTCGCGAAAGCGTCGTGTCAGTCAGAATATTTGTGAACTGATCCACCGCTATCGAGCTGGCTCACTCCCACTGGGTCTGTGGCTCAACGCAACGCGTAATCCAGCACGATCCCGACAAAAATCGCCAGCCCGGCCCAGTGGTTGTGCAAAAACGCCTGGAAGCAGCGCATCCGGTCCTTGTTGCGGGTGTACCAGAACTCCCACGCATAGCAGCCGGCGGCCACCAGCAGACCGAGTTGAAACCAGATCCCCAGCTCAAATTTCGACCCGGCCAGTAACAGGCATCCCAGCGATAGCGCCTGCAAGGTCAGGATGATCACCCGATCCGCCTCGCCAAACAGAATCGCCGTGGATTTCACGCCGATCTTGAGGTCGTCATCGCGATCGGTCATCGCGTAATAGGTGTCGTAACCCACCGTCCACAACAGATTGGCGATCCACAGCAACCACGCCGCCGCTGGCAACTCGCCGGTCTCTGCGGTGAAGGCCATCGGCATCCCCCAGGAAAACGCCGCGCCCAGTACCACTTGCGGGTAATAGGTGTAGCGCTTCATGAACGGATAGGTGAAGGCCAGCGCCAGACCGCCCAGCGACAACCAGATTGTCGGGGCATTGGTGCACAACACCAGCAGGAAACTCACCCCCATCAGCAGCGCAAAGAACACCAGCGCCTCTTTTGAGCTGATCCTGCCGGCTGCCAGAGGCCGTTGCGCGGTGCGTTTGACGTGGCCGTCGACCTTGCGATCGGCCCAGTCGTTGATCACGCAGCCACCGGCGCGGGTCAGCACCACACCGAGGACGAAAATCACCACGTTGGCCAGCGACGGCGACCCTTTGCCGGCGATCCACAACGCCCACAAGGTTGGCCACAGCAGCAGATAAATGCCGATCGGCTTGTCCATGCGCGTCAACTGAATGAAATCCCAGGCACGCGGGTTCAAACGGTTCAGGGACTTGAGCAGGCTCTGGTACATCAGCAGTTCTCCGGATGGGCGCGTGCGGCGTCCCACAAGCTCGGCAAGAAGATTTCCGCAACCAGCACGCTCAATGCGCCACGGTCGAAACGCGAACGACGCCCCCACAGCTCGGGCGCGCTGGCGGCTGGCGGCAGCCATTGTTCCGGGTAGTGACAGACTTCGATGGCGCGGCGCTGGAAGGCCTGATCGCAAAACAGCAGTTCGCCCAGCGAGCGGCTGCCCAACTCATCCATGTGCAAACCATCGCCCTGCAATGCACTGCGCGATGCCACGCTGCGGGCGAACACCCACGCTTGGCCATGGCCGCGCAAATACACCTCGCGCACCCAGCCTTCGCTGCCTTCTGCCAGATCCAGCGCGGCGCATTCATCGTCGCGCAAGGTATCCCAGCCTTCGAACAGCGGCATGACACTGAAGCCATCGTTGGACAGACGGGTCAGGCGGCGGGTCAGCGAACCTTCGTCGAACAGCCAGTCCAGGGTCGAAGAGTCGGGGAGGGGCGTCAGTCGGCTTTGGGGCAGCCAGAGCGGGGCCGGGGAGGAATTTGTCTGTTGCACAATGAGTCATTATTGGCCGCAAATGAGGCGGCGAGCTTACCATGGCGAGCATCGACATTGATTGATCCGGGTCGCCGTTGCGCCGAACAGGCTTGCATCTGCCCGGTACCATCAGTACAAAACGCCCTGAGCCGGATGGCAGCGCAACACCCATCGACCATTCGCGCCGGCAAAAGCCTGAATCCTGAGGAAGTACCTGAATGAAGAAGTGGCAATGTGTGGTCTGTGGCCTGATCTATAACGAAGCCGACGGCTGGCCGGATGACGGCATCGCGCCGGGCACCCTGTGGCAGGACGTGCCGGAAGACTGGCTGTGCCCAGACTGCGGCGTTGGCAAGATGGACTTCGAAATGATCGAAATCAACTAAGAAAAACTGAGGAAGTAAGGCATGAGCGCACCAGTCGTCATCATCGGCACCGGGCTTGCGGGCTATAACCTGGCCCGCGAGTTTCGCAAGCTCGACAGCGAAACACCGCTGCTGCTGATTACCGCCGATGACGGTCGCTCCTACTCCAAGCCGATGCTCTCCACCGGTTTCGGCAAGAACAAGGACGCCGATGGCCTGAGCATGGCCGAGCCGGGCACGATGGCTGAGCAGTTGAAGGCCGAGGTGCGTACGCACACGCGCATCAGCGGCATCGACGCGGGCCACAAGCGCCTGTGGATCGGCGAAGAAGTCGTGGCATATCGCGACCTGATCCTCGCCTGGGGTGCAGAAACCGTACGCGTGCCGATCGAAGGCGATGGTGCTGATCGGGTGTTCCCGATCAATGATCTCGAAGACTACGCACGTTTCCGAGCGGCAGCGGCTGGCAAGCGTCGGGTGCTGGTGCTCGGTGCCGGGCTGATCGGCTGTGAATTCGCTAACGATCTGATCCTCGGTGGCTACGAGGTGCAACTGGTTGCGCCGTGCGAGCAAGTCATGCCGATGCTGTTGCATCCAGCGGCCGCAGCCGCGGTGCAGTCCGGGCTGGAAAGCCTTGGCGCAAAATTCCACCTCGGCCCGGTGCTGACCCGTCTGCACAAGGTCGCCGACGGCCTGGAAGCGCATTTGTCCGACGGTCAGGTCATTCCCTGCGACGTGGTGGTTTCGGCCATCGGCCTGCGTCCTCGCATCGATCTGGCGGCGGCGGCCGGCGTGCAGGTCAATCGCGGTGTCGTGGTTGATCGACAACTGAAAACGTCCCACGCCAATATCTATGCCTTGGGTGACTGCGCCGAGGTCGACGGGCTCAATCTTTTGTACGTGATGCCCCTCATGAGTTGTGCGCGCGCGCTGGCACAAACCCTCGCAGGCAACCCGACGGCGGTGAACTACGGCCCGATGCCGATCACCGTGAAAACTCCGGTCTGCCCATTGGTGGTATCGCCGCCGCCACGGGGCAGCGAAGGGGTTTGGACCGTCGAGGGGCAGGGCGCCGACATCAAGGCCCTGTGCCACGGCGCCGATGGTCAGTTGCTGGGTTATGCCCTGACCGGTGCGGCGGTGATGGAAAAACTCGCCCTGAACAAACAGCTTCCGGCCCTGCTGGCGTAAATACCGGTCGTTCTGTCGGAATCACCCAGCTTTTGCCCCTACAAAGGTCGCGGGGAGACTGGCGCCGCCCGTATCCGCGTGCCATTCTCACTCCCGTCTGCCGCAGCGTAGAGCCTGCGGCGCCTTGGGCGCTGTTCCAACGAGAACAGCACGGACATAACAACAAAAAACCGTCAAAGGGGCTTCACTAATGCGTAAACCAGAACTCGCCGCTGCAATCGCTGAAAAAGCAGATCTGACCAAAGAACAGGCCAACCGCGTGCTCAACGCCGTTCTCGAAGAAATCACCGGCGCTCTGCACCGCAAGGACAGCGTCACGCTGGTGGGCTTCGGCACCTTCCTGCAACGCCACCGCGGCGCCCGTACCGGCAAAAACCCGCAGACCGGTGAGCCGGTGAAAATCAAGGCCAGCAACACTGTTGCATTCAAGCCAGGCAAGTCGTTGAAAGACAGCGTTAATCCTTAATTGCGGCGAACTCCCTGAATAGTGGGGAGAACCGTAATAGAAAAATGGGCACATCGATTGCGGTCGAGTGCCCATTTTTTGTGGCTGTTTAACGCGCTTACTTGCGTCGGAAGCAAGCCTTGCCGTTGCCGAAGTCTACCGCCAGGCAGTTTGGTTCGATGGCCAATTCCAGATCCTGAAACAGGCCGGACAAATCGCTGTTGGAGGCGGCTTTGGTCGCGCTTTTCAGCGTCAGTGTTTCGTTCTCCACCTGCCATGTCCCCTTGGCAAAACCGTCGGCACTGCCATACGAAATACCTGCGTCAAAGGTGCCGTCCTTACGCAATAGCAACTCGGCGCCCATTTCCATTGCGCCGTACAGATAGTAATGGCCGTCCAGCGGCGGGGCGTCCGCTGACGCTTGGGTGATGGGCAGCCACATCAGTGCTGCGAAGAATAGTGGTTTCAGTTCCATGAGGTAATGCTCCTTAACCGCTTTCGTGGCGCGTTGAATTTTCCGGTGAAGGTTTCAAATTCCAGCTCAATAAGCAACGAATAACGGCCTTCGTTTTTGCCAGATAGTGGTCCTCTTCATTGACGAACTCCCTGATCGTAGCGTTTTGAGAGACCCTCTTTAGTAGCGTTTGAAGTCGAAATGAAAGGGACGACAGTGGTGAATGGTCGGTGACCGACGGTGGATAAATGAATACCTGGAGATTTTGACGCCTTACCAGCCCTCATAGGGAATCCCGAACTTTTCGATGTAGGCTTTGGATGCATTGGTAAGAGGTCGATGTTTACCGCGGGACTTATCAGCGTCAGCTCATAGCGAGTCAGTCGTTTACCAGACTCTGCCACCGTCACATCTTCGATATGCCCATGAATCCCTTCGCCATTGAAACCGAATCGTAGAAATGCAGGTTGGCTGAGCAGGCTCTCCAGATCGAAATCCGGATGCTCGCTGACCAGTTCGATTCTCACGGAGTAGAGCTGACTGATGGCTTCGGTGCCGTTGAAGGCAAGCACCTTGAAGTCGTGTCGAATAGCGGGGATTTGCAGGGTGAATAGCGAGCAATTGCCTGCATTGAACATACGCTTGTCCTTAAGCAAGTGAGTCGATGCGCGGTGTCCGATCGTCCGTGATGGCCACGCAAAATAATTTGCAAAGCCAAGCTAGCAACGTTGGAAATAAATTGATGTAAGAAGTGTCCCTGAGATTTGTCAGAGTGTTTCGGGCGTGATGTGGCTGGGTGAATTGACGGAAAGGACTGTGCGAAAGCAGTTCGATAATTATTGAGTTAGCACTGATGCGCAGTATTTGCGGGGGGGAAGTTTCAATATCATGATTTGCTATCAAATTGATGGCACTTTTGTAGTTGAGCGTTGTCGCCGATGAGTTATGGATAGAAGTCAGCAAATTTTCGGAAGAGTCCTACTTCTATTTTTTCAAAGTGTTGTCATGCTTGCCGACGTGAAATGGGACGGTCGTTCGGGTCAATGCGGTCGAGCTTGCTCGGACCGCTCTGGGCCGATGGTTTCGAGGGTGCCGGGGAAATGCCGGCAATATAAATCGATGTCAGGGAATCCCTTGTCATATATAGGGCGATCTCTTACAGCCCCTCATGAACACTTCGTCTTGTTGTTTGATCAGATGCTTGCTAGTGGCCATCATAGTGATTACGATGCGCCCACTTGAAAGAGCACTCACTCAATCTGGATGAGTTTCATCACTGCTCTTCGATACTGTCCGGCGTCGCCGCACCTGAAATTGGCGTCTGACTGTAATCCTTAATAAAGGCCATGGATGTCCTACTCAAGCAAACTTTCCGCCCATTACCTCGAACTCGCCAAAGTCTCTGTTTCCAAAGAGAATTTCGCGGGCGAAGACGTTCGTTTTTCGAGCGAATTCGAGGCGCTGGAAAGCGAGCTGGCCAAAGCCTCGTCGATGCACGAAAGCGGGCAGATCGACTGGCTGAAAATTCGCGAAAACAGCGAAAATCTCCTGCGTACCCAATCCAAGGATTTGCGTGTCGGCGCCTGGCTGACCTGGTCGCTTTACCAGCGTGAATCCTTCCCCGGCCTGCTGGCCGGCCTTGGCTTGCTGCACCACTTGTCGGAAAACAACTGGGCCGACGTTCACCCGCTCAAACCCCGCACACGTGCCGCTGCCATTGGCTGGCTGGTGCCGCGTCTTGAGCAGGTCATCACCGAAAACATTGCGATCAAAGAGCAGTTGCCGATGTTCCGGCAGCTCTCCGAGCACCTGTCTGGTCTCGAAGCCGCTTGCGCTGAACATCTGGGTGACGACTCGCCGCTGTTACTGCCGATCTCCCGCCGCCTGAAAACCATGATCCAGCGCGCCGCCGACAACCAGCCGGCCCCCGGTGTTGTGGGGGCGGCGGTGGCGCAGGTCAAGCAGGCGGCGAGTCAGCTGCTGACGCCCGGCGCGCCGATCGACAACGAAAGAGACGCCCACAAAGCGCTGCGCGCCCAGCAGGAAAGCGCCCGGCCATTGTGTGCCTGGTGGCTCAAGCAGAAAGCCACCGACCTGCGCGCCCTGCGCCTGAACCGCACGCTGCTGTGGATGACCATCGACGCCGTGCCCGAGCGTAATGCCGAGCAGATCACCGTGTTGCGCGGTCTGCCGCTCGACAAGCTGAAGCTTTATCAGGATCGATTCGATCAGGGCAAATACGCAGACCTGCTGGTGGAACTGGAGGCGAGTCTGGCGAAGGCGCCGTTCTGGTTCGATGGCCAGAGGATGGTCTGGGAGTGTCTCCAGAACCTCAACGCCGAGCTGGCCATGCGCGAAGTGGAAATCCACTTCGCGCTTTTGATTCAGCGCCTGCCCGGCATTGTCGAATTGCGTTACCACGACGGCGCGCCGTTTGCCGATCCGTCTACCCGGGCGTGGATTGCCGCCAACGTCATGCCGCACCTGCAAAGCGCCAGCGCGCCCCGCAAGGTTGAAAGCGACAACGTCGAAACCCAGCCAGCCTGGGAAAAAGCCCTCGAAGAAGTCTTGCCGACTCTGCGCAAGGAAGGCCTCAAGCCTGCCGTGCAGATTCTCAAGCAAGGGCTGCAATCGGCCCACGGCGGGCGCGAGCGCTTCTTCTGGCAGTTCGCGCTCGCAAGGCTGTGCTTCATGGCCAAGAAATACGAACTGGCCAAAAACCAGCTGGAAACCCTCGATCAGACATTACAGGACTCAGGCCTGCACGCCTGGGAGCCCGATCTTGCATTGGAAGTGCTGCACCTGCTGCACAGTTGCTGCGAGTTGTTACCGCAGAACCATGCAGTGCGTGAACGCAAGGAAGAGATTTATCGCAGGCTGTGCCACCTCGATCTCGAAGTGGTACTCGAATAGGCCCCAGGGCCACAACCGCAAGGAGAAAAGCCATGGCCAAAGAAGGCTCGGTAGCCCCCAAGGAACGCATCAACGTCACCTTCAAACCCGCCACCGGCGGTGCTCAGGAAGAGATTGAACTGCCGCTGAAACTGCTGGCAATCGGTGACTACACCCACCGCAAAGACGAGCGCAAGATCGAAGATCGCAAGCCGATCAGCATCGACAAGATGACCTTCGACGAAGTGCTGGCCAAGCAAGAGCTTAGCCTGACGATGAACGTGCCGAACCGTCTGCAGGAAGAAGGCAGCACTGAAGAGTTGGGCGTGCAACTGCGCGTCAATTCGATGAAGGACTTCAACCCGGCCAGCCTGGTCGAGCAAGTGCCTGAGCTGAAAAAGCTGATGGAACTGCGTGACGCGCTGGTGGCCCTCAAAGGCCCGCTGGGTAACGCACCTGCTTTCCGTAAAGCCATCGAAGGCGTGCTCGCCGACGACGAATCCCGCGGTCGCGTACTCGGTGAGCTGGGCCTGAACGCCGCAGCCACTGACGCCTGAACCCAGCAGCCAAGGAAGCCAACACAATGAGCACTAGCGCAGCACAAGAGAAAGGCGCCGCGAGCGGCGAGTACAGCATTCTCGACAGCATCATCGCCGAAACCCGCCTGACGCCGGACGACGAAGCCTACGACATCGCCAAGCGCGGTGTGTCGGCGTTCATCGAAGAGCTGCTCAAGCCGCAGAACAACGGTGAGCCGGTCAAGAAAGCCATGGTTGACCGCATGATCGCCGAGATCGATGCCAAGCTCAGCCGTCAGATGGACGAAATCCTGCACCACCCGGACTTCCAGGCTCTGGAATCGTCGTGGCGTGGCCTGCAGTTGCTGGTGGACCGCACCAACTTCCGCGAAAACATCAAGATCGAAATCCTCAACGTCTCGAAAGAAGACCTGCTGGACGATTTCGAAGATTCGCCGGAAGTCATGCAGTCGGGCCTGTACAAGCACATCTACACCGCTGAATACGGCCAGTTCGGTGGTCAGCCGGTTGGCGCGATCATCGCCAACTACTACATGTCCCCAAGCTCGCCGGACGTGAAACTGATGCAGTACGTGTCCAGCGTAGCCTGCATGTCCCACGCGCCTTTCATCGCGGCTGCCGGCCCGAAATTCTTCGGTCTGGAAAGCTTCACCGGCTTGCCGGATCTGAAAGATCTGAAAGACCACTTCGAAGGCCCGCAATTCGCCAAATGGCAGAGCTTCCGTACTTCGGAAGACTCCCGTTACGTTGGCCTGACCGTGCCGCGTTTCCTGCTGCGTAACCCGTACGATCCGGAAGAAAACCCGGTCAAATCGTTCGTGTACAAGGAAACCGTTGCCAACAGCCACGAGCACTACCTGTGGGGCAACACCGCTTACGCGTTCGGCACCAAGCTGACCGACAGCTTCGCCAAATTCCGCTGGTGCCCGAACATCATCGGCCCTCAGAGCGGTGGTGCTGTTGAAGACCTGCCGTTGCACCATTTCGAAAGCATGGGCGAAATCGAAACCAAGATCCCTACTGAGGTTCTGGTTTCCGACCGTCGTGAATACGAACTGGCCGAGGAAGGCTTCATCTCCCTGACCATGCGTAAAGGTTCCGACAACGCGGCGTTCTTCTCCGCAAGCTCGGTGCAGAAGCCGAAGTTCTTCGGCATCAGCGCAGAAGGCAAGGCGGCAGAGCTGAACTACAAGCTCGGCACCCAACTGCCGTACATGATGATCGTCAACCGCCTGGCTCACTACTTGAAAGTGCTGCAGCGCGAGCAACTCGGTTCGTGGAAAGAGCGTACCGACCTCGAGCTGGAACTCAACAAGTGGATCCGTCAGTACGTGGCCGACCAGGAAAACCCAAGCGCCGAAGTCCGTGGCCGTCGTCCGCTGCGCGCTGCGCAAATCATCGTCAGCGACGTTGAAGGCGAGCCAGGCTGGTACCGCGTGAGCTTGAACGTGCGTCCGCACTTCAAGTACATGGGTGCCGATTTCACCCTGTCGCTGGTTGGCAAGCTGGACAAAGAGTAAGAGCGACTCATGGACGGATACGGCAGCCTTTTCGAACGTCTCAATGGCGACGCGGAAAAACGCAAGGGCAGGAGCCTCGAGGTTTCTGCCATGGCGTCAGTCGCTGCCCATCTGGCCAAAATGCTCAGCACCCGGGCCGGCAGCGTGCAAACGCTGTCCGACTACGGGTTGCCCGATCTCAATGACATGCGTCTGAGCCTGCACGACTCCCTGAGTCAGGCCCGTCTGGCCATCGAAACCTTCATCGAAGCCTACGAGCCACGCCTGAGCAACGTGCGTGTCATTTCCCTGCCGCGTGACCACGATCAACTTCGCCTGTCCTTCAGTATCGAAGGCCTGCTGGAAGTTGAAGGGTTCAAGCGTCAGGTCAGTTTTTCCGCGCGCCTGGATGGCAGCGGTCAAGTGAAGGTCACCTAAGGAGAATCCCGATGTCTGGCAAACCTGCAGCACGTTTCACCAGAAAATCCGGGTTTGTTCTCCTGATAGCGGTACCCCTGTTTCTGCTGATGTTCATTGTATTGAAGGTGTTCAGTTCGCTGACTGCAAAGCTATTGAAAACCAATGCAAGTGAATCGGGTAAATGCCACATCTCCCGATATGCACCTGATTACGCGTTCCTGGGCGCGATGGGCGGTATTTTCGAGCTGTTCAGCAGTCAGTTTTTCTACCGTGTTTACACAACAGATGGACGGCTCTTGAAAACGTCGGAGTGGAATCTGTGGATGAGGGAAGGCGATCCAGGCATTGCCCCTGAGTTTCAGGGCGAGATGATTCTATATCCGGGCTCAGAGGGCTGGGAAAGTTGGATCATTCCAGAATGCCGATGAGTCATGCTTTTCAAAAACTGCTGACCTCCGTTGCGATAGTCGTTGTGTTGCTCCTGGTGATTTTTGCTGTTGCTGTCTATGAGCTGCTGAGCCGAAAAGCGGATGTGTCTGTTGTGAGTCCAAGCGGGAAATACATCATTGAGTCGGTTGCGGGAGCCTCACTGCTGACGCCAAGAGAGACGGTTTACCTTCGTTTTTATGAACGTGAAAATCCAGCTCATGTGTACCGAACTCCTTTGTTTTCCGAGCTGGCTCTGGACATGAGGGCGCGCGAGGACGAGGCAGAAGTGGGTGTGGTTTTTATCTATCTGGACAAAAAGGCCAATACGTTTTCTCTCGCCTTGTCCCGTCCGGATGAACACTGGATGAATAGGTTCATCAGCAATACGTCTTACATGCTCATGGAAAATTAATGCGATGAACCGCACTCAGGAACAATGAACAGTCATCACGCCAAAGCCTATTAAGGAGAGCTCAATGTCAGGAAAACCCGCAGCACGCGTATCCGACCCCACCGCTTGCCCGCTCCCCGGCCACGGCACCAACCCGATCGCCGCCGGTTCCGGCGACGTGTTCTTCGACGGCCTCGCGGCCGCCCGCCAAGGCGATGCCTCGGCGTGTGGTGGTGCGATGTCGGGAGGTTTGGCGACCACTGTGTTGATCAACGGCAAACCTGCCGCGACGGTTGATTCGGTGGGTACGCATGGCAACAAGGTTACGGCTGGATCCGGGACGGTGATTATCGGGAATTCGCATTCGCCGGCGCCGTTTGTGCCGCCGGAGCCCGTTGTTATTCCTGGGATCTTCAACCGAGTTTTTTCCTTTCATGCAGCGGACGGACAACCAATCGCGAACTTGAATTACAGAATGGTTTCTGAGAGTGGATTAGAAAAAGCAGGATGTTCGTCGGCAGCTGGGGGCACGGGGTGTTTCTCCACTGGTAAACAAGGCGAGATGGTTACCATCTACGTGTCGGCGGAGTAATCGCGTGGAAACCTCTATTGTTATCGACGGCATCGCACATGGTTTCGAGACCTCCGATGGAAAAACGGAGCTGAAAATTAAAGCCGAAACTACGCCGAGTGAAGATAAAGAACCGAAAAAGCTTCCTTTGCCAAATGTTTGGCTGATAACCAGAGGCAATGGCGTACCTCTTTTTGCTGTAAAACCGAATGCATCAGATGTTCAGTTCAGAATCATGACGGCTGAAAAGCTCTATGCGGAAGCCATCCAATGGTTTGAGCCTCTAGCTGATAACTACCGGGAAAAGTTATGGGTGAATCCCGAGTCTAAAACTGCCGGCACGGACGCATACAATGCTTATAAACAATTTACCTGGGCAGAAATTATAAAGTTTGCAATTGTTGACAGAATGTCAATTAGCTTCGCTCCTAGAATGCCCGGTGATTGGAAAAATAGTTCAGAGGGCGGCGCCGGATTTATAATGGTGATGATCGAGGGCGAGCCCTATTGGACTGACGGTGTTGGACAAATACCGTTCTCGACCGATACCTACCGTTTATATTTGGAAGAAACCAAGTCTTCGGAAACCGCTATCAAGAAAACCGTTGAAACCGGTATGACGTATGGTGATGGTATCCCTATATTTCCGAAGGAGGACAAAACCAACGAATACGATAACTACATGGTGCTGCGCGGTGCTTTGTGGACCTCTGAAAATTTTGAGCTACGCACTGAAACTATAAGAGTATTTGCTGGGCGAATGGGCTATCGCGAAAAAGTGGTGACCAGCACAGTTTACCTCGGCGTTTCCGATCAGAAATTGAGAAGCTCCATCACTCAGGGCTCTGTAGATAAGTATGGAGAGTGGAAGAGATGATGACGAGGATAGCAGCGGGCTTGCTCGTGCACTTTTTTGCCTGCGTCGTTTATGTTGTTGTTAATTATTACGGGGTCTCTCTGTATAAAGTTTCATTTGGTGGTTTGACGTCTCGTGGCGCTTCCATTGGGATTGCCATGTATATGATTTTTTACCTATTTATTTTTGCTAATTTATTGGTTGCTATAATTCCAAGACGATTTTTTAAGTTTAGTGTTGTTGTTTTAATGGTTTCGATGATATTGCTTTACCTGTTGCCGCTTTATCCCGTTCGAGCGGTCGCCTATAGCATTCTTACAGGTGGGCTCACTGCTCTGGCGATATGGGTGGCTGGTAAGTTTGAACGGTTCTTGCTAGCTCGGAGTACGAAATGATTTTTTTTGTTTTCCCATATTTGCGCTCTCAGTCGCTTTCAGTTTGCAAATCAAACGAATAAATACCCAGGCAGCCATACATGTCCTTTAACCACTACTACCAAAGCGAGCTCACCGCACTGCGCCAACTCGGTCGCCGTTTCGCCGAGCGTAGTCCGGCGTTGGCGCCGTATCTGGGTCAGGCCGGGCGGGATCCGGATGTGGAGCGGTTGCTGGAAGGCTTTGCGTTTCTGACCGGGCGGCTGCGCCAGAAGCTCGATGACGAGTTGCCGGAGCTCAGCCATTCGCTGATGCAACTGCTGTGGCCGAACTACATGCGCCCGCTGCCGGCGTTCAGCATTTTGCAGTTCGATCCGCTCAAACGTTCCGGCCCGGCATTGGTGGTCGAGCGCGATACACCGGTGGAAAGCAAACCGGTCGAAGACGTGCGTTGCCGCTTCCGCACTTGCTACCCGACTGAGGTGCTGCCGCTGGATCTAGCCGCGCTGAATTATTCGGTAAAGGGCGACGGTTCGCTGCTCAGCCTGCGTCTGGAAATGAGCGCCGACGGCCACCTCGGCGAACTGGAACTGAGCAAGCTGCGCCTGCATTTTGCCGGTGAGCGTTATATCAGCCAGATGCTTTATCTGAGCCTGCTGCGCAACCTCGAAGGCATCGAACTGATCCCGCTCGACGGCGCCGGCAAGCCGATTGATGGCGTCAGCGGCAAACCGATGGCGTTCAAGATTCCCGGTGACCGGGTCAAACCGGTTGGCTTTGCCGAAGAAGAAGCGTTGATCCCGTATCCGCTGAACACCTTCCGTGGCTACCGCTACCTGCAGGAATACTTCGCGTTCCAGGATAAATTCCTGTTCGTCGACGTCAACGGTCTGGACATTCTCAAGGCATTGCCGGAAGACACCCTCAAGCAGATGCGCGGCCTGGAGTTGCGTTTCGATATTCGCAAGAGCGGCATCATGCGCATGCGTCCGACGCTGGATAACGTGAAGCTGTTCTGCACGCCGATCGTCAATCTGTTCGAGCACGACGCGCTGCCGATTCGCCTCGACGGCAAGCAGGACGAATACCTGCTGCTGCCGGCGGAATACGATTTGGAAAACTGCGGCGTGTTCTCGGTGGAAACCGTGACGGGATGGAAGCCCGGCGGCCTCGGTTATCAGGAATACGTGCCGTTCGAATCTTTCGAGCACGATCCGAGTTTCGACGTGCCCAACAGCCGTCCGCATTACAGCATCCGTCAGCGTTCGTCGCTGCTGCACGATGGCCTCGACACCTACCTGAGCTTCGGTATTCGCCACACCGAAGCTCACGAAACGCTGTCGATCGAGCTGATGTGCACCAACCAGAACCTGCCGAAGAAGCTCAAACTCGGCGACATCTGCATGGCCTGCGAAGAGACCCCGGAGTTCTTGAGTTTCCGCAACATCACCCCGGCCACTCCAAGCTTCGCGCCGCCGCTGAACCGCGACTTCCTGTGGAAGCTGATCAGCAACATGTCGCTTAACTATCTGTCGCTGGCCGACGTCAATGCGTTGAAGGTGATTCTGGAAACCTACGACCTGCCGCGCTACTACGACCAGCACGCGGAGAAAGTCAGCAAGCGCCTGCTCGGCGGCCTCAAACATATCAAGCACCACCACGTCGATCGGCTGCACCGTGGCCTGCCGGTGCGCGGTTTGCGCACCGAACTGACCATCGACCCGGAAGGGTATATCGGCGAAGGCGACCTGTTCGTTTTCGCTTCGGTTCTTAACGAGTTTTTCGCGCTTTACGCCAGTCTCAATTCATTCCATGAGCTGCGGGTAAAAAGCACACAGGGAGAGGTGTACCAATGGACACCACGTATGGGCCTTCAGCCCCTGCTTTAAGCGGGCTGACCCGGGTAATACGCGAGTACTCGCTGTTTCAGGCCGTGCTGCTGGTGATCGACCGGCTGCGCGAGGCACACCCGCACCTGAGCGAAGACGATCTGTACGATCAGGTCGAGTTTCAGGCCAACCCCAGCCTCGGATTTCCGCGTAGCGATGTCGATCGCGTGGAGTTTTTCGAAGAGCACGGGCAGATGCGCGCGCGCGTGCGTTTCAACCTGATTGGCCTGGTCGGTTCCGGTTCACCGCTGCCGGCGTTCTACGGCGAGCAAGCCTTGGGCGACAGCGAAGACGGCAACCCGACGCGCAATTTCCTCGACCTGTTCCACCATCGTCTGCAACGGCTGATGCTGCCGATCTGGCGCAAGTACCGCTACCGCGCGAGTTTCCAGAGCGGGGCGATTGACCCGTTTTCGTCGCAGCTGTTCGCGCTGATCGGCCTGGGTGGCGACGAGATTCGCAAGGCCAAGGAACTCAACTGGAAACGCCTGCTGCCGTACCTCGGCCTGCTCAGCTTGCGGGCGCACTCGGCGGCGTTGATCGAGGCCGTGCTGCGTTACTACTTCAAGCACGAAGACCTGGTCATCGAGCAGTGCATCGAGCGCCGCGTGGAAATTCTCGACGAGCAGCGCAATCGTTTGGGCCGCGACAACAGTGTGCTTGGCGAGGACCTGGTGCTCGGTGAGCGCGTGCGCGACCGCAGCGGCAAATTCCGCATTCATATCACCCAACTCGACTGGCAGCGATTCCACGAATTCCTGCCAATCGGTTTTGGTTACCAGCCGCTCTGCGCGCTGGTGCGGTTCACCCTGCGTGACCCGCTCGATTACGACATTCGCCTGGTCTTGCGCCAGGAAGAAATCCGCGAACTGCGCATCGGTGAGCAGAACGCCTGTCGCCTCGGCTGGACCAGTTGGCTGGGCCGCGAGAAGGCGGACGGCGTGGTGACACTGGGCAGCAAAATTCATTAAGGACGTGAGCCATGATCAACGTAGACCTGCAACAACTCATTCAGGCGCTGGACGCCGAAACCCGTCGTGATCTGGAGCGTTCGGCTGAGCGCTGTGTAGCCCGTGGCGGTAGCAAGATCCTCGTCGAAGACATGATGCTTGGCCTCCTGGAGCGTCCGAATGGCTTGCTCGCACGCGCGTTGCAGGACGCCGATGTCGATGCCGGTGAACTCAGCGCCGCGCTGCAATCGCGGGTCGAACACAGTGCTTCGCGCAACCCGGTATTTGCCCCGGAACTGGTGCAATGGCTGCAAGACGCGCTGCTGGTGGCCAACCTCGAGCTGGGCCAGACTCAGGTCGAAGACGCTGCGTTGATCCTCGCCCTGCTGCGCAACCCGATGCGTTACGCCGGCAGTCGTTATCAGCCGCTGCTCGCCAAGCTGAATATCGATCGCCTGAAAGAATTTGCCCTGTCGCAAAAGGAGCAACCGGCGGCCAACGGTAAACCGGCCGCGCAGGGCGAATCGCTGTTGCAGCGCTTCACTCACAACCTGACTCAACAGGCCCGCGACGGCAAACTCGATCCGGTGCTGTGCCGCGATGGCGCGATCCGTCAGATGGTCGACATCCTCGCTCGTCGCCGCAAGAACAACCCGATTGTGGTCGGTGAGGCTGGTGTAGGTAAAACCGCCATCGTCGAAGGTCTAGCTTCGCGCATCGCTGCCGGTGAAGTGCCGCAAGTGCTCAAGGGCGTTGAACTGCTGTCGCTGGACATGGGCCTGTTGCAGGCCGGCGCCAGCGTCAAAGGTGAATTCGAGCGTCGTCTAAAAGGTGTGATCGACGAAGTCAAAGCTTCGCCAAAACCGATCATTCTGTTCATCGACGAAGCCCACACCCTGATCGGCGCGGGCGGCAACGCTGGCGGTTCCGATGCGGCCAACCTGCTGAAACCTGCACTGGCCCGTGGCGAACTGCGCACCATCGCTGCGACCACTTGGGCCGAGTACAAGAAATACTTCGAGAAAGACCCGGCGCTGGCCCGTCGTTTCCAGCCAGTTCAACTGCACGAACCGACCGTCAGCGAAGCGGTGACCATCCTCCGTGGCCTGGCTCAGGTCTACGAGAAGAGCCACGGCATTTACCTGCGTGACGACGCGGTGGTGTCGGCGGCTGAATTGTCCGCGCGTTACCTGGCGGGTCGGCAACTGCCGGACAAAGCCGTCGATGTCCTCGACACCGCTTGCGCCCGCGTACGCATCAGCCTCGCCGCCGCCCCGGAAAGCCTTGAGCGTCTGCGTGGCGAACTGGCCGAAGGTGGCCGCCAGCGTCAGGCCCTGCGCCGCGATGCCGAGGCCGGTTTGCTGATCGACCACGAAGCGCTGGATGCACTGGAAGCGCGACTGGAAGAAGCCGAAGACGAAATGGTCGCGCTGGAAACCCTGTGGACTGAACAGAAGGCACTGGCCGAGCGCTTGCTGGACCTGCGTCAGCAACTGGCCAAGGCGCGCGAAGCCGCTGCCGTCGAGCCGACCGTATCGGTTGAGGAAGACGCCGAAGGCACCGTCATCGAAACCCTGGCCGCTGAAGTCGAAGAAGGCCAAAGCGTCGCAGCGCTGGAAGCCCAACTCAACGAAACCCACAGCGCACTCACCGCCGCCCAGGTCAAAGAACGCCTGGTCAGCTTCGAAGTCTGCCCGCGTCTGGTCGCCGAAGTGATCAGCGCCTGGACCGGCGTGCCACTGGCGCAACTGGCCCGTGAGCACAACGCCAAGGTCGCCAGTTTTGCCACCGACCTGCGCACGCGCATTCGTGGTCAGGAGCAGGCCGTACACGCACTGGATCGCTCGATGCGCGCCACTGCTGCGGGCCTGAACAAACCTGACGCGCCGGTCGGCGTGTTCCTGCTGGTCGGCCCGAGCGGCGTCGGTAAAACCGAAACCGCGCTGGCCCTCGCTGACCTGCTGTACGGCGGCGACCGTTTCATTACCACCATCAACATGTCCGAGTTCCAGGAGAAGCACACCGTTTCCCGCCTGATCGGTGCACCACCGGGCTACGTCGGGTACGGCGAGGGCGGCATGCTCACCGAAGCCGTGCGCCAGAAACCGTATTCGGTGGTGCTGCTCGATGAAGTCGAAAAGGCTGATCCGGACGTGCTCAACCTGTTCTACCAAATCTTCGACAAAGGCGTGGCCAACGACGGCGAAGGTCGCGAGATCGACTTCCGCAACACGTTGATCCTGATGACCTCGAATCTTGGCAGCGATCGCATCAGCGACCTCTGCGAAGGCGGCGCGCGGCCGACCGCCGAAGTGCTCGAAGAGACGATTCGCCCGGTACTCAGCAAACATTTCAAACCCGCCCTGCTGGCGCGGATGAAAGTGGTGCCTTACTACCCGGTCGGTGGCCCGGTCTTGCGCGAGCTGATCGAGATCAAACTCGGTCGCCTGGGCGAGCGCCTGAACCGTCGTCAGCTGGATTTCAGCTGGTGCCAGAACCTCGTCGATCATCTGTCCGAGCGCTGCACGCAAAGCGACAGCGGCGCGCGTCTGATCGACCATCTGCTCGATCAGCATGTGCTGCCGCTGGTAGCCGATCGCTTGCTCGATGCCATGGCCACGGGTGAAAGCCTCAAGCGCGTGCATGCCACGCTCGACGGCAACGCCAGCGTGACGTGCGAGTTCGCCTGAGGTGGGCGTGATGTTCACTCAAGTGCCGCAGCCGCTGGCTTACGCCGAAGCGTTGCTGGCGCAGTTTGCCAGCCTGTCGCGTGCGGCGGACGGTGCTGCGCTGCTGGGTGAATTTGTGCGTGGGCTTGCCGAGCTGAGCGGTTGCGAACTGACGCAGCTGTATCTGCTCGATGCCACCCACACCTGCCTTGGGATGAACGCCGAGTGCCTCGACGGCGCGTTGCAACCGCGCCAGGCGGCGAGCCTGCCGGCGGATTACAACGGTGAGCAATTGCTGCAGTTCGCCCTGTGCCAGAACCGCGTGGTGTGCCTCGACGACCTTGGCGCCAGCCTGCACGAAACCAGTTTCCTGCCGGCCGCGTCTTCGCCGTGGCAATCATTGTTGTGCGTGCCACTGGTCAATCAGCACAAGGCTGTGGAAGGTCTGCTGCTGTGTGCCAGCCGTCGTCGCGTGGATCTGCAAGGCTTTGCCGATTCGCTCGGCCAGCTCGGCTCGTTCGTGCTCGGCCAGCTGCACTTGCTGCAACGCCTGCGCCAGCCACTGGATGTTCAGGCGTCAGCGGTACGCAGCGTGCCGAGCATCAGCGGTTACGGGCTTATCGGCAAAAGCGCGGCGATTCGCCAGACCTATTCGCTGATCAGCAAAGTCCTGCACAGCCCGTACACCGTGCTGTTGCGCGGCGAGACCGGCACCGGCAAGGAGGTGGTCGCGCGGGCGATTCACGATTGCGGGCCGCGTCGTTCTCAGGCGTTCATCGTGCAGAACTGCGCGGCGTTCCCCGAGAACCTGCTGGAAAGCGAGCTGTTTGGCTATCGCAAAGGCGCGTTCACCGGCGCCGACCGCGACCGCGCCGGGCTGTTCGATGCGGCCAACGGTGGCACGCTGTTGCTCGACGAAATCGGCGATATGCCGCTGTCGCTCCAGGCAAAAATTTTGCGCGTGTTGCAGGAGGGCGAGATCCGCCCGCTGGGTTCCAACGACACGCACAAGATTGATGTGCGCATCATCGCCGCGACGCACCGCGATTTGTCAGTGCTGGTCAGCGAAGGCAAATTCCGCGAGGACTTGTATTACCGCCTCGCGCAATTCCCCATCGAACTGCCGGCCCTGCGTCAGCGCGAAGGCGACATCCTCGATCTGGCGCGGCACTTCGCCGAAAAGACCTGCACATTCCTGCAGCGTGATCCGGTGCGCTGGTCGGCCCCGGCGCTGGAACATTTGTCCGGTTACACCTTCCCCGGCAACGTTCGCGAACTCAAGGCATTGGTCGAGCGCGCGGTGTTGCTGTGCGAGGGCGGTGAGTTACTGGCCGAGCATTTTGCCCTGCGTATGGAGCCGATGCCCGAAGACAACAGCGGCTTGAATCTGCGCGAGCGCATGGAGCGGGTCGAACGCACATTGCTGCTCGATTGCCTGCGCAAGAACGACGGCAACCAGACCCTCGCCGCCCGCGAATTGGGCCTGCCACGCCGCACCCTGCTATACCGCCTCGGGCGGTTGAACATCAATCTGGGAGATTTCGATGGGTAGGCAACGATCATCGTTTTCTCCCCGAAAAACCTGTTTCAGCGCCGCCCGCAAGGGTCGGCGCTTTGTGCTTTGTCTACCCCTGGAGACCCTCTGATGTCTGTTCGTCACTGGCACGCTGTCCTGCTGACCCTCGTCGTTCTATGTGGCCTTGGCGGCTGTAGCGGCAATTATAAATTCAACGACAACGACTATCGCCCGTTGGGTGATCCGCAAGCGGTCAATCGCGGCAAGTGACCGCAAGGAGCATCAAACATGGAACTGGTTTTCGAAATGCTGAACACCAAGCAGTTCGTGCCCACCGAGTTGTGCCAGAAGACCTTCAAACAGGCCGGCGGCGTGATCGGACGGGGCGAGGACTGCGACTGGATCATCCCTGACCGCAAGCGTCATCTGTCTAATCACCACGCGATTGTCAGCTACCGCGAAGGCACGTTTTTCCTGACCGACACCAGCAGCAACGGTATTCAGGACGGCACAAGCGGCGCACGCCTGCACAAGGGCGAACCGATGCGCATCGAGCACGGCAGCACTTACGTGCTCGGCGACTTCGAAATTCGCGCGCGTCTTGTGCGTGACCCGGCGACCTTCGACGGCGAAGTCGGCCGTCCGCGTGCGGCCGGCAGCATCATTCCGGACGACGCGTTCCTCGATCTCGACCCGCTCAACGCCCTCGAACAGCAAGAGCGCGTGTACTCGGAAATCGACGAACTGCTGGCGCCGAACACCAAACCTGAAGACTCCCGTCAGCGTGCCGACTACGCGCGCATCGACATGGAAAGCCTGATGGTGCCGGAGCTGATCGCCGCGCCCGCAGAACCTGAACCCGCTCCGGCACCGAAAGCCGTCGAGCGTCAGAGCGAAGGTTTCTGGGAGCACTTCGGTGCTGCGCTGGGTGTCGATGTCAAAGGCCTCAGCCACGACGAACGCGAAGCCCTGGCGCTGAACGCCGCGCGTTTGCTGCGTCAGAGCGTCGGCGGTTTGCAGCAGAGCCTGCGTACCCGCTCGGAGCTGAAAAACGAACTGCGTCTGGCCCAGACCACCGTGCAAGGCACCAACAAGAACCCGCTGAAATTCGCCGTCGATCCGAGCGAAGCGCTGGAGATTCTGTTGCAGCCAAGCAAGCCCGGGCATCTGCCGGCCGAGCAAGCCATCTCCCGCGCGTTCCGCGATTTGCAGGCGCATCAAGTGGCACTGCTGACCGCTAGCCGCGCCGCCGTGCGCGGCACGCTGGAGCACTTCTCGCCCGAGCAACTGACCTTGCGTTTCGAGCGCGACAGCAAGCCGCTGATCGCGACGTCCGGCGGGCGCTGGAGAGCGTTTGGTCGTTATCACCAGGCGCTGCGTCAGGACGATGACTGGAGCGAGCGTCTGCTGGCCCGCGACTTCGCCCAGGCTTACGAAGAACAGATCCGCCTGATCTCCACCCTCCACACCGACCACCAAGGATGATGCGCATGTCTCGCCGTTCGACCGCTTTTTTCAAGACGCTGACTGCGCTCACCGTGCTGGTGCTGCTCGCCGGTTGCTCGTCGCTGTCGCCGTACTCGAAAGTGACCAAGATCAACCTGAAGCTGACCGGCAGCGATCAGCTCAACCCGGACCTCAACGGTCGCCCGTCGCCGATTGTGGTGCGCCTGTTCGAGCTCAAGCACCCGGTGACATTCGAGAATGCCGATTTCTTCAGCCTTTACGAGCGCGCCAAGGAATCCCTCAACCCGGATCTGGTGGCCAGCGAAGAACTCGAACTGCGCCCGGGTGAAACCGTGGAAATGAAGCTCAAGGTGGAAGAGGGCAGCCTTTATGTTGGCGTTCTCGCCGCTTACCGCGACTTGCCGGAAAGCCAGTGGCGCCACACGGTGCAGATCACTCCGCTGGAAGTCACCGAAGTCGATCTGACTCTGGACCAGACCGGCATCCGCAACACAAATCAAGTGCTCGCCAAGGCGGATGACTGATCATGAATACCCATAAAGTCATTTGGCAGGAAGGCATGCTGCTGCGTCCGCAGCACTTCCAGCACAACGATCGCTATTACGATCACCAGATGAAAACCCGCACCCAATTGCTGGGTGGCTACACCTGGGGTTTCCTCAATCTGGAGATCGACTTGCAGTTCCTCAACATGGGCAAACTGGTGATCAGTGAAGCCTCGGGGATTCTGCCGGACGGCAGCCTGTTCGAACTCGGTGGCAACACCGAACCGCTGGCGCTGGATGTGCCGCCGAACACCGGCAACACGCCGATCTATCTGGCGCTGCCGCTGGTCACGGGTAACCACATCGAGTCGCGCCGTCCGGAGCAGTCCGACGTGCTGGCGCGTTACACCGCGTATGACGCCGAAGTGGCCGACTCCAACGCCGGCGACGATTCCGCCAGCCAGGTCAGCTGTGGTCGCCCGGACTTCAAACTGTTGCTCGGCGAGCAGCAGAGCGATCAGGCCTACGTGAAGCTGAAGATCTGCGACGTGCTCGACACCACGCCCGACGGCGTGATCAGCCTCGATCCGGACTTCGTGCCGACTTACATTCAGGCCCACGCGTCCAGCTATCTGCTGTCGTGTCTGAAAGAAGTCATCAGCATGCTCAACCACCGGGGCGACACCATTGCCGAGCGCATTCGCTCCAACGGCAAGGTCGGCGGCGCCGAGGTCGGTGACTTCATGATGCTGCAACTGATCAACCGCACCGAACTGCTGCTGCGCCACTATCTGGGCCTGGAGCAGGTGCACCCGGAAGAGTTGTATCGCACGCTGCTGACCATGCTCGGCGATCTGGCGACCTTCTCCGGCGAGAGCAAACGTCCGCGTCTGGACAGCCGCTACTCCCACGCCGACCAGGGCGGGAGCTTTCGCAAACTGATGGAAGCGATCCGTCAGGTGCTGTCGATGGTGCTCGAACAGCACGCCATCGAACTGATCCTGCAGGCGCGTCAGTACGGGATCATCGTGTCGCCGTTGCACGACCACAAACTGCTGGGCTCGGCCTCGTTCGTGCTGGCAGCCAGTGCCAATTGCGACTCCGAAGAACTGCGCCACCGCTTGCCGGCGCACCTCAAGGTCGGCCCGGTGGAGCGCATCCGCCAACTGGTCAACCTGCACTTGCCGGGGATCAAGGTCAAACCGTTGCCGGTGGCCCCGCGGCAGATCGCGTTCCACTCCAACAAAACCTATTTCATCCTCGAACTCAGTTCCGAAGACCTGGCACAACTCGAGCGCTCCGGCGGCTTCGCGTTCCACGTGTCCGGCGAATTTGCCGAGCTTGAACTGAAATTCTGGGCCATCAGGAACTGACCGACATGATCAAGGAAACGGATTACAACCAGGACGACAAAACTGTCCTGCTCGATCGTCAGGGCCACGGACCGGCATCGAGTCCGCTGACCGACTTCGCTGCGCCGCCGCGTTTCGAGCAACTGGAAGAACGCATGATCTACGCCGCGCGCCTGCGCCCGGCGGAGGCGTTCAATATCAGCCTCAATTCGCTGGTGGCCGCGTCCTCCGAACTGCTCTCGGAAGTGGTACGCCTCAAGCACAGCGAAACCCGCGAAGACCTCTACGCGCTCAATGAGCGCCTGACCGCCGGGCTCAAGCTGTTTGAAGTGCGCGCCTTGCACAACGGCGCCGAAAGCAGCCAGGTGATGGCCGCGCGTTACGTGCTCTGCACCGTGGTCGACGAAGCC
The DNA here is from genome assembly GCF_017973755.1 of Pseudomonas sp. P42. Classification (NCBI taxonomy): domain Bacteria; kingdom Pseudomonadati; phylum Pseudomonadota; class Gammaproteobacteria; order Pseudomonadales; family Pseudomonadaceae; genus Pseudomonas; species Pseudomonas sp. P42. The sequence continues at coordinate 503,609 of NZ_JACOPU010000003.1, read as the reverse complement.
GTCGTGACCACGCCGTGGGGCAACGAAAGCGAATGGTCGCAGATGAGCCTGCTCAGCAGCTTCCACAACGAAACCTTCGGTGGCGAGAAGTTCTTCCAGCTGCTCGATCGGCTGTCAAAGAACCCGGTCAAGCACCTGCCGATGCTCGAGCTGATGTACCTGTGCCTGTCCCTCGGTTTCGAGGGCAAGTACCGCGTGCAGGCGCGTGGCATGCTCGAGCTTGAAGGCATCCGCGATGCCTTGTACCGCCAGATCCGTCAGTTGCGTGGCGACGTGCCGCGTGAGTTGTCGCCGCACTGGGAAGGCCTCAACGATCAGCGCCGCAGTCTGGTGCGCATCGTGCCGGCGTGGATGGTGGTGTTGTTCACTTTCGTCTGTCTGGTGGTGATGTATTCGGGCTTCGCCTGGGTCTTGGGCGAGCAGCGCGAAACCGTTCTGCAACCATACCAGCCGCTTGATCCAGCCGCGGTTCAACCGCAGTCGCAGCCGTAAACAGGGACGTGTGATGAAAAAGTTTTTCAAGAAAGTCGGCGCCTTCCTGCGCCAGACCTGGGTCTGGACCCTGCTGCTGGTGCTGTTCGCGGCACTGCTGGTGTGGTTCGTCGGCCCGTTGTTGGCGGTTGATGATTACAAGTTCTGGGAAAGCGCGACCTCGCGTCTGCTGACCATCAGCGTCTTGTTCCTGATCTGGGGCCTGACCATGGTCTTCGTCAGCTGGCGCGCCGGTATCCGCAAAAAAGCTGTCGAAGAAAGCGAAGACGGCCAGGATCGTATCCGCCGTGAAGAGCAGATCGACGACGAGCAGAAAGAGTTGAAGGCACGCTTCAAAGACGCGCTGAAAACCCTGAAGACGTCGAGCCTGTATCGTGGTCGCAGCGAGCGCTGGCGCAGTGACTTGCCGTGGTACTTGCTGATCGGTCCGCAAGCCTCTGGCAAAACCAGCCTGCTGGACTTTTCCGGTCTGGAATTCCCGATCAACAAGATTGATCGCAAGCTGACCCGCGACACCCTCGGCACCCGTCATTGCGACTGGTACTTCGCCGATCACGGTGTGCTGATCGACACCGCCGGGCGCTACACCACCCAACCGGACGCAGAAGTCGACGGCAGTGCCTGGCGCACATTGCTCGAGTTGCTGCGCAAGCGTCGTCGCGGCCGTCCGTTGAACGGCGTGCTGGTGACCATCCCGGTGGAAACCCTCACCGGTGGCAGCGAGCAGGACATCGACACCCTGGCGCGCCAGGTGCGCGGTCGTCTGCAGGACATTCATCAGAAGCTGCACGTCGATGTGCCGGTGTATCTGGTCCTGAGCAAGGCCGACAAGCTGCTCGGCTTCGACGAGTTCTTCGATCAACTGACCCGCGAAGAAAGCGATCAGGTGCTGGGCACCAGTTTCCGCAAGGAACAGGTCGGCACCGACGTGGCTGTGCTGCGCAACGAGTTCGAAGAACTGCTGCGTCGCCTCAACAGCCAGGTGATCATGCGCATGCACTCCGAGCGCGATACCCAGCGCCGTGGTCGCATCCTCGACTTCCCGCATCAACTGGGGCAGATCGGCGAGCGTTTGTGCCTGTTCGTCGACATGGCGTTCACCGGCAACCGCTATCAGCGTGCAACGCAACTGCGTGGTTTCTACCTGACCAGTGCACCGCACCTGACCCAGGAAATGGATTCGACCACCGCCGGCATCGGCGCCAGCCTCGGCATGAATGCCGGGGTGCTGCCGACGCTGCGCAGCGGTCGTTCGCGCTTCATCCACCACCTGCTTAGCCAGGTGATTTTCCCGGAGGCCGATCTGGCTGGTCTGGACAAACGCGAACGCAGCCGCATCCACTGGGGCCAGCGTGCGCTGTATGTCGGCGCACTGGCGGCGCTGGCACTGTTCGGCATGCTCTGGGCGGGCGGATTCTCGGCCAACTACGAGCGTCTGGAAAACCTGCGCACACTGGCGCAAAACTGGACTCAGCAGCGCTCGGCGCTGACCCCGCGTGATGACGCGATGGGCGTGCTGAAAACCCTCGACACCAGCTACGCCGCCACTCAGGTGTTCCCGAAGAAGGGCGACGTGTCGTACCACGAGCGCGGCGGTCTGTATCAGGGCGAAGACATCAATCCGTCGGTCAAAGCGGCGTACGAGCGTGAGCTCGAAGCGCAACTGCTGCCACGGGTTGCCACGATGCTCGAAGGGCAGATCCGCACCAACATGAAGGACCGCGAAAAGCTGCTCAACAGCTTGCGCGCGTACCTGATGCTGAACATGAAGGATCGCCGCGATGCCGCATGGCTCAAGGACTGGATCGCAAGTGACTGGTCGCAACGCTACACCGGCAACACGGCGGTGCAGAACGGCCTGAACGTCCACCTCGAACGCCTGCTGAAGCAACCTTTCATCTACCCGCTGAACGATCAGTTGGTGACCCAGGCGCGTCAGGTTCTGCGCAGCGAATCGCTGGCCACCGTGGTCTATCGCATGCTTCGTGAGCAGGCGCGCAACCTGCCGGAATACCGTTTCAGCCAACACCTCGGCCCGCAGGGTTCGCTGTTTATCGGCACCGAGTACGTGATCCCGGGTTTCTACACGCAAACCGGTTATCAGCAGTATTTCTCGGTACAGGGTTCGGCGCTGGTCACCGACATCCTGCGTGACAACTGGGTACTGGGTGAAGGCGCGGGCATCAGCGACATGGACTTGCGTCGCCTGATGGTCGAACTGGAGCAATTGTATTTCCGCGACTATGCCAACTACTGGAGCGAGGCCGTTGGCCAAGTGGCCTTGCCACCGATCAGCGACGCCGGTGAAGGCGCCGAGCAACTGGCGGGCCTGACTTCGGCCAACTCGCCGGTGCTCGCGTTGCTGACGGAAGTGCGCGAAAACACGCGCTTCGAGGCCGCCGCAGACCCGGTCGACGAAGCGGGCGAAGCCGCCGATGCGCTGGCCGGGCAGAAGGGTAAACTGGGTAAAGTCGGCAAACTGGCAGCCGCCGCAGCGGACAAGGCTTCGGCCTTGAGCGTCGCGAAAAACCTGCCGGACACCGCCAAGAAATCCCTGCAACGTCGCTTTGAGCCGCTGCATCGTTTGCTCGATGACAACAACGGCCCGGCCGCTGACCTGACTCCAGCCCTCAGCGCACTCAACGATCTGCAACTGCAATTGTCCGGTCTGGCCCGTTCCAGTACGCCGGAACAAGCCGCGTTCGAAATGGCCAAAACCCGCATGAGCGGCCAGCGTGATGCGCTGACCAACCTGCGTGCAGCCTCGGGTCGTCTGCCGCGTCCGCTGAGCGTGTGGTTCAACGTGCTGGCCGAAGACTCTTGGCGCCTGGTGCTCAACGATGCTTACCAATACCTGAACGGCCGTTATCAGAACGAGCTGTACAGCGTGTATGGCAAAACCATCAGCAAGCGTTATCCGTTCAGCGCCAGCAGCACCAGCGACGTGGCGATCAGCGACTTCCGCGAGTTCTTCCGCGCGCAAGGCACCGTCGACCGCTTCTTCGACAGCTACATGCGTCCGTTCGTCAGCGGTGATCCGGGCAACTACCGGATGCGCAGCGTCGACGGCCACAGCCTGCCGGTGTCCAAGGTCTACCTCGATCAGATGGCGGCTGCGCTGACGATTCGTCAGAGCTTCTTCTCGATCAACCCGGCCGAACCGACCGTGCAGTTCAAACTGGAGCCGTACACCCTCGATCCGGCGGTCAGCCGTTCCGAGTTCAAGTTCGGCGACAAGACCATGGAATACCGTCATGGCCCGATCCTGCCAATGTCGTTCAAATGGCCGACCGATGCTGAAGACGGCCGCACCAGTCTGGTCATGGACAAAATGGCCGGGCGTCCGATCGGTATCGAGAAGAACTCCGGCCCATGGTCGCTGTTCCGTCTGTTCGACCTGATGCAAACCGAGTACCTGAGCGGTCGCGACGTGCTGGTGCTGAAAGCTGACGTAGGTGGCCTGCGCGCCAACTACCTGCTGACCAGCCAACGCTCGCCGAACCCGTTCGACCTCGGCGTGTTGCGCACCTTCCGTATGCCGGTGCAGCTCTGATGCTGGTGGCCAGTCCCTGGCGCAGCGCGGCGCGTACCGACCCGGGCAAGGTGCGGGCGCGCAACGAAGATGCCTTCCTCGACCTTCCGCAGCAGGGGCTGTGGGTGGTCGCGGACGGCATGGGCGGTCATCAGGGTGGCGACATCGCCAGCCAGTTGATCGTCGCCAGCCTGGCTGAACTGCCGCAACACGACGACTTCGACGAACGCCTCAAAGCCATCCGCCAATGCCTGCACTGGCTTAACCGGCGTTTGGGGCAGGAGTTGACCGTCACTGCCGGCCGTCACGACAGCATCATGGGCAGCACCGTGGTGGCGCTGTTGGTGGAAGGCAATCGCGCGGCCTGCATCTGGGCCGGCGATAGCCGTTGTTACATGTGGCGCGGGCAGCGTCTGTATCAGCTGTCCAAAGACCATTCGCTGCAACAGCAACTGATCGACGAACAGCAAATGAGCGTCGAACAAGCGGCGGCGCACCCGGCGGCCCAGGCCTTGACCCGAGCTGTCGGCGCGGCCGACACGCTGACCCTGGATGTACTGGAACTCGAGGTCTATCCAGGCGATGCGTTTTTGCTCTGCAGCGATGGTTTGTATCAGGGCCTGAGCAGCGATGCCCTCGGCACCGCCCTCAGCCTCAGCGCGCCGCATGTGGCGCTGGAACGTTTGTTCGACGGTGCCCTGCGGGGTTCCGCTCGCGACAACCTGACTGCCGTGGTGATCCGCCAATGAGTGAAATCGAATCGCCCATCGATGACTTGCTGATGAGTGAAGAACAGGCCAGCAACCTGACCTACTTCGCCTTCGCCAAGCCCAATACTGCAGAGCCTTTGCTGGCGCCTACCAAGGCCAGCATTGGTGCACTGCCGGACGTATTGGCGGGCCGTTATCGCCTCGAGCGTTTGCTCGGGGCGGGCGGTATGGGCGCCGTCTACCGGGCAAGGGATCTGCTGCATGAACAGTTCGGTGATCCCGACCCTTACATTGCGCTGAAAATCCTCAGCGAAGAATTTGCCGAGTCGCCGGACGCCAGTGCCTTGCTCTACAGCGAGTTCGCGCTGACCCGACGCCTGCGCCACGACAACGTTGTGCGTGCGCACACCTTTGAAGTCGACACCGACTGCCAGCGGGCCTTTATCACCATGGAATACATGCGTGGCCTGACCCTGGACAAATTGCTCTGCGAGCGGCCTCTCGGCCTGCCGTGGAAAGAACTGCGCGACATCGTCCTGCCGCTGCTCGACACGTTGGCCTATGCCCACGGTCGCGGCGTGCTGCACGGTGACATGAAACCGAGCAACGTCATGCTCAGCGAAGACGGCTTGCGCCTCTTCGACTTCGGTTTGGGCCAGGCAGAAGAGGGCACCTTGCCCGGTCTGCCACACCTGAGCCGCGAGCGCTTCAACGCCTGGACCCCGGGCTACGCCGCCGCCGAACTGCTTGAGGGCCAACCGTTGTCGGCCAGCGCGGACGTGTACGGCGTGGCCTGCGTGATCTATGAACTGGCGAGCGGCAAACACCCGTTCCGCCGCTTGCCCTCGACCCAGGCCCGCGACGAGCACCTGGAGCGCGAGCTGCAAGCCCCGGCGAACTTACCGAAACACGGCTGGCCAGCGCTGCGAACCGCGCTGAGCTTCGACCCGGCAGAGCGCACCATCACTGCCCAACAATTGCGTGACGCCTTGGGCGCCACTTCATCCTGGCTGCAACGTCTGCGGTTTCGGGCATAACGGATGACATTCGAACAGGGAGCACTTTATGTTCAACTCAGCTAACGAGACCCACTTCAGCCTGACGGTTGAAGACTATGTCGGCGACCTGCAAGTGCTGTCGTTCACCGGCACCGAAGGCATCAGCCAGCCGTATCGCTTCGACCTCGAACTGGTCAGCGAGAACCCGGATCTGGACCTGGAAAAGCTCCTGCACAAGCAGGCCTTTCTCGCCTTCGATCCACAAGGCTCGGGCATACACGGCCAGATCTACCGCGTCGCCCAAGGCGATGCCGGCAAGCGCCTGACCCGCTACAAAGTGTCGATGGTGCCGCAACTGCAATACCTGCATCACCGCACCAACCAGCGCATCTATCAGCAGATGTCGGCGCCGAAAATCATCGCGCTGATCCTCGAAGAACACGGCATCAAGGGCAACGCCTACAGCTTCCAGCTGAGCCAGCCGTGCCCGGATCGCGACTATTGCGTGCAATACGACGAAACCGACCTGCACTTCGTCCAGCGCCTGTGCGAAGAGGAGGGCATTCACTACCACTTCCAGCACAGCGACAAAGCTCACCTGCTGGTGTTCGGCGACGACCAGACCGTGTTCCAGAAACTCGGCCAGCCCACTGCGTACGTACAAGGCAGCGGGATGGTCGCCGACGAACCGGTGATCAAAGGCTTCAAACTGCGCCTGGAAACCCGCACCAGCCGCGTCACCCGCCGCGATTACGATTTCGAAAAGCCGCGCCTGCAAATGGAAGCGGCGTACAAACCGGAGGGTGAAAGCACTGAGCCGGACCTGGAAGACTACGACTATCCCGGCCGCTTCATCGAGCGCGCGCGCGGCAAGTTCCTCAGCCAGCGCGCCCTCGAACGCCACCGCGCCGACTACCGCCAGGCCGAAGGTCGCGGCGACCAGACCAAACTGGTCAGCGGCCACTTCATGGAACTGTCCGACCACCCGCGCAGCGAATGGAACGACCTGTGGCTGCTCACCGAAATCGTCCACGAAGGCAAACAGCCGCAAGTCCTCGAAGAAGGCGTGACCAGCGACACCACCGACAACAAGGACGACTTCCACCAAGGCTACCGCAACACCTTCCTCGCCACTCCGTGGGACGTGTTCTACCGCCCGGCCCTCGAGCACCCGAAACCCCGCGTCCTCGGCAGCCAGACCGCCCACGTCACCGGCCCCAAAGGCGAAGAAATCCACTGCGACCAATACGGCCGCATCAAGGTGCAATTCCACTGGGACCGCGAAGGCCAGGCCGACGACAAAACCAGCTGCTGGATGCGCGTCTCCAGCTCCTGGGCCGGCGACCGCTACGGCGCCATCAGCATCCCGCGCATCGGCATGGAAGTCCTCGTCACCTTCCTCGAAGGCGACCCCGACCAACCCCTCGTCACCGGCTGCCTGTATCACAAGGAAAACCCGGTGCCTTATGCATTGCCGGCGAACAAGACGCGCAGCGTGTTCAAGACACTCAGCTCGCCGGGGGGCGGCGGCTACAACGAACTGCGCATTGAAGACAAGAAAGGTGCGGAGCAGATCTACATTCATGCGCAGCGCGACTGGGATGAAAACGTAGAGCACGATCAGAAGATTCGGGTCGGGAATGAACGTCACGATACCGTCGAGAAGAACACATACACCGAGCTCAAGGCTGAAGAACACCGCACCACGATTTCCGATCGCAAGATTGAAGTCAAAGCCAACGACCACCTTAGCGTGAGCCAGAACCAGCACATCAAACTGGGCACGGCTCAGTTGACCTATGCCGGGCAAGAAATTCACCTGAAGTCTGGCGACAAGATAGTGATCGAGGCGGGAACGGAATTGACGATCAACGCGGGAGGCAGCTTTATCAAACTCGACGCCGGCGGCATCACCGTCGTCGGGCCGCTGGTGAAGATCAACGCCGGCGGGGCTGCGGGAACAGGTTCGGGGATTGCGATCTTGCTGCCTGTGCTACCGGTACTCGCGGATAAAGACAAGGCCGGAAACCTGATGGATCGCGCGCAGGGCAATGCCCGAACGCCCGTCCCGCCGGTCGAGCCGAAGAACCTGCGCTTTGACATTCGTCTGGCCGACCGGCCGGGGGACGGCGCCTTTGCGTTGGCGAACACACCGTGGCGCATCATCAAAATGAGCGAGCCGACCTGGAAAAAAATCGGTCGTGTGGCGGAAAGCGACGTCATCGCCAAAGGCGAAACCGATGACGAAGGCAAAGTCACTCTTACCGATGCCATTCAGAAAAAGCTTTCTCTCGAATACCCACAAAATCCGGAAATGTTCTGGCTGGTGTATCCAGGCCAGTGTGTCGCGCTCAAGGCACATACCGACACCGGCTGGTCTGAGGAACAGCGTGAACTGCTGGCACTGGCAAGTATGGACTTCAGCAGCGAGCCCCACACCAACGCCCGTCACGAACAAGCCGGCACAGACAAACTCAGCGCCTTCGAAAACTTGTCACTGACCGACGGCATTGCACTCTTCGAAAAATTAAAGGGGTTTAAGGCATGAGCAACTTGAACGGCGTTCAGCCCAAGCAACTGAACCAGCTCAACTCAAAAGACGGCGATGCCTACACCGCTACTTCCGCTCCCGGATGGTTCATCAAAGGCAATGCCAAATACGGCGAAGCTTTTTCACCTGAGCGCCCGGGCAACGAAGTGAAGTTTTTCACCACCGGCAGTGACTACTTCAAAGATGTCGCCAACGCGATAAAAAACGCCAAGAAGTCCATCTTCATTTCCGGTTGGCAGATCAACTACGAAGTGCGGCTGGAGGGCGAAACCCGGCTGTGGGACTGCTTGCATTATGCGTTGCACAAAGGCGCAGCACCGGACATCTACCTCATGCCCTGGCTGTCCCCGAAGGCCGCTGTTGATACCGGTGATCTGGAAACCATGGTGGCCGCGTTTGTTCTGAATGCCGGTCTCGCGAAGAAAAAAGTTTGGTGCCTGCCGGCGATCCAGCAAAGCGACATGGGCACCCTCGGTCTGTTCTTTTCCCATCACCAGAAGATGGTGGTGATCGACAACGAAATCGCCTACGTCGGTGGGATCGACCTCGCCTACGGGCGCCGCGATGACAACAACTTTCGTCTGGCCGCCGAAGGCCGAACCGCCAACGAGTTTTACAACCCGTGCATCCCGCCGATCAAGGAAATCGAAGCCCACAAGCAATACCCGTACATGACCACCGTCGAGTTGATCGGCGCAGCCTTGATGGAGGGTGATGTATTGAGCAAGGCCCAGCGCAAGCTGGCATGGGCCAAGGACAACAAGATGTTCAACGTTCTGCGCGAGGCTAAGAAAGACGCCGGCGAATGGTTCGCCGAAAAGGGCAAGGACGGCCTGCGCTTGCTCGGTGCGGGTGCTGCGTACTCTACCGGTGGCGTGATCTACATTGCCGAGTTCATCCAGCAACAGCTGACCGGGGACAATCTGGAAGGCTGGAAGAAAAGCTTGCGCCAATGGAAGACCTCGCTTGATGGCGCCGTCGGCACCATTGATCATGAAGTCCAGACGTTGCAAAAAACCGACAGCGCCCTGACTGAACTGCGCCAGGAAGCCAAATCCATCAGCGAGGCCATCGGTGTGGCGCTGAACAAACCGGAGCAAGCCTCGGCCATTCAGCAGCGCGTCGAGAACTGGCTGGTGCGCGCGCAACAGAAAATTCCTGCGGTGACCGCGGTCACTCAGCCGGGTCGCGCCAAGTTGCAAACTCAGGTCACCCGCCTCAAGGGTGAAGTGCAGACCTGGGTAGAGCGCGCTGCTCCGCAGGCGGACAAGCTTCAACAAGACTTGTCCGCCTGGGCTGGCCAAGTCATAAAGTCCGGCGGTCAAATCAGCGAGCAGCTATTGAACGAGGGCAGCGAACTCACCAGTCTGTGGATCCAGCAAACAGGGCTGGGCGCGTTTTATGCCTGGCTCAACAACACGCCAACGCCGATTATCACCGCCAAGGCGATGACGGAATTCGAACAGATCTCCACACCTTTTGTCCTCTACCTGCACTCGGTTCTCGACCGATTGAGCGATGCTCAATCGGGCCAGCCCTATTCGTACCTGGCTGACCCCGCGACTCGCCTGCTGCCACCCGGGGGCATGATGCTCGACAGCATCAAACAACCGCGCATGCCTTGGCATGACGTGCACATGCGCCTGGAAGGCAGCTCGGTTTATGACCTGTCTCGCAACTTCATCGATCGCTGGAACAGTCTGCAGGCGCGCTTCGACGGCAAAGTGCAGAAGATGCCGAGCGCTCTGGCAGGCCTGCTTAAGTTCGCTGACAAAAACCTAGAGCCTGTCCCGTTCAAACCGCGCTACCTCGCGCAACCCGAACGTGTCGCACCAAAGGGCAAAATGAGCATGCAAGTACTGCGAAGCGCTCCGCTGCGCATGCAAACCGAAGAACGCCAGGGCGCCAGCAAGTCAGGCGCCAAAGCTCCAGCCTCCGCCCCGACAGGCGTTCAGGCAAATTGCATGCAGGCCATGCTGCAAGCGATCTCGGGGGCGCAGCATTTCATTTACATTGAGAACCAGTTTTTTCAGAGTGCGTATGGCGAGGATAGTGCTGACATTGCAGCAGTCACTGCGGGCCCGATGCAAAGCTTGATGAAGATTGAGGGCCTGCCTGGCTATGACTTGTACAAGGAACGCCTGCGGTTGGAGGATATAAAAAATAATCCGAAAAACTTGTCTAATGTGAACTACTTCGAACTCGCAAAAATGATTCGCAGCAAGGAAGCGGAAACCTTCACGCTAGGAATGACGCAGGTGCTGAGTAATCAGTCCACTATCGAAGCTCTCAAAGGCATGCAAACGCCACAAAGCGCTCTAAAAAATCCTCTTTGCGAGGCGCTGGCTGATCGTATTGAGCGTGCAATTGAGATGGGCGAAGACTTCCATGTCTACATGGTGCTTCCCGTTCATCCGGAAGGACCATTAAACGCGTTGAACTTGATGACGCAAGTTCACCTGACCATGCAAAGCATTTCACTGGGAAACCAAAGCCTGATCCAGCGTATCCAAAGAGCGATGGCCATCAAGGCTCAGATGGACAGAGGTAAAACCGAGGATCAAGCTATTGAAGCCATCGAATTTCCCAAAAAAAGAAGCGAGACTAGGAAAGTATTCGAGGATGAGGACTGGAGTCGTTATCTAACCCTGTTGAATCTGCGCTCTTGGGAGAAGCTCGGTGGTCAACCTGTGACTGAACAAATTTATATCCACAGCAAATTGTTGATTGCCGATGATCGGATCGCCATTCTAGGCAGTGCCAACATAAACGACCGCAGCCAAATGGGAGATCGAGATTCTGAATTGGCTGTCATCGTGGCTGGATCAGCGTCCCTTCAAACGTCGATCAATGGCCGATCACAGTATCCCGTATGTCCTCAAATCAAACAGCTGCGAACCAATTTATGGCGGAAAATTTTCGCACTGGATGTGCAGCCACGGGAGAACTCAGTAAAACCTGCCAGCGATTTGGAAAAGGTTATTGCAACACCCGCTGCGCGCGCGACGTGGCAAGCCATCCAGCTCCAAGCCAAAAGCAATGCAGACGCCTATGAAAAGGCGTTCCTCCACATTCCTCGCAATAATGCATCGATATGGCCACAATGGGGTCAGGTACAGGCTACTCCCCCTGCATCCTCTGGCACACTTGCCGCAAGTACAAGCAATGCTATGCCCTTTGAGAAAGAGTTCTGGAACAAACCTGTGATCGGTGAGCTTCCGACCTCTATATATGGCTTCATCACAGCGCTCCCGGTTTACTGGACAAAGTACGAAAATAACAACTCCGGATTCAATCTTACGATCTTGGCGAAAATTGAACCAATGCGTGATGGAGCGACATCTCAGCACTATGCAGTGATAGCGCCAGATATCAATAACAGGGGAAGAACCTAATGCGCCCGCTATTCTTGATGCTGGTAGTGTCGCTGTCTTTAGATGCTTGGGTAAATTCAGCAAGCGCAGATACGAATGTTGCCCATGCAAAAGTGGAGCGCCAATTGCACACCGAGTGCCTCGGACGTACGCAATTCGAAGTGTTTGGCGACATTGAATGGCATGTCGCGGGTGGACACTGGAACTTTCCAAAGTTTGGTATCTACTCACCCAATATTGATCCCAGCGACAAGCAGCTTAGTTATGGCGACAGCCCCTTCAAAAAAGATGGCTTCTTGTTTGATATTGAAGTTAGTCCCAAAACAACACTGGCAATTTTCCAGCAACTTAAAGATCGCCACGGCCCTGATGTTGAGGGGGCGCAAACTCGTGTCATTGAAAATAAAGTAAGCGCCATAAAGCAGCGGTTGACTTGGGAACTAGAGCAAAATAACCCGCAAGAATTTAAATCTCTGAAGTCAAAACAATACGCACTCGAAGATGATCAGAAGCACTTAACTAAACTCCACTCAAAAATTCTCATTCTAGAAGACGAAGTTGAAACTTTTGAAGAAAGTGGCCGCCCAACCGAGAAGCTCAAGGCGGAACTTAAAGTTTATCAAAAAGAACTCAATAACTATCCGACTGACCCGCAATATGAACAAGAGCGTTACGTTGACTGGAATATCCCCGAGGCCCAGATTACCTGGAAGCCAGGAAAGCTGACTGCATTACTTTGGCGCAACGAGCGAATTTATCGATTTACTGCTACTCCCAATATTTCAGGTTTGAACACTGAGCAAACATTAAAAACAATTGAACCAAAAGCCCGTGAAATCCTGCAAAACTTCCGTGCCCGAGAGCAGTTCGAGATCCCCCAAGAACCGGGATTCTGCTTGCCTTTCGGTTACATTAGCGACAATGGTACCGATAATTACGCTATTACACTTGCATGGCACCCTATTAATAACTCCAATCTTCTTTATAGCTTGAGTTTGAGTAATAAAAGTGACAAAGGTATCAAGCTGTTGCCTCTATTAACTTCCTCGATGTTCGCAAATCCTTTTCCGAGCGCAGTTGAGTTGAATCGGTTCGGTCCCGAACCCACAAAAATTGGTACCGTCGACGGGGTAATCGGTGGCTCCCGCTATCAAGGGATCAATCCAGAAACCGGAAAAATTGGCACAAAGGAGCGTTTCACTCTCACAGCAGGACATACAAACTCTGAAACCGGCCCTGCACTTGTCCTAAAAGTCGAGAGTTTCACAAACGATCAACCACTAAGCTTTGAAAATGTTAAAGATCAATTAATCCATACATTGGAAAGCGTGCGGCCCCTACCAGGTATTACCCGAAAGAGTAGCTCTATTATTAACACGCAGTAAATTGTTAAAAAAGCATCGAGGACCAGCATTTGGAAAACGGCGCCGGTACCGAGAATACAGGCTGGAAACCGAGCATGGTCTTGAAAGCCGAGAGTTACGCTTCGACACAAGTCAGGACTATTCAGCAGAGCAAGGAAGACTTCCTCAACATCCTGAAGAGCTTCCGCCTGCAATCGGGGATGGACAAGCTGACCGGTGAGTGAAAGCAATCTGGCGGTGCTTGAATAGAGCAGATTTTTTCAATGCCTAACTTGGATAGTCTGCTCAGGTCTGCAGAAACTTAGTAGTCGAACGTTTTGCGAATGATCTACCAATACACTCTACAAGCCACGTTAACGGCGATCAGCAACTGGATACGGAAGCCCCTGATGTACGCCACTCACTTCTCATATGCCTTATTTACGTCAGCGCTGATCAGCTCACTGGTAGCGCAAGCTGGCACTGTAGACTCTAAATCACAAACAGAATGCTTGGGGCGATCGGTATTCGACATAAAACCAGAATTAGCGTGGCACCTGCTTAACGACCAATGGACCTATACTGCCGGCACTGATTTCACCACTTATTCACCGGATATACGCTTGGCGGACAAGCAGCTCAGTTACGGCAGTGATCCAACAAATGATGCATACGGTCTAGTCACCATTGAAGTCTCACCTAAAACCGATTTAGAAACCTTTAACGAATTGGTCAGCAGCCATCGCCCAGACATAACCGTGGCAAAAGAACGTGTAGTAAAAAACAAAATCGACAAAATTTCAGAAATAATGACAGGAGACTTATCTCGCTCGGACCCCGCAAAATATAAATCACTGCAAAAGCAACGACTCGATCTCCGCAAAACATTAACCAGAATCAGAAAAGTAAGCACCGAACTCGTTGTGCTGGCGGACTTTATAAGTCAATTCAAAAGAGAAAACCGTCCCTACGAACATTTTGAAATTGAACTGGAAGACTACAAAAAAGAATTCGACACCTACCCCACGGACGATCTGTACGCCGAGCAGTCCGCCTTCGACTTCGGCATGCCAGACGCCTACGGCGCTCGCTATCCCGACAAACTCATCGTGCTCTTGTGGCGTGACGACCGAATCTATCGCTTCGCATTCGGCCAACAAAGCGACTATTCCGAACACAGAAGCTCGTTCGAAAAACTACTCCCCGCCGCCCGTGACCTGCTCGCGCGATTCCGCACGCGCGCAGAATTTGAGATACCCAAAAAGACTGGCTTTTGCCTGCCCTTCGGCTTCATCGCCGATGATGGCAAAGCCCACTACTCGATCACCATGGCCTGGCATCCCACTGACAATCCGAACCTGCTTTACAGCCTGAGTTTGAGTGACGACATCGGCAAAGCCCTTAATCTGCTCCCAGTATTGACCACGCCGATAATGGGCAGCCCGTTCCCAAGTGCCGGCGAGATTCAAACCTTCGGTCCTTCAAAAGTGCAGATCGGATCGCGCACAGGAATCATGGGCGGCAAGTATTACAAGCCCACGGACCCGCAAGGCGGAGAAACTGAGGCCACAGAACGATTCGTCATGACCGCGGGTCTGGCCAACAAGGGTTATGAGCCAAGCATGGTGTTAAAGGCCCAGAATTACGCTTCGACACAAGTCAGAACCTTTGAGCAGAGCAAGGAAGACTTCCTCAGCATTCTGAAAAGCTTCCGCCTACAACCGGGCATGGACAAACTGACCGGTAAGTGAAAGCAGAATCCGGGGGGCGCATTTCGACGGCGCCCAGGATTTCGCGATCTGGCAGCTTGATGACGGCATGGGTACTTACGATTACTACCGGGTGTTCGTTTACCAAACCAGAACCGGAATGTTCGAAGAGTTGCAGCCGGACTGCGGCGATGGTTTCGTCAATCTCCGTGTCGACAGCAAACGCAAGGCGTTAACCAGCACTTACTGGGAAATGAACAGACCGAAGCAATGCATCACCCGATTCACCAAACGCAAAGCCTGAATGACTCAAGGAAGAACACAGTGAAACGGTTTGTTTTTACCCTACTGCCCGCGCTGGTGCTGCCGGTTTCGGCGGTCTATGCGCAGGATAACTGCAGCCAGGTCACTTCAAGCCTGGAAATGGTGCCGTGTTCAGAGGTGGCGAAGAAGGCTGCCGATGCGCAGTTGAATGTCAGTTACAAGCAGTTGATGACGCGGCTTGAGTCTGACTATCGAGCAGATCCGGCGTTGGGTGCGGAGTACGCGGCGAAGGTTAAAGAGTCGCAGCGTGCGTGGTTGAAATTGCGCGATGCGAACTGTCCATTGGAGGCATTCGAGATCGAGGTGGGTAAGCCTGCTTACGTGGCGGTCAGCAACTTGTGCATCGCCAGAATGAGCCGCGAGCGCTCGGCGTATCTGGACAAGATCGTCCCTGCTCTTGCATCCGACAAGAGCACTTCGACGGCACCCACCAGCGACGCTTGCCCCTCGGAGGAGTTCGCGCCTTTCCTGACTGCGTTTTCCGCCAACAGCGAATCACAGCCCCGTCTGACTGCGATGACGGTCAAGTCGCTGGTGTTGAAACCGGTAGCGGGAAAGGATCGAAGTACCTTTGAGCCTTCGACCTCGGGTGTTAGTGGAGCTACTTTCAACTATCCGCTGATGGCTGCAATCACACCCGGCAAGACACCAGGGGTCGAGATCGAAGAGGTCGATGATAGTCACGTCAATGTGGTGGATAAACGGGCGGGTAACAGCAATATCAAGATCTTCAACTTCTCTCGTCAGGCATGTTGGGTGCTTGAGGGGGTTGAGGATTGGTCGATTAGTGAGAAAGGCTTGGTAGTGGCGAGCAAGCCCAAGTTGAGTGTTGAGGAGAACTTCTGCCGCCAACGTGCCAACGCCTTTGGTAATTTGGGAGGACTGGAACAGTACCGTCTCACCGCAGAGCTTTTCGAGGCGTCACTGGAAAATGACCTTTGCGCAGCGCGTTCCGGAGATCCAGAATCCAGTTTGAGTGCGGCAAGTTTGAGCCTTTCGGGCATGGCGCCGCAGTTGCCAACGTATAAATTGGAGGCGTTGATCAAAGCTGCAGCGGCTACTTCGCCCGAAGGCGCACTGATGCTTTCGCTCTATTACTGCGACGGCAACACATTGGCTGGAACAGGTTCATGCCAACATCCAGCGTTGGCTGAAGAATCAATGATCCGGGCTGCGACCATGGGCAGCGTCCACGCGTTGGGTGCTTTAGGCTCCGCTTTCGAGCGGGGGGAACTGGTGACCAAGGATTTGTCCCGCGCTGTGGCCTGTTATGAAATGGGCGCGGCAAAGGGAAACAAAGGATCGATCCATCGTTTGGATGAGTTAAAGAAAAACTCCACCACACCAATCAAACCCAGCTACTGCTACTGACAACCCCCGAAACCCCACGCTTTTCCTTTAAACTCCCCACCCCCAAGGAATGCGCTCAGGACAAGGAATGCCAGCCCCCTCGACCTCGCTTCGCCCAGCGCTAGTGCTCTGGCTATACGCCGCTGCGATCGTGCACATACTCGCCGGTCTCACCCTGACCTGGGCCGGGCATTCCGGTTTACTCGACGGCTATCTGCAAGTTCTCGAACTCGCTTTCTGGGGCGCCGACCCGGTGCCCGCCGCAGGCCACGAACAACAAGTCTGGTGGCTTGCGCTGTTCGGCGCGACGTTGCAAAGCTATTCGTTGTACATGCTCGCGTTGGTGCACCTGGGCAATCGCCTGAAAGCCCCGGCGGTGTGGGGCTGGTTGATTGCCGGCATCCTGTTATGGGCGCCGCAGGACATGTGGTTGTCAGCGCAACAACAAGTCTGGTCGCATCTCTGGCTCGACGGTTTTGCACTGTTGCTGCTGTTGCCGCCGCTGGTCTGGCTGTATCGCCATGACCGCAAAAAATCCCGTCCAGAAAAAGCACCGAACGAGTCCAACCCGTTTACCGGCAGCGCCTACAAACGAGTGCTGATCACCGGCGGAACCGGGTTTATTGGCGAGGCGGTGGTCAATCAATTACTCGACGCCGGCCACACCGTGAGTGTGCTGGCGCGTGATCCGTTGAAAGCGGCGAATCTGTTCGACGGTCGCGTGCGTTGTGTTCGGTCTCTGAGTGAAATCAGCCACGACGAATCCTTCGACGTAGTGATCAATCTCGCCGGCGCGCCCGTCGCCGGCCCACGCTGGACCGCCAAGCGTCAGGCGCAACTGCTCGCCAGTCGAGTTGGCACCACCGAAGCGTTGATGACCTGGCTGAAGAACACCAAGCACAAACCAGCGCTATGGATTCAAGCCTCAGCCATCGGCTTCTACGGCGTGCGCGATGCCAGCGAAAGCCTCGACGAACACGCCAGCAAGGGCGACGGTTTCATGGCCGAACTCTGCTCGCGTTGGGAGGCCGCCGCGCAACCGGCCACCGAGCTTGGCGTGCGTCAGGTGGTGCTGCGCCTCGGCGTGGTGTTCGGCCCCGGCGGTGCGTTGTTGCCGCTGCTTTTGCCGTTCCGATTGGGCTTCGGCGGGCGCATGGGCGACGGTCGGCAGATCATGAGCTGGGTGCATCGCGACGATGTGCTTCAGGTAATCGCCCGGGCCTTCGACGATGAAAGTTTGCGCGGCACTTACAACATGGTCGCGCCCGAAACGGTCAGTCAGGCAGCATTCGCCGAGCAGGCCGGCAAGGTCCTCAAGCGTCCGGTGTGGTTCCACATTCCCGCCCCGCCAGTGCGTGCATTGGCGGGGGAGATGGCGCAGTTGTTCTTCGACGGTCAGCGCGTGGTGCCGCAGCGTTTGACTGAGGCCGGTTACACATTCCGCTATCCAACCCTCGACGCCGCTCTGCGCGATCTGACCTGAGGATCGCTCATGAGCAAGCCCTTGATGTACCTGCTGGCCGGCAACGGCAGCGCCGCCGATTGGTGGGACGATGCGTTGCCGCACTTCAAGCGTTACGAAGTCGTACCGCTGGAGTTGCCGGGCTTCGGCGCTAATCCGCAGCCGCCCTGCGAGGATCTCGCGGACTACGCGCAGACGTTGCTGGCGATGACGGAGCAGGGCAGCGCGATCATGGCGGTCGGGGTCAATGCCTTGCTGGTGCTGCATGCGTTGCAACGGCGGCCCGGGCACTTTTCCCGCAGTGTTTTGCTGGCGCCGGTCGGGGCGTTTTTGTGGCAGCGTCGCTTGCCGGCATTGATGTCGCCGCTGCCGATCCGCAAGACCATTCACTGGTTGCTGTCGAATAAACCCACGCTGTTCGCGCGCAAATTTTCCAACCAGACCTGGACTCCCGCGCAGTACCAACGCATGGGCGCCGGCTATGCGCGCTGTCGTGCGTTTGTGCCGCACTGGGATCTGATTCGTGCCGATACTGCGCTGCCGCTGCTGGAGTGGATCAGCGATCCGGTCGAGTTGGTTTGGGGCGATCAGGACAACGTGCTGGGCATCGAGCAAGCGGCGGCGTGGTCGGCGATTCTGGCCCGCGCTGATCTGACCATCAGCCTCAAACCGGGATGGGGTCACTACCCGTGGATTGACTCGCCCGCGCAGTTTGCGCAGTGGCTGGAGTCGGGCGAGCGCGGGTTTGTCGCGCACACCAAGGGCGGGCGTTTGCGCTTGGCTGAACTGGCGCGGCAACCGGTGCCGGCAGCGCTGACGCTCAACGATTGCGATGATCCGCGTCTGCCGGCGTTTCTCGCCGCCCAACCCGACGTGACCTGGGCGGTGCGCTCCTCCAGTTATGGCGAAGATCAGGCCGACTCGGCCAACGCCGGGTTGAGCACGACTTATCTGCGCGAGCCGACCGCCAATGTGCCTAAACGCATTGCTGAACTGACGGCCGAGGGCGTTGAGGAAGTGGTGGTGCAGCGCTTCATCACGCCGGTCGTTTCCGGGATCGCGTTTGTGCGGCATCTGTCGGTAGAACTGGAATGGGTTGAAGGCCATCTGGAGTCGCTGGCCGACGGTCACGTCAGCCCTTCGCGGGCAACGCTTTCGCGGGTTGGCGAGGCCTGGCGCAGCGGCTCGTTCACGCCATCCCACGGCTTGACCGAAGAGCGGCTATGGCAATTTCTGCAAGACGTGCTGCGCGTGTTCCACTACGTGCCCGGCGACGTCGAATGGGCCTGGGACGGCGCGCAACTGTGGCTGCTGCAATACCGACCGATCAGCGATTACGGCTGGCGCCGGCACCTCTCCGCCGCGAACATCGCCGAGATCCTGCCACCGCAACCGAGCGTTTTTGTAGAGTACGCTCAGCGCCGCGCGGCAGCGAGTATTCCGGCGATCATGGCGCGGTGGGATGCGCGAGTGTTGCAGGACAACGAGCCGTTCACCGCCGTGTTCGGCGGCGCGTCATACATCAACAATGACCTGTTCCTCGCCCGGTTGGCCGACTGGGGCATCAGCGCCGCTAACTACGCCGGTGAAGTCGGCGGCGCGACCCCGCACCTGCCGTGGCAGCCGCTGAAGATGCTGCGCTCGTTGCCGCTGTTCCTGCGCATGCAGCGCATTGCCCGTGGTCATCTGCTGACGCTTGAACGCGGCTTGCAGCGCTTCGATCAAGAGCTTGCCGAACTCGTCGCCCAAGGTGCCGACGGCCAACAATTGGCGGACTGGTTCACCCGGTTTTATGTGTTCGTGGTGCAAGGCAACCTGTGCATCGCCACGGCACTGGCCAGCAGTGGCGGCGACTGGCTCGGGCGCCCGCCGACCGCGTACGAGAATCTTGAAAACAGTCCGCATCGATTGCCGTGGGAGACCGACCCGGCCACCCCTCGGCCAGCGGCGAGCGAATTGCCGCTCCAGCCATTCCCGCAATGGTCAGGGTTGATCCGCCTCGCTCATTCCACTGGGCTACCGGGCCTGCGCGGCTACTACCTGCAAGTGCGCGAGTGGTATCGCGACAATCTGATGCGCATCTTCTTCCGCTTGCATCACGCGATGCCGCTGGCGGATCGCGAGCACTGGTTCGCGCCGCATCCCGACATTCGCAGCCGCGACGGTAGCTTCTGGCAGGACGGTCGTGAAGGCTCGGAGCAGGCAACCGGGTTCATGATTTATCCGGGGCAGGTGCGGGGTGTTCTCGGGAAGGACATTTTGCTGGAGGACACGCTCGATCCCGGGCGACATGCGCACTATCAAGCTGCGCGGGCGGTGATTGCGCGAATGGGTGGGCGGTTGTCCCATGGCTCGACGTTGTTGCGTGAATTGCGCAAGCCGTCGGCGGTGATGCCGCAGGTGGATCCGGCGTGGGTGGGGTGTGAAGTGGTGTATCGGGATGGGGAATTGGAATTGATCAATTCGAAGGATATGAAGTGAAACCATCACCTTTGCCAGTAAGCCTTCAGTTACGGAGTGACAGCGTGAAAGGATTTTCGGTTCTTGTCGGCAGCCTGTTGTTGGCCACCGCTTCAATAGCATTCGCCGCCGACCCCGACTTCAAGGATTATCCCGCCGCGCCAATTTTCAGCGGCCCCCAGCATGCACTGGTGCCACAGGAAAACAGCAATCCGGTGATGGATCAGGCACGCGCGAAGGCCTTGAAAGGCAAGGTCAACTTCGCGGGCCATTACATCCTCAATCCGTTGGGTTGTGGCGGCGGTGCCATCTGCGCCGAAGTCCTTGATGCACAAACCGGAGAAGTCGCTGGCGGCCTGCCGAATGCCTACGACGGCAGCACGTTCGCCATGCTCTACCAACCTGACAGCCGCTTGCTCCTTATTTCCGGCATCACCCTCGACGGTGAAGAAGATGCCCAGGGGAATTCGCTGGAAAGCGTCAACCGGGATCGCTACTACGAGTTTGTGAACAACGAATTCCGGCTGCTGAGCATGACCGACGCGGAATCGCCGCCGCTTGATTAAGGATGATGGGATGAACCGTTTTTTCATTCGGCCCGTGCTGAGTGTGCTTCTGCTTTTGCCTTACGCCATGCCGGCGATTGCCAGTGAGGGGAGTTGCTATGGCTACCTCACCGAAATGGTCAGGAGCAGCGACTTCCCGTTTCAGTACGTCGGCAAGGACAAGGTCAATCTGCTTATCGACGACGATGACGGTGAAACCGTTCGAGCGCAGTTGTTCTTTGACACCGACGGCACCGGCACCATTGGCTGGATCAAATACACCCCGGCAACGCGCGTGTTGCTCAATACCTCGGCGGAACTGGACGAGCCGGTGGAATTGTCTTTCGACGCCAGGTTCGCCGATGGCTACGCAAATTGTCTGACGGAAAAACAGGCCGGTTAGCGACGAAAGGGAATTCCCGATGAATCAGTTCTATCTCGCGGGCAGCCTGTCGTTGCTGCTCTCTGCGCCGGCGTTCGCTGCGCCGGCAGATGCTTATAGGTACGTGTAGGAGAGGTGTGACTTGGTAGTCATCGTGCAGGAAAATAACAGCATCCTCTTCCAACGTTTGCCAATAGTGGCGTTATCGTCCGAATCCCTTACACTGCCCCGGCCGTTCATTTTTCTTTTGAGGCTGTGCGCATGAAATTTCGTTTTCTTCTGTGGATGCTGGGTCTGTTGATGGGTAAGGCCAGTCGGACAAATCCTGCGTTCCAGCAGCAGTTGGGGGACAAGGATCTGGTGTTTCAGATGCAGACGCTGGACGGGAAGGTGGCGCGGCATTTCGTGGTGAAGAATCAGCGGATTACCAGCAAGTCTGGCGCAGTGGCAGAGCCGGCGTTTGCGATTGCCTTTAAAGACGCGGCGTATGGTTTTGCCACGATGCAGGCGAAGAACAAGCAATTGGCGTTTATGCAGGGGATTCAGGACAAGTCGATCCAGATCAAGGGCAATCCGGCGCTGGTGATGTGGTTTCAGGGGTTGATGAAGTATTTGAAGCCGAGGAAGGCCAAGCCTAAGGCTTGATGCGGGTAGTTGGACCGAGTTGGATTCTTCGCGAGCAGGCTCGCTCCCACAGGGATTTTGGTAATCCTGAGGGAGCGGGCCTGTTTGCGTTTAGGCCTGGCTGAACTGCGAAGCGAGTTCGCGCAACAGGACTTCAGCCTCAAGCACTTTGCTGACGACGTCGTTGGCTTTATCGCGGGTCAGGCCGACGCGTTCTAGCAGGGCGTCGGGGATGTCTTCATCCGGGCCGGAGCCGATGCCGCGACTGCGCAACAGGCGCACGGCCAAACACACGAGGTTCGGGTATTCGGCGTAGGCGCCGTCGTAGCTTGGGTCGTGCTGGAAGCGCAGGGCGGTGGCCAGTTCGTCCGGCATGTCCCAGTAGCGCATCAGCCACGAGCCGATCTGTTCGCGGCTGATCCCCAGCAGGTGTTGCTCGATGTAGCTGTGGCACAGGTGCGGGTTGACCTCAAGGTGACGGCAGATCAGCGAGAAGTGCGGCGGGAACACATGGGCCAGCAGCAGATAACCAAAATTGTGCAGCAGACCGGCAAGGTAAGTCAGGCCGGCTTCCGGGCGCTGGGCGCGCGGCATGGCACGGGTCAGGCCTTCGATGACGGCGGCGGTGTAGATCGATTGCTGCCAGTACGGTGTGGTTTGTTGTGGGTGGTCTTTCGGCAGGCTCAATGTCTTGCCGAGGGCCAGGCCCAGCGCGAGGTTGATCACCAGATCGAAACCGAGCACGCGGACGATCGCATCTTCCACCGAACGAATTTTGCCCGGCGAGGCGTAGTACGGCGACGCCGCCCAGCTCACCACTTGCGCGGCCAGCGCAGGGTCGGTTTCGACCACGCCGGTGATGTCGTCGATGGTGGCATTCGGGTCGACGCGCAGCTTGATGATCTTCTGTGCGGTTTCGGCCAGCGGCGGAATTTCGATGGTTGCTTCCAGTCGCTGCTGGATGCGTCGCGCGGTGAACGCCTGCACAGCCTGAGTGATTTCCTTGCGGTCGTCATCCGGGCGGTCGAGGTTCGGACGAATGCTGGTCAGGTTCTCGCCGAAGTTGGCGGCGCTGGCCTTGGTGAGCATGGTCTTGAAGTGTTCGCTGGTGATTTCCAGCAGCACGCCCGGTTCGCCGGAGTTGATCAGCAACTTCGGCTCGCGCAGCAGGCTTTCTTCGTAAAGGCATGGCGAACTGGTCAGCGCCGGCAGCCCTGGCAACAGGCTCAGGCTGTGTTTGCCGAGCATTTTTTGCAGGCGCTCAGTCGACACGGCGGTCAGACGACGGCCCGTCAGTTCGGCGAGTCGATTGAGATCGAGCAGTTGGCTCTGTGGAAATAGCACCATCAGCGCGCCGACAGCGTCGTCCAGCAACACGGCCTGGACCTTGCGCGATGCATTCAGGCCGTGGTGGTCGAGCACTTCTTCGTAGGCGATCCCGAGCTTGTCCAGCAGCAGCCGAATAACAGACGGAGCGTGCGGGGATTCGGTGGCGAGAGCAGCTTCGGTCATGGTCTGGATCCGTTTTTGAAACAAGTGCTGGAGTATAACCAGCTCTGTAAGAGCAGGCTGTCAGAAACTGCGACGGTGCTCACACTTGGCCATATTGCTGCCCGTGGCGCAGCCACCGGTCGAGCAAGGGGCTGACGTGGGTCGGCCAGCGTTCCAGCAAGGCTTGGGCGGCGTCGCGCACGGCGGGCAGCAAGTCGGCATCGCGCATCAGGTCGGCGACTTTGAATTGCAGCAGACCGGTCTGACGGGTGCCGAGCATTTCGCCGGGGCCGCGCAGTTCGAGGTCTTTTTCGGCGATGACGAAACCGTCGTTGGTCTCGCGCATGATGCCCAGGCGCTGGCGGCCGATCTGCGACAGCGGCGGATGGTAGAGCAGCACGCAATGGCTGGCCGCACTGCCTCGGCCAACACGGCCGCGCAATTGGTGCAGTTGCGCCAGACCCAGGCGCTCCGGGTTTTCGATGATCATCAGGCTGGCGTTAGGGACGTCGACGCCGACTTCGATCACCGTGGTTGCGACCAGCAATTGCAGGTTGCCGGCCTTGAATTCGGCCATCACCGCGGCTTTCTCTACGGGTTTCATGCGGCCGTGGATCAGCCCGACTTTCAGTTCGCCAAGGGCGGCAGTGAGGTCTTCGAAGGTGGTTTCGGCGGCCTGACAGGTCAGCTCTTCGGACTCTTCAATCAGCGTGCACACCCAGTAGGCCTGACGCCCTTCGGCGCAGGCGCCACGGACCCGTTCGATGACTTCGACGCGGCGAGTGTCAGTGACCAGCACGGTGTTGACCGGGGTTCGCCCGGGCGGTAATTCGTCGAGGATCGAGGTGTCGAGGTCGGCGTAGGCGCTCATCGCCAACGTGCGCGGAATCGGCGTGGCGGTCATGATCAGTTGATGCGGGCACATGCGCCCACCGACGCCTTTCTGCCGCAACGCCAGACGTTGCTGTACGCCGAAGCGGTGTTGCTCGTCGATGATCACCAGCGCGAGGTTCTTGAACTTCACCTCTTCCTGAAACAGTGCATGCGTGCCCACCACCATAGGCGTGCCGCCGGCGATTTGCTCCAGCGCGGCGACGCGATTTTTGCCTTTGAGCTTGCCGGCCAGCCACGCGACTTCAATGCCCAGCGGTTCGAGCCAGCGCTTGAAGGTGATGAAGTGTTGTTCCGCGAGGATTTCGGTCGGCGCCATCAACGCGACTTGGTACCCGGCCTCCAGCGCTTGCAGCGCGGCGAGGGCGGCGACCACGGTTTTACCCGCGCCAACGTCACCCTGAATCAGCCGCAGCATCGGTTCGTGCTGACTGAGGTCGTAGGCGATTTCGTTCCCGACCCGCTGCTGGGCGCCGGTCGGGGCGAAGCCGAGGTTGGCCAGGTATTTGGGCGGCAGTTTTTCCGCTTTCGGCATGGCTGGCGCGCGCAGGGAACGCATGCTTTCGCGCAGACGTTGCTGCGACAGTTGATGCGTCAGCAGTTCTTCGAAGGCGAGGCGATGCTGGGCCCAGTGATGACCGAGGGCGAGTTCGTCGACGTCGGCATCGGCGGGCGGGTTGTGCAGGTAGCGGATCGCATCGGCCAGTGGCGCGAGTTGATAGTCGCGGGCCAGTTCGGTCGGCAGCCAGTCGGGCAGGCTGGTCGGGCCGAGCAGGGTCAAGGTCTGCATGCACAGTTGACGCAGGCGCGCTTGGGTCAGGCCTTCGGTCAGCGGATAGACCGGGGTCAGGGTTTCATCCACCGGCGGCGGCTCGTCGCCCGTGATGGCGCGGTATTCCGGGTGGTAGATCTCCAGTCCCGACGCGCCGGGCCGCGCTTCGCCGTAGCAGCGAATGCGCGTGCCGCGCTTCAGGCCTTCTTTCTGTGCGTTGCTGAAATGGTAGAAGCGCAAGCTCAGGCCGCCCGTGCCGTCCTGCAAGCGCACGACGAGGCTGCGGCGACGGCCCATGACCACGTCGGCGCCGCTGACGGTGCCTTCGACCACGGCATCCTGTCCCGGTCGCAAGTGGCCGATCGGCACCACGCGAGTGCGATCCTGATAGCGCAGCGGCAGGTGGAACAGCACGTCCTGGAGATTCTCCAGACCGACCTTGGCCAATTTCTCGGCCATGGCTTCGCCGACACCCTTGAGTGCCGTCACCGACACTTGCGACAGCTCTGTCATGACGCTCGCTTAACCGGCTGTAACCGGTGCCGCTGGCTTGGCCACCGAGCACAGGCGAATGGAGTCGGCGAGAATCTCGATGGCTTTGGGCCGTGGGAAGCTCGCGCGCCAGGCAATCGCCACGGTGCGGAATGGCACCGGCGGCGACAAGGGCCGCACTTCGATCACGCCCGGGGCGTAGTGATGGCTGTCGACCGCGGACAACGGCAGGATCGAGATGCCCAGACCGGAGGCAACCATGTGGCGAATGGTTTCCAGCGAGCTGGATTCGACCGTGGTGTGCTTGGCGCCGTCACTGCCCTTGGTCAGGGTCGGGCAGGCTTCCAGTACTTGATCGCGGAAGCAGTGGCCTTCGCCGAGCAGCAACAGGCTCTTGTCGTTGAGCAGGCCGGCGTCGATGGTTTCTTTCTGGGTCCACGGGTGCTGCGCTGGCATCAAGACGTAAAACGGCTCGTCATAGAGTTGCAGGGTCAGCACGTCGGCTTCGTTGAACGGCAAGGCGATGATGATCGCGTCGAGTTCGCCGTTGCGCAGTTTGTCGCGCAGCACGTGGGTGAAGTTTTCTTCGATATACAACGGCATCTGCGGGGCGACCCGGTGCAGTTGTGGAATCAGGTGTGGAAACAGGTACGGGCCAACGGTGTAGATCGCGCCGACTTTCAGCGGAGCCGTCAGCTGGTTCTTGCCGGCCTGGGCCAGCTCGCGAATGCCTTGGGCCTGTTCCAGTACTTTTTGCGCCTGGGCGACGATGCCTTCGCCGACCGGCGTCACACGCACGGCACTCTTGCTGCGCTCGAAAATCAGCACACCGAGTTCGTCTTCAAGTTTCTTCACGCCCACCGACAGGGTCGGTTGGCTGACGTGGCATTTTTCGGCGGCGTGGCCGAAATGCTGCTCTTGGGCGAGGGTGACGATGTAGCGTAATTCTGTGAGGGTCATAGCAAGCGTCCATGAAGATGCGGGCCAAGCATACCGGCTGCAATCGATAGACGCACGTTATCAGACTGAGGGAGGAGTGCGACACAGGGCAATGCCGGTTTGCCGTGCATAGATATGCAAAAGGCACCTTTCAGTGCCTTTTTGGCTGCATCTATCGGCTTGCGGATAGCCACTGTGGGAGCGAGCCTGCTCGCGAAAGCGGTGTGCCAGAAAAAATATGCCGACTGACACGGCCTCTTCGCGAGCAGGTATTGCGGTGTGTCTTAGCGACGCCGTTCCAGCGAGTAAACAAACGGCGCAACAATTTCAATCGAGCCATTGGTCAACATGTCGGCCGGCGGCTTGGGCAGCGGTTGTGCGCGGCGGATCATTTCCAGGGTGGCCCGGTCCAGATCGGCGTTGCCGGAGCGGCCCACCAGTTCGAACGACAGCACGTTGCCTTCGCCATCAACCACGAAACGCAGACGATTCAAGCCTTCCTTGCCCCGAGCCTGTGCGCTTTGCGGGTACTTTTTGTACTTGGCCAAATGCGCAAGCAGGGTGCCTTGCCAGCTGGCCTTGGCAGCCATCTGGGCTGGCGACGGGCCTGGCGCAGGTTGAGCGGATTTCTCCGTTGGCGCCTGAGTCGGTTGTGTGTCGGCCGGTTTTTCCTCGGAAGGCTTTTCCTTCGGCGGATCGGGCAGCTTTTTCTCGACAGGCTTCGGCGGTTTAGGCTTTGGCTTCGGTTTTGGTTTCTGCACCGCGATTTCGGCTTTCGGTGCTTCGGCCAGTTTCGGAATCGGCAGTTCTTCAACCGGAGCCGGTGGCTGCGGCGGGGTGACGACTTTTGGCGGAGCTGGCGGTGGCGGGGCTGGAACCGGGGCCAGCTCGACCATCATTGCCTGGGGAGGCAGTTCGATGGGCGGGCGGGTGGTCCAGTTCAGCGCCAGCGCGATGGCCAGCGCGTGAACGCCCAGCACCACGGCCAGGCTACCGCTGTAACGCGTCAGCTTATGGCGCGTCGTGATCATTTTTTGACTGCGCTCTCAAGTCCCACCAGACCAACCTTCAGGTAACCGGCAGAGCGCAGGTTATCCATCACGCTCATCAGGTCGCCGTAATCCACGCCTTTGTCGGCCTGGAAGAAGATGGTGGTGTCTTTCTTGCCTTTGGTGCGGGCGTCGAGGGTGGCGCCCAGAGTCTCAGGCTTCACTTCGTCTTCGCCCAGGAACAGGCGCTGATCAGCCTTGACGCTGAGGAACACCGGTTTCTCTGGCCGCGGCGCCGGCTTGGCGGTCGAGGCGGGCAGGTCGACTTTGATATCCACAGTGGCCAACGGCGCGGCCACCATGAAGATGATCAACAGCACCAGCATCACGTCGATGAACGGCGTGACGTTGATTTCGTGGTTCTCGGCCAGATCGTCGTCTGCGCCTTCTTTCAAATGCAGGCCCATGGCCGATTACCCCACTTTCACCATGCGCGGTTGCGAGCTGCGCTCAGGCTGGTGATCGAGGTCACGGCTGACCAGCAGCAGGACTTCTGCCGAGGCATCGGAGACCTGCGCCTTGTAACCGGCGATGGAGCGCGCGAACACGTTGTAGATCACTACCGCAGGAATCGCAGCCACCAGCCCCAGTGCGGTGGCCAGCAGCGCTTCAGCGATACCGGGTGCCACAACTGCAAGGTTGGTGGTTTGGGTTTTGGCGATGCCGATGAAGGAGTTCATGATGCCCCACACGGTGCCGAACAGGCCGACAAACGGTGCGGTGGAGCCAATGGTGGCCAGCACGCCGGTGCCGCTGCTCATGTTGCGACCGCAGGCTGCGACCAGACGCTCGAGACGGAAGCTGACGCGTTCCTTGATGCCTTCTTTCTCGCGGCTGTTGGTCGACAGGCGCATCTCTTCAAGGGCGTCGTGGACCAGCAGGTTGGCAAGGGTGCCTTCTTTTGCGGCAGTGGTGCTGGCTTCTTTAAGCGTGGTGGCTTTTTTCAGGGCGGCGATTTCGCCACGCAGACGACGCTTGGCGCCCATCAGCTCAAAGCCCTTGGCGATCCAGATGGTCCAGGTGATGATCGAAGCGATGGCCAGGCCGATCATCACGATTTTCACGATGATGTCGGCGTTCTGGTACATGCCCCAAGGCGACAGGTCGTGGGCCATGCCCAGGGTGTTGTCGGCTGCTTCTGGCGCGTCGGCAGGTGTGGCGTCGAGGGTTTGAACCGGAGCTGTTGCATCCGGTGCAGCCGCCGCTGGAGCGCTCTGTTCGGAGGCGGCTGGAGCAGCAGGTGCCTGAGCGTCGGCGAAAGCGGCGGTTGGCGACAGCATCAGGCTGAGCAACAGAGCCGCCACCGCGCTCCAGGCGCGAGGTCGTTTGGTTGGCGAAGCGGGGATTTGATTACGATTCATGCTGGCCGGACCTGAGATAGAAAAACGGTAATGCTCTTCCAGGCCTCGTGAGGCCGAGAACAAAAGTGGCAGGCATTATTGCAAGTAATTCTTGTTAACAAAAGTAATAGAGTAACTTTTTTTCCTTCATTGCTAGCCGCTCGTCCTCTGCCGAGGCTAGTCTGTGCCTTTCCGATGGGAGTTTTTTGATGTCCGCGCCTTCTGTTTTGATCGCCGGTTGTGGTGATGTCGGTAGCCGTCTGGCCACGCAATTGTTGGCTGCCGGTTGGGAAGTTCATGGCTTGCGCCGAAATGTCTCGCGTCTGCCTGAAGGGGTCATCGGCGTTGCCGGCGACCTTTTCAATGAAGACTGCCCGGCGACTTGGCCGGTCGGTGCCGTGGATTACCTGGTGTATTGCGCCGCCGCCACCGATCACGATGAGGCCGGTTATCGCGCGGCTTATGTGCAGGGTTTGCAGAATGTACTGAGTTGGCTGGACGACTATGGTCAAGTACCGGATCGGCTGATTTTCGTGTCCAGCAGCAGTGTTTTTGGCCAGCTGGACGGCGAGTGGGTTGATGAAACGAGCGAGACCGCCGCTTCCGGTTACTCAGGTCGGTTGATGCTCGAAGCGGAGCAGGTAGCGCTCAACAGTGGTATCCCGGCGAGCATCCTGCGCCTGACCGGTATTTACGGCCCGGGCCGGGAATGGCTGTTGACTCAGGTACGGCGTGGCTATCGAGTGGCCGTTGATCCGCCACTGTATGGCAATCGCATTCATGTTGATGACGCGGCGGGGTTGCTGGCGTTTCTGCTTGAGGCTGACCGTCGGGGCGTGGCGCTTGAGCCGGTCTACATCGGTGTCGATGATGCGCCTGCGCCGCTGGCCGAGGTGGTGGGCTGGCTGCGCGAGTTTATGGGTGTCACTGGATGGTCGGAAGATGAAAGCGTTCGGCGTACCGGTAGCAAGCGTTGCAGCAACGCGCGGGCGAAAGCGCTGGGTTGGGCGCCAAAGTATCCGAGTTATCGAGAAGGGTATGCGGCGATTCTCGAAGGTAAATGCTGAATCTCAGGCTCCACAACACAACTGTGGGAGCTAGCCTGCTCGCGAAGGGTCGTCACATTCAACATCTCTGCTGACTGTGACGCCGCTTACGCGAGCAGGCTCGCCCCCATATTTGGATCTTCGATGATTTCAGCAGCGGGTTACTGCTTCTCGAGCAACCACTTGCGCTCACCTGCGGTGAACTGCGGTTGTTCATCCGCCAGAGCGGTGTTCACCGCTTGCAGGATTTCCAGTTCCTTGCCCTTGCGCACAAAGATCCAGTTGTTGCCTTGGCCGTTCTGCTGCAACCACATGCTGTCGTTGCCACTGCTCATCGATGCGCAATCGCCCGCCAGGCACAACGCGTAACGATCGGCGCCCGGCAGGCCGGAGACCTGGCCGTCGGCCTGAAACTGCACGGTGCCGCCTTCGCCCTGACCATTGGCGATTTTCCAGGTGCCGCCCATGTAGGTTGAATACAGCGCGCGTTCGAAGCTCGCACCGATCGGCGCGCCTTCTGGCACCGGGATCTGTGCGCGGTCGAAGAGCTGTTCCGGTTCGTTGTCGCTGGCGGCCTGTTGCAGTTGATTGCCGTCGCGTTTCAGCTCGCTGGCGGAGCTGCCATAAAAGTCGACTTTCCAGGCACCAGACTGTTCGCCCAGCAGCCGACCTTCGACTTTCTCAAAACCGTTGGTGTAGCGGGCCTGGCCGGCCTTGGTGTTGACGTCCCATTCCAGGTTCGGGCCGTAAGCCTGAAGCGCTTCGCGCAGGGAGCCGCCCTGGGTGGCAGCATCGATCGCCACCTGATTGATCCAGGTGCCGCTGATGTCACGGTCGGCAGGGTCGCTGGCGCAGCCGCCGAGGAAAATGGCGAACAGCGAGAGAGCAAGCGCTTTGCGCATGGTGGAATCCTTTCAAAACCTTTCTTGCAGAGCAGTCGGCGCGGCGTATGAAGGCCGCGCCGTGCGCATCACTCGATGACCAGAATGGCATCCATTTCAACCTGCGAACCCTTTGGCAGGGCAGCAACGCCAATGGCGGCGCGGGCCGGGTACGGCTGGTCGAAGTATTTGCCCATGATCTCGTTGACCTTGGCGAAGTGGCTCAGGTCGGTGAGGAAGATGTTCAGTTTGACGATGTCCTTGAACGAACCGCCAGCGGCTTCGGCCACGGCTTTGAGGTTCTCGAACACCTGGACGGTCTGGGCTTCGAAGCCTTCAACCAGTTCCATGGTTTTTGGGTCCAGCGGGATCTGGCCCGACATGTAGACGGTGTTGCCAGCCTTGATCGCCTGGGAGTAAGTGCCGATGGCGGCCGGGGCCTTGTCGCTGGTGATAACTGTCTTGGTCATGCATGACTCCTTGTAATGGTGGACTTATGCACGCATGCGGGTGATGCGGATCACCCCGGTCAGTGCGCGCAGTTTCTTGATTACACGGGCCAGGTGCACACGGTCGTGAACGCTGACCACCAGTTGGACGACGCTGATACGACCATCGCGTTCGTCCATGCTGATTTTCTCGATATTGCCATCGGCTGCGTTGACGCTGCTGGCCAGCAGGGCGATCAGGCCGCGCTGGTGTTCCAGCTCGACACGCAGTTCGACGTTGAATTCGCCGGTGACATCCTTGGCCCACGAGAGCTGGATGCATTTTTCCGGGTTGTGCCTGATTTCGCTGATATTGCGGCAGTTGTCCAGGTGCACGACCATGCCTTTGCCCGCCGACAGGTGCCCGACAATCGGGTCGCCCGGGATCGGCGTGCAGCACTTGGCATAGCTCAGCACCAGACCTTCGGTGCCGCGAATCGCCAGCGGGCCTTCCGGGCTAGGCAGTTGCTCGCCTTCGCCAAGCAGGCGACGGGCGACCACGTAGGCCATGCGATTGCCTAGACCGATGTCTTCGAGCAAGTCTTCGATCAGTTCGAGGCGGTACTCGGTGAGCATCGCCTTGACGCGCTCGGCCGGAATCTTCTCCAGCGAACTGTCGAAACCGTTCAGTACCTTGTTGAGCAGGCGTTCGCCGAGGCTGATGGACTCGGAGCGGCGTTGCAGTTTCAGCGCATGGCGAATGTGCGTGCGCGCCTTGCCGGTGACCACGAAGTTGAGCCAGGCCGGGTTCGGTCGTGCGCCGGGAGCGCTGACGATCTCGACCGTGGAGCCACTTTGCAGCGGTTCGGACAGCGGTGCGAGGCGGCGGTTGATCCGGCAGGCGATGCAGCTGTTACCGACATCGGTGTGCACCGCGTAGGCGAAGTCGACGGCCGTGGAGCCTTTCGGCAGCTCCATGATCCGGCCTTTTGGCGTGAACACGTAGACCTCGTCCGGGAACAGGTCGATTTTCACGCTCTCGATGAATTCCAGCGAGTTGCCGGCCCGTTGCTGCATTTCCAACACGCCTTTGACCCACTGGCGGGCGCGTGCATGAGTGCCCTTCGGCTGCTCGTCACCGCTGGATTTGTACAGCCAATGGGCGGCGATGCCGTTGTTGGCCATCTCTTCCATTTCGCGGGTGCGGATCTGGATCTCGATCGGTACGCCGTGCATGCCGAACAGCGTGGTGTGCAGCGACTGATAGCCGTTGGCCTTGGGGATCGCGATGTAATCCTTGAAGCGCCCCGGCAACGGTTTGTACAAATTATGCACAGCACCCAGTACGCGGTAGCAGGTGTCGACCTTGTCGACGATGATCCGGAACGCGTAGACGTCCATGATCTCGTTGAAGGCCCGACGCTTGCCGCGCATTTTCTTGTAGATGCCGTAGAGGTGTTTCTGGCGACCGCTGACTTCGCCCTGGATGCCGTCGATAGCGAGGCAATGGCCGAGGGATTCTTCGATCTTGTTGACGATTTCCTTGCGGTTGCCCCGAGCGCGCTTGACCGCTTGGTAGATCCGCGCGGAACGCATCGGGTGCATGGCCTTGAAGCCGAGGTCTTCGAATTCGATGCGAATGGCATGCATGCCCAGGCGGTTGGCGATGGGCGCGTAGATTTCGAGGGTTTCCTTGGCGATCCGGCGGCGTTTTTCTCCGGACAGCACTTCCAGCGTGCGCATGTTGTGCAGGCGGTCGGCGAGCTTGACCAGGATCACGCGGATGTCGCGTGCCATGGCCATGGCCATTTTCTGGAAGTTTTCAGCCTGGGCTTCGGCCTTGGTCTCGAAGTTCATCTGGGTCAGCTTACTGACCCCGTCGACCAGTTCGGCCACGGTTTCACCGAACTGCGCTTGCAGCGCCTCTTTGGCGATACCGGTGTCTTCGATCACGTCATGCAGCATCGCAGCCATCAGGCTCTGATGGTCCATGTGCATGTCGGCAAGGATATTTGCCACGGCAAGAGGATGCGTGACATACGCCTCGCCACTGCGTCGGCGTTGGCCGTCGTGGGCTTGTTCGGCGTAGAAATACGCTCGGCGGACCAGGTTGACCTGGTCATTGCCGAGGTAGGTCGATAAGCGATCGGCGAGGGCGTCTATGCTCGGCATGATGACTCCTGCCGTACGTTGTGACCCTGCGCCGTGCTACGTCGACCAGGCATAGGCTTAGACGGCCTCGTTGGACTCGTCCTCGAACGCTGCGAACAGCGGTTCATCCTGGACGATTTCCTGCTCGGCGATGAACTCGTAGCTCATCAGGCCTTCAGCGATTTCACGCAGCGCTACAACGGTAGGCTTGTCGTTTTCCCACTGAACCAGTGGCTCTTTGCCGCCGGTGGCCAGTTGACGGGCACGTTTGGTAGAGAGCATGACCAGCTCAAAACGGTTTTCCACGTGGTTCAGGCAGTCTTCAACGGTTACGCGGGCCATGGTATTCCTCGGAGCGAATGCAATATGCGCGCTGCCCGGTTGGGCGAGCGGACTGAGCAGTTTAAAAAAACACCAGCGATTAGGGAAGCGCTGATTTTTTGATCAACCTCTTCAACGCGCTGCAAGTGCCAATGTAAAGCCCTTGCAGCGCTTTTGGGAAGCGCTGATTAACCGAGCAATTCGGCCAGTAATTTACCGAAACGCACCTGCTGGCGTTTCTGTTGCAACTGATTGGCGCGGAAAATCGCCTTCAGATCGTCCAGCGCATGAGCGAAGTCGTCGTTGATGATCAGGTAGTCGTATTCGACGTAGTGGCTCATCTCGTTGACCGCTTCGCGCATCCGCCCGTCGATGATCTCGTCGCTGTCCTGGCCGCGATTGGTCAGACGCTGGTGCAAGGCCTGCAACGATGGCGGCAAAATGAAGATCGAGCGCGCCTGCGGCATCAGCTTGCGCACTTGCTCGGCGCCCTGCCAGTCGATTTCCAGAATCAGGTCGTGGCCTTCATCGAGGGTCTGTTGCAGATGGCTTTGCGAGGTGCCGTAGAAGTTGCCGAAGACTTCGGCGCGTTCGAGGAAATCACCGTGCTCGCCCATCTTTACGAAGGCTTCGCGGGTTACGAAGTGATAGTTCACGCCGTTCACTTCACCCGGGCGCATGGCGCGGGTGGTGTGGGAGATCGACACGCGGATCTCCGGATTGGCATCGGTCAAAGCCTTGACCAGGCTGCTCTTGCCCGCGCCCGATGGCGCGGAAATGATGTACAGGGTGCCGGTGCTGTGGGTCATGTCGGGGTAGCCTTACTCAATATTCTGTACTTGTTCGCGCATCTGCTCGATCAACACTTTGAGGTTGACGGCCGCCTGGGTGCTGCGCGGGTCGAAGGCCTTGGAGCCCAGTGTATTGGCTTCGCGGTTGAGCTCCTGCATCAGGAAGTCGAGGCGCCGTCCGGCTGCACCGCCGGATTTAAGCACGCGGCGTACTTCTATGATGTGAGTGCTCAGGCGATCCAGTTCTTCGGCCACATCGCTCTTTTGCGCGAGGATGACCATTTCCTGTTCCAGGCGCTGCGGATCCAGCTCGGCCTTCATGTCGGCAAAGCGGTCGAGGACTTTCTGGCGTTGGGTGGCGAGCATCTGCGGAACCAGTTCACGCAGGGTCACGACGTCTTCTTCAATGGAAGTCAGGCGATCGTTGATCAGCCGTGCCAGCTCCGAGCCTTCACGCTCACGGCCGGCCTTGAGTTCCTTCAACCCTTGATTGAACAGGGCCAGGGCTTCGGCATTCAGTGCTTGCGGGTCACTGGCATCGGCGACCAGAACGCCGGGCCAGGCCAGCACTTCCAGAGGGTTGAGTGCAGCAGGATTCTTGATCAGACCGGCAATCGTTTCGGCTGCGGCGACCAATTGCGCGGCGCGCTCGCGATCAACTTGCAGCGTTTTGCCGGTGCTTTCTTCAGTGAATCGCAGGGTGCATTCCAGCTTGCCCCGCGACAGGCCCTGACGCAGTGCTTCGCGCACGGCCCCTTCGAGGTCGCGAAACGATTCCGGCAGACGCAGGTGCGGTTCCAGATAGCGACTGTTGACCGAGCGCAATTCCCAGCTCAGGGTGCCCTGTGCGCCGGCTTTTTCGACGCGGGCGAAGGCGGTCATGCTGTGCACCATGGCGGTGACCTCGCAATGCAAATCGGCGCGGAAACTGAATTCCGCAGGCGCGATATCAATGAATTTAAGCCGACTGGCAGCAAAGGCGCAGGATTGTAGCGCAGTGCGGCGAATGCGCCCAAACATACGGTGTGACAAAGGGCTGCAGCCCGTCGGTAATAAGTGTTTGAGACCCTTCGGTCGTCGTCGCGGATTTTTAACCCGTGCCCAGTGGCGGTGCACCGCTCTATAATGCTCGGCAGTTTTCCGTCCCCAGTACAGGTATTTCCTATGAAACGTCCAAGTGGTCGCGCTGCCGATCAGCTCCGCTCGATCCGCATTACCCGCAACTACACCAAACACGCCGAGGGATCCGTACTGGTCGAATTCGGTGATACCAAAGTCATCTGCACCGTCAGCGTCGAAAACGGCGTGCCGCGTTTCCTCAAAGGCCAGGGTCAGGGCTGGTTGACTGCCGAGTACGGCATGCTGCCGCGCGCCACCGGCGAGCGTAACCAGCGTGAAGCGAGTCGCGGCAAGCAGGGCGGCCGCACTCTGGAAATCCAGCGTCTGATCGGCCGGTCCCTGCGCGCGGCGCTGGATATGTCCAAGCTGGGCGACGTTACCCTTTATGTCGACTGCGACGTGATCCAGGCTGATGGCGGCACCCGCACTGCCTCCATCACCGGCGCCATGGTGGCCCTGGTCGATGCGTTGAAGGTCATCAAGAAGCGCGGCGGCCTGAAGGGCGGCGATCCGCTCAAGCAAATGATCGGCGCTGTATCGGTGGGCATGTATCAAGGCGAGCCAGTGCTGGATCTGGACTATCTTGAAGACTCCGCCGCTGAAACCGACCTCAACGTGGTGATGACCAGCTCCGGTGGCTTCATCGAAGTGCAAGGCACTGCTGAAGGGGCGCCGTTCCAGCCAGAAGACCTGAACGCCATGCTGGAACTGGCCAAGAAAGGCATGAACGAAATCTTCGAACTGCAGAAGTCAGCACTGGCTGACTGATCAGGTTGATAACCCGCAAGGAGGACGCGATGAGTGACCAAGAGCTGCTGCCCAAACCGAGCCAGGAGGTTCGTCAGTGGGCGATGTTTTGTCACTTGTCCGCCTTGCTGGGGATCTGGATTCCTTTCGGCAATCTGATCGGGCCGCTGATTCTGTGGCAGATGAAGCGTGAGTCGGATCCGTTTATCGATGCACAGGGCAAAGAGGCGCTGAATTTTCAGATCACCGTCGCAATTGTTACCGCGATCTGCATTCTGCTGATGCTGGTCATCGTAGGTTTCTTCCTTTATGGACTGGTCACCATTGCTGCGTTGGTTTTGGCGATCATCGGTGGTGTGAAAGCTAACGAAGGTTTTCCCTATCGTTATCCGTTTACTTGGCGACTGATCAAGTAGCAATCAACGCCTATAAAAGATTTGCATTTTTGCAATTAAATCTGTTTGAAAAGTGTGTAGGAATGATCTCGCTGCGATGAGCGGTAGTTGAGATTGCTATATACATCAGCCTCTTACATCTTTAGTCACAACTGCGCCAACATAGTACTGCCCATGTCCTTGGCAATCAGGCGGAGTGGTTGTTAAAGTCCCCGCACGTCATATTCCTGCAGAATATTTCGATGTATTCAGGCCAGCGAAGGTCCTTGAAATCCAATTCAATCAGTGTTGAGAAAGTCAGCCAATTCATGAGGTGTGGACAGGTATAAAGTTCGCCTCTGAATATCTAGCCAAGAATAATCCCAATGATTCAGCTCGATTTTTATGGAACGCTTGTGGCCGCTTCCCTGGTGCTTTTGCTAGGGCGCGGACTTGTTACACGTATTGCTTTTCTACGTAATTACAATATTCCTGAGCCCGTCGCCGGCGGCCTGGTCGTGGCGCTGGCTCTTCTGTTGCTGCGAACGTTCGACATCGAGGTTCGCTTCGACACTTCACTGCAAACACCTTTGATGCTGGCGTTTTTCGCCACTATTGGCTTGAGTGCCGATTTTGCGAGCCTGAAGAAAGGCGGGCGTGTAGTGGGCATATTCGTGCTGGCGGTGACCGGCTTGCTGGTGGTTCAGAATGCCTTGGGCATCGGTCTTGCCACTGCGCTGGGGCTGGACCCGTTGATGGGTCTACTGACAGGTTCGATAACGCTGGCGGGCGGTCATGGCACAGGCGCTGCGTGGGGCACGGTGTTTAGTGATAAGTACGGTCTGGCATCCGCCTCCGAACTCGCCATGGCATCTGCGACGTTTGGTCTGGTGTTGGGTGGGTTGATTGGTGGTCCCGTGGCTCGCCTGCTCATCAAGCGTGTTCGAGTGCCCGGATGCCAGCCGCAAGAAACACCGCGATTACCAAAAGGTTTCGAGCAGCCGAACAAAGAGCGCTCGATCACCCCGTTCTCGTTTATCGAGACACTGGCGCTGATTGCAGTCAGTCTGTTGGCCGGCAATTTGCTCAATGGTCTTCTGCACGACACCGCATTTGAGTTGCCGACATTTGTCTGCGTCTTGTTCGTGGGTGTCGTTCTGCGTAACGGGCTATCAGCGCTGGGCTTGTATCAGGTGTTCGAGCGCGAAGTCTCGGTGTTGGGGAATGTCAGCCTGTCGCTGTTTCTGGCAATTGCCTTGATGTCGCTCAAGCTGTGGGATCTGGCGGCACTGGCACTACCGATATTCATCATCCTGGCTGCGCAAACACTGGTCATGGCGCTGTTTGCGATTTTCGTGACGTTCAGAATGATGGGCCGTAACTACGACGCGGCGGTATTGGCAGCGGGGCACTGTGGTTTTGGGCTGGGTGCGACACCGACGGCCATCGCCAACATGCAGGCGGTGACGCAGCGCTACGGTCCTTCGCAGATTGCGTTTCTCGTGGTGCCGATGGTGGGTGCATTCTTCATCGACATTATCAATGTCATCGTGATCAAGCTGTACCTGGTCTTGCCGTTTTTTGTCGCCGTCTGAG
This sequence comes from Pseudomonas sp. P42, assembly GCF_017973755.1. Taxonomy (NCBI): domain Bacteria; kingdom Pseudomonadati; phylum Pseudomonadota; class Gammaproteobacteria; order Pseudomonadales; family Pseudomonadaceae; genus Pseudomonas; species Pseudomonas sp. P42. The sequence goes on along the minus strand of NZ_JACOPU010000003.1, from coordinate 465,325 downwards.
CTTCGGACTACTTTAGTCTGAGGCACAAAAAATGCCCGTATCTCGCGATACGGGCATTTTTTGTCTGAATCGACGCTTAGATGGTCAGTGTCCAGTCGTAGTCGACGATCAGCGGTGCGTGCTGCGAGAACCGAGGCTGACGCGGCAGGCGTGCGCTGCGCACAAAGCGCCGCAGGCCTGGAGTCAGGATCTGGTAGTCGAAGCGCCAGCCCAGATTGAGCATCTCGGCCTGTTCGTTGTCCGGCCACCAGCTGTACTGGTCGCCTTCACGGCTGACTTCGCGCAGGGCATCTACATAGCCCATGTTGCCGACAATCTCGTCCATCCAGGCGCGTTCTGGCGCCAGGAAGCCCGGGGATTGCTGGCTGTCGCGCCAGTTCTTGATGTCGAGCTTCTGCTGCGCGACATACAGCGAGCCACAATAAATGTACTCGCGACGTTTACGCCGCTGTTTGTCCAGGTACTTGCCGAAGTCGTCCATGAGCTTGAACTTCTGGTTCAAGTCCTCATCGCCGTTCATCCCCGAAGGAAGCAGCAAGGTGGCAATACTGACTTTGTCGAAATCTGCTTGCAGGTAGCGCCCGTAGCGGTCGGCCGTCTCGAAACCGAGACCGCTGATGACAGCCTTCGGTTGCAACCGCGAGTACAAAGCCACGCCACCTTGGGCGGGGACTTCAGCATCGCAGGCATAAAGGAAGTAGCCATCCAGTTGGAAGGCTGGGTCATCCAGTTCAAAGGCGGAGGCACGGGTGTCCTGCAGGCAGATGACGTCGGCATTCTGTGCTTGCAGCCAACTGAGCAAACCACGCTCGACTGCAGCCTGAATACCATTGACGTTCACACTGATGATCCGCATAAATGGCCCCAAAAATCGCGTGCGTGTATGATACACGGCGTCAAGCTAATTAGCTAAATCCGTGGTATTTGGGGTTTTTTTCATGCAAGCGTATCAGCGCGATTTCATTCGTTTTGCCATCGATCGCGGCGTTTTGCGCTTCGGTGAGTTCACCCTGAAGTCCGGGCGCACCAGTCCTTACTTCTTCAATGCCGGCCTGTTCAACACGGGTTCGGCCCTGGCGCAGCTGGGTCGGTTCTACGCCGCAGCCATTGCCGAAAGCGGCATTTCTTTCGACGTGCTGTTTGGCCCGGCGTACAAAGGCATCCCGTTGGCAGCGACCACCGCCGTCGCGCTGGCCGAGCATCACGACCGTGACTTGCCATGGTGCTTCAACCGCAAAGAGGCCAAGGCCCACGGCGAAGGCGGCAGTCTGGTTGGCGCCCCGCTGACCGGTGATGTGCTGATCATCGACGACGTGATCACCGCCGGTACCGCGATCCGCGAAGTGATGCAGATCATCGCTTCCCAGGACGGTGCCAAGGCAGCTGGCGTGCTGATCGCCCTGAACCGCCAGGAGCGCGGCAACGGTGAGTTGTCGGCAATCCAGGAAGTGGAGCGCGATTTCGGCATCCCGGTCATCAGCATTGTTTCGCTGAATCAGGTGCTGGAGTTCCTCGCTGACGATCCGCAGCTCAAGCAGCATTTGCCAGCCGTGGAAGCGTACCGCGCCCAGTTCGGCGTTTGACGCAGATTCTGGCCTGACGCAATCCCCTGTAGGAGCTGCCGAAGGCTGCGATTTTTTGACACAATCAAAATCAAAAGATCGCAGCCTTCGGCAGCTCCTACAGGGATCGCAGGCAAAGAAAGACCCCGTTCAGTCTGACTGAACGGGGTCTTTTTTTCGGCTAACGCAGACTGCGCCACTTTTCTAGCAGTCTCAGCGTCAATCCTGCACTAATCAGCGCAAATGCCAACAGCGCTATAACCACCATTACGTACAGCGTTCGATCAATATCGAAGTTCCATAGATCCAGCGTGCTGCTGCAAACAATGCCCACGGCAGCCGGCAGGTTGACGTAAAACAGCGCTACGAAGGCGCCTGTCAGCGGCAACGCAAGCAAATAAACAGCATTCTTGACCTTCTCGCGGCTGCGTTTTTTGTTCTGCGGGCCGGTTTGGTGTTCATCCAGCGCCAACGCCTCATTGAGCTTGGGCCAGGCCAGATTGAACATGAAGGTGGTCAGGGTCAGCAGCAAGCCACTGACCGCGACGATGTCACTGAACGGCATTGAGTCCCAGCGTTGCGCACAACAAATCGTGGGAATCCTCACTGATCTCAAACTGCCCGGCACTGCCCTTGCGCTTGGTGATGGGTTTGAAGGTCGGCTCGTTTTGCGTGATCAGCATGTTCAGTTCATCGCGGATCACGTCTGAGTTAATGACGACCAGATAGACATCCTTTGCATGCTCCGCAGAATCGACCACCGCACGCATGCTGTGCTGCAGGATGTCGTCGAGCTGATTACGAAAGCGCGACACGGTGTTTTTCAGCAAGGTTTTGCTCTGGCTCTGCGTCAACTGGAAGATGGTCGAGATCTGCGATTCAGTCGGTAAAGTCTGCCCGAAGTAGCTTTGAATCAGATAAAGCAGGCGATCCTGTTTGGCCTCGTCGGCCCGGCTGGGCATCCCGCCCTCGACCAGCATTTTCAGGTATTCGGTCAGGCTCGCCTTGGCAATACGCTGGAGGGCGTGGGTGATTTCCGCATCGCCGATGCGCAAGGTCTTTTTCACCGGTTCCTTTTGTTCCAGCTCGAAAGCGTCGGCGTCGATCGTGAACGAGATCTGCATGGCTCAGGCGCTCCGGGGTTATTTTTTGTGCGAGGGCGTAATGACCTCGGCGCTCTTGATGCCGGAAGGCTTATCGGTTTTCTGTGGATAGGGATCATTAGGAGCGTCACCTTGTCCGGTCAGAATCTTCCAGCCGTTCAGAACGTGCGCGGTCTTGCGAAATTGCGGGCAGGGCGGCATCGAGGTTTTGGCTTGATTGGAATACTGGTGGCCGCAATCCACGCACTCGTAGGTGCCTGGGGCAACATCACTACCATAGGGAACGTAGTCTTTTTGCATGGGTAAATCTCCGGTGGATGAGGGGAAGATCCTAGGGAGATTTGTTCTGAGGGGATGTCGGACGTTTCGCTGTGTTAAGTCAGACGCTTCCCGCGCGCATAAAAAAGATCGCAGACTTCGTCAGTTCCTACAGAGGCTTCATACAAATGAAGTTCCTGTAAGAGCTGCCGCAGGCTGCGATCTTTACGTTTCAGCGATCAGGGACGCTTGCGATTGCTGATCAGCGTACCCACACCGGTGTCGGTGAAGATTTCCAGCAGGATCGCGTTCGGTACGCGCCCGTCGATGATCAACGAGCTACCCACGCCACCCTGAACGGCTTCCAGCGCGCAACGGATCTTCGGCAGCATGCCGCCGTAGATGGTGCCGTCGGCGATCAGATCGTCGACCTGCTGGGTGCTCAGGCCGGTCAGAACCGTGCCTGACTTGTCCATCAGGCCGGCGATGTTGGTCAGCAGCATCAGCTTCTCGGCTTTCAGCGCTTCGGCAACTTTACCGGCCACCAGATCGGCGTTGATGTTGTACGACTCGCCGTTCTCACCCACACCGATTGGCGCGATCACCGGGATGAAATTGCCTTTGACCAACAGGTTCAACAGCTCGGTGTTGATCCCGACCACTTCGCCTACTTGGCCGATGTCGATGATTTCTGGCTGGGTCATCTCCGGAGTCTGGCGGGTAACGGTGAGCTTCTTCGCACGAATCAGTCCGGCGTCTTTACCGGTCAGGCCAATGGCGCTGCCGCCGTGGCGGTTGATCAGGTTGACGATGCTTTTGTTGACCTGACCGCCCAGAACCATTTCAACCACGTCCATGGTCGCGGCGTCAGTGACGCGCATGCCGTCCACGAAGTGGCTTTCGATCGACAGGCGCTTGAGCAGGTCACCGATTTGCGGGCCGCCGCCGTGAACCACGACCGGGTTGATGCCCACGGCTTTCATCAGCACGATGTCGCGGGCGAAGCCGGTTTTCAGCTCCTCGCTTTCCATCGCGTTGCCGCCGTATTTGATCACCAGGGTCTTGCCGACATAACGTCGGATGTAAGGCAACGCTTCGGACAGGACCTGGGCGGTGTGGGCGGCGGCTTCGCGTTCGAGGGTCATTCAGGGCTCCGGGTGGATCAGAACGGTAGTTGGAGATCAGGTGCAACGCGTTTCAGTTGGGCGTGGAACACATCCTTGATGCGCTGCAGTTCAGCCTCGTCATCGGCCTCGAAGCGCAGCACCAGCACCGGTGTGGTGTTGGACGCGCGCACCAGGCCCCAGCCTTTGGCGTAATCGACTCGCACGCCGTCGATGGTGGTCAGGTCGGCGCCTGCGCCCCACTGTGCGTCGTGCAATGCATCAATGATGCTGAATTTGCTCTCTTCGGTCACATGGATATTGATTTCCGGCGTAGAAATATCGTTCGGGAAGGTCGCAAACAGCTCCTCCGCGGTGGATTTTTCCTTGCTGAGGATCTCCAGCAGACGTGCGGCGCTGTAGATACCGTCGTCGAAACCGAACCAGCGTTCCTTGAAGAAAATGTGCCCGCTCATTTCACCGGCCAACAGCGCGCCGGATTGTTTCATTTTCTTTTTGATCAACGAATGACCAGTCTTCCACATTAGCGGCCGACCACCGTACTCCTTGATCAGCGGTACCAGGCGACGGGTGCATTTGACGTCGAAGATGATTTCCGCGTCCGGGTTGCGCGCCACCACGTCACGGGCGAACAGCATCAGCAGGCGATCCGGAAAAACGATGCTGCCGGTATTGGTTACTACGCCGACACGGTCGCCGTCACCATCGAACGCCAGGCCGATATCGGCGTTGGTTTCCTTGACCTTGGCGATCAGGTCGACGAGATTTTCCGGCTTGCCTGGGTCCGGGTGGTGATTGGGGAAATTGCCGTCAACTTCACAGAACAGCGGGATGACTTCGCAGTTCAGCGCTTCGATCAGTTGCGGTGCAATCACGCCGGCCGCGCCGTTGCCGCAATCGACCACGACTTTCAGGCGTCGCGCCAGTTTGATGTCCTGGACGATCTCGGTGTTGTAGCGGTCGAGGATCTCGACCTGGGTGACGCTGCCGTTGCCGCTGCTCAGATTGTTGGTCTTGAGGCGTTCGTGCAGAGCCTGAATCTGTTCGTTGGCGAGAGTGTCGCCGGCGATGACAATCTTGAAGCCGTTGTAGTTCGACGGGTTGTGGCTGCCGGTGAGCATCACGCCGGACTTGCCGGCCAACACGTTGGCGGCGTAGTACAGCGCCGGAGTGGGCACCAGGCCGACATCGCTGACGTGGCAGCCACTCTCGGCGATACCGCGGATCAGCTCGGCGACCAGTTCCGGCCCGGACAGGCGGCCGTCGCGACCGACGGACACATTGGGCTCGCCTTGGGCAAGGCTCTGCGATCCGACGGCGCGGCCGATCCAGTAAGCGGTTTCGGCATTGAGGAATTCCGGCACGGTGCCGCGTATGTCATAGGCGCGGAAGATGCTGTCAGGCAGCTTCGGGGCAATCTTGGCTGGGGTGCTCATCTGCGGAAATGCTCCATCTCGAAAGTGGTGGGTCACACCGACGATTCACTCGACGGCAGGCTCAAACTGAAGGGTATGACGGCGTTTTCCACAGAGAGTTCGTGGTGTGAAAGGGCCATGACGCCTCGGCTGGCGTGGCTTTTGTCCGGCAAAACCTTGATTGGCGGTGCTAAAACCTGTCGCTGAAATAACGCAAATTTCCCCCTGCAGGAGCTGCCGCAGGCTGCGATCTTTTGACTTTGATTGTTTAAAAAACAGGATCAAAAAATCGCCTGTGGCAGTTCACTACGCGGATTATTTGGTGCCGGTATGGCCAAAACCACCGGTACCGCGCTCGGTTTCGACGAACGCTTCAACCATCTCGAAATGCGCCTGTACCACCGGCACAAGCACCAGTTGCGCCAGGCGTTCGCCGACGGCCATGGTGAAATCGGTCTGGCCGCGGTTCCAGCAGGAAACCATCAGCGGGCCCTGATAATCGGAGTCGATCAGGCCAACAAGGTTGCCCAGCACGATGCCGTGTTTGTGGCCCATGCCCGAGCGAGGCAGGATCAGCGCGGCGAGGTTCGGGTCACCGATGTAGACCGACAGGCCGGTCGGGATCAGCACGGTTTCACCCGGTTTGATCACGATGTCCTGCTCCAGCATGGCGCGCAGGTCGAGGCCGGCGGAGCCAGGGGTGGCGTATTGTGGCAGCGGGAATTCGGTGCCGATGCGTGGGTCGAGGATCTTGGCTTGCAAAGCGTGCATGTAAATTAAACCTGGTTCAGACGTTCGGCGATAAAAGTGACCAGTTGGCGAGCGATCTTGCTCTTGCTGGTCTGGGCGAAAACCGTGGCGTGAAGCTCACGGTCAATTACGCTGCAGGCGTTTTCTTCGCTGTTGAAACCGATGCTCGGGTTGGCGACGTCGTTGGCGACGATCAGATCGAGATTCTTGTCCTTCAGCTTGCGTGCAGCGTAGTCGAGCAGGTGTTCGGTCTCGGCGGCGAAACCGACACTGAACGGACGATCGGGGCGGGTCGCGATGGTGGCCAGGATGTCTGGGTTGCGCACCATTTGCAGGACGAAGCCGTCGCCGCTCGTAGGATCTTTCTTGAGTTTTTGCGGGGCGATGACTTCCGGACGGTAATCCGCAACCGCTGCGGAGGAAATGAACACGTCACAAGGGATCGCGGATTCGCACGCCGCGAGCATGTCGCGGGCACTGACCACGTCGATGCGCGTGACGCGATCCGGGGTCGGCAGGTGCACCGGGCCGCTGATCAAGGTCACGCGGGCGCCGGCTTCCACCGCCGCTTCGGCCAGGGCGAAGCCCATTTTTCCGGAGCTATGGTTGGTGATGTAGCGCACCGGATCGATGTTTTCCTGGGTCGGGCCGGCCGTAATGACGACGTGCTTGCCAGTCAGCGCCTGAAGCTGGAAGCAGTCCGCCGCGCACTGCGCCAGATCGGTAGCTTCCATCATGCGGCCCATGCCGACGTCGCCGCAGGCCTGGCTGCCGGAGGCCGGGCCGAACGTCTTCAGGCCGCGGCTTTGAAGCAGTTGCAGGTTGGCTTGGGTCGCGGGGTCGCGCCACATCGCCTGATTCATTGCCGGGGCGACCGCCACGACGGCGTCGGTGGCCAGCACCAGCGTGGTCAGCAAATCGTTGGCGATGCCTTGGGCCAGTCGGGCGAGCAGGTCGGCGGTGGCCGGGGCGATGAGCACCAGATCGGCCCACTTGGCCAGTTCGATGTGGCCCATCGCCGCTTCGGCGGCAGGGTCGAGCAAATCCAGGTGAACCGGGTGCCCGGACAGGGCCTGCATGGTCAGCGGGGTGATGAACTCGGCGCCGCCATGGGTCATGACCACACGCACTTCGGCGCCTTGGTCGATCAGGCGACGAACCAGATCGGCGCTCTTGTAGGCAGCGATGCCGCCGCCGACGCCCAGAACGATGCGTTTCCGATACAGCCGCTGCATAGGTCTGCCTTTGATTTCGTGGGTGACATACGTGGCGAAACCCCCTCCCCAGGGTGAATCCGCCCGCAAAAAAGATGGGCTAAGATATCACAGCGACCGCTACGGAACAGCGGCGCCCACAGACAGGGAAAGTGTATGAGTATTCGCGATTGGCCTGCGGCGGAGCGCCCGCGGGAGAAGCTACTTGAACAGGGCTCTGCGAGCCTTTCCGACGCCGAATTGCTGGCGATCTTCTTACGCACTGGCGTCACTGGAAAAAGCGCGGTGGATCTTGCGCGACACCTGTTGACTCAATTCGGCAGCCTGCGCGTGTTGCTGGAGGCCGATCTTGCGCAATTCAGCAAGGAGCTGGGATTAGGGCCGGCGAAGTTCGCCCAGTTGCAGGCGGTGCTGGAAATGGGCCGTCGGCATCTGGCTGAGCGCATGCGCAGGAAACCCGCACTGGAGAATCCGCAGGCGGTTCGCGATTACCTCAAATCGATGCTGCGCCACGAGCCGCACGAGGTATTTGGTTGTCTGTTTCTGGACTCCAAGCATCAAGTGTTGACGTTCGAGGCGCTGTTTCGCGGCTCCATCGACAATACCAGCGTACATCCCCGTGAGGTGGTGAAGCGTTCCCTGGCCAATAACGCGGCGGCGGTGATCCTTTGTCACAACCACCCGTCCGGGAACAGCGACCCCAGTCAGGCGGATCAGTTGTTGACCAAGCGTTTGCAAAAGGCGCTGGACCTGATTGATGTGCGGGTGCTCGATCACTTCATCGTAGGGGAGGGGGAGCCGCTGTCGATGGCCGAGTGCGGCTGGATGTAAGTCTCAGGATCATGCGCAACCTTGTGGGAGCTGGCTTGCCAGCGATAGCCGGCAGGCAACATTCGTGCTGAATGTGCCGCCTTCATCGCTGCCAAGCCAGTTCCCACAGGTTCTATAGCGTGACGGTTACTTGAGGTTTACCCTGGAATAGTCCTGCCGGCCAAACGGGCTTACCGAGTAACCCTGAACGTCTTTACGTGTCAGCGCGAACGCCGTTGGGTGTGCCAGCGGCAGCCACAGTGCCTGCTGCTGAATCTGCGCCTGCGCCTGCTCGTAGAGCTTGGTGCGCACGCCTTGTTCGCTGGTGGTCTTGCCGGCGCTGATCAGCTTGTCGAGATCGGCGTTGCAGTAGCGTGCGAAGTTGGTGCCGGACTTGACCGCGGCGCAGGAAAACTGCGGTGTGAGGAAGTTGTCCGGGTCGCCGTTATCACCGGCCCAGCCCATGAACAAGAGGTCATGCTCGCCTGCTTTGGCGCGGCGAATCAGCTCGCCCCATTCGATCACACGGATTTGCGCCTGAATGCCGATTTGCGCCAGATCCGATTGCAACATCTGGGCGCCCAGGCTTGGATTCGGGTTGAGCAGACTGCCCGACGGCCGCGTCCAGATGGTGGTCTGGAAGCCATCCTTCAAGCCGGCCTTGGTCATCAGTGCCTTGGCTTTCGCTACGTCGTGAGGGTAGCCCGGCAGGCTTTTCGCGTAACTCCAGGTGTTTGGCGGGTAAGGGCCGTTGGCTGCTTCAGCCGTGTCTTCGAACACGGCTTTGATGTAGTTGGCCTTGTCGAAGGCAAGGTTGATCGCCTGACGCACTTCCGGTTTGTCCAGTGGCGGATGCTGGCTGTTGATACCGACGAAGGCGGTCATGAACGCGTCGGTTTTTTCGACTTTCAGCGTCGGCTCTTTCTGCGCAGCCTCTACGTCCAAGGGTTTTGGCGACAGGGCAATCTGGCATTCATTGCGTCGCAGTTTTTGCAGGCGCACGTTGGCATCTGGCGTGATCGCGAAGATCAGCGGATCCACGGCGGGCTTGCCACGGAAGTAATCCGGGTTGGCCTTGTAGCGGACCGCGGCGTCTTTCTGGAATCGCGTGAAGACAAACGGGCCGGTGCCGATTGGCTGGCTGTTCAGCTTGTCGGTGGCGTTGGCCTTCAACAGTTTGTCGGCGTATTCGGCGGAATAGACCGAGGCGAAACCCATGCTCAGTGTCGCCAGAAACGTCGAGTCCGGGTGATCAAGTGTGAAGCGCACAGTCAGTGGGTCCAGCGCGTCGATCTTCTTGATGAGCGCCGATAGCTGCATCGATTGCGCGTGAGGGAAGCCGCTTTGGGCAACTTTGTGCCAGGGATTGGCCGGATCGAGCATGCGGTCGAAACTGAATTTGACGTCTTCGGCAGTCAGCTCGCGGGTTGGCTTGAAGTACTCGGTCGTATGAAATTTGACCTGCGGGTGCAATTTGAAGATATAAGTCAGGCCGTCGGTGCTGATTTCCCAGCTGTCGGCCAGGCTCGGGATGACCTTGCCGCTGGCAGTATCGAAATCAACCAGGCGGTTCATCAGCACATCGGCCGACGCATTGGTGGTGGTCAGCGAGTTGTACTGCACCACATCGAAGCCTTCAGGGCTCGCCTCGGTGCAGACGCTCAGTGCGGCGGCCTGGGCCAGAGGGCTCAGCAGGAGCGGGGCGAACAGCAGGGGTAGGGCAGCGAGGCGCATGGTCGGTTTCCTATTACAGATCGAAGGCCCATCTGCAAGTGCAGTCTGGAAAAGTCCTACCCTAGAGGTCGCGATTGCAAATGACTATCCCCTTTTGTATTTTCGGAGACGTTTTTACGCAGTTCCGGCGTGTGCTCGGTGCAACGACGAGCCAGAATCGGGCGCATGAGCGGTTTTCTTCGACGAGTGGTAAAACCCCGTCCCGGCCTTTGTCCAAGGCGTTCGCGAGCAGAATCTGCGTCTTTTTGTGGATTGATTGCACACGGAAAGTTGTTGCACCCCAGTCTTTCTGGTATAAAGCAGCGCTCTTTTCTAGGGGCCCGGTTCCTTCACTGTAGGTGTAGCCGGTAAGACCTCTAAAGAAACGCGGCGCCTGGCGCCAAATGACTGAGAGATTAAGCGGCCAACCCATGCCGGGTTGGGCATGTGGTTTTAGAGGGCTGAGGCATGTCGAGAGTATGTCAAGTTACCGGTAAGGGTCCGGTGACTGGGAATAACATTTCCCACGCAAACAACAAAACCCGTCGTCGTTTCCTGCCGAACCTGCAGCATCACCGCTTCTGGGTTGAAGAAGAGAAACGTTTTGTGCGTCTGCGCGTATCTGCCAAAGGCATGCGTATCATCGACAAGCGTGGCATCACTGTCGTGCTCGCCGAACTTCGCCGCGATGGCAAGATTTAAGGGAGCTAATCATGCGTGAATTGATTCGTTTGATCTCGAGCGCCGGTACTGGTCACTTCTACACTACCGACAAGAACAAGCGTACTACCCCGGACAAAATCGAGATCAAGAAATATGATCCGGTTGTTCGCAAGCACGTGATGTACAAGGAAGGCAAAATCAAGTAATTGATTTTTCCCGACTTACAAAAAAGGCCCGTATCTCACGATACGGGCCTTTTTTGTTTCTCAGGTTTTGTCGCGCCCGTCCGGGCCTCATCGCTGGCTTGCCAGCGATGAGGCCCGATCAGCCAGCGAAAATCCTCAGCCCTTCTGTTCGAAAATCACATAGACCTTGCGGCAAGCCTCCAGCACCTCCCAAGTGCCGCGAAACCCTGCCGGAATTACAAAACGATCACCCACGCGCAACGTCTTGGCATTGCCGTCGCTGTCACGCAGCACCGAAACACCCTGGAGAATTTCGCAGTATTCATGCTCGGTGTAGTTCACCGTCCACTGACCCACCGCACCTTCCCACACGCCGACACCCATCTGCCCGCAAGGACTTTCATATTGATGGAACACTGCCTGCTCGGGATCGCCTTTGAGGACTTTGGCCGGTTCCGGGCGATAGCGTTCGGCTTCGCTGGAGGTCAGGCTGATGTCGACGACGTTCTGGATGTTCATTGTTGTTATCTCCCGTAAATGCGGCGCAAGGCTGGAAAAGGCCAAAGTCTATGTTGATTAAAATCAACACTGCAAGGTCGTATAGCCGCCTTATGTCAAATATATTGAAACAAACCCGGCCGCTGGTTTAGGGTGGCGGGTGCCTCGGGCCGAAATGCAGGCTGGCCGGGCAGAATTGCTGAGGACGTCGGCGAAGATCGCGCGGCGCTCGTATTCAACAAGAGGAGGACACCTGAATGACCACCCTGACTCGTGCCGATTGGGAACAACGCGCCCGCGACCTGAAGATCGAAGGCCGCGCCTACCTCAATGGCGAATACACCGACGCCGTCTCCGGCGAGACTTTCGAATGCATCAGCCCGGTCGATGGCCGTCTGCTGGGCAAAATTGCCAGCTGTGACGCCGCCGACGCCCAGCGCGCCGTGGAAAATGCTCGCGCTACCTTCAATTCCGGCGTGTGGTCGCGCCTGGCGCCGACCAAACGCAAAGCCACCATGATCCGTTTTGCCGGCCTGCTGAAGCAGCACGCCGAAGAACTGGCCCTGCTCGAAACCCTCGACATGGGCAAGCCGATCAGCGATTCGCTGAACATCGACGTGCCGGGCGCGGCGCAAGCGCTGAGCTGGAGCGGTGAGGCGATCGACAAGATTTACGACGAAGTCGCAGCTACGCCGCACGATCAACTGGGTCTGGTGACCCGCGAGCCAGTCGGCGTGGTTGGCGCCATCGTGCCGTGGAACTTCCCGCTGATGATGGCGTGCTGGAAACTCGGCCCGGCGCTGTCGACCGGTAACTCGGTGATCCTCAAACCGTCGGAAAAGTCGCCGCTGACCGCCATCCGTATCGCGGCGCTGGCTGTCGAGGCCGGCATTCCGAAAGGCGTGCTCAACGTGCTGCCGGGTTACGGCCACACCGTGGGCAAGGCGCTGGCCCTGCACAACGATGTGGATACTTTGGTGTTCACCGGTTCGACCAAGATCGCCAAGCAATTGATGATTTATTCCGGCGAATCGAACATGAAACGCGTGTGGCTGGAAGCCGGTGGCAAGAGCCCGAACATCGTCTTTGCAGATGCTCCCGATCTGCAAGCCGCTGCCGAATCGGCCGCCAGCGCCATCGCCTTCAACCAGGGCGAAGTCTGCACCGCCGGTTCGCGTCTGCTGGTCGAGCGTTCGATCAAGGACAAATTCCTGCCGATGGTGATCGAGGCGCTGAAAGCCTGGAAGCCGGGCAACCCGCTTGATCCGGCGACCAACGTCGGCGCGCTGGTCGATACCCAGCAGATGAACACCGTGCTGTCCTACATCGAGTCCGGTCATACCGACGGCGCCAAACTGGTGGCTGGCGGCAAGCGCATCCTTCAGGAAACCGGTGGCACCTACGTCGAGCCGACGATTTTCGACGGCGTGAGCAACGCGATGAAGATCGCACAGGAAGAGATCTTCGGCCCGGTGCTGTCGGTCATCGCTTTCGACACGGCTGAAGAAGCCATCCAGATTGCCAACGACACGCCTTACGGCCTGGCCGCTGCGGTGTGGACTCAGGACATCTCCAAGGCACACCTGACCGCCAAGGCGCTGCGCGCCGGTAGCGTGTGGGTCAACCAGTACGACGGCGGCGACATGACTGCACCGTTCGGTGGCTTCAAGCAGTCGGGCAACGGTCGTGACAAGTCGCTGCACGCGTTCGACAAGTACACCGAACTGAAGGCGACGTGGATCAAACTGTAAACCGTTGAAGGGAGCCTGATTCCGTCGGGCTCCCCAGCCATGCAGAGATCCCCTGTGGGAGCGAGCCTGCTCGCGAAGCGGTTTATCAGTCAGCCCAGGTGCTGAATGTGAAACGGCTTTCGCGAGCAGGCTCGCTCCCACAGTGCTTTGGGTGAATACAAAAAGAATATCCACAGGAGCGTGGAACATGCGGTGGGCGACGTATTTCGCCGTGTTGGCGTCTGTCTTGAGTGTCGGCCTGGCCCTGGGGGTCAGCATGCCGTTGGTGTCGTTGCGTCTGGAGGGCTGGGGCTACGGCGCCTTCGCCATTGGCGTAATGGCAGCGATGCCGGCCATTGGCGTGTTGCTGGGCGCGAAAATCTCCAGTCACCTGGCGGCGCGTTTCGGCACGGCGAACCTGATGCGCCTGTGCCTGTGGGCCGGAGCGCTGTCCATTGGCTTGTTGGCGTTATTGCCAAGCTATCCGGTCTGGCTGGTGCTGCGCCTGATGATCGGCGTGATCCTGACCATCGTGTTTATCCTCGGCGAGAGCTGGATCAATCAGCTGGTGGTCGAGCATTGGCGCGGTCGACTGGTGGCGCTGTATGGCAGCAGTTATGCGCTGAGCCAGCTGTCTGGCCCTTTGCTGCTGGGCGCGCTCGGCACCGAAAATGATTACGGATTTTGGGTCGGTGTCGCGCTGCTGATGGTTTCCCCTTTGCTGTTGTTGCGCCGTAGCGGTGCGCCGAGCAGTGAAGCGAGCAGCGTGACCTTCCGCGACCTGTGGGGCTTTGCCCGCGAGCTGCCGGCGATTGCCTGGGCGGTGTCGTTGTTTGCCGCGTTCGAGGCGATGATCCTGACGTTGCTGCCGGTGTATTGCCTGCAACAGGGTTTTACCGCCGAAATCGCCTTGGCGATGGTCAGTACTGTGGTGGTGGGCGATGCGCTGCTGCAATTGCCGATTGGCGCGTTAGCCGATTACCTGTCGCGGCGCACCCTGTTCACCGGGTGCGCGGTGGTGTTGATGCTGTCGAGCCTGGCGATTCCGATGCTGATCGACACGTTGCTGATCTGGCCGCTGTGGGTGTTGTTTGGCGCCAGTGCCGGTGGTTTGTTCACGCTGTCGCTGATCCTCATCGGTGAGCGTTACCGTGATGACGCGCTGGTGCGAGCCAATGCGCATATCGCGCAACTGTGGGGCGTTGGCTGTCTGATCGGGCCGTTGGCGGCCGGGGCGGGCAGTCAGTGGGTCAGCGGGCATGCGTTGCCCTGGTTGATGGCAGCGGGGGCGTTCGGGTTGGTGATTCTGCTGTCGCGCCAAGGCGCTTTCGGCTCGGCACAGACTGCTTAGATCAAAAGACCGGACGATCTTTTGATCTTTAAAGCATCCGCTCCAGGCCAACGCTGGTACTGAACCACGCATTGAACCGGCGCCACCAACTCCCCGGTTCCTTGCTCAGCGTGTGCATCTGACCGTTATCCTCGGTCACCCAGACGATATTCCCATCCTGCAATTTCGCTTCGTAGCTGAGTGCCGGCGCCATGCCTTGCAGCGCCAGTTCGCGCACATGCTCGGCAAGCTGCGGACTGTCCACCAGCACGCCGACTTCGGTGTTCCACAGCACCGAGCGAGGGTCGAAATTGAACGAGCCAATAAACGATTTACGCCGGTCGAAGATTATCGCCTTACTGTGCAGGCTGGAGTCCGAGCCGCGAAAGGACTTGCTGTAAAACACGTGCGGGCCACTGCCGCCACCGTCCCCCGGTTGGCGGCGCAGTTCGAACAGTTTTACGCCATGCTCCAGCAGCGCCTTGCGATAAGGCGCATACCCGCCATGCACCGCCGGCACATCCGTGGCCTCCAGCGAGTTGGTCAGCAGGCTTACCGAAACCCCGGCATCAGCACGCCCGGTCAGGTAGACGAGCCCCGGCTGGCCCGGTACGAAATAGGCCGAGATCATGATCAGTTCTTTGCTGACCCCCGTAAGCTCTGGCGCCAGTTGCGTGGTCAGGAGCAATTGCGGGTCTGGCTCGCCTTTGGACAGCACCTTGCTCGGCGCATCCCACAGCGCCTGGTTCCACGCCCAGATCAGCTCTTTGCGCCAGATGTCCATGCGCGGGTCGGTCTTGAACGTCATCAACTGCTGATACAGCGCGTGGTTCTGCTTTCGGGTTTCCTCCAGCGACTCTTCGAGGCGCATGCGGGTGTTTTGCAAATCCCTGGCCGTCGGTTTGCTGCTGAGGAACTCGTCGATGGGTTTGCTCAACGCGCTGTTCCAGTACTGATCGAAACTGTGTCCGAGCTGCTCGGCCACCGGCCCCACGCTGAGCATGTCGATGTCAGTAAAATTCAGGTTCGGCTCGGCATCGAAGTACTCGTCGCCCAGATTGCGTCCGCCGACGATGGCCACGCTGTTATCCGCCAGCCATAACTTGTTGTGCATCCGCCGGTGTTGCAGCGACAGGTTGAACAGTCGTCCGGCTGCCCGGGTCACGCCGGTGCTGCGCCCCAGGTGCAGCGGATTGAACAGACGGATATGGATCTGCGGGTGCGCCGCCAGTGTCGCGATGATCTGGTCGAGACCGTCGCTGGTGGTGTCGTCGAGCAGAATCCGCACGCGTACGCCACGGTCGGCGGCTTTCAACAATTCTTCCACCAGCATCCGTGTGCTGACGCCGTCATGCACGATGTAGTACTGCAAATCGAGGCTGCTTTGCGCGTGGCGAATCAGTTCGGCACGGGCGGTGAACGCCTCGGTGCTGTTGGAAAGCAAACGAAAGCCGGATTGCCCTCCGTACGGCGCCGCCTGAGCTTGAATCGACCGGCCGAAAGCCGAGTCGGACGCTGGCAATGCCTGGCTCGGTTCGCGTGGGACGTTCAGGCTCGCGCAACTGCTGAGCAGGAGCATGAGAAGTGCAGGGAAAAGTAGGACCGTTCTGGATCTCAAGGAGGATCATCTCATGGCGGGTCGAAGGTCGAAGTATGGCACGGGCGTAGGACATTCTTTGTTCAGATTAAATTCACTCTGGACTTTGAGTCGGCTCTGTCGATGCCCGCTGAAATGGACTACGCAGTACGTCGAAAACGCTATGCCGACCAGGTGACTGGAACCTACAGAAAAGCCTTTCTGAACCGGGAATGATGTGCGGGCATAACGCCCGCTCAGGACTGCGCAACGTCCTGAAACGACCTGTGTATGTACTCAATCATCAACCGGTAAATAACAATGAAAAAACTCTATGCAGCCAGTGCCTTGCTATTGGCACTGTCACCCTTTGCAGCTCAGGCCGGCACCGTCGACCTTACGGTCTCCGGCACAGTGATTCCGACGTCCTGCGTTCCGGCATTCGCCGGTGGCAGCAACGTTAATCTGGGGCGTATTTTTTCCGCCAGTCTGAGCGCAACGCAGCAGAACGATCTGCCCCCAAGGGACATCACCCTAAAAGTTGCGTGCGATGCACCAGCGGCGGTTGAAATCTCGGCTACTGACAACCGTGCCGCCACCAAAGTGTCAGGCCTGACGTTCAATGGCCGGACTTCTGACACGCTTTATTACGGTCTAGGTAGCACAAATGGTGTAGGCATTGGCGGTTTCGGTCTGTTGACCGGCCAGCCACTTGCCGATGGCACGCCACAAACCTTCCTGGTACGCAGCCCACAAGACCGCGTCTGGCGTGTACCGGCCGCCGGCCTGGTATCCAACGCACCTATCACTTATTCGTGGGGGCCAAGTGCTGCGGCGGGTCCTGCCGCTGCTCGGCTGCATACGTTCCCGATGCAGGTCGCGGCAGCGATTCGCCCGACCGCCGATCTGCCGCCGACCACCGATGAGTTTCAGCTCGATGGTTCGGTGACGTTCAACGTGTTCTACCTCTGAGTCGAAAAACTGACGAGCCCGTGCGGATCGCGTGATGCGCCTCGCAGGGCCTGAATAGCGTTAGCGCGTATTTTTTCGCATCAAGGTATCGGCCGAAATCGCCTGGCGCATTCGGTCGATGCCCGCTGGAGATTTTCATGTATCCCCTTTTTTCTTTCCAGGTGCCTGCCGCCTTCGTGGCCGTGTGCCTGTCATTCATGAGCACCAGTAGCCATGCCGCTGGCATGGTTCCGGAAACGCCGGTTGTGGTGGTCGATCAAGCGTCGGGGGAGGCGACCCTGAATGTCCGCAACTCCGACGACCAGCCGGCACTGCTCTACAGCACCATCGAGCACATTCCTGAGGATACCGAGCCGCTGCTATTGCTCAATCCACCGGTGGCTCGTGTCGAGCCGGGCAAAAGTCAGCAGGTGCGGTTCATTTTGCGGGAGGTCGGATCGCTGAAAACCGAGCGCCTGCAACGCGTGGTATTCGAAGGGATCAGCCCGCGGCAAGGGGGGAGCGGCGCGCAGGTGCATCTGACCGTGCGCCAGAACATCCCGGTGATTGTCCGGCCGGCCAACCTGGCTATCGACCGTATGCCCTGGAAGCGCCTGGTCTGGAGCGTTGCCGGCCAGCAAGTTCGCGTGAGTAACCCGAGTCCGTATGTGGTCAGGCTGTCCAAAGCGGTGAACCTGATTCCCGGTGGCGTCACGCTCGATCTGCAACGCACTTACATTCTGCCGGGCGAAGTGCTGATGCTCGACGCATCGTCGACATTGGGCAGTCACGTACGGTTGTTTCCGGCGTCAACTTACGGTTTTGCCGTCGACAGCTACGACGCGCCGTTGACCGTTCAAAAATGAAACGCAGGGCGCTGCTCCTGCGGGTATTTTGCGCTGTCCCCGGCTGGTTGGCACCGGTCCTCCTGGTGCCTTCAGTAGCCGCGGCTCTGACATATACCGAATTCGACCCGGCGGTACTGGAAGCTCGCGGTATCGACCCTGCCACCGCCCGGTTTTTCGGCGTGGAACCCCGTTTCACGGCCGGACGCAGTCGAGTGGCGCTTGAGGTCAACGGCAGGGCTATGGGTTCGGTTGTGGCGAGATTTGATGGCGACGGGCAGCTATGTCTCGACAACCCGTTGCTGGATCAGGCGTCCATTGCCGTACCTTCCGGCTTGCCCGACAACGCCAACAATGGCAGCTGTGTTCACGTGGACCAGCATCTGCCTGGCGTGCAGGTACGGCTTGATCCCGGTTCGCAGAGAGTGATGCTGTTGGTACCGACAGGTTTGCTGCTTGAACCAAAGTCTGCCGCGCGCGGATGGCAATCGGGCGGCAGTGCCGGGTTGTTCAACTACGACGCGCTAGTGGTGAGCGACTCCAGCCCTGGCCAGTCGACCCAATATCTAAACCTTGCTACCGAGTTGGGGTTCAATGCTGCCGACTGGGTGGTGCGCAGTCGGCAGAACTACAACTCATCCGCGGGTGTCGAGCGTTTCGATCTTCTCTATACCCATGCTTCGCGCACATGGGAGGCGTATGCGGCGGAGGTGCAGGTCGGGCAGCTCAACATGCGTTCATCGTTGTTCGCGGGGGAGCCGTTCACGGGTGTGCAAATCCTGCCTGACTCGGCCTTGGCCGGGGCCGTGGCAGACGATCCCGGTAGCGGCTCGGTCGTGGAAGGTCATGCACCGTCGCCCGCGCGCGTCGAAGTTCGGCAGAGCGGCGTGGTGGTCTATTCCACTGTGGTACCCGGCGGGCCGTTTGCACTGCGTAATTTGCCGTTGTTGAGCCGTCATCTGGATCTGGAAGTCACCGTCGTGGCCGAAAGTGGTGAGCGCCACGTATTTCTCGTTTCGGCCGCCTCTTTGAGACCCCCGTCCCTGCCGGCGAAACCCGGATATGGGCTCGCGGCAGGAAAGGTCCGGCGAATGCGCAACGATGACCGCGAAGCGCCGGCCTTCGTGGCGGCCAGCAAAGACTGGTTGTTGGGCTCGACGACTGGCTTCAGTGCCGGGATCATGGGTGCTGGCGACTATCGTTCCGTAGGCTGGGAGTTAAAGCAGGCTTTGGGCATGGGGGCGGTGGTCAGCGTGCAGCAGCTGAATTCCATGACCGTGAATTCGGGCCAGGGCCGGAGGACGCAAGCGGCGCTAGGGATGCCTTTGGGCTACGGCCTGTCAGCCAGTATCAACATGAGCCGGCGCAGTGCGGGTTTTCGTACCCTGGCGCAGACGGGGCAGGGTGCTGGAGAGGAGCTGGACCAGCAGGGCGAGCGACAATGGGGCGCCGGGGTCAACTACTCGAGTCGCGACTGGGGCGCCTTTTCGGGCTTTTGGTCAACGTATGCGGGGCAGGGGAGCACGCAACATTCGCGGATGGGGGCGACATGGTCGCAGACTTTTTCCAAGGCCAATTTGTCGCTCAGTGTTCAGCGCGAAAGCAGTGGTTCCGCCATGGGAGGGCGAGGTGGCAGTGCCTATCTGACCGTTGGTTTCCCGCTGGGAAGCAAAGGCAGAGTGAACACATTCGCCCGGCATGACGAGCAGCGGGGATTGCGCACGGGTACCCGCTATGCCGAACAATTGAGCGACACGCTGAATTACAGCGTGGATATGACGCGTGTGCAGAACGGGCAAACCGACTTTAATGCCCGGCTCAGTGCATTGCCGCGTTACACCAGTATCGACCTTGGTTACTCGCGTAACAGCGTCGGCTCGACCCGTTATGACGCCGGGCTGCGCGGTGGTCTGGTGCTGCACGAAGCGGGCGTGACGCTTTCGCCTTATCCGGTGCGCGAGACTTTTGCGCTGGTCA
Source organism: Pseudomonas sp. P42 (assembly GCF_017973755.1). Lineage (NCBI taxonomy): Bacteria > Pseudomonadati > Pseudomonadota > Gammaproteobacteria > Pseudomonadales > Pseudomonadaceae > Pseudomonas > Pseudomonas sp. P42. The sequence continues at coordinate 445,621 of NZ_JACOPU010000003.1, read as the reverse complement.
AGGCGGGTGAGAATGCCGGTATCCAGCTGAGCACACCGCAAGGTCCGGTCTGGACCGATGGCGCGGGGCGGGCAGTGGCTTCGAGTTTGTCGGCGTGGCGCACCAATCGAGTCGAAATCGACACCCGCAGCCTGCCGCGCAATGTTGATGTACTCAATGGTTATCAGGAAGTCGAAGCCGGACGTGGCGCCGTGCCGCGCCTGGACTTTCCCGTAGACACCGTGCGCCGTCTGATGCTGCAGGTGCGTACGCCTGACGGTTTGCCCGTCCCCAAAGGCGCATCGGTGCAGGATGGGCAGGGTAACTATCTCACCAGTGTCGTGGATGCCGGGCTGGTGTACCTGGCCGATGCACCAGTCCTGGTGCGGTTGCGGATCGACGCCGGCATCGGTCAAGCCTGTCAGGTCGAGGTCGACGCGCCGGCAAACAGCGACACCGATAAACTCTATGCAACGGTCGACGCGGTCTGCCAATCAGTCGAGGGACAATAGCCGGATCGCCGCCGCGCCAACTTTACGTACCGCCTCTTCAATTTGCGGCGTTGGTTTGGCGGCGTAGTTCATCCGCAGGCAATTGCGGTACTTGCCGGAGGCGGAAAAGATGCTGCCAACAGCAATCTGTACGCCTTCCTCGAGCAGCGCACGATTCAGTTTCAGCGCGTCGAAGCCTTCCGGCAGTTCGACCCACAACATGAAGCTGCCTTGCGGGCGGCTGGCGCGCGTGCCGGCAGGGAAGTAGCGGGTCACCCAGTCGATCATCATGTCGCGATTGCGCTGGTATTGTGTGCGCATCCGCCGCAAATGCGGCTCGAAATAACCGGACTTGAGAAACTCGGCAATGGCGATCTGCGGCTGTGGCGCGGTCGATCCGGTGCTGATGTATTTCATGTGCAGCACCCGTTCCAGATATCGACCCGGCGCAACCCAGCCGATGCGCAGCCCGGGCGCCAAGGTCTTGGAAAACGAACTGCACAACAACACGCGGCCGTCTTCATCGAAGGATTTGATCGTGCGTGGGCGCGGGTAGGTGTAGGCCAGTTCGCCATACACATCGTCCTCGATGATCGCTACGTCGAAGCGCTGTGCGAGGTTGAGCAGGGCGCGTTTGCGCGACTCCGGCATGATGTAGCCAAGCGGGTTGTTGCAGTTGGGCGTGAGCTGGATGACCTTGATCGGCCATTGTTCCAGCGCTAGTTCCAACGCTTCGAGACTGATGCCGGTGAGTGGGTCGGTGGGGATTTCCAGGGCCTTCATGCCCAGCCCCTTGAGTGTCTGCATGGCACCGTGGAAGCTTGGCGAATCCACCGCGACGATGTCGCCGGGTTCGCAGATTGCCCGGATGCTGGTGGACAGCGCTTCGTGGCAACCGGTGGTGACGACGAGATCGCTGGCGCTCAACTGGCAGCCGGAATCAAGCATCAGCCGGGCAATCTGCTCACGCAATTCGAGGGTGCCGTGGATGTTGTCGTAATACAGGCCGGGCATGTCCTGGCGGCGACTGATCCGCGCCAGTCCGCGCAGCAACGGCTTCATGGTCGGTGAGCTGATGTCGGGCATGCCGCGACCGAGTTGCACCACATCCTTGCGCGGCACCGCGCGAATCAGCTCCAACACCTGATCCCACTGCGAGATATCCACCGGTCGCTGTGCCGGCCGGCCGACGGCGGGCAGATCCGGCAGCTCGCGTCCGACCGGCACGAAGTAACCGGATTTGGGTTTCGGCGTGGCCAGGCCACCGTCTTCAAGCATGCGATAAGCCTGCTGCACCGTGCTGAGGCTGACGCCATGTTCTACGCTCAGTGCGCGCACCGACGGCAGTCGATCACCTGGTCGATAGAAGCCTTGTTCGATGCGTGTGCCGAGCAGTTCGGCGAGATTCACATAAAGCGTCATGGCACTGCCTCGATGCAGGTGATTCGAAAAACCAGTACAGATGCGGCATAAATCGACAATTCAGTACCAGGTATAGCAAATCTGTATGGAAGTAATACAGATGTGCTGAATCTGTAATGCTTTTGCCGACCCGCGCATCATGGAATCTCTGGCTACCCAAGTAAACAGGAGCGACAAAAATGAACGGCTTGAGCGATGTGCGGCTGACGTTACACAGTCAGGAACTGGAGGCAGGGCAGGAGGACAGTGCGTGGAACAGCGCCATGCGCAACGCACCGTCCGGCCTAAGTCGCTGGGGACTGTTCTGGCATCGTCTGCACACGCGCAAGGCATTGCTGAACATGACAAACGATCAGCTCAAGGATGTCGGGTTGTCGCGCGAGCAGGCGCTGGAGGAGGGGTTGAAGCCATTCTGGCGGATCTGAATGGTGTGGTGCCCTTTCGGGCCCCATCGCTGGCAAGCCAGCTCCCACAGGTTTTTGGGTGAACTCAAATATCGTGAGCACCCATGGTCATTGTGGGAGCTGGCTTGCCAGCGATGACGGCTTCAAGGTCGCAGCAATGCCCTCAGACCAGCTCTTTGAGGCGATGCCACAGCATCCCCAGCGCCAACAACGGCGAACGCAAATGCTTGCCGCCGGGGAAGGTGATGTGCGGCACTTTGGCGAACAGATCAAACCCGCCGCTGTGCTGCCCGCTGATCGCTTCGGCCAGCAACTTGCCCGCGAGGTGCGTGGCATTCACGCCGTGCCCCGAGTACGCCTGGGCGTAATACACATTCGGCTGATCCGCGAGCCGACCGATCTGAGGCAAACGGTTGGCGCCGATGCCGATCATCCCGCCCCACTGATAATCGATTTTCACCCCGGCCAACTGCGGAAACACTTCAAGCATCTTCGGCTGCATGTACGCGCCGATGTCCTTCGGGTCGCGTCCCGAGTAATGGCAGGCACCGCCGAACAGCAAGCGGCGATCCGCCGAGAGCCGGTAGTAATCCAGCGCCACACGTTGGTCGCAGACCGCCATGTTTTGCGGCAGCAACTGGTGAGCCAGTTGTTCGCTCAACGGCTCGGTAGCGATGATGTAGCTGCCGGCGGGCAACACTTTGCCGCTGAGCTGCGCATTGAGGTTGTTCAGATAGGCGTTGCAGCCCAGCACCAAGGTCTTGGCGCGAACTGAACCCTGGGCGGTATGCACGCGGACTTGCGGGCCGTAATCGATGCGTGTGACGGCCGACTGCTCGAACAGTCTGACGCCCAGTTGCTGCGCTGCTGCGGCTTCGCCCAGCGCCAGATTCAGCGGATGCAGATGACCGGAACCCATGTCGATCAAACCACCGATGTAGCGTTTGGAGCCGACCACGGTGTGCATTTCATCGGCTTGCAGCAGCCGGGTTTCGTGGCGATAACCTAGGCTGCGCAGCTCCTCGGCATCTTCGGCAAAGCCTTCGAGGTCCGACGGCTTGTTGGCGAGGTCGCAATAGCCCCAGGTCAGATCGCAGGCAATCTGAAAACGCTCGACGCGCTGACGGACAATTTCCACGGCTTCCAGGCCCATGAGTTTCATCTGCCGCACGCCATCGGCGCCGATCACGTTTGTGAACTGATCAAGACCATGGCCAACCCCGCGAATCAGTTGCCCGCCGTTGCGACCGCTGGCGCCCCAGCCGATCTTGTGCGCTTCCAGCAACACGACGCTGAGGCCACGTTCGGCCAGTTCCAGCGCGGTGTTCAGCCCGGAAAAGCCACCGCCGACCACGCACACGTCCGCAATCACCTCGCCTTGTAGAAACGGATGGTCCGGTTGCGGCAGGCTGCTGGCGGCGTAATAAGAGGCTGCGTGAGGTTGGCTCGCGGTGGTGTGGGCGCGGGCAGTCATGGGCGTCATCCTGAGCGGGGTGTCGAGAAAATTTGACGGAGCATAAGCCGCACGCGCGAAGTCGGGCAACACTGGTCGGCCCGCGGTGTCTGGATCACGGCTTTTGCGGCACAATTGCCGCCTACCCCACGTCGGTCAATGTTTCGATGAGCTGCAACAGCGAGAAAATCCGCACCCTGCGTCAGCAGATCCCCACGTTCGAGTGCGTGCCGGGCTGCCACGACTGCTGTGGGCCCGTGACCACCTCGCCCGAAGAAATGGCACGCCTGCCGCGCAAGACCCGAGCCGAGCAGGATGCGGCGATGGATGAACTGAACTGCGTGCACCTGGGGCCGAATGGCTGCACGGTGTACGGCGAACGGCCGCTGATTTGCCGGTTGTTTGGTACCACCAAAACGCTGCCGTGCCCGAATGGGCGGGGGCCTGTGGAACTCATTCATCCCCGCGCGGAAAAGCAAATCTTCGAATATATGGCGGCGAATCGGCAGGTGTTGGTCTAACAGGTTCGCTTCGAACCGCGTTGCTGCCATCGCTGGCAAGCCAGCTCCCACAGGTTTCTTGGTGAACACCCATGATCACTGTGGGAGCTGGCTTGCCAGCGATGGGGCCAGGTCAGACGCCACAATTATCAATCGGGAATAGGCAAGTTCAAGCTTTCCTTAACCTCTTCCATCACGATATAGCTCTTCGATTCACGCACATGCGGCAGCTTCAACAGGATGTCGCCGAGCAGCTTGCGGTACGAGGCCATCTCGGAAATCCGCGCCTTCACCAGATAGTCGAAATCCCCTGACACCAGGTGACACTCCAGCACGTGGGGCAACTTCAGCACCGCGCGTCTGAACTCTTCGAAAGTGTCACCGGATTTGTAGTCGAGGCTGATCTCGACGAACACCAGCAAGCTACCCTTCAAGTGCTGCGGATTCAGCCGGGCGTTGTAGCCCATGATGATCCCCTCGCGCTCCAGGCGCCGCACCCGCTCGGTGCACGGCGTGGTGGAGAGGCCGACCTTTTCTCCGAGTTCGGTAAAGGAAATCCGACCGTCCGCCTGCAGGATCCGCAAAATGTTGCGGTCGATCTTGTCCAGCTCACGTTTGGTCTGAGTGTTGGTACGCATAGGGGATGCGCCTCCGTGAAAAGGGTTTTTGCCGAGAATTGTCGCCAAATATAGGCGCTTATACAGTGAAAAGCACTGGCAAATCTTTCTTACACTGCGCGCATCATTGCTCTAACAACAGACGTACGCGGCACGCCGCGATGAGGGATACAAAAATGCGCGTTATGGTCTTGGGTAGCGGCGTCATCGGTACCGCCAGTGCTTACTATCTGGCCCGTGCCGGGTTTGAAGTGGTGGTGGTCGACCGTCAGCCAGCCGCCGCCATGGAGACCAGTTTCGCCAACGCCGGCCAGGTTTCACCGGGCTATGCCTCACCGTGGGCAGCGCCGGGCGTGCCGCTCAAGGCCATCAAATGGCTGTTGCAACGCCACGCGCCACTGGCGATCAAGGCCACCGCTGACATTGACCAGTACTTGTGGATGGCGCAGATGCTGCGCAACTGCACGGCCAATCGTTACGCGGTGAACAAGGAGCGCATGGTGCGTCTGTCCGAGTACAGTCGTGACTGCCTCGACGAATTGCGCGCCGAAACAGGCATTGCCTACGAGGGTCGCAGCCTCGGTACGACGCAACTGTTCCGAACCCAGGCGCAACTCGATAACGCCGCCAAAGACATCGCCGTGCTGCAAGAATCCGGCGTGCCGTTTGAAGTCCTCGACCGCGCCGGCATTGCCCGCGTCGAGCCGGCCCTGGCGGGCGTTACCGATATTCTCGCCGGTGCCCTGCGCCTGCCGAACGACCAGACCGGCGACTGCCAGATGTTCACCACGCGTCTCGCCGAAATGGCGGTGCAACTGGGTGTGGAATTCCGCTTCGGCCAAGACATCCAGAAACTCGACTTCGCCGGTGATCGCATCAACGGTGTGTGGATCGACGGCAAGCTGGAAACCGCCGACCGCTACGTGCTGGCCCTCGGCAGCTACTCGCCGCAATTGCTCAAGCCGCTGGGCATCAAGGCGCCGGTTTACCCGCTCAAGGGTTACTCGCTGACCGTTCCGATCACCAACCCGGCAATGGCCCCGACTTCGACCATTCTTGACGAGACCTACAAGGTCGCGATCACCCGTTTCGACAACCGTATCCGCGTCGGCGGCATGGCCGAGATCGCCGGTTTTGACCTGTCTTTGAATCCGCGTCGGCGCGAAACCCTGGAGATGATCGTCAACGACCTTTATCCTCAGGGCGGCAATCTGGCCGAGGCGAGCTTCTGGACCGGCCTGCGTCCGACCACTCCGGACGGCACGCCTATCGTGGGCGCGACGCCGTTCAAGAACCTGTTCCTCAACACGGGTCACGGCACGCTCGGCTGGACCATGGCGTGCGGGTCCGGTCGTTTGCTGGCCGACCTGATGGCGAAGAAAAAGCCGCAAATCAGCGCCGAAGGCCTCGATATTTCCCGTTACGGCAACAAAATTCAGGAGTCCGCAAAACATGGCAATCCAGCGCCAGCTCACCAATGAGCGCATGAGTCAGATCGTCAGCCATAACGGCACTGTGTATCTGGCCGGGCAGGTCGGCGATGACTTTGACGCCGGAATTGAACAGCAGACCCGTGAGGTGCTCGCCAACATCGAGCGCTTGCTGGATCTGGCGGGCACTGACAAGCAGCATCTGCTGTCGGCGACCATCTACCTCAACGACATCGAGGCACACTTTGCCGGGATGAACTCGGTGTGGGATCAGTGGCTGCCCAAAGGCGCTGCCCCGGCCCGCGCCACCGTCGAAGCGAAGATGGCCAAACCGAGCATCCTGGTTGAGATTTCCATCGTCGCCGCACTGCCGTAATACGTTGTAAAGATCCCTCTCCCGGTGCTGTTGGCGGTTCACGCCGTCAGCCAGCGCCGGTTTTTATTCCCATGACCGCCTAGAAGTCTGCCGCCATGCGTCCAGCCCGTGCCCTGATCGACCTCCAAGCCCTGCGTCACAACTACCGAATCGCCCGTGAAGTCACCAGTGCCAAGGCGCTCGCGGTGATCAAGGCGGATGCCTACGGCCATGGCGCGGTGCGCTGCGCCCAGGCGCTGGAAGGAGAGGCCGACGGTTTTGCCGTCGCCTGCATCGAAGAGGCCCTGGAACTGCGCGCCGCCGGCATTCGTGCGCCGGTGCTGTTGCTTGAAGGTTTTTTTGAAGCCGATGAGCTGGCGCTGATCGTCGAGCATGATTTCTGGTGCGTGGTGCATTCGCTGTGGCAGCTCGAAGCAATTGAACAGGCCGCGCTGAACAAGCCGATCACCGTGTGGCTGAAGCTTGATTCGGGCATGCATCGCGTTGGCCTGCACCCCAAGGACTACCCGGCCGCCTATCAACGCCTGCTGGCCAGCGGCAAAGTGGCGAAGATCGTCCTGATGAGCCACTTCGCCCGCGCCGACGAACTGCACGAGCAGAGCAGCGCTGATCAGGTCGCCGTGTTCGAAGCCGCGCGTCAGGGCCTCGCCGCCGAAGTCAGCCTGCGCAACTCGCCAGCCGTGCTCGGCTGGCCACAGATTCACAGCGACTGGGTGCGCCCGGGGATCATGCTCTACGGCGCCACGCCGTTCGAAGAATCCCACACCGTGGCCGGGCGTCTGCTGCCGGTGATGACCCTCGAGTCGAAAGTCATCAGCGTGCGTGAATTGCCGGCCGGCGAACCTGTTGGTTACGGCGCCAAGTTCATCACCGACAAACCGATGCGCATTGGCGTGGTTGCCATGGGTTACGCCGATGGGTACCCACGTCAGGCGCCAACCGGCACGCCGGTTTTGGTCGCGGGCAAACGCAGCCGCATCATCGGCCGAGTATCGATGGACATGCTCTGCATCGACCTCACCGATGTGCCAGAAGCCGGATTGGGTTCGACCGTCGAGCTGTGGGGCAAAAACATCCTCGCCAGCGAAGTGGCGCAGTGGGCCGGCACCATTCCGTACCAGATCTTCTGCAACCTGCGTCGAGTGCCAAGGCTCTATTCCGAGGGTTGAGGCCGCTACAGAGCCCACGTGTTGTAAATACTGAACGCTGTCGCCATGATAACGCTCAATATTTCTACAACATCAGGAGGCTTAAGCCTTGGACGTCGGTGAACGACTGCAATCGATCCGCAAGCTCAAAGGGCTTTCCCAGCGTGAACTCGCCAAGCGCGCGGGCGTCACCAACAGCACCATTTCGATGATCGAGAAGAACAGCGTCAGCCCTTCGATCAGTTCGCTAAGGAAGGTTCTGGGCGGGATTCCCATGTCCATGGTCGAGTTCTTTTCCGAAGAGATCCTGCAGGAAATACCGACCCAGATCGTTTACAAGGCCAACGAGCTGATCGACATTTCCGACGGCGCCGTGACCATGAAGCTGGTCGGCCGCGCACACCCTAGCCGGGCCATCGCGTTTCTCAACGAAATCTACCCGCCGGGCGCCGACACCGGCGAAGAAATGCTCACCCACGAGGGCGAGGAAACCGGGATTTTGGTGGAGGGTCGTCTGGAATTGGTGGTGGGTCTTGAAACTTTTATTCTCGAAGCCGGCGACAGCTACTACTTTGAAAGTACCAAGCCGCATCGTTTTCGTAATCCGTTCGACTTGCCTGCGCGACTAATCAGCGCAGCCACGCCGGCGAATTTTTAAACAAAGAGGCGCCAAGCCATAACGGCAAAGGCATCCGAACAGTTTTTCCACAGCGCGGTATAACCCCTTCGACTATGGGGTTGTTTCAGTGTGGCGGGCTAACCGCTATACTTGCGCCCGCCTGCGAACCGTGGCCGCAGGCGTGAATAGCCACCATTGAGGGTGAACGCGTGAACCTAATTATGAAAATGCTGGCTGCACCAGCAACCGTACTGGCCCTCTGGGCTGTCAGCGCTCAAGCTGCGACGAACGACGACATTGCCAAACGCCTCGAGCCCGTCGGCCAGGTGTGTGTGCAAGGTCAGGAATGTAAAGGGATGGAAGTGGCGGCGACTGCCGGCGGCGGTGATGCCAAGACTCCAGACTCGATCATTGCCAAACATTGCAACGCTTGCCACGGCACCGGCCTGTTAGGCGCGCCGAAAATTGGTGACACCGCCGCGTGGAAAGAGCGCGCCGATAAGCAAGGCGGCCTCGACGGCATCCTGGCCAAGGCGATCACTGGCATCAACGCCATGCCGCCTAAAGGCACTTGCGCGGATTGCTCGGATGCCGACCTGAAAGGTGCAATCGAGAAGATGTCCGGCCTGAAGTAGGGCGTACTGCTGATGAAAAAAACCGTCTTCGGACGGTTTTTTTGTGTCTGCGATTCAAGAGCCCTCACCCCAGCCCTCTCCCAGAGGGAGAGGGGGCCGACCGAAGTGTCTGGCGTCCGACATCGACCTGAAAGACTTCATCGACTATGGATTCGGCCAAGCTGTTTCACGTCGGCGTATCTCTCCAATATCCCCCATTCAGTCCCCTCTACCCACGCGAGACGGCAAGCGATCTCCAACCATAAAAACTCCCGTGGCCGACAATCGTCCAGGACTTTGGGCTGTCCTTTGCAGCAAACTCAAGGCAATCTCGGTCTACCCCTATCAACGGAACGGGCGGGAGGCTTCAGATGGTGCAGTTGTGTTCGATCGAACAGGCAGTGGATGACGTGCTGGCGCGGTTGCCGGCGCATATCCACATGGGCCTGCCGCTCGGGTTGGGCAAACCCAATCACTTCGTCAACGCGTTGTACCGACGCGTCAAAGGGCTGCCCGATCGGCAACTGACGATTTACACGGCGCTGTGTCTGGGCCGTCCGAGTCTGGGCGACGGTTTGCAGAAGCGCTTTATCGAGCCCTTCGTCGAGCGAGTCTTCGGTGACTACCCGGAATTCGATTTCCTCGCCGACCTGCACCGCGACAGCTTGCCCGCCAACATCCGCATCGAACAGTTCTTCATGCAGCCCGGCAGCCTGCTCAACAGCGCGCCGGCCCAGCAGGATTACGTCAGCAGCAACTACAGCCATGCCGCCCGCGACATCAACGCCGCCGGCCTGAACCTGGTGGCGCAACTGCTGGCCAGCAGCAGCGAACATCCCGACCGTCTGAGCCTGAGCTGCAACCCGGACATCACCCTCGACCTGTTACCGATGATCGCCAAGCGCCGCGACGCTGGGGAAACCATTTTGCTGGTCGGCCAGGTTCATACCGAGCTGCCGTACATGCCCGGCGACGCCGAGGTTGATATCGACACGTTCGACTTGCTGGTCGACGAGAAGGACAGCAACACGCTGTTTTCCACCCCGAACATGCCCGTCGGTTTTCAGGATCACTTCATTGGTCTGCATGCCAGCGTGCTCGTGCGCGACGGCGGCACGTTGCAGATCGGCATTGGCTCGATGGGCGATGCGCTGACCGCCGCACTGTTGGCGCGCCAGGCCGATAACGCGGGTTATCAAGCTTTGCTCGCGGATGTAAACCTCAGCCAGTGGGCGCAATTGATCGAGCGCGAGGGCGGGACGGGGCCGTTCGCCAAAGGCCTGTACGGTTGCAGCGAAATGTTCGTCAACGGCCTGTTGGTGCTGGCGGATGCCGGGATTATCCGGCGCAAGGTTTACCCGGATGTGCCAACCCAAGAACAAGCCAACGCCGGCACTCTTGATGAAGCGGCGCAGACCGACGGCATCTCGGTGCATGGCGGCTTCTTTCTTGGCCCCCGCAGTTTCTACGAGCGCCTGCGTGAATTGCCGCAGAGCAAGCGCCTCGAATTCAACATGACCCGTATCAGCTACATCAACGAGTTGTACGGGCAGGAAGAGCTCAAGCGGCTGCAACGCCTTGATGCGCGCTTCATCAACACGGTGTTCAACATGACGTTGCTCGGAGCCGGTGTGGCCGATCAACTGGAAGACGGCCGGGTGCTCAGCGGCGTCGGCGGGCAGTACAACTTCGTCGCCCAGGGTCATGCCCTGCAAGGTGCGCGATCGATGCTGATTCTGCGCAGCTGGCGCGAGTCCGGCGGTGAGGTGAATTCGAACATCGTGTGGGAGTACGGTCACTGCACCATCCCGCGGCATCTGCGCGACATAGTGGTCACCGAGTACGGCATCGCCGATCTGCGCGGCAAAACCGATGCGGCCGTGATCGAAGCGCTGTTGAATATCAGCGACTCGCGCTTCCAGCCGGGACTGATCGAGCAAGCGCAGAAGGTCGGCAAGCTGCCGAAGGATTTCCGTATTGATCCGCGCTTTGCCGACAACACGCCAGAGCGTTTGCAGGCGATTGCCGCCCGCCATCCGAATCTGTTTCCGGAATATCCATTAGGTTGTGATTTCACAGCGATCGAGCGGGATTTGTTGCGGGCGTTGAACTGGCTGAAGAGCAAGTTCAAGTTGACCGAGATTCTGGAGCTGGGCAAGGCAGCGCTGGATGCGCCGCAGGCTTCGCTTTATCCGGAGCATCTGGAGCGGATGCAGCTTGCGAACCCGGAAGGCTTGAAAGAGGACCTGTTCCAGCGCCTGTTGCTTACCGGCCTGAAGGCCACCGCGCAATAGACACCGACCCAGAAACCATTGTGGGAGCTGGCTTGCCAGCTCCCACAATGGTTTCTGGGGGGGCTTGCGGCTTTCAGCAGTTACTCGATGAAGGTTACAACGCCATCCTTCAGCGATTGCACGCGGGCCAGCGACTCAACGCGATAGCCCTGCGAATCCAGTTCGGCACGGCCGCCCTGGAACGACTTCTCGATGACGATGCCCAGACCGGCGACGGTGGCACCAGCCTGTTTGATGATCGAGATCAGCGCCTGGGATGCCTTACCGTTGGCCAGGAAGTCGTCGATGATCAGCACGCGGTCGCTGCTGGTCAGGTGACGCGGGGAGATGGCCACGGTGCTTTCAGTCTTTTTGGTGAACGAGTAAACGGTCGCCGACAGCAGGTTTTCAGTCAGGGTCAGGGACTGTTGTTTGCGTGCGAAGATCACCGGCACGCCAAGGTTCAGACCGGTCATGATCGCCGGGGCAATGCCCGAGGCTTCGATGGTGACAATCTTGGTGATGCCCGAGTCCTTGAACAGCGAGGCGAATTCGTCGCCGATCAGCTTCATCAGGGCCGGGTCAATCTGGTGGTTCAGAAAGGCGTCGACTTTCAGGACCTGATCGGAAAGCACGATGCCTTCTTCGCGAATTTTCTTGTGCAGTGCTTCCATGAAGCTTTTCCTCTATTGGCGCACGCGCGCCCTAAACTTGAAAAGTGGTCAATTCTAGCGCTTTAACATCGCGCGTATATCAGCCAATGCGCTGTTGCCACGCACGGCTTTGACTTCGGTCGGTGTATCGTCGTTGCCTTCCCAGGCCAGATCGTCCGGCGGCAGTTCATCAAGGAAGCGGCTAGGCGCGCAATCGATGATCTCGCCGTACTGTTTGCGCTTGGCGGCGAAGGTGAAGGCCAGGGTCTGGCGGGCGCGGGTGATGCCCACGTAAGCCAGGCGGCGCTCTTCTTCAATGGTGTCGGCTTCGATGCTGGAGCGGTGCGGAAGAATTTCCTCTTCCATGCCCATGATGAACACGTAGGGGAATTCCAGTCCCTTGGACGCATGCAGGGTCATCATCTGCACACCTTCGGCGCCGTCCTCTTCTTCCTGCTGACGTTCCAGCATGTCGCGCAGGACCAGTTTGCCGATGGCGTCCTCGACGGTCATTTCGCCTTCTTCGTCCTTCTCAAGGGTGTTTTTCAACGCCTCGATCAGGAACCAGACGTTGCTCATCCGGTAATCCGCAGCCTTGTCGCTGGAGCTGTTGGTGCGCAGCCAGTTCTCGTAGTCGATGTCCATGACCATGCTGCGCAGGGCGGAGATCGGGTCCTCACCGGCGCATTGCTCGCGCACTTTGTCCATGAAGCGCTTGAAGCGCGACAGGCGATCGGTGAAGCGGCTGTCCAGATGTTCGCCCAGGCCGATTTCATCGGTGGCGGCGTACATCGAGATCTTGCGTTCGGTGGCGTAGTTGCCGAGTTTTTCCAGCGTGGTCGAGCCGATCTCGCGGCGCGGCACGTTGATCACTCGCAAGAAGGCGTTGTCGTCGTCCGGGTTCACGATCAGGCGGAAGTAGGCCATCAGGTCCTTCACTTCCTGGCGGCCAAAGAAGCTGTTACCGCCGCTCAGGCGATACGGCACCTGATGGTGCTGCAGTTTCAGCTCGATCAGCTTGGCCTGATAGTTACCGCGATAGAGGATGGCGAAATCGCTATACGGGCGGTCGGTACGCAAGTGCAGGCTGAGGATTTCCATGGCCACGCGCTCGGCCTCGGCGTCCTCGTTGCGGCAGCGGATCACTCGGATCTCGTCGCCGTGGCCCATCTCACTCCACAGCTGTTTTTCGAATTCGTGCGGGTTGTTCGAGATCAGCACGTTGGCGCAGCGCAGGATGCGGCTGGTGGAGCGGTAGTTCTGCTCGAGCATCACCACTTTCAGCGACGGATAGTCATCCTTGAGCAGCATCAGGTTTTCCGGCCGCGCGCCGCGCCAGGCGTAGATCGACTGGTCGTCATCGCCCACCACGGTGAACTGATTGCGCGTGCCGATCAGCAGTTTTACCAGCAGATACTGGCTGGCGTTGGTGTCCTGATATTCGTCCACCAGCAGGTAGCGGACTTTGTTCTGCCACTTTTCGAGGATGTCGGCGTTGTCCTGGAACAACTTCACCGGCAGCAGGATCAGGTCGTCGAAGTCCACTGCGTTGAACGCTTTGAGCGTGCGCTGATAGTGGGTGTAGACGATGGCGGCGGTCTGTTCCTTGGGATTGCGCGCGTTTTCCAGCGCTTCGGCCGGCAGGATTAGGTCGTTTTTCCACGAGCCGATCATGTTCTTGATCTCGTCGACGCCGTCGTCGCCCGCGTATTCCTTCTGCATGATGTCAGTCATGAGGGACTTGACGTCGGTCTCGTCGAAGATCGAGAAGCCCGGTTTGTAGCCCAGCCGCACGTGTTCCTTGCGGATGATGTTCAGGCCCAGGTTGTGGAATGTACACACGGTCAGGCCACGGCCCTCGCCACCCTTGAGCAGGCTGCCGACCCGCTCCTTCATCTCGCGCGCAGCCTTGTTGGTAAAGGTCATGGCGACGATGTACTGGGCGCGGATGCCGCAGTTCTGGATCAGATGCGCGATTTTGCGCGTGATCACACTGGTTTTGCCGGAGCCAGCGCCGGCGAGCACCAAAAGAGGGCCGCCGACGTAGCTCACGGCTTCTTGCTGCCGGGGATTGAGTCGGGACATACGAAAATTCGGGAGTCGTTGACGAAATGGGCCGGCATTTTAACAGGCTCAGCGATTTGTGCTGCTCTGTCCGACTTGTGACGCACCACGCGATTCAAATTTGCCGGTTTTGTTACTTTCACGCAGGATGCATGGTGATTTTGCGGCTAATGTTCTCATTCATGACGCGTATTCGGTTTTTGATAACCGTTGTCATTTGGAGATTGGTCTGCGCACCGGCATAATGCCCGCCGCCCACATCATTGCAGAGTCTAGGGAGTCAGCTTGACTACGCCTGTCGAACCCTTGCGTTTGCTGTTACTGGCCGAAGAGCCAGCGTGGACAGCGCTATTGCGCGAGTGTCTGGCGCCAATGGGGAGCGCGGCAGTGCTGATCAGCGCACCGAACTGGGAGTCGGTCAGCCGTTTGTTCGAAGACAACCGCAACGCGGTGTTGTTGACCCTTCCTGCATTACAACCGGCGCCGGGCCGTTGCAGCCTGCCGACGGTGTTGCTGCTGGAGCACGAACCGGTCACCGCGCCCGTTGGCGTCAGCGACTGGCTGGTGTTCGATGCCCTCGACGCTGGCATGCTCCGTCGTTGCCTGCGCCACGTTCGCGAACGCGGCGTACTGGAGAACACTCTGCAGCGCCTCGCCGAACAGGATCCGTTGACAGGTATCGCCAACCGTCAGGGCTTCCAGACCTTGCTCGCCGCGCGCCTGGCGGAAAACGACGGACGAGGCCTGGCCCTCGGGCATCTCGACCTCGACAACTTCCGTCACGCCAACGACGCCCTAGGTCATCAGGCTGGCGACCGCTTGATCCTGCAAGTCGTTGCGCGGCTGAAAAGTCAGCTGGAGGCCGGTGATCAACTGGCGCGCCTGGGGAGTGACGAATTCGCCCTGCTGATCGACACCCGCCGCGCGCCGCAACGCGCCGAGTGGATGGCCGAACGCATCACCGAAGCCTTGGCCGAACCCTACTGGGTCGACGGCGAAAGCCTGTTGATCGGTTCCAGCCTCGGCATCGCCCATGCCCGCGCGCAGGGTGGCGCCGACCCGTTGATGTGGCATGCGCACATCGCCATGCAGCAGGCGAAAAGCACGCAGGGCTGCACCTTTCACATCTTCAACGAACGCATCAACCGCAACGCGCGGAGCATGGCCGACCTCGAAAGCGAACTGCGCCGGGCCTTGCGTCGCGACGAGCTGGAGCTGCATTACCAGCCGCGCCTGAATATCGAAGACGGCCAGATCGTCGGCCTCGAAGCCTTGGTGCGTTGGCGCCATGGTGAACGCGGGCTGTTGCCACCCAGTGAATTCGTGCCGCTGGCCGAGCAGAGTGGCTTGATCGTGCCGCTGGGTTACTGGGTGATTTCCAGGGCCCTGCGCGACATGCAGGCCTTGCGCGAGCGCGGTTTGCCGGCGCTGCACATGGCGATCAACCTGTCGTTCCGTCAGTTTCAGGACAGCCAGTTGCTGCCGACGCTCAGCCGTTTGATCGCCGAACGTGGCGTCGAGGCGCAGTGGCTGGAGTTTGAACTGACCGAAACCGCAGTGATGCGCCGCAGTGACCTGGTCAAACAGACCATGGACGCCCTCGGCCGCCTCGGCGTGCGCTTCTCGCTGGACGACTTCGGCACCGGGTTTTCATCGTTCGTGCACCTCAACAGCCTGCCGATCGCTTTGCTGAAGATCGACAAGAGCTTCGTCGGTGGCATGGAACAACGTGAAGAGAACCGCAAACTGGTGCACGCGATGATCAACCTCGCGCACAACCTGCATCTGGAAGTAGTGGCTGAAGGCGTGGAAACCACGGAGCAACTTGAACTGCTGCGCGGGTTTGGTTGCGATCAGGTGCAGGGGTATCTGATCAGCCGGCCGTTGCCGTTGGCGGAACTGGTTGAATATCTCACCTTCGGCTCAAGCCAACAGCCAGCGCTCGAAATCGTGAGCTGAACACAATCTCCGGGTCAGGCATTAACCCCTGTGGGAGCGAGCCCGCTCGCGAAAGTGGTGAGTCAGGCAAGGATGATTTGACTGACCGATCCCATTCGCGAACAGGCTCGCTCCCACAAGGTGAAACTCATTCAGGCTGAGGGATGTTGAAGCCCCGAGATTGCGGCTCACGCCGAATCATGTGCTTCATCTTCCACTCGAACGCCAGCGTCAGACTCACTGCCGCACACGCCAGCCCAAGCGCCAACCCCCACCAGACACCCGTCGGCCCCCAGTTCAGGTGAAACGCCATCCACCACGCCGCTGGCGCACCGATCAGCCAATAGCAGCCGAGCCCGACCAAAAACGTGGTCTTCGCGTCCTTGAGCCCACGAATGCAGCCCATGGCAATCGTCTGCGTACCGTCGAACAGCTCAAACCACGCCGCTACCGCCAGCAGGCTCACGGCCAGTTGGATCACCTCGGCAAACGCCGGATCGTTATGGTCGAGAAACAAGCCGATCAACTGATTCGGCAGCAGCCAGAACACCATCGCAAACCCCAGCATCGCCACTGCGCCGAACACGATCCCGACTCGCCCCGACATTCGCGCATCGACCAATTGCCCCGCGCCGTAATGCTGACCGACACGCATGGTGATGGCGTACGACATCCCCGCCGGCACCATGAATGCCACCGACACGATCTGCAAAGCAATCTGATGCGCGCCCAGTTGCGTGCTGCCCATGGTGCCCATGCACAGCGCGGCGAAGGCGAACAGCCCGACTTCCACCGCGTAGGTGCCGCCAATCGGCAGACCAAGGCGCCACAGCTCCTTCAGGTACTGCCGGTTCGGCCGCGACAACCCTGCGCGCAATGGATAAGCGTCGTACGCCGGATGCCGATGAATGTGCCAGGCCAGGGCCAGTGCCATGCAGTTGGCAACGATCGCCGTGACCAGACCGATGCCCATCAAGCCCAGTTTCGGCAGGCCGAACATGCCGGTGATCAGCGCGTAATTAAGCAGGAAGTTCGCCACTGTGCCGACCAGGCTGATGACCATGACCGGCGTCGCCCGGCCGATGGCACTGGTGAAGCCGCGCAGTGCCATGAAGCTCAGATAGCCGGGCAGGGCGAACGGCAGGGCAATCAGGAATTGCCCGGCGGCGTTGACGTTGGTTTCAGTCTGGCCGAACAGCAGCAACACCGGTTTCAAGTTCCACAACAGCAGCCCGGCACCCAGCGCCATCAGCCACGCCAGCCACAACCCGGCCTGGGTCAGGCGTGCGGCGCCAATAATGTCGCCCGCGCCCTTGCGGATCGCTACCAGCGTGCCGACCGCCGCTATCACGCCAATGCAGAAAATCGACACGAACGAGTAAGTCGCGGCACCCAGGCCACCGCCGGCGAGCGCCTCAGGGCTCAGGCGCGCCATCATCAAAGTGTCGGTCAGCACCATCAACATGTGCGCCAACTGCGAGGCAATCAACGGCCCCGCCAGCCGCAGGATGGCCCAGAGTTCAGTACGCACAGGATGCTGCATGGTCATCACCCGCCATCAATAGAGGGAACAAGAGACCGTCGATTCTCGGCGCTTGGAAGGGATTGCACAAAGGGATAAAAAGGATGGCTGGCATGATTAAAACTCATCATGAAAGAATTCTGCTAAGTTGGCCGCATCCCGCTACAGGAGCTTTGTGCATGTCCCGTCGACTTCCTCCGTTGTATGCCCTGCGCGCATTCGAAGCGGCAGCGCGGCATAGCTCGTTCACCCGTGCGGCCGAGGAACTGTCCATCACCCAGAGTGCGGTGAGTCGGCACATTCGAACGCTTGAAGATCACTTCGCCTGTCGACTGTTTCATCGCAGCGGACGCAATTTGCAGCTGACCGAAGCGGCGCGCCTGCTGTTGCCGGGCATCCGCGAAGGTTTCACGGCGCTGGAGCGCGCCTGCAACACCTTGCGCGCCGAGGACGACATCCTGCGCATGAAGGCGCCATCGACCCTGACCATGCGCTGGTTGCTGGCGCGCCTGAGTCGCTTCCGGCATTTGCAGCCGGGCAACGAGGTGCAGTTGACCAGTGCGTGGATGGACATCGACTCGGTGGACTTCAACGATGAGCCGTTCGATTGCGCGGTGTTGCTGAGCGACGGCCATTTTCCTCTGGACTGGGAGGCCAGCCTGTTGTTTCCCGAGGAACTGATCCCCGTTGGCGCGCCCAATCTGCTGCACGATCAACCTTGGGACGTGGCCCGACTCGCGGCTGCCGAGTTGCTCCATCCGACCCCGGATCGCCGCGATTGGCGCAGCTGGCTGGAGCACATGGGATTGGCCGATCAGGTGTCGCTCAAGGGCGGGCAGGTGTTCGACACGCTGGAGTTGGGGATGATCGCTGCGGCGCGGGGTTACGGCGTGTCGATGGGCGATTTGTTGATGGTGGCTGAAGATGTGGCGCAAGGCCGCTTGAGCCTGCCGTGGCCTACGGCTGTCGCCAGTGGCCTGAATTATTACCTGGTGTGGCCCAAAACCCGTCCGGGAGGTGAACGTTTGCGTCGTCTCAGCGACTTCCTGCAAGGCGAGGTCCGCGCCATGGAACTGCCGCCAGTTGCGCGCTTGAGCTGAAACGTTAGAGCCGCCACAATGCCGGCCTTGTGCCATAACCCTGCTATTCGCTCAAGTATTTGGCGCTGCCGCCGAATACGTGCATGTGGAACCGTCGTGCCGGTGTCCACGAGTGACCCAACTATTAGAAAATTATCCGAGTCGAGATCAAGGAGGATCCCGTGGCTCGGCCAGGAGCTGACCATGTCTCAACCTCGCGCTCGGATCGCCTCGCAGCTGGGCCTCGCGCTCGCCGTGATACTGGCGATTGTCATCAGCGGCAGTACAGTCTTTGCCTTGCGTTCGCTGGATAACGCCAACCTTGCCACCCGTGAAGAGCACCTGGCCAGTGAGGCTCGGCTGCTGGCCGACCAACTGAGCACCTTCCACGGCACGTTGCGTGAAAGCACTCAGCGCTTGAGCGGGTTGTTCGAGAAGCGCTTCAGCGCCGGTTTGAGCATTCACCCGAGTGAGCCGGTAACGGTTGCCGGCACCCAGACCCCGGGTCTGCACCTGGGCAGCGAAGTGTTGAACAACAACTTCAAGGAAGTCGACGAGTTCACACAAATGACGGCGGGCGTTGCCACACTGTTTGTGCGCAGCGGCGAAGACTTCGTGCGGGTCAGCACCTCCCTGACCAAACAGGATGGCAGCCGCGCCATCGGCACCTTGCTCGATCATGCGCATCCGGCCTATGCGAAGCTGATGGCGGGGCAAAGCTACGTCGGCCGGGCGTTGCTCTTTGATCGCTCTTACATGACCCAGTACACCCCGGTGCGCGATGGCAGCGGCAAGGTGATTGCGGTGCTGTTCGTCGGTTTCGATTACACCGACGCGCAGAACGCCCAGTTCGACAACCTCAAGCGCTTCCGCATCGGTCAGACCGGTTCGCTGGCCCTGCTTGATGAACAGAGCAAATGGCTGGTTGCGCCAGCAGGTGTGCAAGCGCTGGATCAAGCGATCCCGGTGATCGGCGGCATGTCCCAAACGCCGGGCAAAGGCCATTTCTGGAGCGACAAGTCTGAAGACTTCTACAGCGTTTCGGTGCCCTTCGACGGCGGGCCGTGGGCGGTCGTGGCGAGCATGCCGAAAGCCGAGATTCGTGCAGTGACCTGGAGCGTCGGCACGCAACTGGCCATCGGCAGCCTGCTGGCGATGCTGCTGGCGGTTGGCTCTGTGGTTTGGTTGCTGCGCAGCAAATTGGCGCCGTTGAGTGACCTGGTGCGTCAGGCAGAGGCCTTGGGGGCCGGTGATCTGAGCGTGCGTCTGAACGTGTCGAGCAACGATGAAATCGGTCAGCTGTCTCGCGCCTTCAACCAGATGAGCCAGGCACTGTCGACCATGGTCGAGCACATTCGCCTCGCCTCGGAAGAGGTCAACAGCCGTGCCCAGGCGCTGTCCGGTTTGTCCGGCGGCGCGTACGAAGGCATGGAGCAACAATCCGGCGAGATCACCAGCATGGCTGGCGCGGTTGAAGAATTCAGCGCGACGTCGCTGGACATTGCCGACAACATGGGCGCAACCCAGCGCCTGGCACAGGAAAACGCTCAGCAAACGCAAATCGGCCGCAGCTCGATGGAAGAAGCTTCGTCGTCTCTGGAGCAGATTGCTGGCGCCCTGAACAGTACCGCAACAGTGATCAACACTCTCGGCCAGCGCTCCCAGGAAATTGGCGGCATCGTTGGCGTGATTACCTCGATTGCCGAACAGACCAACCTGCTGGCGCTCAACGCTGCGATTGAAGCGGCCCGTGCCGGTGAACAAGGCCGCGGCTTTGCCGTGGTGGCTGATGAAGTGCGCAGCCTGGCCTCGCGCACCCGTCAGGCGACGGATGAAATTTCCAGCATGATCCACAGCATCCAGCAGGAAACCGGCAACGCAATCAGCACCATGGAGCAGGGCAACGTGCTGATGCAGGAAGGCTTGTCGCGTAATGCCAACGTTGCTTCGGCACTGGCGCGCATCGATGAGCAGAGCCGCTCGGCGGGGCAGCAGTTTGCGGCGATCACGACGGCGACTCAGGAGCAGAGCAGCACGGCGACTTTGCTCAGCAGCAATCTGCAAAGCATTGCGCTGGCCAACAGTGAGCAGCGTGAAGTTGTGTCGAACCTCGCGGTCACTGCCAAAGAGCTGGAGAAACTGGCGGCGGACTTGCGTTCCGAGGTTGATCGCTTTCGTTGATGCGCCTTTGAAATAGCTTCGCGAGCAGGCTCGCTCCCACAGTTTTCTGGGTGGCTCACAAATCTTGTGAACATCCGAAAATCCCGTGGGAGCGAGCCTGCTCGCGAATGCGTCGCCGCCGATATTGCAGATCACCCTGTATCTCCTTCATTTGTACTTGCTGAAACGTTTCCGCAGCGCTATAAAAATGGCACAACTCCAATAAAGGCTGCTGCCATGACCCCGCTCAAACTTGTCGCCGCACTCGGCGCACTGTCCGCTGCCTCCCATGCCATGGCTTGGGATTACGTCCTCCTCGACACTGACAAACCCGCGCAAAACTGGACCGTCACCAGCGAGCAACTCGGCGTGAAAACCGACAAGCCTTTCTCTGTGAGCCTGCGAACCTTGCACGGTGGGCGGCAGGAAGGCGTGAGCATTGTCGACATCGATAACGGCACGATGAAACTCTCGGTGGTGCCAACCCGTGGCATGAATGTCCTGCACGCTTCCGTTGGCAGCGTGCGGATGGGCTGGGATTCGCCGGTCAAGGATGTGGTCAACCCGGCATTCATTGAGCTCAATGGGCGCGGTGGTCTGGGCTGGCTGGAAGGTTTCAACGAGTTGGTGACCCGCTGTGGTTACGAATGGGTCGGCCATCCCGGCATGGACAAGGGTGAGCTGCTGACCCTGCACGGACGCGCCGCCAACATCCCGGCCAGTACCGTCACGCTGCACATCGATGAAAAGCCGCCCTACGCCATCAGTTTGCGCGGCGAACTGAAGGAGCAGGCGTTCAAGAAAGTCGACTTTTCGGTCGTCACTGAGCTGGTCACCGAGCCCGGCAGCGTGCGTTTCGCACTCAACGATACGTTGACCAACAACGGCGATTATCCAAAGGAATACCAGGCGCTGTATCACAGCAACTTCAGTACGCCATTCCTCGAACAGGGCGCACGTTTTGCTGCACCGGTAAAACAGGTGTCGCCTTTCAACAACAAGGCCAAGGGCGATTTGGCCGACTGGCAGACCTACCGCGCCCCCACCAAGGACTACGACGAAACCGTCTACAACGTCGTGCCCTATGCGGATGCCAAAGGCGAAACCCTGACCGTTTTGCACAACCAGGCCGGGAGCCTTGGTGTCTCTGTCGGTTTCAATACCCAGCAGTTGCCGGTGTTTTCCCTGTGGAAAAACACTGACACCCAAGGGCAGGGCTATGTCACGGGACTGGAGCCGGGCACCAGTTTTTCTTACAACCGCCGCTATCAGCGTCCGCTGAATCTGGTCCCGACCATTGCACCCAAGGAACACAAACAGTTCCAGATCAGCTACAGCCTGCTCGCGGACAAAGCTGCCGTGGATAACGCTTTGAAGCGAGTGACCGAAATTCAGGCCGGGCGTGAAACCGAAGTGCGGCAAGCGCCGCTGGTTGATCTGACCGAGCATTAAGTCGTCGCCGGCCGGTATTGCAGCGCTTCGGCCAGGTGCTCACGTCTGATTGCATCGACTTGCTCAAGGTCTGCCAGTGTCCGGGCAACCTTGAGTAACCGATGTGCCGAGCGAAGCGATAAAGTCAGCCTTTCGCAGGCTGACTCCAGCCAGGTTTCGTCGGCTGTGGATAACTTGCAGTGCCTTTTCAGTCCAGGCAAATCGAGAAATGCATTGGCGCAGCCTTGACGCTTCAGCTGCCGCTCACGCGCCTCGGCCACCAATGCCGCGGCGCTGGCGCTGTCCTCTCCCGGTTTCACTTGCGGGTTCAACGCCGTCGCTTCCCGCGCCACCGTCAGGTGCAAATCGATCCGGTCCAGTAACGGCCCCGAGAGCTTGTTGCGATAGCGCTGCACCATGTCCGGCGTGCACGAGCATTTGCCACTCGGCTCGCCAAGATATCCACAGGGACACGGGTTCATCGCCGCCACCAACTGAAACCGCGCCGGGAAACGCACGCGATCCTTGGCCCGGGCAATCACGATATGCCCGGACTCCAGCGGCTCGCGCAGCACCTCCAGCACCTTGCGATCAAACTCCGGCAACTCGTCTAGAAACAGCACGCCGTGGTGGGCGAGGGTGATCTCGCCGGGTTGTGGTTTCGAACTGCCGCCGACCAGTGCCGGGCCTGACGCCGAGTGATGCGGCTGGCGAAAGGGGCGCTGGGGCCAATGGGTCAGTGGCACGCCGCTGGCGACGGATTGAATCGCCGCCACCTCTAGCGCTTCGCATTCGGACAATGGTGGCAGCAAGCCCGGCAGTCGACTGGCCAGCAGCGTCTTGCCTGTCCCCGGCGGCCCGCTGAACAGCAGGTTATGCGCACCCGCTGCGGCAATCAGCAGCGCGCGTTTGGCGGCCATCTGCCCTTGTACTTCATTGAGGTCGGGATAGGGTCTGGCGGCATGGATCAAACCGTCCGATACGTAGGGCTCCACCGGCGTATGCCCATTGAAATGCGCCACCGCTTCCAGCAGATGATCAACCGCATACACCTTCAACCCCGACGCCAGGCACGCCTCCTCGGCATTTGCTCGCGGCACCACCAACGCCCGCCCGGCCTTGCGCGCCGCCAGTGCCGCTGGCAACACCCCGCGTACCGGCCGCACCGCGCCGGACAACGCCAGCTCACCGAGGCATTCCACCTCATCCAGTGTGAGACACGGCACCTGCACACTCGCCGACAAAATTCCCAAAGCAATCGCCAGATCAAACCTCCCGCCATCCTTGGGCAGATCCGCCGGCGCCAGATTCAAAGTGATCCGCCGCGCCGGAAACTGCAGCCCGGAATTGATGATCGCGCTGCGTACCCGATCCTTGCTCTCCTTCACCGCCGCCTCGGGCAGCCCGACCATGGTCAGGGAGGGCAGACCGTTTGCCAGATGAACTTCGACAGTGACGGCGGGAGCATCCACGCCAATCTGGGCGCGACTGTGGACGATGGAGAGGGACATGGTCGTTCCTTGAGCTGAATCGGGGGCCGCTTCCTGCGGGTTTTTTAAGGGTAGTTGGGAGAAGTCGTTTCCGTGGGGAGGTATACAGAGCAACGTTTCGCAGAATGTTGCAGGAGCGAGTCGAGAAATTTTGATCCAGACCTGCAAGCAGAATTAGCGATTATTACTGTAGGAAATGGCGATTTTTAAGTGCGAGCCAAGGAGCGTGAGTAGGCCATTTCCGAAAGCTTTGAGGGAACACCGAAAGCGCGGGATGCCTTGTTTGATTTTTTCGACATCAGCCCCGAGGATGTTGAAATCGTCGATTACCACTGAGGTGAGTATGACTAAAAATGGTATGCGTCCGGTACATCCGGGCGAGATCCTCAAGGATGAGTACCTGGAGCCTCTGAACCTGACGGCTGCTGCGCTGGCGAGGGCATTGAGTGTATTCACTCCGACGGTGAACGACATCGTTCTACAACGCAGAGGTGTCAGCGCTGATATGGCGCTCAGACTGTCCTACTGTCTGGACACCACTCCAGAGTTTTAGCTGAACCTGCAATCGACTTACGATTTGCGCAAAGCGGAAATTGAAAGAGGTGCTTCTATCCGTGATCAGGTGGAGCGACTGGCACATTGCGCATAATTATTTAGATCAAGCAGTGAAGTCATGCGTGACTGAATGGAACTATGAATTCTGAACAAGTGTTGCAAATCCAGGCGCTCATCGAAGCCGACCCAGTGCGCATGAGCATATTGAGTCTGGTGCAATCTCTTGGATTACCTGATTGCTGGGTAGGCGCAGGGTTTCTGCGTAGCGCGGTTTGGGATCACTTGCACCAGCGTGCTTACTCGCCACTGCCTTCCGACATCTATGTCATCTGGTTCGATCCGGGGCGGGCTACTGTTCAGTCAGACACTGAACTGGAAGCCTGTTTGCGAAATATGGATGCTTCATACAATTGGTCAGTAAAGAACCAGGCGCGCATGCATCTGCGAAATTCTGATACGCCATATGCCAGCGCAATTGATGCCATCAGGTTCTGGCCGGAGACAGCCACGGCAATTGCCATAAGGCTCGACTCGCAAGGCGCTCTGGAGGTTGCAGCGCCGCTTGGTTTGGAGGATCTGTTGCAACTTGTTGTTCGACCTACAGCAAGGTTCCAGATCGACAAACGGGAAATCTATCTGGAACGCATGCAGGGGAAAGACTGGCTTCTCACCTGGCCAAACCTGAAGTTTACCGAGTAATCGCCTTTTTTTGATCAAAAGATCGCAGCCTTCGGCGGCTCCTACAGGGGGGCAGGGTTACTCGGCGGGCGGCGTCAGCTTCGCTTCCATCTCGGCAACTTTCGCTTCGAGACTTTCGAGGCGGGCACGGGTGCGGGCCAGCACCACCATCTGACTATCGAACTCTTCACGGCTGACCAGATCGAGTTTGCTGAAGGCACTTTGCAGCAGCATCTTGAATTGGCTTTCGATTTCGGCTTTTGGCAGCGGGGTGTCGCCGCTGAACAGGCGGGAAGCGGTGCCGCTCAGAGCGTCGAGGAAGTCTTTGGGCGCGAGCATGGGAAATGTCCTGGAAACAATGGCCGGCAGTGTATCACGCAGTGTCTATAGTCAATCTCGTCGTCAGGGATGCACGCTTTTCGCGCAGGCGGACGGACGGTGACGCACCGTTGTTGTGCGTATCCGCGAAGCGTTTTGCACGCGAGTGCTTGCGGTAGCGGCCAAGGGATTGAAATCAGAGGTTTTTGCCGAGATGGCAAGGTTTCTGCTTAGTCACTCTTGACCCATGCACTGATGCAGTCGCTGTGACGAATGCAGTGCGGCAGACGAAGCGGGGAGTTTCGTCAGCAGCGGTTAGCTGGCGTCAGTCGGGCAGGTAAGGCCGACGATGCGTTACAAAGCCAGGCACTGCGCTTAGACTTGAGTCGGGTTTGTTTTCCTGGGGCAAGTCCACCAATTCGGGAGAGAGTTTTCATGAAGCTAGTCACTGCCATCATTAAGCCGTTCAAGTTGGACGACGTGCGCGAGTCGCTGTCCGAAATCGGCGTGCAGGGCATTACCGTTACTGAAGTCAAAGGCTTCGGCCGGCAGAAGGGTCACACCGAGCTGTATCGCGGCGCGGAATATGTGGTCGATTTTCTGCCCAAGGTGAAAATCGACGTGGCCATCGACGACAAGGATCTGGATCGGGTTATCGAAGCGATAACCAAGGCGGCCAACACCGGCAAGATCGGTGACGGCAAGATCTTCGTGGTCAATCTGGAACAGGCGATTCGCATCCGTACCGGCGAAACCGATACCGACGCGATTTAAGCGCCGCCACAAACCCAACGCCCCAGGAGAAAACAATATGACTCTGCGTAAATTCGCAGGGCTAGGAGCCCTGTTGTCCATCGTAATGCCCGGCCTTGCAATGGCGGCAGACGAAGTGGCGGCCCCAGTCCTCAATTCCGGCGACACAGCCTGGATGCTCACCTCGACGGCCCTCGTGCTGTTCATGACCATTCCCGGCCTGGCGCTGTTCTACGGCGGCATGGTTCGCTCGAAAAACATTCTTTCCGTGTTGATGCAGTGCTTCGCCATTACCGGTCTGATCAGCATCCTGTGGGTCATTTATGGCTACAGCATCGCGTTCGACACCACCGGCATGGAGCAGGGCGTCGTCAACTTCAACTCGTTCTTCGGCGGTATGGGCAAGGCGTTCCTCGCCGGTGTCACGCCTTCGAGCATTACCGGGCCTGCAGCGCTGTTCCCTGAGGCGGTGTTCATCACCTTCCAGATGACCTTCGCGATCATCACTCCGGCGTTGATCGTCGGTGCGTTCGCCGAGCGGATGAAGTTCTCCGCGATGCTGATCTTCATGGGCATCTGGTTCACTCTGGTGTATGCACCAATCGCGCACATGGTCTGGTCCGGTAACGGCGGCCTGATGTGGGACTGGGGCGTACTCGACTTCGCTGGCGGCACCGTGGTGCACATCAACGCCGGTGTTGCCGGTCTGATTGCCTGTCTGGTACTGGGCAAGCGCAAAGGCTTCCCGACCACGCCGATGGCGCCGCACAACCTTGGTTACACCCTGATGGGCGCCGCGATGCTGTGGGTCGGCTGGTTCGGCTTCAACGCCGGTTCCGCTGCGGCGGCCAACGGCACCGCTGGCATGGCGATGCTGGTCACCCAGATCGCGACCGCTGCTGCTGCACTGGGCTGGATGTTTGCCGAATGGGTCACTCACGGTAAGCCAAGCGCACTGGGCATCGCTTCTGGTGTGGTTGCCGGTCTTGTGGCGATCACGCCGGCTGCCGGCACCGTCGGCCCGATGGGCGCACTGGTGATCGGTCTGGCGGCAGGCGTGGTGTGCTTCTTCTGCGCCACTACCCTGAAACGCAAACTCGGTTACGACGACTCCCTGGATGCCTTCGGCGTGCACGGTATCGGCGGTATCCTCGGCGCGATCCTCACCGGTGTTTTCGCCGCTCCTGCTCTGGGTGGCTTCGGCACTGTCACCGACATCGGTGCACAAGTGTGGATTCAGTGCAAAGGCGTCGGCTTCACGGTCATCTATACCGCGATCGTCACCTACATCATCCTCAAGGTCCTGGACGCCGTAATGGGTCTGCGTGTGACCGAGGAAGAAGAGTCGGTTGGCCTCGATCTGGCACAACACAACGAACGCGGCTACAACCTGTAAGACGCGAAGTAAAAAATTGCCCGGCTTGCCGGGCATTTTTTTGTCCGGGATTTGTCGTTTAAGGAACAGCTGAAAGGATTTTTCGTACGCCTTTAGTCGTGTTTACGACGAGCGTTTTTCTACGGCCAAAGGCTTACATCATTGCAGGAATATTAGGGCCTTTGTTTTTTCCCAGAGCGCGCTAGAATGCGCCCCGAACGTGCGGAGAACTGTATGTGGCAACAGACTCTGATAACCCTGCGGGCAAGGCCCCGGGGCTTTCATCTGGTAACGGACGAGTTGATTCATGGCTTGCCCGAACTCAGGGAGTGTCGGGTCGGTCTGTTGCATCTGTGGCTGCAGCACACCTCGGCATCGTTGACCATCAACGAGAACGCCGATCCGGCGGTCCGTCGCGACTTCGAACGATTTTTCAATCGTCTGATCCCACAAGGAACAGACGGCTATGAGCATAACGACGAAGGCCTGGACGACCTCCCGGCGCACTTCAAGGCCAGCGTGCTTGGCTGCCAGATCAGTCTGCCGGTTTCGGCAGGTCGATTGGCACTGGGAACCTGGCAAGGTGTTTATCTGGGCGAGCACCGTGATCACGGCGGTGCCCGTAAAGTCCTCGCCACCTTGCATGGTGAAGGGGCATAGCCGCTGGTCAGCAGCGGCGAACGATTTTTTAACGGCGACTTTCGACAGTTGCCAAAGCTGGTCTATAACTAATCTGCTTTTCGCAAGTCATGAGGTAGAACATGAGCGACGATGATCTGGAAAACGACGACCTCGAAGTAGGCGACGAAGACGAGGCCGAGGAAGGCTTGGAAGCGGCAGCGGAAGACGTTGCTGACGACGATGGCGGCGAAGATACGCCGGCCCCGGCTGCCAAAGGCAAAGCCAAGGCTGCGGTGTCGGTGGACGATTTGCCGAGCATTGAAGCCAAGAACAAGGAGCGCGATGCCCTGGCCAAGGCCATGGAAGAGTTCTTGTCGCGTGGCGGAAAAGTGCAGGAAGTGGAGGCCAATGTGGTCGCCGATCCGCCCAAGAAGCCGGACAACAAGTACGGCAGCCGCCCTATCTGAGGCGTGCCGCTTGCTTGCTGAAAAAGCCCGCCGTCGCTGCGGGCTTTTTCATGGGTGAAACAAAAATATCTGAATGAAACACAAACCCTGTGGGAGCTGGCTTGCCAGCGATGGCGGCCTGTCAGACGACATTGATGTTGAATGCGCCGGCCTCATCGCTGGCAAGCCAGCTCCCACAGGTGTCCAGTGTTAGTTGGAAACGGCATTCCAGCGTGCGAGTACTGCTGGCAGGTCGCTCAAGCTACGGATCTCGGCATCCGGCAGACGATCCGCTTCCCAGTCTTTACCCGCCGGGTTGAACCACACCGCGCGCAACCCTGCCTCCTGCGCCCCGGCAATGTCATCGCCCGGATGATCGCCAATATGCACCGCGGCTTCGGCGCTCACGCCGCCGCGCTGCAATGCCTCGTGAAACAGTCGCGCATCAGGTTTGGCGATGCCGATGTCTTCGGCGCAGAGCGCAAACTTGAAGTAGTCCGCCAGCCCCAATCGACGCACGTCGGCGTTGCCATTGGTGACCACGCCGAGGGCGTAATGATTGGCGAGAATTTCCAGTACCGGCTCGACTTCGGGGAACACCTCGATCTGGTGCCGCGCATGCAAGAACACTTCAAAACTCTTGTCCGCCAGCTCCGACGCTTCGCCATGGGCGTAACCCGCCTCTTCCAGGGCGTGGAACAACACCCGCCGGCGCAACGCACTGATGCGGTGTTTGAGGCCCGGTTCATTAGCCAGTACGCGTTCGCGGATCGACCACAAGTGCTCCACCGGCACCGCGCCCAGATTCGGCGCATGTTCGCTCAGCCATTCGCGCAATATCGCTTCGGCACTGACGATTACCGGAGCGGTGTGCCACAGGGTGTCGTCGAGGTCGAAGGTGATCAACTGGATGCTCATGAGTCATCGCCTTTCATGCGTTTGGCCCGTGGATGGGCACTGTCGTAGACCGCCGCCAGGTGCTGGAAGTCCAGATGGGTGTAGATCTGCGTGGTCTTGATATCGGAGTGGCCGAGCAGCTCCTGCACTGCGCGCAGGTCCTGCGAGGATTCCAGCAAGTGGCTGGCGAAGGAGTGCCGCAGCATATGCGGATGCAGGTTCTGCCCCAATTCACGCTCGCCGGCCAGTTTGACCCGCACCTGAATGGCTCGCGGGCCGAGGCGCCGACCTTGCTGGCTGACGAAAACGGCGTCATCTGCCGGGTTGGTCATGGCCCGCAGCGGCAGCCATTGTTCGAGGGCTTCGCGGGCCTTTCTGCCGACCGGCAGCAGACGGGTTTTGCTGCCCTTGCCGAGCACCTGAACCATGCCGTCGGCGAGGTCGAGCTGATCGAGATTGAGCCCCGTCAGCTCCGACAAACGCAGGCCAGAGGAATAGAACAACTCCAGAATTGCCTGATCACGCCGCGCTAGAAAATCATCCTCGACCGCACCCTCAAGCAACTGCAGCGCACGGTCGGTATCGAGGGTTTTCGGCAGGCGACGTTCACCTTTCGGTGGCGCGAGGCCGGTGGCCGGATCGTGATCGCAGAGCCCTTCGCGGTTCAGATAGTGATAGAGCCCGCGCACTGCCGAGAGCAAGCGGGCGAGGCTGCGCGAGGACTGGCCCTGGGCATGCAGGCGGGCGATCAGGCTGCGCAGGCGCTGGATGTCCAGCGCGGCCCAACTGCCGATGTTCTGTTTGACGCACCAGCCGAGGACCTTATCGAGGTCGCGGCGGTAAGCCGACAGCGTGTGCGGCGACACCTGCCGCTCACTGCGCAGGTGTTCGCAGTAAGCGTCCAGTTGTCGTTCCATGTTCAGCGTACCGAGCGCAGCGAGCTGTTGACCCGTGGCAGCACGCGTCCCATGACTTCGGCGATGTAGCTGAGGAACAGCGTGCCGACCGAGCTCTTGTAGTGCTGCGGATCACGGCTGGCGATGGCCAGAATGCCGTGGATGCCCTGATGACTGATGGCGACCACCGCGGTGGAACCGATCTGTTTGCGTTGTTCTTCGCCGAACAGAAAGTCCAGCTCATGGTCACGCAGGGTGCCGCTGACGCTTTTGCCTTCGGTGAGCAAGCCGCCGATGGCAACTTGTGCGTCGGCGTGGCTGACCCAGCGCCCGACCGGCGCCGGGTTGTCGCCGAGCAGGATCAGGCTGACGAAGGGCACCTGGAAGTCCTGACGCAGGCTGTCTTCGACGCTGATGACAACGTCTTCCAGGCTGGTCGCGTCCATCAGGGCAAGAATCAGGCGACGGGTCTTGTCGAACAGGCGATCGTTGTCGCGGGCGACGTCCATCAATTGTGAGAGGCGATGACGCATCTCGATGTTGCGTTCGCGCAGGATGGTCATCTGCCGCTCGACCAGCGACACGGTGTCACCCCGTCGGTGGGGAATGCGCATGGCTGGCAGCAGTTCTTCGTGCTCGACGAAAAACTCCGGATGAGCCTCCAGGTACGCGGCAACCGCTGCCGCCTCCAGGCTCTCGGACGCTGATTCGTCGGACTGTCGGGCGGGTACCTGGGGCTTATCGGTCATGGTTTCTGCTCACTCAAAGACGCACTTGTCCTTCGTATACACGCACTGCCGGACCGGTCATCAGCACCGGTTGGCCAGGGCCTGCCCATTCAATGGACAAACGCCCGCCAGGCAGGTCGATCAATAGCGGCGAATCCATCCACCCCTGACTGATTGCAGCGACGGCCGCCGCACAAGCGCCGGTGCCGCAGGCTTGGGTTTCCCCGGCGCCACGTTCCCAGACGCGCAGTTGGGCACGGTTACGGTCGATGATCTGGATAAAACCGACATTGACCCGCGCCGGGAAGCGCGGGTGGTGCTCGATTTTCGGCCCCAATTCATGCACCGGAGCGCTGTTGATGTCCTGCACGCGCATCACGGCATGCGGGTTGCCCATCGACACGGCGGCCAGTTCGACCGTGGTGCCGTCGACGTCCAGTTGATAGCTCAAGGCCTGCGCCGGTGCTTCAAACGGAATGTCCGCTGGCACCAGGCGCGGGGCGCCCATGTTCACGCCGATCTGGCCATCGTTACGCACGTCCAGTTCGATGATGCCGCCCTTGGTCTCGACGCGGATCTGCTGTTTGGCAGTCAGACGCTTGTCGAGCACAAAACGCGCGAAGCAGCGTGCACCGTTGCCGCACTGCTCAACTTCCGAACCATCGGAGTTGAAGATCCGATAGCGGAAATCGACGTCCGGGTTGCTCGGCGCTTCGACGATCAGCAACTGGTCAAAACCAATGCCGGTGTGTCGATCGCCCCATTGCTTGGCGTGCTTGGGCTGAATATGCGCGTGCTGGCTGACCAGGTCGAGAACCATGAAGTCATTGCCCAGACCGTGCATTTTAGTAAAACGCAGCAGCATGGGTTACTCCGGCAGCAGGCTTTCGCCGGCAAACAGCTCGGCCACGGTTTCGCGGCGACGCACTTCAAATACTTGATCACCGTCCACCAGCACTTCGGCCGCACGGCCGCGAGTGTTGTAGTTGGAGCTCATGACGAAACCGTACGCGCCGGCCGAATGCACCGCCAGCAGGTCGCCTTCGGCCAGGGCCAGCTCGCGATCCTTGGCGAGGAAGTCGCCGGTTTCGCAGATCGGGCCGACGACGTCGTATTGACGCGCGGCGGTGTCGCGCGGCTTGACCGCCGTGACGTCCATCCACGCCTGATAGAGCGCCGGGCGAATCAGGTCGTTCATCGCCGCGTCGACGATGGCGAAATCTTTATGCTCGGTGTGCTTGAGGTACTCGACCTGAGTCAGCAGCACGCCGGCGTTGGCGACAATGAAACGGCCCGGCTCGAACACCAGTCCCAGATCACGACCGTCCAGACGTTCGCGCACGGTTTTGATGTAGTCGGCAGCCAATGGCGGCTCTTCGTCGCGATAACGCACGCCCAGGCCACCACCGAGATCGATGTGGCGCAGGTGAATGCCGCAATCGCCAAGACGATCGACCAGATCCAGCAAGCGGTCGAGCGCATCAAGGAACGGTGGCAGCGTGGTCAGTTGCGAACCGATGTGGCAGTCGACACCAATCACTTCCAGGTTCGGCAGGTGCGCGGCCCGTACATACACGTCTTCGGCGTCGGCGATGGCGATGCCGAACTTGTTTTCTTTGAGACCGGTGGAAATGTACGGGTGGGTGCCAGCATCGACGTCCGGGTTCACACGCAGCGAAACCGGTGCGCGAACACCCAGTTCGGCAGCGACAACTTGCAGGCGTTCCAGCTCGTCGGTGGATTCGACGTTGAAGCAGTGCACACCGACTTCCAGCGCACGGCGCATGTCGTCACGGGTCTTGCCGACGCCGGAGAACACGATCTTGTCGGCGCTGCCGCCAGCGGCCAGTACGCGTTCCAGCTCGCCACGGGAGACGATGTCGAAACCGGCGCCGAGACGGGCCAGGACATTCAGGACGCCGAGGTTGGAGTTGGCTTTGACGGCGTAGCAAACCAGGTGCGGCATGCCGGCCAGCGCATCGGCGTAGGCCAGATACTGGGCTTCGATGTGCGCGCGCGAGTAGACATAAGTGGGCGTGCCAAAGCGGTCGGCGATGGCGGACAGCGCCACACCTTCCGCGAACAGCTCCCCGCCACGGTAGTTAAAAGCGTCCATGGCGATCCCTTAGTAAACGTCGTGCTTGTGTGCTTTGGAAGCAGGCTGCTTTTGCGAAGACTGGGCTTGCTCGGCCGGGTCCTGATCGTCATCCGGCAGGTACAGCGGGCCTTTTTGACCACAGGCCGAAACGAGGCAGGCAACCGCGACGAGCGCAGCAAGGGAAGAGATCAGGCG
The DNA here is from genome assembly GCF_017973755.1 of Pseudomonas sp. P42. Taxonomy (NCBI): domain Bacteria; kingdom Pseudomonadati; phylum Pseudomonadota; class Gammaproteobacteria; order Pseudomonadales; family Pseudomonadaceae; genus Pseudomonas; species Pseudomonas sp. P42. The sequence goes on along the minus strand of NZ_JACOPU010000003.1, from coordinate 412,398 downwards.
CTTCATGGCGAAATCCTTGAAAATACGTTAATTGCGCCGGAGTATACCGACCACCCGGCAGCTTGCCTATGCGACGGGCCTCCCGTCTGGCGGGGCTCCCGAGAAGCGCATCATTCCCTGTGCAAGCAAGCCTGCTCGCGAAGGGGTCGGCAAGTTCAACAGGCTCTTTGGCTGACACAGCGCTTTCGCGAGCAGGCTCGCTCCCACAGGTGCTGTGTTGAAGGGGCAGTAAGGCACTTGGTCGTTATCCTTTGCAATCGGCCAGAAGCGTCCGTATCTTGCGGCGCTTGAGCCTGATCAGACATTTTTTGAGGTTGCCACAATGAGTTTGTCCGAAGCCCGTTTCCACGATCTGGTCGATGACACCCAGGAAAAACTGGAAGACATCTTTGACGAGAGCGATCTGGATATCGATCTGGAAAGTTCGGCCGGTGTGCTGACCGTCAAGTTCGAAAACGGCTCGCAGCTGATCTTCAGCCGTCAGGAGCCGCTGCGTCAGCTGTGGCTGGCGGCCGTCTCGGGTGGTTTCCACTTCGATTACGACGAAGAAAGCGAGCGCTGGATGTGTGACAAGAGCGAAGAGCAGCTGGGCGAGATGCTTGAACGCATCGTCAAGCAGCAGGCTGGCGCCGAATTCGATTTCGAAGGCCTGTGATTCGTGACTGATACCGCTCCCGTCCGTCCGCCCAAGCCGCTCTACAGCAATATCAGCCCGGCGGTGCCTTCGCCGTGCAGCGGCGTGTGCCGGCTGGACGAACAAAAAGTCTGCCTCGGCTGTTTCCGGCATGTTGAAGACATTCGTGAGTGGCGCTCGGCGGATGATGAGCGGCGGCGAGTGATTGTCACCCAGGCTGCCCATCGCAGGACTGCGTCCCTGTAGGAGTTGCCGAAGGCTGCGATCTTTTGATCTTGATCTTCAAAAGCACAGATCGCAGCCTGCGGCAGCTCCTACAGGGGACGCGTGTCGCTGGGCATGACTTGTATATTTTTTGAGCTGTGATAGTGTCCGGAAACGCCTCAACCCATCGAGGCCTGGTGAAAACCCCGCCTTTTTTGGCGGGGTTTTTTGCTTTTTTTGCGCAGAAGAAAGGAGTCTGCCCGGATCATGACCGCACCTTCCATCACTCTTACCCGTCTGGACGTTCAACGTCTGGAGCGCCTGATCGACAGCCTGGATGACACGCTGCCGGGCGTGATTGCGTTGCAAACCGAACTGGATCGCGCCGATACGCTGGTCAGCCACGATGAAGTGCCTGCCGATGTCGTGACGATGAATTCCCGCGTGCACTGCCGCGAAGAAGGCAGTGGCAAGGATTACCATCTGACGCTGGTCTATCCCAAGGATGCCAATGCCGATGAAGGCAAGATTTCGATTCTCGCACCGGTCGGCAGCGCGCTGCTGGGCCTGAAGGTCGGACAGCACATCGACTGGCCGGCACCGGGCGGCAAGACCCTGAAATTGACCCTGCTTGAAGTCGAATCGCAACCGGCCAACGGTGGCGCGTTCCCCGAGTAAATTCACTCAGACCTGTTCGAGTGCCTCGTTCAGGGCGCGCTCCAGGTCGGCCTTGTAGCGTAGATACAGATTGCTTGAGCTTTGCCCGTCACCGAGCAGCCCGGACAGGTCCAGGTCGGTGATGTAGCAACGATAGCGTTCGGTCTCACGACGCTGCTCGACGATCTCCCGGGCGACCACGCTGAACAGCTGGTCGCCATGTTCCAGCTCGCTGAACTCCCGTTGATTGCAATACAGCGTGACCTGCACTTGCCCTGGTGCGGCTTTGCCGATGATCGCCTGCACGTCGTAGAACGGTTTGTTGGCTGGCGTCTGCGGCATTGGCCGCGCTTCGACGCGCCGCGCCCGTCCCGGGCCCGAAGGCAATAGCTGGTAATACAAAATGTCGAGGCTGGTCGAGGGGGCGGCCTCCATCGGCAGCAGCGCCTCACGCCGATACTGGATCGATTGCAGGAAACGTTGCAGCGGTGCCAGCAGGCTTTGCTCGTCGTGATACGGCAAGTACTGCTGCCACAGCGCATTGAACTCGTCCAGAACGCAGACTTCGGCGTGCTGCTCGGTGATCCTGTAGAACACCTGAATGCATTCCGGCTGGCCCATTGGCAGGATCAGCGCAAGGTCGTTATCTTCCAGTGCCATCGGATCAAGGTGCAGCGGGCTGTAGCGCGCCTGCTCCTCACCGAGGTAGTCGAGCAGCGCCGGCAGGGAGGCGAGCGCGATATGGTTGACTTGTCCGGGCACCAGTTCCAGCACGTGATAGTGCTGTTGCACCTGAATCAGGTAGCGGTGATTCAATTCGCTGAGTAGCAAATTCTGCGCGGTGTCGACGATTTCTTCCACGCGTCGGGCGATGAACTGGGCACGGTTATGGCAGAAGCAGCGCACCTTCAGCGATGGCTGCAATGGCCCGCGAGGCAGGTTGTTGAGATAATCGCGCAAGCAGTCGAGCAGGGCGTGAGGTCCGTCGAAACGGTTGACCAGCACTTCGTTCCAGCTGTTGAGCGTGACCTGATCGAGGGTCAGCACGAGGTTCTCGCGCACGCCGGCATAGCTCAGTGAATCGGTGCGCTCGGTGGTCATGAGGATGTTGAGGTCACGGTGATGCTTGAGCGGATCGACGCCGACGTTCACCAGCATCAGTACTTCGCTCGGTACGGCGGCGCGCAGCAGCGGCTCTTCGGCAACAGTGGGCAAGGGCAGGGCGATGCACTGTTGCAGGCTGCCAAGCAGGTTGAACAGTTCGAACTCGCTCAGGTCGCTGTTGCCGGGGTGCAAGGCCAGACGGGTGCTGCTGTCGATCACGCCGTTGCGGTGGCACCAGGTCAACAGTTCCAGCAGTTCGCGGCTGCGTTTGATCGGGGCGAAATGTTCCCACTCAAGCGCCGTGAGGCTGCCGTTGTACAGGCCCCACTGGCTTTGTCCCGCCTCCTTCTTGTTGCGTGATTGCACCAGGGTCAGGGTGTCTTCGGCCAGATCCGGAGCGATGCCGGGATTGATGAACTCGACCTTGTCGGCCTTGCGCTCGAATGCCGCGTACAACCTGCGTCCCAGCACGTTGAGATCGCGCTTGTTGATCAGGCTGACGGTCTGCTCGGTGCGGGCGAACTGGGTCAGGAAGCGATAGCTGTAATTGAGCTCGTTGACCAGCGCGCGGCGCTCTGCGCTGACCTGCCGGACTTTCCACTGGCTGCGGCTATCGAGTAGGGCAAGTTGCCGCTGATCCCAGTGCCATTCGTTGGCCAGTCGTTCCAGTAGTGAACGTTGCCAGCTCTGCGTGCGGCTATTGCCCGTGAGCTTGCGATTGACCTTGAGGTAGAGCGCACGTCGCACCAGCTCAAGACGTTCCGGTTCGTTGCGGGCGATGAGGTATTCCTCGATGCGCCGATACACGACCATGTAAGGGTCCAGTTCATCCAGATCGAGTTGATTGGCGAACACGGCTTTTTTGAAGCGAAGGCTCAGGCACTGCACCTGCGGGTGTTCGCTGGCATACACCTCGGTCAGCAGCAGTTTGAGCACCGATTTGTAAGGTGACTCAATGCCCTTGAACAACTGCCACAGCCCCGCGCCGATGAACTCTCCCGGTGGAATCGTCGCCAAATGCCCAAGGTCGAGGGTTTCGTCGGCGCGGATGAAGCGCTTGGACAGCAGCGTGTGGGTGTAAAGGTCGTAGGCCGTTTCTTCGTATACCGGCACCAGCCACCAGATCGGCGTGCGTCCGCCCAGCCAGATCGCGGTGCGATAAAACTCGTCGAGCAGCAGGTAGTGCTGGGTGCTGCCACAGTTTTCGGAGCTGAGCTGGGTGTCGCGCTCACCTTTGACGAAACGCACCGGGTCGATCAGAAAGAAATGCGCCTCGGCGCCCTGACTCGCGGCCCAGGTTTCCAGGAGCTGGCATTTCTTGCCCAGTTCAGCGAGCTCGTTTTCGCTCAGATCCGGCGCGTGACACACCCATACGTCCATGTCGCTTTGATCGGCCTGGGCCAGGGTGCCGAGACTGCCCATCAGAAACAGGCCATGAATCGGTCGCGGCGGATTGCTGCCGTGGCGCGGCTTGTAAGAGAAGGAGCGCGTCAGGCGCTGGGCTTCGGCGAGGGTATTGGCGTCCGGCTCGTAATTCGACAGGCCGGCCGGCGTACTGCCCGAGACATATCCCGGCAGCAGCGGATGATTGACGTGAAAGAACAGCGGCAGCAGCGTCAGCACAGCTTGCTGGCGCGTCGACAACCCTTCCAGAGCGCGGCCGAGGCGGCCTTCATTGAGCTTTAGAAAGCGCGCGCGCAGTTGGCTAAGCACCTTGCGGTCGATTCCTTCGTCCAGGTCGGGGCGGATTTCATGGGTGCGCGTCATGTCAGCTCAAACCGGCTCGCAGGCTCGGACGTAGAGGGTCTCGGAATGACGGGCAGTTTAGCCTTTGCGCGGCGGGAGTTTTAAGCTGATTTTGTTTTTTGACGTCAGATTTCAATCGCGAGGCGATAGTTGACGTCCGGACGGGCCCGCGGAAATCCCGTGACAGGGGTTCCCGTGGGCGAAGTCAGGAAGAATCAGGCTGTTTCCGGCTCTTTCAGGATCGTCAGTACGGTTTGTACATTCTGCGCGGCATCGCGACCCAGGCTGGTCAGATATCCGCCATCGGGCTGATCGGTCAGTTCTTTATCAAAGAGGCGTTGGGCAGCAGCGATGTGTTTCGGGGCAGCGGTCTGATGAATTTTCAAACCTTCCTGGGAACTGTCCAGGGGAAAGAGTGCAAGGACTTCCAGTTCGGCAACCAACTCAGGGGTAAGCGACATAAGGACTCCAGACTTTCTAGGAATTGGAACGCAGCGCCCCTAAGGTGAACCCGCTTGTGCGGCATGTCCAGTGCTCAGATCAGGGATTTCCTCTTGAGGCGAATTCCAGTGTAGTCGGGGCCGGGGAGATGGCCGGAGGGATGGGTGACAAATTGTGTGGGAGCGAGCCGGCATTGCGAATGCGGCGTGTCAGGCGCCGCATGATACGAATGCTACGGCCTCGTCGCGCGAGCAGGCTTGCTCCCACCGGGAAAGCGCGATTACTGCTTTTCTGGTGGCAATTCAGGCAGCGCACGCAGTGCGGCTTCGTACCATGCGGTATCGAATGGGCGATCTTCATCCAGCATCGCGTCAATCTCGTAGGCCAGCACATGCGCCATCAGATTGAGGATTTCTTCACGTTCAACGCCGACCAGGGTCAGCTTGTTGAGCGTAGCCTTGGCCGCAGGCGGGTTGTCGCTTTCGATCTGGTTCTCGATCGCTTCGATCAGCGTGCTCTCGGTAAACTCTTCTTCGTCGTTGTCGATGTCTGTCGGCTCGCTCATGGCAGGCTCCTCAAGGAAAGGCGCCAGTTTACCCGCATTCAGCGGCGTGATGCTGCTGGCGGGAATTGTCCGGGCGATCTATAAACAGGCACTGCCCACCCCGCACGGCCTGGAGGCTATGTGATGCTCAAGCTCTACGGATTCTCTGTCAGCAACTACTACAACATGATCAAACTGGCGCTGCTGGAAAAAGGCCTGCCGTTTGAAGAGGTCACGTTTTATCCCGCGCAGACCGCTGAATCATTGGCTATCAGCCCGCGCGGCAAGGTGCCGGTGCTGGGCGTTGATGGCGGTTACATCAACGAAACAGCGATCATCCTTGAATACCTCGAGCTGACCCAGAAAGGCACGCCGCTGCTGCCCAGCGATCCTTTCGAACGGGCGCAGGTGCTGGCAATCGCCAAGGAAATCGAGCTGTACATCGAGCTGCCGGGACGTGCCTGCTACGGTGAAGCGTTTTTTGGCATGACTTTGCCGGACGCCATCAAGGAAAAGACCCAATCAGAATTGCTGCTGGGCTTTGCGGCGCTCGGCCGGCACGGCAAGTTCGCCCCGTATGTGGCGGGCGACAGTCTGAGCATCGCGGATTTGTATTTCCTCTACAGCGTGCCGCTGGCCTGTGCGGTGGGGCAGAAGCTGTTCGGGATCGATTTGCTGGCAGAAATGCCGCAGGCGAAGGCGCTGCTGGAGCGGCTTGAGCAGAATCCGCATGTGCAGAAGATTGCGGCGGATAAGGATGCGGCGATGCCGGCGTTTTTGGCGATGATCGCTGCCAAGAAGTAGGTTCTGTGCTGTTCTGAAGTCAGCATTTGCGAGCAGGCTCGTTCCCACAGGGATTTGTGTTGTTCACAGACTTTGTGTTCAGCACAGATCCAATGTGGGAGCGAGCCTGCTCGCGAAGCTTTTGACCTTTAGCGGCTGGCGATCAGGGCCTGGCCGCGGGCAACGGCTGCCTTGACCTGCGCTGGCGCAGTGCCGCCGATATGGTCACGGGCATTTACCGAGCCTTCCAGGGTCAGCACAGCAAACACGTCCTGCTCGATCTGATCGCTGAACTGACGCAGTTCTTCCAGGCTCATCTCAGCCAGGTCCTTGCCAGTGTCGACGCCGTACTTCACAGCGTGGCCGACGATTTCGTGGCAATCACGGAACGGCAGGCCACGGCGCACCAGGTAGTCAGCCAGGTCGGTTGCGGTGGAGAAGCCACGAAGGGCCGCTTCACGCATGATCGCGTGCTTGGGCTTGATCGCCGGAATCATGTCGGCAAACGCGCGCAGCGAATCGCGCAGGGTGTCGGCGGCGTCGAACAGCGGTTCCTTGTCTTCCTGGTTGTCCTTGTTGTAGGCCAGTGGCTGGCCTTTCATCAGGGTCAGCAGGCCCATCAGTGCACCGAACACACGGCCGGTCTTGCCACGTACCAGCTCCGGCACATCCGGGTTTTTCTTTTGCGGCATGATCGAGCTGCCAGTGCAGAAGCGATCCGGCAGATCGATGAACTGGAACTGCGCGCTGGTCCACAACACCAGCTCTTCGGAGAAACGCGACAAATGCATCATCGCTATGCTCGCGGCGGAGCAGAATTCGATGGCGAAATCGCGATCGGAAACATTGTCCAGCGAGTTGCCGCCAATGGCATCGAAACCCAGCAGTTGCGCGGTGTATTCGCGATCAATCGGGTAGGTGGTGCCGGCCAGCGCGGCACTGCCCAACGGCATGCGGTTGGTACGCTTGCGGCAATCGACCAAACGCTCGTAATCGCGGCTGAGCATTTCGAACCAGGCCAGCATGTGGTGCCCGAAAGTTACGGGTTGCGCGGTCTGCAAGTGAGTGAAGCCGGGCATGATGCTGCCGGACTCGCGCTCGGCTTGTTCCAGCAGGCCTTTTTGCAGGCGGGTGATTTCGGCCAGGATCAGGTCGATCTCGTCGCGCAGCCACAGGCGGATGTCGGTGGCGACCTGGTCGTTGCGGCTACGGCCGGTATGGAGTTTCTTGCCGGTGACGCCGATGCGGTCGGTCAGACGCGCTTCGATGTTCATGTGCACGTCTTCGAGGTCGATGCGCCAGTCGAACTGGCCGGCCTCAATTTCGCCCTGAATGGTGTTCAGGCCATCGATGATGGTGTCGCGCTCGGCATCGGTCAGCACGCCGACTTTGGCCAGCATGGTGGCGTGGGCGATCGAGCCCATGATGTCGTGGCGATACAGGCGCTGGTCGAAAGTGACGGAGGCGGTGAAGCGGGCGACGAAGGCGTCGACGGGTTCACTGAAGCGGCCGCCCCAGGACTGATTGGTCTTGTCAGTGCTCATGAATTCGCTCGTATCGGCTTGAAGAAAAAAGGCGTGAAACGCTGGCGCGGATAATAACAGGGTTGCCAATCCTGTCGTTGACACCAGTCGATACGTTTTTTTCGCAAAGTGTCATGCATAGTCGGTGTGCTGCGCGGGGAATTTGCACAACGATATTTTTCGATTGAGCAATATCGGCCCGACGAGCGTCTACAGTAGGACATAAGGGTCGGCGCGACTGCGGATCGCGCAAAGGTCTGGCCGCCGACTATAAGAAGTGGAGGTGGGTGTCTTGTCCTTCGACAAACCCCGCGAGAAACGCAGGAAACAGCGGGCTTTGAGCAGTACGACCCGGACACTGGCAAATATTGCTGGCCGACGTACGGCACTTTTTGGCGCTCGGGCTAGTCTTAGCGTGGATCGCGGTGACGGACGTCACTTCACCTGTCTACGCTATCCTTGTGCGAGACTCACGCAGGAATCCAGCGCAATATGAATGTCCTGATCGTTGATGACGAACCACTGGCTCGCGAGCGCCTCAGCCGTATGGTGAGCGAGCTCGAGGGTTATACAGTCCTGGAGCCCAGCGCCACGAATGGCGAAGAGGCGTTGGCACTGATCGACAGCCACAAGCCGGATATCGTACTGCTCGATATCCGCATGCCGGGCCTCGATGGCCTGCAGGTTGCTGCCCGTCTGTGCGAGCGAGAAACACCGCCCGCCGTGGTGTTTTTCACCAGTCCCGATGAATTTGCCGTGGAAGCCCTGCAGGCCAGCGCCGTGGGCTATGTGGTGAAACCCGTGCGAACCGAACACCTGCATGACGCCCTGAAACGGGCTGAACGTCCCAATCGGGCGCAACTCTCGGCCCTGACCCGTCCCGCTGCCGAAAGTGGCACCGGCCCGCGCAGTCACATCAGCGCCCGTACCCGTAAAGGCATCGAACTGATCCCGCTGGATCAGGTGGTCTATTTCATTGCCGACCACAAATACGTGACCTTGCGCCACGAAGGCGGCGAAGTGCTGCTGGACGAGCCGCTCAAAGCCCTCGAAGACGAATTTGGCGAGCGCTTCGTGCGCATCCACCGCAACGCGCTGGTCGCCCGCGACCGCATCGAGCGTCTGCAACGCACGCCGCTGGGGCATTTCCAGCTATTTCTCAAAGGCCTCAATGGCGACGCGCTGATTGTCAGTCGCCGGCATGTGGCGGGTGTGCGCAAGATGATGCAGGGTCTTTAACCCGGCCTTTTCGGGCGTTTATTTCTCGTTAGCGGGCATTGCAGGCCAGGGAGGCCGCGCCGTTTCTGATTCAAGTCAAAGTGGATTTGGCTGAGCTGTTATTATCCGCCGTATCTATTCAGTACGGATTGATCCATGTCCTCTCGCGAAATCCGCATCGCCACCCGTAAAAGTGCGCTGGCCCTCTGGCAGGCCGAATACGTCAAAGCCCGTCTGGAAGCGGCCCATCCCGGTTTGCGGGTGACACTGGTGCCCATGGTCAGTCGCGGCGACAAGCTGCTCGATTCGCCGCTGTCGAAAATCGGCGGCAAGGGCCTGTTCGTCAAGGAACTGGAAACCGCGCTGCTGGAAAACGAAGCCGACATCGCCGTCCATTCGATGAAAGATGTACCGATGGACTTCCCCGAAGGCCTCGGTCTGTTCTGCATCTGTGAGCGCGAAGACCCGCGTGATGCCTTTGTTTCCAATACCTATCCAAGCCTTGAGGCGCTGCCTGCCGGCAGCATCGTCGGCACGTCGAGCCTGCGCCGTCAGGCACAGCTGCTGACCCGCCGTCCTGACCTTGAAATTCGTTTCCTGCGCGGCAACGTCAACACTCGCCTGGCCAAGCTGGATGCGGGTGAGTACGACGCGATCATCCTCGCGGCCGCCGGTTTGATCCGCCTCGGTTTCGAGGATCGCATCACCTCGGCAATCAGTGTCGATGACAGCCTGCCCGCCGGTGGCCAGGGCGCGGTCGGTATCGAGTGCCGTAGCGCAGACAGCGAAATCCACGCCTTGCTGGAACCGCTGCATCACGCTGATACCACTTCGCGGGTTACCGCTGAACGTGCCCTCAACAAACATTTGAATGGCGGCTGCCAGGTGCCGATCGCCTGCTACGCCGTGCTTGAAGGCGAGCAATTGTGGTTGCGTGGCCTGGTGGGCGAGCCGAGTGGCGGCCGCTTGATCAGCGCCGAAGCGCGGGCCCCTCGCGCTGATGCCGAAGCATTGGGTGTGAGAGTCGCTGAAGATCTGCTCGCCCAAGGTGCCGAAGAGATTCTTAAATCAGTCTACGGCGAGGCAGGTCACGAGTGACTGGCTGGCGCCTGCTGTTGACGCGCCCTGCGGATGATTGTGCGGCGCTTGCAGAGACGTTGGCCGGGCAGGGGATTTTCGGTAGTTGTCTGCCGCTTTTGGAAATTGCCCCGCTGCCGGTCTCTGAGAACATACGTCTGGCGATGGCGCGATTGCCCGATTGCAGCGCAGTGATTGTGGTGAGCAAGCCAGCGGCGCGGATTGCGCTTGAACTGCTCGATGCCCAAGGGGCGCAGTCGTTGGCGATGCCGTGGTTCAGTGTCGGTGCGGCAACGGCGCAGATTCTTCAGGAGCGCGGCTTCGACGTTCATTGTCCGGCTGACGGCGATGACAGCGAAGCGTTGCTGCAATTGCCGCGTCTGCGTGAAGCCGTCGCCCAGCCGAATTCGCAGGTGTTGATCCTGCGCGGCGAGGGCGGCCGTGAACTGCTTGCCGAGCGCCTGCGTGAGCTTGGTGCTAGTGTCGAGTATCTGGAATTGTATCGACGCGAGCTGCCGGCCTATGCAGCGCAAGTACTGCCGCAGCGGATCGCAGCGGAACGCTTGAACGGGCTGGTGGTCAGCAGTGGACAGGGTTTCGAGCACCTGCGCCAAATGGCCGGCGATACCTGGCCGTCGATTGCGCGGTTGCCGTTGTTTGTTCCAAGCCCAAGAGTCGCCGAGCTGGCACGTGCCGCCGGGGCTCAAACAGTTGTGGATTGCCGCGGCGCGAGTGCCGCGGCTTTGCTGACGGCGTTGCGGGAGCATCCCGTACCCGTTTTCTAATGCAAAGGATGGATACGTGAGCGAAACAGCCTTGCCAAAAGATGACGTCCAACCTGTGATTGATGCACAAGTTGAAACTCCACCGCCGGCCCAAGCGCCGCGCCGAGGCAATGGCCTGGCCATCGTCGCCCTGTTGCTCGGTGCAGCCGGGGTCGCGATTGGTGGCTGGGGAGTCTGGCAGGTGCGACACCTGCAAACCAACACTCAGCAACAATCGGGTCAGGTGCAGGCGTTGAATGATCAGGCGCAGACCCTGAAGCTCAACGAGCAGCGTCTGACCGAACGTCTCGCGCAGCTGCCGGGGGCCGAAGAGCTCGCCGAACGCCAGCGTCTGGTGGCGCAGCTTCAGGGTGACCAGCAGCGCCTCAATCAACGTCTGGAAACCGTCCTCGGCGCCAGCCGCAAGGACTGGCGTCTGGCCGAGGCCGAGCACTTGCTGCGTCTGGCCAGCCTGCGCCTTTCCGCGTTGCAGGACATCAGCAGCGCCCAGGCACTGGTGCAGGGTGCTGACGAAATCCTCCGCGAACAGAATGATCCCGGCTCCTTTGCCGCCCGCGAGCAAGTGGCCAAAACCCTGGTTGCGCTGCGCAGCACCGAGCAACCGGATCGCACGGGTTTGTTCCTGCGGTTGGGGGCCCTGCGTGATCAGGTCATCGACCTCACCGAACTGGCGCCGGAATACAAGGATCGTGGCGAGTCGCTGCTCGGCTTGACCGCCGAGGGTGACGGCGCCAGTCGCTGGGCGCAGTGGTGGGATCAGATTTCGCACTTCATCCGTATCGATTTCAATGCAGACAAGAATGTGAAGCCACTGTTGGCCGGACAGAGTCTGAGCCAGGTGCGTCTGGCCCTGAGCCTTGCGCTGGAGCAGGCGCAATGGGCAGCCCTCAATGGTCAGGCCGCGGTTTACACCCAGGCACTGGCCGAGGCGCGCGACGTGCTCAAAGGCAACTTCAACCCGGACAATCCACAAAGCAAAGTGATGCTGGAACAGGTCGGTGAGCTGAGCAAGGAACCGGTCGCGGTCAAGACGCCGGATCTGACCGGCACCCTGAGTGCGGTGCAAGGCTATCTCGAGCGGCGTAACGTCAACGCCGAAGAATCGGTGAAACCGTTTGCCAAGCCTGCCGCCGACACCGTGCAGGAGGCCACGCCATGAAGCGCCTCTATGTGATCGTGTTTCTGGTGATCGCAGCGACTGCGGCGCTGGGCCTGGCGATTGCCGAGCATTCCGGTTACGTGTTGGTCGCTTACAAATCGTTCCGTTACGAGTCGAGCCTGTGGGCGACTTTGGCGTTGATCGCAGTGTTGTGGCTGCTGGTGTGGGGCATCAAGGCTCTGATCGAATTGGTGATGGCGTCCAGCGGCGTGGTCAATCCATGGTCGCGGCGCAACCGCAGCCGTCGGGTGCAAGTGGCGATCGAGCACGGCCAGCTGGATCTGGCCGAAGGTCGTTGGGCCAGTGCCCAGCGTCATTTGTATCGGGCCGCTGAAGCCGAGCGCCAACCGCTGCTGTACTACCTCGGCGCTGCCCGTGCGGCGAACGAGCAGGGCAATTACGAGGAATCCGATCGTCTGCTTGAGCGTGCGCTGGAGCGCCAGCCTCAGGCAGAGCTGGCAATTGCCTTGAGCCACGCACAGTTGCAGACCGACCGTGGCGACACCGACGGCGCATTGGTGACATTGCAGGCGATGCACGAGCGTCATCCTCATAACGTGCAGACGCTGCGTCAGTTGCAGCGCTTGTACCAGCAGCGCGGCGAATGGTCGGCGGTGATTCGTCTGCTGCCGGAGCTGCGCAAGGATAAAGTTTTGCCGCCCGCCGAACTGGCTGAGCTCGAGCGTCGCGCCTGGGGTGAAAACCTGTCGCTGGCCGCGCAGCGCGAAGAGGACGGCTCGGTTGGTTTGCAGTCGCTGACTCGCGCCTGGCAACAGCTGACCTCGGCGCAACGCCAGGAGCCGCCACTGGTGCTGGCTTATGCCGAACAGCTGCGTCAGCTGGGCGCTCAGGTCGAGGCGGAAGAAGTGCTGCGCACGGCCCTCAAGCGCAAGTATGACAGTCATCTGGCGCGTCTTTATGGTCTGGTGCGCGGGAGTGATCCGGCGCGTCAGTTGCAAACTGCCGAAGGTTGGCTCAAGGATCACCCGAACGATCCGAGCCTGCTGCTGACCCTGGGCCGTCTGTGCCTGCAATCGAGTCTGTGGGGCAAGGCCCGGGATTATCTGGAAAGCAGCCTGCGTGTGCAGCGCAATCCGGAAGCCTGTGCGGAACTGGCGCGTTTGCTCGCACAGCTTGGCGATACCGAGCGAAGCAATCAGCTGTTCCAGGAAGGCCTCGGTCTGCTGGATGAGCGCCTGCTGGCCGCGCCACTGCCGGCCCTGGCTCGCGTCTGAAGTGGCGAGGGAGGTAACTCCCTCGCACACCTTTGCAGAGCGAAAATTTACCTTCAGTCAGCCTTTAGGGCAAAGTCCTACAACGGGCTACGTCGAATCCTCTCGAAGCTGTCGGGTTTTCCCTACACCTCTGGTGAACTGTCGGCAGGGCCTTGCCTTGAAAGGCTGACACGCTTTCCTCTACCGTAACCATCTGTCTCTACTGTTACGGAAAAGCCATGTCGTTGGCCTGCTCACGCTCCTTGTTCTTCATGGCTTTCACTGCGAGTGCCTTTGCTCTGGGAGCTTCCTATTATCTCGAATACGCGGTGGGTCTGACGCCGTGCAGCTTGTGCCTGGTGCAGCGGCTGTTCCTCACGTTGCTGTGTGTTTGCTGTGGTCTGGCGGCGGTGCATGGCCCCAAGCGTGTCGGCCTGTGGCTTTACTGGTTGTCTGCGCTGGGCGCGAGTCTGGGTGGCACCACGGCGGCCTGGCGGCAGGTATTGATCCAAAGTGATCCGGTGCTGCAATCGATCCAGTGTGCGCCGAGCTCCGAGGCGCTGTTCAGCGCCATGTCGTGGATCTGCGCCTTGCAAAAACTGTTTAAAGGCGGCAATGACTGCGCGGAAATCTCCTGGACGTTGTTTGACCTGACGATCCCGGAGTGGAGCCTGTTGTTCTTTGTCGCGGTGTCAATTCTTGCTGTATATCAATTATTGCGATTGGTCTGGAGTGCTCTGCAACGGCCGCTCAGCGACGAAGCGTCGCACCGGGAGCTGCTGCGGGATTAAACACTTGTATGAACATTATCTCCTGCGTACCTTGAAGCCATAGGCGTGCGGGCATAATCTGGCCCGCACGTGTCATTGGATTTATGTTGCTCGATGACACTCTGCCCGACTGTCCCCCATGCTAAAACCTAAAGCGGGACACGGGTGTAGAGCAGCATGACCCACAAGGGAAGAGAGATCGCCATGCTCGAAAGTTGTCAGAATGCTCAGGAACGTTGGGGTGGAGTTCATCTGCTGATCGACCGCTGGCTCCAGGAGCGCAAGGAGCTGATCGATGCCTACGATAATCTTGGCGCGGAGCCTCAGACGCTGTCCGAGAGCCGCAAGCCCTTGCAGGAATTCTGCGGCGTGCTGGTTGATTACGTATCGGCGGGGCACTTCGAAATTTATGAACAGCTGACGGGCGAAGCCAAGGCGTTCAACGACAAGCGCGGTCTGGAACTCGCCGAGACGATCTACCCGCGCATCGATGTGATCACCGAAAAGCTACTCGCGTTCAACGACCTTTGCGATGAAGGCAAGTGCGTTGTCGAGAAATTCAAAGAGCTCGGCGGCCTGCTTCACGAGCGCTTCGAACTGGAAGATTGCCTGATTGAAGTGCTGCATACGGCGCATAAGGAAGAAGATTCAGTTCAGGCCTGATCGGCTTCGCTCAATAAAAAAACGGTGCGCCTCAAGCGCACCGTTTTTTTATCCCTGATCAACTCGTCGCGCCGCGCAATTCGACTTCAAATATCAGCGGTGTGAAGGGCGCGATCAAGTCCCCGGCGCCATCGGCGCCATAAGCCTGATCCGATGGAATCACCAGTCGCCATTTTGCCCCCACCGGCATGTTTTGCAGTGCAGTGCGCCAACCGGCAATCACACTGTCGAGGTTGAACCATTGCGGCTGACTGTTCTGATCGAACACGGTGCCGTCCGGCAAGCGACCGATATACAGCACCTGCACTTTTCCATCGGGTCCGGCCTTGGTGCCCGTGCCAGGTGCAAGCTCGGTAAGCAGGATGCCGTCAGCCAGTTCCTTTACTCCCGGTTTGGCTTTTTCCGCAGTGAGGAACCGTTGTTCGTTTTCCATCGCGGCATCGCTCGAAGGCTGCGCGTTGTGTTCGGCATTTTGCGATTCGTGATCGGCCAGAATCTGTTCGATCCGCGCTTCGCTCAGGGCCAGCGGCTTGCCTTGATAAGCCTGCTGCAAGCCATCAATCAGTGCCTGAATCTGCAGTTGCGGGACTTCTTGGCGCAACCGTTCACCGAGGCTGGCACCCAGACTGTAGGCAAGATCATGAGCGTCGTTCGCGGTGGTTTTTTCGTCGGCGTGGGCGCTGGAAAAAACCATGCAGAGGGATAAAAAAAGGTAGCGCGACATGGGCACTCTCCGTCCTGAGATGCGGTGGATTATGCCAGCGCGAACGTCTGCAACGGTGAACTGCTTTTGACTGCGGGCAGAACATTTTCACCTCGGTGCAACCCAAGGCTATTGATACTGTCAAGATGACCTAGCGGCGGTAGCAGCAGAGGTCTAGTATGAGCCGCACTCACGTCAGCCAGGAGGTAAACCATGTCGGCCACCAAGAAGCCTGTAAATACTCCGTTGCACTTACTCCAACAACTCTCGGGCAGCTTGCTCGAGCATTTGGAAAACGCTTGCTCGCAAGCCTTGGCTGATGCTGAAAAACTGCTCGCCAAACTCGAAAAGCAACGCGGCAAGGCGCAAGAAAAACTGCACAAATCCCGCACCAAATTGCAGGACGCAGCTGCCGCCGGCAAAGCCAAGGCGCAGACCAAAGCCAAAGGCGCAGTCAAAGAACTGGAAGAGCTGCTTGATGCCTTGAAGGATCGCCAGTCCGATACCCGCAGCTACATTCTGCAACTCAAGCGCGATGCCCAGGAAAGCCTGAAACTGGCCCAGGGTGTGGGCCGTGTGCAAGAAGCCGTGGGCAAGGTGTTGACTTCCCGTGCGGCCAAGCCTGCATCGGCACCGGCGAAGAAAGCCGCACTCAAACCCGCTGTTGCCAAAGCCCCGGCTAAAACCGCTGCCGCAAAACCGGCTGCAAAAGCCCCGGTAAAAACTGCGGCAAAAACCGCTGCAAAACCTGCGGCGAAAAAACCAGCTTCGACGACCGCGGCGAAACCGGCGGCTAAAACCACCGCAGCGAAACCGGCCGCGCGCAGAACTGCTGCTGCCAAACCAGCCGCGACCAAAGCTGCTCCAGCGAAAACCGCAGCGGCAAAACCGGCTGCCCGGACTGCCGTAAAACCTGCCGCTAGAACTGCCGCAGCAAAACCTGCAGCCAAGTCTGCCGCCAAACCTGTTGCTGCTAAACCAGCAGCAAAACCAGCGGCTAAAGTTGCCGCGAAACCGGCCGCCAAGCCAGCTGCTAAACCAGCAGTGAAAGCCGCCGCCAAACCGGCAGCCAAGCCAGCCGCGAAACCAGCTACCGCCACTAAGCCGGCAACTGCCGCTGCTAAAACTGCTGCCAAGCCGGCCGCAAAACCTGCCGCAAAAAAACCAGTGGCTGCCAAGCCAGCCGCCGCCAAACCGGCGATTGCTCCAGCTGCCAAGCCAGCCACACCGGCTACGCCAGCTGCACCTGCCGCCGCCACTGCCTCGACCACTTCGACTGCGCCATCGCCAGCCGCTGCGTCGAGCACCAGCAGCAACCCGACCAGCGCTTCCTAAGTGCTGATTGCCGCGACGCGCAGCACTTGCAGCGCGTCGCGGTTCAGGTTGGCCGCCGAGCCAGCCAGGGCCTCCAGCCAGCCGATTGACCCAGCTCCGCTGCGCCCCCACACCTGAGCAATGCCCTCCAGCCGCGACAGCAACGTACGCTCGGCTTCCAGCTCCAGCGCTTTGACTTGTTCGCGCATGCCCTTCAACACTCCATCATCCAAAGCCAGCGCTTTCCATTGCATGCGCAGGGTTCGCAGCGGCTGCACAACCCCGATATCCCAAGGCCCGGTCAGCGCCTGAAGCTGTCCCGCACGCTGTTCATCACAGCTCGCGCCGCGTTGCTCAAGCCACAAACCGCACAGCAACAGGCACACATTGACCCCCGCCGTTTGCAGTTGCAGACAAGCGTCTTCCACGCCCGGACGGGCGTAGGTGGCAAGGGAAAAGCTCCACAGGTCAGAGGACATCGTGCTACTCGCGCTAGTTGTGAGCGAAGCTGGTAGACTCCGCCGCCATTATGATCCGACTTCAGAACCTGACTTTACAGCGTGGCCCGCAACGTCTGCTAGAAGACGCCGAGCTGACCCTGCACGCCGGCCACAAAGCTGGCCTCATCGGTGCCAACGGCGCCGGCAAATCCAGCCTGTTTGCCTTGCTGCGTGGCGAATTGCACCCGGACTCGGGCGATTGCCTGCTGCCGGCCGACTGGCGGATCGCGCACATGCGTCAGGAGGTCGACACGCTCGAGCGCCTGGCAGTCGACTATGTGCTCGATGGCGACCTGCGTCTACGCGAGGTGCAACGTGACCTCGCCGTGGCCGAAGAGGCGCACGACGGCGTTGCCCTGGCGCGTCTGCATGTCGAACTCGACAGCGCCGACGGCTACACCGCCGACGCCCGCGCCCGCAAGTTGCTGGCCGGTCTGGGCTTCACCAACGAACAGATGGATCGACAGGTCGGAGATTTCTCCGGTGGCTGGCGGATGCGTCTGAATCTGGCGCAGGCATTGATGTGCCCGTCGGATCTGTTGCTGCTCGACGAACCGACCAACCACCTGGACCTCGACGCCATCATCTGGCTCGAGGACTGGCTGAAAAGTTACGCCGGCACCTTGCTGCTGATTTCTCACGACCGCGATTTCCTCGACGAAGTCGTCGATCATGTGGCCCATGTCGATCAGCGCAAGATCACCCTGTATCGCGGCGGCTACACCGCGTTCGAACGTGCCCGTGCCGAACGTCTGGCCCAGCAGCAACAGGCCTACGAGAAACAGCAGGCGCAGCGTGCGCACATGGAAAGCTACATCGCCCGCTTCAAGGCACAAGCGACCAAGGCCCGTCAGGCACAAAGCCGTATCAAGGCACTGGAACGCATGGAAGAGCTGTCGGCGGCCCACGTTGATTCGCCGTTCGACTTCGTGTTCCGCGAGTCGACCAAGATCTCCAGCACGCTGATCGATCTGTCCGATGCGAACCTGGGCTACGGCGACCGAGCCGTGCTGGAGAAGGTCAAGTTGCAACTGACCCCCGGCGCGCGGATCGGTCTGCTCGGCCCTAACGGCGCGGGTAAATCGACACTGATCAAGAACCTCGCCGGCGAGCTCGAACCGCTGTCCGGGCGCCTGACCCGTGGCGAGAACACCGTGGTCGGTTACTTCGCCCAGCATCAACTCGACTCGCTGGATGCCAAGGCCAGCCCGTTGCTGCACTTGCAGCGTCTGGCGCCCACTGAGCGTGAGCAGGCGTTGCGCGACTTCCTCGGCGGTTTCGACTTCCGTGGTGCGCGGCTCGATGAGCCTGTGCTGAATTTCTCCGGTGGCGAGAAGGCGCGTCTGGCCCTGGCGCTGATCGCCTGGGAGCGGCCGAACCTGTTGCTGCTCGATGAACCGACCAACCACCTCGACCTGGAAATGCGCCTGGCGCTGACCATGGCGCTGCAGGAATTCAGCGGCGCGGTGCTGGTGGTGTCTCACGATCGGCACTTGCTCAAGAGCACCACCGACAACTTCTACCTGGTGGCCGATGGCAAGGTTGAAGAGTTCGATGGCGATCTCGAAGACTATGCCCGTTGGCTGGTGGAATACCGTCAGCGCAATGCGCCGGTCAGTAACACCCCGGTGAACCCGGACAAGACTGACAAGAAAGCCCAGCGTCAGGCTGCGGCTGCATTGCGTCAGCAACTGGCGCCGCACAAGCGCGAGGCTGACAAGCTCGAAGCCGAATTGGGCAAGCTCCACGAGAAACTGGCCAAGGTTGACGCCAGCCTCGGCGACAGCGACATCTACGAGCCGGCACGCAAGAACGAATTGCGTGATCTGCTGGCCGAGCAAGCGAAATTGAAAGTGCGTGAAGGCGAGCTGGAAGAGGCGTGGATGGAAGCGCTGGAGACGCTGGAAAGCATGCAGGCGGAGCTGGAGGCGCTGTCCTGATGGACGCGTTCAAGCTGCCGCTGCCGGCGATGTGGGTCGAGCCGATCTGGCTCGGCGTGCAGATTCTGCTCATCCTGCTGGCCGGTTACCTGGCCCAGCGCTTCGTGGCCAAATGTCTGACCCGTCTGGGCGAACGCTATCCGTTTCCGCCGCAACTGCTGATGCCACTGCGTGGCGTCTTGCGCTGGCTGATCATGGGCAGTGCAGTGATCTTTGTTCTGCAACGCCTCGGCGTGTCGGCCACCGTGTTGTGGACGGCGCTGTCGGGTTTCGTTGCAGTGGCGGCGGTGGCGTTTTTCGCCATGTGGAGCGTGCTGTCGAACCTGCTCTGCGCGATTCTGATTTTCACCGTTGGCCCGTTTCGGTTGGGCGATGTGGTCGAACTGGTCGACACCACCGACAAGCCTGGGGTCAAAGGCCGGGTGGTGGCGATCAATCTGCTCTACACCACGTTGATTGAGGCTGAGGAGTTGGGCACCGGTAGCGCGATGGTGCAGGTGCCAAACAGCTTGTTCTTCCAGCGTTCGGTGCGACGTTGGCGGGGGACTGATGTGTTTCCTTCGAGCGGATTCGAGAAGTAGCGTTTAAAGCAGGATCCTTTGTTTTGGGTTTTCTGTAGTCCCCTTTTCCTACAAAAAATCGATAGTCAGCGGCGCCAAGTCGCATTAGCTTAGACGTCTGTCACGAGTCAAAGTCGAGGTGTGCGATGGAGCTTGAAACATGGCTGGCATTCTTTGCCGCCTGCTGGTTGATCAGTATTACGCCCGGCGCGGGTGCTATCGCATCAATGTCCAGTGGTCTGCAATACGGTTTCTGGCGTGGTTACTGGAACGCGCTGGGGTTGCAATTGGGGCTGGCGCTGCAAATCGCGATTGTCGGCGCCGGTGTCGGCGCGATCCTCGCGGCTTCCGCTACCGCCTTCTATGCAATCAAATGGTTCGGCGTCGCCTATCTCGTCTACCTGGGGATCAAGCAATGGCGCGCGCTGCCCAGCGACATGAGCGATGACGCGGCCATTCGCCCGATTGGCAAGCCGTTGGTTCTGGTCTTCCGTGGTTTCCTGGTCAACATGAGCAACCCCAAAGCACTGGTGTTCATGCTGGCGGTGCTTCCGCAGTTCATCAATCCCCACGCGCCGCTGCTCATCCAGTATCTGGTGATCGGCGCGACGATGGTGTTTGTCGACCTGATTGTCATGGCCGGCTACACCGGTCTGGCGTCCAAGGTCTTGCGGCTGTTGCGCACGCCCAAGCAGCAAAAGCGCATGAACCGCACGTTTGCCGGGTTGTTCATTGGCGCCGCAGCGTTCATGGCGACGTTGCGCAAAGCGGCGGTCTAAACCGCAAGACACAAAAAAGGCGACCCCAAGAGGTCGCCTTTTTTATTGCTCTGCCTGGCACTGACATGCGGCGAGGGGTAAATCCTCTCGCCACAGGTCATCCCATGGATCAGCGCAAAATCACCGGCGCCGTATCGCGCGGCAGATTGTTGCGCTGCTGCGCTTCGCGCGGCTGCTCGTAACCACCGCCACCGAGCTGTTGGCTCAGTTGCCCGGCCACGTCTTCACCCAGGGCCTTCGACACCTCGCGCACCACCCGTGGGCGATTCAGCGAGATCTTGAGGTCGCGGCCGTTCACCAGTTTGGTGTCCTGCGCTTCACCCATCGCCGTGAAGGCCGAAGTGATTTCGAAGGTCTTGGTGTTGATCAGGCTGAAATCCGCCACCAACGTCAGGCCCAGAACCGCCGAATAACTGTCGGTGTGCGCCAGCTCGTTCATGTCCTCTGTGAAGTCGATATCGGACACAGTGCCGAACAGCACATAGTCGGCACCTTTGAAGTTGCCGGCCTTGATCCGCTTGATCACGTCGTAAATGTCACCCTTGGACGACGCGGTGTACGGCGTGCCCTGCACCAGCTGGAACATGCCGGTACGCAGGATTTCACCCTTGATGTCGCCGGTGAACTTGCGCAGCTCGGTTTGCTCGATGTAGCTGGTGGTGGCTTCGATCTCGTTATAGCTCGAAGAACCACTGGAACTGTAGTAACCCTCACGATAATTGCTCTGCGCCGAAACGATGTGGATGTATTGCTCCACACGTTCCTGATACGCCAGATCCGTCACCGCGACTTTCGGGGCCGCTTGCGCGCCAAACGCGCAAGCCAGGGCCATGATGCCAATCCATGTGCGCATCGATTAACGCTCCGTGGTTTTGCGGATCTCTTTTTCGTCCATCCACTCGGCCAGACCGCTTTCAACGTCGATCAATTGCAGGCTGAATTTGTAGAAGACGTCTTTGTAATCGCTGCTGCGCTTGACGATGGAGCTGATCGAGCCTTCGATGCGGTACTTGGCAGCCACCATGTTGCCGGTCTTGGCCACGGTGCTCTTCTTGTACAGACCGCTCTGGTTTTGCAGCTTGAGCTGGTCAACCTGGCTCTGCATCGCGTTGTTGTCGCTGGCAAAGCGGGCAACGCCGGTCTTCATCAGCTGAGTCTTGATGCTGGTGGTGATTTCGCGGGTATCGATGTACTCGCTGGTCTTGTTCTTCACGTCGTAGACCTGAACCACCGGACGACCCTGCAGAATGCCGGACTGGGCCAGCGAGCGGGTCATCGATTCGGCGATCATCTGCAGGTCGGTCGAACCGAATTCGTTGGTGACGGTTTCAACAGCCTTGGTGTCGCCGTAGCTGATGTTCTTGCTGCCCAGGGTCGGCGAGGTGTTGGCGCAACCGGAGGCCAGCAGGGCGATAACGGCGATGCAGGAAAAGCGTACAAACATGTCAGTGCTCTCTAAAACAGGAATAGGGTGGCGGGCTTAAGGCGTCTTGATTTCCAGACGGAAGTCCACGGCTTTAGGCGTTGGGGCGATCGCTTGAATGAAGCTGGTCTGGGCGCCGTACATCATTTGGCTTTTCCAGACTTCTTCTTCAGCAACCGGGAAACCTTCCGCGCCGAGCCAGGCGAAGCGGTAGTAGAAAATCTTGTTGCTGTTGAGGGTGTTGCTCAACTGCACGTTGACGGTCATGAAGCCGTTTTCGCGGGCGACGCGCATGGCGCCGACCACGATGTGTTTCTGCGGGCCCATGGCCACGACTTTGCTCGCGGCGCTGCCCGGCTCTGGAGGTGGCGGGGTGGCGCAGCCGCTGGCCAGCAAGGCGAGGGCGGCGACGGCGATGAGTTTGAAGCGCATGCAAAGACTCCGTTCTTAAGGTTGTTTGAGGCTGGCGACGTTGGTCGCACTGGCGCTCGGGATCACGTGGGCGGCGAGACCGCCAGCGAACACCTGATTGCCTACGGCGCGCAGACTGATCACCTGATAACGCTGATCGACGGTGACCTTGACCACCGACCCGCCCACGGCGCTCGGCAGAGTGACTTGGTGCTCACCTTTCTTCAAGCGCAGACGCACCACTTGGGTGTTGTCCGGCAGGGTGCGCCACGTACGGGTATCGGCACCTTCGAGCACGGCTGAAGAAATACCTACTGCCAGACCGGCCAGTGGGTTGGTTTCGTTGATCTGCTTCTGCGCGACACCTTTGGTGATTGCGCGCACGGTGGTACGCAGGATGATGCCGGGCATGTCATCACGCAGGGCGCGACGGGACATGGCGGTGGTGCTGTTGAGCGCAGTCAGGTTGACTTGCTGGCCATCGACACCGATCTGCGCGAACGGCGCGGTAGAGGTGTCTGCTTTGATGATCGGGAACGACAGCGGTGTGATTACCACGTTGTTGGAGATCGGCAATGGCAGTGGGACGCGGATCGAATCGCGTGCTGGCGCCAGACCGCTTTGCACCACGATCAGGATGTCGCTGTCATCGCTCTTGCTCGGCTTGTCGAGGTTGACCAGTGCCTGTTCCAGCAGCGGCGTGTTCGGGCGCAGTTCGACAGCCTTGCGGTAGCCCGGTGCAGCCAGGTCTTTTTCACCCAGCGCTTCGTAAACGAAACCGGCCAGATAATGGCTGAACGCACTCTGATAGCTGTTTTTCAGGCTGACCACTTCCGGTGCGTCGAGGCTGGCGACCGGGTAGCCTTGCAGATCCTTGTACTGAGTCTTGATCCCTTCTTTCTCGGCCTCTTCCTCGCTTTTGAGGTATTCCTTGTCGCGCAGGTCGGCGATCACCGCTTCACGTTCGTGGGTCTTCTTGATCGCAGTGCGAGCGCCGTCGAAGTCGTTGACCGCCAGCAGGTTCAGGGCCATCTGCGTGGTCAGCATGACTTTTTCATAGTCGTAGCCTTCGTAGCGGCGGACCTTGTCGTTGACCACGAAGCTGCCGAACTGGGCGAGGTATTTGCCGGTATCGAGCTTGACCGAATCTTCCCACTGGCCGACGACCTGATCAGCGCTGGTCCAGGCATTCTGACTGCCGGACAAATCGCCCTTGGCGCGCAGCAGCTCACCTTTCTCGAAGTAATAGAGCAGGTCTTTGTCGGGGCTGGTGTTGTTCTTTTCCAGCAGGGACAGCGCGGCGTCGACATTGCCGGAAGCCAGTTGCTGGTTGGTCTGTGCCAGTTCGGAATCGTAGTTGCGAAACGCCGAACAGCCGGACAGCAGAGTGATGGCGCTGAGGGCGATCAGAGTAGGGGCGCGGAATGCCATGGGGGTACTTCTTCCATGAGTAACGACAGCCTCGTGTGCGGGTCGGGCTGGTGGGACCGATCGACAGTGGCACTGGCCTCCTGCCAATTCCTCATAACCAGAGGAGCTTTTATGCCACTTCGCCATAGCGAGGGCGCGGCATTATAGGCGTCCGGTGATGGCTATGTAATAGCTTTTTAATTGCGCGAGTTAGTTATGTGCCATTACTTGGCTGGCGCATAGCCGTTACCGATAAGGTTGGCTATGTCGCTCAGGGCTCGCATATAGACCAACTGGTGATCGCGGTCGATGCGCCAAGTGACCGGTGCTGCGCCCGGGACATTCGGGGCGCTGAACAGATGATTGCCTTTTTTCAGACGGACGCGCGCGACCAGTGTCTTGTCCGGCAGGGTGCGCCAGGTTCGGGTGTCGGCCTCTTCGAAAGGATCGTGCTGAGTGACCACCAGCGAGGCTTTGGCCGGATTGCGTTCGTTTTCCTGAGCCTGGGATATCGCGGCCATGTTCGCGCGAAACATCGCCCGGGAAATGATCGCCGGCATGTCGTCGCGTAACGTACGAAAAGCCATGTCGGTGACACTGTTGACGACGGTCAGCGGTCGTTTACGACCATCCACTACGATGTGGTCGAACGCGGGTGTGACGGTGTCGGGCACCATGATCGGGAGGGCGATCGGCGCGACAATCACCAGGTTTTCATTGAGCCGTACCGGGATCGGCACACTCACCGAACTGCGGGCCGGTGCCAGACCGCTCTGGACGACGATCAGGACATCACTTTCATCCGCTTTGGCTGGAGACTTGTCGAGATCGCGCAACGCCTGCCGAAGAAAGGCCAGGTCTGGGCGCAATTCGATCGCCTGCCGATAGCCCGGCGCGGCCAGGCCCCGTTCGCCCAGCGCTTCATACGCGAACCCGGCCAGATAGTGACTGAAAGCGCTCTGGTAACCGTTTTTTAATTCGATCACCGCCGGGGCATCCAGGGTAGTCACCGGATAGCCTTGCAGATCCTTGTATTGCACCTTGATGCCTTGAGCACCGGCCTGCGCTTCGAGCTCTTCGTACTGGCGCTCCCGCTGACGGGCAATCAGCGCTTCACGTTCGTGGGTTTTCTTGATGTCGGCCCGGGCGCCGTCGAAATCACTCTCGGCCAATTGGTTGAGGGCCATCTGCGTGGTCAGCATGACCTTTTCGTAGTCGTAGCCTTCGTAGCGACTCAGCTTGTCGTTGACCAGCATGGTGCCCATCTCATAGGCGAACCGGTTGAGCAGCTTGCTGGCACCGGAGGGCACGGCCTCTTCGCGCTGAAAGACCCTTTGGTCGGCGCTGCGCCAAGCGGTCTGGCTCTGCGGCAGCACGTTGGCGAAGCTCAGGATCGCGCCTTTTTCGAAGTAATAGAGCAGATCCTTGTCTTCCCACGGGTTGTTCCAGTTCAGCAGATCCAGCGCGCCCTGAAAGTTGCCCCGCATCAACTGGTCATTGGTCTGCTGCATTTCCTGGTCGTAATTGCGGTAAGCGGCGCATCCACTGAGGTGCAGGACGGCGATTAGTAGCGCTGAAGACAGCAGATATCGACGCATGGGCAGCGGTTCTTCCTTGAGCTCAAAGGGCGTAGCGAGTCGGCATTATAGGGATGGGTGTTGCTGTTGAGCAGAGGTCAGGGGCGCGCAAATCTGCGAGAAAGCTTGAGTGAATCGGTTTCGAAGTGAACAATATGTAACTTCGTATTTCCATTTGAGAATCATTCATGACTGCCTCGTCCCGCTTCCTGGCCTGGCTGGTGTTCCCGTTGTTCGCCCTGAGCAGCTTCAACCTGCTGGCCGACACCGTGGAAGGCGCGCCGCAAGCGCTGCACCTGCTTGATTACATCAGCGCTGACTACCCGCCAACGGTAGCAGCGGGCAAAGTCATGGATGACTCCGAATACCGCGAACAGCTGGAATTCACCCAAGCGCTGCAAGGCTTGATCGCCAACCTGCCGGCCAAACCCGAGAAAGCTGCGCTGGAGCAGGGTGTCGATGCGTTGCACGCAGCCATCAGTGCCAAGCAGGACGGCGCCGAAGTGGCCCGTCAGGCGCGGCAACTGGGGGCGAAACTGGCGGTGGCGTATGAAGTGAGCCAGGCGCCGATCATCACCCCGGACCCAACCCGTGGTGCCCCGCTCTATGCGCAGAATTGCTCGGTGTGCCACGGCGACACAGGCGCCGGTGACGGCCCGGCAGGTGTGGGGCTGACACCGGCGCCCGCCAATCTGCGTGATGCTGTGCGCATGGATCACCTGAGCCTGTACGCGATCTACAGCACTCTGGGCCAAGGCGTCGAAGGCACCGACATGCCGGCGTTTGCCGATCAGCTCGATGATCGCCAGCGTTGGGATCTGGCCACTTACATCGCCGGGTTCAGTGCCGATGCAGCGGCGGCCAAATCCGAAAAGAGTTACAACATCGCTGATCTGGCGCGCCAGACACCGACCGAAGTGCAGGCCGCCGAAGGCGCGCAAGCCGCCGCGATCTTCCGCGCTCAGCGAGCGCAGCCGCCGCAGGTCAAACGAGGTCCGGCGCAGTTGCTCGACTACACCGCTGCGACGCTGGACAAGAGTCTCGCGGCCTACCGCGCGGGTGAGCACGATCAGGCCTACGACCTGTCGGTGGCGGCGTACCTGGAAGGTTTCGAACTGGTCGAGAGTTCGCTGGATAACGTCGACGCCAACGTACGCAAGGACACCGAAAAATCCCTGATGGCCTATCGGCAGTCGTTGCAGGATGGCTTGCCGGTCGCGCAGGCCGAGCAGCGTCTGGACGCCGCCAAGGCGAAGCTGAAAGAGTCCGCCGGGTTACTCGGCAGCGACGGTTTGAGCTGGTCGCTGAGCTACATCTCCGGCTTGCTGATTCTGCTGCGCGAAGGTCTTGAAGCGATTCTGGTGCTGGCAGCGATCCTCGCCTTCCTGCGTAACACCGGTCAGCAGTCGGCCGTGCGCAGCGTCAACGTCGGTTGGGGTTTGGCGTTGTTGGCCGGTCTCGGTACCTGGGCGCTGGCGGCGTACGTGATCGACGTCAGCGGCTCGCAGCGCGAATTGCTCGAAGGCGCCACGGCGCTGTTCGCCAGTGTGATGGTGCTGTGGCTCGGCGTGTGGATGCATGACCGCCGGCACGCGGCAGCCTGGCAGGATTACATCAAGAGCAGTCTGGTCGGCGGTGGCGGGCGATTCGGCTTTGCAATCCTGGCGTTCTTCTCGGTGTATCGCGAGCTGTTCGAAGTGATCCTGTTCTACGAAACCCTCTGGCTGCAGGCTGGCCCCGCCGGGCATGACGCGGTGTTGGCGGGCGGTGCGACTGCGCTGGTGCTGCTGGTCGGGCTTGCATGGGTGATCTTGCGCGGTTCGGCGAAACTGCCGCTGACGCTGTTCTTCAGCATCAACGCCGCGCTGCTGTGTGCGCTGTCGGTGGTGTTTGCCGGGCATGGTGTCAAGGCGCTGCAGGAGGCCGGGATCTTCGGTACACGGCCAGTGCCGTTTGTCGATTTCGATTGGCTGGGGATTCACGCCGATGCGTATTCGCTGGCGGCGCAGGCGGTGGCGATTCTGGCGATTGTTGTGTTGTATGGGCGTAGTTGGGTGGCGGAGAAGAAGCGGGTTTCTGCTGCTTGATTGTGTGATCCTGAAAAGATCGCAGCCGGCGGCAGCTCCTACAGGGGATTGAGGTGATCACACTATTTGTGACCAACCGAAAACTCTGTAGGAGCTGCCGAAGGCTGCGATCTTTTGCTTTTAAGAGGTAAACAAAATGCGTGTATGGATCGATGCCGACGCCTGTCCGCGGGCGGCGAAGGATCTGGTGGTGAAGTTTGCCCTCAAGCGACAGTACGAAGTGGTGCTGGTGGCCGGGCAGCCGCAGACCAAGCCGGGGCTGGCCATCGTCAAGTTGATCGTGGTGCCGAGCGGTCCGGATGCGGCGGACGATTATCTGGTCGAGCACGCGGTGCCCGGTGAGCTGGTGATATGCAGCGATATCCCGCTGGCCGATCGGTTGGTGAAGAAGGGCGTGGCAGCGCTGGATCCGCGCGGCAAGGAGTTCGACGAGAAGAACATGGGGGACCGGTTGGCGGTGCGCAACCTGTTCACCGATCTGCGCGAACAGGGCCAGATGAGCGGCGGCCCTGCGCCATTCGGCGATCGCGAGAAGCAGGCGTTTGCCAATGCGCTGGACCGCATCCTGACTCGCCTTGCTCGCAAACCCTGACTCTGCACAAATCCAATGTGGGAGCGAGCCTGCTCGCGAAGGCGTTGTATCAGACAACATTGAGTTGAATGACACACCGCTTTCGCGAGCAGGCTCGCTCCCACATTTGTTTTTTTGTGCTGCTGGGGTATCAGGCGTCGTTCTCGTGGGTCAGTTCGAGCACACGGTCGACCAGTTTGTTGATTCCCGAAGCCGCTTCGCTGATGTTCTGCGCCAGCATGTACGCCGGAGTCGTCACCAGTTTGCGCGCCTTGTCTTCGATGATGTCGGTCACGGCGCAGTCTTCGTGGGTGGCGCCCATCTTGTTCATTGCCGTGGCGGTGTCGGCATCGTTGCCGATGGTGCAGGTTACGCCCGGGCCGTAGATTTTCGCCGCGAGTGCCGGCGAGATGCAGATCAGCCCCACCGGTTTGCCCGCTTCGGCAAATGCCTCGGCCAAGGCCAGCACGTCTGGCTGCACAGTGCAGCCGGCGCCTTCGATGGCGAAATTCGAGAGGTTCTTCGCCGCGCCAAAACCGCCGGGTACGATCAGCGCGTCGAAGTCTTCGACGTCGGCTTCGCGGATGTCCTTGATGTTGCCGCGAGCAATGCGCGCCGATTCCACCAGCACATTGCGCGACTCGGGCATTTCTTCGCCAGTCAGGTGATTGATCACATGCAATTGCGAGATGTTCGGGGCGAAACACTGCACCTGCGCGCCGCGTTGATCGAGGCGCAGCAGGGTAATCACGCTTTCATGGATCTCGGCGCCGTCGTAAACGCCACTGCCGGACAGGATCACTGCAACTTTTTTGCTCATGGTTTTCTCTCCAGATTCATAGCGCTAAATGTCCACTAATTTATCGCGGGTTGCCATAGGGGTTATGGGTGGCGACCCCTGGGGTCGGCCTCAAGACTCACGCCGTCCAGGCATCGGACACAGCATGCACAGAGCGCTTTCTACATGGATCGCAACGACGGCGGGGTGTTCATTATTTGGGTCGACTGTTCGGCTCGCGCCAGGAAGAGGGCGACGATGAACTGATGATTTTCGGGGGGAACCACACTGCTGTGCGCAGTGTGGGATGGCGGGCGCCACCCGCCAGCGAGTTACTCGGCTGGCGTCTTGGGGTCGGCGGGATTGGCCAGTTCGACTTGCTGCAACTGCGCGGCTTTTGCGGCTTGCTCGTCGGCGTAGATCTTCCTCGCCAGACGGGCATTCTTGAAGCGGCGACGCAGCCACAGGCCAACGCCCAATACCAGCAGGGCGCCGAGGACCCACAGTTCGTATTTTTTGATGCTGCCGAGCATGCCTTCCAGCACTGCGCCGAAATGGTAAGCCGCAGCCGCCAGCGCGGTGGCCCAGATGGCTGCGCCGATGCCGTTCAGCAGCAGATAACGCCCCGGCGGATAGCCCGACAGGCCGATCGCCACGGGCATCACCGTGCGCAAGCCATACACGAAGCGGAAGCTCAGGACCCAGATGTCAGGATGCTTACGAATGTGCTCCAGCGCCCGGTCGCCCATCAGTTGCCAGCGCGGTTTGCGCGCGAGCAATTTGCGCCCGTGCTTGCGCCCCAGGAAGTACCACAGCTGATCACCGGCATAGCTGCCGCAGAACGCCACGACGACCACAATATTGATGTCCATGTAGCCACGGAACGCGAGGAAGCCCGCGAGCACCAGAATGGTTTCGCCTTCGAAGAACGTCCCGAGAAACAGGGCAAAGTAGCCAAAGTCATGCAGAAATTGTTGGAGCATTGTCTGGGTGCTGGCGAAATGAACGCGCAGCCTACCCCTTCGGACACATTCATGAAAGTGTCCAAATGTGTCTCGACGTGAACTATTCCTGCACTGACAATGGAATGCGGCTACATGTCACGGTGCACGCACAACTGTCATCCGTTCGTCATAATGGCCGTCTATAACTGTCACGCTCGCCCGTTTGCGCGGGCTCAGGAGTCCGCCGTGAGCTTTACCCCCGCCAATCGTCTGTTCCCTGCAACCCGCCTGCGTCGCAACCGTCGTGATGATTTTTCGCGTCGGCTGGTGCGGGAAAATGTGCTGACGGTCGATGACCTGATCCTGCCGGTGTTCGTGCTCGACGGTGAAAACCGCCGCGAAGCCGTGGCGTCGATGCCGGGCGTAGAGCGGCTGACGATTGATCTGCTGCTTGAAGAAGCTGCCAAATGGGTCGAGTTGGGGATTCCGGCGCTGGCCTTGTTCCCGGTGACGCCAGCGGAACTGAAATCTCTCGACGCTGCCGAAGCCTGGAATCCGCAGGGCATTGCTCAGCGCGCAACCCGCGCTCTGCGCGATCGATTTCCCGAGCTGGGCGTGATCACCGATGTTGCCCTCGATCCGTTCACCACCCACGGTCAGGACGGCATCCTCGACGAAGACGGCTATGTGCAGAACGACATCACTGTCGATGCGCTGGTCAGGCAAGCACTGTCCCATGCCGAAGCTGGCGCGCAGGTTGTCGCGCCATCGGACATGATGGACGGGCGCATCCAGGCGATTCGTGAAGCGCTGGAAATTGCCGGTCACGTCAACGTGCGCATCATGGCCTATTCGGCCAAGTACGCCAGCGCCTATTACGGCCCGTTCCGCGATGCCGTGGGTTCGGCCGCGAGCCTGGGCAAGGCGAACAAGGCCTCCTATCAGATGGACCCGGCCAACAGTGACGAAGCGCTGCACGAAGTCGGTGCGGACTTGTCTGAAGGCGCGGACATGGTCATGGTCAAGCCGGGCATGCCGTACCTGGACATCCTTTTCCGGGTAAAAGATGCCTTCAAGGTGCCGACCTTCGTCTATCAGGTCAGTGGCGAATACGCCATGCACATGGCGGCGATCCAGAATGGCTGGTTGAGCGAAGCGGTGATTCTCGAATCACTGACCGCCTTTAAACGTGCCGGCGCTGATGGCATCCTGACTTACTTTGCCGTCCGCGCCGCTCAATTGTTACGAGAGCAGAAATAGCCCTCCCAGGAACATTCCATGAATACCGAAGGACTCACTGAAGTTGCCGTAAAAGAAGCTCAGCCGGTGGTCGAACAAATCACCGAAACCCCGCCGGAACTGGAGCCAGCGCCACCGGCGCCGGTCACCGAAACCGCTGCGGCGGTGCCGGCGATCGCCATTCCCGGCCTGGATGACAGCAGCCTGTACATCCACCGCGAGCTTTCGCAATTGCAGTTCAACATCCGCGTGCTCGAGCAGGCGCTGGACGAGTCCTATCCGTTGCTCGAGCGGCTGAAGTTCCTGCTGATCTTCTCCAGCAACCTCGACGAATTCTTCGAAATTCGCGTCGCCGGCCTCAAGAAGCAAATAACCTTCGCCCGCGAACAGGCCGGTGCCGATGGCTTGCAGCCGCATCAAGCCTTGGCCCGCATCAGTGAGTTGGTGCACGGCCATGTTGATCGCCAATACGCGATCCTCAACGACATTCTTTTGCCGGAGCTTGAAAAGCATCAGGTCCGTTTCATCCGTCGCCGCAACTGGACGACCAAGATCAAGACCTGGGTGCGCCGTTATTTCCGCGACGAGATCGCGCCGATCATCACCCCGATCGGCCTCGACCCGACGCACCCGTTCCCGTTGCTGGTGAACAAGAGCCTGAACTTCATCGTCGAGCTGGAAGGCATCGACGCCTTCGGCCGCGATTCCGGTCTGGCGATCATCCCGGCGCCGCGTTTGCTGCCGCGCATCATCAAAGTGCCGGAAGAAGTCGGCGGCGCTGGCGACAACTATGTGTTCCTCTCGTCGATGATCCACGCTCACGCCGATGACCTGTTCCAAGGCATGAAGGTCAAGGGCTGCTACCAGTTCCGTCTGACGCGAAACGCTGACCTGGCACTCGATTCCGAAGACGTCGAAGACTTGGCCCGTGCGCTGCGTGGCGAGCTGTTCTCCCGTCGTTATGGCGACGCTGTACGTCTGGAAGTGGCCGACACCTGCCCGAAACATCTGTCGGATTACCTGCTCAAGCAGTTCAACCTGAGCGAGACCGAGTTGTATCAGGTCAATGGCCCGGTCAACCTGACGCGTCTGTTCAGCATCACCGGTCTGGACAGCCATCCGGAGCTGCAATACACGCCGTTCACCCCGCAGATCCCGAAACTGCTGCAGAACAGCGAGAACATTTTCAGTGTGGTCAGCAAGCAGGACATCCTGTTGCTGCACCCATTCGAGTCGTTCACCCCGGTGGTCGACCTGCTGCGCCAGGCCGCGAAAGACCCGCACGTTCTGGCTGTGCGCCAGACCCTGTATCGCTCGGGGGCCAACTCGGAAATCGTTGATGCGCTGGTTGATGCCGCGCGTAACGGCAAGGAAGTCACCGCGGTCATCGAACTGCGTGCGCGGTTCGACGAAGAGTCCAACCTGCAACTGGCCAGCCGTCTGCAAGCGGCCGGTGCGGTGGTGATCTATGGCGTGGTCGGCTTCAAGACCCACGCCAAAATGATGTTGATCCTGCGCCGTGAGCAGGGCGAGATTGTGCGTTACGCGCATTTGGGCACCGGTAACTACCACGCCGGCAACGCCAAGCTCTACACCGACTACAGTCTGCTGACTTCCGACGACGCCTTGTGCGAAGACGTCGGCAAACTGTTCAGCCAGTTGATCGGCATGGGCAAGACGCTGCGCATGAAGAAGCTGCTGCACGCGCCGTTCACCCTGAAGAAGGGCATGCTCGACATGATTGCCCGCGAAACCCAGTTCGCTGTCGAAGGCAAACCGGCGCACATCATTGCCAAGTTCAACTCGCTGACCGATCCGAAGATCATCCGCGCGCTGTACAAGGCCAGCCAGTCCGGTGTGCGCATCGATCTGGTGGTGCGTGGCATGTGCTGCCTGCGGCCGGGTATCGCCGGGGTTTCGCACAACATTCACGTGCGCTCGATCATCGGTCGCTTCCTTGAGCACACCCGAGTGTTCTACTTCCTCAATGGCGGCGAGGAGCAGATGTTCCTTTCCAGCGCCGACTGGATGGAGCGCAACCTCGACAAGCGCGTCGAGACTTGCTTCCCGGTTGAAGGCAAGAAGCTGCTGACCCGGGTGAAGAAAGAGCTGGAGCTGTACCTGACCGACAACACCCACAGCTGGAGCCTGCAGTCGGATGGCCGTTACATCCGCAACACGCCAACCGGTAACCAGAACCCGAGAAGTGCGCAGGCGACGTTGCTGGAGCGTTTGGGTAGCCCGATTCTGCCAGTGAGCAGCTGAGAGCTGAAAGTCAAAAGCCCCTCACTCTAACCCTCTGCCCTCAAGTCGAACCCAATAAAAAAGGCGATCCAGAAGGATCGCCTTTTTTGTGCCCAACCAATACTCAGTGAACCGTGAGAACAATCCCCACCCGCGTCAACCAATCAGCCTCAAGCCCGAAATCCGCCTGGGTCAGCTGATTCTCATCCAGCCAGTTCTGCGGAAATTCCACATCAAGGTTATTGCCATTGGCATGCAGCACCACCTGCGGCATCGCCTGCGTACCACGGATGTGGTGGAACAGGATCGCAAAACGCAGCAGCACGCAGAGGCGGATCAGCTTGTCGCCGTCGGCACCAAAATCGGCAAACTTGTCCTTGGGGATATTGCGGCGATGGCCGCGCACCAAAAGGGCGAGCATCTGCTGGTCTTCACGGGAGAACCCGGCCAGATCAGAGTGTTCGATCAGATAGGCGCCGTGCTTGTGATAGTGATAGTGAGCGATGTCGAGGCCGACTTCGTGCACTTTCGCAGCCCAGCCCAGCAGTTCGCGCCAGATGCCGTCATCCAGCTGCCAGTCCACGGCAACCTGATCGAAGGCGTGCAGGGCTTTGCGTTCGACCCGCTCCGCTTGTTCGACATCGACGTGGTAGCGCTCCATCAGTGACGTCAGGGTGCGTTCGCGCACGTCTTCGTGATGATGACGGCCAAGCAGGTCGTAGAGCACGCCTTCACGCAGCGCGCCATCGCAGTGATCCATGCGTTGCAGTTCGAGGGCGTCGAAGATTGCTTCGAGAATCGCCAGGCCTGCCGGGAAAATCGCCCGACGGTCGGGCTTGATGCCATCGAAATCGATTTTGTCGACATCGCCCAGCTTGAACAGTCGGCGTTTGAGCCAGGCCAGGCCTTCGGCATTCACTTCGCCGGTGCCGTGCCCGCCGGCCTTCAGCGCCAGGCCAATGGCACGAATGGTGCCGGAGGAGCCGATGGCTTCATCCCAGGTCAGGCGGTGCAGGGCGTGTTCGATGCTCATGATCTCCAGCCGCGCCGCGGTGTACGCCTGAGCGTAACGGGCCGGGGTGATCTTGCCGTCCTTGAAGTAGCGTTGGGTAAAGCTGACGCAACCCATTTGCAGGCTTTCGCGCAGCAACGGTTCGAAGCGCTGACCGATGATGAATTCGGTACTGCCGCCGCCGATGTCGGCGACCAGACGCTTGCCCGGGGTGTCGGCGAGGGTGTGCGACACACCCAGATAAATCAGGCGCGCTTCTTCGCGGCCGGAGATGACTTCCACCGGATGACCGAGGATTTCTTCGGCGCGATGAATGAATTCGAGGCGGTTGCGCGCTTCACGCAGGGCGTTGGTGCCGACGATCCGCACGGCGCCCAGCGGCATACCGTTGATCAGTTGGGCAAAGCGCTTGAGGCAATCGAGGCCACGTTGCATCGACTCTTCGTTGAGCTGGCGCTGGTCGTCGATGCCGGCGGCCAGTTGCACTTTCTCGCCGAGGCGCTCAAGGATACGGATTTCGCCGTTCTGGGCCTTGGCCACGACCATGTGAAAGCTGTTGGAGCCCAAGTCGATTGCAGCGATCAGGGACAGATTCTTGGCTTTGGATTGCGGCATGGTCAGGGGGTCTCGGTCGATAACCCCGACATCGTGCCACGATCAACGGCTGACGCCAACGCGCACGGTTCAAACCCTTGATCTGACACAGTAATGCGGGTGACCGCTACGCATTCATTCGCCAGCAGGCTAGCTCCCACATTGGAACGCGCTCACTTGTGGGAGCTAGCCTGCTAGCGAAGAGGACATTACAGACGCCGAGCTTTTTCAGGCCACCGCTTCAACCGAACCAATGAAATTCGCCAGTTCCGCCGTTTGCGGATTGGCAAACAACACTTTCGGATCCCCCACTTCATGCACCTTGCCATGGTGCATGAACACCAGTTTGTCGCCGACCTCACGGGCAAAGCGCATCTCGTGGGTGACCATGATCAGCGTCATGCCTTCTTTGGCCAGTTGCCGAACCACGGCGAGCACTTCATTGACCAGTTCCGGGTCCAGCGCCGAAGTGATCTCGTCACACAGCAGCACTTTCGGCGACATCGCCAACGCCCGGGCAATCGCCACGCGTTGCTGCTGCCCGCCGGACAGCCGATCCGGGAACGCGTCAAACTTTTCGCCCAGGCCGACGCGCTCCAGCATCTTGCGCGCCAGTTCGGCAGCCTTGGCCTTCGGCACTTTTTGCACCACTTGCGGGGCGAGCATGACGTTTTCGCCAACGGTCAGGTGCGGGAACAAGTTGAACTGCTGGAACACCATACCGACTTTCTGTCGCAAGCTGCGCAGGTCGGCGCGGGCGGCGTCGAGGTATTCGCCGTCGACTTCAATCACGCCGTCATTGATCGATTCCAGGCCGTTAAGCGTACGCAGCAGGGTCGATTTGCCCGAGCCGCTGCGGCCGATGATCGCCACCACCTGGCCTTCCTCGACGCTGAGGTCGATGCCTTTGAGGACGTGGTGATCGCCGTAGTATTTATGCAGGGCGGAAATTCTAAGCAGAGGCATGCAGTCTCCTTTCCAGGTAGCGCGCACTGAGGGACAAGGGGTAGCAGAGCAGGAAATAGCCGAGGGCAACGAGGCCGTAGACCATGAAGGGTTCGAACGTGGCGTTGGCGAGCATGCCGCCGGTCTTGGTCAGTTCGGTGAAGCCGATGATCGAGGTCACGGCAGTGCCTTTGACCACTTGCACCGAGAAACCCACGGTCGGCGCCACGGCAATGCGCAGCGCTTGCGGCAGGATCACGTAGCGCAATTGCTCCAGCGGATTGAGCGCCAGGCTCGATGAGGCTTCCCATTGGCCATTGGGGATCGCCTCGACGCAGCCGCGCCAGATCTCCGCCAGATAGGCGCTGGTGAACAAGGTCAGGGCCACCGCCGCCGCCATCCACGGCGAAATCTCGATCCCGGCCAGCGCCACGCCGAAGAACACCAGAAACAGTTGCATCAACAGCGGCGTGCCCTGGAACAGCTCGATCCAGGTGCGGGCGATATTGCTCGACAGGGTGTTTTTCGAGATGCGCATGATCAGGATCAGCAGCCCGACGATGCCGCCGCCAATAAACGCCACCAGCGACAATGCCAGTGTCCATTGCAGACCGGTGAGCAGGTTGCGCAGGATGTCCCAGAACGTGAAGTCGCTCATTGGCTGCTCCTGGAAATGTAGCGACGGCCGAGCCAATTGAGCAATTGGCGGATCAGCAGCGCCATGCACAGATAGATCAGCGTGGTCAGCGCGTAGGTTTCAAATGCGCGGAAGTTGCGCGACTGAATGAAGTTGGCGGCAAAGCTCAGCTCCTCGGTGGCGATTTGCGAACACACCGCCGAGCCGAGCATGACGATGATGATCTGACTGCTCAGGGCCGGCCAGACCTTACCCAGCGCTGGCAGCAGCACCACGTGGCGGAACGCTTCGAAGCGCGTCATCGCCAGTGCCGCAGCGGCTTCCAGTTGCCCACGCGGGATCGCCTGAATGCCGGCGCGGATGATCTCGGTCGAATACGCCCCGAGGTTGATGACCATCGCCAGCACGGCTGCTTGCCACTCTGAAATCTGCACACCGAGGGACGGCAGGCCGAAGAAGATGAAAAACAACTGCACCAGAAACGGTGTGTTGCGGATCAACTCGACGTAAACGCCGAAAATCGCCGAGAACGGACGGATGTTCCACGCCCGTACCAGCGCCCCGACAATGCCCACGCTCACCCCAAGCAGTGCGCCGATGGCCGTCAGCTCAAGGGTGAACAGCGCGCCGCGTAGCAGCAGGTCGGTGTTTTCCACCACCGGCATGAAATCGAACTGATAAGCCATGAGGTTCTCCCGCGCAGTCGATCAGAGATCGGCCGGCAGCGGCTCTTTCAGCCAGGTCTGCGAGTTTTTTTCCAGCGCGCCATCAGTTTTGGCAGCGTTGAGGATGTCGTTGACCCTGGCCAACAGCGCCGCTTCATTCTTGTTCACGCCAACGTAGACCGGCGAATCCTTGAGCTTCACTTTCAGCGCCGGCACCCGTTTCGGGTTCTTCTCGCTGATTGCGACCATCACCACGTTGCCGCTGGCAATCAGGTCGACCTGGCCCGCGAGGTAGGCGGCGATGGTCGAGTTGTTGTCTTCGAAGCGCTTGATGGTCACACCTTCAGGGGCGACTTTGCTCAGTTCGATGTCTTCGATGGCGCCACGGGTGACGCTGATGGTTTTGCCCTTGAGGTCGTCGAGGCTGGTGATCGCCGCCTCTGGTGGGCCGAACACGGCGAGGTAGAACGGTGCGTAGGCGCGCGAGAAGTCGATGACTTTCTCGCGCTCCGGGTTCTTGCCCAGGCTGGAAATCACCAGATCGACCTTGCCGGTGGTCAGAAAGGGGATGCGGTTGGTGCTGTTGACCGGCGTGAGTTCGAGTTTGACCTTGAGCTGATCGGCCAGCAGTTTCGCCGTGTCGATGTCCAGGCCGCGGGGTTTCATGTCCGGGCCGACCGAGCCGAACGGCGGGAAGTCCTGCGGCACGGCGACTTTCAGCGTGCCGCGTTTGACCACGTCGTCGAGACCGTCGGCGTGAGCGGGCGCCTGGCACAACAACAGGCCGGCAAACAGGGAAGCGAGGAGGGCGCTGTAACGCTGGGTCATGGACAATCTCCGGATCGGCGGGAAGTATTTTCTGCGATCGGACAGAGCATGGGCCGTGCCAATACGCAGCTTTCGTCCCGGCGCGCCGCAGTTTCAGCGGGTTTGCTCGGTCTTACTGGTCTGAACAGTCAGGTTGTTTTTCGCACTGCGATAGCGCATCGGTCACATTCGCCGAACCCCGCTGGGGCACGACTTGCCGGACTCGGCGAATAGCTTTACAACTAGCCGCACATTGGCCTGGTACGTCTGAAAATCATGAACTCGATCTCCCGCGCCGTGCCCGAAGTGGCGCTGCAAGCGATCCGCAAATTGATCACCGAACAGGGCTTCGGCCCGGGCGACGCCTTGCCGTCGCAACGTGATCTGGCGCTTCAACTGGGCGTCAGCCGGGCGTCGTTGCGTGAGGCGCTGTCATCGTTGAGCGCGCTGGGTCTGGTCAGCATTCAGCCGGGCAAGGGTGTGTTCGTGCAGTCGCCGGTGGAGTTGTCGCGCGGGGAGAGTGCCGGGAGCTGGCCCTTCGCGGCGCAGGCCTCGCCGCTGGATATCTTTCAATTACGCTATGCCCTTGAAGGCTTTGCGGCGGGGCTGGCGGCGGTGACGTTGAGCACATCTGATCTGGATGCGCTGGAAGACAATGTCGCCGCTATGCGCGAGCAATTGCGATGCGCCGACTTCGAAGCCGCGGCGAAGCTGGATTTCGAATTTCACCGACGAATCCTGCTGGCCAGCGGTAATCAGGCGATGCTGAGCATCCTTACCGCCAGCGCCGAGATCTTTCTGGAGAGTCAGAAACTACCGTTCATCCGCGCCGAACGCGCCATGGAAACCTGGCAGGAGCACCGCAAGATCCTTCGTGCGCTGGCCCGCCGTGCCTCGGGTGCAGCGCAAAAAGCCATGCAGGAACACGTGCGCAACGCCGCACTGCGCACCGGAATCGCCTTCATTGCTCCCGCCAGCGCTTGACTTGAGCTATACCCAAACTCATGAGGCACCATAGCAAGACTCAATCATCTGCGGCTTCCTGAACCGGAGCGGGGCGGATATGATGGGCCACGTTTTTTTGCTTACAACCTGGAGAATTCCATGAGCAGCGATCTTATCAAACACGTTAGCGACGCTAGCTTCGAAGCCGACGTACTCAAGGCCGAAGGCGCTGTACTGGTCGACTACTGGGCTGAATGGTGCGGCCCTTGCAAAATGATCGCTCCGGTTCTGGACGAAATTGCCGAGACTTACAAAGGCAAGCTGACCGTTGCCAAACTGAACATCGACGAGAACCAGGAAACCCCGGCCAAGCACGGCGTACGTGGTATCCCGACGCTCATGCTGTTCAAGAACGGCAACGTTGAAGCGACCAAAGTCGGCGCCCTGTCGAAGTCGCAACTGGCTGCTTTCCTTGACGCCAACATCTAAGCGTCGCAGCAAAGTGCCTGAAAAAAAGCCCCGCAATTAGCGGGGCTTTTTGCGTATTCAGGGCTAGACGCTCCGAAACTCAGGTGGTACATTCGGCCCCGCACTGGTTTCTCCAATGCCCCCTGCTAGCCGTCGCCGACGCACTCCTTTTCGAATAAGTACGCGATCCTGTCGCCTTCTCTGCGGCGCGGCCTCATTAAGCCAAAAGCTTAATTTCCCCCCTCCATAAATGATTACGTCATTCCTATATGAATCTGACTGAACTCAAGCAAAAGCCGATTACCGAACTGCTCGAATTGGCCGAACAGATGGGCATAGAAAATATGGCCCGTTCGCGCAAGCAGGACGTGATTTTCTCCCTGCTGAAAAAGCACGCTAAAAGCGGCGAGGAAATCTCCGGTGATGGCGTGCTGGAGATTCTCCAGGACGGCTTCGGCTTCCTGCGCTCCGCTGACGCTTCCTACCTCGCCGGCCCAGACGATATCTACGTCTCGCCGAGCCAGATCCGCCGCTTCAACTTGCGCACCGGTGACACCATCGTTGGCAAGATTCGCCCTCCGAAGGAAGGCGAGCGGTATTTCGCTCTGCTCAAGGTCGACACGATCAACTTCGATCGCCCAGAGAACGCGAAAAACAAGATTCTCTTCGAGAACCTGACCCCGCTGTTCCCGACCGTGCGCATGAAGATGGAGGCCGGCAACGGTTCCACCGAAGACTTGACCGGTCGTGTGATCGACCTGTGCGCTCCGATCGGCAAAGGCCAGCGCGGTCTGATCGTTGCACCGCCGAAAGCCGGTAAAACGATCATGCTGCAAAACATCGCAGCGAACATCGCCCGTAACAACCCTGAAGTTCACCTGATCGTGTTGCTGATCGACGAACGTCCGGAAGAAGTAACCGAAATGCAGCGCACCGTGCGCGGCGAAGTGGTTGCCTCGACCTTCGACGAGCCGCCGACCCGTCACGTCCAGGTTGCCGAAATGGTGATCGAGAAGGCCAAGCGCCTGGTCGAACACAAGAAAGACGTGGTGATCCTGCTTGACTCCATCACCCGTCTGGCCCGTGCCTACAACACCGTGATCCCGAGCTCCGGCAAGGTATTGACCGGTGGTGTCGATGCTCACGCCCTGGAGAAACCAAAGCGTTTCTTCGGTGCTGCGCGCAACATCGAAGAAGGCGGCTCGCTGACCATTATCGCCACCGCGCTGGTTGAAACCGGCTCGAAGATGGACGAAGTGATCTACGAAGAGTTCAAGGGTACCGGCAACATGGAACTGCCTCTGGATCGCAAGATCGCCGAGAAGCGTGTGTTCCCTGCGATCAACATCAACCGTTCCGGCACCCGCCGCGAAGAGTTGCTGACCGCCGACGACGAACTGCAGCGTATGTGGATTCTGCGTAAGTTGCTGCACCCGATGGACGAAGTCGCGGCCATCGAGTTCCTGATCGACAAGCTGAAAACGACCAAGACCAACGACGAGTTCTTCTTGTCGATGAAGCGCAAGTAATACCAGCGCTGTTCAAAAGGACGCCCCGAAAGGGGCGTTTTTTTTTGCGCGCAATTATTTGTGTATGGATTGAAACGAACGCTGCTGATAACTTTCGCGCTTTCAGGGACTTTGTATCCAAAAGAAGAAAGGTTTTTCATGCATACGTTTGGCAATCGCCGTGATATCGACGGATTACGGGCACTGGCGGTCATACCGGTCCTGCTGTTTCATTTCGGCTTCAATACATTCAGTGGCGGCTTTGTCGGCGTTGACGTCTTTTTCGTCATTTCCGGCTTTCTGATCACCACCATCCTGTTCCGTGAAATCAGTGCGCAGCGTTTCAGCTTCCTTGATTTTTGGGGGCGCCGCGCCCGACGCATCCTGCCCGCCTTGACCGTAGTGGTCGTGGTAACGCTGGCGCTGGGTTGGCTGTTGTTGACGGCCAAAGATCTTTCCGAACTGGGGCGCACGATTCGTTACCAGTCGTTGTTCATCTCCAACATCCTGTTCATGCGTGAAGACGGCTACTTTGCGCCGGCGTCGGAGCTCAAACCGCTGTTGCATACCTGGTCGCTGGCGGTGGAAGAGCAGTACTACATCTTCTTCCCGCTGATGATGGTGTTGCTGATGCGCTATGTCCGGCATTGGCGCTGGATGCTGTTCGCCGTGCTGCTGGTGTCGTTCGGCATGAACATCGTCTATATCGAGCGCAGGCCCGAATTCGCGTTTTTCTCGCTGCCGACTCGCGCCTGGGAGTTGCTGTGCGGCGCCATGCTGGCGGTGATGCCTGCGCCGAAGCAGGCCCCAAGTGCATGGCTTCGGCAGTCTGTCGGCCTGGCCGGATTGGCTGCGGTGCTGGTGGCGATCTTCACTTTTGACCGGTCCACGGTGTTCCCGGGCTGGGCAGCATTGCTGCCGGTATTGGGCACGACGGCGCTGATCTGGTCAGGCGCGCAGGGCGCGACATGGACTAGCCGACTGTTGAGTATGCAAGTCCTGGTGTGGATCGGCCTGCTGTCCTATTCGCTTTATCTCTGGCATTGGCCGGTCTATGTGTATGCCAATGCGATCTCGATCGACGGCATCCAGCCTCTGGAGGCGCTGGGCTGGATGGCCCTGGCGCTGGGCCTGGCATGGCTGAGCCTGCGCTATATCGAACTGCCGTTTCGGGAAAAGCGAGTATTCGCCAGCCGTAACTCGGTGTTGGTCGGCGGTCTGGTATCGATCACCGTTCTGGCGATCACCGGCTCGGCGATTCGCTCGGCAGACGGTGTTCCACAGCGTCTGAGCGGCAAGGCGCTGGAATACGCTCAGTCCCGGGAGTGGAACGCCGGGCAGTCGAAATGCATGCACTTGAGCACGGACAAGGCGCTGACCAAGTCCTGTCTGGTGGGTGGCGATCCGGAAAGTGGGGCGACAAAGTTGTTCTGGGGCGACAGTCACGCCGCCGCATTGTTGCCGGCCATCGAAGGCAACACCGGTCGTAATGTCCAGCCGGCGTGGCTGTACAGCTTGACGGGTTGCCCACCGATTATCGAAGACAGGCTGCGCCAGCAGTGCAAAGACTTCAATAAGCGCAACATGGAACGCGTCATCAGTCTGGGGATCAAGGACGTGGTGCTGGCAGCGAACTGGAGCCTTTACGTTTATGGTCGCGAAGATGGCGATGGCGACAGACAATTCCTGCTTGATCGCAAAGACAACCCACGCCAGGCAGAGCAGCGCATGGCCGCCGGCATCAAGGCGCAAGTGTCCGAGTTGCGCGCAGCGGGTGTGCAGGTCTGGTTGTTCAAGGAAGTGCCGTTGCAACACAAGAGCTTCATTGATCGTCTGACCAGTCTGGCGCGAATCGGTCGCTCGGCGGAGGGCCTTGGCCGCCCGCTTCAGGAGCACTTGGCGCGACAGCAGTTTTTCACGTCACTGTTCAGCTCGATGAGCGCCGCCGATTCGGGCGTGCATGTCATCGACCCGACGCCGCTGATGTGCAAGGACGGGTTGTGTGCCATCGATGTCGATGGTCGCTCGCAGTACAAGGACGCGGATCATCTTTCGGACGTAGGCAGCGCCAGACTGAGCCCGTTATTTGCGCCGCTACTGCTGGGTACGAACCAAAATTGAGCGATGCCGGGCGCTGACGGGCTGCTGTTTGCCCGTCAGAGCAGGTAGGATGTACGCCTATTTTGAGGGTGCCATCGTCAATGAAATTCAAGGATCTTCGGGATTTCGTGCAGCAGCTTGAGCAGCGCGGAGAGTTGAAACGCATCCAGATTCCCGTCTCGCCGGTGCTGGAGATGACTGAGGTGTGCGACCGCACGCTGCGGGCCAAAGGCCCGGCGCTGCTGTTCGAGAAGCCGACGGGCTACGACATCCCCGTGCTCGGCAACCTGTTCGGCACCCCCGAGCGGGTGGCCATGGGCATGGGCGCCGAGTCGGTCAGCGAACTGCGCGAAATCGGCAAGCTGCTGGCTTTCCTCAAGGAGCCGGAACCGCCGAAGGGCTTGAAAGACGCGTGGTCGAAACTGCCGATCTTCCGCAAGATCATTGCCATGGCACCGAAAGTCGTCAAAGACGCGGTGTGCCAGGAAGTGGTTATCGAAGGCGATGACGTCGATCTGGCGATGCTGCCGGTGCAAACCTGCTGGCCCGGCGACGTCGGCCCGCTGATCACCTGGGGCCTGACCGTCACCAAAGGCCCGAACAAGGACCGTCAGAACCTGGGCATCTACCGTCAGCAGGTGATCGGCCGCAACAAAGTCATCATGCGCTGGCTCAGCCACCGTGGTGGCGCTCTGGATTATCGCGAGTGGTGCGAGAAGCATCCAGGCCAGCCGTTCCCTGTGTCGGTGGCTCTCGGTGCTGACCCGGCGACCATCCTCGGCGCCGTGACGCCAGTGCCGGACAGCCTCTCCGAGTACGCGTTCGCCGGCCTCTTGCGCGGCAACCGCACCGAACTGGTCAAGTGCCGTGGCAACGACCTGCAAGTGCCGGCCACTGCCGAAATCATTCTTGAAGGCGTGATTCATCCGGGCGAAATGGCAGATGAAGGCCCGTACGGCGACCACACCGGTTACTACAACGAAGTCGACAGCTTCCCGGTGTTCACCGTCGAGCGCATCACCCACCGGATCAAACCGATCTACCACAGCACTTACACCGGCCGTCCGCCGGATGAGCCGGCGATCCTCGGCGTGGCGCTGAACGAAGTGTTCGTGCCGATCCTGCAGAAGCAGTTTCCGGAAATCACCGACTTCTATCTGCCGCCGGAAGGCTGCTCGTACCGCATGGCCATCGTGACCATGAAGAAGTCGTATCCGGGGCACGCCAAGCGCGTGATGCTGGGTGTCTGGTCGTTTTTGCGACAGTTCATGTACACCAAGTTCGTTATTGTCTGTGACGACGATATCAACGCCCGCGACTGGAACGACGTGATCTGGGCCATCACCACGCGCATGGACCCCAAGCGCGACACGGTGATGATCGATAACACGCCGATCGACTACCTCGACTTCGCCTCGCCGGTCTCAGGCCTGGGTTCGAAAATGGGCCTGGATGCCACCCACAAGTGGCCGGGCGAAACCACTCGCGAGTGGGGCCGTGTGATTGTCAAGGACGACGCTGTCACCCAGCGGATCGATGCCATCTGGAATCAATTAGGAATAGATTGATGCGTGTAACCCTGCAGCCTTCCGGAGCGGTACTTGAGATACAGCCCGGTGAGCGGATTCTCGATGGTGCGCGGCGCCTGGGCTACGATTGCCCGCAAAGCTGCCGCAACGGCAACTGCCACGTGTGTGCGGCGCTGCTGGTGGAAGGCCGGGTCGAACAGGCCGGCACGGTGCGCG
This sequence comes from Pseudomonas sp. P42, assembly GCF_017973755.1. Classification (NCBI taxonomy): domain Bacteria; kingdom Pseudomonadati; phylum Pseudomonadota; class Gammaproteobacteria; order Pseudomonadales; family Pseudomonadaceae; genus Pseudomonas; species Pseudomonas sp. P42. The sequence continues at coordinate 367,970 of NZ_JACOPU010000003.1, read as the reverse complement.
ACCACGGCGAGTTCTACACTTGCATAGCCGAGCCGCTGGAAGACTGCATCGTGCTGTGGGATGGCGTGCTTGCGCTGGGAGAACTGCCGGTGCGTAGCCTGTCGTGTCAGGTCATCGAATGCCGCGACGTCGGCGGCGACACCTGGCGTGTGCGTCTGCGCGCGCCGGCCGGCAAGCCACCGCGCTATCACGCCGGGCAATATTTGATGATCGAGCGCGAGAGCGGCGAGAAGTCAGCGTTTTCCATGGCCTCGGCACCGCACGGTGGGCGCGACCTGGAAATCCACGTGCTGGCGCGCGAGGCCAGTGCGTTGAGCCTGATTGAACAGCTGCAACGCAACGCAATGGTGCGCGTCGAACTGCCATTCGGTGACACTCACCTCGCCGAGTTGCCCGACGGGCCGCTGGTGTTGGTTGCTGCTGGCACGGGGATGGGCCAGATCCACAGCCTGATCGAACATTGCCGCGCCAACGGCTTCAAGCACCCGGTACATCTGTATTGGGGCGTGCGTCGGCCGGAAGATTTCTATGAGATCGAACATTGGGACGAATGGGTGAAGCTGCCCAATCTGTTCCTGCACAAAGTCGTCAGCGACCAATGTGGCTGGGAAGGCCGCTGCGGAATGCTGCACGAGGCGGTCTGTGAAGACTTTACCGATCTCAAGTCCCTTCACGTCTACGCCAGCGGCTCGCCGGCCATGGTCTACGGGACGCTGGACGCGCTGGTCGAAGCGGGGATGGATGCTCATCAAATGCGCGCCGATGTGTTCGCGTATGCCCCCCGCTCTTGAGCCGTGTGGGTAAATCTTTATAACTCCCTATATAGCCGATCGGTATTTATCTAATTGGGTAAATACCGCTAGGTTATATATCAATCAGGCAATCTTTTAAGAAGTGTGCCATGGCACCTAAATTGCCTTAAAACATATGTGCCTTATTGTTACAGCGGTGCGTTCTATTAAGTAATTCTTCACCCGCGGGGAGCTGAACGCTATTCGCCATGAGTGCCATTGAAAACGCTTTTCTGAACCTGGCTTACCCTCCGCGGCTCGATCTTGGGCCGCAGCTGACGCACGAACAACTTCTCGCTTCCATGCAATCGACCATGGCGCGCCACAAGGGCGGGCCGGTGTGGCTGTTCGCCTACGGTTCGCTGATCTGGCGGCCGGAATGCAATTCGGCGCAGCGCATGCGCGGTCGCGTGCACGGCTATCATCGTGGGTTGTACCTGTGGTCGCACGAACATCGCGGCACCCCGGAAATGCCGGGGCTGGTGTTCGGTCTGGATCGTGGCGGTTCGTGCAGTGGATTTGCTTATCGCTTGCCCGAAGACGATCTGGACAGTGCGCTGTATGCACTGTGGAAGCGCGAGATGCCGTTCCCGTCCTATCGGCCACACTGGCTCAACTGCCGGCTCGAAGATGGCAGTCAGGTTCAGGCATTAGGATTTGTTTTGGAGCGACACCTGCCCAGCTATGCCGGCAACTTGCCGGATCACGTGCTGAGCCAGGTGTTCGCAAGCGCTTGCGGGCGTTACGGAACCACTCGCGATTATGTCGAACAGACCGCCCACGCCCTGCGCAGCCACGCCATGCCAGACCGAAATCTGGAGGCGCGGCTCAAGCGTTGTAAATCACAGGTCGATCAAGCGACTGCTTCGCGGCTCTGACTGGCAACTTGCTTGTGCCAGAGCGTCGGGGCCAGGAAGGCCATCGCCAGCAGGCACGCGCTCACCAGCAGGACAAAACCGCCGTCCCAGCCGAAATGGTCGACGGTGTAGCCCATCGCCGCACTGGCCGCGACCGAACCACCCAGATAACCGAACAGACCGGTGAAACCCGCAGCGGTACCCGCGGCTTTCTTCGGCGCCAGTTCCAGTGCCTGCAGGCCGATCAGCATCACCGGACCGTAGATCAGGAAGCCGATGGAGACCAGCGCGATCATGTCCACAGTCGGGTTGCCGGCCGGGTTGAGCCAGTAAACCAGCGTTGCCACGGTCACCAATGCCATGAACACCATGCCGGTCAGGCCACGGTTGCCACGAAAGATCTTGTCCGACATCCAGCCGCACAGCAGCGTGCCCGGAATCCCTGCCCATTCGTAGAAGAAGTAGGCCCACGAGGTTTTATCCACGGTGAAGCCCTTGGCTTCCTTGAGGTACGTCGGCGCCCAATCCAGTACGCCGTAGCGCAGCAGGTAGACGAAGACGTTGGCCATGGCGATGTACCAGAGCATTTTGTTGCGCAGCACGTATTTGACGAAGATTTCCTTGGCGCTGAATTCGTCTTCGTGGCTGGCGTCGTAGCCTTCCGGGTAGTCGTTCTTGTACTGCTCGATTGGCGGCAGGCCAACCGATTGCGGGGTGTCACGCATGGTCATGAAGGCGAAAACCGCCACGGCCAGAGCCACAGCTGCCGGCACGTAGAACGCCGCGTGCCAGTCGTTGAACAGGCCCATGCCGAGCAGGAACAGCGGGCCGATCAGACCACCACCGACGTTGTGCGCCACGTTCCACACCGAGACCACGCCGCCGCGTTCTTTCTGCGACCACCAGTGCACCATGGTTCGCCCGCTCGGCGGCCAACCCATGCCCTGTGCCCAGCCGTTGATGAACAACAGAATAAACATCATGGTCACGCTGGACGTCGCCCACGGCGCGAAACCGAACACGAACATCACCCCAGCCGATACCAGTAGGCCGAAAGGCAAGAAGAAACGTGGGTTGGAGCGGTCGGACACCAGGCCCATGAGGAACTTGGACAGACCGTAGGAAATGGCGATGGCCGACATCGCCAGACCCAGATCGCCACGGCTATAGCCCTCGTCGATCAGGTACGGCATGGCCAGGGAGAAGTTTTTGCGCAGCAGGTAATAACCCGCGTAGCCAATGAAAATGCCAGCGAAGATCTGCCAACGCAGGCGTCGGTAGGTGCTGTCTATTTTTTCTTCAGGCAATGGAGCCTGATGTGCGGCAGGACGAAAGAAAGCAAACATTCAAGAGCTCCAGATTTCTTGTTTTGACTGCGGATGCGAATGTTACAGTTTCGTTACCGAAAATAGCACTGGTTCGCATCCACCAAAAAGGGGAAATGTTGGAAATCGCACATTCCTTTACGAACCTGTCGCTCAGCTGTAAGAACGGGGCGTTTTTGTCGCGATTGAAGGGTTGTGTCTTAGACTCGGCTCAATAATCCCGCCTGATTCAGCAGAGATAAATGATGGCTCCGAAGGTCCGCAGGTTATTGCCGAGGTTGTTGATGGTGGCCGTCGTCGCGGCTTCGGTACTGATGTTGAGTGTTGTCCAGAGCTCTGCGGCCCCGGGCTTGCGCAATGTCACGGTGTTGATCGTTCGTCATGCGGAAAAACCCGACGTGGGCAGGGAGCTCAATGCCCGAGGCGAACAGCGCGCCGCGGCATACGCCGACTATTTCACCCCGCTGAAACTGGATGGTCAGACCCTAACGCCGCAGCGGCTCATTGCCACCTCAGACAGCGCCGAAAGTATCCGGCCTCGGCAAACACTGATCCCGCTGTCCCTACGCCTGCAACTGCCAATCGAACAACCCTGCGCCAATAGCAAAGTCGATAAATTGGTGAGTCTGCTGCGCGAGAAAAATCAGGCGAAAACACTGCTCATCGCCTGGCACCACGGGCACATCAACAAGCTGATAGCGGCGTTCGGCGGCGATGGCCCCGCCCTGATCGGTGTGCCGAAATGGCCTGTGGATGTTTACGATTGGCTCATCGTTCTGCGCTTTGATGACAACGGCAAACTCATCGAGTCACGTAGTCAGAAGATTCAGGAACAGCTGTTGCCGGGCGATGTTGCGGGATCGCCCGGCAGTTAAAAGTTCTTCCTGATTTCAGCGCACCTGCACCACAACCTTGCCCACAGCCTTGCGCTGGCCAAGATCATTGATCGCTTGTGCCGCATTGCTCAGTGGATACACCTGCGACACCAGCGGTTTCAGCTTGCCCTCGGCAAACCAGCCGAACAGTTGCTGGAAGTTCTCCGCGTTGTCCTGCGGTTGGCGCTGGGCGAAGGAGCCCCAGAACACGCCGAGTACCGCTGCACCCTTAAGCAGGGCGAGGTTGACCGGCAGTTCGGGAATGCGTCCGCTGGCAAAACCGACCACCAGCAGGCGTCCGTTCCAGGCGATGGCGCGGATGGCTTGGTCGAAGAGATCGCCGCCGACCGGGTCGTAGATCACGTCGGCACCCTGACCGTCGGTGAGGCGTTTGATTTCTTCCTTTAAGTTGGTTTCGCTGTAGTTGATCAGTTCATCGGCGCCGGCAGCCTTGGCCACGGCGAGTTTTTCCGCGCTGCTGGCCGCGGCGATGACCCGCGCACCCATGGCTTTACCGATTTCCACGGCCGCCAGTCCGACACCGCCGGAAGCTCCCAGCACCAGCAGGGTTTCGCCGGGCTGAAGGTTGGCGCGTTGCTTGAGGGCGTGCATCGAGGTGCCGTAGGTCATGCTGAATGCAGCGGCGATGTTGAAGTCCATCGACGGCGGAATCGGCAGCACGTTATAGCCCGGCACCGCGACCTGCTCGGCGAAGCTACCCCAGCCGGTAAGGGCCATGACCCGGTCGCCGACTTTCAGATGACTGACCTTTTCGCCGACGGCGCTGACCACGCCGGCCGCTTCACCACCTGGCGAAAACGGGAAGAGCGGCTTGAATTGGTATTTGCCCTCGATGATCAGCGTGTCCGGGAAGTTGACCCCGGCGGCGTGCACGTCCAGCAGGATTTCGTTCTTCTTGGCGACAGGACTGGCGACGTCTTCCAGCACCAGCGATTCGGCAGGGCCGAAGGCTTTGCACAGCACGGCTTTCATCAGGGCTATTCCTTTGGGAGTGATGGCCGATAAGTGTAGGTGTGTCAGTCAACGGGTCAACGAGCATACCCGGCCCTGATAGCCAGCCATAAGCTTGTGCTTGCGCGGCGGGTCGTTATGCTAGGCCGCAAACCGGATAAGGAGCGAATTGTGAAAGCGTGGATCATGTTGTTGCTGGCCCTGTCTCTGCCTGTGGCAGCGCTGGCCGAAGAAGCCAAAGAAGGTGAGGCGCCGAAGGTCAACTACATCACCCTGAGCCCGCCGTTCGTGGGTAACTACGGGCTCGATGGCACGCCGAAACTGAAGGTGTTCAAAGCCGATGTGGCGCTACGTGTGACCGGCGAAGAGTCGACCAAACTGGTCAAGGCCAACGAACCGTTGATTCGCAATCAGCTGGTGGCACTGTTCTCCCAGCAGACCACAGAAGCGATGGGCAGCATCGAGGGCAAGGAAAAGTTGCGTCAGGAAGCATTGAAACAAACGCAGCAAGTGATGAATGACGAGACCGGCAAGCCGGTGGTTGAGGATCTGTTGTTCAACAACCTGATCATTCAGTAAGACAGATTTAGAAAGTCAAAAGATCGCAGCCTTCGGCAGCTCCTACATTGGAATGCACTTCCCTGTAGGAGCTGCCGAAGGCTGCGATCTTTTTTGTGGCCGTTACCGCAGCGCCAATACCGCCGCCCATTGCTCCGGCGTCACCGCCATAACCGATAGCCGCGACCCTTTCTGCACCAGCGGCATTTCGGCCAGCGCGGTCTGCTGCTTCAGATAGTCCAGCTTCAACACCCGCGCGAACGTTTCGACATGGGCGACATCGATCGCGCTCCAGGCGTTTTTCTCCGCCGTGGCCTTCGGATCGAAATAATGACTTTCAGGGTCCAGCGCCGTCGGATCCGGATACGCCGCCTCGATTATTTTTCCGATCCCGGCAATTCCCGGCTCCGGGCAGCTGGAATGGTAGAAAAAGAACTCATCCCCCACCGCCATCGCGCGCAGGAAGTTGCGTGCCTGATAGTTGCGAACCCCGTCCCAGCGCGCTTTGCCGAGTTTCTCCAGGCCTTTGATCGAGAGTTCGTCAGGTTCGGATTTCATCAGCCAATAGGCCATGGTTTTTGCTCCTGAAGCGTTCTTTGGGCAAGTTGTCGGGCAATTTTATGACAAACCGACAGTCGGTTGACGTCAGCGTTTGCGCGCAGGTTCTCGTTGTCGCAAAATGCCGGCCTTTAAAGCTTGACGCTGCTGCACGGCCTACGAATGGAAACCGCTGCTGTCATCGTGATGATGTGCCTTGAGGGGGGCAATCGATGAAACGCAAACCGGATTTGCTTTGGGTTTTGGTTATTTTGTTTGGTTTGGGCGTTGTGACCACCGGTTACGCGCAAAGCCTGTGGGCCAACAAGGCCGACGCACCGATTGAAATCGCGCAACAGGTTCAACAGTCGACAGCTTTCAAGCGCTGAAACTGCCTTCCCGACGCCGCTGATCTGCGGCGTTCAGTCTACGAAATACCACGCCTTGTCAGTGACCGTGCCTTGCAACGGTACATCCCAACTCGCCTGCGCCAGCCGTTCGACCTTCTGACATTCATGGGCCAGACCCAATAATGTCGGCTTGCACCAGTTCTTGCGCCGCGCCAGATACGCCAGGCTGCGATCATAGAAGCCGCCGCCCATCCCCAGACGTCCGCCGACGTCGTCAAATCCCACCAGTGGCAACAACACCAGATCCAGTGTCCAGATCTTGCGCTGGCGAGCCAGATTGGCGCGCGGCTCAAGAATGCGGAAACGGTTGGGTTTGAGTTTTTCGCCGGGACGGATGCGCTGGAACACCATTTTGGTTCGCGGCCAGGCGCTGAGCACCGGCAGGTACGTGGCCTTGCCCCGACGCTGTGCTTCACGCAGCAGCAGACGCGGATCGATTTCACCGTCGGTAGGCAGGTACAGGGAGATGTGTTTGGCCCGGCGAAAGTGCGGGTCTTGCGCCAATTGCCGGAACAAGCCTTTGGCGGCCTGGCGTTGTTCAGCAGCAGTCAGTGCGCGGCGCGCCTTGCGCAGCAGGCGGCGGAGTTGCGGGCGGGGCAGCAGCGCGAGTTCGGTCATGGTTCGGCTTCGGCAGGTTGGACGAAAACGTACGCATAAAAAATCCGATGTCGGCATTCACCGACATCGGATTCGAATCAGGCTCCCCGGATGAACCGCTGTCAACTTAGCCCTTGAACCCGAAAGTTCAAGGTGGAAGATGCAGTAGACTTTAAGGCTTTCCGTCTGGCGGACATGCACACCAGCCCAACGTGCAACTTCCAGGGTAGTGCGAATCGGCTCAGGGACATCGTCAACTGGCAAGCACCCCAGGGAGTGCCGCGAGTATACCTCAAGCGGGCGGGCGAATCAGCCCTTGCTGATGTCCTGATCGTCGGCCAGGACCAGATCGACACGATCGAGCAAGTCACGCACCTGCTCACGGGTCGAGCCGCTGGCTTGAATGTCCGGACGCTCTTCTTTGTGCAAGAGATCGTGAGTGATGTTCAGTGCGGCCATCACAGCAATGCGGTCGGCCCCAATGACTTTGCCGCTGCTGCGGATCTCGCGCATCTTGCCGTCCAGGTAGCGTGCGGCGCTCACCAGATTGCTGCGCTCTTCCTGCGGGCAAATGATCGAATATTCTTTATCGAGGATCTGCACGGTAACGCTATTGCTTGAACTCATGAGTCTTGCTCCAGGGCCTTGAGGCGCGAAATCATCGATTCGACCTTACGCCGGGCGATTTCGTTTTTTTCAATGAGGTGCGCGCGTTCCTCGCGCCAGGTCTTTTCCTGAGCTAGTAAGAGTGCGTTTTGACTCTTTAGTTGCTCGACTCGGCCAATCAGCAGTTCGAGTCTGGCCATCAGCGCTTGCAGGTCGTTGTCTTCCATTGGATTCACTGTCTGATGGGTTAGCTGGCGGACAGCCTTTAATAGTCTTGGCGAGTCTGTCGATGTAGGATACAAGGCCTCCATTCTAGACATAGCGCCGTCTGGCGCCTAGCTGCCCATGACCATTGCGAATTCCCCGTACCAAGCCTTTGCCACCCTGCTGACCTCCAGCGGCCATAACGTCTCGCCTGCCGAACTGCACGGCTTGCTGCTCGGGCGCAGTTGCGCCGGTGCTGGCTTCAATGCCGACGAGTGGCTGATCGATGCCGCCGAGCTGCTCGAAAGTGAGCCCCAGGACAACATCCGCAACGCCCTGATTGGCCTGCAAGAGATGGTCAAGGGTGAGCTGACCGGCGACGACGTCACTGTCGTCCTGCTGCTGCCGACCGATGACGCGCCACTGGCTGAGCGTGCCGCCGCACTGGGCGAATGGTGCCAGGGCTTCCTCAGCGGTTTCGGCCTGAACTGCCGCGACAGCAGCATGCTCAGCACTGAAGCCACCGAAGTGTTGCAGGATCTGGCCGCCATTTCCCAGGTGCAAGATGCCCTGGAAGAATCCGAAGACGGCGAGACCGACTACATGGAAGTCATGGAGTACCTGCGCGTCGCGCCGCTGCTGCTGTTCACGGAAACCAAAAAAGCCGACGTGCCGCCAGCCGCCAAGCCGTCGCTGCATTAATCGCGAGCCAGGGAAAGCCATCTGCCCATGACCCATATCCCGAAAGCGGAATACAGCCGTCGCCGCAAGGCCCTGATGGCGCAGATGGAACCCAACAGCATCGCAATTCTGCCCGCCGCCGCGGTGGCCATCCGCAACCGCGACGTCGAGCACGTCTACCGTCAGGACAGCGATTTCCAGTACCTCAGCGGTTTCCCCGAGCCGCAAGCCGTCATCGTTTTGATGCCCGGCCGCGAGCATGGCGAATATGTTTTGTTTTGCCGTGAACGCAACGCTGAACGGGAAATGTGGGACGGCTTGCGCGCCGGCCAGGAAGGCGCGATACGCGACTTTGGCGCCGACGACGCATTCCCTGTCACCGACATCGACGACATCCTGCCGGGCCTGATCGAAGGTCGCGACCGGGTGTATTCGGCGATGGGCAGTAACCCCGAATTTGACCGACACCTGATGGACTGGATCAACGTGATCCGCTCCAAAGCGCACCTCGGCGCCCAGCCCCCGAACGAATTCGTTGCCTTGGATCATCTGCTGCACGACATGCGCCTGTATAAATCCGCGGCAGAAGTGAAGGTGATGCGCGAAGCCGCACGGATCTCGGCCCAGGCCCACATCCGCGCGATGCAGGCCAGCCGCGCCGGGCTCTACGAGTACAGCCTCGAAGCCGAGCTCGATTATGAATTCCGTAAGGGCGGGGCGAAGATGCCGGCCTACGGTTCGATCGTTGCCGCCGGGCGCAATAGCTGCATCCTGCATTATCAGCAAAATGACGCGCTGCTCAGGGACGGTGATCTGGTGTTGATCGACGCCGGTTGCGAAATCGACTGCTACGCCAGTGACATCACCCGTACTTGGCCGGTCAACGGCAAGTTTTCGCCCGAGCAGAAAGCGATCTACGAATTGGTACTCGCCTCGCAGGAAGCCGCGTTCGCTGAAATCGCCCCGAACAAGCACTGGAATCAGGCGCACGAAGCCACGGTTCGAGTCATCACCGCAGGTTTGGTGAAGCTGGGTCTGTTGCAGGGCGATGTCGACGAATTGATCGCGACTGAGGCTTATAAAGCGTTTTACATGCACCGCGCCGGCCACTGGCTGGGGATGGATGTACACGACGTCGGCGAGTACAAGGTCGGCGGCGAATGGCGCGTGCTGGAAGTCGGCATGGCGCTCACCGTGGAGCCGGGTATTTACATCGCCCCGGACAATCAGAACGTAGCGAAAAAATGGCGCGGCATTGGCGTGCGCATCGAGGATGACGTGGTAGTGACCAAGACCGGCTGTGAAATCCTCACCAACGGCGTACCGAAAACCGTCGCCGACATCGAAGCGCTGATGGCGCAAGCACGGACACACGCGGCATGAGTCGAGTCAATCTGGCAATCATCGGTGGCGGCCTGGTCGGCGCCAGTCTGGCATTGGCACTGCAGGCCGGGGCCAAGGCGCGCGGCTGGAAAATCGTGTTGATCGAACCGTTCGCGCCTGGCGACAGTTGGCAGCCGAGCTACGATGCACGTTCCTCGGCGTTGTCCTTCGGCGCACGACAAATCTATCAACGGCTGGGCGTGTGGCAGGAAATCTCCCGTCGCGCCGAGCCGATCAAACAGATCCATGTGTCCGATCGTGGCCGCTTCTCCACCGCGCGGTTGTCGGCGATGGAAGAAGGTGTGCCGGCGCTCGGTTACGTGGTGGAAAACGCCTGGCTCGGCCAATGCCTGTGGCGGCACGTCGACAAGGATGTGATCAGCTGGCGTTGTCCGGCGGAAGTCACGCGCATGGAGCCGTTGTCCGACGGCTATCGCCTGACTCTTAATGATGAAACCACCATTGAATGCGACCTCGCGGTGCTGGCCGATGGCGGGCGCTCCGGATTGCGCGAGCAGTTGGGCATCAACGTGCGCAAGCGTCCGTATAACCAGAGTGCGCTGATCGCCAACATCACCCCGAGCGAAGCGCACAACGGCATGGCGTTCGAGCGTTTCACCGACGAGGGCCCGATGGCCTTGCTGCCGCTGCCGGATAACCGTTGCGCATTGGTCTGGACTCGTCTGGGCATGGACGCGCAACGCTTGGCTGATTTGAGCGAGCGCGATTTCCTCAGCGAATTGCAGGGCGTGTTCGGTTACCGTCTCGGCACGTTGAAACAGGTGGGGGCGCGGCATTTGTATCCGCTGTCGCTGGTCGAAGCCGAAGAGCAGGTGCGCTCGCATCTGGCCGTACTTGGCAACGCCGCGCACAGTTTGCATCCGATTGCAGGGCAGGGTTTCAACCTGTCCCTGCGTGATGCCGATGCTCTCGCCGCGGCGTTGCTCGCCAGCGACAAACCGTTGGGCGACTTCGCCACGTTGCAGGCTTATCGCGAGCGTCAGCGTCTCGATCAGGACCTCACGGTGGGGTTCTCCGATCAGGTTACGCGGCTGTTCGGCAGCACCCAGCCGTTGGTATCGCTGGGGCGCAACATCGGTTTGCTCGGTCTCGACCTGTTACCACCCGCCAAGCGCTGGTTCGCCCGCCAGGCCATGGGTTTGGGAACTCGTCCGGATGCTTAAGTGGTTAAGCGACAAGTTCGGCAAGGCGCGGTTGATGCGTTGGGTGATGACCTTTTACCCGCCGTATCTCGGCGCCGGTGTTCGGGTACGGCACATCAGCGACGACTTTCGCGACATTCAGGTGTCGATGGGGTTGGGCTGGTACAACCGCAACTACGTCGGCACGCAGTTTGGCGGCAGTCTGTATTCGATGGTCGATCCTTTTTTCATGTTGATGCTGATGGAAAACCTCGGGTCGCGGTACATCGTCTGGGACAAGGCCGCCGACATCGATTTCATTGCGCCGGGCAAAGGCCCGGTGTTCGCCCGGTTTACCATCGACGACACCTTGCTGGATGAGGTCCGTCGGCAGACCGCCACTGGCGAAAAGTACCTGCCGCAGTTGCAGGTCGATATTCATGACGGCGCCGGCAACCTTGTCGCGCGGGTCGGTAAAACCCTTTACGTGCGGCTCAAGCCGCAAGCGAGACAGGCTTAAAGCATGGAAATGCGCGCAGATCTGCTGATTGTCGGAGCCGGAATGGTCGGCAGCGCCCTGGCGCTGGCGTTGCAGGACAGTGGCCTGGAAGTTTTGCTGCTCGACGGCAGCCCGCTGAGCGTCAAACCGTTCGATGCCCAGGCGCCATTCGAACCGCGGGTGAGTGCGTTGTCGGCGGCCAGCCAGCGGATTCTCGAACGCCTTGGTGTGTGGGAAGGCATCGCCAGTCGACGCAGCAGTCCGTACACCGACATGCATGTCTGGGACGGCAGCGGCACCGGGCAGATTCACTTCTCGGCGAGCAGCGTGCACGCCGACGTACTCGGCCATATCGTCGAAAATCGTGTGGTGCAGGATGCTTTGCTCGATCGTTTGCACGATTGCGATCTGGGCATGCTGGCCAACGCACGGCTGGAACAGATGCGCCGCTCCGGCGATGACTGGTTGCTGACCCTGGCCGATGGTCGGCAGTTGCGCGCTCCGCTGGTGATCGCGGCGGATGGCGCCAATTCAGCGGTGCGCCGTCTGACCGGTGTCGCGACCCGCGAGTGGGATTACCTGCATCACGCCATCGTCACCAGCGTGCGCAGCAGCAAGCCGCATCAGATGACGGCGTGGCAACGCTTCACCGATCACGGGCCGCTGGCGTTTCTGCCGCTGGAGCGCGAGGGTCAGCAGGACTGGTGCTCGATCGTCTGGTCGACCACGCCGAGCGAAGCCGAGCGTTTGATGGCGCTGGATGAAGCGGCATTCTGCCGTGAGCTGGAGCGGGCGTTTGAAGGTCGCCTGGGCGACGTCGTCAGTGCCGATCCACGGCTGTGCGTGCCACTGCGTCAGCGCCACGCCAAGCGCTATGTGGCTGAAGGCCTGGCGCTGATCGGCGATGCCGCGCACACCATTCACCCGCTGGCGGGGCAGGGCGTGAACCTGGGTTTCCTCGATGCGGCGGTGCTGGCTGAAGTGCTGTTGCAGGCTAACGAGCGTGGTGAACGGCTGGCGGATGTGAAAGTGCTGAGCCGCTACGAGCGCCGGCGCATGCCGCATAACCTGGCGTTGATGGCGGCGATGGAAGGGTTCGAGCGCTTGTTCCAGGCCAATCCGCTGCCTGTGCGCTGGTTGCGTAATGCCGGGTTGAAGCTGGTTGAGCAGATGCCTGAGGCCAAGGCGTTGTTTGTGCGTGAAGCCCTCGGTTTGACGGGTGACCTTCCGGCACTCGCAAAACCCTGAGGCCTGCATTGAGGCTGATGGCCTCATCGTGAGCAGGCTCACTCTTAAATTTGGCAATGCGTCCCTATGTAGGGATTCGTTTAGCGCCGTGCAACATCTGGTAACTCCTTGCCCAAGTGTTCGATTGAGAACGTAAATGTGAGTCCTTATCATTTGGCCCACATTTCCCGACCGAGAGACCACTCCCATGTTGGCACCCAAGCGTCTTCTGACCGCACTGGCCTTGACCCTGATCGGCAGCACCACTGCCCAGGCCGCCGACGAGGTGGTGGTTTACTCCTCGCGCATCGATGAACTGATCAAACCGGTGTTTGATGCCTACACCGCCAAAACCGGGGTGAAGATCAAGTTCATCACCGACAAGGAAGCGCCGCTGATGCAGCGCATCAAGGCTGAAGGCGAAAACGCCACCGCCGACCTGCTGCTGACCGTTGATGCCGGCAACCTCTGGCAGGCCGAGCAGATGGGCATCCTGCAGCCGTTCACCTCTAAAACCATCGACGCCAATATCCCGCAGCAATACCGCGCCTCTAGCCACGCCTGGACGGGGTTGAGCCTGCGCGCACGGACCATCGCCTATTCCACCCAGCGAGTGAAGCCGGGCGAACTGACCACCTACGAAGCACTGGCCGACAAGAACTGGGAAGGTCGTCTGTGCCTGCGCACGGCGAAGAAGGTCTACAACCAGTCTCTCACCGCAACCATGATCGAAGTGCATGGTGCCGAGAAGACCGAGAAGATCCTCAAGGGGTGGGTCAACAACCTATCCACCGATGTGTTCTCCGATGACGTTGCAGTGCTCGAAGCGATCAATGCCGGGCAGTGCGATGTCGGCATCGTCAATACCTACTACTACGGTCGCCTGCACAAGCAGAAGCCGGAACTGCCGGTGAAACTGTTCTGGCCGAATCAGGCGGATCGCGGTGTGCACGTCAACCTGTCGGGTATCGGCTTGACCAAACATGCACCACACCCGGAAGCCGCCAAGGCACTGGTCGAGTGGATGACCACGCCTGAGGCGCAGAAAATCTTCGCCGACGTGAACCAGGAATTCCCGGCCAACCCTGCCGTTGCACCGTCGGAAGAAGTGGCCGCATGGGGCAAGTTCATTGCCGACACCTTGCCGGTGGAAGTGGCGGGCAAGCGCCAGGCCGAAGCGATTCGCATGATGGATCGGGCAGGCTGGAACTGAGTCTGCTGATTTAGAGAGCAAAAGATCGCAGCCTTCGGCAGCTCCTACAGGGTGAGCACAATCCCACTGTAGGAGTTGCCGAAGGCTGCGATCTTTTTGCTTTTCTCCTTACACTCTACGTTTTTCCTCCACGAGAGTTCGCAAGTGGCCCACCCCGCCCAACGCCGCTGGTATCCCATCGTCTTCGCCATTGCCGCGCTGGTGCTGTTGCCCCTGAGCGTTCTGCTGCTGTCATGGCAGACCATCGATCAACAGATCTGGTCGCACCTGTGGGAAACCCAGATGCCGCGCCTTCTGGGCAACACCCTGACGCTGGTGCTCGGCGTTGGTTTCGGTGTGACGCTGCTGGGTGTGAGCCTCGCCTGGCTCACCAGCCTCTGCGAATTCCCCGGTCGCCGCTGGCTCGATTGGGCTCTAATGCTTCCCTTCGCCATCCCGGCCTATGTGCTCGCTTTCGTCTTCGTCGGCTTGCTCGACTTCGCCGGGCCTGTTCAAACCCTGCTGCGTGAATGGTTCGGTTCCGGCCTGCGGCTGCCGCGTGTTCGCTCCACCGGTGGAGTGATTCTGGTGTTGGTGCTGGTCTTCTACCCCTACGTCTACCTGCTGGCACGCACGGCGTTTCTCGCTCAGGGCAAAGGCCTGATGGAAGCCGCGCGCGTGCTCGGCCAATCACCCTGGCAAGCCTTTTGGCGCGTAGCGTTGCCGATGGCGCGTCCGGCAATCGGCGCGGGCGTGGCACTGGCGCTGATGGAGACTCTGGCGGATTTCGGCGCGGTCTCGGTGTTCAACTTCGACACCTTCACCACGGCGATCTACAAGACCTGGTACGGCTTCTTCAGCCTGTCCAGTGCGGCCCAATTGGCCAGCCTGTTGTTGCTGGTGGTGATGCTGGTGCTGTACGGCGAACGTCGTGCACGCGGCGCGAACCGGGCGAGCAACGAGCGTCCGCGGATCAAGGCGCTGTATCACCTGCGCGGGCTCAAGGCTGTCGCGGCGATGAGTTGGTGCGTATTGGTCTTCGCCTGCGCGTTTGTGATTCCGGTTTTGCAATTGGTCGTGTGGTTCTGGCAGCGCGGGCGTTTCGATCTCGATGAGCGCTACGCCGGGTTGATCCTTCACACCCTCTATCTGGGTGGCATGGCGGCGTTGATCACTGTCAGCGTTGCGTTGCTGCTGGCGTTCGCCCGACGGTTGGCGCCAACCCGGGCGATCCGCTCCGGGGTCAGTCTGGCCAACCTCGGTTACGCCCTGCCGGGCTCAGTGTTGGCGGTGTCGATCATGCTCGCCTTCAGTTATCTGGATCGCGAACTGGTGATTCCGCTTTCGGGCTGGCTCGGTGGTGCAGGCAAACCGTTGTTGCTCGGCAGTCTGGCGGCGTTGCTGATGGCCTATCTGGTGCGGTTCATTGCCGTCGCGTATGGCCCGCTGGAAAACAGTCTGGCGCGTATACGGCCATCTTTGCCGGAAGCGGCACGTAGCCTGGGTGTCAGTGGGCCGCAACTGTTTTTCAAAGTGTATCTGCCGTTGTTGTTGCCCGGTACGTTGAGCGCGGCGCTGCTGGTGTTCGTCGATGTGCTCAAGGAAATGCCGGCAACCCTGCTGATGCGCCCGTTTGGCTGGGACACGCTGGCCGTACGCATCTTTGAAATGACCAGCGAAGGCGAATGGGCGAGGGCGTCGTTGCCGGCGCTGACCCTGGTTCTGGTCGGACTATTGCCGGTCATTGGTCTGATCCGTCGCTCGGCGCACCGAAACACTTAGTCGTCAGTCCTGAATCATGCGGCTACAATGCGCGGCATTCGGTGCGGTTCGTCTGACAGACCCGTTCGCTGGAAACAGCTCAAAGCCTTATATTTCGAGGCTTTCAGCCGTGCAGCGGCAGTCCGCACCCTCGCCACGCCCGGAAGGAGAAACCCATGGGACAGCGTACGCCTCTGTATGACCTGCATCTCGCCCTCGGCGCGAAGATGGTCGATTTTGGCGGTTGGGACATGCCACTGCATTACGGCTCGCAGGTCGAGGAGCACCACGAAGTGCGCCGCGATTGCGGGGTGTTCGATGTGTCCCACATGACCGTAATCGATGTTAACGGCGCCCAGGCCAAGGCCTGGCTCCAGCATTTGCTGGCCAATGACGTCGAACGCCTGCACCGCCCCGGCCGTGCGTTGTACAGCACCATGCTCAACGAGCGTGGCGGCATCGTCGATGACATGATCGTCTACCGCCTCGAAGACGGTTATCGTCTGGTGTTCAACGCCTCGACCCGTGATCAGGACCTGGCCTGGATGCAGGCGCAACTCGGCAGTTTCACCGTGCAACTGCACGAGCGCTCGGAGCTGGCGATGCTGGCCATTCAAGGCCCGCATGCTCGGCACAAGATTGCCGAACTGGTCACCCAGTCGCGTGCCACGCTGATCCAGCACCTCAAACCCTTCGAAGGCGAGACCGACGGCGACTGGTTCATTGCCCGCACCGGTTACACCGGTGAAGACGGTCTGGAAATCGTATTGCCGGCCAATCAGGCCCCGGCATTCTTCAACGATCTGGTGGGTGCCGGCATTTCCCCGATCGGCCTCGGTGCCCGCGACACGTTGCGTGTGGAGGCCGGCATGAATCTCTACGGGCAGGACATTCATCAAGACGTTTCGCCGCTGGCTTCCAACATGGCCTGGAGCATTGCCTGGGAACCGGCCTCGCGTCAGTTCATCGGCCGTGCTGCGCTGGAGGCGGAAAAAGCCGCTGGCGTTGCACACAAACTGGTCGGTCTGGTGCTTGAGGAACGCGGTGTTTTGCGTGCCCACCAGGTCGTTCGTATCGCCGATGTTGGCGAAGGGGAGATCACCAGTGGTAGTTTCTCTCCTACGCTAAGCAAATCGATTGCCCTGGCGCGTGTTCCGATGGCGACTGCCGACCGCGCCGAAGTGGAAATCCGTGGCAAGTGGTACCCGGTGCGAGTGGTCAAACCGACCTTCGTACGCCATGGCAAAACTTTGATCTAACCTTTTCCGGCGGGCACCACCGCTGACAATTTCTTGAGGACACTGAAGATGAGCGATATTCCTGCCGACCTGCGTTTTGCCGAAAGTCACGAATGGGCACGTCTGGAAGCCGACGGCACCGTCACTGTGGGCATCAGCGATCACGCGCAGGAAGCGCTGGGTGATGTGGTGTTCGTCGAGCTGACCGAAGTCGGCAAAGTATTTGCAGCTGGCGATCAGTCCGGTGTGGTCGAATCGGTGAAAGCCGCTTCCGACATCTACGCCCCGGTCAGCGGCGAAGTCATCGCGATCAACGATGAGCTGAGCGGTTCGCCTGAGTTGCTGAACTCCGACCCGTACGGTGCATGGATCTTCAAGCTCAAGCCAAGCGACAAGGCTGAGCTGGACAAGCTGCACGACGCGGCTGCCTACAAGGCTGCCATCGGCGAGTAAGCTGAGCGCTGCACCCCAAAGCCCCGACTTGTCGGGGCTTTTTCATGGGCGATGATTTTTCCCTGTGGGAGCGAGCCTGCTCGCGAAAGCGGTCTGTCAGACACATTTGAATTGAATGACACACCGCATTCGCGAGCAGGCTCGCTCCCACAAGGGGAAAGGGGTTGCTCTGAAAATTGGCGGCGACATGGACTGCTATGCTGGTTTGACCGTATTTGCCTTGACGCCGAGCGCCAGCGAAGAGAGAGCCCGTCATGTCCCAGTTGCCGTCCCTGAGCCAGTTACGCGATCCCGAGGCCTTCCTGCGCCGCCATCTCGGTCCCGACGCCGCCGAGCAGCAGGCCATGCTCGACAGCCTCGGCCTCGGCAGCCGAGGTGAACTGATCGAGCAGACCGTGCCCCTAGGCATTCGCTTTAATCGCGCACTGGATTTGCCGCCAGCGCTGGATGAGCAAGCGGCGCTGGCCAGGCTGCGTGGCTACGCCGAGCAGAATCAGGTCTGGACCAGCCTGATCGGCATGGGCTACCACGGCACGCTCACGCCGACCGTCATCTTGCGCAATGTGCTGGAAAATCCCGGTTGGTACACCGCTTACACGCCGTATCAACCGGAGATTGCCCAGGGTCGGCTCGAAGCGCTGCTGAATTTTCAGCAACTGACCATCGACCTCACTGGCCTGGAACTGGCCAACGCCTCATTGCTCGATGAGGCTACTGCGGCGGCGGAAGCCATGGCACTGGCCAAACGTGTCGCCAGGTCGAAGAGCAATCTGTTTTTTGTCGACGAGAACTGTCATCCACAAACCATTTCCGTCGTGCAGACCCGGGCCGAAGGTTTCGGTTTCGAGTTGATCATCGGCGCTGTGGATAACTTGAAGCAGCACCACGTATTTGGAGCACTGCTGCAATACCCCGACACCCACGGCGAGATCCGCGATCTGCGACCGCTCATCGATCACTTGCATGCCCAGCAGGCGCTGGCCTGTGTCGCCACTGATATGCTCAGTTTGTTGTTGCTGACGCCGCCGGGTGAGTTGGGCGCCGATGTGGTGTTCGGTTCGTCTCAACGCTTTGGCGTGCCGATGGGCTATGGCGGGCCGCACGCCGCTTTTTTCGCCAGTCGCGAGGAGTACAAACGGGCGATTCCCGGGCGGATCATCGGTGTGTCGAAGGACGCTCGCGGCAACGTCGCGTTGCGCATGGCCCTGCAAACCCGCGAGCAACACATCCGCCGCGAGAAAGCCAATTCGAACATCTGCACGGCGCAGGTGCTGTTGGCCAACATCGCCAGTTTCTACGCGGTCTATCACGGGCCGGAAGGCTTGAAGCGCGTCGCGCAGCGGGTGCATCGGCTGACCTGCATTCTGGCGGCAGGTCTTGAGCGCCACGGTATCAACCGGGTCAACGCGCAGTTTTTCGACACGCTGACACTGGACGTCGGCGGCGCGCAAACCGCGATTATCGAAAGTGCCAAGGCTGCGCAAATCAACCTGAGGATTCTCGGCCGGGGTCGGGTCGGTCTGAGCCTCGACGAAACGTGTGACGAGCACACCGTGGCAAAGCTGTTCGATGTGCTGCTTGGCGCCGATCATGGGCTGATCGTCGACGATCTTGATGCTGAGGCGCTGATTTCCGGCATTCCAGACAATCTTCAGCGCAGCACACCTTATCTGCGTCATCCGGTGTTCAACGCTCATCACAGCGAAACCGAGATGCTGCGGTATCTCAAGCAACTGGAGAACAAGGATCTGGCGCTCAACCAGTCGATGATCCCGTTGGGCTCCTGCACCATGAAACTCAACGCCACCAGCGAAATGATCCCGATCACCTGGCCGCAGTTCGCCAAGTTGCATCCCTTCGTGCCCAGGGAGCAGGCGGTCGGCTACACCTTGATGATCGAAGAGCTTGAGCGCTGGTTGTGCGCGATTACCGGGTTCGATGCGATTTGCATGCAGCCCAACTCCGGCGCTCAGGGCGAGTACGCCGGGTTGCTGGCGATCCGCAAATATCACGAGAGCCGCCAGCAAGGGGCACGGGATATCTGCCTGATTCCGTCGTCGGCCCACGGCACCAATCCAGCCTCGGCACAAATGGCCGGGATGCGCGTGGTGATCGTCGAGTGCGACGAGGCGGGTAACGTTGATCTGGAGGATTTGAAAGCAAAAGCCGCCGAGGCTGGGGATAAGTTGTCGTGCCTGATGGCGACCTACCCATCGACCCACGGCGTTTACGAGGAGGGCATCAGCGAGATTTGCGAGGTTATCCACAAGCACGGCGGTCAGGTGTACATGGACGGCGCCAACCTCAATGCGCAGGTCGGGCTGGCGCGACCGGCGGACATCGGCGCCGACGTGTCGCACATGAATCTGCACAAAACCTTTTGCATTCCCCATGGCGGTGGAGGGCCGGGCATGGGCCCGATCGGCATTCGCGCACATCTGGCGCCGTTCGTCGCCAACCATCCGGTCGTGCCGATCGACGGGCCGCTGGCGCAGAACGGAGCAGTCAGCGCGGCGCCGTGGGGCAGTGCGAGTATTCTGCCGATCAGCTGGATGTACATCGCCATGATGGGGCCGCAACTGGCAGACGCCAGCGAGGTGGCGATCCTCGCGGCGAACTACCTGGCGCAGCATTTATCCGGTGCGTTTCCCGTGCTCTACACCGGTCGCAATGGTCGCGTGGCCCATGAATGCATTCTCGATTTGCGACCGCTTAAAGCGCAGACCGGGATCAGCGAGGAGGATGTCGCCAAGCGCCTGATGGATTACGGCTTCCATGCGCCAACCATGTCGTTCCCGGTGCCGGGCACCTTGATGGTCGAGCCGACCGAGAGCGAATCCAAGGCTGAGCTGGACCGGTTCATCGGCGCGATGTTGAGTATTCGCGCGGAAATCACCGAGGTGCAGAACGGTAACTGGCCGGCGGAAGACAACCCGCTCAAGCGTGCGCCGCATACCTTGGCGGATGTGACCGGCGTGTGGGAGCGGCCGTACAGCATCGAGCAAGGCATCACCCCGGATGCGCACACGAAGGCACACAAGTACTGGCCGGCGGTAAATCGGGTCGACAATGTCTATGGGGACCGCAATCTGTATTGCGCTTGCGTGCCGGTCGACGATTACCGCTGATTGCCCTGCAAGCATGCCATCCCCTGCTCGCGAAAGCAGTCGTTCAGCCAGCATTCATTTGCGGTGACTGACACGCCGCTTTCGCGAGCAGGCTCGCTCCCACAGGGTTACAGGGTGTGGCTGAAATCCGGGCAAAAAAAATGCCGCTCAAATGAGCGGCATTTTTGTCTGCGAACGACTTACTCGGAAGCCACGGCGTTCTTCGCCAGAATCGCGTTCGCCAGTTCCATGTCCGTCGCCTGCAGGCCCGGATTGTCGTTACGGACTTTCTGCATCGCAGCTTCCAGGTACGGGCCACGGATGCCGCCGTCGCTGGCAACGAAACTGCCGGCGTCGTCCTGCGCGGCGACAATCAGCTTGTGATCCTTGAAGGTCAGGTAGGTCGAGCCGGTGGTGGCGCCGGAGGAAATGACGTTACGCCAGAAGCTGTCGGCCATTGCCGAACCAACAGGCAGAGACAGCAGGGCAACGGTAGCGACAGCAAGTTTGAGACGCATGAGGGGGTGACTCCACTGGTGTTGAATGACTGGTTGGATCGTCATTTTCCCTATCCGGTTCCCTGGGCGCCTATTTCAGCTCACTTTGCGGCGTCACCCTCAGCACTTCCTCCACCGTCGTCAGCCCCGCCGCAACTTTCTGCGCGCCGGAGAGGCGCAAGCTGCGCATGCCTTCCTTGAATGCCTGGCGACGGATCGCCGTGAGGTCGGTGTCCGGGGTGATGAAGGCTTTGAGGCTGTCGCTCAGTTGCATGATTTCGTAAACCCCCGCGCGTCCGTGATAACCCGTGTCGCGACACTCCACGCAGCCGATGGCCCTTTGCGCGTTGCCCGGCAGTGGCGCCTGCCAGGGGCGGGTCAAGGTTTGCCAATCCTCCTCGTCCAGGGTCAGCGGTGCCTTGCAGTGTGGGCACAGGGTCCGCACCAGCCGTTGGGCCATGACCCCGAGCACCGTGGCCTTGATCAGGTAATGCGGCACGCCCAGTTCAAGCAACCGGCTGATCGCACTCGGCGCATCGTTGGTGTGCAAGGTCGAGAGCACCAGATGCCCGGTGAGTGCCGCCTGAATCGCCATTTCAGCGGTTTCGAGGTCGCGGATCTCGCCGATCATGATGATGTCCGGGTCCTGTCGCATCAGCGCGCGGACCCCGGCGGCGAAGCTCAGGTCGATGTTGTGTTGCACCTGCATCTGGTTGAACGCCGGCTCGACCATTTCGATCGGGTCCTCGATGGTGCAGAGGTTGACCTCCGGCGTCGCCAGTTTTTTCAGGGTGGTGTAGAGCGTGGTGGTCTTGCCCGAACCGGTGGGCCCGGTGACCAGAATGATGCCGTTGGGCTGACGGGTCATGTCCTGCCAGCGGCGCAAATCGTCGGCGGAAAACCCGAGTTGATCGAAGTCCTTGAGCAGCACATCCGGGTCGAAAATCCGCATGACCATTTTTTCGCCGAACGCGGTGGGCAGGGTCGACAGGCGCAACTCCACTTCGCCGCCGTCCGGGGTTTTGGTCTTGACCCGGCCGTCCTGGGGTTTGCGCTTTTCGGCGACGTTCATGCGCCCGAGGCTTTTCAGGCGACTGACAATCGCCATGGTTACCTGCGGCGGAAATTGATAGACGTTGTGCAACACACCGTCGATGCGAAACCGCACTGTGCCTTGCTCGCGACGCGGTTCGATATGGATATCACTGGCGCGCTGCTGGAAGGCGTACTGAAACAGCCAGTCGACGATGTTGACGATGTGCGCGTCGTTGGCGTCCGGCTCCTGATCGCTGGCGCCGAGGTTGAGCAGTTGTTCGAAGTTGCCGAGGTTGCCGTTCTGTTGATCGGCGTTACTGGCGCCGCTGACCGATTTGGCCAGGCGAAAGAACTCGACGCTGAAACGCTGGATGTCCGCCGAGTTGGCCACCACCCGCTTGATCGGCAACTTCAAGACGTGAGTCAGATCGGCTTCCCAGCCATTCACATAGGGCTGGGCGCTGGCGACCGTCACCGAGTCGCGATCAACCGCCACCGCGAGAATCTTGTGGCGCTGGGCGAAGGCGTAGGACATCAATGGGGTGATGGCGGCAACGTTGATCTTCAGCGGATCGATGCGCAGATAGGGCTGGCCGGCCTGTTGCGCCAGCCACAGGGTCAGGCTTTCAAGATCCAGATGCTTGCCCGGCCGGCTGAGGTCGTCCAGTTGCTGGCTGGCGATAAACTCCAGCGGATGCTTCTGGCCATGCGCGGCGTGGCGACGGCGGGCATTGAGCGCCTGCTCCGCCGAATCCTGGCTGATGAAGCCTTGGGCGACCAGTTCACGCAACACATCATTGAGTTCCAGCCAGCGGTCCTGAGTGGCAAGTTGAACGGACATGCGGGCTTCCTTTTAAGCGACAGTGCGCAAAAGGATAGTCGCGGCCCCGCAGACCGTTGGGCCACTACCCGACGAAGCCGTTGCCGGATTTGTCAGCCGGCCGCTTGCGCCGGTGCAGCCCACGCCGTGTCGGTGTTCTGCAGATTCACCGAACAGACGCTGATCAGGTTACGAAGTTTTTCCGCAATCACTTGCGCGCGATGCCAGCTCAGGCCGCCCATGACGAGGTCGATCGACAACAGATCATCCATTCGCTGCACGTTCACTTGCTCAGGCGTAAGAAACTGCAACGCGAACAGGTTGAGCACACGCACCAGCAGATCCGGTTCGGCCTCGGCGAGAATCTGATACTGCGCCAGGCAGTGGACGTTACTGACGTTCCAGACATCGGCGCGGGTCAGGGGGGTGTTGACGGCTTCAAGGTGCGGCATGGCGGGGCTCCAAAATCACTGGAGGAATTTTTACATTCTCTGCCGGGTATTTCTTATCTAAGATGGGCGTTATTGGTGTTTGATCAACTGGATCAATTCGCAGAATGTTCTGTTTGAGGTTTTTCTATGCACAGCGAGCTGGACAGCTACGACCGCAAGATTCTGGCTTTGCTGCAAGAGGACGCGTCGCTCTCGAGCGCGCAGATCGCGGAACAGGTGGGCTTGTCGCAATCGCCGTGCTGGCGGCGGATTCAGCGGATGAAGGAGGAGGGAATCATTCGCGGCCAGGTGACCTTGCTCGATCGCAAGAAAATCGGCCTCAACACGCAGATCTTTGCCGAGATCAAACTCAACGCCCACGGGCGTTCGAACTTCACCGAATTCACCGAAGCGATTCGCGGTTTTCCGGAGGTGCTGGAGTGTTATGTGCTGATGGGCGCGGTGGATTTTCTGTTGCGAATTGTCGCGGCAGACATCGAGGCGTATGAGCGGTTTTTCTTCGAGAAGCTGTCGCTGGTGCCGGGGATACAGGAAGTGAACTCGATTGTGGCGCTATCGGAGATCAAGTCCACAACAAGCCTGCCGGTTTGAGGTGAGGCTGCTGGCCTCATCGCTGGCAAGCCAGCTCCCACAGGTTTTGTGTTGAAACACAAATTACATTTCAACATCAAACCCTGTGGGAGCTGGCTTGCCAGCGATGGCGGTATTACATACGCAGCAGCATTTTCCACGCGCGATTCTGATAAACCGCAATCGCCTGCTGCTTGCGTGCATCAAGCAGCTCGTCAGTGATCGTCGGCTCGTTGGCCAACTGCGCCAGCTTGTTCAGCTCGCCGTACAGGCGATCCATTTCCGGGATCTCCAGTACATTGCGGGCGTGGTGCAGCCAGACCTGAATGCGCTCGATACGTGGCAGCTGTTCAGCCAGATCTTCCGGCTGCTGCTGATAGCGCTGCAATTGCAGGGCCGTGGCTTCTTCGCCGAGCAGACGCGGCAACCAGCTGTGCAACTGCGCGCCACCCTGACGGTTGCCACGCACGTTACGATCAGCCGTCCAGGTGCGAGCCAGCAACCAGCGCGAAGCCGTCAGCGAGAACAGGCCCCAGCGTGGGTCTTCCAGCTCTTCGAGGAACTGCTCCGGCGCGGCTTTGCGCACATCTTCGTCTTCGATACCCACCTGAACCAGCGGGCGCCAGTCTTCCAGCAGTGCGTCGAGGGCCACGCGCAGGTCGTGGGTTGAAGGACGCGGGGCAGCCTGGCCGAGGCTGCTGAGCAGAGCGCGCATTTCGGCGAGGTTCTCGACCCAGTCCTGTAACAAACGCCAGTGACCGTTGAAACGATATTGTTCGGCCAGACGCTGGCTGCTGCCGAGCAAATGCCAGCACAGGGCGGCGAAAGCATCGTCCAGTTGGGTTTCGACCGTCAGTTGTGGCGCCGGCAGGCTCAGCGAGTAGCTGTTGGCGTCGTACAGACGATAGCCACGCTCTGCCTTGCTGATGTCGCACGGCATCAGGGCCAGGGTTTGCGCCAGTTCAGCGGCCAGTTCCAGCAACGCTTCAGGCTCGCCTTCGCGCAGTTCCAGTTCCAGCTCACAGATTTCTTCTTTCTGTTTGCCAACCACGACATGACCCAGATCCAGCGCCGCTTCAATGACCACTTTGCTCTTGCCGCGGCCCCAGGCGATTTCGGCGCGCTCGCGGACGAAATCGGTGGTGAAGATCGGCTTCAGGGTTTTCTTGTCCAGGTCGGCCAGCGATTCTGGCCAGCATTCGCCGTCGAGTTTCTTCACGTCGAGCTTGGCTTTGGGCAGTTTCCAGTCGTACTCGTTTCGCTCGGACAGACCGGCGACACTCTGGCCACGGGTCTTGAGGGTCTGAATCACCTCATCGCCGTCCTTGCGCAGGCGCAGGGCGACTTTGGCCTGGGCCAGATCGCGCTCCGGGGTGTCGAAGTACTGGTTCATCAACTCACGGCGTTCCCAGCCACTTTTGTTGCGTTTTTTTAGAAGGGGGTGCTCGCGCAGGGCCGCGAGGGTTTCGCGGCTGACGCGGAGTTTGATTTCGGTTTCTTTCTGCATGGCCGGAAAATCCAGGATCGGGAGCGCAGCCGGGGAATATGTGGCTGCCAAGGCCGTGCAGTGTACAGGACTGATTCGTCCTACGCCCTGCGGCGGTTTATTCCTGACGCCGGATGGTTCTATGATGGACTTCAAATCGGGAGTTGGAGTCAGCGATGCCTTTGCCATCCATGCAAGACCAGTTCGCTGCGCTGATTGCCGCGCCATCGGTCAGCTGCACCCAGCCGAGCCTCGATCAGTCCAACCGCGCGGTGATCGATTTGCTCGCGGGATGGCTGGGTGATCTGGGGTTCAGCTGCGATATCCAGCAGGTCAGCCCCGGCAAATTCAATCTGCTCGCCAGTTTCGGCAGTGGCCCCGGCGGTCTGGTGCTGGCCGGGCATAGCGACACGGTGCCGTACGACGACGCCTTATGGCAGACCGATCCGCTGAAACTCACAGAAGTCGACGGCCGCTGGGTCGGTTTGGGCAGTTGCGACATGAAGGGCTTCTTCGCCCTGATCATCGAAGCCGTGCTGCCGCTGCTCGACCAGCCGTTCAAGCAACCGCTGCTGATCCTCGCCACCTGTGACGAAGAAAGCTCGATGTCCGGTGCCCGCGCGCTGGCCGAGGCTGGACGACCGCTGGGCCGCGCGGCAGTGATCGGCGAGCCGACCGGGCTCAAGCCGATTCGCATGCACAAAGGCATCATGATGGAACGCATCGACATCCTTGGGCAGAGCGGGCACTCGTCGGACCCGCGCCTGGGGCACAGCGCCCTTGAGGCCATGCATGATGCCATCGGCGAACTGCGCGGCCTGCGCCTGCTGTGGCAGCGCGAATACAACAATCCGCAATTCAGCGTGCCGCAACCGACCATGAATTTCGGCTGCATCCATGGTGGCGACAACCCCAACCGTATCTGCGGCCAGTGTTCGCTGGAGTTCGACCTGCGGCCGTTGCCGGGTATGGACCCGAAAGTCCTGCGGGCAGAGATTCTGCGCAAGCTCAACCCGGTTGCCGAGAGGCATCAGGTGAAGATCGACTACAAGCCATTGTTCCCGGAAGTGCCGCCATTTGAGCAGGACGCGGACGCCGAATTGGTGCGTATTGCCGAAAAGCTCACCGGCCACACTGCCGAAGCAGTAGCGTTCGGCACCGAAGCGCCTTATCTTCAGCGTCTTGGTTGCGAAACCATCGTACTTGGCCCCGGTGATATTGCCTGTGCGCATCAACCGGGCGAATACCTTGAAATGTCACGTTTGCAGCCTACCGTGCATCTATTGCGACAGTTGATTGAACATTACTGCCTGACCCCGGACAAACCATGATGTACCCCTGTGGGAGCGAGCCTGCTCGCAAAGCAGTCGTGTCAATCAACATTGATGTATCTGACACACCGCGTTCGCGAGCAGGCTCGCTCCCACAAGGGATCCATGTTTTACCTGACCGAACGCTGTAAATTGCCTGCAACCCAACCCGTATTCATGAGGAGAGCGCGCGTGTCGCCAAGCCTGTTCCGACGATAACCATCAGCCCGCTGTGCGTTTTCCGTTTCGCCCTTTTTTCCGGCTGCTATTTATTACAGGCCCAGGTTCATGCCCGAATACGTTAATTGGCTTCGTCACGCTTCTCCCTACATCAATGCCCACCGCGATTGCACCTTCGTCGTCATGCTGCCCGGCGACGGCGTGGATCATCCGAATTTCGGCAACATCGTCCACGACCTGGTGCTGCTGCACAGCCTCGGCGTGCGGTTGGTGCTGGTGCATGGTTCGCGCCCACAAATTGAAACCCGCCTCGCCGCCCGCGGCCTGACTCCGCATTACCACCACGGCATGCGCATCACCGATGCCGCGACCCTTGAGTGTGTGATCGATGCGGTCGGCCAGTTGCGCATCGCTATCGAAGCGCGGTTGTCGATGGACATGGCCTCGTCGCCGATGCAGGGCTCGCGCCTGCGCGTGGCCAGCGGCAACCTCGTTACCGCGCGACCAATCGGTGTACTGGAAGGTATCGACTATCACCACACCGGTGAAGTGCGCCGGGTCGACCGCAAGGGTATCAATCGTTTGCTCGATGAGCGTTCGATCGTGCTGCTGTCGCCGCTGGGCTATTCGCCGACCGGGGAAATCTTCAACCTCGCCTGCGAAGACGTCGCCACCCGCGCCGCCATCGATCTGGGTGCAGACAAATTGCTGCTGTTCGGCGCTGACCTCGGCCTGATCGACGAGAACGGCAAACTGGTGCGTGAGCTGCGTCCACAACAAGTGCCGGCGCACTTGCAGCGTCTGGGCAGCAGCAATTATCAAGCGGAACTGCTGGATGCCGCCGCCGAAGCCTGCCGAGGCGGTGTGGCGCGCAGCCACATCGTCAGTTACGTCGAGGATGGCGCACTGCTGACCGAGCTGTTCACCCGAGACGGTGGCGGCACGCTGGTTGCCCAGGAGCAATTCGAACTGGTGCGCGAGGCCGCGATTGAAGACGTCGGCGGTTTGCTTGACCTGATCAGCCCGCTGGAAGAGCAGGGGATTCTGGTACGTCGTTCGCGTGAAGTGCTGGAGCGTGAGATCGAGCAGTTCAGCGTGGTCGAGCGCGAAGGCATGATCATAGCCTGTGCGGCGCTGTATCAGATTGCCGATTCGGATGCGGGTGAACTGGCGTGTCTGGCAGTGAACCCGGAGTATCGCCATGGCCGGCGCGGCGACGAATTGCTGGAGCGCATCGAGACCCGTGCCCGTGCGCAGGGTTTGAAGACGCTGTTCGTGCTTACCACACGGACCGCGCACTGGTTCCGCGAGCGTGGTTTCGAACCGAGCAGTGTTGAGCGTCTGCCAGCGGCTCGGGCGTCGCTGTACAACTATCAACGTAATTCGAAGATCTTCGAAAAGACCCTTTGATTCATCAGGGCGTGGCGAGTGGGGGCAGGCTGCAAGGTCCCCACAGCGCGACACCTGTGCATTCCAATCTGAACCTCTCCTTCTGATTCCTCCTCGCTGAAAACCACGACTGGAATGACTTGTTTAATTCCGGCAAGAACGGCCGCTTCGCCGTGCGTGCAAAAAACCTACCGACACACAAACTGTAACAATTGATCTGGATAGTGCCCCGGGCTGGCTGCTGGGGTGATGGAACTGTTACAGGATTGCTTCAGGGCAAATGGGCCTAAACAGGCCAGCTTAATACCTTTCAGGAATTGACCGGCGCGTTGTTGTGGGCGGCACCGGAGCGCGCAAATACGGGGATAAATTCCTAAAGGGTATTAGAAAAGAAGGTGTTCATTCTTTTCAGATTCATGACGAACTCATGAACCTGCATGGACCAAAAAACCGGAGCTTAGACCATGGTCGTAGACACACAAAGTTACGATTGACTTGTGGGTCACGCTCTGGCGCTAATCGCTGACCTTTGGAACCCGGGCGTCGATCCGGGCCAGGCAAACAATAATTAGAAATGAGAGGAGCTTGACAATGAATAAGTCCACCTTGGCCGTGGCTGTGGCTTTTGGGGTATTGGCGCAGCAGGCAGGTGCCGCGGGTTTCATCGAAGACAGCAAGGCTTCCCTGAGTTCCCGCACCATGTATTTCAACAACGACAACCGTGATGGCGGCGCAGATCAGAGAGAAGCCGCGCAGGGCTTCAAGTTTGATTACCTGTCCGGTTTCACTCAAGGTACGGTCGGTTTTGGTCTTGATGTGCAGGCGCTTAGCGGTATTCACCTTGATGGTGGCCGTGGGCACCACCCAGACAATAACTCGTTCAGCCCAAGTGATTCCGACGGTTCGGCAACGCAGTCCTGGAGCCGCGTAGCGGGTAACGTCAAGGCACGTCTGTCCAAGACCGAAGCTCACCTGGGGGGCGCGCTGCAACCTAGCTTGCCGATTCTGGTTGCGAACGA
Organism: Pseudomonas sp. P42; assembly: GCF_017973755.1. Lineage (NCBI taxonomy): Bacteria > Pseudomonadati > Pseudomonadota > Gammaproteobacteria > Pseudomonadales > Pseudomonadaceae > Pseudomonas > Pseudomonas sp. P42. The sequence goes on along the minus strand of NZ_JACOPU010000003.1, from coordinate 338,797 downwards.
TAGCCGTCTGCTGCCTCAAACCTTCGAGGGTGGCACGATCACTTCCAAGGAAATCGACAACGTCACCTTCAATGCTGGTCAACTCGAGCATGCAGTGGGTCGTGCCTCGACAAACAGCACCGGCCTCGCAGTGGCTGGTGGTACGCAGGACAGCAATCAGTTCCGCTATGCCGGTGCTGACTGGAAGGTCACCAAGGATCTGACCCTGCAGTACTATCACTCGAACCTGCAGGATTATTACAAGCAGAACTTCTTCGGCCTGGTGCACGTCCTTCCGATCAGCACCAACCAATCGTTCAAGACCGACATCCGCTATTTCGACAGCAGCTCTGATGGCAAGAACGGCGACGCAGGCTACCGCTTCAATAACAACGGTGGTTATGCCAAGACTCCGGGCGAGGTCGATAACAAGACCTGGAGCGCCATGTTCACTTACACCTTGGGTGGCAACGCCTTCTTGCTCGGCCATCAACGCGTCAACGATGACGGTGGCTTCGTCTACCTGAACCAAGGCAACGTGGTCGATGGCAACGGTCGCCCAGAGGGTGCCGGTGGCGCAAGCTTCTACCTGTTCACCGACTCCATGATTAACGGTTTCGTCCGTGCCGGTGAGAACACGACCTTCGGCCAGTACTCCTATGACTTCGCAGGGCTGGGTGTACCGGGCCTCAAAGCTTCGGTCGCTTACCTGCGTGGCGATAACATCAAGGCAACGAACGGTTCCGGTAGCGACATGTCCGAGTGGGAACGAGACATGCGTATCGATTACACCGTCCAACAGGGTGCTCTCAAAGGTTTTGGTGTAACACTGCGCAATGGTGTTTATCGCGGCAGCGAAATCAATATCGCCGATCAGGATCAGACTCGCCTGATCTTCAACTACACCTACAGCTTCCTTTAACAAATCCAGAGAAAAGCCTTGCCGCTCGGCAAGGTTTTTTTTCGTGCATTTTTCTATATTCCATACTGATAGGTTATAGAAATTTTTTATTCCTTTTGTTTTTTTGGCGAAAAGCTAAATTAGGCCCCGTCCAACGCTCAAGATTCACTGCGGTGTTTTGGCATTTTCGTCCCTCGACAATCTCAAGGGTTCAGGAATCGGTGCTGAAGCCGATACCCCCAATCTGCAGTGCCTTTATATATCTCGGTGCTATGAAAAATAGTGAAACAATTCTTTTTGGGACTATGCCGGGGTATTCTTTCGCGGTTTTGACTGGGGGGGAAAGGTCCACTGCGATCAAGCGATTAAGCGATCAAGCGTTCAGGATTTCGGGCAATCGATCCGAAGCCGACAGAAGAAAAACAGAAGAATTAGATACGAGAGGAGCTTTACATGAACAAGTCCACCTTGGCCCTGGCTGTGGCCGTAGGGGTTATGGCGCAGCAGGCAGGCGCCGCCGGTTTCATCGAAGATAGCAAGGCAACTTTGGGGCTGCGTAACTTCTACATCAACACTGATAACCGTGACAGCGCAGCTGGCACGCCTGCCAGCAAAGCCAGGGGTGTTCAGAGCAAGAACGAAGAATGGGGTCAAGGCTTCGATCTTCGCTTCATTTCCGGATATACCCAAGGCACCGTAGGTTTCGGTATCGACGCTATCGGCCTGCTGGGCGTACGTCTGGATTCCGGCGGTGGCACTAACGGTGCCGCCAACGGTGCTGCTTACGGTGGTACTGTTTTTCCAAGCAAGTCCAACGGCGAAGCGGTTGATAACTACTCCAGCCTGGGCCTGACTGCCAAAGCCAAGATCTCCCAGACCGAACTGAAATTGGGCACCCTGCAGCCAAAACTGCCAGTGATCGTGACTAACGATGGTCGTCTGCTGCCGCAAACATGGCAAGGTGGTCAGATCACTTCGAACGACATCAAGGACCTGACTCTGGTCGGTGGTCAGATCGAAGCTGTGAAAGGACGTAACTCCAGCAGCAACGAGAACCTGTCCGTCGGTGGCGCGAGCCCGCGTATCGCCAACAGCAACAAGTTCATCTATGCCGGTGGTGACTACAAGATCACCAAGGACCTGACTGCCCAGTACTACTACGGCAATCTGGAAGACTTCTATAAGCAACACTTCCTGGGGCTGGTACACAACTGGGCAATCGGTCCGGGCGTATTGAAGTCTGACTTCCGTTATTTCAATAGCCGTGACGATGGTGCCAACGGACACGACAGCGCTTACTTCACCAACGGTTACTACGGTGGCGCGATCACCAAAGGTAAAGTTGACAACAACCTGTATAGCGGCTTGTTCTTGTACACCGTTGCTGGCCACACCTTTGGCGGCGGCTATCAAGTCAGCAATGGCGACAGCGACTTCCCTTGGCTGAACCAAGGCGACGGTTCGTCCAACTACACCATTACCGATATGCAAATCCAGAAGTTCGGCCGTGCTGGCGAGCGCACTTGGCAAGGTCGCTACTCGTATGACTTCGCCAAAGTAGGTGTACCTGGCCTTACCGCTGGTGTGGTTTACCTGCGTGGTGACAATATCGATTCCGCTACCGGTGACAAAACAGAGTGGGAGCGCGACCTGACCGTTGGTTACGTAGTACCGCAAGGCCCGCTGAAAAACGTTGGCGTAATGTGGAAAAACGCTATGTGGCGCAACGACATCCCAGGTCAGCGTGACCAGGATGAAAACCGCCTGATCGTCAGCTACTCGATCCCGCTGATGTAATAACGCGCTTCGAATCGCGGCTGTAAAAAAGCCCCGTCCGGCATCGCGCCGGACGGGGCTTTTGCGTTTCCGAGTCAGGCTCACCCCCGTAAGCCTTCCCCGACATTTCCCTCTTTACAGCAACTCAAGGCCTTCTCGAACCTTGCGAACGATGTTCGTCGCGATGCGGCCGGGCGTCCAGTGAACAGAAGTTTAATATTCCTAAAAAGCATACATATCTAGTTATATATTCTTTTTCATGAGCATAAAAGCCAAGCTACAGTTGAGGTCTCCACCCTCTCATCAGGAGCAGCACCATGAGCCTCAGACTCGGCGACATCGCCCCCGATTTCGAGCAAGACTCCAGCGTCGGCAAGATTCGTTTTCACGAATGGCTGGGCGATAGTTGGGGCGTGCTGTTTTCCCATCCGGCGGACTTCACCCCGGTGTGCACCACCGAGCTGGGCTTCACCGCCAAGCTCAAGGATGAATTCAGCCAGCGCGGCGTCAAGGCCATCGCGCTGTCGGTAGACCCGGTGGACTCGCATCACAAGTGGATCGAAGACATCAACGAAACCCAGAACACTGTCGTCAACTTTCCGATCCTGGCCGACGCGGATCGCAAAGTCTCGGATCTGTATGACCTGATCCACCCGAACGCCAATGACACCCTGACCGTGCGTTCGCTGTTCGTGATCGATCCGAACAAGAAGATTCGCCTGACCATCACCTATCCGGCGAGCACCGGGCGAAATTTCCACGAGATTCTGCGGGTGATCGATTCGCTGCAACTCACCGACAACTACAAAGTGGCCACCCCGGCCAACTGGCAGGACGGTGACGAAGTGGTGATCGTGCCGTCGCTCAAGGATGAAGAAGAGATCAAACAGCGCTTCCCGAAAGGCTATCGCGCCGTGAAGCCGTACCTGCGTCTGACGCCACAACCCAATCGTTAAGATAAAAAGATCGCAGCCTGCGGCAGCGCCTGCAGGGAGAAACGCAGTCCAATGCCGGCGCTGCCGAAGGCTGCGATCGTTTTGAGGCATCCACAAAGCAGGGGATTTCAGGCCGTTTCGACGGCCTTTTTTTCGTCCTGAGAAAGGTAAAACGTATATCTCCAAAATGCATAACTAAATGAATAAATATGATTTATGGATATATAAATCAACTGGTAAGGTCTCTCACATTGAAGCGAGATCGCAACCTGCGAATCGCCTGTAACACTTAAGGAATCATCTCAATGCTGGTCGTCTCACTCGGTGGCAGTCCCAGCCTGCGCTCCCGTTCTGGAGTTCTGCTGGATCGTTCGCAGCGCTGGTTGCAGCAGCAAGGGGTGGAAGTGGTGAGTTATCAGGTACGGGATTTCCCGGCCGAAGATCTGCTCCACGCTCGTTTTGATAGCCCCAAGGTGCTCGATCTTTTACAACAGATTGAAAATGCCGACGGCTTGCTGATCGCTACACCGGTTTACAAGGCCTCGTTTTCTGGCGCCCTGAAGACTGTGCTCGATCTGCTGCCCGAACGTGCCTTGAACCACAAGATTGTTTTACCGATGGCCACCGGCGGCAGCATCGCCCACATGTTGGTGGTCGATTACGCCCTCAAGCCAGTGCTGTCGGCATTAAAAGCCCAGGAAATGCTTCAGGGGATTTTCGCCGAGGACAGCCAGATCGCTTATGGCGAAGGCAGTGCCCAGGCGCAGTTGGCACCGGCGCTGGAACAGCGACTGCATGAAGCGCTGGATCAGTTTGTCAGTGCCATGGCCCGCCGGCCGAAACCGCTGGAGCCGGGCTTGTTGAACGAACGTTTGTTGAGTGCTCGCTGGAGCATTTAAGCCTCACAAGAATTTGAAGTACTCGCCTTACTCGCCCGCCAACGGGCAAGCAGGTGCAGCCAAAACCCAACTGCAAAAAGGAGAGCGCTATGCGCACTGTATTTTTGCGTCGCGGTCTGGTCGCTCTGTTTGCTGCGGCTGTGTCCTTCGGCGCCATCACTCAAGCTCAGGCCGAGACGTTAAGAATCGGTTATCAGAAGTACGGCACCCTGGTGCTGCTCAAAGCCAAGGGCACGCTGGAAAAACGTCTCGCCGCCCAAGGCGTCGACGTGCAATGGACTGAATTCCCTGGCGGCCCGCAACTGCTTGAAGGCCTGAACGTCGGTTCGATCGATTTCGGCGTGACGGGAGAAACGCCGCCGGTGTTCGCTCAAGCCGCAGGTGCCGATCTGCTCTATGTCGCTTACGAGCCGCCAGCGCCGAACAGCGAAGCGATCCTCGTGCCGAAAGACTCGCCGATCAAATCGGTGGCCGATCTCAAGGGCAAGAAAGTCGCGCTGAACAAAGGTTCCAACGTCCACTACCTGCTGGTGCGCGCACTGGAAGACGCCGGACTCAAATACACCGATATCCAAACCGTATTCCTGCCGCCGGCCGATGCTCGTGCCGCGTTCGAGCGTGGCAGCGTTGATGCCTGGGTCATCTGGGATCCGTATCAGGCGGCCGCCGAGAAACAGCTGCAAGCGCACACCCTGCGCGACGGCAAAGGCATCGTCGACAACCACCAGTTCTACCTCGCAACCAAACCTTACGCACAGAAAAATCCCGAGGTGATCAAGACTCTCGTCGAAGAAGTGCGCGCGGTCGGCGAGTGGTCCAAAGCCAATCCTGAAGACGTGACCCAACAGGTCGCGCCGCTGCTCGGCCTGCCGGCGGACATCACCCTGACCTCGGTCAAACGCCAGGGCTACGGTGCGCTGTTCCTGACCCCGGAAGTGATCGCCGCACAACAGAAAATCGCTGACACGTTCTTCCAGCTCAAACTGATTCCCAAGCCTTTGAGCATCAAGGATGTGATCTGGACACCACCGTCCGCTGTGGCCAAAGCACAGTAATTCGAATTCCCAAGGAGACGACTCCATGAGCCTCAATATCTTCTGGTTCCTGCCTACCCACGGCGACGGCCATTACCTTGGCACCTCCGAAGGCGCCCGCGCTGTCGATCACGGGTATCTGCAACAGGTCGCGCAAGCAGCGGATCGTCTGGGTTTTGGCGGTGTGCTGATTCCTACCGGCCGCTCTTGCGAAGACTCCTGGCTGGTGGCGGCGTCGCTGATCCCGGTGACCCAGCGTCTGAAGTTTTTGGTCGCCCTGCGCCCGGGGATCATCTCCCCGACGGTGGCGGCGCGTCAGGCCGCAACGCTGGATCGCCTGTCTGGCGGGCGGGCGCTGTTCAATCTGGTGACCGGTGGTGATCCGGAAGAATTGGCCGGTGACGGTCTGTTCCTCAGTCACGAGGAGCGCTATCAAGCCTCGGTGGAATTCACCCGCATCTGGCGCCGTGTGCTGGAAGGCGAAACCGTTGATTACGATGGTCAGCACATCAGCGTGAAGGGCGCCAAGTTGCTCTATCCGCCGATCCAGCAGCCGCGTCCGCCGCTGTACTTTGGTGGTTCCTCGGAAGCGGCGCAGGATTTGGCTGCCGAACAGGTCGAAATGGTTCTGACCTGGGGCGAGCCGCCCGCAGCGGTGGCGGAGAAAATCGAACAGGTGCGCGCCAAAGCCGCCAAGCTCGGACGCACCGTGCGCTTCGGCATTCGTCTGCATGTGATCGTCCGTGAAACCAATGATGAAGCCTGGCAGGCGGCGGATCGTCTGATCTCGCATCTTGACGATGACACCATCGCCCGTGCTCAAGCTTCGCTGGCGCGTTTCGATTCGGTCGGCCAGCAACGCATGGCCGCATTGCACGGCGGCAGTCGCGACAACCTGGAAGTCAGTCCCAACCTGTGGGCTGGCGTCGGGCTGGTGCGCGGCGGTGCCGGGACGGCGTTGGTTGGCGACGGTCCGACCGTGGCCGCTCGGGTGAAGGAATACGCGGATCTGGGCATCGACACCTTCATCTTCTCCGGTTATCCACACCTCGAAGAGTCGTACCGCGTCGCCGAATTGCTGTTCCCGCACCTCGACATCGAGCGCCCGGAACTGCCGAAAAACGCCGGTTATGTCAGCCCGTTCGGCGAGATGGTCGCCAACGACATCCTTCCCAAAGCCGCGTCGCAGAGCTGAGGCGCGCCATGAAGAAAATCATCCACAGCCTCGCGCCTTGGGCGTTGCCGGTGTTGCTGCTGGCGGTGTGGCAGTTGTCGGTGTCGGCGGGCTGGTTGTCGACACGGATTCTGCCGGCACCGGTGGCGGTGATCGAGGCCGGCGTGAGTCTGGTGCGCAGTGGTGAAATCTGGACGCACCTGGCAATCAGCGGCTGGCGCGCCGCGCTGGGCTTCACCATCGGCGGCAGCATCGGTCTGGTGTTGGGCTTCATCACCGGTCTGTCGAAGTGGGGCGAACGCTTGCTCGACAGTTCGGTGCAGATGATTCGCAACGTGCCGCATCTGGCACTGATTCCGCTGGTGATTCTGTGGTTTGGTATCGACGAGTCGGCGAAGATTTTTCTGGTGGCGTTGGGCACGCTGTTCCCGATCTACCTCAACACCTATCACGGCATCCGCAACGTCGATCCCGCGCTGGTCGAGATGGCGCGCAGTTATGGATTGAGCGGTTTCAGCCTGTTCTGGCAGGTGATTCTGCCGGGAGCGTTGCCTTCGATTCTGGTCGGTGTGCGCTTCGCCCTGGGCTTTATGTGGCTGACGCTGATCGTCGCCGAAACCATTTCTGCCAGCTCCGGCATCGGCTATCTGGCGATGAATGCCCGGGAGTTTTTGCAGACCGACGTGGTGGTGCTGGCCATCCTGCTTTACGCGGTGCTCGGCAAACTCGCCGACCTTGCGGCGCGTGGACTTGAACGTGTGTGGCTGCGCTGGCATCCGGCCTATCAGGTTGCCAAAGGAGGTGCAGCATGACCGCTCAACAACCTCCACGCCTGCTGCGCGGGATTCCGCTGGCAGTGCGCAACCTGCAAAAAACCTTCGGCGCACGGCAAGTACTGCGCGACATCGACCTGCACATTCCGGCGGGGCAATTCGTCGCCGTGGTCGGGCGTAGCGGTTGTGGCAAGAGCACCTTGCTGCGCTTGCTCGCCGGCCTCGATCAGCCAACTGGCGGTGACTTGCTGGCTGGCGCCGCGCCACTGAGTGATGCGCGGGAAGACACGCGTTTGATGTTTCAGGAATCCCGTTTGTTGCCGTGGAAAAAGATCATCGACAACGTCGGTCTCGGGCTCAAAGGCAACTGGCGTCCGCAAGCGTTGGCTGCACTGGAAGCGGTCGGCCTGGCGGACCGTGCCAATGAATGGCCGGCGGCTTTGTCCGGTGGTCAGAAGCAGCGTGTTGCTCTGGCCCGAGCCTTGATTCACAAGCCGCGTCTGCTGTTGCTCGACGAACCGCTCGGCGCGCTGGACGCGCTGACCCGCATCGAGATGCAGCAACTGATCGAACGCCTTTGGCAGCAGCACGGTTTCACGGTGTTGCTGGTCACCCACGACGTCAGCGAAGCGGTCGCGATTGCCGACCGGGTGATTCTGATCGAGGACGGTGAAGTCGGTCTAGACCTGCATGTCGAGTTGCCGCGGCCGCGAGTGCGTGGTTCGCATCGACTGGCGGCGCTGGAGACCGAAGTGCTCAACCGTGTTCTGTCCCTGCCCGGCGAACCGCCGGCGCCGGAACCCGTTTCACCCTTGCCTACGCAGTTGCGTTGGGCGCAATGAAGCAGCTGCGAGCCTCAAGCTACAAGCTACAAGCTACAAGCTACAAGCTACAAGCTACAAGCTACAAGCTACAAGCTACAAGCTACAAGTAGAAGCGCTGCGCTTTTGCTTGCCGCTTGAAGCTTGCCACTTGCCGCTTATTTCGACCTCAGGAGAAATATCATGACTATCAAAGCCATCAACGTACGCAACCAGTTCAAAGGCTCGATCAAGGAAATCGTCCTCGGCGACGTGCTGTCGGAAATCGACGTGCAGACCGCTTCCGGCATCGTCACTTCGGTCATCACCACGCGCTCGGTAAAAGAGCTGGAACTGGTGGTCGGCAGCGAAGTGATCGCCTTTGTGAAATCCACCGAGGTCTCGATCGCCAAGTTGTAAACCGGTGATAAAAAACAACCCCGGAGGGTGTGAGCCCTTCGGGGTTTTTTATTTGTTTGAAGATCAAAAGATCGCAGCCTTCGGCAGCTCCTACAGGTGAAGGCATTCCAGGTGTAGGAGCTGCCGAAGGCTGCGATCTTTTAGCGTTTAGGCAGATAGGGCGGCAAATACAACCCGATATAAGCATCAAACACGCGCATCCCTTCCTCTGCCATGCGCGGCGTGATCTGCCCGTGCTGCTGCACTGAACGCGCGTAAACGCGGTCGCCCAATTCCATCGCCAGGGCAAACACATCCACATCCTCCGGCAGCCTCGGCAGTTCGAAGTGATGATCGAACAGCTTGTGCATCAGGTCGCCCAGTTCGATGTCGTGCTGACGGTCGGCCTGGGTGACTTCGGTGAGGCCGTGCTGGGCGAGGATCAACTGGCGGGCGGCGGCGTCTTCGTCGTAAATCTCCAGCATCCGCTGTTCGACCAGCCGCGACAGGTCGCGCCAGTCGCGCAAGGCTTGATGATCGATCGGCGCTTGCAGGCAGGCGCGGAATGCCGCGTGCACATCCGCTGTCAGGGCTTCGAGCAGCGCCGGGACGCTGGCGAAGAAGTGGTAAACCGAAGAGGGCGGAATCTGCGCGCGCTCGGCCACGCTGTAGATCGACAGGCTGGCCACACCCTCGGCGGCCAGCAGCGTGCGCGCGGCGTCGAGTATCGAGTCGATCCGCGCCTGACTGCGGGCGCGGGGTTTACGGACGGGGGCGGGACGCGTCATGAAAGTCTCCTGCGGGGCAGCGGGCATTGTACGAGCCGGCTGTTGTGTTTGTCTGCCCGGACGCCATCGCTGGCAAGCCGGCTCCCACAGGGATTGAGGCCGAACGCAAGTTTTGTATTTGCAGATAATCTTGTGGGAGCTGGCTTGCCAGCGATCCGCCGCAGGCGGCCATTGATCCCAAGCGGGGCTTTCGTGTGTGCCATAAAAAAACGCCGCTGGCTGAATCAGCCAACGGCGTTTTTATGCAGCTACAACCGCTTAAACGGTATGCAGATACCAGTTGTACTCAAGGTCGGAGATGGAGTGTTCGAACTCCTCCAGCTCGCTCTCTTTACAGGCGACGAAGATATCGATGTATTTCGGATCGATGTACTTGGCCATCACCTCGCTGTCGTCCAGCTCACGCAGGGCATCGCGCAAGTTGTTCGGCAGGCTTTGTTCGTTCTGCTCGTAGCTGTTGCCTTCGACGGGCGCGCCCGGCTCGATCTTGTTGGTCAGGCCGTGATGCACGCCCGCCAGCACCGAAGCCATCAGCAGGTACGGGTTGGCGTCGGCACCGGCAACGCGGTGTTCGATCCGCACGGCATCGGCCGCACCGGTCGGTACGCGAATCGCCACGGTGCGATTGTCCAGGCCCCAGCACGGCGAGTTCGGCACGTAGAACTGTGCGCCGAAACGACGGTACGAGTTGACGTTAGGGCAGAGGAAAGCCATCTGCGCGGGCAGGGTCTCGAGCACACCGCCGATCGCGTGACGCAGCGCGGCGTTCTGCTCGGGATCCTCGCTGGCAAAAATGTTTTTGCCTTCTTTATCCAGAATCGAAATATGCACGTGCAGACCATTGCCCGCCTGGCCAGGGTAAGGCTTGGCCATGAAAGTGGTGTCCATTTCATGGTCGTAGGCGATGTTCTTGATCAGCCGCTTGAGCAGTACCGCGTAGTCGCACGCCTTGATCGGGTCGGCAACGTGGTGCAGGTTCACTTCGAACTGCGCCGGGGCACTTTCCTTGACGATGGCGTCGGCTGGAATGCCTTGCTCTTTGGCGCCTTCCAGAATGTCCTGGAGGCAATCGACATATTCGTCGAGGTCGTCGATCAGGTAAACCTGAGTCGAGTGCGGACGTTTGCCGGAAACCGGCGAGCGTGGTGGTTGCGGACGACCGTTCACGTTCTCCTGGTCGATCAGGTAGAACTCGAGCTCGAACGCGGCGCAGATGGTCAGGCCCAGTTCGTCGAACTTGCGCACCACATTAGCCAGCACTTCACGCGGGTCAGCGAAGAACGGCTGGCCTTCGAGTTCGTGCATGGTCATCAACAGTTGCGCGGTAGGGCGCTTCTGCCATGGCTCGTTGCACAGGGTATCGGGGATCGGATAGCAGATACGATCGGCGTCGCCGATGTCCAGGCCCAGACCGGTGCTTTCCACCGTTGAACCATTGATATCCAGAGCAAATAGAGAGGCCGGCAGGTTGATGCCTTTCTCGTAAACCTTGTGGAGGCTGGTGCGTTCAATGCGCTTGCCGCGCACCACACCATTCATATCCGCAATCAGAAGGTCAACGTACAGAACCTCAGGATGTTCCTTAAGGAACGCGTTCGCTTCGTTGAGCTGAACGGCACGCGGGGGTACCGACATGATGCAACACCTTTGTTGTTAAAAATATCAATCATTGATCTTTTCTGGTTTCAGTCAACCCGAACGGCCTGCCGAAGTCAAGCAAGGCCTTTTTTGCCCTAAAAAAGCGCTGCGAGGGCGTTTATGGGGCATTTTCGGGCGGTTTTTTGCCCTTGGAACGCTTGGCACCCGCAGGCTTGAGCAGGCCGTGTTGTATTTTTTACGGGGGTGTTGTGTAAAAAAATGAACAAGGCTAAGCTCCGATCAAACCCATAACAGCAATAATACCGGGGTGCTTCATGTCTCGCCTGTCGATAAACGGCGTCACCGACTGCTCGCAACAGTCCGGTCTGCATGCTTATCACATCAGTGGCGAATCGTCCGTGCAGAGCGCAGTCCATCAGGCTCGCAGCCTGCCGACGATGGTCTCGCGCGCAGCAGCCGTCAAAACGGCAACGTCCGATATTCTGGACGCACGGGAAGCCATCCTCTTTATGGCGTCTCCTTCCAATATAGATCTCTTTCTCCCACAAAGCCTGTGCCGCTTTTCAAGCCGTGCTCATGATTCTGCACGTGCCGGTTGTGCACAGGAAATGCAACGCCAGCGTAAAGGGCAGGTAAGCTTCTCTTTCATTGTCTATGCGCGGTGCCAGGCGTAAGCCGGCACTGCGCGCAAGCAAACCCCCTTTAACGCGACGCACAAGCGTCAAACCTTGCCTGACATAGCGTCAGGAGACTCAGCCCAGAGGCATTTATGAGTAACAACCTCGACCAGCTCACCGATTGGTTGAAAGACCACAAGATCACAGAAGTCGAATGCATGATCGCCGACTTGACCGGTATCACCCGGGGCAAGATCTCGCCGACCAACAAGTTCATCGCCGAAAAAGGCATGCGTCTGCCAGAAAGCGTTCTGTTGCAGACCGTAACCGGCGACTACGTCGAAGACGACATCTATTACGAACTGCTCGACCCGGCCGACATCGACATGATCTGCCGCCCCGACCAGAACGCCGTGTACATGGTGCCGTGGGCCATCGAGCCAACCGCCCAGGTGATTCACGACACCTACGACAAGCAAGGCAACCCGATCGAACTGTCGCCGCGCAACGTCCTCAAGAAAGTACTCAAACTCTACGCCGACAAGGGCTGGCAGCCGATCGTGGCGCCAGAGATGGAGTTTTACCTGACCAAGCGCAGTGACGACCCTGACTATCCGTTGCAGCCGCCGATCGGCCGCTCCGGGCGTCCGGAAATCGGTCGTCAGTCGTTCTCTATTGAAGCAGCTAACGAATTCGACCCGCTGTTCGAAGACGTCTACGACTGGTGCGAGTTGCAGGAACTGGATCTCGACACGCTGATCCACGAAGACGGCACCGCGCAGATGGAAATCAACTTCCGTCACGGTGACGCTCTTTCGCTGGCCGACCAGATTCTGGTGTTCAAACGCACCATGCGCGAAGCCGCGCTCAAGCACGACGTAGCTGCCACTTTCATGGCCAAGCCGATGACCGGTGAGCCGGGCAGCGCGATGCACTTGCACCAGAGCATCATCGACATCGAGACCGGCAAAAACGTCTTCTCTAATGAAGACGGGACCATGAGCCAGCTGTTCCTGCACCACATCGGTGGCCTGCAGAAGCTGATCCCGGAATTGCTGCCGCTGTTCGCCCCCAACGTCAACTCGTTCCGCCGCTTTCTGCCGGATACCTCGGCGCCGGTGAACGTCGAGTGGGGCGAAGAAAACCGCACCGTGGGCCTGCGCGTACCGGATGCCGGCCCGCAAAACCGCCGCGTGGAAAACCGTCTGCCGGGCGCCGACGCCAACCCGTACCTGGCGATTGCCGCGAGCCTGCTCTGCGGTTACATCGGCATGGTCGAGGGCCTCAACCCGAGCGCGCCGGTCGTCGGTCGTGGCTATGAACGCCGCAACCTGCGCCTGCCGCTGACCATCGAGGACGCGCTGGAACGCATGGAAAACAGTGCGACTGTCGAGAAATACCTGGGCAAAACTTTCATCACGGGCTACGTCGCGGTCAAGCGGGCCGAGCATGAAAACTTCAAGCGCGTGATCAGTTCGTGGGAGCGTGAGTACCTGCTCTTCGCCGTCTGATACGCCGGGGCGCGGTGGTCAGCCGCCGCGCCTTCACCGATAACAAGGAGAATTGGCATGACCAGCAACAACCCGCAAACCCGTGAGTGGCAAGCGCTGAGCAGCGATCACCACCTGGCCCCGTTCAGCGATTTCAAGCAACTGAAAGAGAAGGGCCCGCGGATCATCACCAACGCCAAGGGCGTTTACCTGTGGGACAGCGAAGGCAACAAGATCCTCGACGGCATGGCCGGTCTGTGGTGCGTGGCCATCGGTTACGGTCGCGATGAACTGGCCGATGCCGCCAGCAAACAGATGCGCGAACTGCCGTACTACAACCTGTTTTTCCAGACTGCTCACCCGCCGGCACTGGAACTGGCCAAGGCCATCTCCGAAATCGCGCCGGAAGGCATGAACCACGTGTTCTTCACCGGTTCCGGCTCTGAAGGCAACGACACCATGTTGCGCATGGTTCGCCACTACTGGGCGATCAAGGGCCAGCCGAACAAGAAAGTCATCATCAGCCGCAAGAACGGTTATCACGGTTCCACCGTGGCCGGCGCGAGCCTGGGCGGCATGACCTATATGCATGAGCAGGGCGACTTGCCGATCCCGGGCATCGTCCACATCGCCCAGCCGTACTGGTTCGCCGAAGGCGGTGACATGTCCCCGCAAGAGTTCGGGATCTGGGCAGCCAATCAGCTGGAAGAGAAAATTCTCGAAGTCGGCGTCGACAACGTCGGTGCCTTTATTGCCGAGCCGATCCAGGGCGCCGGCGGCGTGATCATTCCGCCCGACAGCTACTGGCCGCGCGTGAAGGAAATCCTCGCCAAGTACGACATCCTCTTCGTCGCGGACGAGGTGATCTGTGGTTTCGGCCGCACCGGTGAGTGGTTCGGTAGCGATTTCTACGACCTCAAGCCCGACATGATGACCATCGCCAAAGGCCTGACCTCCGGCTACATCCCGATGGGTGGCCTGATCGTGCGTGACGAAGTGGTCGCGGTGCTCAACGAAGGCGGCGATTTCAACCACGGTTTCACCTACTCCGGTCACCCTGTGGCGGCGGCAGTGGGCCTGGAAAACATCCGCATTTTGCGCGACGAAAAGATTATCGAGAACGTGCACAGCGAAACGGCACCGTATTTGCAGAAACGTCTGCGGGAACTGAACGATCACCCGTTGGTGGGTGAAGTTCGCGGGGTCGGTCTGCTGGGGGCGATTGAGCTGGTGCAGGACAAAGTCACTCGCAAACGTTACGAGGGCAAGGGCGTGGGCATGATCTGCCGCCAGTTCTGCTTCGACAACGGTCTGATCATGCGCGCCGTGGGCGACACCATGATCATCGCGCCGCCGCTGGTGATCAGCAAAGCGGAAATCGACGAGCTGGTTACAAAGGCACGCAAGTGTCTGGACCTGACCCTCAGTGCGTTGCAGGGCTAAGTGCTAGGCTTTGTGCGGGAAAGCCTCGGCGCTCTCGCGCAAAGCTGTCAGAAAGGCTGGTCTTTCCTTGAAAGACCGCCTCGGATCTTGCCAGACTAGCCGCGGTTCCAGTTGTCCGGGTTCGGCCGCTGAACAAAGTGGTTCAAAAAAGAAAAATTTGGAGCATTACGCATGAAGGCATTAGGCAAAAAGCTTGCTGGCAAGACACTTCTCGCTCTGTCCATCGCGGGCATGATGGCGGGTGCGGTTCAGGCGGACGACAAGGTGTTGCACGTCTACAACTGGTCCGACTACATCGCACCGGACACCGTTGCCAAGTTTGAAAAAGAGTCCGGCATCAAAGTCGTCTACGACGTGTTCGACAGCAACGAAACCCTGGAAGCCAAATTGCTGGCCGGTAAATCCGGTTACGACATCGTGGTGCCTTCCAACAACTTCCTCGCCAAGCAGATCAAGGCGGGCGTGTATCAGGAGCTGGACAAGTCCAAGCTGCCGAACTGGAAGAACCTCGACGAAGACCTGCTCAAAGCCGTTGGCGATGCCAGCGACCAGGGCAACAAACACGCGTTCCCGTACATGTGGGGCTCGATCGGCATCGGCTACAACCCGGAGAAGGTCAAGGCTGCACTGGGTATCGACAAGATCGATTCCTGGGACATCGTGTTCAAGCCTGAGAACATCGAGAAGCTGAAAAGCTGCGGCGTGAGCTTCCTCGACGCACCGACCGAAATGATTCCGGCGGCGCTGCACTATCTGGGCAAACCGACCAACAGCAAAGACAAGGCTGACCTGAAAGCCGCCGAAGATCTGTTCCTCAAGATTCGTCCTTCGGTCGCCTACTTCCATTCCTCCAAGTACATCTCCGACCTGGCCAACGGCAACATTTGCGTGGCCGTGGGTTACTCGGGTGACCTGGAGCAGTCGAAGTCGCGCGCCAAGGAAGCCGGTGACAAGGTCAAACTGGCCTACACGATTCCGAAAGAAGGCGCCGGCACTTTCTACGACATGGTTGCCATTCCAAAGGATGCCACCAACGTCGACGCCGCCTACAAGTTCATGAACTACCTGCTGCAGCCGGAAGTGATGGCCGAGATCACCAACGCCGTGCGTTTCCCGAACGGCAACAAGGCGGCCACACCGCTGGTGGACAAAGACATCACCAGCGATGCGAGCATCTATCCTTCGGCTGAAGTGAAGAAGCAGCTCTATGCGATCAGTGATCTGGATGCCGCCACACTGCGTCTGATCACCCGCAGCTGGACCAAAATCAAATCCGGTAAATAAACCGGTTTGAAGCCGCAACCGTTGGCCGTCGTCTGCGCGACGGCGGCCAGCGGAATAATTAAATGACAGAAAGTTTTGCTGGAACGGTTTTTCGAGGGTAAGTTGCGCGCCGGTTTTGTTGCCGGGCAGCCATGGCTGTCATGCAGCGCTGGGCAACTTGGGCCCAACTAATTTTAGAGGACCTTCACGTGCCTATTTTTTCTTCTTTGCGCAATGCGCTGCTGGCCGCTGCCGGCCTGACGATCGCCGTCGGTGCCCAAGCCGCCGGCACGGTGCATATTTATAACTGGTCGGATTACATCGGCGAATCGACGCTGGCCGACTTTCAGAAAGAGACCGGGATCAAACCGGTCTACGACGTGTTCGACTCCAACGAAACCCTGGAAGGCAAGTTGCTCGCCGGGCGTACCGGCTACGACGTGGTCGTGCCGTCGAACCACTTCCTCGGCAAGCAGATCAAGGCGGGCGCGTTCCAGAAACTCGACCGGGCGCAGCTGTCAAATTACTCGAATCTCGACCCGGCGCTACTCAAGCGTCTGGAGCAGAACGATCCTGGCAACCTGTACGCCGTACCGTACCTGTGGGGCACCAACGGCATCGGCTACAACGTCGATAAAGTGAAGGCTGTGCTGGGCGTCGACAAGATTGACTCCTGGGGTGTGCTGTTCGAGCCGGAAAACATCAAGAAGCTGCAAAGCTGCGGCGTGGCATTCCTCGATTCGGCCGATGAAATGATGCCGACCGTGCTCAACTACATGGGTCTGGATGCCAACAGCACCAATCCCAAGGATTACAAGAAAGCCACCGACAAATTGCTCGCCGTGCGCCCCTACGTAACCTACTTCCATTCTTCGAAATACATCGGCGACCTGGCCAACGGCGACATCTGCGTGGCCATCGGTTTCTCCGGCGATATCTTCCAGGCGAAGAACCGCGCGGCAGAAGCCAAGAAGGGCGTGAACATCGCCTACACGGTGCCGAAAGAGGGCGGCGCGTTGTGGTTCGACATGTTGGCGATTCCCAAGGATTCGTCGAACGTGAAGCAGGCCCACGCCTTCATCAATTATCTGTTGAAACCTGAGGTGATCGCTCAGGTCAGTGACTCTGTCGGTTACGCCAACCCCAACCCGGGCTCGGACAAGCTGATGGATCAATCCATCCGTACCGATGAATCGGTCTATCCGCCACAGGCCGTGATTGACAAGGCCTACGTGTCGACCGAGTTGCCACCGAACATTCAGCGCCTGATGACCCGCAGCTGGACCAAGGTCAAGTCGGGGATGTAAGGCACAAACTATCCTGGGTTCGTCCGCATTGGGCGAACTGCACTCTTTTTTTCTGGGAGTTTCGTAAATGGCAGTTGCCTCCGGCGCCTATAAGAAAGCCCTCGAGGGCGACCAGACACCCAAACAGGTGTTGGTCAAAATCGACCGGGTCACGAAGAAGTTCGACGAGACGATTGCCGTGGACGATGTGTCCCTGGAAATCAAAAAGGGTGAGATCTTCGCCCTGCTCGGCGGTTCGGGATCGGGCAAATCCACTCTGCTGCGGATGCTGGCAGGGTTCGAACGGCCCACGGAGGGGCGCATTTTTCTCGACGGCGTCGACATTACCGACATGCCGCCGTACGAACGTCCGATCAACATGATGTTCCAGTCCTACGCCTTGTTTCCGCACATGACCGTGGCGCAGAACATCGCGTTCGGTTTGCAGCAGGACAAGATTCCCAAGGCTGAAGTCGAAGCCCGCGTGGCCGAGATGCTCAAACTGGTGCAGATGAGCCAATACGCCAAGCGCAAGCCACATCAACTGTCTGGCGGTCAGCGTCAGCGTGTTGCTTTGGCGCGTTCGCTGGCCAAGCGGCCGAAGCTGTTGCTGCTCGACGAACCGATGGGCGCACTGGATAAAAAACTGCGTTCGCAGATGCAACTCGAGCTGGTGGAAATCATCGAGCGCGTCGGCGTGACCTGCGTGATGGTGACCCACGACCAGGAAGAGGCCATGACCATGGCCGAGCGCATCGCGATCATGCACCTGGGCTGGATCGCCCAGATCGGCAGCCCGATCGACATTTACGAAACCCCGACCAGCCGTCTGGTCTGCGAATTCATCGGCAACGTCAACATCTTCGAAGGTGAAGTGATCGACGACGCCGAGGGTCACGCGACCATTACTTGCAAGGACCTCGACCGGCAGATCTATGTGGGTCACGGCATCAGCACTTCGGTGCAGGACAAGTCGGTCACCTACGCGATTCGTCCGGAGAAACTGCTGGTCACCGCCGAACAACCGACCTGCGAATACAACTGGTCGAGCGGCAAGGTGCACGACATCGCCTATCTTGGCGGGCACTCGGTGTTCTACGTCGAACTGCCGAGCGGCAAACTGGTGCAGTCCTTCGTCGCTAACGCCGAACGCCGTGGCGCCCGTCCGACCTGGGGCGATCAGGTTTTCGTGTGGTGGGAAGACGATAGCGGTGTGGTACTTCGCTCATGAACATGCGCAAATTCAAACGGCGCATCAACCGAATAATTCCCAATGGCCGCCAGCTGGTCATCGGGGTTCCGTTCATCTGGCTGTTTCTGTTCTTCATGTTGCCGTTCTTCATCGTCCTGAAGATCAGCTTCGCCGAAGCCGACGTGGCCATTCCGCCGTACACCGAGATCTACACGTTTGCCGAGCAGAAGCTGCAACTGCTGCTGAACCTGGGCAACTACGCGATGCTTGGCGACGACGAGTTGTATATCGCCGCGTACCTCGGCTCGCTGAAGATGGCGTTGATCAGCACCGTTCTGTGCCTGGCGATCGGCTACCCGATGGCCTACGCGATCGCCACGGCCCGTAAAGAAATGCAAACGGTGCTGGTGCTGCTGATCATGATGCCGACCTGGACGGCAATCCTGATCCGCGTTTACGCGTGGATGGGCATCCTCAGCAACAATGGCCTGCTCAACGGATTCCTGATGAGCATCGGCCTGATCGATGAGCCGCTGCAGATCCTCAACACCAACCTCGCGGTGTATATCGGCATCGTTTACTCGTACCTGCCGTTCATGATCCTGCCGCTGTACGCCAACCTGGTGAAGCACGACAACAGTCTGCTGGAAGCGGCTTCTGACCTCGGTTCGAGCACCTTCAACAGCTTCTGGAAAATCACTATTCCGCTGTCCAAGAACGGGATCATTGCCGGCTGCATGCTGGTGTTCATTCCGGTCGTGGGCGAGTTTGTCATCCCGGAACTGCTCGGCGGCCCGGAAACCCTGATGATCGGTAAGGTGCTCTGGCAAGAGTTCTTCAACAACCGTGACTGGCCGGTAGCGTCCGCGCTGGCGGTGGTGATGCTGGCGATCCTGATCGTGCCGATCATCCTGTTCAACCGCAGTCAGGCCAAGGAAATGGAGGGTAAAGAATGAAGCGCGTCCGTTTCTCCAGCCTGATGCTGGTCGTGGGTTTGTTGTTCATCTACTTGCCGATGCTGATCCTGGTGATCTACTCGTTCAACGCCTCGAAACTGGTAACGGTGTGGGGCGGCTGGTCGATCAAGTGGTACGTCGGCCTGCTCGACAACTCGCAACTGATGGGCTCGGTACTGCGCTCGCTGGAAATCGCCTGCTACACGGCGGTGGCTGCGGTAGCACTGGGTACTTTGGCCGCATTCGTGCTGACGCGTATCACCCACTTCAAGGGCCGTACGTTGTTCGGCGGCCTGGTGACGGCGCCGTTGGTAATGCCCGAAGTGATCACCGGTCTGTCGCTGTTGCTGCTGTTCGTGGCCATGGCGCAGATGATCGGCTGGCCACAGGAACGTGGCATCGTCACCATCTGGATCGCGCACACGACGTTCTGTGCGGCCTATGTGGCAGTGGTGGTGTCGGCGCGCCTGCGTGAGCTGGATCTGTCGATTGAAGAAGCGGCGATGGACCTGGGGGCGCGGCCGTGGAAGGTGTTCTTCCTGATCACCATCCCGATGATCGCGCCATCGTTGGCAGCGGGCGGCATGATGTCGTTCGCGCTGTCGCTGGACGATTTGGTACTGGCAAGCTTCGTGTCGGGCCCGGGTTCGACGACGCTGCCGATGGAAGTGTTCTCGGCGGTACGTCTGGGCGTCAAGCCTGAGATCAACGCCGTGGCCAGCCTGATTCTGCTGGCGGTGTCGATCGTGACTTTCATGGTCTGGTTCTTCAGCCGCCGCGCCGAAGAAGCCCGCAAGAAAGCCATCCAGCAAGCCATCGAAGAAAGCGCTGCCGATTCGTGGAAGCAACCGGACGTACGTCGCGCACCGGCACCGGGAGTGGTGTAAGCCAATCTGGATTGGCCTTAATATTCAGGCCAATCCAAATCCAATGTGGGAGCTAGCATGCTCGCGAATACGGAGTGTCAGTCGACTCAAATGTTGGCTGACATTTAGTCTTCGCGAGCAGGCTCGCTCCCACAGTTGTTTTTGTGGTGATCCTCAGGTCCAGAGGGATTTGCGGATGATCTCAACACAGTTCATCGGCTTGCCCCCCAGCCCTCTCCCAGAGGGAGAGGGGGCCGAGCGAGGTGTCTTGCGCCATACATCGACCTGAAATGGCTCTGTCGATTATGGATTCAGTAGTGATCGGTCAAGTCGGCGTAGCTCGTCGATATCCCCCAATCGGTTCCCCCTCCCTATGGGAGAGGGCTAGGGTGAGGGGCTTTTAAGGGTTTCCACGCGCCGGCAGCAGCTTCAACGTGCTCCGCGTATTCGCCGTCACCTCTTCGTCGCTGAAATGCGCCTGCACGTAAATCCCGTCGACGTACGCTTCAGCCTGATCGTCATAGTGACGATCAAACGGCACGCCGCTCTGCCCGACCGGGTTGATCGTCAAGCTGTGAGCAGGATCAGCGAAGTCGACCAGACGCCGCGTAGAAGGCCCGTAAGTCACCGGCCACGGCGCCGGGCCGATCTTCGCCGAAAGGTTGTTCGGCACTTCATGACTGCCCGGTGCGGCGAACGGCCCGACGTTGAAGATGCGATCCAGCGGCTTCTGCTGCCCCAGCGGATGCCCGTGGGTCAGCGTGTGCGCCGTGCCCCATTTCCATGCGGACGTATCGTCACCGAGGGTCAGCTTCAGGTGCTTCATGCTCGCCTGCCATGCCGCGCGCACGGTATCGGCGCGAGTCTCTTTGGTTGGCGTGTTGCGGTTATCCCACCAGACTGAATCAGCGTTCGCCGCCAAGCGTGGCAATGCCGAATCAATCACCCGCGTCGACAACAGCGTGTCGAAAAAGTCATTGCCCAACTCATCGCGCATCGCGGCATCGGCGAGGTCGTAGAGGAACTGGTTGAACACCGTCGCGCTTACCGAATCCAGTGGATAGTCGCCTGGCCACTGCGCCAGTTGCGAGACCAGTTTCAACTGCGCCGGATCGCTCACCACCTCGCGCAGCACGGGCAGCAGAGGCGCCAGCAAACGCGGGCCGTAACCGGTGGCTGTGCCCAGTTGCAGTTTCTGGTTGGCTTCGTTGGTCCACTTCACGCTCTTGTCGCTGAGCTGGCGATTGAGCTGCTGGCCACGGTCGGCGAGGTTGTAGTAACCGGGAATCTCCATGCCGCTTGGCGACACGGGCTGGAAGTTGGCCGAGACGATATAGCCGCGTGCCGGGTTTTCTTCCTGCGGGTTGGTGCTGAACGGGTAGAAACCGTCCTTGTTCGCCTGATCAGTGCTGCCATCAAGGATGAAGCCCGGCTTGACCCCGGCGGGGCGCTTGGGTAACAACGCCGAAGCCCACCAGGCGATATCGCCCTTGGCATTGGCGTAAACGAGGTTGAGCCCCGGCGCCTGTACCTTGGCCGCAGCGGCGCGGGCCTTGGCCAGGGTGTCGGCGCGGTTGAGCTGGTAGAAACCCTCCAGGATCGGGTTCGGTGTTTCGAGGAAGGCCCACCACATCGCGATCGGTGTCTTGCCGGCGGCGGCGCCCAGCGCGTCGTTGACGATCGGGCCGTGCGGCGACTGGCGCAGGGTGATGGTCACCGGCGCCTGGCCCTTCACGGCGATCTGCTGCTCGCTGCTGACCATGTCGGTCCACTGGCCGCGATACCAGACCTGATTCGGGTTGTCCGGGTTGATCTTCTCGGCGATCAGGTCCAGATCGTCGTTCTGGAACATGGTCAGGCTCCAGCCGAAATCCAGGTTGTGCCCCAGGAACGCGAAAGGCACCAGCGCCTGATGATGGCCATAGAGTTCAAACCCCGGTGCCGACAACTGCGCTTCGTACCACACCGATGGCACCGAGAAACGAATGTGCGGATCGCCGGCCAGCAGCGGCTTGCCGCTCTGGCTTCGACTGCCCGAGATGACCCAGGCATTGCTGCCTTCGAATTGCGGCAGACCGTTGTCGATCAGCGCCTGCTCACTGAGGCGGGCGAGGGCGTTGAGGTCTTTCCAGTCATTGGTGGCGAGTGCCGGCGCCGACGTACTGTGGCCCTTGGCAAGTACGCCTTTGGGCTGCCAGTCGAGGTCGAAGACGTTGAGGTAATCAGCGCCAAGCTGATCGCGCACGTAGGTCAGCAACGGTTCTGTGCGAAACGCAGCGGCAAAGCTATAGGCCATGTAACCGGCGACGCTGATGCTGTCTTCGGCGGTGAACGGCCGCTTGGGGATGCCCAGCACGTCGAACTCGACAGGCGCGGCGTGCGTGTCCTGATATTGGTTGATGCCATCCAGATAAGCTTGCAGGCCCTTCCACGCCGGCGACTGCTTGTCGAGGCTGGCCACATAACTGGCCGCGCGTTCACGAATGCGCAAACTGCGGAACAGTTTGTCGGTGTCGAGCAGCTTCGGCCCGAGCACTTCGGCCAGTTCGCCCCGGGCGAGGCGACGCATGGTTTCCATCTGGAACAGACGATCCTGGGCATGCACATAGCCGAGGGCACGGTAGAGGTCGGTTTCGTTCTCGGCGCGGATGTGCGGCACGCCACGCTCGTCGTAGCGCACGGTCACCGAACCTTGCAGGTTGCGCAGTTCAATCTGGCCCTGGCGTGTCGGCTGTTTGCTGTAGATGTACCCGCCTGCGCCAGTGAGCAGGACAACGATGAGCAAGGCAAGAACGGTGAACACGCGTTTCATGGTGACTCCTTGTGCATGCGGAATTGCCGCCCGCCGGGCTGCAAACAATTAGCACAGACCTTCTGTGCCGTGCATCGCTGTCCTTGAAAAGTCCGGAATGCCTTATTGCGCCTGCACCGGCCACGGGCAATAGCAGCCGACCGCCAGCGTGTGCGTGGCATTCACCGGGCGATCATCCGTCAACGCGTTCAGGATCGGTTCGATAAAGCTGTTGCTGGAGTTGCAGGTCAGGCCTTCGCTGTAGGGGCCGAAGTACGCGAGTTTGCCGCTTCGGTCCCAGATCGCCACAGCGGGACTGGCGGGAATCTGCTCGGCACCGGGCAATACAGCGATGGTTTTGAGGCTGCTCAAAGTGACGGGCAACTGGCCGTGGCTGCCGGGTCGCTGCACCGCGAAAAACTCGACGCCTCTGGGGCTGAAATGCTTGACCATCTCGGTCAGGTGCTGCTGATTGCCGACGTTGCAGGGGCAGGCCGGGTCCCAGAAATGCACCAGGCGAATCTTGCCAGGTCCGGCGAGATCATCCGGCAGGCGCAGCGGGTCGCCGGAAAAAACCGCGGTGTGCTCGCTGAACGCGCGCAAATATCGGCCCTGAAACCAGTCGTACGCCGTCCACAACACGCCGGCACACACAAGCGCGAGCAGGCTGGCAAACAGTGCGGTGCGGTAGGACGAACGCATGTATTTCGATCCTTGAGGGGCGGCTAGCTTGCCATGCTTGCCGCGACAGATGAATATCGCAAGCCGATAAAGTCTGTTCACCGCTCTGGAATTTGCCTCATGCCCGCTACTTTCGACCCCGATCAATTACGCGCCAGCCTCAAGCCTTTGGCTGAGTGGCAGCCGTTGTCGGACGAAGCCAAGGCCTATCAATGCTTCTACAAAACCGATTTTCCCGAGCGTGATGTCTGGCGCGGCATGGGCCGTTTCGCCGTTGATGGCTACGAACTGGTGAGCCATTGCTGGTGGCCGGAGAAGGTCAAGGGCACGCTGTTTCTATTGCACGGTTTCTACGACCACACCGGGCTGTATCGGCATGTGATCGAGTGGGCGCTGGATCAGGATTTTGCGGTCATCGCCTGCGACTTGCCCGGGCATGGTCTGTCGAGCGGCACGCGGGCGAGCATCCGCGACTTCTCTGAATATCAGGACGCGCTGCAAGCCTTATTCGTCGAAGCCAATTCGATTGCCCTGCCGCAACCCTGGCACTTGTGCGGACAAAGCACTGGCGGCGCCATCGTCGTCGATCATGTGCTCAATCATGGCGAAAACAGTCCGGCGCAGGGTCAGGTGATTTTGCTGTCGCCACTGGTGAGACCGCGGGCGTGGGGCTGGTCGCAGCTGAGTTATTACCTGCTGCGGCCTTTCGTACGGGGCATCGCGCGGCGCTTCAGCGAGAACTCCAACGACCCGGATTTCCTGCCGTTTCTGCTGGCCGATCCGTTGCAGCCCAAGCGCTTGCCGACGGCATGGGTCGGGGCTTTGTCACGCTGGATCCACCGGGTGGAATTCGCCAAAAAAAGTCCGCGACGACCGCTGATCATTCAGGGGCAGGCGGACATGACCGTGGACTGGCAGCACAATCTGCAGGTGTTGAAGTTGAAGTTCGATCGACCGCAGATCTTGCTGCTACCCGAAGCGCGGCATCATCTGGCGAATGAGACGGCTGATATGCGTGAGGAATATTTCGAGTTTTTGAGCAAGCGGATTAAGGGGCGAAGTGCATAGCGCATTGCCCATGTAACAATTTACCAAGCAACTAACTAGCAAGTGCTAAGTTTCTTAATGCGCTCTTTAGGTTTTAGTTGTTAGTCAGGGTTGTTATTGATTTTCGAAAACTTATGCAATGGTTGGTGTTTCGTCATTTTCTCTTTTCTGCGATATGTTGATTTTGCGGTGTGGCAGCCAGTGAAATAAATTTCAATTGTCTGCTTGTGCCGATAAAGCCTGATCAACATTAATTATATGGGCAATAGACTACTCAAGTAGTGTGTGCGCTCGAGGGTTATCTTATGGAAAATTTAAATGTAATCAATGCTCGCAGTGGTTCGTATAGCAAAAAATCCTGGATGGGAGATCTGCGATCTTCCATTGGCAATAAGAAGCTCTGGCAGCTAAGCCTGCCGGGGGCACACAATGCTGGGATGGATCGCAAGGCGAGTTATAGTAACTCTTACATTACTTGTCAGGGGGAATCTTTCAGGTATCAGTTGGACAACGGTATAAGGGTCCTTGATATTCGCTTGAAATACTTCGCCGGTCATTCGGGAACGAGTCTTCGGTTTGTGCACACGCATGACCTGCAGTCCGGTAGATCCCTCTGGGATACGATGCACGAGGTTTATTGGTTCCTTCAAGCGAATCCTTCCGAAATAGTTATCCTGGATATTCACGACTTGATGACCTGGAATAATTCGCCGGTACCCTTTCAAGAATTGCATGATTATCTAGTGGGTGATTTTGGCTGGGCTCTGATCCCGCGAGTAGCGGTGAATATGACAATGAATGAAATCAAGGCCAATTATCCAAGAGGCGGGATTATCCTTGCTGCGCCGAATGGTTTGTCCAGGTTGAATCCAACATTGATCTGGCCTCAGATAAATCATCGTTGGGCGGGTGGCGGTTTGGTAAGTACTTCCCGACTTTACAGCCACATTGAGAGTGTTATGCGCAATCCACCAGCAGCAGGGGCTTTATGGTCGATGTCGGCAACCTGTTATTCGATTTGGGGGGTGCAGAATATCAAGTCCGAATTGAATGGCTGGTATTCAATCGGCAGCGAATGGCAACGCAAAAGCAACATCATCAACGTCGATTTTTTCAATGATTCCGAGATAGTTCGAAATTGTATTGAGAGCAATCTGCGCAAGTGAGGCGGCGCGTCAAGTCGCCCAATGTGGCGGGGAAGTCCCCGTGTCACCCGCCACATTTCGCAAAAATTCGAAGGCGCAGGACGGCAAACGTCGCGGTTATCGATTGATAATCACGGGTTCTGCCCCACCGCCAACCCCGCTCGAATCGCCGCCAGCGCGGCCTGGTAATACGCCTTGCCCTCGGTCGATTCGGCGAACGTCGCAAACTCTTCCAGTTCGTTATCCGACAGGTCGCGATAAACGTAGAGCAGCGTGTTGTTCATGTCCGCGCCGATCTGATCCATCAAGCGCTGACGTTGACCGTTCAACATGCCTTGCGCCTGTCCGCCACCGAGCAGGCCCGGAATCATCGAACTCAAACTGTCCGCTGCGACCCCGGCAATCGCCAGGCTCACCTCGGCGCCAGCCTCCCGCGCAGGCAGTGCCTGGGCGAGGTGGCCGATGATCAGCAGGCGGCTGTCGCTGGCCGGCATTTTCGGTAGGCCCTTGGCGTTCTTGGCCAGTTGATCCCGGCGGGTCGCGAGCAATTCAGCGGCAACGATTTTCTTGCCCAGCGGCGACTGGAAAAAAGACAGCGCAGGTTTCGGATCGGCGAGGTTCTGCCGTAGCTGTGCCTCGGCGCGTTGATCCATGGCCTGCGGGGCGAAGCGCTGGTTGCTGTTGTTCACCAGCGCTTGAAACACGGCGGGCGGCAGGCTGTTTTGATAGCGCTGTTGCGCGGCACTCAGGGCGTCATTGAAATGCGCACGTTGTTCTGGCCAACCGGCGACCTTGTACAGCTGATCGTGGCCGTCCGCCCAAGCGGGCAAAACACAGAACATCAACAGTGAAAAAAGCAAACGGCGCATAGGGACTCCTGTCAGCAGCGGACTATTCTCCGTGCGGTGCCGTGACTTGTCGAGAATTCGTAACAAGCCGCCGCGTGGCTCTGTCGGATTTCTTGCCGCCGACATACTATGCGCGCCATGCAAATATCCTCTGAACACCCGCTGCTGTTGCGCATTGTCGACGACCTGGCCGAACACGGCTGGTCGCAGCAGAACATTTTCCTGCCCGCCGGTTTGACCGGCGAGCTGGCGGCCGAATGCCGTAAACGTGAAGCCGAGGGTGAGCTGGCGCCGGCGGCGGTCGGTCGTGGGCCGTTTTCAGAGATTCGCGAGGGTATTCGCGGCGACCATATCCAATGGATCGATCCGGGGCAGGCTGAGGCCAGTGACCGTTATCTGAACCTGATGGACAGCCTGCGCGAGGCCCTCAACCGTGGCTTGTTCCTCGGGCTTGAAGATTTCGAATGCCATTTCGCCCTGTATCCGCCGGGCGCGTTTTATCGCAGGCACGTCGACCGTTTTCGCGACGATGACCGGCGCATGGTCTCGGTGGTGGTCTACCTCAATGATGCCTGGCTGCCGGAGGATGGCGGTCAGCTGCGCATGTATCTGAGCGATGATCGCGTTCATGATGTCCAACCTACCGGTGGTTGTCTGGTGGTTTTCCTCTCCGGCGAAGTACCGCATGAGGTACTGCCGGCCCACCGCGAGCGCCTGTCGCTGACGGGCTGGTTCCGTCGTCGTGGCAACGAGCCTTTCTGACATGCAAAAGATTCTGGTCAGCCGCTGCCTGTTAGGCCACCGCGTGCGTTACGACGGCGGGGCCAGCGGGCCGTTTGATGTGTTGGAGCAGTGGATAGCCGAAGGACGGGTGGTGCCGTTGTGCCCTGAAGTGGCCGGTGGCTTGCCGACGCCGCGGGCGGCGGCGGAGATTCCGGGCGGGCAGGGGGGGGAGGTGCTCGATGGTGTTGCTGCGGTGATGACCACTGAAGGCGAGGATGTCAGTGCGCAATTCCTGGAGGGTGCGCGGCAGGCGCTGGAACTGGTGCAAAAGCACGATATACGGGTGGTGGTGCTCAAGGCCAACAGTCCGTCGTGCGGGAATCTGCTGACGTATGACGGGACGTTCAGTGGGGTTAAGGTCAGTGGTGAGGGGGTTACTGCTGCACTGCTGAAACGTCATGGTGTGCAGGTTTTCAGCGAGCTTGAACTGTCGCAAGCAGCGCTGGCTCTGACCCTGCTCGATTAAAATTCCAGCGCAAACCCCCACAGGTTTTGTGTTCACTTGGCTTCGGTGAACCACTTCTCGGACAACGCCGCCAATCGCCCATCCGCCTTGATCCGCTGCAACGCACTCTCAAGGCTGGCGCGAAATGCCGGATTACCCTTCTGAAACGGTATCGCCAACTCCACCGGCGCACTCACTGCCGGCTTCGTTTCGGTCAGCGCCTGCACCAGCACCATGGGGCGTGGCTGCTCATCCTTCTTCGCCAGTAATTGTGAATCGACCTGGCTGTACGGCTCGCTGAAGTCGAAACGATCCTTAAGTTCGGGTGTCAGTGCTATGTGGTTGAGCGCGACGTCGTACTTGCCGCTTTCAACGCCCTGGAGCAGATCGCCGGCGTCGGTGACGATGAAGTCGGCGCGCACATCCAGTTCACTGGCCAGCAATTGCCCAAGCTCGACCTCGAACCCCGTGAGCGTGTCACCTTCCTTGAAATTGAAGGGCGGTGTATTAGCCTCCAGGGCTATGCGCAACTCACCACGGTCGTTGACGTCATCAATCAGTTCGGCATGAGCCAGCGGGCTTAGAAGGGGTATCAGGCAGATCAGGCCAGGCAAAAGGCGCATGGTCACTCCTTTGAAATCATTATCGCGATGCTCTGATTCAGGCTCGCTTTGCTATGGTTGTCGAGTGCCTTCGACAACGAATGGTCATGAAGTTGTCATGACCGTGCGGATTTTACGGAAAAACTGGAGAAGAAAATGAAAAGCTTTATGTCACGTGCTGCGCTGGCGGGTGTGCTGATGGGTGTTTCGGTGTTGGCCAGTGCGGCGACGCCGGCGCCGAAAGATGCTGAAGTGTTCATCGTTTCTCCCGAGGACGGTGCGACGGTTTCCCAGGAATTCAAAGTCAAGTTCGGCGTCAAGAACATCGCGCTGGCGCCCGCGGGTGACGTCACCAAGAACACCGGCCACCATCATCTGCTGATTGACGTCGACGACCTGCCGGCTGAAGGCGCACCTATCCCGACTGATGCCCACCACATGCATTTCGGCAAGGCGCAGACCGAAGCCACGATCAAACTGGCCCCCGGCAAGCACACCTTGCAGCTGATTCTTGGCGACAGCGGCCATATGCCGTTTGACCCAACGATCGTTTCCGAAAAAATCACCGTCAACGTCAAATAAAAAAGGGAGCCCTTCGGGGCTCCCTTCTTTTATCAGCTGCGAGCTACAAACTGCGAGCTTCAAGCAAAAGCAGAAGCGAACATCACTTGCCGCTTGTAGCTTGAGGCTTGTAGCTGTTCTTAAAAAAGAACCCGGCTACGGATGGTGCCGGTGACGTGTTGCAGCTTCTCTTGCGCCAGCTCCGAGTACTCGGCGTCGACGTCGATCACCACGTAGCCGACCTTTTCGTTGGTCTGCAGGAACTGACCGGAGATGTTGATGCCGTTTTCGGCGAAGACCTTGTTGATCTCCATCATCACACCCGGAATGTTCTCGTGGATGTGCAGCAGGCGGTGCTTGCCAGGGTGAGCCGGCAGGGCCACTTCCGGGAAGTTGACCGACGAAACGGACGTACCGTTGTCGCTGTACTTGACCAGTTTTTCCGCCACTTCCAGACCGATGTTGGCTTGCGCTTCGGCGGTCGAGCCACCGATGTGCGGGGTCAGAATCACGTTGTCGAGGCCGCGCAGCGGGCTTTCGAACTCTTCGTCGTTGGAGCGTGGCTCCACCGGGAATACGTCGATGGCGGCGCCGATCAGGTGCTTGTCCTTGATTGCTGCGGCCAGGTGATCAAGCTCGACCACGGTACCGCGTGCAGCGTTGATCAGGATGCCGCCCTTCTTGATGGCGCGGATTTCCTTCTCGCCGATCATCCACTGGGTCGCAGCGGTTTCCGGAACGTGCAGGGTGACGATGTCGGACATGCCCAGCAGTTCGTGCAGGTTGTTGACCTGCGTCGCGTTGCCCAGCGGCAGCTTGGTCACGGTGTCATAGAAGTACACCTGCATGCCCAGGCCTTCAGCCAGAACCGACAGTTGAGTACCGATCGAGCCGTAGCCGACGATGCCCAGCTTTTTGCCGCGGATTTCGAAGGAGTTGGCTGCGCTCTTGATCCAGCCGCCACGGTGGCAGGAAGCATTTTTCTCAGGGATGCCGCGCAGCAGCAGGATGGCTTCGGCCAGCACCAGCTCGGCAACGGAACGCGTGTTGGAGTATGGCGCGTTGAACACGGCGATACCGCGCTCGCGGGCAGCACTCAGGTCAACCTGATTGGTGCCGATGCAGAAACAGCCGACGGCTACCAGCTTCTTCGCGTGATCGAAGATCTCTTCGGTCAGTTGGGTGCGAGAACGAATGCCGATGAAGTGAGCGTCAGCGATCTTTTCCTTGAGCTGGGCTTCCGGCAAGGAACCTGTCAGGTATTCGATGCTGGTGTAGCCCGCCGCCTTGAGGACGTCGACAGCCGATTGGTGGACGCCTTCGAGAAGAAGGAACTTGATCTTGCTCTTATCGAGAGAAGTCTTGCTCATCTGCGTAAACCTGTATCCCGGAGAAAAATGGCAGGAAATGGTCAACAGAGGCTGACCGCGACGGCAGGAAAGCCGTCACCGCAGAAAGGCCGTTGGGCACTGGCCTGCGGGGTCGGTATGCTAGCATAGCCGCCCCGCTAAACACTCATTCCTGCGACGTGAAGCGTTCTCAGGATGACCATGAATTGTTCGAGAGTTCTGTCGATGACCAATCCTGCCCTGATTGATGAACTGAAGACCCTGGTCGAGCCTGGCAAGGTCTTGACCGATGCCGACTCCCTGAACACGTATGGCAAGGATTGGACCAAGCACTTCGCCCCGGCGCCCAGCGCCATCGTGTTTCCCAAGACCGTCGAGCAAGTGCAGGCCGTTGTCCGTTGGGCCAACGAACACAAGGTCGCGCTGGTGCCTTCGGGCGGGCGGACCGGGCTGTCTGCCGCTGCGGTGGCGGCCAATGGCGAAGTGGTCGTGTCGTTCGATTACATGAACCAGATTCTCGACGTGAACCTCACTGACCGTACCGCCGTTTGTCAGCCGGGCGTGGTCACCGAGCATTTGCAGAACGTCGCCGAAGAAAAAGGCCTGTACTACCCGGTGGACTTCGCTTCGGCCGGTTCCAGCCAGATTGGCGGCAACATCGGCACCAATGCCGGCGGGATCAAAGTCATTCGTTACGGCATGACGCGCAATTGGGTCGCGGGCATGAAAGTCGTTACCGGCAAGGGCGACGTGCTGGAACTGAACAAGGACCTGATCAAGAACGCCACCGGTTATGACTTGCGTCAGCTGTTTATCGGCGCGGAAGGCACCCTTGGTTTTGTGGTTGAAGCGACCATGCGCCTGGATCGCGCGCCGAAAAATCTCACGGCGATGGTGCTGGGTACCGCGGATTTCGACTCGATCATGCCGGTGCTGCACGCCTTTCAGGGCAAGCTCGACCTCACCGCTTTCGAGTTCTTCTCCGACAAGGCCCTGGCCAAAGTCATGGGCCGTGGCGACGTTCCGGCGCCGTTCGAAACCGATTGCCCGTTCTACGCCCTGCTGGAATTTGAAGCGACTACTGAAAAAGTGGCCAACAGCGCGCTGGAAACCTTCGAGCATTGCGTTGAACAGGGCTGGGTCCTCGATGGCGTGATGAGCCAGAGCGAAACCCAGTTGCAGAACCTGTGGAAACTGCGCGAGTACATCTCCGAGACCATCTCGCACTGGACGCCGTACAAGAACGACATCTCGGTCACCGTCTCGAAAGTCCCGGCATTTCTCAAGGAAATCGACGCGATCGTCGGCAAACACTATCCCGATTTCGAAATCGTCTGGTTCGGCCACATCGGCGATGGCAACCTGCACCTGAACATCCTCAAGCCGGACAACCTGAGCAAGGACGAGTTTTTCGCCAAGTGCGCCACCGTCAACAAATGGGTGTTCGAAACCGTCGAGAAGTACAACGGTTCGATTTCCGCTGAGCACGGTGTGGGCATGACCAAGCGCGACTACTTGACCTACAGCCGATCGCCGGTCGAGATCGAGTACATGAAAGCGGTCAAAGCGGTGTTCGATCCGAACGGCATCATGAACCCGGGCAAGATCTTCGCGGTTTGATCTGTAATTCTTGATGAATAAATGAAGGCAGGAGTCGGTAAATGAGCTATCAGCACCAGTACGTCGACGGCACGCGCATTCACTTCCCGATCGGGAAAGTCGTGTGCATTGGCCGTAATTACGCCGAACACGCCAAGGAACTGGACAACCCGGTGCCTACCGAGCCGCTGCTGTTCATCAAACCCGGCAGTTGTGTGGTGCCGCTGGACGGTGGTTTCAGCATTCCGACCGAGCGCGGCTCGGTGCACTACGAAGCGGAAATCGCCGTGTTGATCGGCAAGCCGCTGTCGACCAAACCCAGCCGTGAAGAAGTGCTGGATGCGATCTCCGGTTTCGCCCCGGCGCTGGACCTGACCCTGCGCGACAAGCAGGCCGAGCTGAAAGCCAAGGGCCTGCCGTGGGAAATCGCCAAGTCGTTCGACGGCGCGGCCGTGCTTGCGCCGTTCGTGGTTGGCAGCACCTTCGCGGACCTGACCGACATCGGTATCCGCCTGACCATCAACGGTGAGG
The DNA here is from genome assembly GCF_017973755.1 of Pseudomonas sp. P42. Classification (NCBI taxonomy): domain Bacteria; kingdom Pseudomonadati; phylum Pseudomonadota; class Gammaproteobacteria; order Pseudomonadales; family Pseudomonadaceae; genus Pseudomonas; species Pseudomonas sp. P42. Next base: position 306,245 of record NZ_JACOPU010000003.1, on the reverse strand, counting down.
TGCGTCAGGACGGCAACAGCAGCGCGATGCTCAACCCGATCGTGCCGATGATCCAGTACATGGCCGGCTGCTTCTCGCTACAGGCCGGTGACGTGATCCTGACTGGCACACCGGCTGGCGTCGGCCCGCTGAATGTCGGCGATGAGATCGTCCTCGAACTGGTTGGCGCCAACAGCTTCAACAGCAGCGTGCGCTAACCGCCACACCCTGTGAGAGCGAGCCTGCTCGCGAAGGCGTCAGGTCAGTCGACATCATTGCTGACTGACATTCCGTCTTCGCGAGCAGGCTCGCTCCCACATGGTTTTTGCTGCCCTGAAGATTGGTGGCAGCAAACGTCAATCCCGCCATTTGCCGTTTTTTTCACATCCTGTCTGGATAATTCCCGCAATTCTGGCGTCCTAGCCGGCCTCTTTATGCTATTACCCATAGCCTGAATTTTCGGAAAGCGTCCCTTGATGTCATCTCAAACTCAGCTCAAACCCCCACGCCGGTCGCGTTTCGCCATGCGCTGGTATTCCTGGTTGCTGCTGGCGATTGCCGCCGCGTACGGCTTGGCGTTTGCCATGCATTGGGATGACCGGGGTTTGCTGTGGGTGCTGGAACGCTTTGAAAGCAAGGCCGAGCAAAAGGAAAGCATCTGGCTGCCGGACTATCGGGTGGTGATTGATGCCAAGTCATTGCCGGGCATGGAGAAGGACGAAGCATCGGACCTCGCCTACAACCCGCAGACCAAAACCCTGTTTTCGGTGATGGGCAAGAATCCGTTCCTCGTCGAACTGAGCCTGCAAGGCGAGGTGCTGCGCAAGATGCCGCTGGTGGGCTGGAGCAATCCAGAAGGCCTGACCGCCATGGAAAACGGCCTGATGGCGATCGTCGATGAGCGCCAGCACATGCTGTCGATCGTCAAGGTCGATGCCGACACCCGCGAACTGAACATCGCCAATTTTCCCAAGTACGACCTCGGCCCGTCGAAAGACCAGAACAAAGCCTTCGAAGCGATCACCTGGGACCCGCGCAACCAACAATTGCTGCTAGGTGAAGAACGGCCAGCGGCGCTGTTCACCTGGAAAAGCGATGGCGGTCAGACCCTGAAAGGCGACAAGCAGAAGCTGTCCAGCGATGAGCTGGATATCCGCAATCTCTCCGCGTTGGCAACCGATCCGCGCACTGGCCACCTGCTGGTGCTGTCCGCCGATTCTCACCTGTTGCTGGAACTGGACGAGAAGGGCGAGCAAGTCAGCTTCATGACCCTGCTCGGCGGTTTCAACGGCTTGAAGAACACCATTCCCCGCGCCGAAGGCGTGACCATGGATGAGGCGGGCACGCTGTACATGGTCAGCGAGCCGAACCTGTTTTATCGCTTCGAAAAGCACAAATAACTCACTCCCTGTAGGAGCTGCCGAAGACTGCGATCTTTTGATCTTGTTGTTAAAGATCAAGATCAAAGGATCGCAGCCTTCGGCAGCTCCTCCACAGGTTGTCTTGTGGTTCAAGGCAAGTGGCCATTAAGCTTCAGTTCAGTCAGGCGTGATATTTCATCCGCCTGCCTTGATTCCGAGCCCGCCCGAATGCGTCGACTTGCCCGCCCCAAACCGCTGTTGCTCATCTTTTCGGTGATTGCCCTGATCGCGCTGCTCGCGATCGGCCAATACATGCGCCTGTTCGAACGCGCCTGGTTCAACCTGCACACCTTATGGCAGCCGCTGAGCAGCGAGGCCATTGGCCTGGACCAGTATCGCGTGGACATCGAAGCGCGCGTCATCGACGGGCTGGACGACGATGTGTCGGCGCTGACCTACGATCCGGTGCGCGACAGCCTGTTCACCGTGACCAACAAGAATTCCGAACTGGTTGAACTGTCGCTGGAGGGCAAGATCCTGCGGCGCATCCCGCTGATTGGCTTCGGCGACGCAGAGGCAGTCGAGTTCATCAGCGCCGATACCTACGTGATCACCGATGAGCGTCAGCAGCGACTGATCAAGATACATCTGGAAGAAGACACCACTTTTCTCGACGCGGCGGACGCCGAGCAGATGACCCTCGGTGTGCACATGGCCGGCAACAAGGGGTTTGAAGGTCTGGCGTACGACTCGGTGGGCAAGCGCTTGTTCGTCGCCAAGGAGCGCGACCCGATGCTGATCTACGAAGTGCACGGCTTTCCTCACTTCAATTCGGAAAAGTCCTACGCGGTGCACGTGATCAACAACCCCAAACGCGATGCCGGGATGTTCGTGCGCGATCTGTCGAGCCTGCAATACGACGAGCGCAGCGGCCATTTACTGGCGCTGTCGGATGAGTCGCGGCTGATTCTGGAGCTGGATGTCAACGGGCGCCCGCTCAGCACCATGTCGCTGAGCAAGGGCCGGCAAGGCTTGCAGAAAACCGTTCCGCAGGCGGAAGGCATTGCGATGGATGATGACGGGACGTTGTATCTGGTGAGTGAGCCGAACTTGTTCTATGTCTTTAAAAAACCAGCACAACCCTGACTAGCGCCATAAAACACTGTGGGAGCGAGCCTGCTCGCGAAGGCGTCGTGTCAGCCAATGAAAATGTTGGCTGAACTGGCGCTTTCGCGAGCAGGCTCGCTCCCACAGGTTTATTCGTCTGCCCATTAATTTCGGGCAGTCTGGGCTTACTCAGCCTTCAGCGTCTTCACGCCTTCACTCGTACCCAGCAACAGCAAATCCGCCGGACGCGCCGCGAACAAGCCGTTGGTGACCACGCCGACAATCGCGTTGATCTGCGCTTCCAGCTCCACCGGGTTGGTGATCTGCAGGTTGAATACGTCGAGGATGATGTTGCCGTTGTCGGTCAACACGCCTTCGCGGTACACCGGGTCGCCGCCCAGCTTCACCAGTTGACGAGCGACGTGGCTGCGGGCCATCGGGATCACTTCGACCGGCAGCGGAAACTCGCCCAGCACCGGCACCAGTTTGCTGGCGTCGGCGATGCAGATGAAGGTCTTGGCCACGGCCGCTACAATTTTCTCGCGGGTCAGGGCTGCGCCGCCGCCCTTGATCAGGTTCAGGTGTGCGTCGCTTTCGTCGGCGCCGTCGACGTAGAACTCCAGGTCGCTGACCGTGTTCAGCTCATACACCGGAATTCCGTGGCCCTTCAGGCGTGCGGCAGTGGCTTCGGAGCTGGCGACTGCGCCATCGAACGCGCCCTTGTACTTTGCCAGCGCATCGATGAAGCAGTTGGCGGTGGAGCCGGTGCCGACACCGACGATGCTTTTGTCGTCGAGTTTCGGAAGGATGAAGTCGACGGCGGCCTGCGCCACTGCCTGTTTGAGTTGATCCTGGGTCATGCGGGCTCCGGAAGCGGGCAAGGGGAGAACGGAAAGGCCGGCATTATAGCCTCAAGACTGTCTAAAACCTCTGGATTCGTGTGGTCGTGTGCCCAAAAGCCGGGTTAGACTCCGTGGTCCCGCCCAACCCGCTCAGTGATGCTTCCGATGCTCGAACAGTACGTCAAAAAGATCCTCACCTCGCGCGTTTATGACGTTGCCGTAGAAACCCCGCTGCAGAATGCTCGCCAGCTCTCCGAGCGGCTGGGTAATGACATTTGGCTCAAGCGCGAAGACTTGCAGCCCGTGTTCTCCTTCAAGATTCGCGGCGCCTACAACAAGTTGACCCAGTTGACCGACGAAGAGCGCGCCCGTGGCGTGGTCACCGCGTCGGCGGGCAACCATGCGCAAGGTCTGGCCCTGGCGGCGAAAGTGCTGGGCGTGAAAGCCACCATCGTCATGCCCAAGACCACCCCGGAAATCAAGGTCGAGGGCGTGCGTTCGCGTGGCGGCAAAGTGGTGCTGCACGGTGATTCGTTCCCGGAAGCCCTGGCCTACTCGCTGAAACTGGTCGACGAAAAAGGCTACGTCTACATCCACCCGTACGACGATCCGCATACCATTGCCGGGCAGGGCACCGTGGCGATGGAGATTCTGCGCCAGCACCCGCAACCGCTGGACGCGATTTTCGTCCCGGTCGGCGGCGGCGGGTTGATTGCCGGCATCGCGGCTTACGTGAAATACCTGCGTCCGGACATCAAAGTCATCGGCGTCGAGCCGGACGATTCCAACTGCCTGCAAGCGGCGATGGCTGCCGGTGAGCGCGTCGTGCTGCCGACCGTGGGCATCTTCGCCGACGGCGTGGCGGTGGCCCAGATTGGTCAGCACACCTTCGACATCTGCAAAGACCATGTCGATGAAGTGATCACCGTGAGCATCGACGAAATCTGCGCGGCGATCAAGGATATCTACGACGATACCCGCTCGATCACCGAACCTGCCGGCGCCTTGGGTGTGGCCGGGATCAAGAAGTACGTCGAACAGCGCGGCGTCAGCGGCAAGACCTTCGTCGCCATCGACTCGGGTGCCAACGTCAACTTCGACCGCCTGCGCCACGTCGCCGAGCGTGCCGAACTGGGCGAGGGCCGCGAAGCGATCATCGCCGTGACCATCCCCGAGCAGGCCGGCAGCTTCAAGGCGTTTTGCGAGGCCATCGGCAAGCGCCAGATCACCGAATTCAACTACCGCTACAACACCGGCAGCGAAGCGCACATCTTCGTTGGCGTGCAGACCCACCCGGAGAACGACCCGCGCAGTGCATTGCTGGCGAGCCTGACCGAGCAGGGTTTCCCGGTGCTGGACCTGACTGACAACGAACTGGCCAAGTTGCACATCCGCCATATGGTCGGTGGACGCGCGGCGCACGTGGTTGATGAAGTGGTGCTGCGCTTCGAATTCCCGGAACGACCGGGCGCGCTGTTCAACTTTCTCAACAAGCTCGGCGGGCGCTGGAATATCTCGATGTTCCACTACCGCAACCACGGCGCGGCGGACGGGCGTGTGGTCGCCGGCCTGCAAGTACCCCACGATGAACGTCATCTGGTGCCGGCGGCGCTGGCGGAAATCGGTTACCCCTACTGGGACGAAAGCGATAACCCGGCCTATAAGCTGTTTCTTGGCTGAGCGGCTACGCTGATGGGCATGACCCAAGGAAGAGAAATACATGGAAACCCTGACAACCCTGAAAGTCCTTCACGTCGCGGCGACCGTGGTCATACTCGCGAGCGGGCTGGGACTTGCCGCTCTGACCTGGCGTAATCGCAGCGAAGGGCCGGCCAGCACGATGCAGCGTCCGTGGCTGTTTATCTGGTGTTTGATGCTGATCGGTATGCTGAGCATGCCTTTCACCGGCTGGTGGCTGGTGCACCTGATCGGCTGGCCGCTGGGGCAGTTCTGGATTCTGGGGTCCAGCGTGATCTATGCCGTGGCCACGTTCAGTGCGGTCTGGTTGCTTGTGCGGCTTAATCGGCTGTGGACAACCGGGGTGGGCAACCGCAAATTCAACCTGGCGCTGGCCATTGTGAGCGGTGTCGGATTTCTCGCCATTGCGGCGTTGATGGGGGCCAAGCCGGTTTAAGGCTTGAGACCGAGTCGACCCCTTCACGAGCAGGCTAGCTCCCACAGGGGACTTGTGAATGGCACAGATCCAATGTGGGAGCGAGCCTGCTCGCGAAAGCGGTATCAGTCGCGCAGAGTCATTACCGGCCAGCCACGCTTCTGGGCTTCGGCGCGCAAATTCGGATCCGGATCAACCGCTACCGGATTCGCTACCTGCTCCAGCAGCGGCAGGTCATTCATCGAATCGCTGTAGAAATAGCTGTCTTCCAGCGAATACCCGGTCTCTTCCAGCCAACGATTCAGGCGCGTTACCTTGCCTTCACGGAAGCACGGAACGTCGGTGCTGCGCCCGGTGTAGCGGCCATCAATCATTTCGCATTCAGTGGCGATCAGGGTTTCAACACCCAAACGAGCAGCGATCGGCGCGGTGACGAAGCGGTTGGTCGCGGTGATGATCACCAGTTTGTCGCCGGCGTCACGGTGCTTTTTCAGCAGTTCCAGCGCCTTGGGCAGCATGATCGGCTCGATGCAGTCGCGCATGTAGTCGCGGTGCCATTGATCGAGCACGGCCATGTCGGTGCGGCCGAGGATCTCCAGGCAGAAGTTCAGGTACGCGGCGTTATCCAGTTTGCCGGCCAGGTAATCCTGATAGAACTCGTCGTTGCGCGTCTTGTACGCAATCGGGTCGAGGAAGCCGCGCTCGCACAGATAGTCGCCCCAGGCGTGATCGCTGTCGCCGCCCAGAAGGGTGTTGTCCAAATCGAATAAAGCCAGGCGCATTGCAGTTACCCGCTGATAAGTCTGTAAAAAGGCGACAAGAATACGGTCTTTTCACAAGAGTGCACATAAGGTAGGAAGCTTCGTTGCCGCCTTATGAACCTTTGTGGAACAATGCGGCGACATGCGTTTGCGAGGTTGTGCCCGTGATCGACCCCGATGGTTTCCGCCCCAATGTCGGGATCATTCTGACGAATGACGCCGGCCAGGTGCTATGGGCTCGCCGTATCAATCAAGATGCCTGGCAGTTTCCGCAAGGGGGAATCAACCCTGAGGAGACGCCGGAAGACGCCTTGTACCGCGAGCTGAACGAAGAAGTTGGCCTGGAACGTGAAGATGTTGAAATACTGGCCTGTACTCGAGGCTGGTTGCGCTATCGTTTGCCGCAACGTCTGGTGCGTACCCACAGCCAACCGCTGTGCATCGGCCAGAAACAGAAATGGTTTCTCCTGCGCCTGATCTCCAACGAGCAACGGGTGCGGATGGATTTGACCGGTAAACCGGAGTTCGATGGCTGGCGCTGGGTCAGCTATTGGTATCCGTTGGGCCAGGTGGTGACATTCAAGCGCGAGGTGTATCGCCGCGCCCTCAAAGAGCTTGCCCCGCGCCTTTTAGCGCGCGACTGACGACGGAGTTCGACCCCGAGCCATGCTCAATACGCTGCGCAAGATCGTCCAGGAAGTTAACTCCGCCAAGGATCTCAAGGCGGCGTTGGGGATTATTGTGTTGCGCGTCAAAGAGGCCATGGGCAGCCAGGTCTGCTCGGTCTACCTGCTTGATCCCGAGACCAACCGCTTCGTCCTGATGGCCACCGAGGGCTTGAACAAGCGCTCGATCGGCAAGGTCAGCATGGCACCCAACGAAGGTCTGGTCGGTCTGGTCGGCACGCGTGAAGAACCCCTGAACCTCGAAAACGCCGCGGATCACCCGCGCTATCGCTACTTCGCCGAAACCGGCGAGGAGCGTTATGCCTCGTTCCTCGGTGCACCGATCATTCACCACCGCCGCGTCGTCGGCGTGTTGGTTATCCAGCAGAAAGAGCGTCGCCAGTTCGACGAAGGTGAAGAAGCCTTCCTCGTGACCATGAGCGCGCAGCTCGCAGGCGTTATCGCCCACGCCGAGGCTACGGGGTCGATTCGTGGTCTGGGTCGTCAGGGCAAGGGTATTCAGGAGGCCAAGTTCGTCGGCGTGCCGGGCTCGCCGGGTGCGGCGGTCGGTACCGCGGTGGTCATGCTGCCGCCTGCCGACCTGGACGTGGTGCCGGACAAGACCATTACCGACATCAACGCCGAACTTGGCTTGTTCAAGACCGCCATCGAAGGCGTGCGCGCCGACATGCGCGCCCTGTCCGCCAAACTGGCGACCCAATTGCGCCCGGAAGAGCGCGCGCTGTTCGACGTCTACCTGATGATGCTCGACGATGCCTCGCTGGGCAGCGAAATCACCACGGTGATCAAGACCGGTCAGTGGGCGCAGGGCGCACTGCGCCAAGTGGTCACCGAACACGTCAACCGTTTTGAGCTGATGGACGATGCCTACCTGCGCGAGCGGGCATCGGACGTCAAAGACCTCGGTCGCCGTCTGCTTGCCTACCTGCAGGAAGAGCGTCAGCAGAATCTGGTCTACCCGGGAAAAACCATTCTGGTCAGCGAAGAGCTGACCCCGGCGATGCTCGGCGAAGTGCCGGAAGGCACGCTGGTCGGTCTGGTTTCGGTACTCGGTTCGGGCAACTCCCACGTCGCGATCCTGGCCCGGGCCATGGGCATTCCGACGGTAATGGGTCTGGTCGACCTGCCGTACGCCAAGGTCGACGGTATCGAATTGATCGTCGACGGCACACGCGGCGAGGTCTACACCAACCCCAGCGAAGTACTGCGCAAGCAGTTCGCCGAGGTGGTGGAAGAAGAGAAACAACTGGCGCTGGGTCTCGACACCCTGCGCGACCTGCCCTGCGTGACCCTCGATGGCCACCGCATGCCGCTGTGGGTCAACACCGGCCTGCTGGCGGACGTGGCGCGGGCGCAGAAGCGCGGCGCCGAAGGTGTCGGTCTGTACCGCACCGAAGTGCCGTTCATGATCAACCAGCGCTTCCCGAGCGAAAAAGAACAACTGGCGATCTACCGCGAGCAGCTCGCCGCGTTCCACCCGCAACCGGTGACCATGCGCAGCCTCGACATCGGCGGTGACAAGTCGCTGTCGTACTTCCCGATCAAGGAAGACAACCCGTTCCTCGGCTGGCGCGGGATCCGCGTGACCCTCGACCACCCGGAAATCTTCCTGGTGCAGACCCGCGCGATGCTCAAGGCCAGCGAGGGCTTGAACAACCTGCGCATTCTGCTGCCGATGATCTCCGGCACCCACGAACTCGAAGAAGCCCTGCACCTGATCCACCGGGCCTGGGGCGAAGTGCGCGACGAAGGCACCGACGTGCCGATGCCGCCGATTGGCGTGATGATCGAGATTCCGGCAGCGGTGTATCAGACCAAGGAACTGGCGCGGCAAGTGGACTTCCTGTCGGTCGGCTCCAACGACCTGACCCAGTACCTGCTGGCAGTCGACCGCAACAACCCGCGTGTCGCCGACCTCTACGACTACCTGCACCCGGCCGTGCTGCAAGCCTTGCAAAACGTGGTGCGCGACGCCCATGCCGAAGGCAAGCCGGTCAGTATCTGCGGCGAGATGGCCGGTGATCCGGCAGCGGCGGTGCTGTTGATGGCGATGGGTTTCGACAGCCTGTCGATGAACGCCACCAACTTGCCGAAGGTGAAGTGGATGCTGCGTCAGGTGAACCTGAGCAAGGCCAAGGAGTTGCTGGCCGAGCTGATGACTATCGACAATCCGCAAGTTATCCACAGCTCACTGCAATTGGCGCTGAAGAATCTCGGTTTGTCGAAGATGAATCCGCCAGCGGTCAACAAGGCCCTCTAAAAGGCCAATGGCTTCATCGCTGGCAAGCCAGCTCCCACAGGGATCTTCAGTGAGCACGACATCTGTGAGCACCCAAGAAACCTGTGGGAGCTGGCTTGCCAGCGATTGCGTCAGTCCAGACGCCGCCTAAATCAAAATCTCCACCTCGCCCAGATGCCCGCCATACGGCCCAAAACTGCGCTCCACCATCCGCCGCGTCCCATCCGCCTGCACAATCAGCGCTGTACTCGCCCGCGTCCCGTAACTCTGGCTGGCAATAAACACACTCGACAGCAGTGATTCAGTCGCAAGCCCCACGCCGGTATCCGGCAGCTCGGCAAACGGTGCCGTCTGCGCATCGCCAAGCAACTCCAGCAACCGCGCTGGCGTCGGATCCTCCAGCACTGCGCTCAACGCTGCCTTGGCCTTGAGCAACTTCGGCCACGGTGTATCCAGCCCGGCATTGGATAGTCCGTAGACCCCGGACTCCAGCATCACCGGCTCGGACATCCGCGCATTGAAGTGCCACAGCTCATGGTGGTTGCCGAGCAGCAGGTTGAAACCCGCATAGTCCGGCGAGCGGTCGACCACGTCAGCCAGATAATCCTCCAGCGACTGATCCCCCGTGAGAAACCCGGCCACCAGCTCGCCCCGCGATTTACGCGCCGGTGGCTGATGCGGGTCACGAATATTGGTCAATGCGGCGAAGCGCCCATTGGCACCGATCCCCAGCCAGGAGCCCCCGGCCTCGAGATCACGCCCGGCATGCACGTGCGGCGCCTCCGGCCATTGCGCCAGCGGCAGGCTCGGGCGGGCGTAGAACTCGTCACGGTTGGCTGCGACGATCAACGGTTGAGCATGGTCCGGGCGCCAGGCGAAAACGATCAGGCACATAAGGTGGTCCTTGTGTGTTTTTTGCTCACTCTACGCATCCGGCGTCCGCGCATCCATCGCAAGTGGAGCCGAAGGGTGTGCATCCGTTACCATGCCGCTCCGGTTTTGCGGATGCGTCAGGGAGACGGTCATGGAATTTCTGCTTTATCTGGCGCTGGGCGCCTGTGCGGGCGTGTTGGCCGGGCTGTTCGGGGTTGGCGGCGGGATCATCATTGTCCCGGTGCTGGTGTTCAGTTTCACCTTGCAGGGCTTTGATCCGTCGATCCTCACGCATCTGGCGGTCGGTACTTCGCTGGCGACGATCATCTTCACCTCGGTCAATGCCGTGCGTGAGCATCATCGACGAGGCGCGGTGCAGTGGCCGATTTTTGTCTGGATGGCGGTCGGGATCCTGATCGGTGCTGGTTTGGGCGCCCTGACTGCCGAAGCCATTTCCGGTCCGAACCTGCAGAAAATCATTGGCGTGTTTGCCTTGGCGATTGCGTTGCAACTCGCGCTGGACGTCAAACCCAAGGCCAGCCGCACGGTGCCTGGCAAGGCTGCGCTGGCGGCGGCCGGCAGCGTGATAGGTTGGGCCTCGGCGATTTTCGGCGTCGGTGGTGGCTCGCTGACCGTGCCGTTTTTGACCTGGCGCAGCGTACCGATGCAACAAGCGGTCGCCACGTCGTCGGCCTGCGGGCTGCCGATTGCGCTGGTCAGTGCTTTAAGTTTCATGATTTTGGGGTGGCACGATGCGCGGTTGCCGGCCCATAGTCTCGGTTTTATCTATTTGCCGGCGCTGCTGGGCATTGCCCTGACCAGCATGGTCTTCGCGCGTTTTGGCGCGCGGCTGGCCCATCGGTTGTCGGCGAAGTTGCTGAAAAGACTGTTCGCCGCTTTGCTGTTCTGCGTGGGATTAAGCTTTCTGCTTTGACCGCGTGGCAATCCTGGCTTAATCCTGAGGTGGCAGCGTCGCCCGGGAATTCTGCTTTCAACTCTAACGAGGAGTCGCAATGCTGCCTTACCCGCAGATCGACCCGGTGGCCCTGGCCATCGGTCCGCTGAAAATCCACTGGTACGGTCTGATGTACCTGATCGGCATTGGCGGTGCGTGGCTGCTGGCGTCGCGCCGGCTCAACCGCTTCGACCCGACCTGGTCCAAAGAGAAGCTTTCCGATCTGATCTTCTGGCTGTCGATGGGCGTCATTGTTGGCGGACGTCTGGGCTATGTGCTGTTCTACGACCTGAGCGCGTACCTCGCCAACCCGATGCTGATTTTCGAAGTGTGGAAGGGCGGCATGTCGTTCCACGGCGGTTTCATCGGCGTAATGCTTGCGGCCTTGTGGTTCGGCAAGCGCAATGGCAAGTCGTTCTTCCAGCTGATGGACTTCGTCGCGCCGATGGTGCCGATCGGTCTTGGCGCCGGGCGTATCGGTAACTTCATCAACGCCGAACTGTGGGGCAAGGCGACTGACGTGCCGTGGGCCATGGTCTTCCCGCCGTTCAGCGACCCGGCACAGCTGCCGCGTCACCCGTCGCAGCTGTATCAGTTTGCGCTCGAAGGCGTGGCGCTGTTCCTGATCCTGTGGCTGTTCTCGCGTAAACCGCGTCCGACCATGGCCGTATCGGGTATGTTCGCGCTGTTCTACGGGATCTTCCGGTTCATCGTCGAGTTCGTCCGCGTACCGGACGCCCAGTTGGGCTATCTGGCCTGGAACTGGCTGACCATGGGCCAGGTGCTGTGCGTACCGATGATCGTCGGCGGGTTGTTCCTGATCTGGCTGGCCTATCGTCGCGCGCCGGCAGCACCACTCGCGCCGACGGCTTAAACTACGAACCCCGGCGCGCGACGCCGGGGCTCAAAGGACACAGGTAACTCATGAAGCAATATCTCGAACTGGTCTCGCACGTCATCCAGAACGGCACCAAACAGGCCAACCGCACCGGCATCAACACCATCAGTTTTCCGGGGGCGATGCTGCGTTTCGATCTGCAGGAAGGTTTCCCGGCGATCACCACCCGCAAGATGGCCTTCAAATCGGCCATCGGCGAGATGTGCGGCTTTCTGCGTGGCGTGAACAACGCCGCTGAATTCCGTGCGCTGGGCTGCAAGGTCTGGGATCAGAACGCCAACGAAAACGCGCAGTGGCTGGCCAACCCGTTCCGTCAGGGCGACGACGACCTCGGCGAAATCTACGGTGTGCAATGGCGCAAATGGCCCGCGTACAAGCAGATTCCGCTGAGCAACACCGCCGCCATCGAGCAAACCTTGAGCAACGGCTACAAGCAAATCGCTCAGGGCGAAGAAGACGGTCAGGCCTATGTGGTCCTGTACAAAGCCATCGATCAGGTGCGCCAGTGCGTCGACACGATCATCAATGATCCGGGCAGTCGCCGCATTCTGTTCCACGGCTGGAACGTTGCTCAGCTTGATGAAATGGCCTTGCCGCCGTGCCATCTGCTGTACCAGTTCCACCCGAATGTCGAGACCAAAGAGATTTCTCTGACCCTCTACATCCGCTCCAACGACCTGGGCCTGGGCACGCCGTTCAACCTCACCGAAGGCGCCGCGCTGCTGAGCCTGATCGGTCGCCTGACCGGTTACACGCCACGCTGGTTCACCTATTTCATCGGTGACGCCCACGTCTACGAAAACCACCTGGACATGCTCAACGAACAGCTCAAGCGCGAGCCGTTTGCCATGCCGAAACTGAAGATCTCGGATCGCGTGCCGGAGTTTGCCAAGACGGGCGTGTACCAGCCGGAATGGCTGGAGCTGGTGGAGCCGAGCGATTTCTCGCTGGAAGGTTACGAGCACCACGCGCCAATGACTGCGCCGATGGCGGTCTGAAGGTCTGCCATTGAACCTGTGGGAGCTGGCTTGCCAGCGATTGCGGCGGCACATTTAACATTAATGTGGCTGACAGATCGCTATCGCTGGCAAGCCAGCTCCCACAGGGATATTCGGTGTTTTCAATGGCCGTGACTACGGCCCACGTGGGAGTGCTCAACTTCCGTCGCCACAACCCCGCCACTCACTTCCAGTCGCTGCAAAATCCCGCACTGATCCGCCATCGGCCCTTCGCCACAACGTTGGCGCAGGTCGAGCAGTTGCGTCTGTAATGCCAGCAATCCATCAATCCGCGCCTTCACGTGCTGGATGTGCTCGTCGATCAGCGTATTGACGCTTTCGCATTGATCCTGCGGGCTGTCACGCATGGCCAGCAGGCTGCGGATCTCTTCGAGGGTCATGTCGAGGGTGCGGCAGTTGCGGATGAAGGTCAGGCGTTCGGCGTGGGCCTGGGTGTAGACGCGGTAGTTGCCGTCGCTGCGGGCCGGCTCCGGCAGCAAGTTTTCACGCTCGTAGTAGCGGATGGTTTCCACGGCGCAGTCGGTCAGTTTGGCCAGTTCTCCGATCTTCATGACGGCAATCTCCAAAAGGGTGCTTGACCCTATAGTGGCTACAGGGTCTTTACTTGGCAACAGGCACCTTCATGGACGCGACCCGATGAGCGATTCCCAGCACACCCACAAGCCCGGCGACGGGCACGATCACAGTCACAAGCTGCAGCCTGTGCATAAACATGCCCATGGCGGCGATTCCTGCTGCGGCTCGAAAACGGCTGCGCCTGCGTTGGTGCAGCTCAGCGAAAAGACCAGTGCCGATGCCCGGCTGAGCAGTTTCCGCATCGAGGCGATGGACTGCCCGACCGAGCAGACGCTGATCCAGAACAAGCTCGGCAAACTCGCTGGCGTTGAGCAACTGGAATTCAACCTGATCAACCGCGTGCTCGGCGTGACCCACAATCTGCCGGACACCGCGCCGATCATCGATGCGATCAAATCCATCGGCATGCACGCCGAGCCGCTGGAGGCGGGCGTCGAAGCGCCGGCGCCGGCTCCGGTGAAAAAACACTGGTGGCCGCTGGCTCTCTCGGGCGTTGGCGCATTGGCGGCTGAAGTTATCCACTTCACCAACGCCGCACCCAATTGGGTGGTGGCGATCATCGCGTTGATTTCGATCCTCAGCGGTGGCCTGACCACCTACAAAAAGGGCTGGATCGCCCTGAAAAACTTCAACCTCAACATCAATGCGCTGATGAGCATTGCCGTCACCGGTGCGATTCTTATCGGTCAGTGGCCGGAAGCGGCGATGGTGATGTTCCTGTTCACCGTGGCCGAGTTGATTGAGGCCCGCTCGCTGGATCGTGCGCGTAACGCGATCAGCGGCCTGATGCAGATGACCCCGGAACAGGCGACCGTGCAGCAGGCTGACGGCACCTGGCTCGAACAGGAAGTGAAAAGCGTCGAACTCGGCGCCCGCGTGCGGGTTAAACCCGGTGAGCGTATTGCGCTGGACGGTGAAGTCGTCAGCGGCAATTCGACCATCGATCAGGCGCCGATCACTGGCGAAAGTCTGCCGGTAGAAAAAACCGTCGGCGACAAAGTCTTTGCCGGCACCATCAACCAGGCAGGATCGCTGGAATACGCAGTGACCGCTGCGGCAAACAACTCGACCCTGGCGCGGATCATTCACGCCGTCGAGCAAGCCCAAGGTGCACGTGCACCGACTCAGCGCTTCGTCGATCAATTCTCGAAAATCTACACCCCGGTGGTGTTCGTCTTTGCGCTGGCGGTCGCGATCATTCCGCCGCTGTTCATGGGCGCCGTGTGGTTCGACTGGATCTACCGCGCGCTGGTGTTGTTGGTGGTGGCGTGCCCATGTGCATTGGTAATTTCCACCCCGGTGACCATCGTCAGCGGCCTCGCGGCAGCGGCGCGCAAAGGCATTCTGGTCAAGGGTGGCGTGTACCTGGAGGGCGGTTTCAAGCTCGACTATCTGGCGCTGGATAAAACCGGGACGATCACCCACGGTAAACCGGTGCAGACGGATTACCTGTCCCTTGATCCGACGGCCGATGCCACGGCACCGGCGATTGCCGCCGCATTGGCCGGGCGTTCCGATCATCCGGTGTCGCTGGCCATCGCCAATGCCGCTGTGGATAAAAATTTCGCCGTGCTGAATGTGGATAACTTCGAAGCGCTCGGCGGGCGGGGCGTAAAGGGCGATATCAACGGCCAGACCTATCACTTGGGCAACCATCGTCTGGTCGAAGAGCTGGGCCTGTGCTCGCCGCAATTGGAAGAAAAGCTGTTCGCGCTGGAGAAACAGGGCAAGTCCGTGGTGCTGCTGCTCGACACGTCTGGCCCGTTGGCGCTGTTTGCCGTGGCCGATACCGTTAAAGAGACCAGCCGTGAGGCGATCCGTCAGTTGCATGCACTGGGCGTGAAAACCCTGATGCTGACTGGCGACAACGTCCACACCGCGCAGGCGATTGCGGCGCAGGTTGGCATCGATGAAGCGCGCGGTGATTTGCTGCCCACCGACAAACTGCAAGCCATCGAAGACCTGTACAAGCAGGGTCATCGCGTCGGCATGGTTGGCGACGGTATCAACGACGCCCCGGCGCTGGCTCGCGCCGAGATCGGTTTTGCCATGGCCGCTGCGGGCACCGACACGGCGATCGAAACGGCCGATGTCGCCCTGATGGACGATGATCTGCGCAAGATTCCGGCCTTCATCAGCCTGTCGCGCGATACCGCCAGCATCCTGAAACAGAACATTGCGTTGGCCCTGGTGATCAAGGCTATCTTTCTTGGGGTAACCTTCGCCGGGCTCGCCACCATGTGGATGGCAGTGTTTGCCGACATGGGCGTGAGTCTGTTGGTGGTGTTCAATGGTTTGCGCCTGCTGCGCAAATAAACGATGAGGGATGGTTGTGCTGAGTGCCGAGCTGAAGGCGTTTTACATGGTGGCCCGCTTGGGCAGCATCACGCTGGCGGCGAAAAAACTCGGCCTCAGCCAGCCGACCGTGACCACGCAGATCCGCAATCTGGAAAGCCAGTATTCGGTGGAGCTGTTCTACCGTGGCGGTCGGCGTTTGAGCGTCAGTGACGAAGGCGCGCGGTTGCTGCCGATGGTCAAAACGCTGTTGCAGCAAGAGGCGGACATCGAGTTCTTCCTGCGCAACAGCGGCCAGGTGCAGGGCACACTGCGCATCGCGGCGACCGCGCCGTATTACATCCTCGATCTGGTGAAGACTTTTCGCGAGCGCCTGCCGCAGGTGGAAGTGTCGGTGGAAATCGGCAACTCACAGCAAGTGCTCGAAGCGCTGGAGGATTACCGCGTGGATATCGCGGCGTCCTCGCAGTTGCTCGATGACGCGCGGCTGATTCGCCGGGTGCTGGGCACTGATCCGCTGGTCTTGGCAGTGCATCGCAATCATCCGTTGGCGGCGCAAGAGCATGTGGCGTTGAGTGCGCTGGCCGGGCATACGCTGTTGATGCGTGAGTCGGGCTCGACCACACGGCGGCTGACCGAAGAGCTGCTGGCCGGTGCCGGGGTGAGTTTCGGGCCATTGCTAGAGATAGGCAGCCGTGAGTCGATTCGCGAGGCGGTGCTGCGCAATATCGGCATCAGCATCATTGCCCGGCAGGAAGTACCTCACGATCCGCAGTTGCGCGTGCTGACCATCGAGAACGCGCCGCAGATTCCTGAGTACCTGTATTGCCTGAAGGAGAGGAAGGGCGCGCGGTTGCCGGCGGCGTTTCTCGGGTTGGCGCAAGAGATGTCCCCGGCCTGAAACCTTGCGTGGGCAGGGCCGGCCTCATCGCTGGCAAGCCAGCTCCCACAGGGATTTTCAGTGGAATCAGATTTTGTGAACCACAGAAACACCTGTGGGAGCTGGCTTGCCAGCGATGGCGCCAGGTCAGACAACACAGATCCAGACGCTGAACCAAAATCCCCGAATACCACTATCGGCCGTTTTTGCCTCACTGCCACATGACGGACGCATTACAACCCTAGGATTGGCCTCATCTGCTTGATGAGGTCTGTCCATGAATCCTGCCATTGCAACTGCCCTGACCAACCCCGGTGCGCCGATGAAAGTGCGCAGCGTGCAGAAGCGCTTCGGCGCTTTCACCGCACTGGATAACGTCTCCCTCGACGTCGCCGCCGGTGAACTGGTGTGTCTGCTCGGCCCCTCGGGCTGCGGCAAGACCACGTTGCTGCGCTGCATCGCCGGTCTGGAGAAGCAGGACAGCGGCGAACTCTATCTCGGTGACCGCGACGTCTCGCACCTCGCCCCGCAAGCTCGCGACTACGGGATTCTGTTCCAGTCCTACGCGCTGTTCCCCAATCTGACTGTCGAGGCGAACATTGCCTACGGCCTCGCCGGCAGTGGTCGCGAGGAAGTACGCCGTCGCGTCGCTCAGATGCTGGAACTGGTCGGCCTCATCGGCAGTGAGAAAAAGTACCCCGGCCAATTGTCCGGCGGTCAGCAACAGCGCGTCGCGCTCGCTCGCGCCTTGGCTCCGGCGCCGTCGTTGCTGCTGCTCGATGAACCGATGTCGGCCCTCGATGCCCGGGTGCGCGAGCATCTGTGCACCGAACTGCGCCAACTGCAACGCAACCTCGGCATCACCACCCTGATGGTGACCCACAATCAGGACGAAGCCATGCTAATGGCGGATCGCATCGCGGTGATGAACAACGGCCGTGTCGAGCAATACGCCACCCCGCAGGAAATCTACAACCGCCCAGCCACGCCGTTTGTGGCCGAGTTTGTCGGTCAGGGCAACTGGCTGCCGTTCCAGCGCAGCAGCGAAAGCCACGCCCAGGTCGGCGGGATGAACCTGCGCCTGAGTGATGGCAGCGTCCAGCGTGCGTCGGGCCGTTTGTTCTGCCGCCCGGAAGCGATCAACGTCAATCCGCTGGTGCATGAGGAGAACCTCTTTCCGGCGAAAGTCCGTGAGATCACCTTCCTCGGCAACCGCTGCCGCATGAGCTTCGAACTCGATCAACTGCCAGGCCACGCACTGCTCGCCGAACTGGCGCCGGAAGCCATGCCGCGCCTCGGCGCCCAGCAGATCATGGTCGCCTTGCCGCCGCGCAGCCTGCAGGTGTTTGCCTGATGAACAGCAATCTCGCGCTGCCGCTACCGCACAAGCAGGTGCGGCAGACCTCCCGTGCCGAGATCGGCGACCGTATCTTTGTCGTCGGCGGCAAACTGCTGTTGCTGGTATTGCTCGGCGTTGCGGTGTTGCTGCCGTTGCTGGCGATCTTCTGGCGTGGTTTCAGCAGCGAGGCCGGGCAGGGCGGTGGCTGGGTCGCGGCGAAGGAATTGGTGACCAGCGAGAATTTCCACTGGCTGCTCGGCAACAGCCTGAAAGTTTCCCTCAGTGTTGCGGCCATCGTCGTACCGCTGGCTTATCTGTTTGCCTACGCACTGCAACGCACATTGATACCGGCGAAGGGCATCTGGCGCGGGATTTCCCTGCTACCGCTGATGGCGCCGTCGATGCTGCCGGGCATTGCGCTGGTCTATCTGTTCGGCAACCAGGGCATGTTGCGCGGACTGCTCTCGGACAACATTTACGGGTTCTGGGGGATTGTGCTGGGTGAGGTGATTTACACCTTTCCCCATGCGCTGATGATTTTGCTCTCGGCTTTGTCGCTGGCCGATGCGCGTCTGTTCGATGCTGCGTCGAGCATGGGTGCCAGTCCCGCCAAGGCCTTTCGCAGCATCACCTGGCCGGCGACGCGTCAGGCTGTGTTCGCCGCGTTCTGTCTGGTGTTCACTCTGACCATCACCGATTTCGGTGTGCCGGTGGTGGTGGGTGGCGACTACCAGGTGCTGGCGCTGGAAGCTTACAAAGCGGTGGTCGGCCAGCAACAATTCGGTCGCGGCGCATTGATCGGCATGGTGCTGTTGGTGCCGGCGCTGTTCAGCTTCGGGGTTGATGCCTGGCTGCGCCGCCGTCACGGCGACTCCATGAGTGGTCGCGCTCAGGTGTTCAAACCGGCACCGTCGAAACTGCGCGACAGCTGCTATCTGGCGATTGTCCTGTTGATCAGCGCCGCGTTGCTCCTGGTGTTCGGCATGGCGGTGTTCTCCTCCTTGGTGAAGTTCTGGCCGTACAACCTGTCGCTGTCGCTCAATCACTACCAGTTCAACGAGACGGCCGGCGGTGGCTGGCTGGCCTACAGCAACAGCTTGAAGATGGCGTTGGGCACGGCGCTGATCGGCAGCGTGCTGATCTTCACCGGCGCTTATCTGATGGAGAAGACCCGCACTCAGCGCGGCCTCAACCTGGCGTTGCGCATGCTGAGTTTCATCCCGATGGCGGTGCCGGGGCTGGTGCTGGGTCTGGGTTACGTCTTTTTCTTCAACCTCACCGGCAATCCGCTGCACGTGCTGTACGGGACGATGACGCTGCTGATCGTCTGCACCATTGCGCACTATCTGACCACTGCACAAATGACCGCGACCACCGCGCTGCGCCAACTCGACGCCGAGTTCGAAGCCGCTGCGCTGTCGCTCAAGGCGCCGCTGTACCGGCATTACCTGCGCGTGACCGTGCCGATCTGCCTGCCGGCGCTGCTGGACATCGTGCGCTACCTGTTCGTCTCGGCGATGACCACGGTTTCCGCAGCGATCTTCCTCTACAGCCCCGACACCATCCTCGCGGCGGTGGCGGTGCTGAACATGGACGACGCCGGCAACGTGGGCGGTGCGGCGGCGATGTCGACCCTGATTCTGTTCACCTCGGCGGGCGTGTCCTTGCTGCTGGCGTGGGCTTCGCGCGGCTTGTTGCGCCGCTCCCAGGCCTGGCGGCAAACCGCGCCCGGTCACTGACTCACACGTTCAACTCACCTACAGGAAATCGATCATGTTCAAGCCTATGGCCCTGGCCGCTGCTGTGCTCGCTACTTTCAGCCTGAATGCCTTCGCGGCAAAAACCGAGTTGACGGTGTACACCGCCCTCGAAGCCGAACAGTTGAAGACCTACAAAGAAGCCTTCGAAAAAGCCAACCCGGACGTGGAGATCAAGTGGGTGCGCGATTCCACCGGGATCATCACCGCCAAACTGCTGGCCGAAAAGGCCCGTCCGCAGGCTGACGCCGTGTGGGGGCTGGCGGCGTCGAGCCTGGCGATCCTTGATCAGCAAGGCATGCTGCAAAGCTACGCGCCAAAGGATCTGGGCAAGATCGGCGCGAACTATCGCGATGCCGCCAACCCGCCAGCCTGGGTCGGTATGGACGTCTGGGCCGCGACCATTTGCTTCAACACGATTGAGGCCGAAAAGCAGGGTCTGACCAAGCCAGTGAGCTGGCAGGATCTGACCAAGCCTGAGTACAAAGGCAAGATCGTCATGCCTAACCCGGCCTCGTCCGGCACGGGTTTCCTCGACGTCAGCGCCTGGCTGCAAACCTTCGGCGAGAAACAGGGCTGGGCCTACATGGACGGACTGCACCAGAACATCGGCCAGTACGTTCACTCCGGTTCCAAGCCATGCAAACTGGCAGCGGCCGGCGAATTCCCGATCGGCATTTCCTTTGAATACCCGGCGGTTCAGTTGAAGCGTCAGGGTGCGCCACTGGACATCATCCTGCCGAAGGAAGGTCTGGGCTGGGAGATCGAAGCGACCGCCGTGATCAAAGGCACCCCGCATGAAGACGCGGCCAGGAAACTCGCCGACTTCTCCGCCAGCGCCGAAGCGATGGACTTGTACAAAGAGAACTTCGCCGTCCTCGCGCAGCCGGGCATCGCCAAGCCGCAGACCGAATTGCCGGCCGACTACGAGCAGCGTCTGATCAAGAACGACTTCGCCTGGGCCTCGAAAAATCGCGACGAAATCCTGACCGAGTGGCGCAAGCGCTACGACGGCAAGTCCGAGAAAGTCGCCGCCAAGTAAATCTTCGTAAACTGACAGGGCCCCATCGCTGGCAAGCCAGCTCCCACAGGTTTCAAGGTGTTCTCGTAATCGGTGTTCACCACAAATCCCTGTGGGAGCTGGCAGGCTCATTCCCACATTGGATCTCCAGTGAACACACTTTTGTGAACACCCCAATTCCCTGTGGGAGCTGGCTTGCCAGCGATAGCGGTATTGCATTCAGGACATCATCCCCATGACACAACACAAAGACCTGCTGGTCGTCGGCGCCGGCATCCTCGGTCTCTCACACGCTTACGCCGCCGCCAAACGCGGTCTCAAGGTCGCCGTATTCGAACGCACCGCCACGCCACTCGGCGCTTCGGTGCGTAACTTCGGCCAGGCATTGGTCACCGGCCAACCGCCCGGCCAAATGCTCGAACTGGCCAAGGCAAGCCGTGACATCTGGGGGGACTGGGCGCAACTCACCGGGCTGCAAATCAAGCGCAACGGCTCGTACCTGTTCGCCCGCAGCGAAGCCGAAGAGCATCTGCTCGAAGCATTCTGCGCAAGCCGCGCAGTGGAGCACGGTTACAACGTCGACTTGCTGCGCGGCGCTGCATTGCGCGATCTGTACAACGGCCAGTTCAGCCACCACCGCGCCGCGTTACACGGGATGGACGACCAACAGCTGTACTCGCGCGAGGCCATTCCGGCGCTGATCGATTATCTTCGCCGCGACCTCGGTGTCGAATTTCACTTCTCCACGCTGGTGCGCGATGTCGAGTCCGGACGTCTGCAAAGCACGGCCGGAACGTTTACTGCCAAGCAGATCATCGTCTGCTCGGGCCACGATTATCAGACGTTACTGGCCGAGCCGATTGCCGCGCTCGACCCGCAAATCTGTCGCCTGCAAATGCTCCGCGCCCGGCCGCAGATCGATCTTGATCTGCAACACGCGTTGCTCACGGGTTTGAGTTGCGTGCACTACGGCGCCTTCGCCGATCTGCCGGAAGCGGCGGCGGTACAAGCGCAGATTCTGCGTGAGCAACCGCACCTGCACGAAAACGGCATCCACCTGCTGATCAGCCCGACGCCGTATGGCGAGTTGATCATCGGCGACTCGCACCATTACGGCAGCGATGCTTCACCGTTCAACGCCGAACAAGTCGATACCTGGATGCTTGAGCTGGCCGAACAGACCCTGGGCTGCAAGGTGCAAGTGGTTGAACGCTGGCAGGGCGTCTATGGTTCTCGGGGGCCGGGACCGTTTTCGTTCCTGCGCCCGGTACCGGGCTTGAGTGGGGCGTTGATGCACACTGGCGTCGGCATGAGCGTTGGCCCGGCGATGGCCGAGCGCAACGTGGCGCAGTTGCTGGAGGAAGTTTGATGGCAGGTCATGAGCAAATCGTGGCGAGGGTGTTCGGGTTGTATGAGCGCTTCGGCACCCGTGATTACATCGGCGAACCGGTGTCGCAGATCGAGCACATGTCCCAGGCGGCCGAACTGGCTATCGCCGAGGGCTTCGACGACGAAGTGGTGCTGGCGGCGTTCTTTCATGACATCGGCCATTTGTGTGCCGAGGGCGCGGAGAACATGGACGGTTATGGCGTAGTCAGCCACGAACGGCTCGGGGCGGATTATTTACGTGAGGCCGGATTCAGCGAACGCATGGCGCGGCTGGTGGAGTATCACGTGCAGGCCAAGCGTTACCTGACGTTGCGCGAGCCTGGGTATTTCGAGCGGTTGAGTGAAGCGAGCCGCAGGACGCTGGAATATCAGGGCGGAGTGATGACGGAGGTCGAGGCGGATGAGTTTGCGCGCGATCCTTTGTGCGCGGTCAGTCTGCGCATGCGCCAGTGGGATGAGTTGGCGAAGGAGAGGGCGGTGCCGGTGATGGACCTTGGGGTATTGAAGCGCAAGGCAGTGACATTGTTGTCGGGCTTGTGAAAGTCACCCTCACCCCAGCCCTCTCCCAGAGGGAGAGGGGGCCGACGGAGTGATCTTCAGTTATGCGCCGACCTGAGATATCCAGCCGAACTCAGGATTTGAAAAGCATGAAGATCTGCTCCCTTTCCCCTCGCCCCCTTGGGGGGAGAGGGCTGGGGTGAGGGGGGTAGCGATCTAAAGCTCAAACACCTTTCCAACCAACTCCTCGATCTGCTCCTGCCTTTCCCCCTGATTCAACTTCGCGTGCGGATTGAGCGATGACCACTGCGGATGCGCCCGCGCCTTGCTCAGCGCCTCGGGCAACTTGCCCTCACGCCAGGTCTTGTCCTGCGGTGTGGCCACCTGAACCGCGTCCATCGCTGCATGCCCGCGCTGATCAAGTGCCAGCAGCAATTGCCGCTGACGCAACGCCAACAACCGCAACACCCCATCGTCCACGGTCAACTCCCGTTGCCCTTTGATCTTGCCGAGCAAACGACTGCCATAACTGCGCGCCGTTTGCAGTGCGCCACCCGCAATCGCACCGGCCAGCGCTGCGGCCCCGAGGGTAATCCCGCCGACCAGCAAATCCACGCCGGCCCCCGCCGCCGCGCCCGCTGCGATCCCGCCGCCAACCCGTACACCGAGTTGCTTCAGCGTCTCGGGATTGAACAGGTCATCGCCCCAGCGCCCGTCCAGCAACGGCAAATCACTGGCCGCCGCATCCTGCGGGCGAAACGCATACAGCTTGAGCAACGCCTCGACGCACTTCTGTTCGCGTTGACGCACAGCCTTGCGTAATTCGCTGATGGCTTGCTGTTCCTGCTCGGCTTCACTGACCACGCTGCGTCGGCACGCGGCGCAGTCGATCAGCAATTCTGCGATCAGCCGTGCGGCACTTTGCTGGCGCGCCAGGCGCTGAGCCTGTTGATCAGCAATCAACCGCTCCAGTTGTGGCCGCGCATTTTCCAGCAGCAGCGCGAGGCTTTCATACAATCGCCGCTCGCCATCCTCCGGCGGCGCGACGCTGTCGAAACGCACCAGCGCATGCAGACCCAGTCGCGCAAGCGCCTCGCGCCAATCCGGCTCGCGATGGTTGGCACTGCTGACGAAATTGAGTACCGGCAGCAGCGGTTTGCCGCAACTGGCCAGCACTTCCAGCTCATCGCGATATTTGGCCAACACCGGTTCACGAGCGTCGATCACATACAAACCGGCATCCGAGGCGAGCAGTTGTCGCAGCACCTTGGCCTCTTGCTCGAAGCGCTGGCGTGCCTCGCTGCCGTCGAGAAACCGCGCCAGCCGCGCCGGGCCATCAAGGCGTTCGCCAGGGCGTTCCAGACGTTCGAGAAAATCCAGCAGGGCGATGGCGTCTTCCAGCCCCGGCGTGTCATAGAGATCGAGCAACGGCTCGCCGTCCACCGACAGCCGCGCGCCCTCGACATGCCGTGTGGTGCTTGGCCGATGGGAGACTTCGCCGAAGCCGACATCGCGGGTCAGCGTGCGCAGCAGCGACGTCTTGCCGACGTTGGTGTGGCCGACCACTGCCAGTTTCAGCGGGGCTTTGCGGGCGTCAGTCATGTCCAGTCTCCAGCCAGTTCAGCGGCGCGCTGTCGGCAAACTCCAGCTCAAGCTGTTGCAGCGCGATGTGCCAGTCGCCGAGACGTTCGGCATCCAGCGCTGCACCGGGCGGCGGTCGCAATAGCCACACGCGCGTTTCGCCAGCGCTGCGCGCCAGTTCGGCGATCAGCGCAAGGCTGCCGCGATCCGGCGAGCGCTGTGGGTCGCAGGCGATGGCCAGCCGCGCCGGTGGAAAACGGCTGAGTTGTTCGAGGAGCTTATGCCGCGACTCGCGGCTGTCGAGAATGCCGGCGTTGCTGATGTTTTTCGGCAGCGCGGGCGGCCATGGGCGTTGTTCGTCGAGTTCAATCGCGACCAGCAACGCGCCTTCGCTGGCGTGTTCGCTGACACCGCTTTCGACGCGATGCATCTGCGGGGGCTCCGGATCGTTGACACCGAGGCGCTCACTGCTTGGCATCAGGCGTTCGCGCAGTTGGGCGTAGCCGGGCAGGTTCAGGTCCAGGCGCAGTGCCGCTTTGCCGCTGTTCCAGCGCCAGAAGCACAACAGCGCCAAAATCAGGCGCGGGAGCACGCCATAGACCACCAGCACGCCGACCAGCCATGTCGCCCAGGCCTGACGGGCACTTTCGATATCGAGAGCACCGTCGCCGCTGGCGCGGATCATGTCCACGGTCGGCACGTTGAACCCCAGCAACGATGGCAGATGACCGAGGGCCTGGGTGACGTGAATGAAGGTATCGGCGCTGAGAAGGGTTGTTTCCCAGACGAAGCCGTAACGCCGCGTCGCCATCAGCGTCAGCAGCAGAACCAACGCGCTGAGCATTACCAGCAACCACAGGCCATTGACTAGCGCACCGAGCGCCCAGCGATTGAGTTTCTTGCGCTGCAGCATCAACAGCAGGGCCGGCGCCAGTTGGGCGGCTTTAGCGTCGCGGGCGAGTTTTTCGCTCAGCCACAACCACAGTCGCCCGAGGGTGGCGCCATGTTCGCCGGCAAAAATCAGCCCCAGTGCCCAGCTCAGCAGCAGAATCAGGTTCAGCCCGAGCAGGCTGCCCAAGGCCCAGAACACATTGACCGGCGTCTGGCCCAGCGCGGCGAACGCCAGACCGGCGCCACTCAACATCGCCAGTATCATCAGCAACACCAACGCCAGACGTGCGCCTTGCAGCCAGTGTTTGAGTGCGGCCGTCAGCCCGTCACGCTCAGCCAGCCACAAGGCGCGGCGTTGAATGCGGCTCGGCAGATCGCCGCCGGCCGCGCGGGCCAGGCGATTGGCTTCCAGATCATCCAGAGGGCCTGCATGTTCTTCGCGCAGGCGCACGGTTTCGGTCAGCCAGAGGTTTTGCAGTGGAGTCAGTTCAGTCACGCGCCATTCCGTCGCTCAATTGAGTCGAGAGCATAACCGCTGTGGCGCTTATCGGGGTAAGCGAGGCTCTGGTATCCTCGCCGACATGACTAAATCACTCCCCCTCAGCCTGATCGCAGCCCTCGGTGAAAACCGTGTGATCGGCGTCGACAACAGCATGCCCTGGCACCTGCCGGGCGACTTCAAATACTTCAAGGCCACGACCCTCGGCAAGCCGATCATCATGGGTCGCAAGACCTGGGATTCGCTGGGCCGCCCGCTGCCGGGGCGCTTGAACATCGTGGTCAGCCGTCAGGCCGATCTGGTGCTCGAAGGTGCGGAGGTTTATCCGTCGCTGGATGCGGCGGTAGTTCGCGCTGAAGAGTGGGCGAAGGAGCAGGGCGTCGATGAGCTGATGCTGATTGGCGGCGCGCAGTTGTATGCGCAAGGGCTGGCGCAGGCGGATCGTCTGTACCTGACCCGTGTGGCGCTGAGCCCGGAAGGCGATGCGTGGTTTCCGGAGTTTGATTTGAACCAGTGGACACTGGTGTCGAATGTGCCGAACCCGGCAGAGGGCGATAAGCCGGCGTACAACTTCGAGGTTTGGGAGAAGGCCTAAAAGATCGCAGCCTGCGGCAGCTCCTACAGAGTGTTCGCATTTCTCCTGTAGGAGCTGGCGAAGCCTGCGATCTTTTGATCTTGCTTTACATCAAGCCTGCGCCAGCTGCGCATGCTCATCGGCATCCAGCAGTTCTTTATCTGTCTGCTGCATCACCTGGCTGGTAATCGCACCGGCGGTGATCGCACCACTCACGTTCAACGCCGTACGCCCCATATCAATCAGCGGCTCAACCGAAATCAGCAGCGCCACCAAAGACACCGGCAAGCCCATCGCCGGCAGCACGATCAACGCTGCGAACGTCGCACCGCCGCCCACGCCCGCCACACCGGCCGAACTCAGGGTCACAATCGCTACCAGCGTGGCGATCCACAGCGGATCCAGCGGGTTGATGCCCACGGTCGGCGCAACCATCACCGCCAACATCGCCGGGTACAGACCTGCGCAGCCGTTTTGACCGATAGTCGCACCGAACGAAGCGGCGAAACTGGCGATTGACTGCGGAATACCCAAACGACGGGTTTGCGCCTCGATGCTCAGCGGAATGCTCGCTGCACTGGAACGGCTGGTGAACGCGAACGTCAGCACCGGCCAGATCTTGCGGAAGAAACGCAGCGGGTTGATCCCGGCCGCCGACACCAGCAAGCCATGGACGACAAACATCAGGCCCAGACCGAGGTACGACACCACCACAAAACTGCCGAGCTTGATGATGTCTTGCAGGTTGGAACCGGCGACGACTTTGGTCATCAGCGCGAGCACGCCGTACGGGGTCAGCTTCATCACCAGACGCACCAGACGCATCACCCAGGCTTGCAGGGTGTCGATGGCGTTGATCACTTTTTGACCTTTTTCGACGTCATCCTTGAGCAGTTGCAGTGCGGCAACCCCCAGGAACGCCGCGAAAATCACCACACTGATGATCGAGGTCGGCTTGGCCCGGGCCAGGTCGGCGAACGGGTTTTGCGGGATGAACGACAGCAACAGTTGCGGCACATTCAGGTCGGCAACCTTGCCGGCGTAGTCAGTCTGAATGGTTTGCAGGCGAGCCATTTCCTGCGTGCCGGCGACCAGACCTTCGGCGGTGAGGCCGAACAGGTTGGTCAGGCCAATGCCGATCAGCGCCGCAATGGCGGTGGTGAACAGCAGCGTGCCGATGGTCAGGAAGCTGATCTTGCCCAACGACGACGCGTTGTGCAGCCGGGCCACGGCGCTGAGGATCGAGGCGAACACCAGCGGGATGACGATCATTTGCAGCAACTGCACGTAGCCGTTACCGACCAGATCGAACCAGCCGATCGAAGCTTTCAGCACCGGGTTGCCGGCACCGTAAATGCTGTGCAGCGCCACGCCGAATGCCACGCCGAGAGCCAGCGCGAGCAGGACTTTTTTCGCCAGGCTCCACGAAGTGTGGCGGGTCTGCGCCAGACTGAAGAGCAGGGCGAGGAACACCAGCAGGTTGAGAATCAACGGTAGATTCATGAGAACTCCAGGAAAGTCTTTGCCAACAGCCTTCCGGGGCTGCTGCGAACCGGCAAGCCTAACAGCTTGAAAACTAATGATTTAATACCGAAAACGTATGGTGTCCGTCGTTTTTGGAATAAGCGTGTGTCGCTCACAGCAATGCATTTGGCGCAAACAGGGGCGGGGGCGGTCGCTGACAGACGAGTACTGTCACACGTATTTGTTAGCGTCGATGCTTTTAGATCAGGGAGAAAGCGTCGATGAAGTTCGCACCGAAATTTCTGGCTGTCGCACTGACTGTAGGGATGGGCCTGGCCACTCAGGCCTTCGCTACCGACTTGAAACACTGGCCAGCCGATCAGGCCAAGGCGCTGGACGCGATGATTGCGGCCAACGCCAACAAGGGTAACTACGCGGTGTTCGACATGGACAACACCAGTTACCGCTACGACCTCGAAGAGTCGTTGTTGCCGTTCATGGAAAACAAGGGCCTGATCACCCGCGACAAACTCGACCCCTCCCTGAAACTGATGCCTTTCAAGGACACCGCCGACCACAAGGAAAGCCTGTTCAGTTACTACTATCGTCTCTGCGAAGTCGACGACATGGTCTGCTACCCGTGGGTGGCGCAGGTGTTCTCCGGCTTCACCCTCAAGGAGCTCAAAGGCTACGTCGATGAGCTGATGGCCTCTGGCAAACCGGTGCCGGCCACGTATTACGAAGGCGATGTGGTCAAGAAACTCGACGTCAATCCGCCGAAGATCTTTACCGGCCAGCAAGAGCTGTACAACAAGCTGATGGAGAACGGCATCGAGGTCTATGTGATGACCGCCGCCTCTGAAGAACTGGTGCGCATGGTCGCGGCGGATCCCAAGTACGGCTACAACGTCAAACCGCAAAATGTCATCGGCGTGAGCCTGCTGCTGAAGAACCGCGAGACCAACGAGCTGACCACTGCACGCAAGCAAATCACGGCGGGCAAATACGACGAGAAGGCCAACCTCGGTCTGGAACTGACCCCGTACCTGTGGACGCCAGCGACCTGGATGGCCGGCAAGCATGCAGCGATCCTGACCTACATCGATGAGTGGAAAAAACCGGTGCTGGTCGGCGGCGATACGCCCACCAGCGACGGCTACATGCTGTTCCACGATGTCGATGTGGCCAAGGGCGGTATTCACTTGTGGATCAACCGCAAGGACAAGTACATGACGCAAATCAACGGCATGATGGCCAAGCATGCGGCGGCGCAGGCCAAGGAAGGGTTGCCGGTGACGGCGGACAAGAACTGGGTGATCGTCAAACCTGAAGAGATTCAGTAAAACCGAGTCGCTCCAATCGCTGACAAGCCAGCTCCCACAGGGCCTGTGGTGTTCGCAGAAGTTGTGTTCTAGCCCGAAACCTGTGGGGACTTGCTTGCCAGCGATGAGACCATCATGGTCGCCGACTGAATCGGCCAGACAAAAAAATGCCCCGCACCTTGGCGGGGCATTTTTGTTTTTGCTATCGAGGCTTACAGCCCGTCGAGCATCGCCTTGTTACGCACAGCACCCTTGTCGGCACTGGTCGCCAGCAGGGCGTAGGCCTTCAGGGCGGTGGTGACTTTGCGTGGACGGATTTCCACCGGTTTCCAGCCTTTCTTGTCCTGCTCGACCCGGCGTGCGGCCAGTTCTTCGTCGCTGACCAACAGGTTGATCGAGCGATTTGGAATGTCGATCAGCACCTTGTCGCCATCCTGCACCAGACCGATCGCACCGCCGGCCGCGGCTTCTGGCGAAGCGTGGCCGATGGACAGCCCCGAGGTACCGCCGGAGAAACGGCCGTCGGTAAGCAGGGCGCAAGCTTTGCCCAGGCCTTTGGATTTCAGGTACGAGGTCGGGTAGAGCATTTCCTGCATGCCCGGGCCACCTTTCGGGCCTTCGTAGCGAATGATGACGATGTCGCCTTCTTTCACTTCGTCGGCGAGGATGCCGCGTACGGCGCTGTCCTGGCTTTCGAAGATCTTCGCGTTGCCTTCGAACACGTGGATCGACTCGTCGACGCCAGCGGTTTTCACCACGCAGCCATCGAGCGCGATGTTGCCGTAGAGCACGGCCAGCCCACCTTCTTTCGAATAGGCGTGCTCGAAGCTGCGGATGCAGCCGTTTTCACGGTCGTCATCGAGGCTTTCCCAACGCGTCGACTGGCTGAATGCAGTCTGGGTCGGGATGCCCGCCGGGCCCGCCTTGAAGAAGTGATGCACGGCTTCATCGTCAGTCTGGGTGATGTCCCACTTGGCGATGGCTTCTTCCATGCTGCGGCTGTGCACGGTCGGCAGGTCGGTGTGCAGCAGGCCGCCACGGGCCAGCGAACCGAGGATGCTGAAGATGCCGCCGGCACGGTGCACATCTTCCATGTGGTACTTCTGGATGTTCGGCGCGACCTTGCACAGCTGCGGCACAACGCGGGAAAGACGGTCGATGTCGCGCAGGTCGAAATCTATCTCGGCTTCCTGGGCAGCAGCCAGCAAATGCAGGATGGTGTTGGTCGAACCGCCCATGGCGATGTCGAGCATCATCGCGTTTTCGAACGCCTTGAAATTGGCGATGTTACGCGGCAACACCGACTCGTCGTCCTCTGTGTAGTAGCGCTTGCACAGCTCGACGATGGTGCGGCCGGCCTGCAGGAACAGTTGTTCGCGGTCGCTGTGGGTGGCGAGGGTCGAACCGTTCCCCGGCAGTGCAAGACCGAGGGCTTCGGTCAGGCAGTTCATCGAGTTGGCGGTGAACATGCCGGAGCACGAGCCGCAGGTAGGGCAGGCGCTGCGCTCGTATTCAGCGACTTTCTCGTCAGAAGCGCTGGCGTCGGCGGCGATGACCATGGCATCGACGAGGTCGAGGCCGTGGGACGCAAGTTTGGTCTTGCCGGCTTCCATCGGCCCGCCGGAAACGAAGATCACCGGAATGTTCAGGCGCAACGCAGCCATCAACATGCCCGGGGTGATCTTGTCGCAGTTGGAGATGCAGACAATGGCATCGGCGCAGTGGGCGTTGACCATGTACTCGACGGAGTCGGCGATGATTTCGCGGCTCGGCAGCGAATAGAGCATGCCGTCGTGGCCCATGGCGATGCCGTCATCCACGGCGATGGTGTTGAATTCCTTGGCCACGCCACCGGCGCGTTCGATTTCACGGGCGACCAGCTGGCCCAGATCCTTCAGGTGCACATGGCCCGGTACAAACTGGGTGAACGAGTTGGCAATGGCGATGATCGGCTTTTTGAAGTCGTCATCTTTCATCCCGGTGGCGCGCCACAGTGCGCGGGCGCCGGCCATGTTGCGGCCGTGGGTGGATGTTTTCGAACGGTAATCAGGCATGGAGCACTCCGGGCGGCTAATCAGGTATCAAAAGGGGAGAGAGCTTCTATTGACGTCTGGAACACTCAGAAATGGCCGTGTGTCCGGAAGTTGCCGATGACTTTGCGGGATCGCCGCTTGCCTCAGCCTGAGCTCATAAACCCGCCGGGGGATGAATGGCGATGAATGAAGCGATTCTACACCGCTGGCGTCTGGAGGGAATGGCGCAAAGTGTTGTTGCCGTGCCGACGGTGCCTGTTGCGTGACGACCGGCAGGATTAATCGCTCCCCGGCTGCACGATCACGTCGGTCTGAGTGTTTCTTGCTCGACGGCTGATACCACCGTTCAATGCCAGCGCCACGCAACTGAGCAGCACGAAACTGTAGCCCAGCGTGGATTGCAGATTGGCAGGACTGAGGCTTATCAGCGCGCTGATCAATCCTGCGCAAATGAAGATGATGGTGCTGCCGGCCGAGGCCGAGGTACCGGCGTTGTCGGGAAACAGACTCATGGCTCGAGAAGTGGCGGCTGGCCGGGAGATGGTCGTGCCAGCGGTACACATCAGCATCGGGATCAGCACCGCAATCGGGGTCAGCGCATGATGGGCCGCCAGATACAGCGTCAGCAGGCCCGACAGCAGGATCAGACTCAGCCCGATAATGATTTGTCGGCCGGGCGTGATGCGTCGATTCAACACCGAAGCGATGATGCCCCCGACAATGTAGGCGGCACCGTAAATCAGCAGGATCAGCGCAAAGTCGTACGGCGTCAGTTGCAACTGATCCATGAAAATCAGCGGCGAGATCACGATGAACGAGAAGTGGCAGGCAAAGGCGAACGCTGATATCAGCCAATAGCCGACGAACTCGAAACTTCCCAGCACCCGTCGGTAGGACTGAATGAAACCCAGGCGTTCGCCGTTGCTGGCCGGACGACTGTTGTCCAGAAGCAGCCAGGCTTTGATGAATACCACGGCCGCCAGCGCAATGAAGACCCAGAAACTGCCGCGCCAGCCGAGAGTGGCTTGCAGAAAGGTGCCGGCCAGCGGCGACACCGAAATAAAGACCCCGCTCGCCGTGACCATCAGGATGCGCAGACGATCACGTTCTTTACCCTCGAACAAATCCTGCACCAGCGCCTGTGACAGCACAAAACACCCGCAGCCCACGGCCTGCACTACTCGAAACATCAGAAACAGCGAGTAGTCGCTGGTCATCACGCAACCAAGCGCGCCGAGTATCGATACGATCATGCCTGCGAGCAGCAAGCCCTTGCGCCCGATCACGTCGGACAGTGGCCCGATCGAAACCTGAGCAAACGCGATTCCCACGGCGAACAGACTGATCGACAGCGCAATGTCTGTCGGCGTGTTGCGAAAGTGTGCAGCCAGTGCCGGAAATGAAGGCAGCAGAACATCCAGAGGGAACACGCCGAGCAGCACCATCGCCAGCAACAGGCTGACCGCGCCACGGCGTTGTCTGGCGTTTACCACTGACTGCCCCTTATCCATCGATCAATCCTGCCTTGGCGAAGCGTTGCTGGTTGGTGGGCCACGCAAAAAAACCGGCTCTTTTCAGTGCGTCCACTGTCGCGGTGGCACCTGAGCGTGCGCGCCGTCGAGTGGCTTGCGGCGCCGTTACGCTGGCGATGATGTCGGTCACGGCGCTGTCGGTGATGCCTGCTCCACGCAGGCTCTGTTGCAACCAGCGCTCGTCGGCTTCGAAGAACATCCCGATGATCTCCAACAGCGATCTGGAGGCGAAGGTTCGCTGGCGATTGTTCAAGGCCAGCCACAGGTAATGGAACACTTCGGCGAAGTAGCGGCTGTGGCGGGCTTCGTCGGCCAGGTGATCGCGCAGCATATCGTTCACGCTGGACACCAGACTGTTGCGACACACCTCCAGCAGCTCCCGGGCAATGATGGTTTCCGAGACGAAGCCGAGGAGAAACCATGCCAGTGGGCGGTTTTTCTCCGAAGTGCGGGCGATCAGGGCGTTCATGCGCGCAATCCGCTTTGGCATCGCCGGACGCCCGATGATCCCGTAGAACCCGGCGATCTGATCGGCGAGACGATTCGAAAACAGCGCGTGATAGCCCTCGTCGGTATAGAGCTGCAGCGCTGCATGCTTCATGGCTTGAGACACATGAATCGGCAGTTCCCGGTGGATGATGACTTCTACCGCGCGATTGACGATGCGGTGTTCCAGCAGGGTGGTGTAGTCGAGAAAGTGCACCAGATGATTGGCC
Organism: Pseudomonas sp. P42; assembly: GCF_017973755.1. NCBI lineage: Bacteria > Pseudomonadati > Pseudomonadota > Gammaproteobacteria > Pseudomonadales > Pseudomonadaceae > Pseudomonas > Pseudomonas sp. P42. The sequence continues at coordinate 273,045 of NZ_JACOPU010000003.1, read as the reverse complement.
GTCAGCCGATGCAGCACATCACGCCCTGCTGCTTGAATGGCGGGATGCGACAGGTAGGGCAGGAAGTCCGGTGGAAACCAGTAACGACTTTCCAGTTGTTGCTGCACATCGTCTGGCAACTGATAGTCATGAGTGCTGGTGCGGACGGAGGCTCGGTTGTCCCAGTCCCCCAAGGTGAATTTTAGCGCCCAGGAGGTTGGCGCTTCGCTCGGATCGGCACTGAGGAGAGTCATACCTGGGCCTCGCGCAGCAGTTCGCGCAGTTCCTGGCACATCGCCTGTCCGTCGCTTTCCCCGCAGCCGACAAAGAACAATGGCTGTTCGGCGCTTCCCCCAAGTTCGAGGTGTGTTTCGACTTGCTCGTCGGCAAACGCGCCGGTCAACCAGGTGTTCAGGCCAAGTGCTGTGGCAACCAGTTGAAAGGTTTGTGAGAGGTGACCGGCCTCCACGAACGCCATGCGATAGGCGCGGGAGTGCCCATACTTCCACCAAAGTCGATCGAATCGCGCCGTGATGAACAATCCCAGCGGCAGGTTGTTGATGAAATGCTGACCGCCGAGCAAATGGCCCAGTGCCGATGACGGCAATGGATTGACTCGACTGATGGAGTGTTCGTCGGGGTGATAGGCATAAATGCCGGGAGCAACGTCGTCGACGTTCTGCACCAGCAGAAAACCTTCGCATGCGTTCAGGCCACCGCCGGAGGGACTGCTGCGGCGTGCGCCCAGTCCTTCGGCGATGCTGTCGTCCGTAACAGTTTCGCGCTCGCGCAGGTAACCGAGAGTCAGGTAAAGCAAGGTGCTGACGTTATCGAGCGTCATCGCTGCACCGGTAAAGGAGCGACAGGTTTTTCGCTGGAACAGCGCGTTAGCCAGGCTGTCGTCGCTCAATTCGCCAGGGGCGGGCAAGGCGATGCGCTGTGCAGCCTCGTGCTGCGGACGGCTTTTTGCGGGCGGCGGGGTGGCCAGCACTTCGTTGCAGTGCGTCAGGTATTGCCTGGACCACTCTTGAATATTCTGTGGGGTATGTTCGCAGGGAATGTTTTGCGTGCCGATATGAAAAATCTTCGATAGTTCATCCCAACCCCAGTGCGGGTTGTCTGGTTTTGAAACGGTTAGAATGCCCGTGTTTAATAATTGTGTGTCTATGATGTTGTGTGTGTCGAATAAGTCGGGGTCATTTATTAGTTGGGTAAGGCGTGACGCATAGTTCAGGTCGAGTTCATGTTGAATGTGATCTTTGTAGTTCCAGATTATTTGTCCGGGCGAGCGCGGCAATATAAACAAATAAGGGTTGATGTACATGGGGTTCATTCACTCTGGAAAAAATCGAAAGGACGCCGAGGGGCCGGCACTCCGCAGCGTCCAGACTTATTTAACGGACTTTAGGCGCAACCAGAAAAGCCAGGTTTGCGATTTTGTTGGTTTCCAGAGAAATGTTTTTCATGATGTGAACTCCTTGTTCATTGATAAGCGAAGTCACCTCGTGGCGACAACTTCATAATAGTTTGTAATGGATTATTGGCAAGTGGATATTAAGTAGGAATATTCCAGTAATTTTGTCGGAGCGATCTTTAGAAAGAGATGGGCTTTGTAGGGTAAGTTTCAATAATTAAAAGGCGTAAGGAAACGTCCTGCACGTCAGTCGGACGCAAGTGTAGGAAGTCGCAATAACGAAGGTAAAAGTAGGTTGATTGGCCGTCAGATTCAGGCGTAAAGCAAACGGGGAGCCTGGTGGCTCCCCGTCATCCGCATTGATCAGCTGTTAGGCAGCAGGCGGCAGGTGATGCTCTTGATGTAGCGGGTTTCGGCGATCGCCGGGTGGACCGGGTGATCCGGGCCCTGACCACCGCGCTCCAGCAACTGGATGTTGCGGTCCAGGTGGCGGGCGCTGGTCAGCAGAATGTTTTGCAGATCGTCTTCCGGCAGGTGCATCGAGCACGAAGCGCTGACGAGAATGCCGTCCTTGTTGAGCAGGCGCATGGCTTGCTCGTTCAGACGGCGGTAGGCACCTTCGCCGTTCTTCATGTCTTTCTTGCGTTTGATGAACGCTGGCGGGTCGGCCACGATCACGTCGAAGCGTTCTTCGCTTGCCTTCAGCTCTTTCAAGGCTTCGAAGACATCACCTTCGATGCAGGTCATCTTGTCGGCGAAGCCGTTCAATGCAGCGTTGCGCTCGACCCCATCAAGGGCGAAGGCCGAGGCATCGACGCAGAATACTTCGCTGGCGCCGAATGCGGCAGCCTGCACGCCCCAGCCACCGATGTAGCTATAGAGGTCGAGTACACGCTTGCCTTTGGCATACGGCGCCAGGCGTGCGCGATTCATGCGGTGGTCATAGAACCAACCGGTTTTCTGACCCTGAATGACCGGCGCTTCGAACTTCACGCCGTTCTCTTCCAGTGCGACCCATTCCGGTACCAGACCGAATACGGTTTCGACGTAGCGGTTGAGGCCTTCGGCGTCACGCGCAGCGGAATCGTTCTTGAACAGAATGCCGCTTGGCTTGAGCACTTGGGTCAGTGCGGCGATCACGTCATCTTTATGCGCTTCCATGGTCGCCGAGGCGATCTGGACCACGAGGATGTCGCCGAAACGGTCAACGACCAGACCCGGCAGCAGGTCGGAATCACCGTACACCAGACGATAGAACGGCTTGTCGAACAGGCGATCACGCAGCGACAGCGCTACGTTGAGGCGATGCACCAGCAGGGATTTGTCCAGCATCACCTTGGTGTCGCGCGACAGCAGGCGTGCACAGATCAGGTTGTTCGGGCTCATCGCCACGATGCCCAGCGGCTTGCCACCGGCAGCTTCGAGGATCGCCTGATCGCCGGCATTGAAGTCGTGCAGTGGCGTGGCGGCTACATCGATTTCGTTGCTGTAGACCCACAGGTGACCGGCGCGCAGGCGACGGTCGGCGTTGGCTTTGAGGCGCAAGCTAGGCAGGGACATGACGTCGCTCCGGAAAAAAGAGCGGGAGTATAGCGTGTTGAGACTTGTGCCGGGTTTGGCGTGCGATGAAACGCTGGTGACGCCTTCGCGAGCAGACTTGCTCTCACATCGGGCTTGTGGTGATCACAAATCCCCTGTGGGAGCGAGATCGCTCGCGCAAGCGTTAAGGAATGCTACGCCGACAGTGCGCCGATCAACTCACGACTGAACGCCGGAATATCATCCGGCTGCCGGCTGCTGATCAAGTGGCCGTCTTTGACCACTTCCTGATCGACCCAGTTGGCGCCGGCATTCACCAGATCATCCTTTAGCGTCTTGTAGCTGGTCATGGTTTTGCCATTCACCAGCCCCGCCGAAATCAACAGCCAGCCGCCATGGCAAATCACCGCGATCGGTTTACCGGCCGAGGTGCCCGTCTTGACCAGGTGCTGGGCATCCTGGTCGATGCGGATGGTGTCCGAATTCTGTACGCCACCGGGTAATACGATCGCGTCATATTGCTCGCTGCTGGCGGCCTGGAAGGTCCGGTCGACCTTGAAGTCATCCGCCGGTTTGTCATGGTTCCAGCCTTTGACCGTGCCTTCTTCGGCCGAAAGAATGTCGACCTGAGCGCCGGCCTGTTCGAGCGCTTGCTTGGGACCTGTCAATTCAACCTGTTCGAAACCATCAGTTACCAAAAAAGCGACGCGCTTGCCGTTGAGTTGAGTAGCCATCGATAAGCTCCTGAGTCTGTGGGAATTTACCGCCTCATGGGACCGAAATGATCCGCTGGGCATTAATGAATCCGAAGCCGGCGCTTGAATGAAAGTTCCTGACAATTGCCCACTGGTGTGTCGTCCTGCGGTTTTTAGAGGGTAGAATCGCCGCCTGTCCCAGAGTGTGTACTTATGTCCCAAGAGCTGACCGCCGAACAGATCCAACAATCCCTGCAAGGCATCAGCGTGCCCGCGCAGCCGCAGATCATGGTGGATCTGCAAATGGAGCAGTACATGCCTGACCCGGACCTGGAGGTGATCGCCAAACTGATCGCCCAGGATCCTGGCCTCTCCGGCTCGCTGCTGAAAATCGTCAACTCGCCGTATTACGGCTTGAGCAACAAGATCACTTCGATCCAGCGCGCGGTGAACCTGTTGGGCAGTCGTTCGATCATCAACCTGATCAACGCGCAGTCGATCAAGGGCGAGATGAACGATGACACCATCGTCACGCTCAACCGTTTCTGGGATACCGCCCAGGACGTGGCGATGACGTGCCTGACGCTGGCCAAGCGCATCGGCACTCAGGCCGGCGACGAAGCCTACGCCTTGGGCCTGTTCCACGATTGCGGGGTGCCGTTGATGTTGCAGCGCTTCCCCAATTACATGTCGATTCTGGAAAAAGCCTACGCCCAGGCCAGTGCCGAATGCCGGGTGGTGGACACCGAAAACAACGCGTTCAACACCAACCACGCCGTGGTCGGCTACTACACGGCCAAGTCCTGGCGCCTGCCGGAACACGTGAGTGCAGCGATCGCCAACCACCACAATGCGCTGGCGATTTTCAGCGACGAGTCGTCCCGCAACAGTCAACTGAAGAACCTGCTGGCGATCCTCAAGATGGCCGAGCACATCTGCGCGTCCTATCGGGTACTGGGCAACCAGACCGAAGATTTCGAATGGAACGCGGTCGGCCCGTTGGTGCTTGATTATGTCGGCCTGTCGGAATACGACTTCGAATCCCTAAAACAAACGATCCGCGACCTCGGCGCGCATTGATTCGAGGACGCCATGCCTGAATTGCCGGAAGTCGAAACCACCCGCCGGGGCATTGCTCCGCATCTGGAAGGCCAGCGCGTCAGCCGTGTGATCGTGCGCGACCGCCGTCTGCGCTGGCCGATCCCCGAAGACCTCGATGTGCGCCTGTCGGGCCAGCGCATCGTGCTGGTCGAGCGGCGGGCCAAGTATCTGCTGATCAATGCAGAAGTCGGCACGTTGATCAGCCATCTGGGCATGTCGGGTAATTTGCGCCTGGTCGAGGTCGGGTTGCCGGCGCTCAAGCATGAGCATGTCGATATCGAGCTGGAATCCGGTTTGGCCCTGCGCTACACCGATCCGCGGCGTTTCGGCGCAATGCTTTGGAGTACCGACCCACTCAATCACGAATTGCTGATTCGCCTCGGGCCGGAGCCGTTGACCGATCTTTTTGACGGTGAGCGGTTGTTTAAGCTGTCGCGGGGACGCTCCATGGCGGTCAAGCCGTTCATCATGGACAACGCGGTGGTGGTCGGGGTCGGCAATATCTATGCGACCGAAGCGCTGTTCGCTGCCGGGATTGATCCACGTCGCGAGGCCGGGGGCATTTCCCGGACGCGTTATCTGAAACTGGCGATCGAGATCAAGCGCATCCTTGCCGCCGCCATCGAGCGTGGCGGCACCACGTTGCGTGATTTTATCGGCGGCGACGGGCAACCGGGATATTTCCAGCAGGAGCTGTTTGTCTATGGCCGTGGTGGTGAACACTGCAAGGTCTGCGGCACCGGGCTGCGCGAAGTGAAGCTTGGCCAGCGCGCCAGTGTTTTCTGCCCGCGCTGTCAGAGCTGAGGCAAACCGTTCGAAAGCATCCTACGGTCTATAGTGAGTTGTCTCACTGCCTAGCCCGAAGGATCGTGCCATGAAATCCCTGCAAGTCCTCTGTGCCGCACTGCTGCTGTGTTCCAGTCTGGCTGTCCAGGCCACGGAAACCGGCAGCGGTGATCCGCGTTACACCATCCAGAACCCACCGGCCTACGCCATGCTTGGCGACTTGCTGATCGCCCGACCTTTGCTGGTGGTGGCGACGGTGATCGGTGCGGGGGCGTTTGTGGTGTCGTTGCCGTTTACCGCGCTGGGTGGCGGAATTGGCGAGGCAGGGCAGGCGCTGGTGGTTGATCCGGCGAGGGCAGCGTTTGTGCGGTGTCTGGGGTGTGTCGGGGAGGGTTTTGAGCAGCGCGAGTGAGCTGATCCGGGTTTTGCGGTGTTGCCGATGGGCTCATCGCGGGCAAGCCCGCTCCCACAAGGTTTTGGTGTTCACACAATTTTTGTCCCACCACAGAACCCTGTGGGAGCGGGCTTGCCCGCGATGGCGTCGCCAGCGGCGCTGAAGAACTCAGGCCTTGCCGGTGATCTTGCGGTACTTCTCCATCAACTGTTCTTCAGTCTCCGGATGCGCTTCGTCCAATGGAATGCAATCCACCGGGCAGACCTGCTGGCACTGCGGTTCGTCGTAGTGGCCGACGCACTGGGTGCACAGATTCGGGTCGATCACGTAGATCTCTTCGCCTTGGGAAATGGCGGCGTTCGGGCACTCGGGTTCGCAGACGTCGCAGTTGATGCAATCGTCGGTGATGATCAGGGACATGCTAACTCCAGCCGGGGCGGTAGGCCCGGGCGCTATAAACCAATGCGCGCAATTGTGCCGCATTGGCGCCCGCAGTGCACGCGGGCGCCGTTTGAACGGTCGTTACTTCTTGAAGCGCAAGGTCAGGGCATCGGCCACGGCCGGGTGAACGAACTTGCTGATATCGCCACCCAGCGCGGCGATTTCCCGCACCAGCGTCGAGGAAATGAACGAATAACGCTCGGACGGGGTAAGAAACAGGCTCTCCACATCCGGCGCCAACTGGCGGTTCATGTTGGCCAGCTGGAACTCGTATTCGAAGTCCGACACTGCGCGCAAACCACGCAGGAAGACATTGGCGTTCTGCTCTTTGGCGAAGTGCGCCAGCAGCGTCGCGAAACCGACCACTTCCACGTTCGGCAGGTGTTTGGTGACCTCACGAGCCAGTTCTACTCGTTGTTCCAGCGGGAACAGCGGGTTCTTCTTGGGGCTGGCGGCGACCGCAATGATCACGTGATCGAACAGGCGCGAGGCGCGTTCGACCAGATCGCCATGGCCCTTGGTAATAGGGTCGAAGGTACCTGGGTACAACACTCGGTTCATCGCGTCGTCCTGGCGGGAGTCCGTTGGGGAGTCGGATGGTATCGCAGCCGTCCCGGTCGGCCAAGTCGCCTGTTGGGTAAGAAAGCACTATAGACGATCGGAATATCCTGCTTTTTCACGGATTTTTCAGCCGATCGACGAGGGAAGTGGCCAATTGTGCAGTCAGGCCGTACACCGACAATTGCGGGTTGGCGCCAATGCTGGTGGGGAATAGCGAGCCGTCATGAATCGACAGATTGCTCAGTTGATGATGGCGGCCAAGGCTATCGGTGACCGCGGTTTTCGGATCTTCACCCATCGCGCAGCCGCCCATGACGTGGGCGCTGCCCAGCCGTGTGCGATACAACTCAAGGCTTAAACCATCGATCAGGCTGCGCGCCTCGGCCAGCGTCTTCACGTAACGCGCGTCGGCGTGCATTGGCATCACCGCTTTGGCGCCACCGGCGAACTGGATCTCGGCCATGTTGTGGAACGCGCGGCGCAAGCCTTCCCAGGCGTAAGGCGAAACCTGATAGTCGAGCACCGGCGAGCCGTCGCCGCGCAACTCGACATTGCCGCCCGGGCTGTCCGGGTGAAAACCGTCGCGCAATAACGCCAGCATCGCGTGGGTGTGTGGGAGATCGGCCATGTGCTGCGCGCTCTCCTGACCAAATCCGCCCAGCAGCGTGGCCGCCAGCGCCGGGTGCAGTGGCGGCACTTCCAGTTTGTAGCCTATCGGCCCGGTGACACCGTTCTTCCATTGGAAGTGGTCGGAGTAGATCGATTGCGGCGCACCGTAAAAAGGGTTGATCACCTCGTCGAAGCGTCCGGCGGACATGTTCACCAAGTGCAGAAACGTGCGTTTGCCCACTCGCTGATGCGGATCCGGTGCGTCGGAGCGCAGCAGCAGGGCCGGACTGTTGATACCACCGCCGGCCAATATGTAATGCCGCGCCTTGACGGTGATTTTGCGTCCGGTCGGCTCGACGCAGCGCTCATCCATGGCCACGCAATGCAGGCTGGTCACTTTGTCGCCTTTGATCAGCAGCTTTTCCGCGCGGGCGAGGTACAGCAGTTCGCCGCCCTTTTCCAGGGTGGCCGGAATGGTCGTGACCATCATCGATTGCTTGGCGTTGGTCGGGCAGCCCATACCGCAGTAGCCGAGGTTCCAGCAGCCGCGCACATTGCGCGGAATCACGTGCCAGCTATAGCCGAGTTGCTCGCAGCCTTTGCGGATGACGTCGTTGTTGGGGTTCGGTGGAACCATCCACGGCGCGACGCCGAGGCGCTGCTCCATTTTTTCGAACCATGGCGCCATGTCGGCAGGGCTGTGGCCCTTGACGTTGTGCTCGGTGGCCCAGTGTTCGAGGGTTGGCTCTGGCGTGCGGAAGCTCGATGTCCAGTTGATCAGCGTCGTGCCGCCGACCGCGCGGCCCTGCAGGATGGTGATCGCGCCGTCCTTGCTCATGCGGCCGATGCCTTCCTGATAGAGGCTGCTGTAGGCCTTGTCTTCGAGCATTTTGAAGTCGGAGCTGGTTTTCAGCGGGCCTTCTTCGATCAGCAGCACTTTATAGCCGGCGGCGCTGAGGATTTCTGCGGTGGTACCGCCACCGGCACCGCTGCCGATGATCGCGACATCGGCCTCAAGGGTCAGATCATCGGCCAGTTGCGCGCCATTGTAGGTTTTCCAGCCTCGGGCGAGGCCTTCGCGGAAGGGGTCGGGTACGGGCATCGATCAGGCTCTCTTTATTATTTTTTGATTCGACTGTGCGGCGACTGACGCTATCGCGGGCAAGCCCGCTCCCACAGGTCTCGCGTGATGTTCAGACCGTGGGCGGGCCGGGATAACCGCAGTGCGCCCAGGATTCGCCGCGGTTGTACCAGGCCATCAGCACCATCTGCTGCAAAGAGCTGTGGCCCATGCGCAGCAGACTCAACGAGCTGTTTTCCCAGCGATCAAGAAAGCTGCGCATTGCGTCGGGACTGGCGTTTTCCCAGCTGCCCCAGATCCCGGTGAGCGGCCCGCGCGTCACGGTCATGCCCAGCACGTCGAACAACTGTCGAGTGAGTTTGAGCATTTCCGGCGACAGGTGATCGAGGCTGTAATCCAGCGACTTGAGAGTGCCAGCCACCGCGTCCGGCATTTTCTCTGGAGCCGCGGCGCCATCGAGCATCACCGGAATCAGTGCGCGCAGAAACAGCAGGTCGCCGTCGCGTAACGAGACGAAGCCATTGGCCGCGACGCTCGACGAGCAGCCGCTGAGGCTAGCGCCGAGTCCGGCGGTGGCGAGAAATGCCGTGGCGCCGAGGCTGAATTTCAGCAGGCCACGGCGCGACAGTGCAGGTGTATCGGTCAGGATTGGGTGCATTGTTTTTATTACCCGGCGGCGATGACGAATGTTTAGCGGATGAACAGCTTCTGGATCAGCTTCTGAATCGATTTTCCATAAGGCGGGTAAATCAGTCGGGCCGCATTGAAGCGCTGTTTAATCAGCACCCCTTTGGCTTTGCTGAAGGTCAGGAACCCTTCGTGACCATGGTAATGGCCCATCCCCGACGCGCCGATGCCGCCGAAGGGCATGTCGTCCTGCGCCACATGCAGCAACGTGTCGTTCAGGCACACGCCGCCGGAATGGGTTTCGTGCAGCACGCGGTTCTGTTCGCGTTTGTCGTAGCCAAAATAGTAAAGAGCCAGAGGTCGAGGCCGCTGATTGATGTAAGCGAATGCCTGCTCCAGATCTCGATACGGCACGATCGGCAACAGCGGGCCGAAGATTTCATCCTGCATCACCGTCATTTCGTCGCTGACATTCAACAACACACTGTGCGGCATGCGCCGGCCCTGACCCTGATCGAACAGCGGAATCAGCAGTGCGCCCTTGCTGGTGGCATCACTGACGTAACTGTTGAGTCGGGCCAATTGGCGTTCGTTGATGATCGCGGTGTAGTCCGGGTTGTCGGTGAGGGTCGGATAAAAACCCTGCACGGCCTGGCGATAGGCTTCGACGAAGCCGCCGACCCGATCTTCCGGCACCAGCACGTAATCGGGGGCGACGCAGGTCTGCCCGGCGTTGAGGGTTTTACCGAAGGCGATGCGTTCGGCGGCATCCTTGAGCGGCACATCACGGGAGACGATGGCGGGGGATTTGCCGCCCAGTTCCAGCGTCACGGGCGTGAGGTTTTCTGCTGCGGCGCGCATGACGTGCTTACCGATGCTGGTGGCACCGGTGAACAGCAGATGATCGAAGCGCAGACGGGAAAACGCCACGCCGATGTCAGCTTCGCCAAGCACCACACAGACCAGATCTTCGGGGAAGATCCGCGCCAGCAGTTCCTTGAGCAACAGGCCAGTGGCCGGGGTCGATTCACTGAGTTTGAGCATCACCCGGTTGCCCGCCGCCAACGCGCCGACCAGTGGGCCGATGGCCAGATACAGCGGGTAATTCCACGGCACGATGACGCCGATCACGCCCAGCGGCTGGTAAACCACTTTCGCCGAGGCTGGCTGGAAAGCCATGCCGACCTTGCGTCGCGAGTCTTTCATCCAGCCTCTGAGATGGCGACTGGCGTAGTGAATGCCATGCAGGCTCGGCATCAATTCGGCAAGCAGCGTTTCATCGGCGCTGCGATGGCTGAAATCGGCACTGATTGCCTCGATCAAGGCCTGACGCTCGTTGCTGAGCAAATCGCGCAGAGCCTTGAGCCATTGCTGACGCTGGGCAGCAGGTGGCATCGGGTTGGCGGCGTACGCGGCCCTTTGCGCATTGAACTGCCGATCAAGTGCTTGCAGTGGCTCTTGTAGCGTTTGCAGGTAGGCAATATCGGCAGTCATGGTCGGCTCCGGATTTATTATAATGAGGCACTTTTTAGAGTCTATGCTCTAGAAAGTCAAATGACTTCCATGCACAGCAGTGTTTTATCCATTTCCGGTTAGGTCGTAAGATGCTCCTCAACGCACTCTGAATTAAAGCTCAAGCCCATGGCCCCACGAATAAAAACCAGCGAGCGTATCGTGCTGAACAGTCTCGAGCTGTTCAATCAACAGGGCGAGCGCAGCATCAGCACCAATCACATCGCCGCCCATATGGAGATTTCTCCGGGCAACCTCTACTACCACTTCCCCAACAAGCAGGCGATCATCGCCGTGTTGTTCAGTGAGTACGAGAGCCTTGTCGACAGCTTCCTGCGCCCGCCGCAGGGGCGCGCCGCGACCGTCGAAGACAAGCGTTTCTATCTCAAGGAGCTGCTCTCGGCGATGTGGCGATATCGCTTTCTGCACCGCGACCTCGAGCATCTGCTCGACAGCGACCCGGAGCTGGCCGCGCGCTATCGGCGTTTTTCCCAGCGCTGCTTGATCCAGGGCGGGGCGATCTACGAAGGTTTTGTTGCCGCCGGGATCCTCGACATGGATCGCGTGCAGATCGAATCCCTGACCCTCAATGCCTGGATCATCCTGACGTCCTGGGTGCGCTTTCTGTGCACTACTCGGGAAAACTCCAATCACCTCAGCGAGCAAGCCATCAAGCGTGGCGTGTATCAGGTGCTGGTACTGGAGGCCGGGTTTGTCACCGAGCAGGCACGTGAAGAGGTCAATGCGCTGTTCGAGGAGTTTTACGTGCCGCTGGCCCAGGCCCTCGATGACGTGAAGTAAACCGTTTCGTTGAATTCACAGGAGCCCGTTATGCCGATTGCGCAACTGATCAGTCCCAACGCACTGGATGCCCGCAGGGAACAGCCGGGGCTGGTGATTCTCGATTGTCGTTTTGCCCTCGATGACCCGGATTACGGTCAGCGCAGTTATGCCGAGGGGCACATTGCCGGGGCGGGCTTTGCCGATCTGGAGCGCGACCTCAGTGGCAAAGTGGTCAAAGGCGTGACCGGGCGTCATCCTTTGCCCGAGCCGACAGCGCTGGTCGAGCGCCTGCAAGCCTGGGGCATCAATGCCGACAGCGACGTGGTTTTGTATGACGACGGCCCCGGTGCCTACGCGGCGCGTGCCTGGTGGTTGCTGGCGTGGCTGGGCAAGCGCGACGGCGTGTTCATTCTCGATGGCGGGCTCAAGGCCTGGCATGCGGCGGGTCTGCCGCTGAGTCTGGATGCGCCGACTCTCTCGCCTGGTCATTTCAGTGGTCAGCCGGACATGAGCCTGCTGCTCAGTGCCGAGCAATTACAACAACGCCTCGGTCAACCCGCGTTGACCCTGATCGATGCGCGGGCCCTGCCGCGTTTCAAGGGCGAAGTGGAACCGATCGACCCGATCGCCGGGCACATTCCCGGCGCGCAATGCGCGGCGTTCACCGACAACCTGGGCAGTGATGGGCGATTCCTGCCGGCCGATCAGCTTAAACAGCGCTTTGCCGCGAAGCTTGGTGAGCGCTCGCCGTCGGAACTGGTCGCCTATTGCGGCTCAGGCGTGACGGCGTGTCACAACCTGTTTGCGCTGTGTCTGGCCGGGTATCCATTGGCTTCGCTGTATGCCGGGTCCTGGAGTGAGTGGATCAACGAGCCTTCGCGCGGCATTGCCACCGGCGAATAAGCTCAAAAGATCACCGTCGGCGGTGCGGTTTGCCAGAAAGGGATCGACTGCCTTGATCGATCAAGACGTAAGGCGCGCCAGCCACTGCGGGATGCGCCGTTCAAGGTAGTAATCCGGTCGGCGAAGCGTGCCATCGACAAAACCGACGTGGCCACCCTTGGGCTGCAATTCGAACTGCGTGCAGGCAGACAACTCTTCAGCGCTCGGCAAGCTGTGAGGGAAGACGAAAGGATCGTCCGCTGCCTGGATAATTAATGTCGGCGTACGAATCTCGCCAAGAAAGTAGCGGCTCGATGCACGGCGGTAGTAATCGTGCGCATCGGTAAATCCGTGCAGCGGCGCCGTCACCCGGCCATCGAAATCCCAGAATGTGCGCATGTTTTCCAGTGAGCCGAGCGCGGCCAGCTCCGCCAGGCTGTCTTCGCGGCCATCGTGCTGAAACTGCCGTTGCTTGTTCTTGATGTAGCCGACCATCTCGCGCATGAAATGCGCCTGATAGATCTTCGAAAAGCCTTGTCCGATACGGTCGGCGCATTGGTCGAGCCGAAACGGTACCGACACCGCCACGGCACCGATTACGCCGCTGGCGCTGCCGGTTTCGCCCAAGTGCTTGAGCAGCACGTTGCCCCCCAGTGAATAGCCGACGGCATACAGCGGCGCCAGTGGTCGCTTGGCGCGCAGGTGCCGAATGGCTTCGGCGAGGTCTTCGCTGGCACCGGAGTGATAGCTGCGCGACAACAGATTCGGCTCGCCCGAACAGCCACGCCAGTTGAGCGCGACACTGGCCCAGCCTTGAGCGCCCAGCACTTTTTGCAGGCCGGCGACATAAGGCGAATTGGACGAACCGGTCAGGCCGTGCAACACCAGCACCAATGGCGCATCGGCGCTGTGCGGGCCGTGCCAGTCGAGGTCGAGGAAGTCACCGTCTGCAAGCCACAAGCGTTCACGTTCGCGGTCCAGGTGGGTGGTTTTGCGCCAGAGCGGTCCCCACAAGGTTTGCAAGTGCGGGTTGCCGAGGCCGAAGGCTGGCGTAAAACGGGGGCTTGATGTTGGGTTCAGTGACGGCACGGCAACTCTCGACAGGTCTTGCGCAAAGCGGCGGGCGTATCAGGCGCTGACGCTTTCAATGAAAGAACCTAACTTGCCACAAAGCCTGTTTCGACGCGACATCACCCTTACGGTTACCAGGCGCCACCGATCAGCAGACCGGTGGCGTTTCACTGTTTCATTTATTGCTTGAGCGTCAGGCACTGCATTGCTTGACGCTGCTAGTGAGCGGTTTAAAAAAACCGAACCGCTACAGTCGCAGACTGTTTAAAGCGTTACTTCGGTTTTGTTCCGATCGGCAATGCACAAACGACGGTGACATTTTCGCGGGTGAGGTAGGCGTTGGCTGCAACATGAACGTCCTCAGGGGTGATGCTGCGCAACAGCCCGACTTTATCGTCAAGCAACTGCAAAGGCTGACCTGATCCATACAAATAGGAGAGCGCTTCTGCCTGGTGCTCTAGTGAGCTGTTCCAGACTTGAGGCAGCGAACAGGCTTTGTTGACGGCGGAGTCGATCTCTTCAGGAGAGAAAGGGGAACGCTTCACTTCATCCAGAAACTTCCAGAAGTTCTCTTCGGCTTCCTGTGGGTCGCCGTGGATATAAAAAGCAAGGCCGAGAATTGTATTGCCTTGATTGTCTCCAATGAACCTCGGTACAACTCCACTCCGCTTTTCCTGGAGTGCGGCCAAACGTGGGAGGGTATCGCCTTCAAGCAAGGAGCCTAATACTTCCAGTTCATACGCCAGCGGTGTATTGAATATGAAGATCATCATGGCGTACTTGGGGTGTTGAGTATCCAGATACTGCGTTATCCGGCGATAGCCGGGCGCTGCCGGAACTTGCACCGCAGATCTGAACGAAGGCTCACCTCGGGGGATATCTGCGAAGTGGCGTTCGACCAAGCGCCGGGCTTCTTCAATTCCAATATCGCCAGTGATTGCCAGCTGTGCGTTGTCGGGGCAGTGCCGACTCCGCCGCAAGTTACGTATGCGATCGGGAGACAATCGTTCAAGGTTGGCCGAAACCGCCTGATGGGATCTGTAGTGCCTGCTGCCTGCGTACGCCAGGCATTCGATTTCTGGGCTGTACCATATCGGTGATAAGAAGAGGGATTCCTTCTTGTTCCTGTCTCTGGTGATATTCAGAGCATTTTGCAGCGATTCGTCCGGCAGATCGGTTGTCATCAGCTTCGACTGGAGCTTGAGCGCGCTTTCCAAGTGTTCTACCGGTACCAATAACGAGTCAGTCAGTTGGCCAGAGCCAGGGGAATCGCCGTAACGGAACCGAGTACCTTCGCTTTCTGTAATGAAGGCCTCGTAATCGTTTTTAAGATATCGCAGTGCACGCAGTAGCACGTTGCCCGTCCCGAACTCTTCAGGGCGCTCGTCACCGCGGCTGGCGAAAGTCAGTGTTAGTGCAACTTGAGGTGTTCGGTGATCTTCTCGCACTACAACTTTCAAGCCATTGTCGAGCGTGAATTCATGAAGCGGATTAGGGGTGTATTCGAGGGTAGATGTATTCATCCAAGTTTCATCCATGATGTTTAGGCGACTAATTTCGCTTGCACAAGATGGATGAAACAGAGGGCTCTCGCTATTGCTGAACTATTGCAACTTAATTAAAACCCGAGTTGGAAACTCGGGCAGTCAAGTTGCCTGCTCAAGCGTGTTCAAGCGATTGTTTCTGCCAGGCGATGCCACAACGCGTAATACACGCGACCGGATTTCTGCTCGCGATGCAGACGCCAGTTTTGCGGCAGGCCGAGGGTCGATGGGGCGCTTTCGCTTTCGGTGTAAACCCAGGCGTCATCGGCCAGCCACTGGCGCTCTTCGAGCAGCGTGCACACGGTGGGCAGCAGGTTCTGGTTGAACGGTGGGTCGAGGAACACCAGGTCGTACGCGGTGGCAGTTTGCGTTTCCAGATAGCGCAGGGCGTCGGCCGTTTGTACCTGACCGTTGGTGCAGCGCAGGGTGCCGAGGTGTTCCTTGAGGCTTGAAACGGCGATATTGCTGGCGTCCAGCGCCTGGCCCATGGCGGCGCCACGGGACAGTGCTTCGAGAAACAGCGCGCCGCTGCCGGCGAACGGATCGAATACCTTGGCCCCCTCAACGTAAGGCGCGAGCCAGTTGAACAGGGTCTCACGCACGCGGTCCGGCGTTGGGCGCAGACCCGGCGCATCGGGGAAGCTCAGCTTGCGGCTGCCCCATTCACCACCAATGATGCGCAGTTGATTCACGCCGTTGTGCACGTTGTGAACAGGTTTTTTTGGACGAGTAGCCATTAATGCTCCGGAACCCCGAGCGGTTGCTCGGCAGGTTTATCAGATGGGGCCGGTAACGGCTTTTGCGGCACGGTCGGGCCAGCGGTGACGATGACCATTTTGTCCGTGCTCAAGTGTTTGTTCAGTGCGTTGCGGACCTGTTCTACGGTCAGGCTCTGGGACTGACGCATAAAGTCATCCAGATAGCTCAACGGCAGATTATAGAAGCCCATGGCACCGAGTTGGCCAACAATGTCGGCGTTGCTCGCAGTGGACAGCGGGAAGCTGCCGGCCAGTTCGCGTTTGGCGTCGTCGAGTTCTTTCTGGGTCGGGCCGGTTTTCAGGTAGTCGGCGAGCACATCCTGCACCAGTTTCAGAGTGCCTTCGCTCATTTCAGCGCGGGTCTGCAGGTTGATCAGGAACGGGCCGCGAACCTGCATCGGGCTAAATCCGGAATACACGCCATAGGCCAGCCCGCGTTTCTCGCGAACTTCGCTCATCAGCCGGGTGCCGAAACCACCGCCGCCGAGTATCTGGTTACCCATCGACAATGCCGCGTAGTCCGGGTCATCACGATCGATGCCCAACTGCGCGATCATCAGGTTGGTCTGCTTCGATGGGAATTCGATGTGACCGACGCTGGCTTGCGGTTCCTGTGGCTGGGCGATTTTCGCCATTGCCGGGCCTTTCGGCAGGGCCGCGGACACCTGATTGGCAATCGCCTCGGCGTCAGCGCGGGACAGGTCACCGACCAGCGCGATCACCACGTTGCCGGCAGCGTAGGCTTTGGCGTGGAATTCACGCAGTTGCGCGAGGGTGATCTTCGGTACGCTCTGCTCGTTGCCGTCGCTCGAATGTGCGTACGGGTGATCGCCATACAGGCGCTTCATCAGCTCCAGGCTGGCCAGTTTGCCGGGGTTCTGTTTCTGGTATTCGAATCCGGCGAGCATCTGATTCTTGATGCGCGCGAGCGAGTCGGCAGGGAAAGTCGGTTTGCCGACGACTTCCGAGAACAGTCTCAATGCCGGTTCGCGCTGGTCAGCGGCGCTCAGACTGCGCAGCGAAGCCAGCGCCATGTCCTTGAAAGCACCATTGCCGAAATCCGCGCCGAGGCCTTCGAAACCTTGGGCAATAGCACCGACGTCCTTGCCGGCCACGCCTTCATTGAGCATCGCGTTGGTCAGCACCGCCAGACCCGGCGCGTTGCCGTCCTGACTGCTGCCGGCGGCGAAGATCAGACGCATGTCGAACATCGGCAGCTCGTGGGCTTCGACGAACAGCACCTTGGCGCCTTCGGCGGTGTTCCAGGTTTGCACGTCGAGTTTGCGGCTAGCCGGGGCCTTGCCGTCGAGTTCGGCCAGCGATTGCAGCTTCTGCGCGGACTTGGCGTTGTCCAGTGCTTCGCTCGCCTTGCTGTCAGCGCCTGGCGACAGATAGAAAGCAGTGGCACCGATCACCGCGACAGCGATCAGACCAAGCAACAACAGGCGTGGGGTTTTGCGCTCACTCATGAGTCGTCTCCAGTGGCAGTACGTGGGCGACGCTGAGACGTTCGCGGGTGAAATACAGCTTGGCGGCGTTCTGGATGTCTTGCGGGGTGACGCTCTCCAGATCGGCCAGTTCGGTGTCCATCAGTTTCCACGACAGGCCGACGGTCTCAAGCTGACCGATGGCCGTGGCTTGGCTGGTGATCGAGTCACGCTCGTAGACCAGGCCGGCAATCACTTGCGCACGCACGCGCTCCAGTTCTTCGGCGGACGGCGCGGTGGTTTTCAACTCTTCCAGCAGCTTCCACAAACCGGCCTCGGCTTGCGCCATGGTCTTTTTCTTCTGCGTGTTGGGCGTGGCCGAGAGGGTGAACAGGCTGTCGCCGCGAGTGTAGGCGTCGTAGCTCGACGAGCCGCCGGACACCAGCTCTTCACCGCGCTCCAGTTGGGTCGGAATGCGCCCGCTGTAACCGCCATCGAGCAGCGCCGAAATCAACCGCAGCGCGTTAACCGAACGTTTGTCTTCGGCAGTGGCGATGCTCGGCACGTTGAAGCCGAGCATCAGGCTAGGCAGTTGTGTCTGCACATGCAGGGTGATCTTGCGCTCGCCGGGCTCGGCCAGTTCCAGCGGTTGTTTCGCCGGCGGTACGTCGCGTTTGGCGATTGGGCCGAAGTAGCGTTGGGCGAGGGTTTTGACTTCGTCCGGGGTGACGTCGCCGACGACCACCAACGTGGCGTTGTTCGGCACGTACCAGGATTGATACCAGTGGCGCAGCTCTTCAACCTTCATCCGGTCAAGGTCAGCCATCCAGCCGATTGTCGGCGTGTGATAGCCGCTTGCCGGGTAAGCCATCGCCTTGTAACGCTCGTAAGCCTTGGACATCGGCTTGTCATCGGTGCGCAGACGGCGCTCTTCCTTGATGACTTCGATTTCCTTGGCGAACTCGTCGGCCGGCAGGCGCAGGTTGGCCATGCGATCGGCTTCCAGTTCGAAGGCCACGCCCAGACGGTCGCGCGCCAGCACCTGGTAATAAGCGGTGAAGTCATCGCTGGTGAACGCGTTCTCTTCGGCACCGAGGTCGCGCAGGATCAGCGAGGCTTCGCCGGGGCCGACTTTCTCGCTGCCCTTGAACATCATGTGCTCAAGCGCGTGAGACAGACCGGTCTGGCCCGGGGTTTCGTAGCTGGAGCCGACCTTGTACCAGACCTGCGACACCACCACCGGCGCGCGATGGTCTTCGCGCACGACGACCTTCAGGCCGTTGTCGAGGGTGAATTCGTGGGTCGGTTGCGGGTCGGCCGCCAGGGCCGAAAGGGGCAGGCAGACTGTGCTGAACAGCAGGCCTGCAGCGCGGCGGGCTAGAGCATTCATTCGTTTTTTAACCTGTTGAGCTGCCCGCTTGGTCTTAGCGTCGGCGGGCGAGGAGGTGCTAGGATACTGATCCGTTTTACCGGCGACCACGCCTATCAGGTTTTCAGGCCTGATGCGGCTGTATAGGTTGGCGGCAGAAAGCAGCGGTTTATCGACTAGACTTCGCTTTTTCGCCGATTTTTCCGGTTTAGTCCTTCGTTAATACGAATCTTTGGGGTGCCGCTGGCGCCTCGACAAAATGTTGCGCGTGAACAAGCTGGGTGAAACACAGTCTGTTCTGCATCGAATATTTATTTGCCGGGGCGCCCTTATGGCGCGTCGCTACCGTGAGATAGCCGTCCTCCATGTTTGGTTCCAACGACGACAAGAAGACCCCAGCTGCGGCTGGCGAGAAGAAAAGCCTGTTCGGATGGCTGCGTAAGAAACCGCAGGAACCCGTCGTCGAACAGCCGCCCGCGATTCCTGAACCGGCCCCGGCGCCTGCTCCTTTAATAGAAGAAGAGCCGACGCCGATTGTGCTGCCGAATGCCGAACCGGTGTTGCAACCGGTTGAGCCTGAACCGGAGCCTGCAGCGCCTGTGGCCGTTGAGCTGCCGCTGACTCCGGCGGCTGAGCCATGGCTGACCTTGCCAGTGGCGGAAGAGCCGGTGGCGCTGGTTGAAGAGGCCGCGCCGCATATCACCCCGCAGATTCCTGCGCCGGCTGCGTTTGTTCCAGAGGTCGCTCCGGCTCCTGTTGTGGCTGCGCCCGTTGTTTCAGAGCCGGTCCCTGAACCTATCGCTTCCGAGCCTGTTGCTCCGGTCGTTCCTGCCCCTGTTGCTCCAATCGTTCAACAGCCCGGGCCAGCACCTGCCCCCGTGGTTGCTGCTCCAGTCTTGCCGGTCGAAGTGGTTACCGAAGCCCCGCGCACCGAAGAAACCAAAGCCGGTTTTTTTGCCCGCCTCAAGCAAGGTCTGTCGAAAACCAGTGCCAGCATTGGCGAGGGCATGGCCAGCCTGTTCCTGGGCCGCAAAACCATTGATGACGAGCTGCTGGATGACCTCGAAACCCGTCTGCTGACCGCCGACGTTGGCGTCGAAGCCACCACGCAGATCATCCAGCGTCTGACCCAGAAGGTCGCTCGCAAGGAACTTGCCGACGCCGATGCGTTGTACAAATCCCTGCAGGCCGAACTGGCTGCGATGCTCAAACCGGTCGAGCAGCCGCTGAAAATCGTTTCGCAGAACAAGCCGTTCGTGATCCTTGTGGTCGGCGTCAACGGCGCCGGCAAAACCACCACCATCGGCAAACTGGCGAAGAAGCTGCAGCTGGAAGGCAAGAAAGTCATGCTGGCCGCCGGTGACACCTTCCGCGCTGCTGCTGTTGAGCAGTTGCAGGTATGGGGCGAGCGCAACAAGATCCCGGTGATCGCCCAGCACACGGGCGCCGACTCCGCTTCGGTGATCTTCGACGCCGTGCAAGCCGCCAAGGCGCGTGGCATCGACGTGTTGATCGCCGACACCGCCGGTCGTCTGCACACCAAAGACAATCTGATGGAAGAACTGAAAAAGGTTCGCCGTGTGATCGGCAAGCTCGACGCCGACGCGCCGCACGAAGTGCTGCTGGTACTCGACGCCGGTACTGGCCAGAACGCCATCAACCAGGCCAAGCAATTCAATCAGACTGTCGAACTGACCGGCCTGGCGCTGACCAAACTCGACGGCACCGCCAAAGGTGGGGTGATCTTTGCCCTGGCCAAGCAGTTCGGTCTGCCGATTCGCTATATCGGCGTCGGCGAAGGCATCGACGATTTGCGTACCTTTGAAGCCGAACCCTTTGTCCAGGCACTCTTTGCCGAGCGGGAGCGTTCATGATTCGTTTCGAACAGGTCGGTAAACGCTACCCGAACGGTCACGTCGGCTTGCATGAGCTGAGCTTTCGAGTCCGTCGCGGCGAGTTCTTGTTTGTCACCGGCCACTCCGGTGCCGGTAAATCCACGCTATTGCGCCTGTTGCTGGCGATGGAGCGTCCGACCAGTGGCAAGCTGCTGCTCGCCGGGCAAGACCTGAGCACCATCAGCAATGCGCAGATTCCATTCCTGCGCAGGCAGATTGGTGTGGTGTTCCAGAACCACCAGTTGCTGTTCGATCGCACGGTGTTTAACAACGTCGCGTTGCCGTTGCAGATTCTCGGGCTGTCCAAGCCCGAAATCGCCAAGCGCGTCGATTCGGCGCTGGAGCGCGTGGCGCTGTCGGATAAAACCGATCTGTATCCGGGCGACTTGTCCACCGGTCAGCAACAGCGAGTCGGCATCGCCCGCGCCATCGTCCATCGTCCGGCCCTGCTGTTGGCGGACGAACCGACCGGTAACCTCGACCCGCGTCTGGCGGCCGAGATCATGGGGGTGTTCGAAGACATCAACCGCTTGGGCACCAGCGTGCTGATCGCCAGTCACGACCTGGCGCTGATCGCCCGTATGCGCCACCGCATGCTGACCCTGCAGCGTGGCCGATTGATCGGCGACGGGGAGGCCGGGGTATGAGTGCCACTCGCAGTCCGAAGGTTTCCGAGCGCGTGGCCCCGAAAGCCGCCGATCCGCAACCGGCTAAAAAGAAAAAACACGACGATGACGACGGCCCTGACTTCGCCACGCTGTTCCGTGCCTGGGTCGAAAGCCATCGCGCCAGCCTGCTCGACAGCCTGCGTCGCCTCGGCAAGCAGCCGATCGGCAGTTTCTTCACCTGCATGGTGATGGCGGTGGCGCTGAGCCTGCCGATGGGTCTTTCGCTGTTGCTCAATAACGTCGAGCGTCTCGGCGGATCGTGGCAGCGTGCGGCGCAGATCTCGCTGTACCTGCAGCTCGACGCCAGCCCGGAGCAGGGCGAGTCGTTGCGCGAACAGATCAAAGGCATGCCCGGCGTAGCTGATGCTGAATATGTCGGCCGCGATCAGGCGCTGGAAGAGTTTCAACAGCAGTCCGGTTTGGGCGAAGCCCTGCGCGAGCTGCCGGAAAACCCGCTACCGGGCGTGGTGCTGGTGACGCCGAACGAGGTCGACAAGACCACCCTGGAAGCATTAAGACAAAAACTTTCCGAGCTGCCGAAGGTACAACAGGCACAACTTGATCTAGTCTGGGTCGAGCGACTGGCCGCCATCCTCAAGCTCGGCGATCGTTTTGTCTTCGGTCTGACGGTGCTGCTGGTTTCTGCATTACTTTTGGTGATAGGCAATACCATTCGTCTTCATATTGAAAACCGCCGCACAGAGATAGAAGTGATTAAACTCGTCGGCGGCACTGACAGCTATGTGCGGCGCCCCTTCCTTTATATGGGCGCGTTGTATGGCTTCGGTGCGGGGCTGTTGTCCTGGGGCGTATTGGCGTTCGGCCTGGACTGGCTGAACGATGCGGTGGTTGGATTGGCCGGCTTGTACGGCAGTGATTTCGCGCTGGCCGGAGTGCCAGTTGCCGATGGTCTGTCGCTCTTGCTTGGCGCGGTGCTGTTGGGTTATATCGGTGCATGGATTGCAGTCGCACGTCATCTCAGGGAGCTGGCGCCGAAGTAGAATCTTTTTTGCGCGTGATTGGCCTTACGGTTATTGGGAACTTGTACCTGAGTTCCCGGTCAATTTTTCGCAGTGCTGAGAAGCACGAGTATGTAAGTCGGAGGTTTTTTCGTATGACCAATTCTTTGCAACCTGCGTACGCGTTGGTTCCAGGCGCAAACCTGGAAGCCTATGTGCACACCGTGAACAGCATTCCATTGCTGACGCCGGAGCAGGAGCGTGAACTGGCCGAGAGTCTCTATTATGAGCAGGATTTGGGGGCGGCTCGGCAGATGGTGCTCGCCCACCTGCGTTTTGTCGTACACATTGCCCGTAGCTATAGCGGCTACGGTCTGGCTCAGGCTGACCTGATCCAGGAAGGTAACGTCGGCCTGATGAAGGCCGTAAAGCGCTTCAACCCGGAAATGGGTGTGCGCCTGGTGTCGTTCGCAGTGCACTGGATCAAGGCGGAAATTCACGAGTTCATCCTGCGCAACTGGCGCATTGTGAAAGTCGCGACCACCAAGGCCCAGCGCAAGCTGTTCTTCAACCTGCGCAGCCAGAAGAAGCGTCTGGCGTGGCTGAATAACGAGGAAGTCCACCGTGTGGCGGAAAGCCTCGGCGTCGAACCGCGTGAAGTGCGCGAGATGGAAAGTCGCCTGACCGGCCATGACATGGCTTTCGACCCGGCTGCGGAAGCGGACGACGACAGCGCCTTCCAGTCGCCGGCCAACTATCTGGAAGACCACCGGTACGACCCGGCGCGTCAACTGGAAGATGCCGACTGGAGCGACAACTCCAACAACAACCTGCACGAAGCTTTGGAAGTGCTGGACGAACGCAGCCGCGACATCCTCTACCAGCGCTGGCTGGCAGAAGAGAAAGCCACGCTGCACGACCTGGCGCAGAAGTACAACGTGTCGGCGGAGCGAATCCGTCAGCTCGAAAAGAGCGCGATGAACAAGCTCAAATTGTCGATTGCCGCATAACCGGCGGCCGACAACAAAAAATGCCCCGATCAGCGATGATCGGGGCATTTTTGTTTGAAAATCAAAAGATCGCAGCCTTCGGCAGCTCCTACACGGGACCCGCATTCACCTGTAGGAGCTGCCGAAGGCTGCGATCCTTTGATCTTGAAGTCACTGCGCCCACGGTGCACGCCGCGAATCATTCAGACTCAGCAGATAACTCGTCCCACCCAATTGACTCATTTGTTGCCGAATCCACCCGGCCCGGCGCGCAACATAAGCCGTCGGATGGCTCGCACTCCACACCCGCGGGTTGGGCAATACCGCCGCCAGATAGCTCGCCTGCTGTCGGGACAACGACTTCGCGCTCACGCCGAAATGATGTCGCGCTGCGGCTTCGGCGCCGAACACGCCGTCATCCCACTCGACACTGTTCAGATACACCTCGAGAATCCGCTGTTTGGGCCACAACACCTCGATCAGCGCAGTAAACCAGGCTTCCAGGCCTTTACGCAGATAGCTGCGCCCGGCCCACAGAAACAGGTTTTTCGACACTTGCTGGCTCAACGTACTGGCGCCGCGAATTGAGCCGCCGAGTTCGTTGTGCGCGAGCGCTGCCTGAATTGCGCTGAAATCAAAGCCCCAATGCTCGGGAAATTTCTGGTCTTCGCCAGCCATGACCGCCACTTTGAGATCGTCGGAAATCTCGTCCCACGGCTTCCAGGTGCGCTGCAGGTCGATCGGCTCGCCGTCGATCCAGGATTCGACCTTGCGCTCGACCATCAGCGCGGTGCCCGGCGGCGGTACGAAGCGAAATACCAGAACCAGCAATACGCTGCCCCCCGCAAACCAGAGCAGGGCCTTAGTGAGACGACGGAAAATTGAACGCAACATAGAGATGGCTTGGCCGAACCCGTGGAGCGGGCCATTATACAGACCCTGCCGATCGAGTCTGACTGGAGTTCCCAATGCTGCGTGGCTTTTTAATGCTGGCCGCTTTTTTTGGTTTCACGGGTGTCGCGCTGGGTGCGTTTGCCGCCCACGGCCTGAAAAGCCGTCTGACACCTGAATATCTGGCGATTTTCCACACGGGCGTCACCTATCAACTGGTGCATACACTGGCGTTATTCGGTGTGGCATTGCTGGCTACGCAGATTCAGGGGCGACTGGTCACTTGGGCCGGTGTCTCGTTCACCGTCGGTATCCTGCTGTTTTCCGGCAGCCTCTACCTGCTGACCACCACCGGTATCAGCAAGCTCGGCATCATCACCCCGTTCGGCGGGTTGGCGTTTCTCGTCGGCTGGGTGTGCCTGGGCCTGGCTGCCTGGCGCTTGCAATGAACCGCTTGACGCTTGGTGCTGACCTTTAGGTCATGATCGGGCTAGAATGCGAGCCCCTAAAAATGATGGCGGCATTGCGCATGCGCATTCAGTTGAACGGTGAATCCCTTGAACTGCCCGACGGTGAAACCGTTGCGGCCCTGCTGACCCGTCTGGATCTGACCGGACGCCGGGTGGCGGTCGAACTCAATCTGGATATCGTCCCGCGCAGCCAGCATGCCGACACCGCGCTAAACGACGGCGATAACGTCGAGGTGGTTCACGCCATCGGCGGCGGCTAATCGCTCGGCCCGCAAGGGCACAGAATTCTGCAAGACCCTCACCCCTAAAGAGGATTCCCCATGAGCATCGTTCGTAGCGACAAGCCTTTTGTGCTGGCCGGTCGTACTTACCAGTCGCGTTTGCTGGTCGGTACCGGCAAGTACCGTGACATGGAAGAAACCCGCCAGGCCATCGAAGCCTCGGGTGCCGAGATCGTCACCTTCGCCGTGCGCCGCACCAACCTCGGCCAGATCGAAGGCGAACCGAACCTGCTCGACGTATTGTCGCCGGATCGCTACACCTTCCTGCCGAACACCGCCGGTTGCTACGACGCCATTGAAGCCGTGCGCACCTGCCGCCTGGCCCGTGAGCTGCTCGACGGCCACAATCTGGTGAAGCTGGAAGTACTCGCCGACCAGAAAACCCTGTTCCCCAACGTGATCGAAACCCTCAAGGCCGCCGAAACACTGGTCAGGGAAGGTTTTGACGTGATGGTTTACACCAGTGATGACCCGATCATCGCCCGTCAACTGGCGGAAATCGGCTGCATCGCCGTCATGCCGCTGGCCGGTCTGATCGGTTCTGGCCTGGGTATCTGCAATCCATACAACCTGCAGATCATCCTTGAAGAAGCAAAGATTCCGGTATTGGTAGACGCCGGTGTCGGCACCGCCTCCGATGCCACCATCGCCATGGAACTGGGCTGTGACGCAGTGCTGATGAACTCGGCCATTGCCCACGCGGGTCAGCCAGTGATGATGGCCCAAGCCATGCAACACGCGATCGTCGCGGGCCGTCTGGCCTACCTCGCCGGCCGCATGCCGAAAAAACTCTATGCCAGCGCCTCTTCGCCGCTGGATGGTCTGATCAAGTAAGAGCCAAGATGACTGAATCGAACGACACGCCTATCCAGCCGGAAGAGGGCGACGAGCGCCAACACCGCCGCATCAAGAGTTTCGTGATGCGCGCCGGGCGCATGACCGAAGGCCAGCAGAAAGGCCTGGATCAAGGCGCACCGCTGTTCGTGCTGCCATTGGCCGATGAGCCGGTCGATTACGATCAGGTTTTCGGCCGTTCGGCACCGCGCTCGCTGGAAATCGGTTTCGGCATGGGCCATTCGCTGCTGGAAATGGCCGCTGCTGCACCGGATCAGGATTTCATCGGCGTTGAAGTTCACCGTCCGGGTGTCGGCGCGCTGCTCAATGGCGTACTGACGCAGGGCCTGACCAACCTGCGGGTCTACGATTGCGACGCGATCGAAGTGCTCAACCGCTGCATCGCCGACAACAGCCTCGACCGCCTGATGCTGTTCTTCCCGGATCCGTGGCACAAAAGCCGTCACCACAAGCGTCGTATCGTCCAGGCGTCGTTCGCTGAACTGGTGCGCAGCAAGTTGAAGGTCGGCGGCATTCTGCACATGGCTACCGACTGGGAGCCGTACGCCGAATACATGCTGGAAGTCATGAACGTCGCCCCGGGCTACCGCAACCTCGCCGAAGACGGCAAGTGCGTACCGCGCCCGGCCGAACGCCCGATCACCAAGTTCGAACGCCGCGGCGAACGTCTTGGGCATGGTGTGTGGGATCTGAAGTTCGAAAAGCAGTCGTAAGCCTTACGCAGTAACAATGTGGGAGCGAGCCTGCTCGCGAAAGCGCTCTGACAGTCAACGATGAAGTTGAATGTCATGACGCCTTCGCGAGCAGGCTCGCTCCCACATTTGCTTTGTGTATGGCTCGAATTCAGCGGCGGTCGGCGACTACGCCGATCAGCACCAGTACCACCAACAACACCGGCGCCAGGCTGTAATTGTTGAACTGGCTCAGGCCTTTGATTACCCACGGCGTGGCGTAAATCAGCGCTGCGCCGCTGCCGATCACGCACAGCAGGGCCATCAGCGGTACGCGCAGGGCGCCGGCAATGCTGCCCAGACGTTGTTCGACCCAGCCTTTGAAGTCGGCGCCGAACAGCACCAGCAGGCAGCCCACCAGTGCCAGGGCGATTTCCGAGAGGTTGCTGCGGCTCCAGCGGGAGACGGTGGCGAGCAGATCGAGTATCAAATCCATGCGTTTTCCCTTAGCACTGAAATCAGTTCAGAAATTGTTGCAGCAAGTCATTGAGGAACAGCTGTCCGCGCTCGGTGGCCGCCAGACGTGACGGTTCGACCTGCAACAGACCGCTTTGTTCTGCGGCTGCCCGGCCTTCGGCGAGGCTTTCCAGCGACAGCCCCGTGCGCTGCGGATACAGGCGCGATTCGACGCCAGCGGTCAGGCGCAAAGCATTCATCAGAAACTCGAACGGCATCTCGTCATTGGTCAGGGCTTTTTCGCCAGCCTGGAAGCTTTTGGCCGGGTTGAGATAGTCCTTCGGCAAACGGGTTTTCCAGGTGCGCACGATGCGCCCGTCCGGATGGCTGAGCTTGCCATGCGCACCCGCGCCGATGCCGATGAAGTCGCCGAAACTCCAGTAATTGAGGTTGTGCCGCGCGGGGCGGCCGGTTTGGGCATAGGCCGACACTTCGTATTGCGCATAGCCGTGCTCGGCCAGCAGCGCTTGCCCGGCTTCTTGAATGTCCCACAGCGTGTCGTCTTCCGGCAGCACAGGCGGCTGATTCCAGAACACGGTGTTCGGCTCCAGCGTCAGTTGGTACCAGGAGATATGCGTGGGATTCAGTTCGATGGCCTGGCGCAGATCGCTCAGCGCATCGTCCAGCGACTGATCGGGCAGGCCGTGCATCAAGTCGAGATTGAAGTTATCGAACCCGGCCTGCCGCGCCATGCCAGCCGCACGTACCGCTTCGTCGCCGTTATGGATACGGCCGAGGGCCTTGAGTTTTTCCTCCTGGAAACTCTGGATACCGATCGACAGGCGATTGATCCCCAGTTTGCGGTACGCAACGAACTTCTCTTGCTCGAAGGTGCCGGGGTTGGCTTCCAGCGTGATTTCAATGTCGTGAGCAAACGGAATGCGCTGCTCGACGCCCTCCAGCAAACGCCCGAGCGCCTCGGCGCTGAACAGGCTCGGCGTACCGCCACCGAAGAAAATCGAGCTGATTTCGCGACCGTAGACCGCATGCAGATCCTGATCGAGATCGGCCAGCAACGCGTCGACGTACTCCTGCTCCGGCAGCACCGGGCTGGCGGTGTGCGAGTTGAAATCGCAATACGGGCATTTGCGCACACACCACGGGATGTGGATGTACAACGACAGGGGCGGCAACG
The DNA here is from genome assembly GCF_017973755.1 of Pseudomonas sp. P42. NCBI lineage: Bacteria > Pseudomonadati > Pseudomonadota > Gammaproteobacteria > Pseudomonadales > Pseudomonadaceae > Pseudomonas > Pseudomonas sp. P42. The sequence goes on along the minus strand of NZ_JACOPU010000003.1, from coordinate 245,142 downwards.
TCGGCAATGGCGCCCGTGGCGAAGAAGCGGCGCCGCCGACTATCAGCGACGACGCAGAAGAGTCACGGGTCATTTCAAGCCCAGACGCTGGCGCAGCAGATCCATTGCACGGGCGCGGTGGCTGATCTGGTTCTTGTCGGCAGGCGTCAGCTCGGCGCTGGAGCAATCACGCTCCGGCACCCAGAACAGCGGGTCGTAACCAAAACCGTGTTCGCCGCTGGCCGCCGTCAGCATGCGCCCGTGCCACAAGCCTTCGCAGAGGATCGGCAACGGATCGTCGGCGTGACGCACCAGTGCCAGAACACAAACGAACTGCGCGCCGCGCTCGGCCTCAGGAACGTCCTTCAAGGCATCGAGCAGTTTGGCGTTGTTTGCCGGATCGCCCTTGCCGTCGGCATAACGCGCCGAGTAGATGCCCGGTGCGCCGCCGAGGAAATCCACGGCCAGACCGGAATCGTCGGCCAGCGCCGGCAGCCCGGATATGCGTGCGGCATTGCGTGCCTTGAGGATCGCGTTCTCGACGAACGACAGACCGGTTTCTTCCGGCTCCACGTTGCTCCACTCGCCGATCGAGCGCAGTTGCACCGATTCGCCGAGCATGGCCTGGAGTTCCTTGAGTTTGCCGGCGTTGTGGCTGGCCAGTACGAGCTGCTTGAGGTTCATCATTCGCCGGGGAAAAGTTCTTGGTTGAAATTGATGGTGTTGATCTTGTCGCCACTCTGCACCTTGATTTCAAAGGTGCGGGTTTCCTGCTGTTCCACCGGGTATTGGGCGATGTAATAGATCGCACCCTGTTCGGTGACTTGGCGGAAATTCAGCGGCACGCTTTTGCTGGTCAGGTCTTTGACCGTGCCGGTGACATTGGCGACCAGTGGTTTGCCGTCCTTGATCACCGAGACATTGATCACGCCTTGGTTCTTGCTGCGGATCAGTTCGGCAGCCTTGGCGATGTCAGGCGTCAGAAAGGTGGAATTAAAGGTGTTGTAGTGAACGGTGACATCACCAAGCACTTCCTTGCGCTCGCCCTTGATCGCGTCGGCGGCGACCGCCGAAAAGCTCAGACATGCTGCCAACAGCGTGCCAATCAAACGTCTCATGCTCGTTCTCCTCGAATGTCAGACCGCGATTTGGTGATCTGCCAGTACCGGGCTGCTGACGCGGTAGATACCAATCTCACCTAACAGATTAGGCCATAGCTTACTGGCCCACCCGTGGCGGTGCTGTTGATCCACGGCAAGCCGATCAATGACCTTCGCGTCACGTTCGCGGCAAAGTTCTTCAAAGTCTTCGAAGGTGCAGAAGTGAATGTTCGGCGTGTTGTACCAGGTGTAGGGCAGAAACTCCGACACCGGCATGCGCCCCTTGCTCGCCAGATACCAGCGGCAGCGCCAGTGGCCGAAATTGGGGAAGGTGATGATGCACTGACGACCGACCCGCAGCATTTCGTCGAGGATCTTGTCCGGGTAGTGCACGGCTTGCAGGGCCTGGGTCATGACGACGATGTCGAAACTGTTGCTGGCAAAGTTGCCGAGGCCCTTGTCCAGGTCCTGCTCGATGACGTTGACGCCTTTGGCCACGCACTGGGCAATGTTGTCAGCATCGTTTTCCAGGCCATAACCGGTGACCTGCTTGTTGTCGCGCAGCCAGGTCAGCAGTTCGCCGTCACCGCAACCGAGGTCGAGGACGCGGCTGCCGGCGGGGATCCATTCCTGGATGATTTCCAGATCAGCTCTCATGGCTTTCTCACAACGTGATGCGGTTCATGTAATTGCCGAACGCCTGCAAGTAGCGAGGGATCGGAATCAGGAAGGCGTCGTGGCCCTGCGGTGCGTCGATTTCCAGATAGCTGACATCTTTGCGCGCCGCCATCAGTGCATCCACCAGCTCACGCGAGCGGGCCGGGGAGAAGCGCCAGTCGGTGGTGAACGACATCACGCAGAACTTGGCCGTGGCGTTCTCGAAGGTTTTCGCCAGGTTATCGTCGAAGTTCGCCGCCGGATCAAAGTAATCCAGCGCCTTGGTCATCAACAGATAGGTATTGGCGTCGAAGCGTCCGGAGAACTCTTCGCCCTGATAACGCAGGTAGCTTTCGACCTGGAACTCGACACTGTGGAAGTCGTAGTTGAGCTTCTCGCTCTTCAGGCCACGGCCAAATTTCTCGCCCATCGAATCGTCGGACAGGTAGGTGATATGGCCGACCATGCGCGCCAGCATCAGGCCGCGCTTGGGGATTACACCCGCTTCCTGGAACGAACCACCGTGGAATTCCGGGTCAGTGAGAATCGCCTGGCGCGCCACTTCATTGAACGCGATGTTCTGCGCCGACAGCTTGGGCGCCGAGGCGATGGCCAGGCAGTGACGCACGCGATCCGGATAAGTGATGGTCCATTGCAGCGCCTGCATACCACCGAGGCTGCCGCCGATCACCGCGGCCCACTGGCCGATGCCGAGCAGGTCAGCGAGGCGCGCCTGGCTGTGCACCCAGTCTTCCACGGTGAGCACCGGGAAGTCGGCACCGAACGGTTTGCCGGTCTCAGGGTTGATGCTGCTCGGGCCGGTGGAGCCGTTGCAGCCGCCCAGATTATTCAGGCTGACCACGAAGAACTTGCTGGTGTCGATCGGTTTGCCGGGGCCGATGCAGCTGTCCCACCAACCGGGTTTGCGGTCGTCGACGCTGTGATAACCGGCGGCGTGATGATGGCCGGACAAGGCGTGGCAGATCAGCACGGCGTTGCTCGCCTGTGCGTTCAGCGTGCCGTAGGTTTCGTAGATCAGGTCATAGGCTGGCAGCGAGCGGCCACAGGCCAGGGCCAGAGGTTCGCTGAAGTGCGCCGTTTGCGGCGTCACCAGACCAACAGAATCGGGGGGAAAGGCAGTTGGCATCGACCCTGCTCTCGTTGAAATGAGGCGTAAGTCTAAAGACCGGGGGGGTTAGCGGCAAGCAACCATCTGGCCCTCATGTGTTCGCTCTGGACCGAGGTGCCGCCATTCGCGAGCAGGCTCGCTCCCACAGGGGATTGCGTTTCAATGTGGGAGCGAGCCTGCTCGCGAGTGGGACGACTCGGTGGATCAGGTCGGACGCATTAGATCTGGCAAATCCGGCAACTTCTTCGGGGAGCAAATTTTCACCCGTTTCTGCCGGTTCAACTCGCCACTGAGCAAGCTGACCTGGCTCTTGGACACCCCAAAAGCCTTGGCCAGAAAACCCATCAGATACGCATTGGCCTTGCCCTCGACCGGTGGCGCAGTCAGGCGGATTTTCAGGCGATCACCGTGCAGCCCGCAGAAATCATCGCTACGGGCTGCCGGTTGCAGGTGACACTCCAGAATCAGGTCGTCACCGTCCCAACGAAACCAGCTCACATCAGCAGACGGAGGATTTCCGGCATCATCGTCATCGCCGCCAGATTGTTGATCACCAGCATGTCGATCAGCTTCAGCGCGAGGAAGGCGAAGATCGGCGATAGATCCAGACCACCGAGGTTAGGCAGGAATTTGCGGAACGGCGCCAGGGCTGGCTCGCAGATCTGGTTGACCAGCTCAGCGCCCGGGTTGTGGCTGCCCGGAGCGACCCAGGACAGGATCACGCTGATGATCAGGGCAAAGAAGAAGATCTTCAGGAACAGCGCAGTCACGCCGATCAGCGACCAGATAAGCAGTTGCAGCGGGTTGCCGATGGTGCCGTAAGTCAGCAGCAGGGTCAGCGCCATCAGCGCCAGTTGCACCAGAATCGCCAGCACCAGCGACGACATGTCCAGACCAAACATGCTCGGGATGATCCGGCGCAGTGGCTTGAGCAGCGGCTGAGTCGCTTTGACGATGAACTGGCAAAGCGGGTTGTAGAAATTCGCCCGCACCAGTTGCAGGACAAAGCGCAGCAGTACGATCAGCAGGTACAGGCTGCCGAGGGTTTGCAGCACGTAAACCGCTGCAGTGTTCAATCCAATCATGTAAGGCTCCTTATTTGCCCAGTTGTTCGGCCATTTCGGCCGAGCGGTGCGCGGCGGCGCCGAGTGCTTTTTCCACCAGAGCCTCGAAGCCCCCGGCCTGAAACGATTTGATCGCGGCTTCGGTGGTACCGGCCGGCGAGGTCACGCGACGACGCAGTTCGGCAGCATCGACGTCACTGGCCGCTGCCATGTGCGCGGCGCCCAGTGCGGTTTGCAGGGTCAGTTGTTCAGCGGTTTCTTTCGGCAGCCCGAGTTTGACGCCGGCGGCGGTCATGGCTTCGATCAGCAGGAAGAAGTACGCAGGGCCGGAACCGGATACAGCGGTCACTGCATCGAGTTGTTGTTCTTCATTCAGCCACAGTGCGATGCCGACGGCGGACAGCAGTTCTTCGGCTTGCTGGCGTTGTTCGGCAGTCACTTCGCTGGTGGCGTACAGACCACTCACACCCTGACGCAGCAGCGCCGGGGTGTTGGGCATGCAGCGTACGATCGGCTGCTCGCCTAGCCATGCAGTCATGCTCGCGCAGGTAATGCCCGCCGCGATGGAGACCACCAGTTGATCGGGTTTGAGGCTGGGGCGAATCGCTTCGCAAACGGCTTTCATCGCCTGTGGTTTGACCGCCAGCACGACAACGTCGACGCCTTCGATGGCCTGAGCGTTGTCGGCGAAAGTTTCAATGCCGTGTTCGGCGCTGACCTTGGCGCGGGTTTCTTCGCCCGGGTCGCTGGCGCGGATGTGTGCAGCTTCCAGACCCTTGGCCCGCAGGCCGCCGATCAAACTGGCGGCCATGTTGCCGGCACCGATGAAGGCAATACGTGTGTTGCTCATGTCAGGTCCTTATCTGGAAAATTTCAAGATTGGGAATAGTCGCGTGCGCCAAACAGGGCGGTACCAATCCGCACCCAGGTGGCGCCTTGGGCAATGGCCGACTCAAGGTCATGGCTCATGCCCATGGAAAGTGTGTCGAGCGGCAGATTCAGGCTGGCCTGCAAACGTTGCACGGCAGCAAACGCGGCGTCCTGCTCGGCGCGATCTTCAGTCGGCTCGGGAATCGCCATCAAGCCGCGCAGCTTAAGGCGTGGCAGGGCGCTGATGGCATTCGCCAGCGCCGGCAGGTCGGCCGGGGTGCAGCCGGACTTGCTGGCTTCACCGCTGACGTTGACCTGAATGCAGATGTTCAGCGGCGGCAGGTCGGCCGGGCGCTGTTCGGACAGGCGCTGGGCAATTTTCAGACGATCCACGGAGTGCACCCATTCGAAATGCTCGGCAATCGCGCGAGTCTTGTTCGATTGAATGGGGCCGATGAAGTGCCAGATCAAGGGCAGGTCGGCCAGTTCGAGCTGTTTGCTCAGGGCCTCTTGCAGATAGTTCTCGCCAAAGTCCCGCAGACCGGCGGCATGAGCTTCGCGCAGCGCCTCGGCAGGTTTGGTTTTGCTCACGGCCAGCAACTGCACGCTGTTTTCAGCGCGTCCGGCTGCGGCGGTAGCGGCCTGGATGCGCGAACTAACCTGAAGGATGTTGTCTGCTATCGTGGACATCAAGAGGCGCCGTGGGTCTGAAGGTTCGCGGCATTCTACTGGAATTGAGGAGCGCTATGGATATCACTGAACTGCTGGCCTTCAGCGCCAAACAGGGCGCTTCCGACCTGCACCTGTCGGCCGGTCTGCCGCCGATGATCCGCGTCGATGGCGATGTGCGGCGGATCAATCTGCCGGCGCTGGACCACAAGCAAGTGCACGAATTGATCTACGACATCATGAACGACACCCAACGGGTCGACTTCGAGAAACATCTGGAAACCGACTTTTCCTTCGAAGTCCCCGGCGTGGCGCGCTTTCGGGTCAATGCCTTCAATCAGAATCGTGGCGCGGGTGCCGTGTTCCGCACCATTCCCTCGAAAGTGCTGAGCATGGAAGACCTCGCCATGGGCGACGTCTTCCGCAAGATCACCGATGCTCCGCGTGGGTTGGTGCTGGTCACCGGGCCGACCGGTTCCGGCAAGTCGACCACGCTGGCGGCGATGATCGACTACCTCAATACCCATCGCCACCATCACATCCTGACCATCGAAGACCCGATCGAGTTTGTTCACGAGTCGCGCAAATGCCTGATCAATCAGCGTGAAGTCCACCGCGATACCCGCAGTTTCGCTACGGCTCTGCGTTCAGCGTTGCGTGAAGACCCGGATGTGATTCTGGTGGGCGAGATGCGCGACCTGGAGACCATTCGCCTGGCGCTGACCGCGGCCGAGACCGGGCACCTGGTATTCGGCACATTGCACACGACGTCTGCCGCGAAAACCATCGACCGTGTGGTGGACGTGTTCCCCGGTGACGAGAAATCCATGGTGCGTTCGATGCTGTCGGAGTCACTGCTGGCAGTGGTCTCGCAGACGTTGATCAAGAAGATCGGCGGCGGGCGAGTGGCGGCGCACGAGATCATGCTGGGAACGTCGGCGATCCGTAACCTGATCCGCGAGGACAAGGTGGCGCAGATGTATTCGGCGATTCAGACCGGTGGGTCGCTGGGGATGCAGACACTGGATATGTGCCTGAAAGATCTGGTGACCAAGGGCTTGATCAGTCGCGAGCATGCGCGGGAGAAGGCGCGCACGCCGGATAACTTCTAAAAGCAAAAGATCGCAGCCTTCGGCAGCTCCTACACAGGTCAGATCGTCCACATATCGGGGATGAACACAGAATCCTGTAGGAGCTGCCGAAGGCTGCGATCTTTTGACCTTTAGCGCTGAACCACGCGCATCTGGCTTTGCTCTTTCGGTAATACACGCTTGGCAACCACGTAATGTTTCTGCCAATACGGCTTGTTCAGCGTATCGATGCTCACCGACTTGCCACGACGTGGCGCGTGGATAAAGCGGTCGTTGCCCATGTAGATGGCAACGTGATTGACCCGACGGCTCTTGAGTTTGAAGAAAATCAGGTCGCCAGGCTTCAAATCCTTGCGGTCGACTTTCTCACCGTGGCCGCTGGCCATGGCATTGGAAGTGCGTGGCAGGTCGAATGTGGCGTCGTTGAACGCGTATTTCACCAGGCCGCTGCAATCAAAGCCTTTACTTGGGCTGCTGCCGCCCCAACGATAAGGAGTACCGAGGACGTTTACGGCGCGGCTCAGGACATTGCTGCTTTCCTTGCTCGCCATCGGCGGTACCAGGCTGCTGCGGCTTTTGCTGCTCAGCGTGGTGATTTTGCTTTGTTTGCTTTTGCTCGATGGGGCAGAAGCATGGGATTTAGGAGTAAAGCCGTTAACGTTAGGAAGACGTTGCTCACGATTGGTGGCGTGGGCGGCCAGTGGCATTAATAGGCAAATAGTTAGCCATGTCTTGAAAAATGGTCGCATTAGGCGTGGCTCTTAAGTGATAGCGCGCAACTTTATAACAGCTTTTTTGTGACTTCCGAGGCCGTTGGTCGATTCAAACGGGAGGCAACGGAACCAAATAAGCGGCAAATTGACGCGATTGTCGGACAGAGGTCCGGTGCTATAAGGCTTTCACGGTAGCGACGGTAACATTTGCCATACGTCGGCTACCTGTAAAAAAGTCACAAAGAATTCAAGAATATTTATCTATCGAGTGCATCGAGGTCTTCATGAACAGCTATCAGCTACCCCGTGTGAAGGAAAAAACCACCCACAGCAAAATCATCGGTTACCTGCTGTGGATTTTCGGATTTACCGGTGCCCACCGCTTTTATTACGGCAAGCCTGTGACCGGGACGATCTGGTTCTTCACCTTCGGTTTGCTGGGAATTGGCTGGCTGATCGACCTGTTTCTGATCCCGGCAATGGATCGCGAAGCAGATCTGCGCTTTGCCGACGGGCCGATCGAGTACAACGTGGCGTGGATTCTGCTGACGTTTCTCGGCGTGCTGGGCGTGCACCGGATGTACCAGGGCAAGTGGATCAGCGGCTTGTTGTACCTGCTGACCGGCGGGTTGTTCTTCATTGGCGTGCTGTATGACTTCTGGACACTGAACGATCAGGTCTCGGTGCGCAACGCACAGAATCGCGGCACCTTTCAGTAATTACTGGATGAGGGAGCTTGCTGGAAAGCCGCAGTGCCTGGCCAGCAAGCCTCTTGATGTGCGTTCGGTTTATTTCAATTGTGCGAGTGTCCTCAGTTGAAAATCCATGAATACGATCGTGCAAGCGCCATACAGAATTGAAATCACAGCATGGTCGGGTACCGCCCAGTAAATAGTTCTGTCCGCGAGAATCGATAGCGATGAAGCTGCAATCAAATATATTGGGATATTAATTAGTAAGCCTGTGTGGTTGCGGGTGGATTTATTTTTTAGGATCACTATTTGTATCATGTGTGCGAGTGTTAGAACTGCCCATGTGATTATTATTATGCTGATGGGTAGCCCAACTGAGTCCCGATCCATTTGATATTTGTTTAATTCCAGATTATTTATAATTGTGAATATGCCCGTGACAGATGTGATGGCTAAAAACAACGGGTAGACGTAGCTCGGATGTTTGTAGGTTCGATTCATTGGCATTTTCGTGATTAGCCTCTCAGGAATTCATCGTGTTACGGTGACGGATTATAGCCAACTCCGTTGAGTCGTATTTTTTGTTCGCCGAATATATCGATTTCATAGTGTGTTCCAGAAAATACTCTACCAGCTGTTGTTAATGTTTCAAGAGCGGTCGATCTGTTACTGGCGTCGAAGTCGTAGGTGTCAGCGTAGGCTTTGACGAAACCATCGAAAACCCAAGCGCCTTGATTGTCTCGAGTAAAGTTCCCTTCCATCTTCAACGTTATTCTTCCTAAGTACGCTCCCGTGACTTTACTGTCATTGATGGTTGCGTATGGGATCTTGGGGTCAGACAAGTAGTAGGTTCCAGCTTCTTTGGTGCTTCTGATGGTATTGGCCAATAAGGCATGGAATAAATCCATGTCTGCGGTGGATATTGTTGGCCCACCACTCAACGGAAGGGAATAGGTTTGACCTTCATTAGTAATGATGGCTTCTCCCGCTCCCTGCCAATCTGCAGTTGCATAGGTTCCCCACCTGAATCCCGTGTCGACCGTAAAGCCGCCAGAATTTCCAGTTGTGCCTCGTGTGACTATTGGGGGTAACGTAAGTGCGTTTTTCATTTGTTCATCCCTGTTTGTGTTTGTCATCCTTCTGATGGATCAATGTTAATTGCTGATCGATAATTTTTTATCTGGAAGCTTTGTAGGCTGTTTCTGATTAGGTTGAAGTTGTTTTCGCGAATTGCGGAGGGGGAGAATTTTCTTTCAGGCGAGTGCGATTTTTCTGACGTTTCTGGACTGGTATTTAGCGGAGATAATTTGAGGAGGGATATGGCTGTGCGGTCTTGCGATCTCGTGCAACTGCTTGTTGTGGGTAAGGTTGATTGAGTAAATCATCCTTTTAATTACGGTTTTGTATAGCCATTAGATGCAGCTCAATCGATCGCAGCCCCTCGCCGGGCTGCGATCTTTTGCTTTTAGGCCTGGTGGCTGATCCGCCCATCCACCAGCGTATAGCGAACCACACCCGGCAAGCTGTGACCCATGAACGGGCAGTTCTCGCCTCTCGACAGCCAGTGCTCACCGGCCACCGTCGATGCCTTCGGATCGAACAGTACGATATCCGCCGCACCGCCCACCGTCAGTTTGCCCGCCGGCAGGCGCAGTGCCTCGGCCGGGCCGGCGCTCAGGCGAGCCAGCAAGGTCGGCAGATCGAGCAAACCATCCTCAACCAGCGTCATCGCCAGCGGCAGCAGCAGTTCTACGCTGCTGATGCCCGGTTCAGTCGCGCCAAACGGTGCCAGTTTGGCGTCACGCTCATGGGGTTGGTGATGGCTGGAAATCGCCGAGATCACCCCCGACTTCACTGCTTCGCGCAGACCATCGCGGTCAGCGCGGGTGCGCAGCGGTGGCTGCACGTGATAGAGGCTGCTGAAGTCGATCAGCGCTTCGTCGGTCAGAATCAACTGATACAGCGCCACATCCGCCGTCACCTTCAAACCACGGGCCTGAGCCTGAGCGATCAGCGCAACACCGCGAGCACTGGTCAGTTGGCTGAAGTGCGCGCGCACGCCGGTCTGCTCGACCAGCAACAGGTCGTGAGCCAGCGCCACCGTTTCAGCGGTTTCCGGAATCCCCGGCAGGCCGAGGAAACTGGCCACCGCGCCTTCATGGGCCAGGCCACCTTCGGCCAGATCGTGATCCTGCGAGTTGAAGATCACCGTCAGGTCGAACGTCGCCGCGTAATCCAGCGCCCGGCACAGGGTGCGGGTGTTGCGGAAACTCTCCAGACCGTTGCCGAACGCCACACAACCGGCGTCGCGCAGGGCAACCAGCTCGGCGAGCTGCTCACCGTCCAGACCTTTGCTCAAGGCGCCAATCGGGAACACCTTGGTATTACCGGCCTCGCGGGCGCGGTCGAGGATCAGTTCGGCCACAGCGGAGGTGTCGAGCACCGGTTTGGTTTGCGGTGGGCAGCACAGGCTGGTCACACCGCCGGCCGCTGCGGCGCGGGTTTCGCTGGCGATTGAGCCTTTGCGGCTGTAGCCCGGCTCGCGCAGGGCGACGTTGAGGTCGACCAGGCCCGGAGCGGCCACCAGGCCTGTGGCATCAATGGTTTCCATCGCGCTGAAACCGGCCGGCGCCGCGCCGAGGGCGATGATCTTGCAGGCTTCAATGTGAATGTCGGTGATTTGATCCAGGTCACTGCTTGGATCGATGACGCGTGCGCCGAGAATGCTGAGCTTCACTGGGCGTTCTCCTGCTCGAATTGGCGCTGGGCAGTCTGCCCGCTCATGGCCATGGACAGCACGGCCATACGAATCGCGATGCCGTAGGTGACCTGATTGAGGATCACCGAGTGTGGGCCATCGGCCACCGCCGACTCGATTTCCACCCCACGGTTGATCGGCCCCGGGTGCATGACGATGCAATCGGGTTTGGCTCCGGCCAGGCGCGCGGTGGTCAGGCCGAACAGGCGATAGAACTCGCCTTCGCTCGGCAGCAGGCCGCCGGTCATGCGCTCACGTTGCAGGCGCAGCATAATCACCACGTCGACGTCTTTCAGGCCTTCGGTCATGTCGGTGTAGACCTTGACGCCGTATTGCTCGATGCCGATCGGCAGCAGGGTTTTCGGCGCGATCACGCGGATGTCCGGGCAGCCGAGGGTTTTCAGGGCGAGCATGTTCGAGCGCGCGACCCGCGAGTGCAGGATGTCGCCGACGATGGCCACCGAGAGGTTTTCGAAACCGCCCTTGTGCCGACGGATGGTCAGCATGTCGAGCATGCCTTGCGTCGGGTGCGCGTGACGGCCGTCGCCGCCGTTGATGATCGCCACCTGCGGGCAAACATGTTCGGCGATGAAGTGCGCAGCGCCGGAATCACCGTGGCGCACGACGAACATGTCGGCGGCCATGGCTTCCAGGTTGCGCAGGGTGTCGAGCAGGGTTTCACCTTTGCTTGCCGACGAGGTCGACACGTTCAGGGTGATCACGTCCGCCGACAGCCGCTGGGCGGCGAGTTCGAAGGTGGTGCGGGTGCGGGTGGAGTTTTCGAAGAACACGTTGCACACGGTCTTGCCGCGCAACAATGGGACTTTTTTCACCGCCCGGGCGCCGACTTCAAGGAACGAGTCGGCAGTGTCGAGGATTTCCGTCAACAACTCGCGGCGCAGACCGTCGAGCGAGAGGAAGTGGCGCAGCTGGCCCTGATCATTGAGCTGCAGCGGGCGCTTGGTATCTAGAGGCGTCATCGCGAGGGGGACTCTCAATAGGGCGGATTAAAGGGTGAAATCTTGCAGTTCGAGCCTCAGCGGCTCGGGACCGGACAGCTTCACGCGCTCGTGAGCGGCCAGCGACAGGGTCGCGCCGACCACGTTCGGGCGGATCGGCAGTTCGCCAGCTTCCAGGTCGAGCAGGCAGACCAGCGTCACGCTGGCCGGGCGACCGTAGTCGAACAATTCGTTCATGGCGGCGCGGATGGTGCGCCCGCTCATCAGCACGTCGTCGATCAGCACCAGATGCTGGCCTTCGATCTCGAAGGGCAGGGCAGACGGGCGAACTTGTGGGTGCAGGCCGTTCTGACTGAAGTCGTCGCGGTAGAAGGAAACATCCAGCGTGCCCAGCGGCGCGTCGCTGCCCAGTTCCTTGAGCAGCGCCTGCGCGACCCAGATGCCGCCGGTGCGGATACCGATGTAACGCGGTTCGCTGACGCCGCGTTGAGCAAGGTGCGCCTTGAGGCGGATCGCCATCTGGCTGATCAGATCGGCGGGATTGGGCAGACTCATGGTTGCTCCTTCTTCGACCCGAGCTCCATCCTGCCGGAGGTGGCTCGAGATTTTAGCCAAAAGAAAAGCGCCGTAGCGCTTGTCAGGATTCAAATAAAGCAGTGTTTTCATCGAGCCAGCCCTGCAACAGCAGAGCGGCAGCGATGGCGTCCACCGGGTTGTCGCGGTAACTGCCCTTCTGACCGCCACGTGCCAGGCGCTCGCCCTTGGCTTCGAACGTGGTCAGGCGTTCATCGTGGGTATAGAAGGGCAGGTTGTAGCGGCCGTTGAGGCGGCGGGCGAATTTCTCGGCGCGCACGCACATGTCGCTGGGTGTGCCGTCCATGTTCAACGGCAGGCCGACGACGACGGCGTCGGGTTTCCATTCCTTTATAAGCGCTTCGACCTGGTTCCAGTCAGGAACACCGTTCTGCGCTTTCAAGGTGCACAGCTCGCGGGCCTGGCCGGTGATCACCTGACCGACCGCTACGCCGATCTGTTTGGTGCCGTAGTCGAAGCCGAGAATCAGGCGCAGGGCCATCAGGCGTGCCCTGCCTGGCTGGTCAGCAGGTTGAGGTTGATCCCCAAGTGCTTGGCCGCCGCTTCCAGACGCAGTTCGCTGCGGGTGTTGAACAGGATGTCGGCGTCGTACGGGCAGGTCAGCCAGGCGTTGTCGGCCATTTCGGCCTCCAGTTGCCCGGCTTCCCAACCGGCGTAGCCCAGCGCGATCAGGCTTTTTTCCGGGCCCATGCCGTCAGCGATGGCGAACAGCACGTCCTGCGAGGTGGACAGTGCCAGGTCGCCCTCAAGCTCGGCGGTGGCCTGGAAGGTCTTGCCCGCCGGGTGCAGAACAAAACCACGATCGGTCTGTACCGGCCCGCCGATGAAGATCGGCACATGCTGGCAGAGGGCCGGCGGATCGATGTCCGGGCGCAATTGCTCGAGGATGTCAGCCAGATTCAGCTCTTGCGGTCGATTGACCACGATCCCCATGGCGCCATTGGCCGTGTGCTCGACGATGTAGGTCAAGGTATGGGCAAAGTTCGGGTCGGCCATGTGTGGCATGGCGATCAGGAATTGATGCTTGAGGTAGCTGGGGCTGACGTTTTTCATGTGCGCTAGTGTGGCGTTCAAGGGGCGAACTGACAAGCTGAGGATGTCTGGGAAATGCTGCAAAAGCCGTGAGCGATGCTGATCTTTGTGGGAGCGGGCTTGCCCGCGATGGCGTCGTGTCAGTCACGATCAATGCCGCATGTGCCGGCCCCATCGCGGGCAAGCCCGCTCCCACAGGGTTCTACGGTGTTCTTTAATTACTTGACAGCTTGTCGCCCCGGGCGAATTTCCAGGTGCGGATGATTTCCAGTCGGTCGATATCCGACAGATCCCCGGTAAACGGTGCAAACGGCGCCGCCAGTCGCACGATGCGCTGCGCGGCCTGATCCAGTAGCGGCTGGCCGGACGATTCCAGCACCAGCACTTCATACAGCGAGCCGTCGCGGTTGATCGACACCATCAGGCGCAAATTGCCGTAGATCTGCTTGCGCCGTGCTTCCTCGGGGTAGTTGAGGTTGCCGATACGTTCGACCTTCTTGCGCCAGTCGTCTTTGTACCAGGCACCCTTGTCGCGCATGGTCGAGGCAGCGCTCAAACGGTGGATTCGCGGGCGCTTGGCGTACAGCTGTTGTTCCTTGGCCAGCTCGGCTTCAAGGCTGGCGATGTCGCTGGACAGCTGCGAGCTGTCGAACGTCGGCGCGTCGACCGACGGTTTGACTTCGGTTTTGGTTTCTTCTTTCTTGGTCGGCGCCTTTTTCGGCGTCGGCGCAACAGTAGTCACGGCAGCCTTGGGCGCGGCTTGCACTTGCGGCTTGGCGGCCGGTGGCGGCGTGACTTTTTTGACCTGATTGTCCTGGAACGGCGCGATCTCGGTGGTCTTCGGCGTCGCCTTCTTGTCCAGCGTGCCGCTGCCTTCCTGATTTTCCTGAGCGAGAAAGTCAGCTTTTTCGGGCTTCTTTTCGCTCTTGAAGGTGGCGAGGGTAATTTCCAGGGTTTTGCTGATCTGTTTCGGCTCGACCATCGTGAAACCGACGCCGAGCAGCAGCGCCAAATGAATCAGCGCGGCGAGGAACAGGGTAAATCCGAGGCGATCGGCCGGGCGCACGCCACGATGGGCGAGTTCAGCGGGCAGATCGGACGGGAGGGTCATGACAGAAAAACCAACATCGCGTTTTTAAAGGCACGGCATGATAACGCAATGTTGGTTTTTAGCTGCAAGCTTCAAGCTGTAAGCGACAAGCTGCAGAGGAGCAGCTGCAAGTTTCGAGCTGGCCGTCAGGCTTGTGGCTTGCGGCTAGAAGCTTGCAGCTGCTTTTCAATAGCATCCATGAGCATCCCGCCAATGTCGGTGCCGAAAGCGTTGTCGATTTCACGGATGCAGGTCGGGCTGGTGACGTTGATTTCGGTCAGATGCTCGCCGATCACATCGAGGCCAACGAACAGCAGGCCTTTTTCACGCAAGGTCGGGCCGACTTGAGCAGCGATCCAGCGATCCTTGTCGGTCAACGGACGGGCTTCACCGCGGCCGCCAGCCGCCAGGTTGCCACGGGTTTCGCCCTGGGCCGGAATCCGTGCCAGGCAATAATCCACCGGCTCACCGTCGATCATCAGGATGCGCTTGTCGCCGTCCTTGATCGCCGGCAGATAGGCCTGGCCCATGATCTGCTGGCCGCCGAGGGCGGTCAGGGTTTCCAGAATCACCGACAGGTTCGGATCGCCAGCGCGGTGACGGAAGATCGAAGTGCCGCCCATGCCGTCCAGCGGTTTGAGGATGACGTCGCCGTGTTTCGCGGCAAATTCGCGCAACACATCGGCGCGGCGGCTGACCACGGTTGGCGGCGTGCACTGCGGGAACAGTGTGGCGAACAGCTTTTCGTTGCAGTCGCGCAGGCTCTGCGGCTTGTTGACCACCAGCACGCCAGCGGTTTCGGCCTGTTCAAGCAGGTAGGTGGAGTAAACGAACTCCATGTCGAACGGCGGATCCTTGCGCATCAGGATCACGTCCAGATCGCTCAGCAGGTTGTCCTGCTCGGCGTCCAGTTCGAACCATTTTTCCGGGTTGGCGAAGACTTTCAGCGGCTTCATGCGCGCCCGTGCCTGACCTTCACCTTGATACAGGTCGCGCTGTTCCATATAGAACAGTTCCCAGCCGCGCTTCTGCGCGGCCAGCAGCATGGCCAGCGAGCTATCCTTTTTATAGGAGATGCTGGCGATAGGGTCCATGACAATCCCGACGCGAACGCTCATTGGGTTTTCCTCGAAAATTGGCTACCGGATCGGTATGAAAAAAGTGCCGCCAGAGTGGCGCCGGCAGGGTTTTCGGTCAAGGGAAAACCCGTCGATAGATTGCATCTGGAGACTGTGCTAAAAAGGCTGCCATGCAGTGCCGGCCCTTGAACATCAAGGGTTTCCGGCCATTACTGATAGCAAAACGGACAATTTGATTCGCAAAGGCGACGGTAGAGCCCTCTTATGGAACAGCAGTCCAGCGCCTTGAAGGTCATGGTGATCGACGACTCGAAAACGATTCGCCGTACCGCCGAAACCTTGTTGAAGAATGTCGGTTGCGAAGTCATCACGGCAATCGACGGTTTCGACGCTTTGGCGAAGATCGCCGACAACCACCCCGGGATCATTTTCGTCGACATCATGATGCCGCGTCTGGATGGTTATCAGACCTGCGCTTTAATCAAGAACAACAATGCGTTCAAGGCCACGCCGGTGATCATGCTGTCGTCCCGGGACGGGTTGTTCGACAAGGCCAAGGGGCGGATTGTCGGCTCCGATCAATTTTTGACCAAACCGTTCAGCAAGGAAGAACTGCTCAGCGCGATCCAGGCCCATGTTCCGGGCTTCGCCGCCGTTTTGCCGCAGTAAGAAAAGCACTGAGACGCTCGGCCAACGGGCCGGGTGTCGACAAGAAAAATGGGGAAGACCATGGCACGTATCCTGATCGTCGATGATTCGCCGACTGAAATGTACAAACTGACCGGCATGCTCGAAAAGCACGGCCATCAAGTGCTCAAGGCCGAAAACGGCGCCGACGGCGTCGCACTGGCCCGTCAGGAAAAACCCGACGCGGTGCTGATGGACATCGTCATGCCCGGCCTCAATGGTTTTCAGGCGACTCGTCAGTTGACCAAGGATCCGGAAACCGGGCATATCCCGGTGATCATCATCACCACCAAGGATCAGGATACCGACAAGGTCTGGGGCACCCGCCAGGGCGCCAAGGATTACCTGACCAAGCCGGTCGACGAAGACACTCTGATCAAAACCCTGAACAACGTGCTGAACGGTTGATCGCGCAGCCATGAGCGAAACACTGACTGCGTTCGAACTGCTCTGGCAGATCGACCAGCGCTGCCGCTTGTTGGCGGCGGACCTGCCGTCGCAACCCGCGCGCCAGGATCGCTGGAGCGGTATCGGGTTTCGCCTCGGCGAACACTGGTATGTCGCGCCGATGGGCGAAGTCAGCGAGGTGCTGCACGAACCGCGCTTCACCCAATTGCCCGGAGTCAAACCGTGGGTCAAGGGTGTGGCCAACCTGCGTGGCCGCTTGCTGCCGATCATGGACCTGTGCGGTTTCTTCGGGCATGAACTGTCACCGCTACGCAAACAGCGGCGGGTATTGGTGGTCGAGCATGAGGAGGTGTTTGCCGGGTTGATGGTCGATGAAGTCATCGGCTTGCAGCACTTCGAACAAGACAGTTTTGAACCGCTGTCGATCAGCAAACGCCAGGGCTCGAAGGCCGAGTTCGTCAAAGGCTATTTCCGGCGCGAGCAGAACTGGCGGGTGTTCAGTTTGTTTGCGCTGGCCAGATCCCCGGTGTTCATGAGCGTAGCAATTTAGTCGAAACGCCACCCAACCCTGTGGGAGCGGGCTTGCCCGCGATGGCATCAGATCAGTCGCTATAGATGTCGGATGTGCCGGCCTCATCGCGGGCAAGCCCGCTCCCACAGGGTTTTCGGTGAGCTTCAAATGGCGCGGGAATAGGCGAGGACCGATGACAAAAGCAAAAACAGGCAAGTCAGCAGAGGGATCGCGCAGTCGCTCGCAGATCGTCGTGCTGTTCATTGCATTGATCGTGTTCATCATGCTGTTGTTCGCCAACTTCGCGTACCTCAACACCCAGGCGAATTACGATAAACAGTACATCGGCCATGCCGGTGAGCTGCGCGTGCTCTCGCAACGCATCGCCAAGAACGCCACCGAAGCCGCCGCCGGCAAGGCTGCCGCGTTCAAACTGCTGAGTGACGCCCGCAACGATTTCGCCCAGCGCTGGGGTTACCTGAAAAAAGGCGACCCGGCCACCGGCCTGCCGCCGGCGCCGTCCACCGTGCGCCCGGAAATGCGCGCCGTGCAGCTCGATTGGGAACGCCTGCTGAAAAACACCGACGCCATTCTTTCCAGCGAACAGACCGTGCTGTCGCTGCATCAGGTCGCCGCGACCCTGGCCGAAACCGTGCCGCAGTTGCAGATCGAATACGAAAAAGTCGTCGAAATCCTCCTCCAGCGCGGCGCCCCCGCAGCGCAAGTGGCGATGGCCCAGCGTCAATCGCTGTTGGCTGAACGCATCCTCGGGGCGGTCAACACCGTGCTCGCTGGCGACGAAAATTCGCAACAAGCCGCGGACGCCTTCGGCCGCGATGCCACGCGTTTCGGTCAGGTGCTCAATGGCATGCTCCAGGGCAACCCGGCGCTGAAAATCAGCCAGGTCGAAGACCGCGACGCCCGTGCTCGCCTGAGTGAAATCTCCGAGCTGTTCCAGTTCGTCTCCGGCTCTGTGGATGAAATCCTCGAAACCTCACCGGAGCTGTTCAAGGTCCGTGAGTCGGCCAGCAACATCTTCAGCCTCTCGCAAACCCTGCTCGACGAAGCCTCGCACCTGGCCAACGGTTTCGAAAACCTGGCCGGCGGGCGCAGCACCGACACCATCGGCGGCTACGTGCTCGGCTTGCTGGCGCTGGCCTCGATCATCCTCATCGGTCTGGTGATGGTGCGCGAGACCAATCGGCAACTGCGCGAAACGGCGGAAAAGAACGAGCGCAACCAGAACGCGATCATGCGTTTGCTCGATGAAATCGAAGATCTCGCCGATGGCGACCTGACCGTGACCGCTTCGGTGACCGAAGACTTCACCGGCACCATTGCCGACTCGATCAACTATTCCGTCGACCAACTGCGCGATCTGGTGGCGACCATCAACCTCACCGCCGGCCAGGTCGCCGCCGCTGTGCAGGAAACCCAGGCCACTGCCATGCATCTGGCCCAGGCCTCGGAACATCAGGCCCAGCAGATTTCTGAAGCGTCGACGGCGATCAGCGATATGGCCCAGTCCATCGATCAGGTGTCGGCCAACGCTGCCGAATCCTCGGCGGTGGCCGAGCGTTCCGTGGAAATCGCCAACAAGGGCAACGAGGTGGTGCACAACACCATCCACGGCATGGACAACATTCGTGAACAGATTCAGGACACCGCCAAACGCATCAAGCGTCTCGGTGAGTCGTCTCAGGAAATCGGCGACATCGTCAGCCTGATCGACGACATTGCCGACCAGACCAACATCCTCGCCCTCAACGCCGCCATTCAGGCGTCGATGGCCGGGGATGCCGGGCGCGGATTTGCCGTGGTCGCCGACGAAGTGCAGCGCTTGGCCGAGCGTTCATCTGCCGCTACACGCCAGATCGAAACCCTGGTGCGGGCGATTCAGACCGACACCAACGAAGCCGTCATTTCGATGGAACAGACCACCACCGAAGTGGTGCGCGGCGCGCGACTGGCGCAGGATGCCGGTGTGGCACTGGAAGAAATCGAAGGCGTATCCAAGACGCTCGCGGCGCTGATTCAAAGCATCTCCAACGCGGCGCAACAGCAGACGTCTTCGGCGGGGCAGATTTCCCTGACCATGAACGTGATCCAGCAGATCACGTCGCAGACGTCGTCCGGCTCCACGGCCACCGCCGAAAGCATCGGCAACCTGGCGAAAATGGCCGGTCAGTTGCGCCGTTCGGTGTCCGGTTTCACCTTGCCGGCGGCGTCCGCGTCGGCGACGGATAAAGTGTGATTGGAGCGGTTATGGGTGATCGGCACGATTACGTGGCCCTCGAATGGGTCAAGGGCGAAATTGCCGAAACGCTGAAACAGGCGCATCAGGCGATCGAAGCCGTGCTCGATGATCCGCAGGCCTTTCCCGGGCTCGACGAGTGCCTGAGTTACATCCATCAGGTCCACGGCAGTTTGCAGATGGTCGAGTTCTACGGCGCGGCGTTGCTCGCCGAAGAAATGGAACATCTGGTCGAAGCCCTCCAGCACGAGCGCGTCAGCCATCGCGACGAAGCTCTGCACCTGTTGTTACAAGCCTTGGGGCAATTGCCGATTTACCTTGAGCGTGTGCAGAGCGCCCGTCGCGATCTGCCGTTGGTGGTCTTGCCGCTGATCAATGATTTGCGCAGCGCCCGTGGTGAAAGCCTGCTCTCGGAAACCAGCCTGTTCAGCCCGCAACTGCCGGAACTGGCGCCGCTGAGTGAAGAGGCGCTGGCGCTGCTAGAACCGGCCGAACTGCCGAGCGTACTGCGCAAGTTGCGCCAGACGCTGCAAATGGCGCTGGTCGGGTTGCTGCGTGAACAGGATGATCACACTCACCTCGATTATCTGGCCAAGGTCTTCAGCCGTCTCCAGGCGCTAAGCGGCGATGCGCCGTTGAGTCCGTTGTGGCAAGTTGCATCGGCATTGGTCGAAGGTATGCGTGAGGGTGTGATCGCCAACAGCCCGGCGCTACGCAGCCTGTTCAAGGATGCCGACAAAGAGCTCAAGCGCCTGCTCGAACAAGGCCTGCAAGGGCTCAATCAGCCGCCTCCTGCGGAGCTGCTCAAAAGCCTGTTGTTCTATATCGCCAAAGCCGAAAATCCCACCGGGCAGATGCTGACCATGAAAGATCGCTACTCGCTGGATGATGCTCTGCCCGACAGCGCGATGGTCGACGAAGAGCGCGCGCGCCTGGCCGGTCCCGACCGCGATGCGATGCGCTCGGTGCTCGCGGCACTGTGCGAAGAACTGGTGCGGGTCAAAGAGCGGCTCGACCTGTTCGTGCGCAGCGACCGCCAACATACGTCCGATCTGGAAAGTCTGCTGGCACCATTGCGGCAGATCGCCGATACCCTGGCCGTGCTCGGTTTCGGCCAACCGCGCAAAGTCATCATCGACCAATTGGCGGTGGTCTTGAGCATCGCCCAAGGCCAGCGTGAACCGAACGACGCGGTTCTGATGGACGTCGCCGGTGCCTTGCTCTACGTCGAAGCGACCCTGGCCGGGATGGTCGGCACCGTCGAACCGGAAAGTCCGGAAGACGCGCGCCTGCCGACCACCGACCTCACGCAGATTCATCAGATCGTGATCAAGGAAGCACGCATCTGCCTGCAACAGGCCAAGGACATGATCGTCGACTACATCGACGCCGATTGGGACCGCCAGCAGCTGCAACCGCTGCCGGCGCTGCTCACTCAGGTGCGTGGGGCGCTGGCGATGATTCCGCTTGCGCGTGCGGCGAGTCTGGTCGAGGCCTGCAACGGTTTTATTCGCGAACACCTGCTGCTCGATCCGCATGAGCCTGGCTGGGAGCAGTTGGACAACCTGGCCGATGTCATCAGCAGTCTTGAGTACTATCTGGAACGCTTGACCGACGACCCGCTGGCGCCCGGCGAGCAACTGCTGGATATCGCACAGAAGAGTCTCGCCAGCCTCGGTTTCTTTCCCAGCGAGCAGCCCGGTGAGGTCCATGTACCGGTGCTCGACGACGTGCTCAGTCCCAGCGAAGCACTGGTGATGCAGGACGCGCAGTCGCTGGACGATCCTGAAATTGTACAGTCGCTGGCCGAGGTCCTGGCCAGCCCGGTGTCGGTGCTCAACCCGCCCGCGCGGATCACGCCCGGCAGCCTGATGCCGCCACCGGCGGATGAAGAACCGGTGGATGACGAGCTGCGCGAAGTGTTCCTCGAAGAGACCGACGAGGTCCTCGAAGTCCTTCACGAATACCTGCCGCGCTGGTCGGCCAATCCGCAGGATCACGCCGCGCTGACCGAACTGCGCCGCGCCTTCCACACCTTGAAAGGCAGCGGTCGCATGGTGCGTGCGCTGATTCTCGGCGAACTGGCGTGGGCCGTGGAAAACCTGCTCAACCGCGTGCTGGAACAAAGCGTCGAACCCGGTTCGGTGGTCCAGCAACTGCTGACCGACACGGTGTTGTTGCTGCCGGAACTGATCAGCGAATTCGCCACTAATCGCCAGCGTCAGCGCAGCGATGTCGATCAACTCGCCGCGCGCGCCCATGCCTTGGCCAAGGGCGACGAACCACGGGCCGCCGAGGACGTTGATGACGTCGCGGCGCTCGATCCATTGTTGCTGGAGATCTTCCGCAACGAAGCCGAAACCCATCTCGCCAGCCTCAACCGCTTTCTCGATCAGGCCGCTGAACACGTGCCGCTGCAAGCCAGCGACGAATTGCAGCGCGCCTTGCACACGCTCAAGGGCAGCGCGTCGATGGCGGGTGTGTTGCCGATTGCCGAACTGGCTGCGCCGCTCGATCAACTGGCCCGAGAGTTCAAGGCGCATCAACTGCCGCTCGACCTCGATGAAGTGGAATTGCTCCTCGAAGCCGAGGGCCTGTTCCGTGTCGGATTACGTCAGCTCAAGCATGATCCGCTGGCGCCGATTGTCGGCGCGCAGTCACTGATCAAACGCACCGAAGCGCTGCTCGCCGAGCGTCTGGAATCGATCCTCAATGCGCCGAACACCGGCCTGCGGATCAAGCGTGATCCGCAACTGATCAACAACTTTCTTGCGCAAGGCATGGATATCCTGCTCGACGCCGAAAGCCTCTTGCAGCGCTGGCAGCAACACCCCGGCGAACGGCAGGAATTGAGCGCGCTGCTGGATGAACTGACCACCCTCGGCGAAGGCGCGCACCTGGCGGATCTGCTGCCGGTCGATGTGTTGTGCGAAGCCTTGCTCGACCTGTATGGCGCCGTGGAAGAAAGCAGCCTGGCGGTCAGCGACCGGTTCTTCCACGAAGCGCAAAACGCCCACGAAGCGCTGATCAACATGCTCGACGAGCTGGCCGCGGGCCAGGAAGTCACGCCGCAGCCTGCGCGGATTCGTGCGTTGCACGACTTGCTCGATGAGAGTCTCGATCCCTCGTCCATGGGCCTGATCCGCAGCGACGGCAGCCGCACCTTGAGCATCCGCGAACTGGGCGCCGCGACCGCTGAGCTTGCACAATCCACGTCTATCCCAGCGCCGGACGACGAGATCGTCGACATCTTCCTCGAAGAGGCCGTGGACATTCTCGACAGCGCCGGGCAAGCCTTGCAGCGCTGGTTGAACGACCCGGACAACGCCGCGCCGCTGTCCTCGTTGCAGCGCGATTTGCACACCCTCAAGGGCGGTGCGCGGATGGCTGAAGTCGAAGCCATTGGGGATCTGGCCCAAGAGTTGGAAAGCCTTTACGAAGGCCTGGTTGATCGGCGCCACAGCCACAGCGAAGCCCTCGGTCGCTTGCTGCACAAGAGCCATGAGCGTTTGGCGCTGCTGCTGGAACAGCTGCAAGACCATCAGCCGCTGAACCCGGCGCAGGATCTGATTGAGGCGATTCGGCAGTTTCGCCAAGATTCGTGCGCCAGCGTCGAAACGGCGCAACCTGCCGTCGATCACGAAGGTGCCGGGCACGATCCGGAGTTGCTGGAAATCTTCCTCGAAGAAGGTTTCGACATCATCGAAAACTCCGGCGCCGCGCTACTGCGTTGGCAGGCCGAACCGGGCAATCGCCAGGAAGTGGAAACCCTGCTGCGCGATCTGCACACCCTCAAGGGCGGCGCGCGGATGGTCGAGATCGGCCCGATCGGCGACCTTGCCCATGAGCTGGAATACCTTTACGAAAGTCTCTCCGCCGGCACGTTACAAGCGTCGACCGAGTTGTTCGCATTGGTCCAGCGCGGCCACGACCGACTGGCGCAAATGCTCGACGCCGTGCGCGCCGGGCAACCGTGCCCGCCGGCGGATCGGCTGATCAATGCGATTCAGAATTTCAGTCATCCAGCGACGCTGGAAACCCCGCCGCCGTTGCCGCTTGCGGTCAAGACCGAGGCCGCGCCACCTGCCGTCGACGCCAGCGCTGACATGGTCAAGGTCTCCGCCGAACTGCTCGACGAACTGGTCAACCTGGCCGGGGAAACCTCGATTTTCCGCGGGCGTATCGAACAGCAAGTCAACGACGCGCAGATAGCGCTCAACGAGATGGAAACCACCATCGAGCGTATGCGCGATCAACTGCGTCGCCTCGACACCGAAACCCAGGGACGGATTCTCAGCCGGCAGCAGGTCGATGCCGAGCGCCTTGGCTATGAAGAATTCGATCCGCTGGAAATGGACCGTCATT
This sequence comes from Pseudomonas sp. P42, assembly GCF_017973755.1. Taxonomy (NCBI): domain Bacteria; kingdom Pseudomonadati; phylum Pseudomonadota; class Gammaproteobacteria; order Pseudomonadales; family Pseudomonadaceae; genus Pseudomonas; species Pseudomonas sp. P42. Next base: position 221,441 of record NZ_JACOPU010000003.1, on the reverse strand, counting down.
CGCAGTTGCAGCAACTGTCGCGAGCGCTGTTCGAATCCGCCTCGGACTTGCTCGACCTCAAGGAAACCCTCGACCGACGCAACCACGACGCCGAGAACCTGCTGCAACAACAGGGACGGATCAACACCGAATTGCAGGAAGGCCTGATGCGTACACGCATGGTGCCTTTCGAACGTCTGTTGCCGCGCCTCAAACGTATCGTCCGTCAGGTGGCTGAAGAGCTGAACAAGGACGTTGCGTTCGTCGTCGGCAATGCCGAAGGCGAGATGGACCGCAACGTCCTCGAGCGCATGGTCGCGCCGCTGGAACACATGCTGCGCAACGCCGTCGACCATGGTCTGGAATCTGCCGAGGTACGCCAGGCCTGCGGGAAACCGACGCAAGGACAAATCAGCCTCGACCTGTCGCGCGAGGGTGGCGACATCGTTTTCGACATTCGCGACGATGGCGCGGGTGTGCCGCTGGAAGCCGTGCGGCGCAAGGCGATAAAGCGCGGCTTGCTGGCCCCCAACGCCGAGATCAGCGACCGCGATGTGTTGCAGTTCATCCTTCAGCCGGGGTTTTCCACCGCCGAAAAAATTACCCAGATTTCCGGGCGTGGCGTCGGCATGGACGTGGTTCACGAGGAGGTCCGCCAACTGGGCGGCAGCATGAGCATCGACTCGGTGCCGGGGCAGGGCGTGCACTTCCGCATCCGTTTGCCGTTCACGGTGTCCGTCAATCGCGCGTTGATGGTGCAGTGCGCAGAGGATCAATACGCGATTCCGCTGAACACCATTGAAGGCATCGTCCGTGTCTTGCCGAATGACCTCGAAGGACATTTCCGTCTCGACCCGCCGAGTTATCAGTACGGCGGCCAACGCTATGAGTTGTGCTATCTGGGCGAACTGCTGAAAACCGCGCCACGGCCGAAACTGCTCGGCCAGAATCTGCCATTGCCGGTGCTGCTGGTGCATTACAACGATCGGCACATTGCGGTGCAGGTTGATGCCATGGCGGGTACTCGAGAGATTGTGGTGAAGAGCCTCGGCGCGCAGTTCGCGGCGGTGCAGGGTGTGTCCGGCGCGACGATTCTCGGTGATGGTCGGGTCGTGTTGATTCTTGATTTGCTCGCGCCGATCCGCGCGATGCAGGCGCGCGTTACGCAGCATCCGACGCGCCCGGAAATCGACAGCGAGTCGCAGAAACCGCTGCTGGTGATGGTGGTCGACGACTCGGTGACGGTACGCAAGGTCACCAGCCGTTTGCTTGAGCGCCACGGCATGAACGTACTGACCGCCAAGGATGGTGTCGACGCCATGCTCCTGCTCGAAGAACACATGCCCGACCTGATGCTGCTCGACATCGAAATGCCGCGCATGGACGGTTTCGAAGTGGCGACCCAGGTGCGCAACGACGAACGTCTGCAACACCTGCCGATCATCATGATCACCTCGCGCACCGGGCAGAAACACCGCGACCGCGCCATGGCCATCGGCGTCAACGACTACCTCGGCAAGCCGTATCAGGAATCGGTGCTGCTCGAAAGCATTGCCCACTGGAGCAAGAAACATGCATGAGCGCCGGCACAACCCGCGCACCAGCCAACTTACCGGGCTGCTGCTGCCGCTGGCGGATCGCAATTTGATCCTGCCGAACGTGGCAGTCGCGGAGCTGATCGACTATCAGGCCAGCGCCTTCGATCTGGATACGCCGCCGTGGTATCTGGGGCGGGTGATGTGGCGTGAGCGGCAGATTCCGCTGTTGAGTTTTGAATCTGCCTGCGGGCAAAAAATCGTGATTGGCGAGCGGGCGCGGATCGTGATTCTCAATGCGCTGGGCGGGCTGCCGGAGCTCAAGTTCATTGCGCTGCTGGTGCAGGGGATTCCTCGGTCTTACAAACTCGACAGTCAGTTGAGTTACGTTGATGTGCCGTTGTGTGCGCTGGAGCAGGCAGCGGTGCAGGTGGGGGAGCAGGTGGCGAAGGTGCCGGATTTGTTGGCACTTGAGCAGTTGTTGGTGGAGGCGGGGCTTGTCCATTGATCCAGCATTTGTGGTGCTCTGAATGGCCCTATCGCTGGCAAGCCAGCTCCCACAGTGTCCGAGTTGTATTCGAATCTTGTGAACCACACAAAACCCTGTGGGAGCTGGCTTGCCAGCGATGAGGCCAGTCGCGTGGCCAGATGCCGACAGGCAAATCCGCAACTTCTGTAGTGCAATAAACCCTTTCCGGCGCTGATGTTTAAAGACACTCGGTGTTACGCCCAGGAGCCTACAAATCCTTGCGCCGCTGCCTACGCATGCACCAGAATCCGCCGGCTTGTGCGCCCAGGGCTGGCTGCGTAACTTGGATCGGGTCACTGATTCGCAGTGATCGGGTTTAGCAGCCCGGCTCGTCCTTACCTCGGTTGCACAAATCTCATCCAGTCAGGCATTCGCCTGTACTTGATGGTGGCTGTGCGCATGGCGCCTTCGGGTGCGCCGGGTTGGGGTTTGACCGGTCTGCTAACTTGCGCACAGCCGCCACCCTATCGTTTAGCAGCGGGATGGTGCGGCCTCACAGAGGTTCATCCCCATGTTCAAACCAACGCCTAACCCGCCGGTCACAGACCCGGCATCCCCCTACGAATCGCCCGATTCCAAGAAACTCCACGAAGCCGCCGAGCGCGCCCTCGACCATTACCTCGGCCCACCGACCGCCGAAATCATGGCCGCACCCTACAAGCCCAACAAGCTGTACATGACAGACCCCGAAGCTGATACCGAGTCACTGCTGGCCGACGCCAGCGAAACCCTCGGCTCGGCCACCGTCATGCTGCACAACCATGTGGCGATGGTCGAAGGCACCCACCGCAAAACCCTGCAAGGTATCGCGCAAGTGGTAATGCTGGCGGAGCTGGCGGTCAATCGGGTGCTGGACAGGTTAGTGCCAACCGAGTAAGCCAAAAGCCCCTCACCCCAGCCCTCTCCCGGAGGGAGACGGGGCCGATCGCAGTGTCTGGCGTTATGCACCGACCTGAAAACCCGGTCGATTATGGATTCGGTAAAGCACAATCAGGTCAGCGTATTTCTTGAGCATCCCCCAATCGGTCCCCTCTCCCTCCGGGAGAGGGCTAGGGTGAGGGTGTTCTTGATCATTACGCCAAGCGTAATGATTCACCACCCTGCTTGATTGATGGACCCATTCCACACGCCTAACTTAGCTCCACGACAGCGAACCCGTGGAGTGAGCATGACAACAACAATTTCCCCCGACTCGCGCTGGACGCGGCGGCGCGATGAGAAGCAGCGCCGTCTCGACAAGGTGCGTGGGCTGGCCGACGGTGTGGTGTTGCCCACCGACAAGATCGTCGCGGCGCTTGAGGCGTTGATCCTGCCCGGCGACCGTGTAGTGCTGGAGGGCAATAACCAGAAGCAGGCGGACTTCCTCTCTCGCTCTCTCGCCAAGGCTGATCCCGAAAAGCTCCACAACCTGCACATGATCATGCCCAGCGTCGGCCGCTCCGAGCACCTCGACCTGTTCGAACGCGGCATCGCTCGCAAGCTGGATTTCTCCTTCGCCGGCACCCAGAGCCTGCGCATCAGTCAGTTGCTTGAGGACGGGTTGCTGGAAGTCGGCGCGATCCACACCTACATCGAACTCTACGCACGGCTGGTGGTGGACCTGATTCCCAACGTCGTGCTCTCGGCCGGATTCATGGCCGACCGTGCCGGCAACATCTATACCGGCCCAAGCACCGAAGACACCCCGGCGCTTATCGAACCGGCAGCGTTCAGCGACGGCATCGTCATCGTCCAGGTCAATCAACTGGTCGACGATGTCAGCGAACTGCCCCGCGTGGACATTCCTGCGTCATGGGTCGATTTTGTGGTGGTGGCCGACAAGCCGTTCTACATCGAACCGCTGTTCACCCGCGACCCGCGTCACATCAAGCCTGTGCATGTGTTGATGGCGATGATGGCGATCCGCGGCATCTACGAAAAACACAACGTGCAGTCGCTCAACCACGGCATCGGTTTCAACACCGCGGCCATCGAACTGATCCTGCCGACCTACGGCGAATCCCTTGGCCTCAAGGGCAAGATCTGCCGCAACTGGACGCTCAACCCGCACCCGACGCTGATCCCGGCGATTGAAAGTGGCTGGGTTGAAAGCGTGCATTGCTTCGGCACCGAACTGGGCATGGAAAATTACATCGCCGCCCGGCCAGACGTGTTCTTCACCGGTCGCGACGGCTCGCTGCGTTCCAACCGGATGTTCTGCCAACTGGCCGGGCAGTACGCGGTGGATCTGTTTATCGGCGCGACATTGCAGGTCGATGGAGACGGCCATTCTTCCACCGTTACCCGTGGCCGACTCGCCGGTTTCGGTGGCGCACCGAACATGGGCCACGACCCGCGTGGCCGCCGCCACGGCACGCCTGCATGGCTCGATATGCGCCACGACGACTCGCAGCAACCGATGCTCGAACGCGGCAAGAAACTCGTGGTGCAAATGGTCGAGACGTTCCAGGAGGGCGGCAAACCGACCTTCGTCGAAACCCTCGATGCGGTGGAAGTGGCGAAGAAGAGCGGCATGCCGCTGGCGCCGATCATGATTTACGGCGACGACGTGACCCACCTGCTGACCGAAGAAGGCATCGCTTACCTCTATAAAGCGCGTTCGCTGGAAGAGCGCCAAGCGATGATCGCAGCTGTTGCGGGCGTCACCGCCATTGGCCTGCGCCACAACCCCAAAGACACCGAGCGCATGCGCCGCGAGGGCTTGATCGCCTTGCCCGAAGACCTCGGCATCCGTCGCACTGACGCCACCCGCGAACTGCTGGCGGCGAAGAGCGTGGCCGATCTGGTCGAGTGGTCCGGCGGCCTCTACAACCCGCCCGCCAAGTTCAGGAGCTGGTAATGCACGCATTCAACCTGCAAACGAAACCTCTGAGCCTGGCCGAGCGACTGGCGGATCTGGCGGTCGACGCATTGATCGACGAAGCGGATCTGTCCCCGAAACCGGCACTGGTGGATCGTCGTGGCAACGGCGCGCACACCGATCTGCACCTGGGCCTGATGCACGCTTCGGCGCTGTCGTTGTGGCCAGCGTTCAAGGAGATGGCCGAAGCGGCTGTCGACATTGGCGAAGTCGGTTTGCCGTTGCGCGAAGCGGTTGGTCGGATTGGCCGTGAAGGCGAGCAAGCGATGCTCGCGACCACTCACGGCGTGAATACCCATCGCGGCGCGATCTGGGCGTTGGGCCTGATCGTGTCAGCGGCGGCACTGGACGCGAAATCCAGCACGGTCGGTACAGTTTCCGTGAGGGCCGCACGTCTGGCGCTGCTCGATGATCGCTATGCACCGCGCCCGCTAAGTCACGGCGCGCAAGTCGCACTGCGGTACGGCGCACGCGGTGCTCGCGAAGAAGCGCAACTGGGTTTTCCGTCGGTGCTGCAACGTGGCTTGCCGCAACTCAAAAGCAGTCGCGCCCGTGGTCACGGCGAACAGAACGCCCGGCTCGACGCTTTGCTGGCGATCATGACTGACCTGGCTGACACCTGCGTGCTCTATCGCGCCGGCGAAGCGGGGTTGCAAGCCATGCAGCAAGGCGCGCAAGCGGTGCTGGATGCCGGCGGTAGCGCCAGCCTCACCGGCCGCCGTCGACTGCACGAACTGGATCAACAACTCATCGCATTGAATGCCTCGCCCGGTGGCGCCGCCGACTTGCTCGCCGCCACGCTACTGCTCGACCGAATCGAGCGCGACGGCCTCTTTCAGGGAGCGTTTTGATGGAAACCCTATCGTTTGAATTCCCTGCCGGGCAGCCGCCACGCGGTCGCGCGCTGGTCGGTTGTGTTGGCTCGGGCGACCTGGAAGTGCTGATCGAACCGGGACTGGCCGGCAAGTTGACGATCAACGTGCAGACCTCGGTCAACGGCGCGCAGCAGCGCTGGCAGCACTTGTTTGCGCGGATGTTCGACGGCACCACGCCGCCCGCCATGGCCATCGATATCCACGATTTCGGCGCGACGCCGGGTGTGGTGCGGTTGCGTCTGGAGCAAGGTTTCGAGGAGATCGGCCATGACTGACAGCGCAGCGCTTTTGCACAAACACAGCTTCGTTGAACTCGGCGCGCGGCAACGGGCGAAAGCCTTGCTCGATGCCGGCACCTTTCGCGAATTGCTTGACCCGTTCCAGCGCGTCATGTCGCCATGGCTTGAACGCCAGGGCGTGGTGCCGCAGGCCGATGACGGCGTGGTGATCGGCAAGGGCAGCGTCGATGGCCTGCCGGTGGTGATCGCCGCCATCGAAGGCGCGTTTCAGGGCGGCAGCCTCGGCGAAGTCGGCGGGGCGAAGATTGCCGGCGCGCTGGAGCTGGCCGCCGAGGACAACCGCAAAGGCATCCCGACCCGCGCCATATTGCTGCTGGAAACCGGTGGCGTGCGTTTGCAGGAAGCCAATCTCGGCTTGGCGGCGATTGCCGATATTCACGCGGCAATTGTCGATTTGCAGCAGTACCAACCGGTCGTCGGTGTGGTGGCGGGCAGCGTGGGTTGCTTTGGCGGCATGTCGATTGCCGCTGCGCTGTGCAGCTATCTGCTGGTGACCCAGGAAGCACGCCTTGGCCTGAACGGCCCGCAAGTGATCGAGCAGGAAGCCGGGATCGAAGAATACGACTCTCGCGACCGGCCATTTATCTGGAGCCTGACCGGTGGCGAGCAGCGTTTCGCCAGTGGGTTGGTGGACCGTTATGTCGCCGATGATGTGGCGCAGATTCGTCAGCAGGTCGGTGAACTGTTGCAGCAAGATTTGCCGACGCAACCGCGCAGTCAGCGCGCCGAGTGGTTCCTGCAGCGTCTGGCCAGCCTCGACACTGACAAGCAAATCGAGCCTTCGGTGGTTCGCGATCTGTATCAAGGAGAGCGCTCATGAGTAGCTATTCCGTGCGCGGTTTGAACTGGTTCAACGCGTTGAGCGCTGGCGCCGTAGAGGTCGAAGGGTTGCCGTCATCGTTGAAAGTTGCCGATGGCCAGCTCGGGCGTTTTATCGCCGTGGTCGCTGACCCGGACAATCGCTTTCCCCGTGCTCGAAACGGTGAAGTCGGGCTGTTGGAAGGCTGGGGTTTGGCCAAGGCTGTGGATGACGCGATCACGGCTGACCGCGACAAATCACAGAAGCGCCCACTGATCGCCATCGTCGATGTACCCAGCCAGGCCTATGGTCGTCGCGAAGAAGCACTGGGCATTCATCAGGCTTTGGCCGGTGCTGCGGACAGTTATGCCCGCGCACGTTTGGCCGGGCACCCGGTGATTGGGCTTCTGGTGGGCAAAGCGATGTCCGGGGCGTTTCTTGCCCACGGTTATCAGGCCAACCGGTTGATTGCCCTGCGCGATCCCGGCGTGATGGTGCACGCGATGGGCAAGGCTTCGGCGGCGCGGGTCACGTTGCGCAGCGTCGAAGAACTCGAAGCACTGGCCGCCAGCGTGCCGCCGATGGCTTATGACATCGACAGCTATGCCAGCCTCGGCTTGCTCTGGGAAACCCTGTCGGTGCAGCAGATCGAACAGCCGACAGCCGAGGATCTGGCCCGGGTGACTGAATGCCTGAACCAAGCGATCAACGATGTCAGCGGCAATGATCTGAGCGGTCGTCTCGGTGCGAACAATCGTGAAGCTTCCAGCCGCGTACGCGAACTGCTGAGGGCGCAGTGGTGAACATGCCTCTGGCCCACGACCTGCTCTGGGGCATGACGCCTGCGCAGTTGCCGGTGGATGCGCCGCAGTGGGCGGTTGAATCGCTCAAGGTCGGGCAACCGGTGGTGGTGCGCCGGGCAATGAGCGCTGATGGTTTTGTTGCCGTTGGCGTGCGCGGTGTTTTGCGCGAGCAGCGGTTGGCGGCGTTCATGGCAGTCGATTCGATTGCCTGTCGGGTCAGTCCGGAAGCGCTTTGTCATGTCGACAGTGATCGCAAACTGCCGGCCCTGCGCGCGCTCGAACAGTTGCGGCCGATGCTCGATGAGTGCGGTTGGGTCTGGGGCGTCAGTGGCAGTGCCGGGTTTGAACTGGCCAGTGGTTTTACGGCGATGCATGAGGGCAGCGATCTCGATCTGATCCTGCGTACGCCGCACCTGTTGGCGCGTAATCAGGCGCGCGAACTGGTAGCGCTTTTCGATCAGGCAGCCTGCCGGGTCGACATGCAATTGCAGACGCCATTCGGCGCGGTGGCCCTGCGCGAATGGGCTGGCCCCTCAGCGCGGGTGCTGCTGAAAAACGCCCATCAGGCGTGTCTGGTGGCAGATCCATGGAATGTGCAGGAGCAGGCAGCGTGAGCAGCCTTTTGGTGTTCCCAGGCCAAGGCGCGCAGCAACCGGGCATGCTCCAGCGGTTGCCCCGGGAAACCTTGGTCGAGGCCAGCGATGTGCTCGGCGAAAACGTGTTGCTGCTCGATTCTGCCGAAGCGTTGCGCACGACAAGGGCGGTTCAGTTGTGTCTGTTGATCGCAGGCACAGCCGCTTCGCGGCAACTGCTGCAGCACGGGCTCACGGCGGATTACGTCGCAGGTTTGTCCATCGGCGCTTACCCGGCAGCGGTGGTGGCGGGTGCCTTGAGCTTCAGCGATGCACTGCATCTGGTCAGCCTGCGCGGTGAGTTGATGCAGCAGGCTTATCCACAGGGCTTTGGCATGACCGCGATTATCGGCTTGCAGTTGTCCACAGTCGAAGCGTTGCTGGTGCAGGTTCACAGCGCCGAAACGCCGGTTTATCTGGCCAACATCAACGCCGATAACCAAGTGGTCATTGCTGGCAGTGACAAGGCGATGCAAGCGGTTGCCGAACTGGCGCGCAGTCGTGGCGCGGGGCTGGCGAAACGTCTGGCGGTCAGCGTGCCGTCGCATTGTCCGCTGCTGGATCAACCGGCTCAGGCCCTCGCTGAAGCCTTCGCCAAAATACAACTGCAAACTCCGAAAATCGCTTACCTGAGTGGCAGCCGGGCGCGCCCGGTGACTAAGGTCGATGCCCTGCGCGACGACCTCGCTTTCAACATGTGCCGCGTAGTGGACTGGCGCGGCACCGTGCAAAGCGCCTACGAGCGCGGCGTACGGCTACAGATCGAACTGCCGCCCGGTGCGGTGCTGACCGGGCTGGCGCGCCGGGTGTTCGAATCAGGCACTGTCACTGCCTTCGACAGTGCTCGCCTCGACACCTTGCAGGCGCTGTTGCGTGAGGAGGGTAGCCGCCGAACCTAAAACGCCGACTCAAGCTTCGAACAACAAAAACAACATTCGACGATGCACTTTGAGGACTACAACAATGATTATTTACGGTGTGGCGTTTCTCGCCTTTTGTACGCTGGTGGGTATCTGGGTCGGTGAACTGCTCGGCAAGCTGATCGGCGTGCCGGCCAACGTCGGCGGCGTCGGCATTGCGATGCTGCTGTTGATCGGCCTGGGCAGTTATCTGAACAAAACCGGCTGGCTCAAGGGCAAGACTGAACAGGGAGTCGAGTTCTGGAGTGCGATCTACATTCCGATCGTGGTCGCCATGGCGGCGCAGCAAAACGTTTACGGCGCACTGAAGGGCGGGCCGATGGCGATTCTGGCGGGGACGCTGGCTGTGGTGATTGCGTTTGCCATGGTGCCGGTGCTGGTACGCCTTGGTAACAAGGAGTCGACCGCCGTCATTCCACCCAAGACTGTGGGGTGATCGCCATGTACGAATCATTGATGAAAGTCATCACCGGTTACGGCCTGATCAGCGGTTTCCTGATTGTCGGCCTGACCATGTGGGTGTCCTACTGGATGTCCAACACCTTCACCAAGGGCCGGTTGCACGGTTCGGCGATCGCCATTCTGCTCGGGCTGGTGTTGTCCTACGTTGGCGGTGCGCTGACCGGTGGGCAGAAAGGCGTGGTGGATATTCCACTGTTGTCCGGTATCGGTTTGCTGGGCGGAGCGATGCTGCGCGATTTCGCCATCGTTGCCACGGCGTTCGGCGTGAGTGTTGAAGAGCTCAAGCGGGCCGGGTTTGTCGGTGTACTGGCGCTGTTTGTCGGGGTGGGCACGTCGTTTGTCGCCGGTGTAGGTGTGGCGATGGCATTCGGTTATACCGATGCGGTGAGCCTGACCACCATCGGCGCGGGGGCGGTGACTTACATTGTCGGCCCGGTGACCGGTGCGGCGATTGGTGCCAGTTCTGAAGTCATGGCGCTGTCGATTGCCGCGGGGTTGATCAAGGCCATTCTGGTGATGGTGATGACGCCGTTCGTAGCGCCGATGATCGGCTTGAACAACCCGCGCAGTGCGGTGATCTTCGGCGGGTTGATGGGCACTTCCAGTGGCGTGGCTGGCGGGCTGGCGGCGACGGATCCGAAGCTGGTGCCTTACGGTTGTCTGACGGCGGCGTTCTATACCGCGCTTGGGTGTTTGCTTGGGCCTTCGGTGTTGTTTTTGGTGATGCGGGGGTTGGTGGGTTAACGGCCGCCTGAAAAGCAAACCCTAACCCTCCCGAAACGTCGGGCCGCCCGGAGGGAGAGGGGACTGACCGAGGTGGATGTTGAAGGTGCATCGACCTGAAATTTCTGTGTCGAACTCCGGTTCTGAAAAGCCCCCGATCAGCTCCCTTTCCCCCTCGCCCCCTTGGGGGAGAGGGCTGGGGTGAGGGGGTAGCTCTTGATCTTGATCTGCTCCCAGTCAAACCCCAGCCTGCCGATTCGCATACATCCGACACTCCGCCAACAACGCGAGCAAATTCGGATCGCGCTCCTTGGCCTTCAAAAACACCACGCCGATGTGCTGCTGCAACCGATACTTTTCCTGCAGCGGAATCAGCTTGACCCGGTTCTCGTACACCGCCGCAATCCGCCCCGGCAGCAACGCATAACCCACGCCGGAACTGACCATGCTCAGCAGCGTGAAGATGTCATTCACCTGCATCGCCACCTTCGGCTCGAACCCCGCCTGCTTGAACACCCGATTGCCGTCCTGATGGGTCGCGAAGCCCTGGGTCAAGGTGATAAAGGTTTCATCGCGTACGTCCGCCAGATCAACTTCACTGCGCTGGGCAAATCTTGAATCGGCAGGGGTGGCGAGGAAAATGTCATCGGAAAACAGTGCAATCTGCTCGCAATCCGGGTCGTTGATTCTGTCGTCCAGCGACACCAGAATCGCGTCGATTTCCATGTTTTTCAGCTTGTAGAGCAGGTCGATGTTCGAGCCAAGAATCAGGTCGATGTTGAGTTCGCTGCGGCGGATCTTCAGGCCCATGATCAGTTGCGGCACGGTTTTCACGGTCAGTGAATACAGCGAGCCGAGCTTGAAGCGTTCGGCGGAGAACCCGGCGGCCTCGCGGGTCAGGCGTACGCTTTCGACCACGTCCTGGATCAGCTTCTGCGCGCGCTCCTCCAGTACATAGGCGCTTTCCAGCGGCGTCAGGTTGCGGCCTTCGTGTTTGAACAGCGGGCAGCGCAGGGCGCTTTCCAGCGAGTGAATCGCGCGGTGCACGCTGACGTTGCTGGTCTGCAACTCGGCAGCGGCACGGGCGAGATTGCCGGTGCGCATGAAAGCGAGGAACACCTCGAGTTTTTTCAGGGTCAACTCTTCGTCGATCAGCATGGCGCGGACTCTTTTTGGTATCGGCCGATTGTGCACGGTAAACGCGGCCCTTTGTAGGAGCTGCCGCAGGCTGCGATCTTTTGCCTTTGAAGATCAAAAGATCGCAGCCTGCGGCAGCTCTTACGCGGATTCATGTTGAACGGAAACATTGCGCTTTTACGCTCAAGGCCCGAGCCTTGCGCACTGCGGTAATGAATTTTGAGGTGAGCAATAGATGTATCACGGAGAACGATTGAACGCCTGGACGCATCTGGTCGGGGCAGTGGCGGCTTTTATCGGTGGTGTGTGGATGCTGGTCATCGCCTGCCTCGATGGCAGTCCATGGAAGATCGTCAGTGTGGCGATTTACGCGTTTACCCTGCTGGTGTTGTACAGCGCATCGACCGTGTACCACAGCGTGCGCGGGCGCAAGAAAGAGATCATGAAGAAGGTCGATCACTTCTCGATCTATCTGCTGATCGCCGGCAGCTACACGCCGTTTTGCCTGGTGACCTTGCGCGGGGTGTGGGGCTGGACGCTGTTCGGGATTGTCTGGGGGCTGGCGCTGATCGGCATTCTGCAAGAGATCAAACCGCGTTCCGAGGCGCGGATTCTGTCCATCGTGATCTATGCGGTGATGGGCTGGATCGTGCTGGTGGCAGTCAAGCCGTTACTGGCGGCGTTGGGCGCGACGGGTTTCGCGTGGCTGGCGACGGGCGGGGTTTTGTACACCGTGGGGATTATCTTTTTTGCCCTGGATCATCGTCTGCGGCATGCGCACGGGATCTGGCATTTGTTTGTGATTGCCGGGAGTCTGCTGCACTTTATCGCGATTATGTTTTACGTCCTGTGAAGCAAGATCAAAAGATCGCAGCCTGCGGCAGCTCCTACATTTGGAATGCGTACCCCTGTAGGAGCTGCCGCAGGCTGCGATCTTTTGGGGTCCTAGAAATCACCCCAAAGTTGCTGGGCCACCGCCAACGCCACCACCGGCGCCGTCTCGGTGCGCAACACTCGCGGTCCGAGGCGGGCAGCGTGAAAACCATTGCCCTTGGCCTGCTCGACCTCGGCCTCGGACAAGCCGCCCTCGGGCCCGATCAGAAACGCCAGTGTCGAAGGTTTGGCATGGCTCACCAGTGGCTCGGCCACCGGGTGCAGCACCAGTTTCAACTCGGCTTCGGTCTGCTTGATCCAGTCCGCCAGCAGTACCGGTGGGTGAATCACCGGTACCCGCGAACGACCACATTGCTCACATGCGCTGATCGCCACCTGACGCCAATGCTGCAGGCGTTTGTCAGCGCGCTCGTCTTTGAGGCGAACTTCACAGCGATCGCTGAAGATCGGCGTGATTTCATTGACGCCCAGTTCGGTGGCTTTCTGGATCGCCCAGTCCATCCGCTCGCCGCGGGACAAGCCCTGGCCGAGATGGATTTGCAGCGGTGATTCGATCTGTCCGGCGAACTGTTCGTCGATCTGCACCACTACGCGTTTCTTGCCGACTTCCAGCAAGGAACCGCGAAACTCATGGCCGGAACCGTCGAACATCTGCACCGCATCGCCCTCGGCCATGCGCAGCACGCGGCTGATGTAATGTGCCTGCGCTTCCGGCAATTCGTGTTGGCCGGTGCTTAGCGGGGCATCGATAAAGAAGCGGGACAGTCTCATGCGGGGTCTCTGTAAAAAGTGTAAAAATCTGGCGGCCCCATCGCTGGCAAGCCAGCTCCCACAAGGACTTGCGCAGACCCTGTGGGAGCTGGCTTGCCAGCGATGACGGTAGTCCGGTCACCGCTGAAGCTTAAGTGAAATAGATCAGCCCGGATCACGGAAACCGGGGTGGAAATCCTTCGGCACGGCCACGCTGACGCTGTCACGGGTGGCGATGTCGATGCCTTCGCTGGCGACTTCGGCGAGGAAGTCGATCTGCTCCGGCGTGATCACGTACGGCGGCAGGAAGTACACCACGCTGCCGAGTGGACGCAGCAGCGCGCCACGCTCCAGCGCATGCTGGAACACCTTCAGACCGCGGCGATCCTGCCAAGGGTAGGCCTCTTTGGTGGCTTTATCCTTGACCATCTCGATGGCCAGGACCATGCCGGTCTGACGCACTTCGCTGACGTTCGGGTGATCGACCAGGTGCGCCGTCGCCGACGCCATGCGCTGAGCGAGTGCCTTGTTGTTCTCGATCACGTTGTCCTGCTCGAAGATATCCAGCGTCGCCAACGCCGCCGCACACGCCAGCGGATTGCCGGTGTAGCTGTGCGAGTGGAGGAAGGCGCGCAGGGTTGGATAGTCGTCGTAGAACGCGCTGTAGACATCGTCGGTGGTCAGGCACGCGGCCAGCGGCAGGTAGCCGCCGGTCAGGGCCTTGGACAGGCAGAGGAAGTCCGGGCGAATGCCGGCCTGCTCGCAGGCGAACATCGTCCCTGTGCGGCCAAAGCCAACGGCGATTTCGTCGAGGATCAGGTGCACGCCGTAACGGTCGCAGGCCTCGCGCAACAGTTTGAGGTACACCGGGTGGTACATGCGCATGCCGCCGGCGCCCTGAATCAGTGGTTCGACGATCACTGCCGCAACGCTGTCATGGTTCTCGGCCAATGTCTGTTCCATCGCCGCGAACATATTGCGCGTGTGCTCTTCCCAGCTCATGCCTTGCGGACGCCCGTAGCAGTCCGGGCTCGGCACCTTGATGGTGTCCATCAGCAGGGCTTTGTAGGTTTCGGTGAACAGCGGCACGTCGCCGACCGCCATCGCCGCCATGGTTTCGCCGTGGTAGCTGTTGGTCAGGGTGACGAAGCGTTTCTTGGCCGGCATGCCGCGGTTGAGCCAGTAGTGAAAGCTCATTTTCAGCGCGACTTCGATGCAGGACGAACCGTTATCGGCGTAGAACACCCGGTTCAGGCCTTCCGGCGTCATCTTCACCAGACGTTCGGACAGCTCGATCACCGGTTGATGGCTGAAACCGGCGAGAATCACGTGCTCCAGTTGATCGACCTGATCCTTGACGCGCTGGTTGATCCGCGGGTTGGCGTGGCCGAACACGTTGACCCACCACGAGCTGACTGCGTCGAGGTAGCGCTTGCCTTCGAAATCTTCGAGCCAGACGCCTTCGCCGCGCTTGATCGGGATCAGCGGCAGTTGTTCGTGGTCTTTCATCTGGGTGCAGGGATGCCACAACACCGCGAGATCGCGTTGCATCCACTGATTATTAAGGCCCATTTACAGTCTCCTCGAGGCGGCTCGCGACAGGCGCGGGCAAACAATCGCGCAAGCCTATGCAATGCATCGCGCGGGAACAACCCATTGTGTCGATTGAGCTACTTTGTATGAGCCGATAGACGTCGCTGGCGGCGTTTTGATGGCTAACGTATTCTTCGCGGTTCTTTGGGTCGTCTGACCCGCACAACTGCTTTTTTCTGTGTATTTCCGGAGTTCGCTGAATGTCTGTCGGTTGGCTGCGCGCCTGTGCGCTGGTGATGTTGGGGCTGTTCAGCGTTACGGCGCTGGCCAAGGATAAAACTGCAATCGTGATCGGCGGCGGCCTGTCGGGCCTGACAGCCGCTTACGAACTGCAAAACAAAGGCTGGCAGGTCACGCTGCTCGAAGCCAAACCAAGCCTGGGCGGTCGCTCGGGCATGGCCACCAGCGAGTGGATCGGCAATGACAAAACCCAGCCGGTACTGAACAAGTACGTCTCGACGTTCAAGCTCGGCACCACGCCTGCACCGGAATTCGTGCGCACGCCGGGTTATCTGATCGACGGCGAGTATTTTTCCGCTGCCGACCTGGCGACCAAGCAACCAGCCACCGCCGATGCGCTCAAGCGCTACCAGAAAACCCTCGACGATCTGGCGCGCTCGATCGACGATCCACAGAACCCGGCAGCGACCAACACCCTGCACGCACTGGACCAGATCACCGTGTCGAGCTGGCTCGACAAACAGAATCTGCCAGCCACTGCGCGTCAGTTGATCAACCAGGACATCCGCACCCACTACGACGAGCCTTCGCGTCTGTCGCTGCTGTATTTCGCCCAGCAGAACCGCGTGTACCGCGGCGTCTCCGACCGTGACCTGCGCGCTTCGCGTCTGGTCGGTGGCAGCCAGGTGCTGGCGCAAGCGTTCGTCAAACAGATCAAGACCATCAAGACCAGCTCGCCCGTGTCGGCCATCAGCCAGGACAAGGACGGCGTGACCGTCAAGGTTGGCAGCGTCGGTTACCAGGCCGATTACGTCGTGCTGGCTGTGCCGCTGCGTGCATTGAACAAGATTCAGCTGACCCCGGCGCTGGATGCCCAGCGTCTGGCGGCCATCAAGGGCACCAACTACGGTTGGCGCGACCAGATCATGCTGAAGTTCAAGACGCCGGTGTGGGAAAGCAAGTCGCGCATGTCCGGTGAGATCTACAGCAACACCGGTCTGGGCATGTTGTGGATCGAGCCCGCGCTGAAGGGCGGCGCCAACGTGGTGATCAACCTGTCCGGCGACAATGCCCGCGTGATGCAGGCATTTGGCGACAAGCAGATGGTCGATCAGGTGCTGATTCGTCTGCACGCGTTTTATCCACAGGCCCGTGGCTCGTTCACCGGTTATGAGATCCGTCGCTACAGCACCGACCCGTCGATGGGCGGCGCGTACCTGGCCTATGGCCCGGGCCAGATCAGCAAGTTCTGGCGCGTCTGGGAGCGTCCGCTGCAGCGCGTAGCGTTTGCCGGCGAACACACCGACACCTTGTACCCGGGCACTCTGGAAGGTGCGCTGCGCACCGGTCAGCGTGCGGCCAGCCAGGTTGAAGATCTGGCGGCAGGCAAATCATTTGAACCGGCCAAAGTGATCCCGGCCGCAGCAGCGGCGGGCGCGGCAGGTGCCGTAGCAGCGAAGAAGGGCAACTTCTTCAGCAACCTGTTCGGTGGTTCGGATGATGAGAAGAAGCCAGAGCCTGTGAAAGCTCCAGCGCCAGCTCCCGTGGCCCCAGCGCCTGCGCCAACTCCGGCACCTGCGCCAGCTCCGGTGGAAGCGCCGAAGCCAGCGGCGCCGGTAAAAGCCGAGCCTGCGAAAAAAGCCGCGGCCAAGCCAGCAGCGAAGAAACCTGCGGCGAAAACCGAAGCGAAAAAGCCAGCGGCGAAACCAGCGGCCAAACCGGCGGCGAAAAAGGCTGAGCCGGCGAAGAAGCCAGCAGCCAAGCCTGCGGCAACGACCGAGACCAAGGCGCAGTAAAGCCTTGCGGTGATGAAGAAGCGCGGCGCTTGTGCCGCGCTTTTTTTTGCCTGTCAGATCGCTTTCGCGAGCAGGCTCGCTCCCACATTCGAGCGGGCTCTTCAACTGGAATGCAATTCCCTATGGGAGCGAGCCTGCTCGCGAAGGGGCCTGTTCAGACATACCCATTCCATTGCCTGGCAACAACATCCCGCCACAATTTCTCCTTTAATCTTTCCTTAACACGCCACTTTCAGACTCTTCATCGTATTTCTCGATATTTCAAAGCGAAATTTTCCGCTTTAATTCGATAGATAACTCGCTAGTCTTGGTTCGCAGTTCTCACAGGATTTGGGCAATGCAGCTACGTAACTCTTCTTCGCGCTATGGTTGGGTCAGCATCTTCATGCACTGGGGTGTGGCGCTGGTGGTCTTCGGACTGTTCGCGCTGGGCCTGTGGATGGTGGGGCTGGATTACTACAGCACCTGGCGCAAAGACGCGCCGGATCTGCACAAGAGCATTGGTCTGGTGCTGCTCGGTGTGATGGTGTTGCGGGTGTTGTGGCGTTTTATCAGCCCACCGCCGCCGACGCTGCAAAGCTACAGTCGCATGACCCGTATCGGCGCTAAATTCGGCCACGGGTTTCTGTATCTCGCGCTGTTCGCTGTGATGCTTGCCGGTTACCTGATTTCCACCGCAGACGGTGTCGGTATTCCGGTGTTTGGCCTGTTTGAAGTCCCTGCACTGGTTTCCGGGCTACCGGATCAGGCAGATACCGCTGGGGTGATTCATCTCTGGCTCGCGTGGGCGGTGGTAATTTTTTCCGGTCTCCATGCGTTGGCAGCATTGAAGCACCACTTTATCGATCGTGATGCGACCCTCACTCGAATGCTCGGTCGCAAAGCCTGAAATTCAACCTCGACTCCAAAGGAAAACAAAGCATGTTGAAAAAGACTCTGGCCGCTCTGGCAATCGGTTCTGCCGTTCTGTCCGCCAACGTAATGGCGGCTGATTACGTCGTTGATAAAGAAGGCCAGCACGCCTTCGTCGACTTCAAGATCAGCCACCTGGGCTACAGCTTCATCACCGGTACTTTCAAGGACATCGACGGCAAGTTCAGCTTCGACGCGGCCAAGCCTGAAGACAGCAAGATCGAGTTCAACGTCAACACCGCCAGCGTGTTCACCAATCACGCCGAACGCGACAAACACATCGCCAGCGCAGACTTCCTCAATGCCAGCAAGTTTGGCAAAGCGACTTTCGTCTCCACCAGCGTCAAGTCCACCGGCGCGAACACCGCTGACGTGACTGGCGACCTGACCCTTCTGGGCGTCACCAAGCCAGTGGTTGTCAAAGCCACTTTCCTGGGTGAAGGCAAGGATCCATGGGGCGGCTACCGTGCCGGCTTCGAAGGCACCACCAGCATCAAGCGTTCCGATTTCGGCAAGCAGAAAGACCTGGGTCCTAAGTCCGACGCGGTCGAGCTGTACGTTTCGTTTGAAGGCGTGAAAGCGAAGTAATTTTTCGCCAGCCACACAAAAACGCCCCCGGTTGAAAAGCCGGGGGCGTTTTTGATTGCCTGCCACACACACATCCTTTGTAGGAGCTGCCGAAGGCTGCGATCTTTTGATCTTGGAAAAGCCAAAGTCAAAAGATCGCAGCCTTCGGCAGCTCCTACAGGTGCGCGTGTGTTTTTCCATAAAAAATGCCCCGGCTCTTGCGAACCGGGGCATTTTTCATTGCGGCATCAAATCAGCGATTGCGAGTCAGCAAGGCTGGTTTTTCGCCACGTGGGCGGCTTGGCAGTTGATCGAGCTGCTCAGGTGTCGGGAAGCGGTCGGCTTTCGATTCCTTGTGCATGATCTTCGGGCCATTGCTGCGCGGAGCCTGCACGGCTGGCTCGGTACGTGGTTGATCGTCACGGGCCGGGCGGCGGTTGCGCGAGGACGAGGAAGAGTCGTCGCGACGACCCGACTGACCGTCACGCGGTGCACCATTGCGTGGACCGCTACGCTTGGCTGGCGGGGTGCCGGTGCTCGAGCCGTTGGTGTTGCGCGGAGCGTTCTGGCGACCCTGCGACTGACCGCCGCGTGGTGCGCCCGAACCTGCGCCTGCGCCCTGGGCCGGTGCGCCTGGACGACGACCGCGACCGCCGGCAGGGGCTGGCTTGGGCACGTAGTCAACGCGGTTACCGAAGTTATCCACGTCGTCGTCGAGGAATTCGTCCGGAGCGCGGTCAGCAGCAGCACGTGGCGGCTGGCTCGGACGCTGGTCACGGGCCGGGGTGCCTTCGCGAGGCTTTTGCTGACGGGCAGGACGCTCGCCGCGTTCGCCGGCTGGCTTTTCCTTGCTCTTTTCCTTGCCCTTGTCTTTACGACCGCCGCCACCGCCGCCGCCATTCGGACCGTCGCCACGCGGGCCACGAGGATTGCGCGGGTTGCGCACGTCCGGACGCTCACGCACTTCCGGTTTCTCGGCTTCAATGGTGCTCGAGTCGAAGCCCATCAGGTCGCCGTCGGCGATTTTCTGCTTGGTCATGCGCTCGATGCTTTTCAGCAGTTTTTCTTCGTCCGGTGCGACCAGCGAGATCGCTTCACCCGAACGACCGGCACGGCCAGTACGGCCGATACGGTGCACGTAGTCTTCATCGACGTTCGGCAGTTCGAAGTTGACCACGTGTGGCAACTGGTCGATGTCCAGACCGCGCGCGGCGATGTCGGTGGCAACCAGAATGCGCACTTCGCCAGCCTTGAAGTCGGCCAGGGCTTTGGTGCGAGCGTTCTGGCTCTTGTTGCCGTGAATCGCGACAGCCGGCAGACCGTGCTTGTCGAGGTACTCGGCCAGGCGGTTGGCGCCGTGCTTGGTACGGGTGAACACCAGCACCTGTTCCCACGCGCCGGCGGTGATCAGGTGCGCCAGCAGCGCACGCTTGTGGCTGGCCGGCAGACGGAATACGCGCTGTTCGATGCGCTCGACCGTGGTGTTCGGCGGCGTGACTTCGATGCGTTCCGGGTTGTGCAGCAGCTTGCCGGCAAGGTCGGTGATGTCTTTGGAGAACGTCGCCGAGAACAGCAGGTTCTGACGCTTGGACGGCAGGCGTGCGAGGACTTTCTTCACGTCGTGCACGAAGCCCATGTCGAGCATGCGGTCGGCTTCGTCGAGGACGAGGATTTCAACGTGGGACAGATCGACGCTGCCCTGGCCGCACAGGTCGAGCAAACGACCCGGGCACGCCACCAGCACGTCAACACCACGGGCCATGGCCTGAACCTGTGGGTTCGTGCCGACGCCGCCGAAGATGCAGGCGCTGACGAATTTCAGGTCACGGGCGTAGATCTTGAAGCTCTCGTGAACCTGGGCCGCGAGTTCGCGGGTCGGGGTCAGGACCAGTACGCGCGGTTGGCGCGGGCCGTGACGCTGGGATTTGTCCGGGTGACCGTTGGGGAACAACCGCTCCAGGATCGGAAGGGCGAAACCGCCGGTTTTACCAGTACCTGTCTGCGCCGCAACCATCAGGTCGCGACCTTGCAACACGGCGGGAATGGCCCGCTGTTGCACCGGAGTAGGCTCGGTATAGCCCGCATCTTCGATGGCACGGACTAAAGCCTCGGAGAGACCGAGGGAAGCAAAGGACATGAGTAATCCTGTTTTAGTTAGGGCTTGGCCCAATGGGAATCTTGCCTGGCGCGAATCACGTTTAAGAGGACGCAATCCCGTCCGGTCCTGCTGCGGTTCCAAAGACACGTCTGGAGTGCTCGCGCTGGCTGAAAGCTGCGCTGTAGCGGGTCGAGAGGCCTGTTAAGGTTCCGGGCGTCCGGGCGTGAGCCTGGCGGGAACGCCGGAGTATAACAGAGCAATCACTGCGCGCTGCTTTCCTGCTGCTCAACGGTTTTGCTGTCCGCCGCCGCACGACTCAATGGCGCCGTCTGGCCAGGGGCTGCGCCATAGCGTGCGCTCAGCTCGGCGTAGGCCGGTTCGCGCTTGAATCGCTTGAGTTCGGCGCCGAAGCGCTGGACCAGCAAATCCATCCCGGCATTGCGCCGAACGGCAAGAAATTGGCTCTGGCGGCTAATAACCGTGGGATTCTGGCTGATCAGATCGCGAATATTCAACTCGTCGAGCAAATGCTGGCCGACGCGGCGATCAGTGATCAACAAATCGATGCGTCCGCGCACCAGTTTGCCGAAGTTCGCTTCGTGGGTCGGCGCAGGCTCGCGGGTAAACAGGGTCGATTCACTGAAGTCGGGACTGTACAGATAACCCGGTGAAGTGCCGATGGTCAGGCCTTTGAGCTCGTCGAGCCTGGTGAACGGGTGGGGTCGGTCGTTGGCGTAGAACATCACGAACTCGACATCTGACAGCGGCTCGCTGGGGTAGAGCAGGGTGGCGTCGCGCTCGTCGCTGTGAAAAATATCCAGCGCGCCGTCGGCCTGGCCGGTTTCCAGCATCGACAGGCAGCGTTTCCACGGCAGGAACTGCCATTCGACTTCTATGCCCAGGCGCTTGAACACAATGGCGGTGGTTTCGTAGTCCAGTCCGAGCTTTTTACCGTTCTCTTCATAGACGTAAGGCGCCCATGGCTCGGTGACAATACGCAGCTTCTCGCCCCGAGCGGCGAAGCTTAGGCAAGCAAAAACCAGCACGGCGAATAGTTGCGTGATCAAAGGCATGGCTTGAGATTACGACGAGAAACCATAAAGAGCCAGAAACGGCCTCTACAAGCTCTGCCTCGGGCCTTTAAAAGCAAAAAATCGCAGACTTTGGCAGCTTCTGCAGGGAGAACTGAATCCCAATGCATGAGCTGCCGCAGGCTGCGATCTTTTGATCTGGCTTGTAGCTTTCAGCTTGAAGCGTGTAGCTGCTTCAACGCGGCAACTTCAGGTTATTCCAGATTGCCAGGCTAGGTTCAGCCTGGTTCATGGAATAGAAGTGCAGCCCCGGTGCGCCGCCCTGCAACAGTCGTTCGCACATCTCGCTGACGACTTGCTCACCAAAGCGCTGAATGCTTTGAGTGTCATCGCCATAGGCTTCCAGCTGCTTGCGAATCCAGCGCGGGATTTCCGCACCGCAGGCGTCGGAGAAACGCGCGAGTTTGCTGTAGTTGGTGATCGGCATGATCCCCGGCACCACCGGAATATCCACGCCCAGCGCCTGCAAACGGTCGACGAAGTAGAAGTAGCTGTCGGCGTTGAAGAAGTACTGGGTGATCGCGCTGTCGGCGCCGGCGCGAGCCTTGCGCACGAAGTTGGCGAGATCGTCTTCGTAATTGCGCGCTTGCGGATGCATCTCCGGGTAAGCGGCTACTTCGATGTGGAAATGGTCGCCGGTTTCTTCACGAATGAATTCAACCAGTTCATTGGCGTGACGCAGCTCACCGCTGGTCATGCCCATGCCGGACGGCAAGTCGCCACGCAGGGCAACAATGCGCTTGATGCCGGCAGCCTTGTACTCTTTCAGCAGGCCGCGCAAGTCGCCCTTGCTGTCGCCGACGCACGACAGGTGCGGTGCGGCCGGTACTTTGACTTCGCTTTCCAGCTGCAAAACGGTGTTGAGGGTGCGATCACGCGTCGAACCACCAGCGCCATAGGTGCAGGAGAAAAAATCGGGATTGTACGTTGCCAAATGACGGGCAACGTTGAGCAGCTTTTCATGCCCAGCATCGGTCTTGGTCGGGAAGAACTCGAAGCTGTAGCGACGGTCTTGGGACATCGGAGGGGACCTCCAGCTACAAGCTGCACGCTTCAAGCTGCAAGAGAAGCGGAGGTGCGCTTTTCTCTTGTGCCTGAAGCTTGCGGCCTGAAACTGTTTTGAAATAGGGGCAGAGCCTCACGCTTTGCACGGCAAGTCCGGCTTTTGACCTCGCTTGCCGCTTGAAGCTTAAGGCTCGCAGCTGCTCTTATCTTAGTAGCGGTAAGCGTGCGGCTTGAACGGGCCTTCGACGGTGACGCCGATGTAGTCAGCCTGTTGCTTGGTCAGTTGAGTGACCACGCCGCCGAAGCCGCGAACCATTTCCAGGGCCACTTCTTCGTCGAGTTTCTTCGGCAGTACTTCAACGGTCAGGCGCTCGGCTTTCTGGGCTGGCGACAGGTCGGCGTACTTCTGGTCGAACAGGAAGATCTGTGCCAGCACCTGGTTGGCGAACGAACCGTCCATGATGCGGCTCGGGTGACCGGTAGCGTTGCCCAGGTTCACCAGACGGCCTTCGGCCAGCAGGATCAGGTAGTCGTCGTTCTGAGCGTCGAAAGCGCCCGGGCCGGTACGGTGGATCTTGTGTACCTGTGGCTTCACTTCTTCCCATGCCCAGTTCTTGCGCATGAAAGCGGTGTCGATTTCGTTGTCGAAGTGACCGATGTTGCAGACAACGGCGCGCTTCTTCAGGGCTTTGAGCATGTTCGAGTCGCAAACATTGACGTTACCGGTGGTGGTCACGATCAGGTCGATCTTGCCCAGCAGCGCTTTGTCGATGCTCGCTTCGGTACCGTCGTTGATGCCGTCGATGAACGGCGAAACCAGCTCGTAGCCGTCCATGCAAGCCTGCATGGCGCAGATCGGGTCGACTTCGGACACTTTAACGATCATGCCTTCCTGGCGCAGGGACTGGGCGGAGCCCTTGCCCACGTCACCGTAACCGATGACCAGCGCTTGCTTGCCGGACAGCAGGTGGTCGGTGCCGCGCTTGATCGCGTCGTTCAGGCTGTGACGGCAGCCGTACTTGTTGTCGTTCTTGGACTTGGTCACCGAGTCGTTGACGTTGATGGCCGGGATTTTCAGCTCGCCCTTGGCCAGCATGTCCAGCAGACGGTGTACGCCAGTGGTGGTTTCTTCGGTCACGCCGTGAACGCGATCCAAGACCTGTGGGTATTTCTTGTGCAGCAGCTCGGTCAGGTCGCCGCCGTCGTCGAGGATCATGTTGGCGTCCCATGGCTGGCCATCTTTCAGGATGGTCTGCTCTAGGCACCACTCGTACTCTTCTTCAGTTTCGCCTTTCCAGGCGAAAACCGGGATGCCGGCAGCAGCGATAGCGGCAGCAGCCTGATCCTGAGTCGAGAAAATGTTGCAGGACGACCAGCGTACTTCGGCACCCAAGGCAACCAGGGTTTCGATCAGCACGGCGGTCTGAATGGTCATGTGGATGCAGCCGAGAATCTTCGCGCCTTTCAACGGCTGTTCGCCGGAGTACTTGCGACGCAGACCCATCAGAGCCGGCATTTCCGATTCGGCGATGATGGTTTCGCGACGGCCCCAGGCAGCCAGGGACATGTCGGCAACTTTGTAATCGTTAAAATCTGCAGGCGTGATAACAGCGCTCATGAAGAGCCTCCATTCGTAATGTATGCGAATGGGCGCCGTTGTGCGTTTAGTGTCCGGCCTAGGCCAGTCAACGCCCCATCCGAGCCTGACAGGTTGAACCTGCTGCAGCGCCCCTCGGACAGGTGGCGGGAAAACGGTAGCAAGTGGAAGTTACCGTTTTGAAACGGTGGCGATTATAGCCGTCTAGACTGATCTTCCAAAGGCTTTCTGTCGGCCAAATGAAGATCACCAATCACGACCATAGTAGAAGGCTCATGGAGCATGACCGCTCGGTCTGCCAAGATACCGCCCATCTTTCGGCAAACGCTCAGGAGTGAACATGAATTTCCACACCCGCAAATGGGTAAAACCCGAAGACCTTAACCCCAACGGCACCCTGTTCGGCGGCAGTCTGCTGCGCTGGATCGACGAGGAAGCAGCGATCTACGCCATCGTCCAGTTGGGCAATCAGCGGGTGGTCACCAAGTAC
Organism: Pseudomonas sp. P42; assembly: GCF_017973755.1. Taxonomy (NCBI): domain Bacteria; kingdom Pseudomonadati; phylum Pseudomonadota; class Gammaproteobacteria; order Pseudomonadales; family Pseudomonadaceae; genus Pseudomonas; species Pseudomonas sp. P42. The sequence goes on along the minus strand of NZ_JACOPU010000003.1, from coordinate 196,915 downwards.
ATTTCCGAAATCAACTTCGTCAGCGCCTCGCGCCAGGGCGACATCATCGAACTGGGCATCACTGCCACCGAGTTCGGCCGCACCTCGATCACCCTGACCTGCGAAGTACGCAACAAGATCACCCGCAAGAGCATTCTGACTGTCGAGAAGATGGTTTTCGTCAACCTCGGTGAAGACGGCCTGCCGGCACCGCACGGGCGGACCGAGATCAGATATGTGAAAGACCAATTCAAGGATGACGAGGCCGTCCAATAAGATTGGCGGCGCATTCTTCGCGAGCAGGCTCGCTCCCACAGGCAAGGCGATCCCTGTGGGAGCGGGCCTGCCCGCGATGGCGATTCTGTTATCACTGAAGATTCATTGGGTCAGTGAACAGCTGTCAGCGGCGAATGTCGTAGCTAAATCGCCCCCCACCGGTTCCCACGCCATGACCACGCCCACCGACGGCAAGACCCCCGATCTCTCGGCCAAAGAGCAACACGAAGTCGAGAAAAGCCAGCCGCCCCGCGCGGCGGTTCTGCATGAAATCATCCGCTCCCAAGGCGATCAGGAACTTGAACGCAGTATCGCTGCGCTATGGTGGTCGGCGCTCGCTGCAGGGCTGACTATGGGCCTGTCGTTGATGGGCATGGGCCTGCTCACTTCGCGGTTGCCCGAGGGCGACGAATTCAAGGTGATTGCCAGTTTCGGCTACTGCGCAGGTTTCCTCGCGGTGATCCTCGCCCGCCAGCAACTGTTCACCGAAAACACCCTGACCGCCGTGCTGCCGGTCATGACCAAACCGACGCTGCTCAATTTCGGTCGGCTTATCCGCCTCTGGACGGTGGTGCTGGTCGGCAACCTGTGCGGCACGATTCTGGTGGCTTACGTGATGCTGGAGCTGCCGATTTTCGACGCCAAGACCGACCACGCCTTCCTCGAAATCGGCCGCAAGGTGATGGAACACAGCGCCAGCCAGATGTTCGCCAAAGGCATAGTTTCCGGCTGGATGATCGCGACCATGGTCTGGATGATCCCGTCGATGGAGAGCGCGAAGATGTGGATCATCATCCTCATCACCTACTTCATGGCGCTCGGTGACTTCACTCACATCGTCGTCGGTTCGGCGGAGGTGTCCTATCTGGTGTTTGCTGGTGAGTTGCCGTGGAGCGATTTCTTGGCTGTGTTTGCGGGGCCGACGCTGGCCGGCAATATCATCGGCGGCAGTTTTATCTTCGCCCTGATCAGCCATGCGCAGATTCGCAGCGAAAGCGGGACGCCGAAACCTGATGGCCCTGAGAAGGATCATGCCGAGTCCAAGCCAGATTGAATCCTGTCAGGCTTGTGCCAGTGAAAGCACTTTGGACAAGGCGCCCATCATCTTGGGCCGGTCAGTCTGAACGTGGCTGATCAGCGCAATCTCTCTGTCGTAGCGGTCGTTGCCAAGCGGGGTCACAACACACTTGTGGCCCCAGTGTTCGAAGCCGGACCAGTAAGGCACAAGGCTCACGCCAAGGCCTTCAGTCACGAGCATGGCAATGGTCTCCAGTGCATCCAGATCTACCAGCGGCGTCGGCAGCAATCCGTTGTCCGCCAGATAGTGCTCGGCATGCCTTCCGCCCCACGAGTCAGGGTCGTAGCGGATATACGGTTGGGTTTTCAGTTGAGCCGGGATGCTGTCCGAGGATTTTTCCTTCGACAGAAAAACCAGAGGTTCCTTGCGAAGCGATACCGCCTGCAGGGCTTTCGGCAATTCGAACGGCGGAACCACAAGGATCGCCGCGTCGATTTCCCCAGAGAGAAGCGACTGATACAACGCGCGCGATGTACCCGGCACGATGACTGGCGTCAGCCCCGGCGCCAGCTCGGTCAGTGCGCGCAACGCGCCGGGAAGCAGACCGGTCAGCACGGTGGAAATAGCGCCTATTCGTAACTGCCCCGTAAGCCCGCCCTCGTCGGCATCTCCCGCCAGCAATGCAATCTCGCGAACGATGCGTTTAGCCCTCGGCAATAAACCGAGACAGGCCTGGGTCGGCTTGGCTGCGTGCCCAACCCGCGATAGCAGTTCAAAGCCGAGCTGCCTTTCGAGCGCGAGAATTCGCTGACTGATTGCTGCTGCCGTCAAACCCTCCACGCGCGCGGCGTGTGCGATGGAGCCACATTCCACGACTGTAATGAGGCTTTTCAAATAACGCGTATCCATAAGAAATTCTTTCGATAGCGAAAAAATTACATGCTATCTCTTTTGATGAAAACCGCACAGTCTTCAACTCAGCCAGTCACTCTCACTTTCCGGCGACGTTCAGGAGCTACCGATGCAGTCAATTTTTCATCTCGCTATTCACGTCCGCGATTTACAGATTTCCCGCCAGTTCTACGGTGATCTGCTGGGATGTGAAGAAGGGCGCAGCACCGAGACCTGGGTTGACTTCAATTTTTTCGGGCATCAATTGTCGTTGCATCTGGGCGAACCGTTTGCGGTAACCAACACCGGGAAAGTAGGTGAGCACAACGTGCCGATGCCCCATCTTGGGGTGATATTGAAGATGTCGGACTGGGTTGCCTTGAAGGGCCGTTTGATCGAAGGCCAAGTGAAATTCGTTCTTTCACCCACCATTCGTTTTCCAGGAGAGCCCGGCGAGCAAGCGACCATGTTCTTCCTGGACCCCGCCGGGAACCCGATCGAGATAAAAGGCTTCACTGATTTGCAATCGGTTTATGCAACTTGAAACGTCTAAAAGCGCACCTCCCTCAAGTGCTTTTCGAAGGGAAGTCCAAGGAGCGATATGCACAATCTCAATCAAGCTGATGCCACCGCAATTTCTGAAATGGTTCGTGCGGATGTTGTGAGCGCAGAGGCAGTAGCCGAGCACTTTCTTGGCTGTGTCGAAGCGGGTGAGCGCAGCATAAATGCCTTCGTTTCGTTCGATCCGGACGCGGTGCGCAGTCAGGCGTGCCAATTGAAAAACGGTAACGCAAAAGGCCTCTTGGCAGGTGTGCCCGTGGGGATCAAAGACGTCTATGACACTGTCGATCATCCCACACGTTTTTACTCGCCGATCTATGAGCAAAACCACCCCTCGCGTGACGCCTATGTCGTTGCGCTGCTGCGCCAGGCCGGGGCAGTCATCATGGGCAAGACCCATACCACCGAATTCGCCTACATGCACACAGGTCCAACCCGCAATCCTCATGATCTTGCCAGAACCCCCGGCAGTTCGAGCGCCGGGTCGGCAGCGGGGATGGCTGCCGGTTTTTTCCCGCTCGCGTTGGGGACTCAGACGGCCGGCTCATTGATCAAACCGGCAGCCTATTGCGGGCTGTATGCCTTCAAGCCTTCGTATGGTCTGGTTTCTCTGGAGGGGGTCAAACCCCTGGCGCCGAGCTTCGACACGGTGGGTTGGTATGGCAGGTCTGTTCGCGATCTGGAGGTGATGGCGCGCGTCTTGATTCCTGGCTTTCCCAAGCCCGCGCATGAACGTCATGCCTGTTCGTTCGGCTTCTGTCGTACGGCGCGTTGGGATCAGGTAGACGAAGACGTGGCCAGATCCCTGGAAGCTGCGGTTCAAGAGCTGCGTTCAGCCGGACATCAGGTGAGCGAGGTGTTGCTGCCTGAGGAGTTTGCGGGGGTATTTGATGACCATCTGCTGATTAACGATTGCGAAGGCGCCCGATCACTGTCCAAAGAACTGCAAATGCATCCGGACAAACTCAGTGAAGAACTGTTAGCCATGATCGAACGCGCCCGTTTGACGACATGGGAGCAAGAGTCAGCGGCAAAGAAGCGTCTGGCAAAGTTGGCCACCGTTTTGGAGTCGATATTCCAGCCTTTCGACGCCGTCCTTGGGGCGAGCTGTGGCATCGTCGCCCCGTTGGGTCTTGAAGCCACCGGACCTTCCGATTTCAGCAAGTTCTGGATGGCGTTTGGCTTGCCGCAAATCAACCTTCCTCTCGTGCGCAATGCCGGGGCGTTACCCGTTGGCCTGCAAATGATCGGAGGGTTTAGAGACGACAGCAATCTGTTGCGTGCTGCGGAGCATGTGGATGCTGTGCTGCGGGCTGCCGGTTAATTGAAGGGGCGCCGTCGTGGAGGTGGCTCCACGACGGCGCTCCATTGGTGCGTCAGTGCGCGGAACTCGCAGCGCTGACGTCTTGCTGGCCAGAAACGCCGCGAACAACCCGGCCAATGGTCAGGCCCTGAATCAGAATCGACGACAACACCACGATGTAAGTGATGCTCAGCAGCAGGTCACGTTCCTCGCCCAGTGGCAGCGATAGTGCCAAAGCAACCGAGACCCCACCGCGCAAACCGCCCCAGGTCAGCACCCGGATTGTGCCGCGCGGCACTGTGCGCCAACGCCGCAGCAGCAGGATTGCCGGGGCCACGGTGAGCAGACGCGACAGCAGAATCGCCACCGCCAACAAGCTCGCCGCCGCCACGTGCAGCCAGTTGAATGGCAGCAGCAACAGCTCCATGCCGATTAGCGCAAACAGCAGCGCATTGAGCATGTCGTCGAGCAGCTCCCAGAAGCCGTCGAGGTATTTGCGGGTCATGTCGTTCATCGCCAGATTGCGTCCCAGGTTGCCGATGATCAGGCCGGCAACCACCATCGCAATCGGTGCGGAAACGTGCAGTTCGGAGGCCAGCGCCGAACCACCGATGACCAGCGCAAGGGTCAGCATCACTTCGATCTGGTGCTGCTCGATGCTCTTGATCATCAGGTAAACCAGATAACCGATCAGCCCGCCGAACACCACGCCGCCAATGGCTTCGTGGGCGAATAGCATGGCCGTGGCACTGACGGTCGGGGTCTCGCCGAGTTGGGCGATGCCCAGCAACACGGTAAACACCACGACGGCGGTACCGTCGTTGAACAGCGACTCGCCGACGATAGTGGTTTTCAGCGGCTTCGAGGCGTTGGCGGTACGCAACACGCCGAGCACCGCAATCGGGTCGGTCGGGGAAATCAGCGCGCCGAACAACAGGCAGTAGAGGAAGCTCACGTGCCAGCCGAACAGGGCAAAGATGTAGTACGCGAGGCTGCCGATCACCGCCGTGGCGATCAATACACCGAAAGTCGCCAGCAAGCCGATGGGCCAGCGATAGCTGCGCAAATCATTCAGGTTTACGTGCAAGGCACCGGCGAACAGCAGGAACGACAGCATCCAGTTCATCAGCAGATCGCCGAAATCGATCTGGCCGATCAGTTGCTGTACGCGTTCTTCCAGGCCCGGATAGCCGAGCACGCTCAAGCCTTGCAGCAGCAGGGAAAACAGCAACGCGGTGACCATCACGCCGATGGTCGGCGGCAGACCGATGAAGCGGAAGTTGACGAAGGTGAGGAGGGTGGTGAGGCAGATGAAAGCGGCGACAAGTTCAAGCATCCGGGGTCCTTTGGATGAGGGGTGGGAAGAAAACGCACCGGTTCGTTGGTGCAGGGGTTTGATGGGCTGGAGGCAATTCAAGACACAGTGGAAATCTGAGCTGAGATCAAGAGCCCCCCACATCACAGCCCTCTCCCAAAGGGAGAGGGTGGAAGGGAACCGATCTTCAGGCTTTTCAAACTGAGCTCGACTCGCGATTTCAGGTCGGCGTAATTCTACGGAACGGCGCGGTCAGTCCTCTCTCCCGCTGGGAGAGGGTTAGGGTGTGGCACAACTCGATCAGCCAGACACATTGACCGCAGCAGCCCCGCGACGTTGCAGGTAGATAAACCAAAGCGCCGTCAGCACCGTCAACACACCCACCAGCGCCCCGGTCCACGGCAACTGCGCAAGATCGGCACCGCTCGCCACCACCAACCCGCCAATCCAGGCACCGGCCGCGTTGCCGAGGTTGAAGGCGCTTTGATTCAGGGTCGAGCCGAGGTTCGGCGCTTCATGAGCTTGATCAATAATCAGCAGTTGCAGGATCGGGCACAGCGCGAAAGCGAAAATCCCCCACAGCACCAGCGTGATCGCTGCTGGAATCACCGAGTGACTGGTCTGGGTGAACGCCGCGAGAACCAGCACCACCGCCATTGCCACACCCACCAGCGACGGCAGCAAACGACTGTCGGCCAAACGCCCGCCGAGCATGCTGCCAGCGGTCAGGCCGACGCCGAACAGCAACAGCATCACTGTCACGCCGTGCGGGCTGACGCCGGTGATGTCCTGCAGGATCGGCGCAATGTAAGTGAACATGCTGAACAGGCTGGTCGACGCCAGCACACTCATGCCCAGCGCCAGCAGCACATTGATCTTGCCCAGCACCTTGAACTCACTGGCGAGGTTGGCCTTGTCCATCGGGATGTGTTTGGGCAACCACAACCATTGCGCGAGTGCGGCGACAACACCGATCACCGACACCGCCCAGAAGGTCGAGCGCCAACCGGCGTATTGCCCGAGCGCAGTACCCAGCGGTACGCCGAGCACATTGGCCAGGGTCAGACCGGTGAACATCATTGCAATCGCCTGTGCGCGTTTGTTCGGCGCTACCAAACCGGCTGCGACCACCGAGCCGATGCCGAAAAACGCGCCGTGGCACACCGCAGTGACCACGCGAGCGGCCATGAGCGTGGCGTAATTCGGCGCCAGTGCGCAGAGCACGTTGCCGAGGATGAACATCAACGTCATGCCCAACAGCGTGGCTTTACGCGGCATGTTGGCGGTGCCGATGGCGAGGATCGGCGCACCGAACACCACGCCCAGGGCATAACCGGTAATCAGCAGGCCGGCGTGAGGAATGCTCACCGCGAGATCGCGGGCGACGTCGGGCAGCAGGCCCATAATGACGAATTCAGTGGTGCCGATGCCGAACGCGGCAACAGCGAGTGCAAACAAGGCGAGTGGCATGCGCAAGGTCTCTGTCGGTAGTCTTGACGCTGTGATCAGGCATACGCAGGCCAACGACCGGTCTCGAAAGAGAGCGGGGCAGGCAGAAATTATTGGAATTAGTCTGTGCGCAACTGAGTGCGGCGTGGTCGCTTGCAGTATAAACAGCTGCTGACACATCGAGAATCAATAATCTGACTATTCGATTATTGCCGTGGGTGCGGTGAAAAATAATAAGGAGTAAGACGTGCTGGCAACAGCTTTGGTGTTGGTAGCGGCGCTGCTGCATGCGGCGTGGAATACCCTGATCAAGTTCAGTGCCGAACGGCTACTGGTGGTGGCGTGCATGGACACCGTGGCGCTGCTGGTTGTCGCCATCGCGTTGCCCTTCGTGAACGTGCCGCCCATGGACATCTGGCCGTGGATTCTCGCGTCGGCAGCGTTCGAACTGCTCTATCGCTATCTGTTGATTCAGGCCTATCGCGTTGGCGATCTCGGGCTGGTCTATCCGTTGATGCGCGGTTTGTCGCCACTGGTCGTGCTGGCACTGACCCTGATCTTTGCCGGTGAAGTGCTCACTGCACAGCAGATCTTCGGGATCATGCTGATTCCGTTCGGCATGGCGTGTCTGCTGTGGCAGGGCGGCGGTGGCAAACATTTACCGTGGTCGATGTTGCCGGTGGTAGCGCTGATCGGGCTGTGCATCGGCTGCTACACCTACATTGACGGTCAGGCGCTGCGGCGCTGGTCGCATCCGCTGGATTACCTGGTCTGGGTCACGCTGCTCAGCGCCTGGCCGTTTCCGTTGCTGGCGTGGGTCGCCAAACGTCCGGCATTCAAGCAGTTCTGGCGTGAGCAGTGGAAACTTGGGCTGACGGTCGGGTTCTGCGTGTTGTTCAGCTACGCTCTGGTGCTGTGGGCGATGCAGTTGGGCTCGATTGCCGAAGCAGCGGCGTTGCGCGAGATCAGCGTGATTCTGGTGGTGCTGTTCGGAATGCGATACCTCAAAGAACCTTTCGGCAGGTCGCGGCTCTTAGCTTGTGGGCTGGTGCTGATTGGCATACTGGTGATGAAGTTCTGACGGCTCGCGAACTCTATAACTCGAAAAAAGGATGGCGTTATGACGGTGGCTCTTTGGTGTGTGTTGATCGCGATCTTTTTGCCGTACGTGTGCACGATTGTCGCCAAGATCTCGGGCGGTTTCCGGCTCAGTGACAATCATGACCCGCGAGACTTTCTCGACAGCGTTAATGGCGTGGCTCGGCGGGCGCATGCGGCGCAACTGAACAGCTTTGAAGTGATGCCAGCGTTTGCCGCAGCGGTGATCGTTGCGCATCTGGTGGGGACGGCGCAGTTGGTCACCGTGAATGTGCTGGCGGTGCTGTTTATCACCAGTCGCCTGCTATACATCATCTGCTATCTGGCGGACTGGGCAATTCTGCGGTCGCTGGTGTGGTTTGTGGGGATGGGGTTGATTGCTTCCTTCTTCTTTGTGTCGGTTTAGGTAGAGCAAGGTCAAAAGATCGCAGCCTACGGCAGCTCCTACAGAGGTCACAGATCCACCCTGTAGGAGTTGCCGCAGGCTGCGATCTTTTGCTTTTAAGGTTTGTCGGCCACCTGCGGTACTTGTGGCAGCGGTGCACCTTTGGGCCAGAGCATCCAGATCTGCCCCTGCTGTTTCATGTCGCCAGCCAATTGCCCGGCCGCATCACCGGTGCCCCAGAACAGATCTGCGCGAACCTCACCGGCAATCGCACCGCCCGTGTCCTGCGCCGCCACCGGGCGAACCAGCGCCGTGCCATCCGGGCGCGTCGTCGACAACCACAACAGGCTACCCAAAGGAATCACCTTGCGATCCACCGCCGCGCTGTAGCCGGCAGTCAGTGGCACATTCAGCGAACCGCGCGGGCCTTCGTTGCTGTCCGGATTGCGGGTGAAAAACACATAGCTGGGGTTGCTGCCCAGCAGTTCCGGAATGCGCGACGGATTGGCCTTGGCCCAGTTGCTGATCGCGCCCATCGTTACGTCTTCTTTCTTCAGTTCGCCTTGCTCGACCAGCCAACGGCCAATCGGTCGATACGGGTGGCCGTTCTGGTCGGCGTAGGCAATGCGTAGCTGCTTGCCGTCCTGGGTCTGAATCCGCCCGGACCCCTGGATTTGCAAAAATTGCAGATTCATCGGGTCGGTGAGGTAGGCAACCACGGGCGCGTTCACGCCTTTGCTTTCGATCGTCGCCGCGTCGTCGTAGGGCTTGAGCACCCGACCTTCAAGTCGACCGCGAAGGCGTTTGCCTTTGAGTTCGGGATAAATGCTGTCGAGCGAGACGATGATCATGTCGTCGGGCACGCCATACACCGGAACGTTCGCCGTTTCGGTCGGCGTCAGGCTGCCGGGGTACACCGGTTCGTAGTAGCCGGTAATCAACCCGTTGGGGTTGTCATTTTCAGCACGCAGGCCGTAGACATCCAAGTTCTGTTTGAGGAAAGCACGAATCTCGCTGGCGCTCTGCGGCACGTTGGCTGCTGCGGCGCAGGTCGTGCCCCAGACCGCATCATTTTTGAGGCGGGTGCAGGCGCTGCGCCAAGAACCGAAACCGGCGACCAGATCGCTATCGGACACCGCTGGCAGTGCTTCCCACGTCGCGCTGGAATAAGTGGCCAGCGCATGGGTTTTCGGCTTGTCGCTGTCGCCACCGGTACAACCGGCGAGAATCGCCAGCATTGGAAGCGTGGTGATCAGCGGATGACGCCAGGCCTTGAAACGGCTGTTCATGGAGTGATTCCTGTGCCGGTCGCCAGAGTGCTCCATGCGCTCCGGCAACCCTCATTTTTAATAGGGCTATTGGTGTTTGTCGGTGACGCGGGGATACTGGCCGCCGATTTCCGTGACCTGAAGCCACCATGACTCTTAAAAGAATTGCTGTTGTATTGCTGGCCTGTCTGACCCTGTCCGCCTGTGGCGGTGTCGATCCGAATTCTCCGCTGGGCCAACGCAAGACGATCTTCAAGCAGATGCTCAAGACCGGCGAAGACCTGGGCGGCATGTTGCGTGGACGCATTCCGTTCGACGGGCCGAAGTTTGCCGAAGGTGCGGTGAAGCTCGATACGTTGTCCCGCGAACCGTGGAAACATTTCCCGCAAGTGCGCGAAGAAGATCACACGAGCGCCAAAGACGATGTCTGGCAAAAGCAGGCGCGCTTCCAGGAAATGGCCCGTAATCTTGAAGCCGCCACCGGTGAATTGGTGGTCGCCAGCAAGGTCCAGCCGTACAAGGCCAGCAACCTGGGGCCTGCGGTGCAGAAGGTTGAAGATGCCTGCAGCGCTTGCCATAAAGAGTTTCGCGATCATTGATATCTGTTGGCTGATCTGACGCCATCGCGGGCAAGCCCGCTCCCACAAATTTCTCTGCTGTACATAAAGTCCAGGTTCACTCGAGATTCCTGTGGGAGCGGGCTTGCCCGCGATGGCGGCCTTTAACTCACCACTATTTACTTGTCGATCTGGTCCAGCGCGTCCTGCAGCTCTTTACGCGATTCGGCGAGCTTGTTCTTGCGCTTGTCGATCTTCTCCGGATCACCTTTCTTCATGGCCTTGTCGAGGTCGGCCTGGCGCTGGCTGACTTCATGCTTGGCCTCGAGGACCTTGTTTTCGCGCTCTTTTTTCAGGCCGGCGTCAGTGCAATGTTCGGTGACTTCACGCAGAGCGGTTTCCAGACCTGCCTGCTGATCGGCGTTGCCGCGGGCTTTGGCCTGCTCGATCTGGTTCACGATGCCTTGCTTCTTGGCCGCGCAGCCGGTCAGGCCGGGAGCGTCTTCGGCAGCCATCACGGGAGCGGCCATGACGCCGCAAAGGGTGAGCAGGGCGAGTGGTGCGAAAAATTTCATAAAAGCTCCATGTGCAAAGGCATTCGGGTCGGGGGCGCTGCGCTGTTGGAGCGCCTCGGCGACCGTTGGGTTCCCGGTGAGCCGGGATTGCATGTTCAGAAACCGTCGATTCCGGCGGCGCGTAAAATTTCACTCAAGGCTAGCACCTGCGCGTCACGGAAGAATGCGTTCAATTGCGCTGCGCGACCGGGGCCGATGCCGACTTCCTTCTGCCATTGTTCGGTATCGCGTTGTGCCAGTGCCTGCCACGAGTCGGGGAGTTTTGCCCCGCCCGTTGGCGGCATACCCAGTGCCTTGAGCCATTGTGCGAATGGCCGTTGGCGGGCGCTGCGAAAGCTGTGCATCAGGCGCGCGCTGCTGCGTTCGCCGAAGCCGGCAATGTTAGCAAGCTCTGGCTCGTCGAGGGTCAACCAATCCAGCAGGTGTTTCACGCGGCCTGTTTCGAGAAGTTTCTCCCAAGTACCGCGCCCGACATTCTGCATGGCCAGTCCTTGTTTGCCGCTGAGCCAGGTCAGGCGCGAGAGAAACTGGCTTTCGCAGCCGGGCGTGGGCTGCCAGCAACTCAAGGCATGAAAATCCTTGGCGTTCGGGACATTGATTGCTGCGCGCTCGCTGGTGCGTAATACAGCGCTGTCGAGACGCGGAATCGTGAGTCCGGCCAGACTGATTGCCACCTGATCGCCGGGGCGGATATCCAGCGCCTGCCAGCGCTTGAGTGAACTGGCGCTGACCCGTTTGATCTCCCGGTCATCGAGCATGACGGGTATCAGTTCGAGTACCGGCGTGATGCGGCCGGTGCGACCGATCTTGAAATTCACCTTGCGTACTTCGGCCAATGCCTGGGCAAACGGATATTTCCAGGCGATCGCCCAGTAAGGTGCGCGGGCCTGCCAGCGTTCGGCGGGAGGGCGCCGGCTCTGGCGCAGAACGATGCCATCAGTGGCAAATGGCAGGGGGGAGCGATACCAGTGCTCGCGCCACTTTTGCGCCTCTGCCAATTGCTGGACGGGATAGCTGTAGGGCACCGTTGTGGCGAAGCCCAGCGCCGCCAGTGTCGATAGCCGCTCAGGCAAGTCCGAAGGCCCTTGTGGCCAGTCCCAGATGAATAAGCCGATGCCGGCACCTTGTTCTGTACTCAGGGATTTTCTGCCCATCAAGCCTGCAACGATAGCGCGTGCATTGACGCTGCCGGCGCGTGCTTGAACATGCTCGTTCAACCGCCAATAGAGTTCGCCTTGCACTAACACATCCAGCGGTTGCTTCAAGCGTTGAGGAATGGCGTCGATGTTGCGCGCCGATACCGTCCAGTCTTGCCCGTTGACGCCGTCGCCGCGACTGATTGCTTGCTGCAACTCCCCTGCGCGATAGATGAGTGTCACGGCGACGCCATCAACTTTGGGCTGTACCCAGACGTCCTTGCGGTCTCTCAGCCATGCCACCACGGCCTCGGCTTTATGCAGCTTGTCCAGGCCAGTGTGGGCAATAGGATGCGCAATGGCGCCCGAGGCTGTGCGCAAAGGTTCGTGCGCCATTGGTAATTTGAAACACTGTCGCCATTGGGTTAGGCGCAGGCGCGATTGGTCGTAGAGTTCGTCGGCAATCAAGGCGCGGCCTTCGCGGTGATAGGCGTCGTCCCATTGGTCGATCTGTTTTTGCAGGGTGATGATTTCGCGCTGGGCCTGGGTGAGGGCCCAGTTCGGACATTGAGACGCGTAGCCAGTCAGGTATATGAGGTTCAGCAAAACAAACAAAAACAAACGCATCTTGAGCGTCCTTGCTCATGGGGGTTTCTGAAGACTAGTCAGGATTTTTAGCAAGGTCGGTCGGGTGTTTTTCGGGGTGTTGCGGATCTTGAAAGCATAAAAAAACCCCGCACGGCGCAAACCGTGCGGGGCTTTTCATGCAGCCAGGGAATTACAAGCCGGCAGCAGAACGCAGAGCGTCGGCGCGGTCGGTTTTTTCCCAGGTGAATGTGGTGAAGGTGTCTTCGCCAACAGTCTTGGTCTCTGGCGTGCGACCGAAGTGGCCGTAGGCTGCAGTTTCCTGGTACATCGGGTGCAGCAGGTCAAGCATGGTGGTGATCGCGTATGGACGCAGGTCGAACACGTCACGCACCAGTTTGACGATTTTGTCGTCGCTGATCTTGCCGGTGCCGAAGGTGTTCAGCGAGATCGAGGTAGGCTGGGCCACACCGATTGCGTAGGAAACCTGAATCTCGCAACGCTCGGCCAGGCCGGCAGCGACGATGTTTTTGGCAACATAACGGCCAGCGTAGGCAGCCGAACGGTCAACCTTCGATGGATCCTTGCCGGAGAACGCGCCGCCGCCGTGACGGGCCATGCCGCCGTAGCTGTCGACGATGATCTTGCGACCGGTCAGACCGCAGTCGCCAACCGGGCCGCCGATGATGAACTGGCCAGTCGGGTTGATGTGGAACTGGGTGTCTTTGGTCAGCAATTCGGCAGGCAGCACGTGCTTGACGATCAGCTCCATCACGCCTTCGCGCAGGTCTTTGTACGATACGTCAGGGTTGTGCTGGGTCGACAGAACTACAGCGTCGATACCGACAACCTTGCCGCCTTCGTAACGGCAGGTCACTTGCGACTTGGCGTCCGGGCGCAGCCAAGGCAGCAGACCCGATTTACGGGCTTCGGCCTGGCGCTGAACAAGCTGGTGCGAGAAGGTGATCGGGGCTGGCATCAAAACGTCGGTTTCGTTGCTGGCGTAGCCGAACATCAGGCCCTGGTCGCCGGCACCCTGATCTTCAGGCTTGGCACGGTCAACACCCTGGTTGATGTCTGGGGACTGCTTGCCGATGATGTTCATCACACCGCAAGTTGCGCCGTCGAAGCCGACATCGGAGCTGTTGTAGCCGATGTCCAGAATGACGTTACGCACGATTTCCTCCAGATCGACCCAGGCCGACGTGGTCACTTCACCAGCGATGATTGCAACGCCGGTCTTTACCAGAGTCTCGCACGCCACACGGGCGAACTTGTCTTCAGCAATAATGGCGTCCAGCACCGCATCGGAAATCTGGTCGGCGATTTTGTCCGGGTGCCCTTCGGACACGGACTCGGAGGTGAAGAGGGAGTATTCGCTCATCTCGATTTTTTCCTGAATTTACCGATGGTGAGTGTCGCCAGCCGGTCGCTGAAAGTGGCGGACCTGGATCTGGAAACCATTACGTAAGCCTACATAGAGGCTTTCCCCGGGAACGAGTCCCGCAGCGGTGGCCCAACGGGCCAAATCGTCCTGTTCAAACCCCAACCACAGATCACCGCAGGCCTCCCTGGCCCAACTCTGGTTGTGGCTACATAACTCTGTCACGAGCAGGCTACCGCCCGGTTGCAGCAAGTCGGCCATGTGCTTGAGCGCTTCGGCCGGCGCGGCGAAATGGTGCAACACCATGTTCAACACCACGCAATCGCCCTGAAGGCTGGTGCCGTTCAATGCATCGGCCAATTGCAGGCTGACGTTAGCCAGTTGTTCACGAACGCATACCTGACGCGCCAGTTCGAGCATCGCCGGGCTGTTGTCCAGCGCGGTTACGGTGCTGAAACGACGCGCCAGTTCCGGCAGGAAAGCGCCATCGCCGGGGCCGACTTCAATGGCCGTGGCAGCACCATCGAAATTCAGTTTGTCGAGCAGCGCCAGCACGCTTTCGCGGTACTGCGGCAGGCCTGCGATCAAGTCTTGCTGGGCGCGAAATTTCTCAGCTACCCGAGCGAAAAAGTCCTGACTGGCCGCTGCCCGTTGCCCGTGAACCTGAGTGATTCGCGCTTGAACGTCGTCAGGCAGCACCAGGTTGTCGACTTCTTCTAACAATGCGGCGTGCAACTTGCCACCCAGCAATTCGGTGTGGGGCAGGGCGCGGCGATAGAAAATCGCGTTGCCTTCGCGGCGGGTCGCCACCAGATCGGCTTGCGCCAACACTTTAAGGTGATGACTCATGCCGGACTGACCGATGCCGAAAATTTGCGCCAGCTCCAGTACACCGAACGAATCGTTGGCCAGCGCGCGCAATACATTCAGGCGCAGCGGATCGCCGCCGGCCTTGCACAGGGCCGCCAGCTCGTCGCAATCGTCATGGCGAATGGAAGGCACGCGTAAGTTCATAGGGTTGGCAGTCTAGTGACGGCCTCAAAGCACCGCAAGGGCAATATCAAAAAGTTTTGATATTGCTCGATAGATGGCACTTCTCACGAGATGGTTAACTCTACAAACCAATAGCGGAAAGGTTTCACCTGCCTAATCCGCCGCTATCCATTGGAAAAACGCTTCCGGATGACTATCTGTCATTGCCCCGAGGCGCTCCGGTGAGGGAAAATGCCCTCCTTTTTTCCGTTTCAATCTATTCACACCCAGGAGATCAGCGATGCCTAGCCGTCGTGAGCGTGCCAACGCCATTCGTGCCCTCAGCATGGATGCCGTGCAAAAAGCCAACAGCGGCCATCCCGGTGCACCTATGGGTATGGCAGATATCGCCGAAGTGCTTTGGCGCGACTACCTCAAGCACAACCCGAGCAATCCATCCTTCGCCGACCGTGACCGCTTCGTGCTGTCCAACGGCCATGGCTCGATGTTGATCTATTCGCTGCTGCACCTGACCGGTTACGACCTGTCGATCGAAGACCTCAAGCAGTTCCGTCAACTGCACAGCCGCACCCCGGGTCACCCGGAATTCGGCTATACCCCAGGCGTCGAGACCACCACTGGCCCGTTGGGTCAGGGCCTGGCCAACGCCGTGGGTTTCGCGCTGGCGGAAAAAGTCCTGGCGGCGCAGTTCAACCGTCCGAGCCACAACATCGTTGACCACCACACCTACGTGTTCCTGGGTGATGGCTGCATGATGGAAGGCATTTCCCACGAAGTCGCTTCCCTGGCCGGTACGTTGGGTCTGGGCAAACTGATCGCCTTCTACGATGACAACGGTATCTCCATCGACGGCGAAGTCGAAGGCTGGTTCACCGATGACACGCCGAAGCGTTTCGAAGCCTACAACTGGCAAGTGATCCGCAACGTTGACGGTCACGACCCGGAAGAGATCAAGACCGCCATCGAAACCGCTCGCAAGAGCGCGCAGCCGACGCTGATCTGCTGCAAGACCACCATCGGTTTCGGTTCGCCGAACAAGCAAGGCAAAGAAGACTGCCACGGCGCCCCATTGGGTGACGCGGAAATCGCCTTGACCCGTCAGGCGCTGAACTGGAACCACGGTCCATTCGAAATCCCGGCCGACATCTATGCCGAGTGGGATGCCAAGGAATCCGGCCGCGCTGTAGAAGCCGAGTGGGATCAGCGTTTCGCTGCCTACTCCGCCGCGTTCCCGACCGAAGCCAACGAGCTGATCCGTCGTCTGAGCGGTGAACTGCCAGCAGACTTCTCCGAAAAAGCCTCGGCCTACATCGCTGAAGTCGCTGCCAAAGGCGAAACCATCGCCAGCCGTAAAGCCAGCCAGAACACCCTGAACGCGTTCGGCCCGCTGCTGCCGGAATTGCTCGGCGGTTCGGCTGACCTGGCCGGTTCCAACCTGACCCTGTGGAAAGGTTGCAAGGGCGTCAGCGCTGAAGATGCCAGCGGCAACTACATGTATTACGGCGTGCGCGAATTCGGCATGACCGCCATCATGAACGGCGTCACCCTGCACGGCGGCCTGGTGCCTTACGGCGCGACCTTCCTGATGTTCATGGAATACGCTCGCAATGCTGTGCGCATGTCGGCGCTGATGAAGAAGCAAGTGATCCACGTCTACACCCACGACTCCATCGGTCTGGGCGAAGACGGCCCGACGCACCAGCCGATCGAGCAACTGACCAGCCTGCGCACTACGCCGAACCTCGACACCTGGCGTCCAGCCGATGCCGTTGAATCGGCCGTGGCCTGGAAAAACGCTCTGGAGCGCAAGGACGGTCCATCGGCGCTGATCTTCTCGCGTCAGAACCTGCAGCACCAAACCCGTGATGCTGGCCAGATCGCCGACATCAGCCGCGGTGGCTACGTGCTGAAGGACTGCGCAGGCGAGCCTGAGCTGATCCTGATTGCGACCGGTTCGGAAGTCGGCCTGGCTGTTCAAGCATTCGACAAACTGACCGAGCAGGGCCGCAAGGTCCGCGTGGTTTCGATGCCTTGCACCAGCGTGTTCGATGCTCAGGATGCTGGCTACAAGCAAGCCGTCCTGCCGTTGCAGGTCAGCGCGCGTATCGCGATCGAAGCGGCTCACGCCGACTTCTGGTTCAAGTACGTGGGTCTGGAAGGTCGCGTGATTGGCATGACCACTTACGGTGAGTCGGCGCCTGCGCCAGCATTGTTCGAGGAATTCGGCTTCACCCTGGAAAACATCCTCGGTCAGGCTGAAGAGCTGCTGGAAGACTGATCCAGATAGATGTCGTCTGAGCTGGCGCCTTCGCGAGCAGGCTCGCTCCCACATTGGAACGCGTTTCCCTGTGGGAGCGAGCCTGCTCGCGAAAGCGTTGGTTCGGGCAACATTGCACTGCCTGATTCACCACGGTAATCGAGAACCCCATGCCTCAACCGCGTCCTTACAAAGTTGCACTCAACGGCTACGGCCGGATTGGTCGTTGCGTCTTGCGTGCGTTGTTTGAGCGAGGCGAGAAAGCCGGGTTTGAAATTGTCGCGATCAACGATCTGGCCGACATGGCCAGCATCGAATACCTGACACGCTTCGACTCTACCCACGGCCGGTTCCCCGGCGAAGTGCGGGTCGAGGGCGATTGTCTGCATATTAATGGCAACTGCGTGAAGGTCCTGCGCAGTGCCACCCCCGAAGGCATCGATTGGGCGTCGCTGGACGTCGATCTGGTGCTCGAATGCTCCGGCGCCTACAACACCCGTGAAGACGGCCAGCGTTTCCTGAACGCCGGCGCGCCGCGCGTGCTGTTCTCGCAGCCGATGGCCAGCGAGGCGGATGTCGACGCCACCATCGTTTACGGCGTCAATCAGGACTGCCTGACCGGCGACGAACTGCTGGTGTCCAACGCCTCCTGCACCACCAACTGCGGCGTGCCGCTGTTGCGTCTGCTCGACAAGGCGATCGGCCTTGATTACGTGTCGATCACCACGATTCACTCGGCGATGAACGATCAGCCGGTCATCGACGCCTATCACCACGAAGACCTGCGCCGCACCCGTTCGGCGTTTCAGTCGGTGATCCCGGTGTCCACTGGTCTGGCGCGCGGTATCGAGCGCCTGCTGCCGGAACTTGCCGGCCGAATTCAAGCCAAAGCCGTACGCGTGCCGACGGTCAACGTGTCGTGCCTCGACATCACGATGCAGACCGCCACGGCGACCGACGCCACTGAGGTCAACCGGATCCTGCGTGAAGCCGCCACCAGCGGCCCGCTCAAGGGTCTTTTGGCCTACACCGAATTGCCTCACGCCAGTTGTGATTTCAACCACGACCCACATTCGGCCATCGTCGATGCCAGTCAGACCCGCGTTTCCGGCCCACGGCTGGTGAACATCCTGGCCTGGTTCGACAACGAGTGGGGTTTTGCCAACCGAATGCTGGACGTTGCAGAACACTATCTGCAAACAGCAACTTCAAAAAAACCGTAGGAAGTGCGACCCATGACCGTGTTGAAGATGTCCGACCTCGATCTGCAAGGTAAGCGCGTATTGATCCGCGAAGACCTCAACGTCCCAGTCAAGGACGGTGTTGTCACCAGCGATGCGCGAATCCTGGCTTCGCTGCCGACCATCAAGCTGGCCCTGGAAAAAGGTGCCGCCGTCATGGTGTGCTCGCACCTTGGCCGTCCGACCGAAGGCGAGTTCTCGGCCGAGAACAGTCTCAAGCCAGTCGCTGACTACCTGAGAAAGGCACTTGGCCGTGAAGTGCCGCTGGTAGCCGATTACCTGGGCGGCGTTGACGTCAAGGCCGGCGACATCGTGCTGTTCGAAAACGTGCGCTTCAACAAGGGCGAGAAAAAGAACGCTGACGAACTGGCCCAGCAATACGCCGCCCTGTGCGACGTGTTCGTGATGGACGCGTTCGGCACCGCTCACCGCGCCGAGGGTTCGACCCACGGCGTGGCCAAATTTGCCAAAGTCGCCGCTGCTGGCCCACTGCTGGCCGCCGAGCTGGATGCACTGGGCAAAGCGCTGGGCGCGCCTGCGCAACCAATGGCTGCCATCGTTGCCGGCTCCAAGGTCTCGACCAAACTCGACGTACTGAACAGCCTGAGCCAGATCTGCGATCAACTGATCGTCGGCGGCGGTATCGCCAACACCTTCCTTGCCGCCGCCGGCCATCCGGTAGGCAAGTCGCTGTACGAACCGGATCTGCTCGACACCGCGCGCGCCATCGCCGCCAAGGTCAGCGTGCCGCTGCCCGTTGATGTTGTGGTTGCCAAGGAATTCGCCGAGTCCGCTGAAGCCACCGTCAAGCTCATCGCTGACGTTGCCGCCGACGACATGATTCTGGACATCGGCCCGCAAACCGCAGCCAACTTCGCCGAACTGCTGAAATCGTCGAAAACCATTCTGTGGAATGGCCCGGTCGGCGTGTTCGAGTTCGATCAGTTCGGCAACGGCACCAAAGTGCTGGCTCAGGCCATTGCCGACAGCGATGCGTTCTCGATTGCCGGCGGTGGCGACACCCTGGCGGCCATCGATAAATATGGCGTGGCTGAAAAGATCTCCTACATTTCCACCGGTGGCGGCGCGTTCCTCGAATTCGTCGAAGGCAAAGTGCTGCCAGCCGTTGAAGTCCTGGAAAGCCGGGCCAAGGCCTGAGGCCGCCCGTTTGGCCAGGCAAAGGAGTGTTCACATGGTCAAGTCGTTAGCATTGTTGTTGCTGACCGGTACGCTGGCGGCCTGCGGGAGCAACCCGAAGGCCGAGCCTACGCCTGCGCCAGACGCGGTGCACAAAGGCTGTTATCAGGCCGACTGGCAGGCCGAGACCAACCCGGTGCTGAACAAGCGTTCCGGGCCGGACGGTCTGGACAAATACGAGACGCAAACCCCGGCCAAGGAACATGGTTGTCCTTGACGGGTCTGACTCTTTAACTCAGGACTGGCGGCGTGCGTCGTCAGTCGAGGAACACGGATGAAAGGCTTGATCGCCATTGCGGCGTTGGCATTGTTGGGCGGTTGCGCGCAGTTGAACCTGTTTCAGTCGTCCGCCCCTGCGGATAACTGGACCACCTGGACCTGCGACAGCCAGGCCAAAGTGCTCTGGCGTTACGCCGATGCCGGCCAGAAGGAAGTCGACGTTCGACTGGGTGGCGGTGATCAGGTCTATCGCCTGAAAGAAGAACCGGGCGCCTCGGGCACGCTGTACAGCGACGGCATGCTGGCGTTTCACGTCAAGGGTGAGGAGGGCCTGGTGTATTGGGTCGCCACCAATGACCTGATCGGCCGCGGCTGCAAAGCCGAGTAACACGATTGAATTGATGTACGGAGATCCAAATGTGGGAGCGAGCCTGCTCGCGAAAGCAATCTTATTGCCGATGATGCAGTGTCTGTCAGACCGCTTTCGCGAGCAGGCTCGCTCCCACAGGGGTTCTGTGTTGTTCACAAGATTTTGGTACCACCGAATCACCAGGCCGGGCCTCAACCCCCGATCTGCAATCACTTGAATAGCCGCCGCCGCTCCGGCAGGCTGGCACGATTAACGACCCAAACCGGGAGAGACACACACAATGGCACTTATCAGCATGCGCCAGATGTTGGACCACGCAGCCGAGTTCGGCTACGGCGTTCCAGCTTTCAACGTCAACAACCTTGAGCAGATGCGCGCCATCATGGAAGCCGCTGACAAGACTGACTCCCCGGTGATCGTCCAGGCTTCGGCCGGCGCCCGTAAATACGCCGGCGCGCCATTCCTGCGTCACCTGATCCTGGCCGCGATCGAAGAATTCCCGCACATCCCGGTGTGCATGCACCAGGACCACGGCACCAGCCCTGACGTCTGCCAGCGCTCGATCCAACTGGGCTTCAGCTCGGTGATGATGGACGGTTCCCTCGGCGAAGACGGCAAGACCCCGACCGACTACGACTACAACGTCCGCGTCACTCAGCAGACCGTAGCCATGGCTCACGCCTGCGGCGTTTCGGTAGAAGGCGAGCTGGGCTGCCTGGGTTCCCTGGAAACCGGTATGGCCGGTGAAGAAGACGGCATCGGCGCCGAAGGCGTTCTGGATCACAGCCAAATGCTGACCGACCCGGAAGAAGCCGCTGACTTCGTCAAGCGCACCCAGGTCGACGCATTGGCCATCGCCATCGGCACCAGCCACGGCGCCTACAAGTTCACCAAGCCACCTACCGGCGACGTGCTGGCCATCGACCGCATCAAGGAAATCCACAAACGCATCCCTAACACCCACCTGGTGATGCACGGTTCCTCGTCGGTGCCACAAGAGTGGCTGGCAATCATCAACCAGTACGGCGGCGACATCAAAGAAACCTACGGCGTACCGGTTGAAGAAATCGTCGAAGGCATCAAGTACGGCGTGCGCAAGGTCAACATCGACACCGACCTGCGCCTGGCATCCACCGGCGCCATGCGTCGCCTGATGGCCACCAACCCGAGCGAATTCGACCCACGTAAATTCTTCGGCGCCACCGTGACTGCAATGCGTGATGTATGTATCGCGCGTTATGAAGCGTTCGGCACTGCCGGTAACGCTTCGAAGATCAAGCCGATCTCGCTGGAAGCGATGTACCAGCGTTATCTGAAGGGTGAGTTGAACGCCAAGGTGAACTAAGCCTGAGCGTTAAACCATTGAATCAAGAAACCCGCCGAGAGGCGGGTTTTTTGTGGGTGACTATTCCTTCAACTCAACATGATCCAGCGCTTGATTCACCGCCAGTTCACCGAGCATGACGACTTGCGCAATGCCCAGCGCGGTCTTGCGGTGCGAGGTATCGAGCATCGCCGCGAAGTTGTTGAGCATTTCGCTGGCTGAGCCCAACGTTTCGCTGGCATTGGCCAGCAAGGACTCGGTGTTGTACTTCGGGTTGGCAAGGTACATGGGTTCGGGGTTGTTGGTGCTCGCCATTATGTGGGCGGCGGGATTGAGGTAGTGGTCGAGGGCGCGTTCGGCGGCGTCGTTGAGTTTTTTTGAGTCGGGGGATTCGTACGGGGAGGCCGGGTCGGTGGTCGGCGGGTGTGGCGTTGATTTGGTCATAAGCTGAAAACTCCTGTTGGAGCCGCTTCTCCCTCTCTACTAAAAGAAGGGTGGCAGCTGTGCGCAGGTTAGTAGACCGGGGAGTATTCAGCATTGACCGGCGCGCCGAAGCGCCCTGCACACAGCCACCATCAAGTCAGACAGCAAGAGCTGACTGAAGCGCTACGCACATAACTGAAAAACACCACGGGCTACTAAACCCGATCACTGGAAATCAGTGACGCGAATCAAGTTACCGATGGCCCTCCAGGCGCACAAGCCGGCGGATTCTGGCGTACCCGTAGGCAACGACGCAAGCTGTTGTAGGCTTCGGGAAGTAACCGCCGACCAATCTAAACAACCCTGTTTAAATGTAGGAGCTGCCGGAGGCTGCGATCTTTTGATTTGTCTTTCTAGCATCAAAAACAAGATCAAAAGATCGTCCGATCGCGGCCCGAGCCTTCGGCAGCTCCTACAGGAGAACGCGGGTTATTTGTCGTGATCGATATCGAGTTTGCTGAAGGTCACCTGCCCACCCTCGCTGGTGTAGCCGGTGTTGTCCTGCACATACACCCCTGCCTTGAAATACAGCGGCTTGTTACGCCACGTCGCGCTGATCTGTGAATCCCACTGATAACCCGCCGCACTCACGCCCAACGCGCCGCCGGGGCTGAGGTGGATGAGGTAGTTGAATTCGCGGTCCATTTTGATTCCGGTGGCGAGGGTGATGACGCGGCTTTCGTCGTCATCGGGGCGCATGCGGACTTTGATTACAAGGTTGCCGGTTTCGGTTTTAGTCTTGTATTGGTACTCGAGCTTGAGCATCGGCTTCTGGCTTTCATAAGCATGAATCTGGCCGATGACGATTTTGCCGGAGCTTGGCACTTTGTTGACCGTGACGGTTGCGCGTAGCAGGTTGTCGGCGTCCGGGTAATACCAATTTCGCAGGGTGCCGTTGCTGTAGGTCTCCCGCAATTCAGTACGCGGGTAGATGGCGTTTTCGGTTTTTGACCCGGTGACCGGTGACCAGAAGAACAGGGTGCCGGTGTCGGAATGGAAGTATTGATCCTTGAAGCCTTTCACCAGTTTGGAGGTTTCGACGGTATATGGCGGGCTGCCAACGGGAACGCTGAGGTTCCAGGTTGCGAGATCGATCATGTCGGTTCTTCCACTCAAGTTTCGCTGCACGCACGTGCCAGATGCTCTAGCCCGCGCGTTTTGGGGCGGCCTTTATAAGCGTAGAGGGAAAGTTTGTTAACGGCCGTCCGGCGGACAGTTGACGTCAACATCCTGTCGAAATGCCACCTTTCCCTGTTTCAGGGGACTTCAAGCGTGACCGTTAGTCGGCTAAACCAGTCATTCGTTAAATGATGGCTTGATGACAGCTACTGCTTTTGTGGATCCAAGACTAGAGTGAACGCTCAGTATGTGTGCGGTTTTTTCCGGAACCGACCTGATGTCCCGACAAGAGAAGCAGCATGGAATGCGCGCAACCCCCGCCAAGTGAAGGCAGCTCTGTCCTCTTAATCGTAGATGACTACCCTGAAAACCTGATTAGCATGCGCGCATTGCTGCAGCGTCAGGATTGGCACGTCATGACCGCCGCATCCGGTTTTGAGGCGCTCAATATTCTGCTCGAACACGACGTCGATCTGGTCCTGCTGGATGTGCAGATGCCGGGCATGGACGGCTTTGAAGTCGCGCGGCTGATGCGCGGCAGTCAGCGCACGCGCCTCACGCCAATCATTTTCCTCACCGCCAACGAGCAATCTCAGGACGCCGTGATCAAGGGCTATGCCAGTGGGGCGGTGGATTACCTGTTTAAACCCTTCGACCCGCAGATCCTCAAGCCCAAGGTGCAAGCACTGCTGGAGCATCAGCGCAATCGCCGCGCCTTGCAGCAACTGACTCGCGATCTGGAGGTGGCGCGGGCATTTAATGCCTCGGTGCTGGATAACGCTGCCGAAGGCATTCTGGTGCTGGGCGAGGACGGTCTGATCCGCTTTGCCAATCCGGCGATTTCACGGCTGCTCAATGCGCCGGTGAAAGAGCTGGAGGGTAAGGAGTTTCTTGATTACCTGCAGAAACCACACATCCCGTTGTGGGCCGATTCCGAATTCAAAAGCAGTTACCAGCGCGGCGAAACCTTGCGGCTGCGCGACGCTTTGCTGCGTACCGCGCCCGGACAGCAAGTGCCGGTGGCGCTGTCCTGCGCGCCGTTACCTGCCGAGCAATATGGGATGGTGGTGACGGTGCTCGACATGTCGGTGGTGCGTCATTTGCACCAGCAGCTTGAATATCAGGCAGTCACTGATCCGCTGACCGGGTTGCTCAATCGTCGTGGCTTTTATCAAACCGTCGAAAACCTGCTGCTGCGCGGCGAACGCAGCGATGGCAGTTGGGTGCTGCTTTATCTGGATCTCGACGGCTTTAAACGCGTCAACGATTCCCTCGGGCATGACGCGGGTGACCGTGTGTTGCGCTGGGTCTCTGAACAGTTGAAGGCGTGTTTGCGGCCGTTCGATATTCTTGCGCGCATGGGCGGTGATGAATTTACTGCACTGCTGGATCTGGAGTTTCCCGAGCAGGCGGCGAAGATTGCCGAGAAACTGATTGAACGGGTCTCGATCTGTCAGCAAATCGAAGGTATGGATATTGCCCTCGGCGCCAGTATCGGCATCGCCACTTATCCGGACTGCGGATCGAACCTCGACGGATTGCTACGTGCCTCGGACATCGCCATGTACGAAGCCAAACGCGCCGGGCGTCAGCAATATCGTTTCTATGATCATGAAATGAACGGCCGTGCGCGCTCGCGGTTGATGCTTGAAGAAAGTGTGCGCACGGCCATCGAAAACCGTGATTTCAATCTGGTCTATCAACCGCAGGTGGCGATTGATAGCGGGCAGATCCGTGGTTTCGAGGCGCTGTTGCGTTGGCAGCACCCGAGCGTGGGTGATGTGCCGCCGGGGTTGTTCCTGCCGTTGCTGGAGGAGGCGCGGCTGATCAGTCGCCTTGGCAGCTGGATTTATCACCGTGGCGCTGGGCAGCGAAAGGCTTGGGAAACCTTGTTTGCCGAAGACCTGGTGCTCGGCGTTAGTTTGAGCAACACACAGTTTGGTCTGCCCAATCTGGTCACCGAGTTGCGTCAGGTCATGGAGCGGCATACCTTGCAGCCACGGCAACTGGAGGTCGAGGTCACCGAGGAGGCCTTGATGCAAAACCCCGACGAAACCCGCAAGCAGCTGCGCTTGCTGCGCAATCTCGGGGTGCGGGTGGCGCTCGACGACTTCGGCTCCGGGCCATGTTCGTTGACGCATTTGCGTGATCTGGAGCTGGACACACTCAAGCTCGATCGCCATCTGATCGCTCGATTGCCGGACTCCAAAAAGGATGCGTACCTGGTGAGCACGGTGATCAATCTGTGCAAGCAATACGGTTTGCTGGTGATTGCCGAGGGTGTCGAGACCATCGAGCAATATCAATGGCTGCAAGCCCACGGCTGCGAGTACGTACAGGGCTTTCTCGTGGCGCGTCCGATGGTTGCCGAAGACGCCGCAAGCTTTGCCGAGCCTTTCGACTGGAGCGCGTTGCCCGGCTGAATTCGCTACACTGGCGCACCTTTTTCGAACCGTGTCGCCCGTCCATGACTGTGTTGAAGTACCTCCAGGCCTATCCCGCGCAACTCCAGGATCAGGTGCGCCAATTGATCGCCGACGGGCGTCTGGGTGAATACCTGGACCAGCGTTATGCGGGCCGCCACGATGTGCAGAGCGACAAGGCGCTGTACACCTACGCGCTGGACCTGAAGCAGGAATACCTGCGCAACGCCCCGGCCATCGACAAAGTGCTGTTCGACAACCGCCTCGACCTGACCCACCGTGCTCTCGGGTTGCACACCACGGTTTCGCGCGTTCAGGGCGGCAAACTCAAGGCCAAGAAAGAGATTCGTATCGCCTCGCTGTTCAAGGACGCTGCGCCGGACTTTCTGAAAATGATCGTCGTGCATGAATTGGCGCATTTCAAAGAGTCGGATCACAACAAGGCGTTTTACAAATTGTGCGAACACATGCTGCCGGGGTATCACCAGGTCGAGTTTGATCTGCGGGTGTATCTGACCTGGCGAGATATGCAATAACAACAGTCGCAACCAGGAAGGTGTGGATGGACGTCAGCAAGACCAAAAGCAGTTTCTATCGACGCTTGTACGTCGCGTACCTGATCGACAGCGGTCTGGCCCCAAGCGTGCCAGCGCTGACCGAAGTGACCGGCATGCCCCGCCGCACCGCGCAGGACACGATCGCCGCACTGGCGGATCTGGATATCATTTGCGAGTTCGAGCAGGAAGAGGGCGCCCGCAACCATGCCGGGCGTTATCGGATTCGTGAGTGGGGGGCGATTGATCGGGGGTGGATCGAGCGCAATCTGCGGCAGATCAAGGCCGTGCTTGAGTATCCCTGAATCCTGAGTGGACTGGGCTGCCGCCATCGCTGGCAAGCCAGCTCCCACAGGTTTTTCTGGTGTTCACATAAGTTGTGAACGACGCAATGCCTTGTGGGAGCTGGCTTGCCAGCGATGGGGCTTTCAGGAACGACGCATCCCGATATGCGGAATGTCGTCCTCCAGATATTCCTCACCCGCCACCACGAAACCGTACTTGCCGTAATACCCCTGCAAATGCGCCTGCGCCGACAGATAGATCGGCACCTGCGGCCAGTGTTTCTCGGCCTGCTTCAGCGCCTGCTCCATCATTTCGTGCCCCACCCCTTGGCCGCGGGCTTGCGGCGCGGTGATCACGCGGCCGATGACCACGTCGCTGCCCTGGGACTCCGGATCCAGCAGGCGCAGGTAAGCCATCAACTGGTCATCTTCCCAACCCATCAGGTGATAGGTGTCGCCCTCCAGATCCTGCCCGTCGAGGTCGGGGTAGGCGCATTTCTGTTCAACCACGAACACTTCCGACCGCAGCTTCAACAGTGCGTACAGCTGCTCTTTGCCCAGATCGCTGTGATGTTTGCAGACCCAATCGATTGTCATTTTCCGATTCCTTGAATACGTCGTCCGATACTAAGCGCAGACACCCAAGATGTCTGTATGGCGTAAGAGTCTGTGACAAAGGTCAAAATGCCATCATTCCTTTCGCGCATCACGGTTGTCTTTGTGTAATCTGCGGGTGAGCGCTGTGCACGGGCTCCATTGAGCTAATGTTAGTGCCTGGGTTTTGCCGGTAAGGGGCCTTGGGGTTTTGACTGAAAACATGCAGGGCTCCGGCCCGCTAAGGATTTTCAAGCATGCCGCGTTTGCATCGAGCCTTTGCTTTGATCGGATTGCTCTTGCTGGCTCAGACCGCAGCGGCGCAGAAGCTGCGGCTGGTGTTTGATATCTGGCCACCCTTTACCGATGACACACTGGTCAACGGCGGTCTGGCCACCGACATCGTCACCACCGCGCTGGCCCGGGCCGGTTTTGCCAGCGGGTATCAGCAAGTGCCCTGGGCGCGGGCGCTGCTGGGGGTTGGCGAGGGGCGTTACGACGTACTGGTCAATGCCTGGTACAACGAAGACCGGACGAAACTGGGGCAGTTTTCCGGTGAGTATCTGGTCAACCGCATCCGCTTTCTCAAGCGCAAAGACACGCCACTCGAATACAACAATCTGCAGCAACTGCACACGTATCCCATAGCGGTGGTGCGCGGCTACGCCTATTCGCCGCCATTTGATGCCGACACGGCGTTGCAGAAAGTCCCTGTGCATAACTTTGCCATGGGCGTGCGCATGCTGGCGGCGGATCGGGTCAAGCTGACGCTGGAGGATGAATATGTCGCGCGGTATTACCTGGCGCGGGAATCATCGAAGGTCCGCAGTGCGGTGGAGTTTTTGCCCAAGCCGTTGAGCGAGAACAGCCTGCACATATTGGTGAGTCTGAAGAATCCGCAGCATGCGCAGATTGTCGCGGGATTTGACAAGGCAATTGCAGCGATGAAGGCGGATGGGAGTTATGACAAGTTGCTGCGCCAGCATGGGATGTAGGTTTCTGATCCCGGAGTTGTGTTGTTGCTGAGGGCCTCATCGCTGGCAAGCCAGCTCCCACAGGGTTCTTTGGTGAAGCACAATTTTGTGAATCAACCCTACCCACTGTGGGAGCTGGCTTGCCAGCGATGGGGCCAGTCGGGCCAACTCAAGCTTCAGAGGTATCCTTGATCAAATGCGCCGCCAACGTCCGCAACGGCCCCAACTGTCGGCAGATTAGCGCCAGTTGTGTCTGCACCAGTCGCTGCCCTTCATCGATTTCATCCGGCATCTGCTCCAGCTCATTGGCCAGCGCTTCTTCTTCGTCACTTTGAATCGCAATCGGTTGTTTGCTCGCCAGGCCTTGGGCGATTTCATCGATGCTCGCCGCCAGTTTCACCCCGGCGCCTTCGATCAACTGCTCACGCACATCCGCGGGCAACTGGGTTTCGCGGTGCGCACCCAGCCCTGACAGATAGCTGAGCAAGGTGTGCGACAGCACCAGAAAACGGAAACCGACATCCGCTTCCTTACGAAAATGCCCAGGCTCCATGAGCATGTTCGCCAGCGTCGTCGACAGCGCTGCATCAGCGTTGTGTGCGTTGCGTCGGGCCAGGCGATAGGCGAGGTCGTCACTCTTGCCCGCCGCGTATTGCTGCATGATCTG
Source organism: Pseudomonas sp. P42 (assembly GCF_017973755.1). Classification (NCBI taxonomy): domain Bacteria; kingdom Pseudomonadati; phylum Pseudomonadota; class Gammaproteobacteria; order Pseudomonadales; family Pseudomonadaceae; genus Pseudomonas; species Pseudomonas sp. P42. The sequence goes on along the minus strand of NZ_JACOPU010000003.1, from coordinate 168,436 downwards.
GCGCAGGTAGATGCTGTTGCAGGTCAGGGTGTTGGCCAGCACTTTGTTCAGGCGCCGGCCTTGCCAGTCCGGCAGGAACAGGAACACCGTCAGACCGGCGATAAGGCTGCCGAGCAAGGTATCGAACAGTCGCGGCAGGAACAGCCCGTAACCGTCGCCGACCTGATTGAAGCAGAACAGCACCATGATGGTGATCGCGGCGGTCGCCAGGGTGTAGCGAGTGGTGCGGTTGGTAAAGAACACGACCCCGGCGGCGATGGCGAAGCACGATTGCACCAGCGGACTTGGGAACAGATCGAACAACGCCCACGCCACGGTCAGGCCGATGGCAGTACCGAGAATCCGCTGGCCGAGTTTACGCCGCGTCGCGCCGTAGTTCGGCTGGCAGACGAACAGCGTGGTGAGGATGATCCAGTAGCCTTGCGACGGGTGAATCAAATGCACCATGCCGTAGCCGATGCTCAAGGCCAGCGGCAGACGCAGCGCATGCCGGAACAGCAAAGAGGTCGGTGTCAGTTGTGTGCGCAAGCGAATCCACACGTCCTTGAAGTTGCGCGGCGAACGGTCGAGCAGGCTGCTGTCGGTGGCGTCGGCCAAGGCATCGGGGTTGCTCGCATCGCTGAGCAAACGGTCGAGGGTGCCAAGGTTGGCCGCCAGTGCACGCAGTGAGCGCAGCAGGCCGCGCCATGCCGGGTTGCTCTGGATGCGCAGGTGTTCGAGGGAGGCGTCGAGGTCGCTCAGGGCTTCGGCAAAACTGGCGTCGTAAATGAACGGCTGACGCATCTGGATCGATTCGGCCAGCGCGCGGCAGGCTTTACCCTGCTGGCGCAGCAGGCGCTGGCAGCGGAACAGTACGTCGCTGTGGAAAAATGCATCGGCCAGCGCGTTGTACGGATAGTGCGAAGAGCTGGCGCGTTCGTGGATGTCTTGGGCGAGGAAGTACAGCTTCAGGTAACGGCTGACTTTCGAGCCGGGGCGACCGTTGCCGACCCGATGCAGGATGATTTCCTTGGCGCTGTTCAGTGCCGCCACCACGCGACCATTCTGCTGCGCCAGTTCCAGGCGTCGGGCCTCGACGTCCATCTGCCGGATCGGCTCGAACAGCGAAGATTTCAGCTTCAGGTAAAAACCCAATTCACGGAACAACCGCGCCAGACTCTGTTGCACCGGCTGGTTGGAAAACAGCGCCTGCCACAGCACAGAAAGCAAGCCGTACCACGCGGCGCCAGCCACCAGCAGCATCGGTTCATGCCAGAAATCGAGCACTGCGCCGCCGCGCTGGTCGACGCCGATCATCGTGTACACGGAAAGAATCAGGGTTGCCGAGGCAATCGCCCCATAACGCTCGCCCAGCGCCCCGAGCATGGTCAGGCCGAAACTGGCCAACGCCAGCGCTATCGCAAAGATGATGGGGTAGGGGAAGAGCAGTTCCACCGACAGTGCGGCGATGCTGAAACACACCAGCGTCACGGCGAGTGCGTTGAGGCGACCCTGCCAACTGTCGTCGGTCTCGGCCAGGGCGCTGGCGATAATCCCCAGGAACAACGGGATCAGCAGGCCCATTTCATCCTGATACCAGCACAGCGCCATGCTGCCGGTCAGGGCGATGAACACCCGCACGCTATAACTGAATTTATCCAGCGCCCACAGGCGCCGCAAAGACTGACGAAACGAAGTCGAGGACATGAAGTGCGAAGGCCTTCCGAGGCGATGCCGCTAAATTGAGCCAGTAATGACGCCGACGCAATGGCGCCGATCACATCTGACAGCAAAAAGTGTTCCTTACTGCTTTTATGACGAACTCAAATTCATGGCTGGCATATAACCCTGTGGGAGCTGGCTTGCCAGCGATGGCTGCCTGACAGTCAACAATGATGTTGGATCTGCCGGCCTCATCGCTGGCAAGCCAGCTCCCACAGGGATTGCATTTCAAATTTGAAAGACGTGGATCAAACGTACTGCGCAGCCGCGTAACCCGATGCCCAGGCCCACTGAAAGTTGAAACCGCCCAAATGCCCGGTGACGTCGAGCACTTCGCCGACAAAATACAGGCCCGGGCTTTTCAGCGATTCCATGGTCTTGGACGACACTTCGCGCGTGTCCACACCACCCAGTGTCACTTCGGCCGTGCGATAACCTTCAGTGCCTGCCGGCACGACTTTCCAGCTGCCCAGCTTCTCGGCGATCTCAGCCAGTTCCGCATGGGTGTACTGCTTCATCGGCTTGGACACGAACCAGTTATCCGCCAGCAGATTGGCCATCTTCTTGGTGAAGATCTCACCGAGCAGCGTTTTCAGCTCGCTGTTCGGACGCTCGGCCACTTGCTGTTGCAGCCAGCTGGCGGCGTCGTGATCCGGCAGCAGGTTGATCTCCACCGTGTCGCCGGATTCCCAGAACGAGGAGATCTGCAAAATCGCCGGGCCGCTGAGGCCGCGGTGAGTGAACAGGATGTTCTCGCGAAAACTCTGATCGTTGCAGCTGACCAGGCAATCCACCGACGTACCGGACAACTCTGTGCACAGTTCCTTGAGCTGATCGGTGATGGTGAACGGCACCAGCCCGGCGCGGGTCGGCAGGAGTTCGTGACCGAACTGTTTGGCGACCTGGTAGCCGAAACCGGTGGCGCCCAACGTCGGGATCGACAGACCGCCGGTGGCGATCACCAGCGACTGGCACTGGATCTGGCCGAGGGTGGTGTCGAGCAGGTAACCGCTTTCGACTTTCTCGATCGTCTGGATCGAGGTGTCGAGGTGCAGCTCGACGCCGACCTGATCACATTCGGTGAGGAGCATTTCGAGGATGTCGCTGGATTTGTTATCGCAGAACAGCTGACCGAGCTTCTTCTCGTGATACGGCACGGCGTGCTTGCCGACCATGCCGATGAAATCCCACTGGGTGTAGCGCGCCAGTGCGGATTTGCAGAAGTGCGCGTTCTGCGAGAGGAAATTGCTCGGTTCGGTGTACATGTTGGTGAAATTGCAGCGGCCACCGCCCGACATCAGGATTTTCTTGCCAGCCTTGTTCGCATGGTCGAGCAGCAATACCTGACGGCCGCGCCCGGCGGCGGTCAGTGCACACATCAAACCCGCGGCGCCAGCGCCAATGATCACGACTTCGGTAGAGCGCAAAACGGTGTCCTCTGAAAATGTCACCACAAAACCAATTGTGGGAGCGAGCCTGCTCGCGAAAGCGGTATGCCATTCAACATTGATGTTGGCTGACAGATTGCCTTCGCGAGCAGGCTCGCTCCCACAGGGGAGTACGTTGTTTTTACAGGATACGCACGCGCAGCGAACGGCCCTTGATCTTGCCGTCGTTCAGGCGCTGCAAGGCTTGCATGGCCACGGTACGTTCCACGGCCACATACGCCTGGAAGTCGAAGATCGCGATTTTGCCGACCTGTGCGCCCGGAATGCCGGCATCGCCAGTCAATGCGCCAAGAATGTCGCCCGGACGCACTTTGTCTTTACGGCCGGCACCGATGCACAGGGTGGTCATCGGCGGCTGCAGCGGAGCAAGGCCCTGGGACTTGAGGTTGTCTACCTGATCCCAGTTCAGCGGCGACTTTTGCAGTTGCTCGATGGCTTGCGCGCGGTGCGCTTCGCTCGGTGCAACCAGGCTGATGGCAATGCCTTTCTCGCCCGCACGACCGGTACGGCCAACGCGGTGAATGTGGATTTCCGAATCGCGCGCCAGTTCGACGTTGATCACCATGTCCAGCGCATCAATGTCCAGACCACGGGCGGCAACGTCGGTGGCAACCAGTACCGAAGTACTGCGGTTGGCGAACATCGCCAGCACCTGGTCGCGGTCACGCTGTTCCAGATCACCGTGCAGGCCGACGGCGGAGATGCCTTTGGCCGTCAGGTGGTCAACGGTTTCCTGCACTTGCTGCTTGGTGAAGCAGAACGCCACGCAGGATGCCGGACGGAAGTGGTGCAGGACCTTGGTCACCGCGCTCATGCGCTCTTCCGGGGAAATCTCGTAGAAGCGCTGCTCGATCTGGGTGTCATCGTGGAACGCTTCGGCTTTCACCGTTTGCGGATCGCGCATGAACTTCGACGCAAGCTGCTTGATGCCCACCGGGTAAGTTGCCGAGAACAGCAAGGTCTGACGACGCTCAGGGGTTTTGACGATGATGTCTTCGATGGCGTCGTAGAACCCCATGTCGAGCATGCGGTCGGCTTCGTCGAGGATCAGCGTGTTCAGGCCATCGAGTACCAGCGAACCTTTGCGCAAGTGCTGCTGGATGCGTCCCGGGGTGCCGACGATGATGTGCGCGCCGTGTTCCAGCGAAGCGATCTGCGGGCCGAACGACACGCCGCCGCACAGGGTCAGGACCTTGATGTTGTCTTCGGCACGGGCCAGGCGACGGATTTCCTTGGCCACCTGGTCGGCCAACTCGCGCGTCGGGCAGATCACCAGCGCCTGGCAACCGAAGTAGCGCGGGTTGATCGGGTTGAGCAGGCCGATGCCGAACGCAGCGGTCTTGCCGCTGCCGGTCTTGGCCTGGGCAATCAGGTCCATCCCCTTGAGGATCACCGGCAAGCTCTGCGCCTGGATCGGCGTCATCTGCGCATAACCGAGTGATTCGAGGTTAGCCAGCATGGCAGCGGACAGCGGCAGAGTGTTAAAAGCGGTGGCGATGGTGGTCACGGGACGGGCCTGCAAAACAAAATGTCGCGCAGTGTAGCAGCCCCGTGCCACTTTTCTCGAAAGTTCTGGACGAACAGCGCTTAATGTTCGATGTGTTCTTCCGGCCTTTTTGCGCGCCTTCCGTCTTCTTTCGACAGTTGCGAGAAAATCGTCGCGGCCAGCATCGCCATGATCCCGACGGTCACGAAGGTCAACTGGAATGCGCCCAGCACCGTCTCGACACCGTCGTTGCCGACCTCGGCGGTAAACCCGCCCAACAAGGCACCGGCGCAGGCAACCCCCAGACTCAGCGACAACTGCGCGACCACCGACAGCAAACTGTTGCCGCTGCTGGCACTGGCGTCGTCGAGGTCGATCAGGGTCACGGTGTTCATCGCGGTGAATTGCAGCGAGTTGATCGCGCCGAGAACCGCCAGCAGGCACAGCAGCAGCCAGTACGGCGTCTGTTCGCTGACCAGGCCCATGCTGGCCAGCATGATCCCCAGCAGCAGCGTGTTGCCGGTGAGGACGATGCGATAGCCGAGGCGTTCGATCAGCGGTCGCGCGACCCACTTGGCGATCATCGCCGCAGCGGCCAGTGGCAACATGCTCATCCCCGCTTGCGACGGTGAGTAACCCAGCGCCACTTGCAGCAGCAACGGCACCAGAAACGGCAGGGCGCCGCTGCCCAGACGGGCGAACAGGTTGCCGAGAATGCCGACGGCAAACGTGCGGGTCTTGAAGAGCGACGGGGAGAACAGCGGGTTTTCGATATGCCCGGCGCGCAGCCAGTACGCGGCCAGACAGGCGAAGCCACCGAACAGCAGCAACATCACGCGCAAGTGCGGCAGATGCAATTCGCCGAGGCCTTCCATGGCGATGGTGATCAGAATCATCGCTGCGCCAAACAACAGGAAACCGAGGCTGTCGAAACGCGTGCGTTCGGTGCCGCGCAGGTCGGGGATGAATTTCCACACCGCGTAGCAGCCGATGACGCCGACCGGAAGGTTGATCAGGAAGATCCAGTGCCACGTCAGGTATTCGACCATCCAGCCGCCCATGGTCGGGCCGAGCAGCGGGCCGAGTAATCCGGGAATGGTGATGAACCCCATGATCCGCACCAGCTCGGAACGCGGATAAGCGCGCAAGACCACCAGTCGCCCGACCGGCAACATCAATGCACCACCCAGGCCCTGAATCACCCGGGCGCCGATCAGCATGCTCAGGGTGCTCGACAGTGCACAGAGCAGCGAGCCGATGCTGAACAGCAGGATCGCGCCGAAGAAGATTTTCTTGGTGCCGAAACGGTCGGCGATCCAGCCGGAAGCGGGGATCAGCAGGGCCACGGTGAGCATGTAGGCGATGACCACGCCCTGCATGCGCAAGGGGTCTTCGGCCAGATCCCGGGCCATGGCCGGCAGGGCGGTGTTGAGGATGGTCCCGTCGAGGGACTGCATGAAGAACGCAATGGCGACGACCCACGGCAACCAGCGTGCGGTAATGGCGTCGAGAGGCGGGCGGTCGGGCATGGGACCTCTGAGAGTATGGGTCAGGCGGAATGCGAACCTGTGGGAGCTGGCTTGCCAGCGATGGCGGACTTTCAGACGAGCACGATGTTGAATCTGCCGTCCTCATCGCTGGCAAGCCAGCTCCCACAGGTGCTGCGGTGTTACAAGGTTAAAGTCAGTCGGCTCACCAGCGCCCCCGGCAGCAATGCTGACGACGTATTGCGCTGGCTATACGTGCTCGCCGACAGCAGCAACTCCCGCTCGGCCGTCAACGCTTCCAGCTGCGAACCCAGCAGGCTGTAGGCGCTGTCGTCGAATCGCATGGTGCTGACCGGCGCCTGAATCTCGCCGTTTTCGACCCAGAATGTCGCAAAGCGGGTCATGCCGGTCATGCGTGCCGCCGGTTGATCCGAGAAGTTCAGGTACCACAGGTTGCTGATGTACAGCCCGGTGCCCAACTGCTTGAGGATTTGCGCTTGTGGCAAATCCCCGGCGGCCATGTTCAGCGCACTGGGTGATTCACCACCGCTGGCACCATTGGCCGTCAGACCATACTCGGCCGCGCTGCGCGAACCGACCAACTGATCTCCAGCCTTGCCCTCGACGATCAGGCGCAAATCACTGCGCGGATAACCCTCGCCGGAAAACGCCGGACTCAGCGAATCGCTGACTTTTTCATCCAGCGATACCAGCGGACTGAAAGCCTGATCGCCGACATACAGTTTTTGCAACGGGCTGCTTTTGCTGGCAATCGACTGCGCGGAGAAGCCGCCCCAGCTCAGCATGCCCATGATTTCTTCCAGCGCGGCTGGCGCCAGATAAGCGCGGTATTGTCCTGGCGGCAAGGTGCGCAGTGGGCGACCGAGAAACTCCAGTTGTTCGCGAGCCTGCCGGAAGCGTTTGGCGAAGTCTTCGCTGCTCCAGTCGTGCCCGGCGTAGCTGGCTTTCACCGCTTCACCATTTTCGTGGAACAGGCTGAAGTCGAAATTGAAACTGTTGGCCTGATGCCAGCCAAACGCGCCTGAGGAACTGGCGAAACCACGGCTGATCGGGCCTGCGGCATAGAAACCAACCAGATCCAGACCTTCAGCGGCGGCGCAGATTTCATCGACCACTTGCTCGGTATCCGGCAGCGGATGATCCTGCACTTTACTGCTCTGCCAGCCATTGTGGTTGAGCAGCAGATACGGATCCTGCGGCAGCAGCGGCAGGGTTTCGCGCAGTTGTTGCAGGCCTTCGGCCAGCCGCTGCAGATCGCCTTCCTGATCGCCGGAGAGGGTGACTTGCAGGTCGGCGTGGCGACCATCGTTGATCAGTTTCAGGACGATGTTGGCTTGCTGCACCTGCCCGGCCTGGCGCACCTTGGCGTGATTGAAACGCACGAACGCCGAAGATTCAGCGGCGTAGCTGAGGGTGAACTGTTCCGGCTCGCGGACGCTGTCGCGCAGCCAATTGACCATGTCCTTGAAGGCGTCGGACTGACTCTTCGAAATGCTCATCAGGCGTCTCCCCCAAATACATCAACGTTGCTGAATACGCAGGCCGGCGAAGCGTGGCCGACGCGGATCACCTGGTTCGGTTCGCCCTTGCCGCAGTTCGGCGTGCCGAGCACCTTGACGGTGTTGGCATCGCCGACGGCGCGCAGGCTTTTCCAGAAGTGCGCGGAAATCGCCCGATAGTTGGGATTTTTGACCACGCCTTTGAGTTCGCCGTTTTCGATCAACTGGCCCCATTCACAGCCGAACTGGAATTTGTTGCGCGCATCGTCAATCGACCATGAGCGGTTGGTGCTCATCAGGATGCCGTTTTCGATGCTTTCGATGAGTTTGTTCAGCGGCTGATCGCCCGGCTCGATGTTGAGGTTGGCCATGCGATCGATCGGTGGACGGTTCCAGCCGCAGGCGCGGCTGTTGGCGACGCCATCCATCCCGGCACGGAACTGCGACAGCGCACCGCCGAGTGGGCGCAGCAGCAGGCCATCACGAATCAGGAATTGTTTGCTGGCTTTGGTGCCGTCGTCGTCATGGCCGTAGCTGGCGAGTTCCTCGGGGATGCCTGGATCGAACGTCACGTTGAGCAGTTTCGAGCCGTATTGCAGGCTGCCGAAGTCAGATGCTTTGACGAAGCTGGTACCGGCGTAATTACGTTCATCGCCTAGGATGCGGTCGAGCTCCAGCGGGTGACCGATGGATTCGTGGATTTGCAGCATCATCTGGTCAGGCATCAACAGCAGATCGCGCGGGCCTTGTGGAGTGTTTGGCGCGAGCAACAGTTGCAGCGCCTGATCGGCGACCAGCGGACCGGCACCGATCAGCCCGCAACGACTGATCACGTCTGCGCCACCCTGTTGGCCAAAGTTTTCGCGGCCGAGGCTGCGAGTCTGGCTGTCGTTGCCATCGTAGGCGGTGACGTCGAGGCTTGGGTAGACGAAGCGCTGGGCCTGGCGCAATTCGGCGCCGGCGCTGCTCAGGTAGATCTGTTCGACATGGGTGATGCCAATGCTGACTTCCCAATTCACCAGGCGCTCATCCTTTGGCACCGAGGCGGATTCCGCGCCGAGCAGCTCAAAGCATTCGCTCAGGGACGGGAAGGGTTGTTCGAGATTGGGCGAAAAGTAATCCGCGCGGTCGCTGGAAACCGCTTGATCACGCAGGTCGAGCAAGGCGTGGGGCTTGAGCCGCCGGGCCTGCTGTTCGGCGCGCTCAAGGGCGGCTTGCAGGCCCCGTTGCGAGAGGTCATTGGTCGCAGCGTAGGCTTCGACGCCGTTAACCCGCACCGTGAGCATCGCACCTTCGTCGCGGCTCAGGCTCGGCGGCTCGGCAACGTTCTTGCGCACCGACAGGTATTGGCCGGACTCGCGTACATACCGCAGGGAAAAGAACTCGGCGCCCGTGCGCAAGGCAGCGAAGCGCTGCTTGAGCTGGGGGTGGAAATCGAACATTCGGGAACCTCCTTGTTAGGGGGAAGCGGTAAAGCGACGGCGGGGAGGGGTGAAACGATTGCGCGAGGTCTAGAGTAGGCCTGCGTGGGGGTAGGATCAAGTGAAGAGGGGGGGTAGGAGGTTTTACTGTGCAGCGGGAGAATTTGTGCTGAATGTGAGGGCCCCATCGCTGGCAAGCCAGGCTCCCACAGGTTTTTTGCTGAACACAATAGGTGTGAACGACGCAAAACCCTGTGGGAGCTGGCTTGCCAGCGATTAGCCGTGACGCGGTATCAAGTATTACTGAGCAACAGGCGTGATATCACGCATCGGCTTGCCCTTCACCGGCGCATCGCCCGCTACGTAGTAGTCGGCGGTGCTGCGCGGCAGCGGCTTGCGGCCACGGATCTTGTCGGCGATTTTCTCGGCGATCATGATCGTCGGCGCGTTCAGGTTGCCGGTGGTGATGATCGGCATGATCGACGCATCGACCACCCGCAGACCCTGCATGCCATGCACGCGGCCTTCGCCATCGACCACAGCCATCTCGTCGGTGCCCATCTTGCACGAGCAGGACGGGTGGAACGCGGTTTCGGCGTGTTCGCGGATGAACTTGTCCAGCTGCTCATCAGTTTGCACGTCGATACCCGGGCTGATTTCACGGCCACGGTATTGATCCAGCGCCGGCTGTTGCATGATTTCACGGGTCAGGCGGATGCCGTCACGGAATTCCTGCCAGTCTTGCTCGGTGGCCATGTAGTTGAACAGGATGCTCGGGTGCTGACGCGGATCCTTGGACTTCACCTGGATGCGGCCACGGCTCGGCGAACGCATGGAACCCATGTGCGCCTGGAAACCGTGCTCTTTCACACCGTTGCTGCCGTTGTAGTTAATCGCTACCGGCAGGAAGTGGTACTGGATGTTCGGCCATTCGAATTCCGGACGCGAACGGATGAAACCGCCGGCCTCGAACTGGTTGCTGGCGCCGATGCCGGTGCCGTTGAACAGCCACTCGGCACCGATGGCCGGCTGGTTGTACCAGAGCAGCGACGGGTACAGCGAAACCGGTTGGGTGCACGCATATTGCAGGTACAGCTCAAGGTGATCCTGCAGGTTTTCACCGACGCCCGGCAAATCGTGTACGACCGGGATGTCGAGGCTTTCCAGCAGTTTTGCCGGGCCTACGCCGGAACGCTGCAGAACCTGCGGCGAGGCGATGGCGCCGGAGCACAGCAGGACTTCCTTGCGGGCTTTGGCTTCAACGCGCTCTTCAGCGTCGCCAACCAGATATCGCACGCCGATGGCACGCTTGCCTTCGAACAGGATCTTGTCGGTCAGGGCGTGGGTGACGATGGTCAGGGTCGAACGCTTTTTGGCGATATCGAGGTAACCACGGGCGGTGGAAGCACGGCGGCCGTTCGGCGTTACAGTGCGGTCCATCGGGCCGAAGCCTTCCTGCTGATAACCGTTCAAGTCTTCGGTACGCGGGTAACCGGCCTGCACGCCGGCTTCAACCATCGCGTGGAACAGCGGGTTGTTGCCAGCCTTTGGCGTGGTCACGCTGACCGGGCCTTCGCCACCGTGGTAATCGTTCGGGCCGATGTCACGGGTTTCCGCTTTGCGGAAATACGGCAGGCAGTTCAGGTAATCCCAATCTTCAAGGCCCGGCAGCTTGGCCCAGTTGTCGTAGTCCATCGCGTTGCCGCGGATGTAGCACATGCCGTTGATCAGCGAAGAGCCGCCAAGGCCTTTGCCGCGACCGCATTCCATCCGGCGACCGTCCATGTGTGGCTCTGGATCGGTTTCGTAAGCCCAGTTGTAGCGACGACCTTGCAGCGGGAACGCCAGTGCGGCCGGCATTTGCGTACGGAAGTCGAGACGATAATCCGGGCCGCCTGCTTCGAGCAGCAGAACGGTGACGCCTTCGTCTTCAGTCAGACGGGTCGCAAGTGTGTTACCTGCAGAGCCGGCCCCTATGATGATGTAGTCGTATTCTGTAGTCATAAATTCTCCTGGGGGAGCTACAAGTCACAAGCTTCAAGCTGCAAGAAAAAGCAGCGAGCTGTGTCTTCGAAATCGGGGGAGGGCGGCAAGCCCAAACTGCTTTTACTTGCAGCTTAAAGCTTGCCGCTTGTGGCTCCTCAGAACACTGAGGCGTAATCGCCCAGTTCGACTTGCACGGACTTGATGCGCGTGAAGTTATTGAGAGAGCTGATCCCGTTTTCACGGCCAACACCCGACTGCTTGTAACCGCCAACCGGCATTTTTGCGTCGGACTCGCCCCAGGCGTTGATCCAGCAGATACCGGCTTCGAGCTGATGAATCACGCGGTGCGCGCGGTTCAGGTCTTTGGTGACGACACCGGCGGCCAAGCCGAAGTCAGTGTCGTTGGCACGGCGGATCACTTCTTCTTCGGTCTCGTAAGACAGGATCGCCATGACCGGGCCAAAGATTTCTTCACGAACGATGGTCATGTCGTCGGTGCAGTCGGTGAACACGGTCGGCGCCACGAACGCGCCTTTGGCGAATTCGCCGTCGGTCAGACGCTCGCCGCCGCACAGGACGCGGGCACCTTGTTCTTTACCCTTGGCGATGTAGCCCAGCACGCTTTCCATGTGCGCGAAGCTCACCAGCGGACCGAAGTTGGTGTTTTCGTCTTCCGGGTTGCCGATGCGGATGCGCGCAACGCGCTCAACGATCTTGGCTTCGAAAGCAGCTTTCAGGTGGCTCGGCACGAACACGCGAGTACCGTTGGTGCAGACCTGACCCGAGCTGTAGAAGTTGGCCATCATCGCGGTGTCGGCGGCGCGATCGAGGTCGGCGTCGTCGAAGATGATAAGCGGCGACTTGCCACCCAGTTCCATGGTCACGTCTTTCAGGGACGATGCCGAAGCGCTGGCCATGACTTTCTTGCCGGTGTCGGTGCCGCCGGTGAAGGAGATTTTCTCGATGCGCGGGTGTTCGGTCAGCCAGGTGCCGACTTCACGGCCGCTGCCGGTCAGGACGTTGAACACGCCATCCGGAACGCCGGCTGCGGTGTAGATTTCAGCCAGTTTCAGGGTGGTCAGCGAGGTGACTTCGCTTGGCTTGAAGATCATCGCGTTACCGGCGGCCAGCGCTGGAGCGGATTTCCACAGAGCGATCTGGATCGGGTAGTTCCACGCGCCGATACCGGCGACAACGCCCAGCGGCTCGCGACGGGTGTAAACGAATGCGGTGTCACGCAGCGGGATCTGCTCGCCTTCGATGGCGGGTACCAGGCCTGCGTAGTATTCCAGCACGTCGGCGCCGGTAACGATGTCGACGTACTTGGTTTCGGAGAAGGCTTTACCGGTGTCCAGGGTTTCCAGAGCAGCCAGTTCATCGTTGCGCTCGCGCAGGATGTCGACGGCACGACGCAGGATGCGCGAACGCTCCATGGCGGTCATCGCGGCCCAGACTTTCTGGCCCTTTTCGGCGCTGACCACAGCGCGCTCGACGTCTTCTTTGGTCGCACGTTGTACTTGTGCGAGGACTTCACCAGTTGCCGGGTTGATGGCTTCGAAGGTGGCGTCGCTGGAGGCGTCGGAGTAAGCGCCATCGATATAGAGTTTTTGCAGTTCGAAACGGGCCATAGTGTCCTCGCAAGTGCATAAGTGGTTGGCGTTGGTCACCGGGTGAGCCATGTAGCTGTGGCATCGCTGATCGGTGACAGTTCAGGGGCCGAGCTTTTTTCGAGTGCTCTAGCTCACCTGCTTGGCCAATTGGAAATCCATGTATTCGTAAGCGATCTGTTGCGCCTGCGCTGTGTCGAAAGCGTCTCCCGACAGCGCGCCGCGCAACCACAACCCGTCAATGAGGGCTGCCAGACCGCGGGCAGCGCTGCGCGCATCTTCGAGCGGCAACACACGGCGGAACTGGCAGCACAGGTTGGAATACAAGCGGTGATCGTTGATCCGCTGCAACCTGTGCAAAGACGGCTGGTGCATGCTGGTGGCCCAAAAGGCCAGCCAGGTTTTCATTGCCGGGCCATTGACCTGGCTGGCGTCGAAGTTGCCTTCGATGATCACCTGCAGATGCGCCCGTGGGCTGTCATCTGCCAACGCCTGACGACGTGCGGTGACACTCTCGCTGAGGGCGGTCATCAGATACCGCATCGTGGCGGCAATCAGGCCATTCTTGTCCTGAAAATAGTGACTGATGATGCCATTCGAGACACCGGCCAAACGGGCGATCAGCGCAATGCTGGCGTCCCCCATTCCGACCTGATCGACCGCCTGCAAAGTGGCTTCGATCAGTTGTTGGCGGCGGATGGGTTGCATACCGACCTTGGGCATCTTGCACATCTCCTTAGGCCTTCCGACGGGCGAATAACGCTTATCGGATTGAGGGCCAGTCTATTTTGTTTTGATTGAACGTTCAATCAACAAAGAATAAGATCTGCGACAAATCGTCGCTGCCTACAGCTTTTTCCTACGTGTAAGTGGCGATAAAACCGACATCCGAAAATGCTCGAAACCTTTATGGGGCATGGCGCGGTTCGCTATTTGAAGGACGTGTTGAAAGGGCAAGACGCTCAGGGCCAGGTTTCGGATGAACGTCCGTACATCTTCGGCCACGCTAGCGATTCGCAGCGCCATTTCGGCAGGTTCAGGCTTTTTTCGGGGTGTCTTTATATCACCCGCCGGTCGGCTGCCAACTAACCGATTGGTCGGGTTCCGTGTTGCCTTGTGTTCTTCTCTCGCACTGCCTGGAGCATTTGTGCCATGAGTTCTGCCTCTCTAATAAAGACCCCGCCCGAGAAGGTGACGGTCAACGGTTGGGTGTTTTACACCTCTACCGCGCTGATTCTGTTGTTGACCGCCATTCTGATTATCGCCCCGCAAGAGGCCGGCAGGATGTTGGGTGTGGCTCAGGCCTGGTTGTCGCGCAGCTTCGGCTGGTACTACATGGTGGTGATCGCCGCTTACCTGGTGTTTGTGGTGGGCCTGGCGTTTTCTTCCTACGGCAAACTCAAACTGGGCAGCAAGGACGACACCCCTGATTTCAGTTACGGCGCCTGGGCGGGGATGCTGTTCTCGTCGGGTATCGGTATTTCGCTGTTGTACTTCGGCGCCTCCGAACCGCTGGATCACTACTTCAATCCGCCTGAAGGCACTGCCGGCTCCAACATGGCGGCGCGTCAGGCTGTACAGCTGACTTTCCTGCACTGGGGCCTGCACGGCTGGGCGATCTATGCACTGGTTGGTCTGGCCGTGGCGTACTTTGCTTATCGTCATAACCAGCCCCTGGCACTGCGTTCGGCGCTGTATCCGCTGGTAGGCGAGCGTTGGGTCAAAGGCGCGGCCGGTCATGCGGTGGACGGCTTCGGCATGTTCGTGACCCTTTTGGGTCTGGTGACCAACCTGGGGATTGGTTCGCTGCAAGTGTCGTCGGGCCTTGAAAACCTGTTCGGCATGGAACACAGCAACACCAACCTGCTGATCGTGATCATTGTGATGAGCACCGTGGCGACCATCGCGGCTGTGTCGGGCGTGGAAAACGGCATCCGCCGTCTGTCCAACCTGAACATCGTGCTGTTCAGCGGTCTGCTGATTTTCGTGCTGCTGTTCGGCCCGACCTTGCACTTGCTCAATGGCTTCGTGCAGAACATCGGCGACTACCTCAACGGCATCGTGCTGAAAACCTTCGACCTCTACGTGTATGAAGGCAGCGCCGAGAAAACCGAACGCTGGATGGGCCTGTGGACGCTGTTCTACTGGGCGTGGTGGATTTCCTGGGCCCCATTCGTCGGCATGTTCATCGCGCGGATTTCCCGTGGTCGGACCGTGCGTGAACTGGTCGCCGGTGTGCTGCTGATTCCGCTGGGCTTCACGCTGGCCTGGTTGTCGATTTTCGGTAACTCGGCACTGGATCTGGTGATGAACCATGGGGCGGTGGAGCTCGGCAAGACGGCGCTGGAACAGCCGTCGATGGCGATCTATCAGCTGCTTGAGCATTACCCGGCGTCGAAGATTGTCATTGGTGTGTCGATCTTCGTGGGCTTCGTACTGTTCCTGACCCCGGCCGACTCCGGTGCGGTGATGATGGCCAACCTTTCGTGCAAGGGCGGCAACGTCGACGAAGATGCGCCGCACTGGCTGCGGATTTTCTGGTCGGCAGTTATCACGCTGGTGACCATCGGTCTGCTGTTTGCCGGTAACTTCGAAGCCATGCAAACCATGGTGGTGCTGGCCGGTCTGCCGTTCTCGGTGGTGCTGGTGTTCTTCATGTTCGGCCTGCACAAGGCGATGCGTCAGGACGTGCAGATCGAACAGGAGCAAGCGCAACTGGCCGAGCGTGGTCGTCGTGGTTTCAGTGAGCGTCTGACGCAACTGGATCTGCAGCCGAGCCAATCGGTGGTTCAGCGTTTCATGGACAAGCAAGTCAGCCCGGCGCTGGAAGACGCGGCCGCGCAAATGCGTGCGCAGGGTCTGGAAGTACAGACGCTGTTGGGTAAATCCAAGCGTTGCATGGGCGTGCGCATCGAGATGGAAGAGGGTAACCCTTTCGTTTATGAAGTGAGCCTGGAGGGCTACCTCGCGACGCCGACTGAATCTGTGGACTCTGAAGAGGCGCGCCAGCGCTACTACCGCGCCGAGGTGTACCTGCACAACGGCAGCCAGGATTACGACCTGATGGGCTTCACCCAGGATCAGATCACGCGGGATGTGCTCGATCAGTTTGAAAGCCATCGGCAGCTCCTTGGCCGGGTGTACAGCTAAGTAATGAAGGAGGCGGTGTTTCTGTCTGAAGCACCGCGTTGCCTCCTTTAAAAGATCGCAGCCTTCGGCAGCTCCTACATTGATCGCATCCCCCTGTAGGAGCTGCCGAAAGCTGCGAGCTCTTGATCTTCACTCAAACAAAAACGCCGCGATCCTCTCGCGGCGTTTTTTGTGTCTGCGGGGCTTACCCCAGGTTCTTGCCCAGCAACGCGTGATACAGCTCGCTGTCGCCCAAGATCCCCACCACATGATTGTTATCGTGCAGCACCAGTTTGTTGCCGGTCTGGTAACGAATCTGCAACGCATCGCGCATGCCGATATTCGAGTCGACCAGCGTCGGCCGGCGCTCCAGTCCTTCCACCGCTTGCCCCGGTGCCCAATTCTGCAAGTCGAGGGCCGCGCCGTTCTGCCGCGCGCCTTTGATGGTGTTGCCTTCGGCCAGGTCCAGCCACGAATCGCCGCCCGGATCGAGACACACCGAGCCGTTGATGCGTTTGCACTTGTCCAGCGTGCGCATCAGGCTGCGACCGCACAGCACGTTGAGCGGATTGGTGTGCGCGACGAAGGTGCGCACATAGTCGTCCGCCGGGTTCAGCACAATCTCTTCCGGCACGCTGTATTGAATGATCCGGCCGTCCTTCATGATCGCGATGCGGCTACCCAGTTTGAGCGCCTCATCGAGGTCGTGACTCACAAACACGATGGTCTTGTTGAGCTTGCGTTGCAGCTCCAGCAGTTCATCCTGCAAACCCTGGCGGATCAACGGGTCGAGTGCCGAGAACGGTTCGTCCATCAGCAGAATATCGGCATCCATGGCCAGCGCCCGGGCAAGGCCCACACGTTGCTGCATGCCGCCGGAGAGTTCGTCAGGCTTTTTGTTGCGCCATTGGGTCAGGCCCACCAGTTCGAGTTTTTCATCGACCAGTTTCTTGCGTTCCTTCTCCGGGCGCCCCTGCATTTCCAGACCGAAACTGATGTTCTCGCGCACCGTCAGCCAAGGCATCAAGGCGAATTTCTGGAACACCATGGCGATGCGTTTGGTGCGCATCATTTTCAGTTCGGCAGGCGTGCAGGAGGCGATGTCGATCTGGCGGTTTTCATGCTCGACGAACAGCTTGCCGCGGCTCACGGTGTTGAGGCCGTTGATGCAGCGCAGCAGGCTCGACTTGCCGGAGCCCGAGAGGCCCATCAGCACGCAGATTTCGCCTTTGTTGATGTCCAGCGTGGCTTTTTCCACACCAACGATTTGCCCGGTCTTTTTCAGGATCTCGTTGCGGGTCATGCCCTGATCCAGCAGCTTGAGTGCCTCGCGCGGGTCTTTGGAGAAGATTACGTCGACGTCTTCGAAGCGAATTATGCTCATGCGTCACCCCCTACTTTGGCTTCGGGTTGTTTGCAGATACGGTCGAGCATGATCGCCAGCAGTACGATCGCCAGGCCTGCTTCGAAGCCCAGGGCGATATCAGCAGTGTTCAGTGCGTTGACCACCGGTTTGCCGAGTCCGTCGGCGCCCACCAGTGCCGCAATCACCACCATCGACAACGACAGCATGATGCATTGAGTGATGCCGGCAGCGATGCTCGGCATGGCGTGAGGCAATTCGATCCGTGAGAGCAATTGGCGACGCGAGCAGCCGAAGGCCTTGCCGGCGTCCATCAGTTCTTGCGGGACATCGCGGATGCCCAGGTAGGTCAGGCGGATGGGCGCCGCGATGGCGAATACCACCGTGGAGATCAGGCCCGGCACCACACCCAGCCCGAAGAGGGTCAGGGTAGGAATGAGGTAAACGAAGGTCGGTACGGTCTGCATCAGATCGAGTACCGGGCGCATCACCGTGTAGAACATCGGCTTGTGCGCGGCGATGATGCCCAGCGGCACACCGATCAGCACGCAGACAAAGGTGGCGAACAACACCTGGGCGAGGGTTTCCATGGTTTCCTGCCAGTACCCCAGATTGAGGATCAGCAGAAACGAAGCGACTACAAAAGCGGTGAGCCCCCATTTGCGCTGGATCAGATGCGCAATCAGGGCGATGAGGCCGATCAAGACCAGCGGGTTGAACCAGGTCAGCGCAAACGTCACGCCGTGGATCATCGTTTCCAGCGTCACGGCAATTGCGTCGAACGTGTTGGCGCCGTGTTGCGTCAACCATTCAACGAATGCCGCGATGTACTGGCCTAAAGGTAGTTTCTGATCAATCAGCATGGTAGTGAACGTCCGCATGCAAGGAAATAAACAGCCCGGGCAGGCGAACCTGCCCGGCATAAGCGATTACTGGGCTAACTTGGCTTTCACGGCCTCCAGGCCAGGCTTACCGTCAATGGTGGTCACGCCAGCGAGCCAGGTATCGAGCACCTGTGGATTCTTTTTCAGCCAGGCCTTGGCGGCCGCGTCAGGCTTCATCTTGTCGTCGAGGATGTTGCCCATCAGTTCGCTTTCCATATCGACGGTGAACTCCAGATTCTTCAGCAACTGACCGACGTTGCTGCATTCCGTGGCGTAACCCTTGCGGGTGTTGGTCGCTACAGTGGCCGCACCGAAATCGGGGCCGAAGAACTCGTCGCCGCCGGTCAGGTATTGAATCTTGAAGCGCTTGTTCATCGGGTGCGGCGCCCAGCCGAGGAACACCACCTCGGTGCCACGGCGCGACGCGCGGTCAACCTGCGAGAGCATGCCCGCTTCAGACGATTCGACGACTTTGAACCCGGCGGTTTTCAGGCCGAAGGCGTCCTTGTCGATCATGCTCTGGATCAGACGGTTGCCGTCGTTGCCAGGCTCGATGCCGTAAATCTTGCCGTCGAGTTCTTTCTTGAATTTGGCGATGTCGGCGAAGTCATGCAGACCTTTGTCATACAGGGCTTGCGGCACGGCGAGGGTGTATTTGGCGCCGGTGAGGTTGGTGCGCACGGTTTCCACGGTGCCGGCGTCGCGGTAGGCCTTGATGTCGTTTTCCATGGTCGGCATCCAGTTGCCGAGGAACACGTCCATGTTCTTGCCGTCGGCCAGCGACTTGTAGGTCACGGGTACGGAGATCATGGTGGTCTTGGTCTTGTAGCCGAGGGCATTGAGGACGACGGAGGTGGTAGCGGTGGTGGCGGTGATGTCGGTCCAGCCAACATCGGAGAAATTTACGGTACTGCACTGTGCCGGTTCTGCAGCTTGCGCCAGTAACGGCAGACTCAGCATGGCGGCCAACAACAACGACGGGGAACCTTTCATGGATGGACTCCTTGGTGTTTTTTTTGGCAGTGTTCCGACTGGACCACCGCACTTATGGGTTGCGGTTGGATGGCGTTCTGGAGACAGCTCTACCACGTCGCCTTGCAATCGAGTCATAACGATCATGTACCAGTGAAAATCTGACGCCTACAGGGGGGGTCGTATCCAGTACAGGGATGGTCGCATCCAGTGTCAGTGACGTCGTTTACAGCTTTTTTCTGCCCTGTCTGGCCATCTGAACTGCATAAAAACGGCGCAAACAGGCGTGAAAACCGGTACGGCGTTCGTGGACATGAGTGCGTCGGTGCCAGACGCCGTGCAAGCCATCAAAAGCCTGATGATGCGGGCATTCCGGCGGATCGCAGCTTGAGCGTAGCAGCTCCGCCAGCGGGCGCTTAACGCCCCGGATCAGCATCTTCAGGAGCTCTGCAGCAATGGCTATCAGCGTTTTCGACCTGTTCAAAATCGGCATCGGCCCTTCCAGTTCCCACACCGTCGGGCCAATGCGCGCGGCGGCATTGTTCGTTGAGTCGCTGCGTGACAGGCATCAGTTGGAACAGGTGCGGCGCATTGAGGTTCAGCTTTTCGGTTCGCTGTCGGCCACGGGTATCGGTCACGGCAGCGACAACGCGGTGATCATGGGGTTGATGGGCGAGTGGCCGGACGCGATCGATCCGTCGCAGATCGGCCCGCGCATCCAGGCCTTGCGTGAAACCCACACACTTCTCTTGGATGGTCGCTTGTCGGTGCCGTTTGTCTGGGCCCGCGACATGCGCCTGATCGAGGAAAACCTGCCGTTCCATCCCAACGCCATGACCCTGGTTGCCGAAGGCGATCACGGCGAGTTGCATCGCGATACCTACTATTCAGTCGGTGGTGGATTTGTCGTGGATGAGGCGCAGGCGTCCAGCGGTGTGGTTGACCTGGATCGCACCGAGTTGCCTTATGACTTTTCCAGCGCCGTCGAACTGCTGGAGCTGTGCAAAAAGAACAACCTGCGCGTTGCCGAATTGATGATGGCCAACGAGAAGGTCTGGCGCAGTGAAGAAGAGATTCGCGCCGGGCTGATGACGCTGTGGCGGGCGATGCAGGATTGCGTCGAACAGGGCTTGAAGCACGAGGGCATCCTGCCCGGCGGTTTGAATGTGCGTCGCCGCGCGGCGAAGTTGCACCGTAGCCTGCAGGAGCTGGGCAAGCCGAATGTGATTGGTTCGACGCTGAGCGCAATGGAGTGGGTCAACCTGTTCGCCCTCGCCGTGAATGAAGAGAACGCCGCGGGTGGGCGCATGGTCACGGCGCCGACCAATGGCGCGGCGGGGATCATTCCGGCGGTGTTGCACTACTTTATGAAGTTCAGCGAGGCGGTGACTGACGCCAATGTCGTCGATTACCTCCTCGGTGCGGCGGCGGTCGGGATTCTGTGCAAGAAGAATGCGTCGATCTCCGGTGCTGAAGTCGGCTGTCAGGGCGAAGTCGGCTCGGCGTGCGCGATGGCGGCGGCGGGGCTGGCGGAGATTCTTGGCGCGACACCCGAGCAACTGTGCAATGCGGCGGAGATAGGCCTGGAACACAACCTTGGGCTGACGTGCGACCCGGTAGGTGGTCTGGTGCAAGTGCCGTGCATCGAGCGCAATGCGATTGCGGCGGTGAAAGCAATCAATGCAGCGCAGATGGCGCTGCGTGGCGACGGGCAGCACTTTATCTCGCTGGACCGGGTGATTCGCACCATGCGCGATACCGGCGCCGATATGCATGACAAATATAAAGAAACGTCGCGCGGTGGCTTGGCGGTGAGCGCGGTTGAGTGCTGAGTCAGCTCCACCGAGGTGAATTCTTCGTCGGAACGCCGCCCGGAGACAAGCTCGCTCCCACATTGGAACCTGGCGTTCATACATTTTTGTGTTCACTGGAGATCTACTGTGGGAGCGAGCCTGCTCGCGAAGGGGCCAGACCAGTCAAAACTGCGCGCTAAGTGAACACGGCTAATCAATCACGCCACCTTTTAGCGCGTCGCAATCAGATAAGAGTCTTTCCCAGCTGTTACAGGCAATCGGCATCCCTACCGTCCGTCCCCCGTGCCTTAGGTGACATTCCCCGGCAACCGTGCGTAGGCCAGTTCCCACAAGTGCTACCGATATGCTCACACCCATCGGGGCAGGGCTTTCACTGGCGTCGATAGCACTTCGAAATACCCTTCGTCGGACGTCTCGAATAGACGCGTCGCGACGTCGTTTTCAGGAGTTGTTGAACGGCCATTCAATTTTAGGCATGGCAATTGCTCTGTCATAACAAAGCCCGTCTCCCCTGCGAGAACGCCGGCAATAACAAGAGCCTCCGCCTGAGGCCATCACCCGCTTTGTGTGAGGAGATACCGCGATGACGTCGTTCAACTCCGGGGCCCAACCCCAGAACCGTGCGCCTCAATCCATCGGCTTTCTGCTGCTGGACAATTTCACGCTGATTTCTCTGGCCTCCGCAGTTGAACCTCTGCGCATGGCCAACCAATTGTCCGGTCGCGAGCTGTATCGCTGGAGCACCCTCACCGTCGATGGCGGCCAGGTGTGGGCCAGTGACGGTCTGCAAATCACCCCTGACGCCTCCATGCACAAAGCACCACCGCTGGACACTGTGATCGTCTGCGGTGGCATCGGCATCCAGCGCACCGTTACCCGTGAACACGTCTCATGGCTGCAAAGCCAGGCGCGTCAGTCCAAGCGTCTCGGTGCCGTGTGCACCGGCAGTTGGGCCCTGGCCTGCGCCGGCCTGCTCGACGGTTTCGATTGCAGCGTGCATTGGGAATGTCTGGCGGCGATGCAGGAAGCTTTCCCTCGCGTGGCGATGAGCACCCGCTTGTTCACCCTCGACCGCAACCGTTTCACCAGCTCCGGCGGCACCGCGCCGCTGGACATGATGCTGCACCTGATCAGCCGCGATCACGGCCGTGAGCTGTCCGCCGCGATCTCGGAAATGTTCGTCTACGAGCGTATCCGCAACGAGCAGGATCACCAGCGTGTGCCGCTCAAGCACATGCTCGGCACCAACCAGCCGAAATTGCAGGAAATCGTCGCGCTGATGGAAGCCAATCTGGAAGAGCCAATCGACCTTGATGAACTGGCGGTGTACGTCGCCGTGTCGCGTCGGCAGCTCGAGCGCCTGTTCCAGAAATACCTGCACTGTTCGCCGTCGCGCTACTACCTCAAGCTGCGCCTGATTCGCGCCCGGCAATTGCTCAAGCAGACGCCGATGTCGATCATCGAAGTGGCATCGGTGTGCGGTTTTGTGTCGACGCCGCACTTCTCCAAGTGCTACCGCGAATACTTCGGCATTCCGCCGCGTGACGAGCGCGTAGGGTCCAACACCACCCAGCAAGTGGCGATGCTGCCGCTGCCGCAAGCGATTGTGATGTCGCCGCTGTCGGGTCCGATGTCGGCGTTGAGCCAGGCGCGCAATGAGTCGACGTTTGCCAGTGTAAGGCTCTAGACCGAGGCGCTTTCATCGCTGGCAAGCCAGCTCCCACAGGATCTGTGTTGGACACAAATGTTGTGTTCACCCGGATCACTGTGGGAGCTGGCTTGCCAGCGATGGCGGTTTATCAGGCGCTATGGCTTTGCTGATAGTCCGCCAACGCTGGCAGCAACTGTTTGTCGATGGCCTGACGTACTGCGGGCTGGATACTGGCACCACTGGTGTACATGTCCTTGACCATCTTGCGCAGCTCGGATGCCCTTACATTATCCAGCCCACGCACCGCACACTCACAGGCCTGCTCGGCCGTGGAGCCACTTGGCACCTGAAACCCCAATGCCTTGAGCTGTCCCAACAGGTCTTCCTGATCAATCAAGTCGGCGTACATCATGAGGCGAATCCTTCTTCGGCAACGGAGGTCGTGGTTCGATTCTGGTAGGCGGGTGAAGTGACGGCAAGAGCGATTTGTCGCAGTGGCCGCGACGGCTATGAACAGGTCGTTTTCGGCTAACTCGCTGTGCAGGGGAGTCGGCACACTGAACTCAGCTTGCAGCACGAAGGTTTGGTCACCCTCGCATCGCAGCTCCTCAACAGTAGCCTCTGCCCCGATCCAGTCACGGCTGGTATCGGGTTTTTTTTGGCTGTAAATCAGCAAGATCGCGTCATCGTTCATCGCGGGCAAGCCAGCTCCCACAGGTTTTGGATCTGGACACCTTTTTGTGACCAACGCCTAACCCTGTGGGAGCGGGCTTGCCCGCGATGAACGATGACGCGGTCTACCGGGCAGGCGGCAGGGCGATGACGCGGCCTATGTAAGCGGGGGCGGGCAGATCGGTTTGCGCGGCGACGATGGCTTGCAGGTGATTCAGCGTGTCGGGGGTGAAAGGTGCCGAGCGTGGGCCGGCGAGATCGACATGGAGCAACATTTGCTCGTTGCCGGCCAGTTCCTGGGGATCGCCGACTTTGTGCAGGCTGTGATAGAGGTGCAGGCGCTTACTGTCGTGGCCGATGATTTGCGTGTGCACTTCGACCTCGGCGTCGAGCTTCACTTCGTGCAGGTAGTTGAGGTGCAGTTCGAGCGTAAACAGCGAGTGGCCGCTGGCTTCGCGGTTGTTGCTGTCCATGCCGAGGCGATCCATCAGGGCGTCGGTGGCGTAGCTGAAAATCAGCAGGTAAAAGGCATCGCGCAGGTGGCCGTTGTAGTCGACCCAGTCGGGGATGATGCGGGTTTGGTAGGTGGTAAGGGTGGGCATGATTGGGTTCCGGGCAGTTGGATGGTCTTCAGGATCAAAAGCTACCCCCTCACCCCAGCCCTCT
This sequence comes from Pseudomonas sp. P42, assembly GCF_017973755.1. Lineage (NCBI taxonomy): Bacteria > Pseudomonadati > Pseudomonadota > Gammaproteobacteria > Pseudomonadales > Pseudomonadaceae > Pseudomonas > Pseudomonas sp. P42. Next base: position 144,629 of record NZ_JACOPU010000003.1, on the reverse strand, counting down.
CCCCCAGGGGGGCGAGGGGGAAAGGGAGCCGATCTTTATGCAATTCAAAACTTGAGTTCGGCTCGGTGGTGCAAGTCGGCGTCACTCGCAAGAGCACCTCGGTCAGTCCCCTCTACCTCTGGGAGAGGGCTAGGGTGAGGGCAGGCAATGTCATGCCAAACGCATTACTCGCTGAAACTCATTCCATGCTTTTCCTTGGTAGTCCTGACCGCCTCCAATACCGCCAGCAGGCAATCATCACGATAGCGCTCCAATGCCGAAATACTACGTTCGCCAAGCTGCTCGCTGGTGCCATCGACCACGTCATCAATCAACTTGTCAGTCAGTTCCGGGGCCGGCAGATAGGTCCACGGCAACTGCAAGGCCGGGCCGAATTGCGACATGAAGTGGCGCATCCCGGCATCACCACCGGCCAGCGTGTATGTCAGGAACGTGCCCATGAACGACCAGCGCAGACCCGCGCCAAAGCGGATCGCATCGTCGATCTCGCCCGTTGTGGCGACGCCATCGTTAACCAGGTGCAGCGCCTCACGCCACAGCGCTTCAAGCAAACGGTCGGCAATAAATCCCGGCACTTCCTTGCGCACGTGCAGCGGGCGCATGCCGAGGGATTCGTAGACTTTCATAGCCGCTTGCACGGCTTCAGGCGCGGTGTTCTTGCCGCCGACCACTTCCACCAACGGCAGCAGGTAGACCGGATTGAATGGATGGCCGACCACACAGCGTTCCGGGTGGGTTGAGCTCTCGTAAAACTCGCTCGGCAACAGGCCAGAAGTGCTGGAACCGATTAACGCGTTCGGCTTGGCGGATGCGCTGATTTTGCTGTGCAATTCCAGTTTCAGTTCCAGACGTTCCGGAGCGCTTTCCTGAATGAAATCGGCATCACGCACGCATTCTTCGATGGTCGCGACAAAGCGCAGACGATCCTGCGAGGCGCCCGGCGCCAGGCCGTTTTTCTCCAGCGCACCCCAGGCATTGGCGACGCGTTTGCGCAATGCCGCTTCCGCGCCGGGCGCCGGGTCCCAGGCCACCACGTCGAGGCCGTGGGCGAGGGCGCGCGCGACCCAGCCGCTGCCGATGACACCGCTGCCGAGAGCGGCGAAGGTTTTGATTTCGGTGATAAAGCTCATGGCGACGTTCCTGAATAGTTCGGCGATCAACTGTGGGAGCGAGCCTGCTCGCGAAGCGGTGGCTCTGCTGATGAAGATGCTTCGGATCGCGAGCAGGCTCGCTCCCACAGGGTTCTGAGGTGAGTTCGTTCAGCCGCGCTGGGTCAGGCCCATTTTCTTGCGACCTTCCGCCGGAGTCAGCACGCGGGCGCCGAGGCGGCTGAGGATTTCGGTGGCGCGTTCGACCAGTTGGCCGTTGGTCGCGAGCACGCCCTTGTCCAGCCACAGATTGTCTTCCAGGCCGACCCGCACGTTGCCGCCGAGCAACACCGCTTGCGCCGCCATCGGCATCTGCATGCGGCCAATGCCGAACCCGGCCCACACGGCATCCGCCGGCAGGTTGTCGACCATGGCTTTCATGGTGGTGGTGTCGGCCGGCGCGCCCCACGGGATGCCCAGGCACAGCTGAAACAACGGGTTGTCGAGCAGGCCTTCCTTGATCATCTGCTTGGCGAACCACAGGTGACCGGTGTCGAAGATTTCCAGTTCGGCCTTAACGCCCAGTTCAGTGATGCGCTTGGCACCTGCGCGCAATTGCGCCGGGGTGGAAACGTAAATGGTGTCGCCGTCGCCGAAGTTCAGCGTGCCGCAATCGAGTGTGCAGATTTCCGGCAGCAGTTCTTCGACATGAGCGAGGCGGGTCAGCGGACCGACCAGATCGGTGTTCGGGCCGAACTCCATCGGGTTCTCGCCAGCGCCGATTTCCAGGTCGCCACCCATGCCGGCCGTGAGGTTGACGATGATGTCGACGTCCGATTCGCGGATCCGCTCCATCACTTCGCGGTACAGCGCTACGTCACGGCTGAACTTGCCGGTCTGTGGATCACGGACGTGGCAATGCACCACAGTGGCGCCAGCCTTGGCGGCTTCCACGGCGGCTGCAGCGATCTGTTTCGGGGTGACCGGCACGTGCGGGCTGCGGGCGGTCGTGTCGCCAGCACCGGTGAGTGCGCAGGTGATGATGACGTCGTGGTTCATGGTGCGGTTTCCTTCAGGCGTGATGGGTCTGTCCGCAGCCCTTGTCGGGCTGCGAAGCGGTGATTCAGGGGTGATTTACTTGCTGGTCAGTTGCAGGTTTTCAGCGGCCGGTTTTCCATCGAAAGTGGTCACACCTTCAAGCCAGCGCTGCTTGTCTTCGGGGTGATCCTTGAGCCATTGCCTGGCGGACTCGAAGGCGTCCTTGTGATCGAGCAGCGGTTGCATCATCCGGCTCTCGTCTTCGGCGGTGTACGTCAGATTGGTCAGCAGGCGACCGATGTTCGGGCACTGTTCGGCGTACTTGGGCGACGTGACCGTCCATACGGTGGCCATGCCTTCGTTCGGGCCGAGGGCGTCTTCGCTGCCGGTGAGGTAAGTCATCTGCACGTTGACGTTCATCGGGTGCGGCGCCCAGCCGAAGAACACCACAGCCTCTTTGCGGCGCACGGCGCGATCAACCGCCGCGAGCATGCCGGCTTCGCTTGATTCGACCAGTTGGAATTTGCCGAGGCCGAACTGGTTCTTGGCGATCATTGCCTTGATCTGCGTGTTGGCGCCCGAACCCGGCTCGATGCCGTAAATCTTGCCGCCCAGTTCTTTCTCGAATTTGGCGATGTCGGCGAAGGTTTTCAGGCCCTTGTCAGCCAGGTAAGTCGGCACAGCGAGGGTGGCGCGGGCGTCTTTGAGGCTAGGCGCTTCGAGGACCTTGACCTGATTGGCGTCGACGAACGGCGTGATGGTCTGGGTCATCAGCGGGTTCCAGTAGCCGAGGAACAGGTCCAGACGCTGATCGCGTATCCCGGCGAAGATGATTTGCTGGGATGCGCTGGTTTGTTTGGTTTTGTAGCCGAGGCCGTCGAGCAGAACCTGTGTCATGGCGCTGGTAGCGATCACGTCGGTCCAGTTGACCACGCCCATGCGTACGTTCTGGCAAGACGCGGGTTCGGCCGCCATGACGCTGGCGCTCAAGAAAGCGGTACCGCTGAGTGCAAGAACACAGCTGCTGATCAGTCGTTTCATGTCGGGTTCCTCGGCAGGTCGTTTATTGTGGTTCCCGGCGTCTGATGCGCCGGTGATGCAAAGTTACGCAGCAATGCGCCCGTGAAAGCGCACTACGGCGACCGGCACTTGCACTGTAGCGACCTGTGCGCTTGAACGCTGACGACAATCGGCGTATCAACGACCCACGCTACCCGCCAACCGAGTGCGCCCATGTCCCAGGATTTTTACTTTTTGCTGATGCCGGGGTTTTCCGCGATCGGCTTTATCTCCGCGATCGAACCTCTACGGGTGGCCAACCGTTTTCGCGGCGAGCTGTACCGCTGGCATGTTCTGAGCGCCGATGGCGGGGCAGTGCTGGCGAGTAATGGCATGTCGGTCAACGCTGACGCGGCGCTGGAGCCGCTGAAGAAGGGCGCGACGCTGTTGGTGGTCGCCGGATTCGAACCGCTGAAATTCGCCACGCCAACGCTTGAGCACTGGCTGCGCCGCCTGGATAACGAAGGCGTCACCCTCGGCGCCATCGACACCGGCAGCTTCGTCCTGGCCGAGGCGGGCCTGCTTGAGGGCCATCGCCTGACCTTGCATTGGGAGGCGATCGACGCGTTCAAGGAATCTTATCCACAGCTCAGCGTGACGCAGGAACTGTTCGAGATTGACCGGCGGCGCATCACCTCGGCCGGTGGCACCGCTTCCATCGATTTAATGCTCGACCTGATCGCCCAGGCCCACGGCCCGCAACTGGCGATCCAGGTCAGCGAGCAATTTGTGTTAGGCCGCATCCGCCCGCGCAAAGACCACCAGCGCATGGAGGTCGCCACGCGTTATGGCATCAGCAACAAGAAACTGGTGCAGGTGATTGGCGAGATGGAACAACACAGCGAACCGCCGCTGAGCACGCTGCAACTGGCGGAATCGATCAAGGTCACGCGGCGACAACTGGAGCGCTTGTTCCGGCTGCATCTGAACGACACGCCGAGCAATTTCTATCTGCGCTTAAGGCTGGAGAAGGCTCGGCAGTTGTTGCGCCAGACGGATATGAGCGTGCTCGAAGTCAGCATTGCCTGCGGGTTTGAATCACCGTCGTATTTCACTCGCAGCTACCGGGCGAAGTTTGCACGCTGTCCGCGAGAAGACCGCCGTACTGCCCAAGCCTGAAAATCAAAAGATCGCAGCCTTCGGCAGCTCCTACATGAGATCCCCTGTAGGAGCTGCCGAAGGCTGCGATCTTTTGATCTTGCTGTTTGCTTACTTCTTCACCAACGCCGAGCACGCCGCTTTATAAGCCTCATGCTGATACTTGTTCAGCGTCCCCGGCAGCTCGAAATTGTGCTTCTTGGCCTGTGCATTGATCGTCTGCGGCGACAGCAGCGTCACCTCACACCCATCGAGCAACTGAAACACACCCTCGATCTTGAACGTCGTCGGCCCACCGGCAAATTCACCCTTCTTGCTGCGCTTCTTGATCGCAATCCGGTCAATCGAGTTCTCCCGCACAAACGACGCGACCTGCGCGGCGAAGCGTTTGACGTTGGCTGCCTCGTCGTCATCGTCGAGGGCGATTTTCTTGGTGGCGAGAGGGATGTGGCTCAGGGTCGAACCGTCGAGAGCGGCCACGGCGATGATCGCTTCGCTGCCTTTGATTTCGATGCCGCAGATGTTCATGGGTGTCCTTTGATTAGCTATAGATGTGCAGCTTACAGATCAGACACTCACTCCTGACCAATCGACTCCAAAAACTCCGACCGCTCGTCACTCATCCGCGCCACGCAATCATTCTGCGCAATCGTAAAGGCCTTGCTTCCCGCCGTTGCCGGGAAGGCTTCTACCGCGCAGTCGGCGTCCCGCGTCTTCAGCCATTGCTGCTGGGCAGTTTTGAGTTTGGCGGTGATGTCAGACAGTTGCGTCGGGTTCTTGCCGTATGCGGTTTGCATGCGTTCGGTGAGGCTGGCGTAGTTGTCCTTGAGCAGGTCTTCGGCCGCGGTGCGGCTGTACGCTGAGCACTCCAGGGTCTGCACGTCGTTTTCGACTGCGTCGCACGGGTTGTTGTCGGACTCTTCGGCGGCGTGTACGCCGGTCGCAATCAGTGCCAGGGCCAGGAAGATCGATTTCATTGAGGTCGCCGCTCTCATCCAGTGGTGTATCCAAGATGCGGGGGATTCTGGCTCAAGCTGGCGGGCTTGAACAGGTGGCTGGTCGGGCCGCCTGATGACCCTTTGTCGCGGATTGACGCTTTCGGCAATTCCCCTGTCGTTTTTGCACCCGGTCGCCCCTGCACCGAGGCATATGCTGGCCCCAAAGCGCCGGCAGACGATTCGGCGCATGAATCGCCAATAAGGGGACGCCTGATGAGCCCAGCCGAATTACACGCCGACAGCATCGTTATCGACGGTCTGATCATTGCCAAATGGAACCGCGAGCTGTTCGAAGACATGCGCAAGGGCGGTCTGACGGCGGCCAACTGCACTGTGTCGGTGTGGGAAGGCTTTCAGGCGACCGTCAACAACATCGCCGCCAGCCAGAAGCTGATCCGCGAGAACAGCGACCTGGTGATGCCGGTGCGCACCACCGCCGATATCCGTCGCGCCAAGGAGCAGGGCAAGACCGGCATCCTCTTCGGCTTCCAGAATGCCCATGCGTTTGAAGACCAGATCGGTTACGTCGAGGTGTTCAAGCAGCTCGGCGTCGGCATCGTGCAGATGTGCTACAACACCCAGAACCTGGTCGGCACCGGTTGCTACGAGCGTGATGGCGGGCTGTCGGGTTTCGGTCGCGAGATCGTCGCCGAGATGAACCGCGTTGGCGTCATGTGCGACCTGTCCCACGTCGGTTCCAAGACTTCCGAAGAAGTCATCCTCGAATCGAAAAAACCGGTCTGCTACTCCCACTGCCTGCCGTCGGGGCTCAAGGAGCACCCGCGCAACAAGTCCGATGAAGAACTCAAATTCATTGCCGACCACGGCGGTTTCGTCGGCGTGACCATGTTCGCGCCGTTCCTCGCCAAGGGCATCGATTCGACCATCGACGACTACGCCGAAGCCATCGAATACGTGATGAACATCGTCGGCGAAGACGCCATCGGCATCGGCACCGATTTCACTCAGGGCCACGGCCAGGACTTTTTCGAATACCTGACCCACGACAAGGGCTACGCCCGCCGTCTGACCAGCTTCGGCAAGATCATCAACCCGCTGGGCATCCGCACTGTCGGCGAGTTCCCGAACCTGACTGAAACCTTGCTCAAGCGCGGCCATCCCGAACGTGTGGTGCGCAAGATCATGGGCGAAAACTGGGTCAACGTCTTGAAAGACGTCTGGGGCGAGTAACGCTTTCCAAGACCGCCGCCGAACTGCCCCCTCTCCTGTGGGAGAGGGCTGGGGTGAGGGCTGCGGCCAATACTGAATCTAAAACTTTTCTGGAGTTAAGTTTCCATGGCCAAGATCGCCCCGCAATTGCCTATCGAAGTCGACAGCGAAACCGGTGTCTGGACTTCCGACGCCCTGCCAATGCTGTACGTGCCGCGTCACTTTTTCGTCAATAACCACATGGGCATCGAGGAAGTGCTGGGCGCCGAAGCCTACGCCGAGATCCTCTACAAGGCCGGCTACAAATCTGCCTGGCACTGGTGCGAAAAAGAAGCTGAATGCCACGGCCTGGAGGGCGTTGCGGTGTTCGAGCACTACATGAAGCGCTTGTCGCAGCGCGGTTGGGGCCTGTTCAAGATTCAGGACATCGACCTCGATAAAGGCACCGCCAGCGTCAAGCTCGAGCACTCGGCGTTTGTCTACGTCTACGGCAAGGTCGGGCGCAAGGTCGACTACATGTTCACCGGCTGGTTTGCCGGCGCGATGGATCAGATTCTTGAGGCTCGCGGCAGCAAGATTCGCACGGTTGCCGAGCAAGTGTACGGTGGCTCCGAAGAAGGCCACGAAGACGGCTTGTTCACCGTCAAGCCGTTGTAAGTCGAGGAACCCGTCATGGCTTTCGAAGCAATGTTCCAGCCGATCCAGATCGGCAAACTGACCATCCGCAACCGTGTGCTCAGCACCGCGCACGCCGAGGTCTACGCGACCGACGGCGGCATGACCACCGACCGCTACGTCAAGTATTACGAAGAGAAAGCCAAGGGCGGCATCGGCCTGGCGATTTGCGGCGGCTCGTCCAGTGTGGCCATCGACAGCCCGCAAGGCTGGTGGAAATCGGTGAACCTGGCGGATGACCGGATCATCCCGCACTTCCAGAACCTCGCCGACGCCATGCACAAGCATGGCGCCAAGATCATGATCCAGATTACCCACATGGGCCGTCGCTCGCGTTGGGACGGCGAGCATTGGCCAACCCTGCTGTCGCCGTCGGGCATCCGTGAACCGGTGCACCGCGCGACCTGCAAAACCATCGAGCCGGAAGAAATCTGGCGGGTGATCGGCAACTACGCCACCGCTGCTGGCCGCGCCAAGGCCGGTGGTCTGGACGGCGTTGAGTTGTCTGCCGTGCACCAGCACATGATCGACCAGTTCTGGAGTCCGCGCGTCAACAAGCGCACCGATGAATGGGGCGGCAGTTTCGAGAACCGCATGCGTTTCGGTCTGGAAGTGCTCAAGGCTGTGCGCAAGGAAGTCGGCGACGATTTCTGCGTCGGCATCCGCTTGTGCGGCGACGAATTCCACCCGGACGGCTTGTCCCACGAGGACATGAAACAGATCGCCAAGTACTACGACGACACCGGCATGCTCGACTTCATCGGCGTAGTCGGTTCGGGTTGCGACACCCACAACACCCTGGCCAACGTTATCCCCAACATGAGTTATCCACCGGAGCCGTTTCTGCACTTGGCGGCCGGGATCAAAGAGGTGGTGAAAGCGCCGGTTCTGCATGCGCAGAACATCAAGGACCCGAACCAGGCCACCCGGATTCTTGAGGGCGGTTATGTCGATATGGTCGGCATGACCCGCGCGCACATCGCCGACCCGCACCTGATCGCCAAGATCAAGATGGGCCAGATCGACCAGATCAAACAGTGTGTGGGCGCCAACTATTGCATCGACCGTCAATACCAAGGTCTGGACGTGCTTTGTATCCAGAACGCCGCGACGTCCCGTGAATACATGGGCGTGCCGCACATCATCGAAAAATCCACCGGCATCAAGCGCAGAGTCGTGGTCGTCGGTGCCGGCCCGGCCGGGATGGAAGCGGCGCGGGTGTCCGCTGAACGCGGCCACGACGTGACGCTGTTCGAGAAGAAAGAATTCATCGGCGGGCAGATCACTACTGCATCGAAAGCACCGCAGCGCGACCAGATCGCCGGCATTACGCGCTGGTTCCAGTTGGAACTGGCGCGGCTGAAAGTCGACCTGCGTCTGGGCACTGCGGCTGATGCCGCGACGATCATGGATTTGCGTCCGGACGTCGTGGTGCTGGCGGTTGGCGGACACCCGTTTCTTGAGCAGAACGAACACTGGGGCGCGGCCGAAGGGTTGGTAGTCAGCAGTTGGGACGTGCTCGACGGCAAGGTTGCGCCGGGCAAGAACGTGCTGGTCTACGACACCATTTGCGAGTTCACCGGGATGTCGGTTGCCGACTTCCTCGCCGACAAGGGCAGCCAGGTCGAGATCGTCACCGACGACATCAAACCCGGCGTGGCCGTTGGCGGTACGTCGTTCCCGACCTACTACCGCAGCATGTATCCGAAAGAAGTGATCATGACCGGCGACATGATGCTGGAGAAGGTCTACCGCGAGGGCGACAAACTGATCGCGGTGCTGGAGAACGAATACACCGGTGCCAAAGAGGAGCGGGTGGTCGATCAGGTGGTCGTGGAAAACGGCGTGCGCCCGGACGAAGAGCTGTATTACGGGCTCAAGGAAGGATCGCGCAACAAGGGCCAGATCGATATCGATGCGTTGTTTGCGATCAAACCGCAGCCATCGCTGAGTACCACGGGTGACGGCTACTTGCTGTTCCGCATCGGCGACTGCGTGGCGCAGCGCAACACACACGCCGCGATCTACGACGCACTGCGGTTGTGCAAGGATTTCTGACGGCTTGCACCAAACCCTGTGGGAGCGAGCCTGCTCGCGAATGCAATCTGTCAGTTGACGATGATGTCGACTGACTCACCGCTTTCGCGAGCAGGCTCGCTCCCACAGTAAAGCGGATCGTGTTTCTCCAGGTTGCACTGGTGGGAGCTTCACCTATGTTGAACACCCTTCTTCCAATCCTGTTGTTCGCAGCCCTGGGCCTCGCTGTCCTTGGCGCGTTGCGGCGGGTGGCGATGTGGCGTCGGGGCCGGGCCTCGAAGGTCGATCTGATCGGCGGCCTGCTGGCCATGCCCAAGCGGTACATGGTCGATCTTCACCATGTGGTGGCGCGGGACATATACATCGCCAACACCCACGTGGCCACGGCCGGCGGCGCGGTGGCGTCGATTGTGCTGGCGATTCTGGTGCATGGCTTTGGCCTGCATAACCGCATCCTCGGTTACGCCTTGCTGCTGATGTCGGCGGTGATGTTCGTCGGCGCGATCTTCGTTTACCTGCGCCGGCGCAACCCGCCGGCACGGTTGTCGAAAGGCCCGTGGATGCGCCTGCCGAAAAGCCTGCTGGCCTTCTCGGCGTCATTCTTTCTGGTGACGTTGCCGGTGGCCGGGATATTCCCGGAGAACTTCGGTGGCTGGCTGCTGGCAGTGATTCTCGGCATTGGCGTGCTGTGGGGCGTTTCGGAATTGCTCTTCGGCATGACCTGGGGCGGGCCGATGAAGCACGCCTTCGCTGGCGCGCTGCATCTGGCCTGGCACCGTCGTGCCGAACGTTTCGGCGGCGGTCGTTCCACCGGTTTGAAACCGCTGGACCTCAACGACCCGAGCGCACCGCTGGGCGTGGAAAAACCCAAGGATTTCACCTGGAACCAGTTGCTCGGTTTTGACGCCTGCGTGCAGTGCGGCAAGTGTGAAGCCGCGTGCCCGGCGTTCGCTGCCGGCCAGCCGCTGAACCCGAAAAAACTGATTCAGGACATGGTCGTCGGCCTCGCTGGCGGCACCGATGCCAAGTTCGCTGGCAGCCCGTATCCAGGCAAACCAGTCGGCGAGCATGCAGGCAATCCGCATCAACCGATCGTCAACGGTCTGGTCGATGCCGAGACCCTGTGGTCGTGCACCACCTGCCGCGCCTGCGTGGAGGAGTGCCCGATGATGATCGAGCACGTCGACGCTATCGTCGACATGCGCCGCCACCTCACCCTGGAAAAAGGCGCAACACCGAACAAGGGCGCCGAGGTGCTGGAAAACCTCATCGCCACCGACAACCCCGGCGGTTTCGCACCGGGCGGGCGGATGAACTGGGCGGCGGATTTGAACCTGAACCTGCTCAGCGAAAAGAAATCCACCGACGTGCTGTTCTGGGTCGGTGACGGCGCCTTCGACATGCGCAACCAGCGCACCTTGCGCGCCTTCGTCAAAGTGCTGAAGGCAGCGAAAGTCGACTTCGCCGTACTCGGTCTTGAGGAACGCGACAGCGGCGACGTGGCCCGCCGTCTCGGCGACGAAGCGACGTTCCAGCAGCTCGCCAAACGCAATATCCAGACCTTGGCCAAATACAGTTTCAACCGCATCGTCACCTGTGATCCGCACAGTTTTCATGTGCTGAAAAACGAGTACGGTGCGTTCGACGGCAATTACCTGGTGCAGCACCACAGCACCTACATGGCGGAAATCATTCAGGCCGGCGCGCTCAACCTCGGGCAGCACAAAGGCAACAGCGTGACCTATCACGATCCATGCTATCTCGGCCGCTACAACGGTGAGTACGAAGCGCCGCGTGAAGTGCTGCGTGCGCTCGGTATCGAAGTCAAAGAGATGCAACGTTCCGGCTTCCGTTCGCGTTGCTGCGGCGGCGGTGGCGGTGCGCCGATCACCGACATTCCGGGCAAACAGCGTATCCCCGACATGCGCATGGACGACATCCGCGAAACCGGCGCTGAACTGGTGGCCGTGGGTTGTCCACAGTGCACGGCGATGCTCGAAGGCGTGGTCGAACCGCGTCCGCTGATCAAGGACATTGCCGAACTGGTCGCCGACGCGCTGCTCGAAGACGCCGCACCAAGCAAGCCGACCACTCCGGCCAAACGTGAACCCGCGGAGGCCCACTGATGAGCGACATTATCCGCCGCGATCCGCGCGCCGAATGGATCGCCCGCAACCGACTGCATCCGCTGCACGCGGCGATGCAACCGGCACAACACAGCTGGATGGGGCCGAATGGCGTCATCCGTAAAAACCTGCACGGCATCGGTTTTATTGGCCCCAACGGCATCAAGCGTATCGACCGCAGCGGCGCGCAACAGGGCGGGGCGACTAAGCGTTCAGCCGCTGTAGAGGTGCAATTGCCGCTGCATCAGGTGCCGGCCCCGGCGTTCTACATCAGCGTGGTGCCGGACATGGTCGGTGGTCGCTTGAGCAGCCACGACCGCGACTTGCTGGGGCTTGCCCATGAGTTGGCCGGCAAGGATGGGGCGGTGTTGGCGGTGGTATTCGGCGAGCACAAGGAAAGCGCATTTGCCACGGCGGGCGTTGACCGCTTGCTGGTACTCGATGGCGAAGAATTCAACGGTTATGCACCGGAACAACGGGTGCTAGGGCTGCGGGCTGTGGATAACCAGTTCAGTCCGCGCCACTGGCTGCTGCCGGACAGTCGCAGCGGTGGCGGTGAGCTCGGCCGTCGCTTTGCTGCAGCGTTGGGAGAACGCCCGGCCACCCGGGTCTGGCAGGTCAAGGATGAGCAATGCATCGGCCGCGCCGGTGCGGGGCTGCAAGACCTGGCGCGTCCGGTCGCTCGATTGATTCTGGCCTCGGCCGAATGCGCCGAACCGGTCAGCGAAACTCGCCACGAAGCGCTGCCCGTGGAGTTATCCACAAGCGTCGCGCGCAGCTTGTCGCGAATCGAGGATCTGGGCGCGGTGGCGGTGGACCCTGCGGCCATTCCGATGGCCGAGGCCGAGTTCATCTTCTCTGGCGGTAACGGGGTCAAGGACTGGGCGCTGTTCCACCAGACTGCTGCCGCACTGGGTGCCACCGAAGGCGCTTCGCGGGTGGCGGTGGACGACGGCTACATGGCGCGCGATCGTCAGGTTGGCGCGTCCGGTACCTGGGTCACTGCGCGGGTGTATGTGGCGGTGGGGATTTCCGGCGCGATCCAGCATCTGCAAGGCATTGGCGCCTGCGACAAAGTGGTGGCGATCAACCTCGATCCGGGTTGCGACATGATCAAACGTGCCGACCTGTCAGTGATCGGCGAGAGCGCAGAGATTCTTCAAGCCTTGATCGCGGCGGTAGCGGCCTACCGCAACGACGCCAAGCGCGATGCGGCTTAAGGAAACGCTATGAACACGAAAATCATCAGTCTGGTTTCAATCGGCGCCCACCCGACCTCCGGCCGCCCACGCCGGGCGGAGCAGGATGCACGGGCAGTGGAACTGGGTTTGCAACTGGCTGGGGACAACCTGCAAGTGCTGCATGCCGGCGATGTCGCGGAACCCGCATTGCGCGCCTATCTGGGCATGGGCCTGGAGCAGATGCACGTGCTGGAGCAACCGGCGGACGCTGATGCGCTGCCGGCGCTGACGGCTTATTTGCGTGAGGCCGGTGCTCAAGTGGTGCTGACCGGTAGCCAGGCGGAAACCGGTGAAGGCTCGGGCATGTTGCCGTTTCTGCTGGCGGAAGGGTTGGGTTGGCCACTGGTGGTCGGATTGGCCCAGGTCGAGTCGATCAATGATGGTTCGGCGCTGGTGCTGCAAGCGCTACCGCGTGGGCAACGTCGCCGTTTGAAGGTGAAGCTGCCGTTTCTGGCGACTGTGGATAACGCGGCGCCGAAGCCGAGGCAGAGTGCGTATGGGCCGGCGCGGCGTGGGCAGTTGGAGGCTGATGACGTCGAAGTTATCGACGATGAGCTTTTGTCTGTCGCCACGCTGCAACCGGCCAAGCCGCGACCGAAGCGCTTGAAAGTGATCAAGGCCAAAAGTGGTGCTGATCGGATGAAGGCTGCTACGGCCAAGGCCAGTGGCGGTGGCGGGCAAGTGCTCAAAGGCGTCACGGCGCAAGCCGGCGCCGAAGCCATCCTCAAGCTGCTGATCGAAGAAGGCGTTGTCCGCTGACACCCTGCAAAGCCCCTGTAGGAGCTGTCGAGTGAAACGAGGCTGCGATCTTTTGATCTTCAAAAATCAAGATCAAAAGATCGCAGCGTGCCGCAGCTCCTACATATGAGCCGAGCGCATCGAGATATTGCGCTGTTTACCCACAATCCCTGTTGGCGAATCTGTGGATAACGTGTTCGCCCATCCCTGCACCCTACGCCAATCAAGGCCTCCAGCCCTCAGATCAAAAAACAACCAGCTTAACTAACGGTTTTTACTGGCTTTTCCCCTTGGATAACGACACAAGTTGCCCCCAATCTCTGTTGGCGCTTCTGTGGATAAGATGTTCGCTATCCCCCAAGAGCCATATAAAACGTGGCTTGCACGGATTTGACTAAAAACTGATCAAATCATTAATTCTCACCGTGGTGACTCTCTGTAAAGCCCGGTTTTTCACAGTCGCAGGCATTTTTCCACAGCGCCTGCAAAGTTACCCCCGAAGTCTGTTGGCGCTTCTGTGGATAACGTGTTCGCCATCCTCTACAGGTCTTTAAATACGTGGCTTATAGGGGTTTGATTAAAAAACGTACAATCCATGTCTCAGACTGCCCTTCTGGATAAGTCACGGTTTTTCTTCACTTATTCACCGCTGTTTTTCTCATTCATCCACAGTTGTCCCCGTTTGCTGTGGGTGGCTATGTGGATAACTTGTTCGCCAAACCCTGCAAGCCCCGGCAGATATAGTCCAAAAGGCAATTGATCAAATTTCATACAGTTTCCGACATCTCCGCGCACAACAAGACTGCACTCCCGCCGTGCGCGATCATTTTTGAATGGGCTTCTCCATATAATTAATTTTACGATGCTCAGCTTCCGATAGTTCTATCGAGTGGTTTGACAGGGTTGATTGCCACAGCTTTAATTGGCTTCACGCGATTAAATGAACAAGGTTGTTCATTGTTTTATTCTTGTCACAGTACAGGGGTTTGGCTATGGAAGGCGTTCGCGCTCATTTACATTCTTCATTTTGAAAAATTCTTTTTCTGCGAACTTTCGATATGTTCGGCTCGAGCCGGTACATGGGGATTTTGCACCTGAATATAATGTAATGCTCACGTAAGTTTGCGTGGGCTTAATCAAAGTTTTTGACGAGTGCTGCCGACGTGCGAGGCGGCAAGCGCTTATCAGCCTGAGCACAGTAAAAGTGCAATTCATATGACACTACAAGGAGTTCTAAAATGTCTGAAGCTGCCAAGTCTAAAATCAAATCAGTCGCCGACGCCGCTGTTGCTCCGTCGAAAGAGGCTTATGTCGAACTGCTGAACGAGATGCGCGTGCATGCGAAGCAACTTTCCACGGGTACGGCCCGAGGCGTTTTAATGGCTTCGCCGCACCTGCAGCATCTTCACCTGCGTAGTCTTTATCTGAACACCAGTTCCAATGACCCAGCCGTAAAAAGGCTGGAGCCGCTGGCCAAGGAGGTTGGCGAGGAGCAGTCGAACCAGTCGGAGCAGGAGCTGACCAAAGCGACCGAGACGTTCCAGAATTCAGGCTCCACCGATACCAAATCCTATAAAGATAAACTTGAGGAGTTGCGTAACCGCGATCATAAAGCAGCGGCGGAGCGTATCGATAAGATGTACGACGCTGCCATTGGAGAGGTCGAAAAGTTTCCTGGCAGCGCGGACGCGGTTGTTGGGTTTATGGATCTTTTCGGCGGTCTGTTCAATAGCGTGCTCGATAAGATTACTGCGTTTTTTGTCGAAATTGGCCAGAAAATCCTGAGCTGGTTAAAAAATGTCTGGGAGAAGATCACCAATACATTCAATTCGGTCGTGAACTGGATCAGTGGTTGGTTTTCCTGATCTGTTTGAAGGTTGTGAGGTGATTAATGATCAAGCCTTTCAAACCGATCGGACCTCCACCGTTTATCGATCCAATCGAAGGTGAGTGGTGTCGTGCTTTCAATATCGAAGAGAACAGAGCGCTTGACGATAATAAAGCAAAGCTCGACGTTCTTCGTCAGCGCGATAAGAAACGTACCGAGGAGAAGATTGATAGTTTGTACGATGAGTTGCAGCGAAAAATCGATCCAGACTATAAACGACCGCCGAGCGCTTCCGACATAGATAATATCTTTGAGGCAGCGCAACGTATTATCAAATCGTGGAACTGGTAGCCGTTTTGTAATGGCAATAAAAAACCGCGAGCATGCTCGCGGTTTTTCTTATTTACAGTTCGCCTTCTTCAACCTTGAACGGGCACACCCTTGAGATACGGCGCAGGCTCAGCCCCAAGGTTGCTCAACAACCGCTCGCTGTACCAATCGACGAAATTCACCACACCAAACTCATAGGTCTTCGAGTATGGCCCCGGCTGGTAAGCCGTGGAGTTGATCCCGCGCTGGTTTTCTTCGGCCAGACGCCGATCCTGATCATTGGTCGCATCCCACACCTGGCGCATGCGTTCTACGTCGTAATCGACGCCTTCAACCGCATCCTTGTGCACGATCCACTTAGTGGTAACCAAGGTTTCCTGGGCGCTGATCGGCCACACGGTGAAGACGATGATGTGATCGCCCATGCAGTGGTTCCACGAGTGCGGCAGGTGCAGGATGCGCATTGAGCCGAGATCCGGGTTCTTGATGCGGCCCATCAGTTTGGCGCAGCCCTGTTTGCCGTCGAGGGTCATCGACACGGTGCCCTTGAGCAGCGGCATGCGCACGATGCGGTTGCGCAGGCCGAAACTGGCGTGGGCGTACGGGATCTTTTCGGCTTCCCAGGCCGCGGCGGAGGCCGCGACGTGATCCTTGAACGCCTGATCGGCGCGCGGGTCGGTGACGTCGTCCCACTCCAGCAGGGTTTTCAGCAGTTCCGGGTGCGAGGCGTTGCAGTGGTAGCACTCGCGATTGTTTTCCAGCACCAGTTTCCAGTTGGCCTTTTCCACCAGGGTGGTGGTGATTGCCACCTTGGTGTTCTCCATGTCGTACGGTTCCATGTAGTGGTTCAGCGTCGACAGGAAGTCATCAATGGCCGGTGGATTCTCCGCCAGGCTGATAAAGATGTAGCCGCCAGCGGTCTTTACGTTCACCGGTTTGAGGCCGTACTGCTTCATGTCGAAGTCGGCGCCCATTTCGATGCCGGCGAACAGCAGGCGACCGTCCAGCTCATAGGTCCACTGGTGGTAGTGGCAGACCAGTTTGGCGACCTTGCCCTTTTCACTGGTGCACAGGCGCGAGCCACGGTGGCGGCAGACGTTATGGAACGCATGCACCACACCTTCGGCGCCACGGATGACGATGATCGGGTTTTTGCCGACCTGCAGGGTCAGGTAGTTGCCCTTGGTCGGGATTTCGCAGGTCATGCCGGCGATCAACCACTCTTTCTGGAAGATCTCCTGCATGTCGATATCGAACAGCCGCTCGTCGCTGTAGAACGGTTGCGGCAGCGAGAAGGTGCGCTCGCGCTCCTGCAACATTTGGGCGGTGGCCTTGCGTGCGGGTTCCAGCGGATCGCCCAGGCTGATTTTTGCGGTGACGTCCATCGATGTGATCCTCATGGCCATCTGCGTGGCCGGCGAAAGTGGCTAATCAGGTGTGCTGCTAACGGTTGCTACGCAAGGTGTAAAGAATCTGTCTTGGTGTTGGGGCGAGTGTGGGCCCGGCGCAGGGCGGAACCTTATCCATGGGCGACATGGTGCAATCTGTTCCCGACGCGCAACCCCCGGTGGTTGGGGGCTGGTCGCGATAAGTATGCCGATGTCGCGGATAGGTAAACGGGCGGTCTGCGCTATACGCAGAATCGCCACATGAAGGCCGACAGTCGGCCGTGGAGAACAGCATGTCCAACAGCTTCCTGAATCCGGTCACCACCCAGACCTGGGCCAATGGTCGACACATTGTCCGTTGCGTCAAAGTCATCCAGGAAACCTGGGACGTGCGCACCTTCTGCTTCATGGCCGATCAGCCGATCCTGTTCTTCTTCAAGCCCGGGCAGTTCGTCACCCTGGAGCTGGAAATCGAAGGCCAGCCGATCATGCGTTCGTACACCATTTCCAGTTCGCCGTCGGTGCCTTACAGCTTTTCGGTGACGATCAAACGGGTGCCGGGCGGCAAGGTTTCCAACTGGTTGCACGACACGCTGCATGAAGGCCAGGAGCTGGCGGTGCATGGGCCGGTCGGGCTGTTCAATGCCATGGACTATCCGAGTCCGAAAGTCCTGTACCTCAGCGGCGGCGTCGGTATTACGCCGTGCATGTCGATGGCGCGCTGGTTCTACGACACCAACGCCAACGTCGACATGACCTTTGTCCACAGCGCGCGCTCGCCCAAAGACATCATTTACCACCGCGAGCTGGAACACATGGCCTCGCGGATCGACAACTTCAGCCTGCACCTGATCTGTGAGAAGCACGGCTTGGGTGAGCCGTGGGCCGGGTATCGCGGTTATCTCAATCACAAGATGCTCGAATTGATGGTGCCGGACTTCCTCGAGCGCGAAGTGTTCTGCTGCGGGCCGACGCCGTACATGCACGCCGTCAAGCGGCTGCTGGAAGCCGCCGGTTACGACATGTCGCGCTACCACGAAGAATCCTTCGGTGCCACGCCCCCCGAGGCTCGCGCCGATGCTGTCGAACAGGCCGAGCAGGCAGCCGACGCCCCAGAAATCGACGCGGCGGATCTGCATCAGGTGGAATTCACTTCGTCCGGCAAGAGCATTCGTGTGGCACCGGGCGAGACCGTGCATGCGGCGGCGGCCAAGCTCGGCCTGATGATCCCGAAAGCCTGCGGCATGGGGATTTGCGGGACGTGCAAGGTGCTCAAGCTTGGGGGCGAAGTGGAGATGGAGCACAACGGCGGGATTACCGAGGACGACGAGGCGGAAGGATTTATCTTGTCGTGCTGCAGCGTGCCGAAGGGCGACGTGCGCATCGAGTTCTAAAGATTGGCGCAAATCCAATGTGGGAGCGAGCCTGCTCGCGAATGCGACATGTCATTCAGCATCTGCGTTTTCTGACACGGCCTATTCGCGAGCAGGCTCGCTCCCACAGGGGTTATGGATTTCAATCTACGAAGAGGTCGGGCATCAGGGTTGCGTCGCTGTCCGGCTCGAAGCGATAGTGATTGAATTCGCTCACACCGCTCTCGCGCAAAATCTCCTCATCAATCAGCAATCGCCCCGTGATCTGCCGCTTGCTGCTACTCAAAATCACATACGCCGCATCCGCCATGATCTCGGGTGTGCGCGCATGCTTGAACGACTCTCTGTTGCCCAACTGAAACTCAATCGCTGCCGTGGCAATCATCGTCTGCGGCCACAGTGAGTTGACGCTGATCCCATACCCGGCGAATTCCTCGCTCATGCCCAGTGTCAGCATGCTCATGCCGTATTTGGTCACGGTATACGGACTGTACTGGGCGAACCACTTGGTCGCCAGGTTCAGTGGCGGCGACAGGTTGAGAATGTGCCCGGCGGATTTCTTCAGATAGGGCAGGGCGGCCTGGCTGCACAGCAGCACTGCACGGGTGTTGATCTGGTGCATCAGGTCGAAACGCTTGAGTTCGATGTGTTGCACGCCGGTCAATTTGATCGCCCCGGCGTTGTTCACCAGCGCATCGATGCTGCCGAAATGTTCGTTGGCCTGCGCCAACGCCTGGCGCACTGCGTCGTCGTCACGCACATCCAGTTGCAACGCCAAGGCTTTGCCGCCCGCCGCTTCGACTTCCGCGGCGACGCTGTGGATGGTGCCGGGCAACTTGGCGTGGGGTTCGGCGCTTTTCGCCGCAATGACAACATTTGCTCCGTCCCTGGCGGCTCGCAGCGCAATCTCACGGCCAATGCCACGGCTGGCGCCGGTGATGAACAGGGTTTTGCCTTGTAACGACATGCCGATGCTCCTGCTTATTGTTATCTGAGCGGAGGGCTCGACAAACAATGTAGACCAAGCGCAGAAAGGCAAACGACGAAGGGACCGTGCAGAACTGCCGAAGGTTGCGATTCAAGATCGCAGCCTGCGGCAGCTCCTACAGGGAGAGGGGGGGGTTATGTCAGGTCAGGCGCTCATGACTTCGCGGATGTCACGGGCCAGTTCGCGTACGCGCTCTTCTTCGGTATCCCACGAGCACATGAAACGTGCCCCGCCCTTGCCAATGAAGGTGTAGAAGCGCCAGCCGCGTTCCGTCAGCGCGGCGATGGCCGGCTCGGACAGTTGCAGGAACACGCCGTTGGCCTGGACCGGGAACATCAGCTCGACACCCGGAATGTCGCTGACCAGTTCGGCCAGCAGTTGCGCGCAGTGGTTGGCGTGGCGGGCGTATTTGAGCCAGGCGTCGTTTTCGAGGATGCCCACCCACGGTGCCGACAGAAAGCGCATCTTCGAGGCCAGTTGTCCGGCCTGTTTGCAGCGGTAATCGAAGTCTTCGGCCAGTTTGTGGTTGAAGAACAGGATCGCTTCACCGACGGCCATGCCGTTTTTGGTGCCACCAAAACACAACACATCAACACCGGCCTTCCAGGTCAGATCCGCTGGCGAGCAGCCGAGGAACGCGCAGGCGTTGGAGAAACGCGCACCGTCCATGTGCAGGTTCAGGCCCAGCTCTTTGCAGGTGGCGCTGATGGCGCGGATTTCTTCCGGGGTGTAGACGCTACCGACTTCAGTGGCCTGGGTCAGGGTCACGACGCGCGGTTTGGGGTAGTGAATGTCCTGACGCTTGAGCGCGACTTCGCGGATCGAGGCCGGGGTGATCTTGCCGTTTTCAGTGCCGGCGATCAGCAGTTTCGAGCCGTTGGAGAAGAATTCCGGGGCGCCACATTCGTCGGTTTCGACGTGGGCGGTTTCCGAGCAGATCACGCTGTGATAACTCTGGCACAGCGACGACAGGGCCAGCGAGTTGGCGGCGGTGCCGTTGAAGGCGAAGAATACTTCGCAATCGGTGTCGAACAGCTTGCGGAAATGGTCGGCCGCGCGAGCGGTCCATTCATCATCGCCGTAAGCGCGTTGGTGGCCGTGGTTGGCCTGTTCCATGGCAGCCCAGGCTTCAGGGCAAATACCGGAATAGTTGTCGCTGGCGAATTGTTGGCTCTTGTCGGTCATGGCCGGCTTCCGTGATCGAAACGCTTGTGGCGCTTCGTTGGTCAATGATGGTGCGCACTTTACCGAAGATCTTCCGGGGAGCACACGAGATGTCGCTGTCAAAACTCTACAAGGACACGGGCCGATTATGCACCTGAGCAATCGCGACGGCGCGCTGGATCTGCTCAAGTGGCTGGCACTGTTGAGCATGTTGCTCGATCACCTGCGATATGTCGGGTTCTCCGTCGATTGGCTGTATGTGCCTGGGCGGTTGGCGTTTCCATGGTTTTGTCTGGCGATGGCAGCGAATCTTGATCGTGCGGGGGCGCGCAAGACCGAGTGGCGGTATCTGGGCTGGTTGCTGTTGTTCAGCCTGGTCAGCGAGATTCCGTATCGGTTGTACATTCCTGATCCCGACACGTTGAACGTGATGCCGACGCTGGCGTTGGGATTGCTGGTGGCGCGAGGCTGGCAGGATCGGACCTTGGCATCGCGCGTGCTCGGCGCCGGCGCGCTGCTGCTTTCTGCGTTGTTCTCGGAACGGCTGATGTTCGGTTTCTTTGGTGTTTTGCTGCCGCTGACGACGTTGTGGGTGATTCGTCGCCCGTGGTATTTCGCGGTGTTGCCGGGGCTGGTGTGCCTGGCGGCGAATCAGTGGCGGGTGTTGTTTGAATCTGCGCGGTTCGGCAATGAGTTGGCGATCTTCGGCCTTATCATTTGCCTGATTGCGCCGTTGCTTGGGATGTTGCTTTTGCGACATGCCCAAACCGCTAAGCCGCCTCCGATGCGGCGCTGGGCCTACGTCCTCTATCCCGCACATTTTCTCCTGCTACTACTTATCCGCCAGATCGCCGCCTAACCCTGTGGGAGCTGGCTTGCCAGCGATAGCGGTGGGTCAGCCTCCATTAATGCCAGATGTGCCACCGCCATCGCTGGCAAGCCAGCTCCCACAGGGTTCTCCAGTGTTTTTGAGATCGAGTCTGGCAAGGGCTTTTCCCGCCATGTCGTAAACGCACCTTTGCGTGGCGTCCGTAGGCATTTGAGCTGTCTGCGCCGGTCATACCATCGCATCAAAGGGCACGCAGGTGCCTGACCGAGACGAATGGCGCACCGCCGCCGCTGGGAGAGACGCGATGTTCAGCAAGCAAGACCAGATCCAGGGTTACGACGATGCACTGCTGGCGGCGATGAATGCCGAGGAGCAACGTCAGGAAGATCACATCGAGCTGATCGCGTCGGAGAACTACACCAGCAAACGCGTGATGCAAGCCCAGGGCAGTGGCCTCACCAACAAATACGCCGAAGGCTATCCGGGCAAGCGCTACTACGGCGGCTGCGAGCATGTGGATAAAGTCGAAGCGCTGGCCATCGAGCGCGCCAAGCAACTGTTCGGCGCCGATTACGCCAACGTCCAGCCGCACTCCGGTTCCTCGGCCAACAGCGCCGTGTACCTGGCGTTGATCCAGCCGGGCGACACCATTCTGGGCATGAGCCTGGCCCACGGTGGTCACTTGACCCACGGCGCCAAAGTGTCGTCCTCGGGCAAGCTCTATAACGCCGTGCAGTACGGGATCAACACCGATACCGGCCTGATCGATTACGACGAGGTCGAGCGTCTGGCCGTCGAGTGCCAGCCGAAAATGATCATCGCCGGTTTCTCGGCTTACTCCAAGACGCTGGATTTCCCGCGCTTCCGCCAGATCGCCGACAAGGTCGGTGCGCTGCTGTTCGTCGACATGGCTCACGTCGCCGGGCTGGTCGCGGCCGGTCTGTACCCGAATCCGCTGCCGTACGCCGACGTGGTCACCACCACCACGCACAAAACCCTGCGCGGCCCGCGTGGTGGCTTGATCCTGGCCAAGTCCAACGAAGAAATTGAAAAGAAACTCAACTCTGCGGTGTTCCCCGGCGCTCAGGGTGGCCCGCTGATGCACGTCATCGCCGGTAAAGCCGTGTGCTTCAAGGAAGCGCTGGAGCCTGGCTTCAAGGCATATCAGCAACAAGTGATCGACAACGCCCAGGCGATGGCGAGCGTATTTATCAAACGTGGCTACGATGTAGTGTCCGGCGGGACTGACAACCATCTGTTCTTGGTCAGCCTGATCCGTCAGGGCCTGACCGGCAAAGACGCCGATGCCGCCCTCGGCCGTGCACACATCACCGTCAACAAGAACGCGGTGCCGAACGATCCGCAGTCGCCGTTCGTGACGTCCGGTCTGCGCATCGGCACCCCGGCCGTCACGACTCGCGGCTTCAAAGTGACGCAGTGCACTGAACTGGCCGGCTGGATCTGCGACATCCTCGATAACCTTGGCGATGCCGATGTTGAGGCGGATGTGGCGAAAAACGTCGCGGCCCTGTGCGCTGACTTCCCGGTTTATCGCTGAGCGTTCTGGAGTACATGACTATGCAACGCTATTCGGGCTTCGGCCTCTTCAAACACTCGCTCAGCCACCACGAAAACTGGCAGAAAATGTGGCGCACGCCGGCCCCGAAAAAGGTCTACGACGTGGTCATCGTCGGCGGCGGCGGGCACGGTCTGGCGACTGCTTACTATCTGGCAAAAGAGCACGGCATCACCAACGTCGCCGTGGTCGAGAAGGGCTGGCTGGGCGGCGGTAACACCGCGCGCAACACCACCATCGTGCGCTCCAACTATCTGTGGGACGAGTCGGCGCATCTGTACGAACACGCGATGAAATTGTGGGAAGGCCTGTCGCAAGACTTGAACTACAACGTGATGTTCTCCCAGCGCGGCGTCTACAACCTGTGCCACACCTTGCAGGATATCCGCGATTCCGAACGCCGGGTCAGCGCCAACCGCCTCAACGGCGTCGATGGCGAGTTGCTCAACACTGAGCAAGTCGCCAACGAGATTCCGTACCTCGATTGCTCGAAAAACACTCGCTACCCAGTGCTCGGCGCAACCGTCCAGCGTCGCGGCGGCGTCGCCCGTCACGATGCCGTGGCGTGGGGCTTTGCCCGTGCTGCTGATGCTTTGGGCGTGGACTTGATCCAACAGACCGAAGTCATCGGTTTCCGCAAAGAAAACGGCGTGTGCATCGGCGTTGAAACCAACAAGGGTTTTATCGGCGCCAAGCGCGTCGGCGTGGTGACGGCCGGTAACTCCGGGCACATGGCCAAACTCGCCGGTTTCCGTCTGCCGATCGAATCCCACCCGCTGCAAGCACTGGTGTCCGAGCCGATCAAACCGATTATCGACAGCGTGATCATGTCCAACGCCGTGCACGGTTACATCAGCCAGTCCGACAAGGGCGACCTGGTGATCGGCGCCGGTATCGACGGCTACAACGGTTACGGCCAGCGTGGTTCGTACCCGGTGATCGAGCACACCATTCAGGCCATCGTCGAGATGTTCCCGGTGTTGTCCCGTGTACGCATGAACCGTCAGTGGGGCGGCATCGTCGACACCACGCCGGATGCTTGCCCGATCATTTCTAAAACCCCGGTGCCGAACATGTTCTTCAACTGCGGTTGGGGCACCGGTGGCTTCAAGGCAACACCTGGCTCGGGCAACGTGTTTGCCGCGAGCCTGGCCAAGGGTGAAATGCACCCGTTGGCCGCACCTTTCTCCATCGACCGTTTCCACAACGGTGCGTTGATCGATGAACACGGCGCTGCTGCGGTTGCCCACTAACAGGAGAAATCCCATGTTGCATATCTTCTGTCCTCACTGCGGCGAGCTGCGCTCCGAAGAGGAATTCCATGCATCCGGTCAGGCGCACATCCCGCGTCCGCTGGACCCTGCAAGCTGCACCGATGCGGAGTGGGGCGACTACATGTTCTTCCGCGATAACCCACGCGGTCTGCACCACGAGCTGTGGGATCACGTCGCCGGTTGCCGCCAGTACTTCAACGTCACCCGCGACACCGTGACCTACGAGATTCTCGAAACCTACAAGATCGGCACCAAGCCGCAATTCACCGACAAGGCTGATGCTGCGAAAACAGCCACGACGGCGCTGGGAGAGAAGGTATGAGCCAGACCAATCGCCTGTCCAACGGTGGACGGATCGACCGCAACAAAGTGCTGAGCTTCACCTTCAACGGTCAGAGCTACAAAGGCTTCGAGGGTGACTCGCTGGCCTCGGCGCTGATCGCCAACGGCGTCGACATCATCGGCCGCAGCTTCAAGTATTCGCGCCCACGCGGCATCTTTGCTGCCGGTGCCGAAGAGCCGAACGCGGTGCTGCAGATCGGTGCTACCGAAGCCACGCAGATCCCCAACGTGCGCGCCACGCAACAGGCGCTGTATCAAGGTCTGGTCGCGACCAGCACCAACGGCTGGCCGAGCGTCAACAACGACATGATGGGGATTCTCGGCAAGGTCGGCGGCAAGCTGATGCCGCCGGGTTTCTACTACAAAACCTTCATGTACCCGCAATCGTTCTGGATGACTTACGAGAAGTACATTCGTAAGGCTGCAGGTCTTGGCCGCTCGCCGACCGAGAATGATCCGGACACCTACGACTACATGAACCAGCACTGCGACGTGCTGATTGTTGGCGGTGGCCCGGCCGGTCTCGCTGCAGCACTGGCCGCTGCGCGTAGCGGTGCTCGCGTGATCCTCGCCGATGAGCAGGAAGAGTTCGGCGGCAGCCTGCTTGATTCGCGCGAAAGCCTCGACGGCAAGCCTGCGTTGGAGTGGGTTGCCAGCGTCATCACCGAACTGAAAAACTCCCCGGACGTGCTGATCCTGCCGCGCGCCACGGTCAACGGTTACCACGACCACAACTTCCTGACCATTCACGAACGCCTCACCGATCACCTCGGCGACCGTGCGCCAATCGGTCAGGTGCGTCAGCGCATCCACCGCGTTCGCGCCAAGCGTGTGGTGCTGGCCACTGGCGCTTGCGAGCGTCCGCTGGTCTACGGCAACAACGATGTGCCGGGCAACATGCTCGCCGGTGCGGTATCGACTTACGTGCGCCGCTACGGTGTGGCGCCGGGCAAGAAACTGGTCCTCAGCACCAACAACGATCACGCCTACCGCGTGGCGCTCGATTGGCTCGACGCCAGCCTGCAAGTGGTGGCCATCGCCGATGCTCGCAGCAATCCGCGTGGCGCACTGGTTGAGGAGGCTCGCGCTAAAGGCATCCGCATCCTCACCGGCAGCGCCGTGATCGAGACCCGAGGCAGCAAGCGCGTCACTGCTGCCCGCGTCGCCGCGATTGATGTCAAAGCGCACGCCGTGACCAGTCCGGGCGAATGGCTCGACTGCGACGTGGTCGCCAGCTCCGGCGGCTACAGCCCGGTAGTTCACCTGGCCTCGCACCTGGGCGGCAAGCCGACCTGGCGTGAAGACATCCTCGGTTTCGTGCCGGGCGAAGCACCGCAGAAACGCGTGTGCGTCGGTGGCATCAACGGTGTCTACGGTCTCGGCGATTCGCTGGCTGACGGTTTTGAAGGTGGCGTGCGCGCCGCTGCCGAAGCCGGTTTCCAGACCGTTGAAGGCGTGCTGCCAAAAGCCTTGAGCCGTCACGAAGAGCCGACGCTGGCGCTGTTCCAGGTGCCGCATGAGAAGGGCACCGCACGGGCGCCGAAGCAATTCGTCGACCTGCAAAACGATGTGACCGCCGCCGCCATCGAACTGGCGACTCGCGAAGGTTTCGAGTCGGTCGAGCACGTCAAACGCTATACCGCGCTGGGCTTCGGCACCGATCAGGGCAAACTGGGCAACGTCAACGGTCTGGCCATCGCCGCCCGTTCGCTGAACGTGACCATCCCGCAGATGGGCACCACGATGTTCCGCCCGAACTACACGCCAGTGACTTTCGGCGCGATCGCCGGCCGCCACTGCGGGCATATCTTCGAGCCGGTGCGTTATACCGCACTGCATCAATGGCACCTGAAAAACGGCGCCGAGTTCGAAGACGTCGGCCAGTGGAAGCGTCCGTGGTACTTCCCTAAAAACGGCGAAGACCTGCATGCCGCTGTGAAGCGCGAATGCAAAGCCGTGCGCGACAGCGTCGGCCTGCTCGACGCCTCGACGCTGGGCAAGATCGACATTCAAGGCCCGGATGCCCGCGAGTTCCTTAACCGCGTGTACACCAACGCCTGGACCAAACTCGATGTGGGCAAGGCCCGTTACGGTTTGATGTGCAAAGAAGACGGCATGGTCTTCGACGACGGCGTGACGGCTTGCCTGGCCGACAACCATTTCGTCATGACCACCACCACTGGCGGCGCCGCTCGCGTCCTGCAATGGCTGGAGCTGTACCACCAGACCGAATGGCCGGACATGAAGGTGTACTTCACCTCCGTGACCGACCACTGGGCGACCATGACCCTGTCCGGCCCGAACAGCCGCAAGCTGCTCAGCGCTGTCACTGATATCGATTTGAGCAACGAAGCGTTCCCGTTCATGACCTGGAAAGAAGGCGAGGTCGGCGGCGTGCCGGCGCGGGTGTTCCGTATCTCGTTCACCGGTGAGCTGTCGTACGAAGTCAACGTGCAGGCCGACTACGCGATGGGCGTGCTGGAGAAAATCGTCGAGGCCGGCAAGCAGTACAACCTGACGCCGTATGGCACCGAAACCATGCACGTCCTGCGCGCCGAGAAAGGTTTCATCATCGTCGGCCAGGACACTGACGGCTCGATGACCCCGGACGACTTGAACATGGGCTGGTGTGTCGGTCGCACCAAACCGTTCTCGTGGATCGGCCAGCGCGGCATGAACCGTGAAGACTGCGTGCGTGATCAGCGCAAACAGTTGGTGGGCCTGAAGCCGATCGATCCGACCAAGTGGCTGCCGGAAGGTGCGCAGTTGGTGTTCAACACTAAACAGACGATCCCGATGACCATGGTCGGCCACGTGACTTCCAGCTATGCGCACAACTCCCTGGGCTATTCGTTTGCGATGGGCGTGGTGAAGGGCGGTTTGAAGCGTCTTGGCGAGCGGGTGTTTGCACCGTTGGCGGACGGCAGCGTGATCGAGGCGGAAATCGTTTCTTCGGTGTTCTTCGATCCGAAGGGTGATCGCCAGAACATTTGATGGTCTCGAGAACTGTGGGCGGGCGGCTATTCGCGAGCAGGCTCGCTCCCACATTCGACCGCGTTCACCTGGGTGAGCGAGCCTGCTCGCGAAAGCGGCAGATCAGCCACCACAGGAACCAACAGAATTCAGCAAAGGTGCTTTATGACCACAGCCAACGTGTACCAACAACGCCCGACCACCGGTGCCCGTGCCGAGTCGTCGCTGCACCATGCCGACCTCGCCAGCCTGGTCGGCAAGGGCCGCAAGAACGCCGGCGTGATCGTGCGTGAGCGCAAACTCCTCGGCCACCTGACCATTCGTGGCGACGGTCATGATCCAGCGTTCGCCGCTGGCGTGCACAAAGCACTGGGCATCGAATTGCCCGGCGCCCTGAGCGTGATCGTCGAAGGCGAAACCAGCCTGCAATGGATGGGCCCGGATGAATGGCTGCTGATCGTGCCAAGCGGTGAGGAGTTCGCCGCTGAACAGAAACTGCGTGAAGCGCTGGGCGATCTGCACATCGCGATCGTCAACGTCAGCGGTGGCCAGCAACTGCTCGAACTGAGCGGGCCGAACGTGCGTCAGGTGCTGATGAAGTCCACCAGCTACGACGTGCATCCGAACAGCTTCCCGGTCGGTAAAGCGGTGGGCACGGTGTTCGCCAAGTCGCAACTGATGATTCGCCATACCGCTGAAGACACCTGGGAACTGCTGATCCGCCGCAGCTTCTCGGATTACTGGTGGTTGTGGTTGCAGGATGCTTCGGCTGAATACGGGTTGAGCGTTCAGGCATGAAAAGCCCCCCCAGCCCTCTCCCCCAAGGGGGAGAGGGAAAGGGAGCCGATCTCGGGTGTTTTTGCGATCTGTATTCACCCGCGAGATTTCAGCTCGATGTAACTCGGCAGACACTTAGGTCAGTCCCCTCTCCCTCCGGGAGAGGGCTAGGGTGAGGGGAAAACCTGACACCCCGCACAAAGAACAGGAGTCACCGCACCATGAGCCGCGCCCCAGACACATGGATTCTGACCGCCGACTGCCCAAGCGTCCTCGGCACTGTGGACGCGGTCACGCGTTTTCTGTTCGAGCAGGGTTGCTACGTCACCGAGCACCACTCGTTCGATGACCGGCTCTCCGGCCGCTTCTTCATTCGCGTGGAATTCCGCCAGCCCGACGGCTTCGACGAACAAGCCTTTCGCGCCGGCCTCGCAGAACGGGGTCAGGCGTTTGGCATGATCTTCGAGCTGACTGCGCCGAACTACCGGCCAAAGGTAGTGATCATGGTTTCCAAGGCTGATCACTGCCTCAACGATTTGCTCTACCGCCAGCGCATCGGTCAATTGTCGATGGACGTGGCAGCGGTGGTGTCCAATCACCCGGATCTCAAGCCGTTGGCCGACTGGCACCAGATTCCCTACTACCATTTTCCCCTCGATCCCAACGACAAACCGTCGCAAGAGCGCCAGGTCTGGCAGGTGATCGAAGAGTCTGGCGCCGAGTTGGTCATCCTCGCCCGCTATATGCAGGTGCTGTCGCCAGAGCTGTGTCGCAAGCTCGATGGCAAGGCGATCAACATTCATCACTCGCTGCTGCCGGGTTTCAAGGGCGCCAAACCGTATCACCAGGCTTACAACAAAGGCGTGAAACTGGTCGGCGCGACGGCGCACTACATCAACAACGATCTCGATGAAGGGCCGATCATTGCCCAGGGTGTCGAGGCGGTGGATCACAGTCATTACCCGGAAGATTTGATTGCCAAGGGGCGCGACATCGAAGGCCTGACCTTGGCTCGCGCGGTGGGGTATCACATCGAAAGAAGGGTGTTTCTCAACGCCAATCGAACAGTCGTTCTTTAGATCGCCATCGCTGGCAAGCCAGCTCCCACAGGGATTTGTGTCGGTTACAAAATTTCAATCCAACCCGAATCCTGTGGGAGCTGGCTTGCCAGCGATGAGGCCATTACTGACAACGCAAAACCAACAAGCAATAACCCGAGCACTCAACGCGCTGCCTGCCTGGGCAACGCGGTTCCATAAAAACAACAGCGAGGTGAAAGCATGTCTGGCAATCGTGGTGTGGTGTATCTCGGCGCTGGCAAGGTCGAAGTACAGAAAATCGACTATCCGAAAATGCAGGACCCGCGCGGTCGCAAGATCGAGCACGGGGTCATTCTCAAAGTGGTTTCCACCAACATCTGCGGCTCCGACCAACACATGGTGCGCGGCCGTACCACGGCGCAGACCGGTCTGGTGCTGGGCCACGAGATCACCGGCGAGGTGATCGAAAAAGGCTCCGACGTCGAAAACCTGAAAATCGGTGATCTGGTTTCCGTACCGTTCAACGTGGCTTGCGGGCGCTGCCGTTCCTGCAAAGAGCAACACACCGGTGTCTGCCTGACCGTCAACCCGGCCCGTGCCGGCGGTGCTTACGGTTATGTCGACATGGGTGACTGGACCGGTGGCCAGGCTGAATACGTGCTGGTCCCCTACGCTGACTTCAACCTGCTGAAACTGCCGGATCGCGACAAGGCCATGGAGAAAATCCGCGACCTGACTTGCCTCTCTGACATTCTGCCGACCGGTTATCACGGTGCAGTCACCGCAGGCGTAGGCCCGGGCAGCACGGTTTACATCGCAGGTGCCGGCCCGGTCGGTCTGGCCGCCGCCGCATCGGCACGCCTTCTCGGCGCAGCGGTAGTGATCGTTGGCGACGTCAACACCATCCGCCTGGCCCACGCCAAAGCGCAGGGTTTTGAGATCGTCGACCTGTCGAAAGACACCCCGCTGCACGAACAGATCGCCGCGCTGTTGGGCGAGCCGGAAGTGGATTGTGCGGTGGACTGCGTTGGCTTCGAAGCCCGTGGACACGGTCACGACGGCGTCAAATCCGAAGCCCCGGCCACGGTACTCAACTCGTTGATGGGCGTAGTGCGCGTGGCCGGCAAGATCGGTATCCCAGGCCTTTACGTGACTGAAGATCCGGGCGCCGTCGACGCCGCTGCGAAAATGGGCAGCCTGAGCATTCGTTTCGGCCTGGGCTGGGCCAAATCCCACAGCTTCCACACTGGGCAAACGCCAGTGATGAAGTACAACCGTCAACTGATGCAGGCGATCATGTGGGATCGCATCAACATTGCCGAAGTGGTGGGCGTGCAGGTGATCAGCCTCGATCAGGCGCCGGAAGGGTATGGCGAGTTCGATGCCGGTGTACCGAAGAAGTTTGTGATTGATCCGCACAAGTTGTTCAGTGCCGCGTAAGCGAGCGAGAAAAAAACGGCGACCATTGGTCGCCGTTTTTTTATCCATCACAGCGCCACACAACCTTCGCTCACGGGATTTCACAGTTTCTCCACACAGGCTCTGCGACAGTGGCGCTTGCGGTTCCGGAACATGGCGGCGCATACCCGGTCAAACCGGCAGTTTGATCGTTGAATGAACGGTCTTTACGTCACAAGAGGATGTCTGAAATGAAGATTGCACGCGGTTTTGCCTTGGCCTCATTGATGGCGTTGACCGCAGGCCCCGCGCTTGCCGGTTTCAGCCTCAACGATGTAGCGGGGGCGGTTTCGGGCATGCAGGGCGGTGACAAGGCTGCCGCCGCGGCGCCGACCTCGGAAACCGCCGGTCTGTTGAGCGCGCTTAGCGCTTTGGACGTCACGCCGCAGCAAGCCGTTGGTGGCACCAGTGCGATGCTGGGCCTGGCGAAAAACCAGCTGAGCAGCACTGACTACTCGCAGCTGGCCAAGGAAGTGCCGGGCATCGACAAGCTCTCGGGTGGCAGCGGCAATCTGGCGGCATTGAGCGGTTTGCTCGGTTCGTCGGGCAAATCCGCCGGTCTGGAAAACGCGCTGGGCAACGTCAAGGACACCAATGACCTGAACAACGCGTTCAGCGCGCTGGGCATGGACAGCGGCATGATCGGCCAATTTGCCCCGGTGATCCTGCAATACCTCGGTCAGCAGGGCGTCGGCGGTTCGCTGTTGAGCAGCCTTGGCAGCATCTGGGGCACCGGCACCGGTAGCTGAATCAGCTCCGCTCGCCGAGTAGCTCGGTGATGCGTTGATCCTTGAGCGTCCAGAGTTGGTTGACCCAGTTCTGGACCTTCTCGCGAAATACCGGATCGTTGGCGTAATCGCCCTGCCACAGCGCGGGGTCGAGTTCGCGGGTCTGGATGTCGACGATCACTCGCGGCACGCCGCCGCTGATCAAGTCCCAGAACCCCGGAATTTTCTGCTGTGGATAAACCACGGTGACGTCGAGAATTGCGTCCAGCTGTTCACCCATTGCCGCCAGCACGAACGCCACGCCGCCGGCCTTGGGCTTGAGCAATTGGTTGAACGGTGATTGCTGCTGGCAGCTTTTGGCAGCCGTGTAGCGCGTGCCTTCCAGATAATTCACCACCGTCACCGGCTGGCGCTTGAACAGCTCACAGGCGGCTTTGGTGATTTCCAGATCCTTGCCCGCCAGCTCCGGGTTTTTCGCCAGAAACGCCTTGGTGTAGCGTTTCATGAACGGGTAATCCAGTGCCCACCAGGCCAAACCCAGGAACGGCACCCAGATCAGCTCCTTTTTAAGGAAGAACTTGAAGAACGGCGTGCGTCGGTTGAGGGTCTGGATCAGTGCCGGAATGTCGACCCACGACTGATGGTTGCTGACCACCAGATACGAGGTGTCCCGGCGCAGGTTTTCGCCACCGCGAATGTCCCACTGAGTCGGGATGCACAGGCGGAAAATCAGCTTGTCGATTTCCGCCCAGGTCTCGGCGATCCACATCACCGCCGCCGATGCATGATCGCGCCAGCGGCCGGGCGCAATCAGTTTGAGCAAGGCAAACACCAGCAACGGCCCGATCAGGATCAGGGTGTTGAGCAACAACAGCAGGGTGACGAAACAGCCGGTGAGCAGGCGGCGCATAAGGAACTCTTTGAAGACGGATGTGCTCGCCATGATAAGCAGCTTCGGGCGACAGGCCAAATCTGCGCTGACGAATGTTTCACCTTTGCACCACTAAGATCAAAGGATCGCAGCCTCCGGCAGCTCCTACTCTCATCACTGTAGGAGCTGCCGAAGGCTGCGATCCTTTGATCTTGGGTTTGCCGAACGAATTCAAAGACAACGGTCTAAAATCCCATTGCCCAACTCCCCCAAGGAAGCCCCTTACGTGAAATCCCTCCTTGCACTGTTTGCCCTTGTCGCTCTGCCGGTCATGGCCGCTGAGCCGACCCTCTACGGGCGCTATGAATACATTGCGTTGCCGGAAATCGGTGGTGAAGTGCTCAAGGCCAAGATGGACACCGGCGCGCTGACTGCCTCGCTGTCGGCCAAGGACATCGAGACCTTCACCCGCGATGGCGACGACTGGGTACGTTTCCGCCTCGCCACCAAAGATGCCAGCAACAAGGTTTATGAACACAAGGTCGCGCGCATCAGCAAGATCAAAAGCCGTTCCGACGAGGACGACGATGAGCGCGAAACCACTGAAGCGGCCAAACGCCCGGTGGTCGATCTGGAGCTGTGCCTGGGTAACGTCAAACGCACCGTGGAGGTCAACCTGACGGATCGCAGCCACTTCAACTATCCGCTGTTGATCGGGGCCAAAGCCTTGCGCGAGTTTGACGCGGCAGTAAACCCGGCGCGTCGTTACACGGCTGACAAGCCTGACTGCTAAGTGGTCTCATTGACGTAACGTCAGGCTTGGGGCAACGTTCGCGCACTCAACCACGGGCTCGGATGCCATGCCTCATATCCTGATTGTCGAAGACGAAGCGGCGATTGCCGACACGCTGATTTTTGCCCTGCAGGGCGAGGGGTTCACCACCACGTGGGTGAGCCTTGGCGAGGCGGCGCTTGAGCATCAACGGCAGACACCGGCCGATCTGATCATCCTCGACATCGGCCTGCCAGACATCAGCGGTTTCGAAACCTGCAAACAGCTGCGGCGTTTCAGTGAAGTGCCGGTGCTGTTCCTCAGTGCTCGCGATGCCGAGATTGATCGTGTGGTGGGGCTGGAAATCGGCGCTGACGACTACGTGGTCAAGCCGTTCAGCCCACGGGAAGTCGCGGCGCGGGTGAGGGCAATCCTCAAGCGTATGGCGCCGCGTCCCGTCATTGAGGCCACTTCGAAACTGTTTCGCATTGATCCCGAGCGCGTCCAGATCAGCTATCGCGGTCAGACATTGAGCCTCACGCGCCATGAATTCCGCCTGCTGCAATGCCTGCTCGAACAACCGGAACGGGTGTTCAGTCGCGAACAATTACTCGATGCGCTGGGCGTGGCCGCCGATGCCGGGTACGAGCGCAGCATCGACAGCCACATCAAAAGCGTACGCGCCAAACTGCGCCTCGTCCGCGCTGAAGCCGAGCCAATCCAGACTCATCGTGGCCTCGGTTACAGCTACAGCCCGGGGCAGAGCTGATGTCGTTGGGCCTGCGAATTTTTCTGGTGTATGTGCTGTTTGTCGGCCTGACCGGTTATTTCGTGCTCAACACCGTGATGGAAGAAATCCGCCCTGGCGTGCGTCAGTCCACCGAAGAAACGTTGGTTGATACCGCCAACCTGATGGCGGAGATCCTGCGAGACGACTTCAAGGCCGGCACCCTCAGTGAGAATCGCTGGCCGCAATTGCTCCGTGCTTACGGCGAACGCCAGCCGCAAGCGACGATCTGGGGCTTGCCGAAGAATCAGGTCAACCATCGCATCTATGTCACCGACGCCAATGGCATTGTCGTGCTGGACTCCAATGGCGTGGCGGTGGGGCAGGACTATTCGCGCTGGAACGACGTCTACCTGACTCTGCGTGGTGAATACGGTGCCCGTTCCAGCCGCAGCGATGCGGATGACCCGAGTTCTTCGGTGATGCACGTCGGCGCGCCCATTCGTGACAACGGCCGCATTATCGGTGTGGTCACGGTGGCCAAGCCCAACAGCTCTTTGCAGCCGTATGTCGATCGCACCGAGCGGCGCCTGTTGCTTTACGGCGCCGGGTTGATCGGCCTCGGTCTGCTGTTCGGCGCATTGCTGTCGTGGTGGCTGAGTCGCGCGCTGCATCGCTTGACCGGTTACGCTCAGGCCGTCAGCGAAGGGCGGCGTGTGGAAGTGCCGCACTATCGCGGTGGTGAGTTGGAGCAGCTTGCGACAGCGGTGGAGCAGATGCGCACGCAACTGGAGGGCAAGGCCTACGTCGAGCGTTACGTGCACACACTTACCCATGAACTGAAAAGTCCACTGGCGGCGATTCGTGGCGCGGCGGAGTTGTTGCAAGGTGAGATGGCACCGGCGCAGCGCCTGCGGTTTGTCGGCAACATCGACAGCGAAAGTGCACGGATGCAGCAGTTGATCGAGCGCTTGCTGAATCTGGCGCAAGTGGAGCAGCGCCAGGGTCTGGAGGAACGCGTGGCCGTGCCGCTGGCAGTGTTGGTCGATGAGTTGTTGCACGCCCAGGCTGCGCGAATTGAAGGCAAACAGTTGCGTGTTGAACAAGCGGTCGCAGCGGATTTGTTGCTGATCGGCGAGCCATTTCTGCTGCGTCAGGCGTTGGGCAATCTGCTGGAGAATGCGCTGGATTTCACCCCGCGTCAGGGCTTGCTGCGCGTTAGTGCCGAACGGTTGGGGGAGCAGATTGAAGTCCGCTTGTTCAATGAAACCTCACCGATTCCCGACTATGCGTTGCCGCGTTTGACCGAACGCTTCTACTCGCTGCCGCGCCCGGACAGTGGGCGCAAGAGCACCGGGCTTGGGCTCAATTTCGTTGAAGAAGTGGTCAAGTTGCATGGTGGCCAACTCGCGATCTGCAATGTGCCGGGCGGTGTGCAAGTGACAGTGCGCCTGCCTTAGAGGCATTGCGCTGGCTTAGGGTTGTGTCGATGCCTGTACAGCGCGCTGACGATTCTTGCGATGGATAAATTGCAGCGCCGGTTGCTCGACCAGACGCCAGGATACGATTGCCAGCGCAATCACGATCAGCGTGGACACCAGCAT
Source organism: Pseudomonas sp. P42 (assembly GCF_017973755.1). Taxonomy (NCBI): domain Bacteria; kingdom Pseudomonadati; phylum Pseudomonadota; class Gammaproteobacteria; order Pseudomonadales; family Pseudomonadaceae; genus Pseudomonas; species Pseudomonas sp. P42. Next base: position 109,319 of record NZ_JACOPU010000003.1, on the reverse strand, counting down.
CGACCAACCAAAACCAAGCGACGTTTTGTTGATCACGAGTTGCTGTACCGGGAATGCGTAAAGATAAGTGCCGTAGGAAATATCGAAGCGCCCGCGAATACTTTGGTCGACATACAGCAAGCCGATACTCACGGTGGCGATACAAAAGCCAAGCGTCGCGAGTACGCCGGCCAACGTCGTCCCAATGCTGACCAATACCAGAACAACCCCGGCTGCCAGCGTGATAGCTAGCACGCGCGGGTCGCTTAAGTGTTGTTTATAGAAGGCCATCACGGCCCCGGCAAAGAACGCGATGCCGGCTGTGCTGTACACCGCAAGTTTCTGCGCCAGCGCGCCCGTCACGTGATTGCCCAGAACGTAGGTGGCCATCACAAACATCGCCAACAGGATCCAAGGCAGCAGAGATCGTCGGAAGAGTCCAAGCGCGAGCGCCAGCAGCAGATAAAAACCGAACTCGATTTTCAGTGTCCACAAACTGCCATTAAAGGAGTCGGCGAAAATAAAGCCGTCGGTAATTTCTCTGATGTCGGCCCTGCCAAAAACCGAAATACGCATGAAGTCGATCAAGGCACTTGAACCGCTGACATAACCTTCGGCGAACAGACTGCCACCGATATAAGTCATGACGAACGCGCATAGGATCAACGCGGGAAAGATGCGCGCGACGCGTTTGCTCAGGTAATCGCCGAAGCAGCGCGCATTGAGGTAGCTCTGGGTAATCAACAGGCCGGATATCGCAAAAAACACGGTGACGGCGATGCCGCCCAGCGAGTTGTAACCGGCAATACCCGGTTCTTCCCGGCCATATAGTACAAAGTGGTGACTGACCAGCACCAGCAACGCAGCGATGTGCCTGATCAAATCGAATGAGTTGTTGTGCAACGTGATAGTCCTTTACCCAAAGAGTGTTCAAGGTGAGCCGGTTTGAAATAAACCGCGCTTGCCGAGAAACGGGTTCTACACGTATTTCCACGCAAATCCCACACAACCTCCATAACAAAACCATGCAGCGCTCTCAGACTCGATCCCATTCCAACAAGGGAGCGTCCTTATGAACCGAAGTCTGACCATAAAACTCGGGGCCATTGGCCTGTTGATCCTGCTGTTGCTGGTGCCGTTGCTGATGATCGACGGCGTCATCGATGATCGCCAGCAACTGCGTGACGGCGTGCTTGAAGACATCGCTCGCAGCTCCAGTTACAGCCAGCAGTTGAGCGGGCCGGTGATGGTGGTGCCGTATCGCAAAGTGGTGCACAACTGGAAGATCAACGACAAGACCAATCAGCGTTATGACGAGCCTGGCGAAGAGCGCGGGCGTTTGTACTTCTTGCCGGAACGCTTCGAACTCGATGGTCAGGTGCAAACCGAACTGCGCGCCCGGGGCATTTACGAGGCGCGGCTGTTCCACGCTGATAACCGCATCAACGGGCATTTCTCCTTGCCGGCGCAATTGGGCATCAAGGAAGACTTCGTCGACTACCAGTTCGATGCACCGTTTCTCGCGGTCGGCATCAGTGACATTCGCGGCATCGAAAACGCCTTGAAGCTGGAACTCGACGGCCAGCGCCTGGACTTCGTTCCCGGTACGCAAGTCGGCTGGCTCGGCGAAGGCGTACGGGTGACGCTGCCATTGCTCGACGCCAGCAAAGCCACGGAACTGGCGTTCGGCTTCGACCTGCGTCTGCAGGGCACCGGCTCGCTGCAAGTGCTGCCGGTGGGCAAGAGCAGCAGTGTGAGCCTCACCGCCAACTGGCCGCATCCGAGTTTTGTTGGCAACTTCCTGCCGGCCAAACGTGAAATCAATGACGCCGGTTTCAGCGCTGATTGGCAGACTACGTTTTTCTCCACAAACTTGCAGGACGCCATGAGCCGCTGTGTGAGCAGCAATGATTGCGAGGCCTTCAATGGCCGCAGCTTTGGCGTAAGTTTCATCGATCCGGTGGATCAGTACCTGAAGAGCGAGCGTGCGATCAAATATGCATTGCTGTTCATCGTGCTGACGTTCGCCGGTTTCTTCCTGTTCGAAGTGCTCAAGAGCCTGGCGGTGCACCCGGTGCAGTACGCGTTGGTGGGTGTGGCGCTGGCGTTCTTTTATCTGTTGTTGCTGTCGCTGTCGGAGCACATCGGTTTTGGCCCGGCGTATCTGTTATCGGCCAGCGGTTGTGTGGTGTTGATCGGATTCTATGTCTGCCATGTGCTGCACAGCGTGCGGCATGGCTTGAGTTTTTCGGCGGGTTTGGCGGCCTTGTATGGCTTGCTCTATGGCTTGTTGAGCGCCGAGGACTATGCGCTGCTGATGGGCTCGCTGCTGCTGTTTGGCTTGCTGGGTGTATTCATGGTGCTGACGCGCAAACTGGATTGGTACGGGATCGGGCAGAAACCGGCGAAACCGCTGGAGTTTGATATTGGAGCGGTGCAATGAGTGGATTGCGAGAGGATCAGCGGGATGCTGAGGTGTTGGTGACGCTGATTGTTGCGTCACTACCGCCGGAACCGAGGTGGCGCCGTCGCTGGCCAGCCAGCTCCCACAAGATGTGTGCTGGATCAGTTCTCTCTGCCACATCCAGCTCCCATAGGTTCTGTGATGAAACAGATATCTCTGTTACAGCCAAATCCACTGTGGGAGCTGGCTTGCCAGCGATGAGGCCGGAACAGGCGCCTCAGATTCAGGGCTTGGGCATGGTCGCGATCATGGACGGTCGCTGACTGACTTCAAAGAACCAGTTGGCCAGTTGCGGGTTGGCCTCGCGCCAGCCCAGGTCCGGAAAGCGCAGGTCGAGATAACCCAGGGCACAGGCCACGCTGATCGCGGCAATGTCGAAGTGGCTGGTCAGCTCGGCGATGGCGTCGTTCTCCAGCAGATTCAGAGCGCGGCGGATTTTCTCGCGTTGCGCTTCGAGCCATTCATCCCAGTGTTTTTCTGGCGCGCGCAGCACCAGTTCATAACGCACCATGACCGAAGCATCCATGATCCCGTCGGCCATCGAGGCCAGGGTCAGGCGCCGCCAGCGGGCCGAGCCTTCGCGGGGGATCAGCGGGTTGCCGACATGCTGGTGATCGAGGTATTCGAGGATGACGCGGCTGTCATGGATGACGGTGCCGTCGGCCAGGCGCAGGGCCGGAATCTTGCCCAGCGGGTTGTTGGCGTTGAGCGCCGGGTCCGGGCTGACCGGGCTGAGGACGCAGTCTTGCAACGCAACGCGATCCTGCTGACCGGTCTCATGCAGCAACACCATCACTTTGCGTACGAACGGGGAAAGCGTGTTGTGGAACAGGGTCATGCTGGGGGCGGACATTGGCAGGCCTCGATCAAAATGGTGAAGGGGCAGCATAGCGCGTAACGCCGCCTCCTCAATCCCTGCGCAAAACCAATGTGGGAGCGAGCCTGCTCGCGAAGCCGTCGGTACAGTCAACGTTGATGTTGAATGTCAGAGCGCTTTCGCGAGCAGGCTCGCTCCCACACGTTTTCTAGCTTCGCTGCAACAATCCTTTTATGGCCAGAACCGCAGGCACGCCGAGCCCGACCCAGCTCAACGCATCCCAGATACCATCCCCCAACAATGCGGCGAACAACCCCGCCGCACTGAGCAACGCAATCACCAGCGGTGTGCTGAACACCTTCCAGAAATTCGACTGACGCGGCTTCATGCAGACGCCTCCGCCGTTTCCAGCACCGGCTTGGTCGCCCTGCGCCGAACCACCCACAGATACACGCCACTGCCGAGCACGATGATCGTCAGCACATCGAGCGTCGCCCAGAGGATTTTCATCGGCATGCCGCCGTAGTCGCCAAAGTGCAGCGGCTGCGACATGCCCATGGCGTCCATGTACCACGGGCGTTCGGCGACGGCGGTGACTTTCAGGGTGGTGGCGTCGATCAGCACCGGCGTCAGCAGGTGCGACGTCAAATGCGTGCCGCCCTTCATGAACACCGAGTAATGGTGCTCACTGGAAAAACGCGTGCCGGGGAAGGCAATAAAATCCGGCTTCATGCCCGGGGCAACTTCCGCCGCGATATCGAGCAAGCGGGTGGCCGGTGCCAGGTGCGTCAGCGGCGGTGCATCGCGATAAGGTGCGATCAGCGTGGTCAGCGCATCGTTGCGCCAAGCGGCGATGATCAGATCGGAGCATGCGCTGATCACACCGGTCACGCCGACCACCAGTGCCCAGGTCAGTGTGACGACGCCGATCAGGTTATGCAGGTCGAGCCAGCGCAGGCGCGTGGATTTGTCCTGGCGCACGGTGCCGAACTTCAACCGGCGCATGAACGGCAGGTACAACACCGTCCCCGAAACAATCGCGACGACAAACAGCAAACCCATGAACGCCAGCAGCAGTTTGCCCGGCAGCCCGGCGAACATGTCGACGTGCAGGCGCAGGATGAACAGCATCAAACCGCCGTTGGCCGAAGGGGTTTCCAGCGCTTCGCCGGTGCGCGCGTCAAGCATGAAGGTGTGTGAGGAGTTCGGTTCGGTGCCGGCAGTCTTCGCCATGATCGTCAGCACCGCGTTCGGCTCATCGTCGTCGAAGCCGAAGTACTGCACGACTTCGTCAGGGCGATGTTGTTCGGCAGCCTGCACCAGTTGCGCCAGATTCAGGCGCGGTGTGTCGGCCGGCATCTCGCGCACGTGCGGCGCATCGCCGAGCGCGTGTTCGATCTCGTGATGGAAAATCAGCGGCAAACCGGTCAGGGCCAGCATCAGCAAAAACACGGTGCAGATCAGGCTGGTCCAGGTGTGGATGAACGACCAGCGGCGAATTGTTTTACTTTTCATTTCATGACCTTCAAAAACACCAAAGCCGTCCGCGAGGGACGGCCAGGTTACAGGGCCTGTTTCAGCTCAGTCGCTTACCACTTGTAAGTGGCGCTGGCGACGACACTGCGCGTGTCGCCGTAGTAGCAGTAGAAGCTGTCGCAGGTGGAAATGTATTCCTTGTCGAACAGGTTGGTCGCGTTCAGTGCCAGCGACGCACCTTTGAGGCTGTTGTCCAGACGTCCGAGGTCGTAATGCACGCTCGCGTCGAACACGGTGTAAGCGTCCGCCTTGCCCAGCCAGGTGTTGGCTTTGTCGCCGTAGGTGTTGCCGGTATAACGCACGCCGGCGCCCACGCCGAAACCATCAAGCACGCCGGTGTGCCAGGTGTAGTCCGTCCACAACGAGGCCTGCTGGTTCGGCATCAGTTGCAAGCGATTGCCTTTGTCGGCGCCGTTCTGCACTTCAGACTTGGCCAAGGTGTAGGCGGCGATGACTTTCAGGTTTTCGGTGACGTCGGAGACCGCTTCCAGCTCCAGGCCTTTGACTTTCACTTCGCCGGTCTGGCTGGTGATCGACACGCCGTCGACGAACGTGTTGACCGAGACGTTCTTCTGGGTGAGGTCATACACAGCGGCGCTGAGCAGGGTCTTGCTGCCCGGCGGCTGGTACTTGATGCCCAGTTCCCATTGCTTGCCTTCGGTGGGCTTGAGCGAACCGGTGGACGTTGCGTCGGCGCCAGTGGTTGGCTGGAAGGATTCGGCATACGACAGGTACGGCACGAAGCCCGAATCGAATACATAGCTGAGCGCCGCGTTGCCGCTGAACGCCTTGTCGCGCTGGGTGTTGGTGGCATCGCCCTTGTTGATGAACTGAGTGCTGGTGTGCACCCAGTCTTCACGCCCGCCCAGTGTCAGGCGCCACTGGTCGAGGGCCATTTGGTCCTGCACGTACAGGCCGGTCTGGTAGGTCTTCTGGTTGTAGTCGTAGAACGCAGTGGAGCGCGCCGGACGCACGATTGGCTGGCCGTAGATCGGGTTGATTACGTTGGTTTCCAGACCGTCACCGAAGATCGAAGTGTAATTGGTGTTACTGCGCTGGTGATCCAAGCCCAGCAGCAGAGTGTGGCGGATGTCGCCAGTGGCGAAGTCAGCCTGGAAATTGTTGTCCACAGCGAACTGGCTGATGTCTTCGTCGACGCTGGTGCTGGTGCGGCCGACGTTGCCCTGATCATCCACCTGCGTGAACGGGTACGAGCCTGGCGTGAGCGACTGGAACGACAGATCCGACTTGGTGTAACGCAGGTTCTGCTTGAACTGCCAGGTGTCGTTCAAGCGATGCTCGAAGGCATAACCCAATGCGTAGTAAGTGCGGTCGTAGTATTCCCAGTCCGGATCACCGAGATTCTTGTGATGGGAAATATCACCGAATGGCGATTTGATCTTGGTGCCCTGAATCGGCAGGAACTGGCTGGTAATGCCGGTATCGTCGCGAGTGAACTGGCTCAGCAGGGTGAACTTGGTATCTTCGTCGATGTTCCAGGTCAGGCTCGGCGCAATGTTGTAGCGCTTGTTGTCGACGTGGTCGACCTGCGTACCGCTGTCACGCACCACGCCGCTGATGCCATAGAGAAACTGACCGGCCTCATCGATCTTGCCGGTGCTGGCGAAGTTGATCTGGCGATGGTTGTCGCTGCCGTACTGCAACTGGATTTCGCTGCTGGCGATGTCGCTTGGGCGACGGCTGACCATGTCCAGCAAGCCGCCCGGCGGGGTCTGGCCGTAGACGGACGATGCCGGGCCGCGCAGCAGGGCGAGGCGGTCGAGGTTCCAGGTTTCCTGTTTCGGGTTGGCGTACACACCTTTTGGCAGCGGCAGGCCATCCAGGAACTGGGTCGGCTCGAAGCCGCGTACGCGCAGCCAGTCGGCCCGAGTGTCGCTGCCGTAGCTGCTGGCGGTGATGCCCGGCATATAGCGCACGGCGTCATCGAGACTGTGCACGCCTCGGTCTTCCATTTGCTGACGGGTCGCTACCGAGATCGAGCGTGGCGCTTCGACCAGTGCTGTGTCGGTTTTGCTGCCGGCGGCGGTGCGCGTGGCGGTGTAGCCCTCGACCGGGCTCCAGGCTGTTTCCAGATTCTCTACACCGATGACCGATGTTTCCGGCAGCGCCATCACGCCTTCCGGCACAGCCACCAAGGTGTAAGTGCCGGTGCTGCTTTGTTCCAGTTGCAGGCCGGTGCCACGCAGGGCTGCGCGCAAAGCGCCGGCGGCGTCGTATTGGCCGCTCACGGGCGCCGACGTTTTGCCCGCCGCCAGCGCCGGGTTCAGCGACAGCGCGAGGCCGCCCTGGCTGGCGATCTGGTTCAGGGTGGTCGACAGCGGCGCTGCCGGCAGATTGTAGGCGCGAACGCTGGACGCTTGTTCAGCGGCGATCAGTTGGCTGCTGACCAGCGGAGTGCTGAGGGCAATGGCGACCGCCAGCAAACTGGGGCGCAACAAGGTGTCTAGCGAACGGGACATACGGCGGCTCCTGAATGAAAATATTTCTCAATTGCCTGTGTGCCGGATGAAAATCAAAAAGTGATAGGGCTGGATGAAAATAATTTCGATTTACTTGAAGTGGGGCTGCTGATTCTTGTGGCGACCCTTGTTTTTGCGAGCAACTGGCGGCCTCATCGCTGGCAAGCCAGCTCCCACAGGGTTCTGCGGTAAACATTAATTTTGTGTACAGCACTGAAAACTGTGGGAGCTGGCTTGCCAGCGATGGCGGTAGCTCAGGCAACCAATTACTCAGGTTTGGAATCAGCCTTCGCCACGGTGACCCAATACGGTGTGCGCTGCTCGATCTGCACCGGCAGGGTCGGTAACAGCGCGCTCAAGGCTTTATCGGTGTCATGCAACGGGAAGCTGCCGGTAATGCGCAAATCGGCCACTTCCGGTGCCACGCCCAAATGCCCGTGGCGATAGCGACCCAGTTCATGGACCAGATCGCTCAGTCGTGCGTTCTCGACCACCAGCATCCCGCGTGTCCAGGCATCGGCGCCGGGCGTGAGGGCGACAATCGAGCCAAGCCCGTCACTGCGCAGCAGCACTTGCTGGCCCTCGCGAAGGATCTGTTCTTCAGGGTTCGATTGCGTATGCGCCGCCACCGCCGATTGCAGCACGCTCAGGCGCGTGCCCTGTTCCTCGCGCTTGACCAGGAACCGTGTGCCGAGCGCGCGCATGCTGCCTTCGCGAGTCTCGACAATGAAAGGTCGCGTATCGCCGTGAGCGGTTTCGATGAGGATTTCGCCTTCCTGCAAAACAATCAGGCGCTGCTTCGCATCGAAGCGCACGTCCACGGCGCTGTGGGTATTGAGGTTGAGCAAAGTGCCGTCGGCCAACCGCACGGTGCGCTGTTCGCCGGTGGCGGTGCGCTGGTCGGCGAGCCAGTAATCGAGCGGCAGATAGCGTTCACCGGCAAACAAGGCCAGACCAACCACCGCGACAACGCTGGCCAGACCACTCCCCAATTTGCGTACGCGGCGGCGAATGCTTTCGCGCGATTGCAGCAGCGCACTGCGGGCCGGCCCTTTGGCGACGCTGAATCGCTGATCGAGCATGCCCAACTGGCGCCAGGCGCGGGCGTGTTCTTCATGGGCCGCATGCCACTTGACGAATTCTTCGCGCTCCAGCGGACTGCTGGAATCGAGCGTCAGTTGCCAGGCTATCGCCGCGTCCAGCACATGCGCCGGCACCGGTCTGGAACTGGCCGGGCTCATATTGGCTCACCGTACAGCGCGATGTAGCACTGCCGAATGCCTTGAGCGAGATACTGGCGCACGCGCGGCACCGACACCCCAAGCTTCTGGGCGATCTCGGCATGGCCGAGGCCATCGAGGCGGTTATAAAGGAACGCAGCGCGGGCCTTGGTCGACAGTTTGCCGAGCAGACGGTCGATGGCCTTGAGGTCTTCGAGGATCAGTTGCTGTTCTTCCACCGACGGTTGTTCACCTTCGGGGATCAGCATCAGTTCGGTGAGGTAAGCCTGTTCGAGGGCAGCGCGGCGGAAGTAATCGAACAGCAGCCCTTTGGCGATCGCCACCAGGAAGGCCCGGGGCTCGCGCGGTGTCAGCAGTTCATCGCGGCCGAGCAGGCGTACGAAAGTGTCCTGGCTCAAGTCTTCGGCACGCTGCGGACACGCCACATTGCGCCGCAACCACGCCAGCAGCCAACCGCGATGGTCGCGATACATCGCACCGACGAGCTCACTGTGAGGGCTTGGGACTGACGACACCGGACATCACCGATTGGGAAATATTAACTAACGCGAATTGTTCGCGATTGTGGCAGAGGTGGGAATGGTTAGCAATTGGCCACTGGTCGGGTGCTGCCCTGTGTAGGAGCTGCCGGAGGCTGCGATCTTTTGATTTTGCTGTTTATAAGGTCAAAAGATCGCAGCCTTCGGCAGCTCCTACAGGGAGTGTGTTGTTTAAAGTCAGAAAGAGGGCGCCTGCTGTCGACGCTTCCACTGGCTCAAGCGCTGCTGCAAATCCAGCGGACTATGAATCTGCTGTCCCCGCGCCCGACTGAACAGTATCAACGCCAACTCCGCCGTTGCCAGCGCATCGGCACTCGCGTTGTGCCGCTCGAACACTTCAAGCTTGAACCACTCGATCCACTCATCCAGCCCGGCCTCGCGAATGTTCGCCTGTGGGCAGACCAACGGCGCAATGTCGGCGACATCCAGAAACACATGCTGCAATTTGTACCCCAGATGTTCCTTCAGCGCCCGTCCGAGCATGTGCTGATCGAACGGGGCATGAAACGCCAATACCGGGCTGTCACCGACAAACTCCATGAACTCCACCAGCGTCTCGGCCGGGTCGCTGCCGGCGGCGATCGCGTTCGGCCCCAGGCCATGAATCAACACACTGGCGCCGAGCTTCACCTCCGAGCACTGCAGCGTGCGTTCGAACTGCTGGCTTAAGTCGATCGCGCCGTCCTCGATCACCACGGCGCCAATCGACAACAACCGATCCTTGTTCAGGTTCAGCCCGGTGGTTTCGAGGTCGAGCACCACCCAGCGCTGTTCGCGCAGGCTGCAATCGCCCAGTTGATTGATCGACGGCAGGCTTGCCAGACGCTGTTGCAGATCAGCCGGCACCACCGGGCTGGCCGGACGCAGCCACGAAAACAGACTCATAGCTGATACCGCAACGTCAGGCTGCTTTGCAGGCGCTGGGCCTGACGCAGCGATTCACGCAGGATGCGCCGGTCCAGATGATTGAGGCTGTCGGGATCGACCCGGTTGGAATACGGCAGGTTCTCGCGGCTCTGGATCTGATGCTGCTGCATGCGCGTTTGCTGAATGAAGTGATAAGCCTCTTCATATGCCGCGCCGTCGAGTCGCTCGATGACTTCCTTTTCCACCAACTGACGGAAGCGCTCCAACGTATTGTTGGCATCGATGCCGTTGGCCAGCGCGAGCAATCGCGCACCATCCACAAACGGCGTCAGGCCCTGGACTTTCAGATCCAGAGTGGCTTTCTCGCCGTTCTTGCGCGCCAGCACAAACTCACGGAAGCGTCCCACTGGCGGGCGATTGCGCAGGGCGTTGTCGGCCATCATGCGCTGGAACAAGCGGTTGTCACCGACCTGATCGAGAATCCCCCGGCGCAATTGCGCACAGCCCTGTTCATCGCCCCACACCACGCGCAGATCGAAATAGATGCTCGACCCCAGCAGGTTTTCCGGCGTCGCCTCGCGGATAAACGCCGCGAACCGTCGCGCCCATTCCGCACGGGACAGGCACAGCTCAGGGTTGCTGGCCATGATGTTGCCCTTGCACAGCGTGAAGCCGCACAGCGCCAGACTCTGGTTGATCTGCTGGGCTATCGGCAGCAGCTTGCCGCGAATCTCCGCGGCATGCGCCGCATCTCGCGCGTCAAAGAGAATGCCGTTGTCCTGATCCGTGTGCAGCGTCTGCTCACGGCGGCCCTCGCTGCCGAAACACAACCAACTGAACGGCACCCCCGGATCACCTTTTTCGGCGAGGGTCAGTTCGATCACCCGGCACACGGTGTGATCGTTGAGCAGGGTGATGATGTGCGTGATCTGCGTCGAGGACGCACCGTGAGCCAGCATGCGCTCGACCAATTGGCCGATCTCGCCGCGCAGTGTCACCAGTTGTTCGACGCGTTGGGCGCTGCGGATGGTCCGGGCCAGATGCACCAGGTCCACCCGTTGCAGGGAAAACAGATCGCGTTCGGACACCACGCCGCACAGGCGCTGATCCTTGACCAGGCAGACATGGGCGATGTGCCGTTCGGTCATGGCAATCGCGGCATCGAAGGCACTGTGATCAGGCGACAGATAGAACGGCGCGCGGGTCATGTGGCGTTCGATGGCTTCGCTGAAATCGCCGACACCTTCGGCCACCACATGGCGCAAATCGCGCAGGGTGAAAATGCCCAGCGGCGCCTTGTGCTCATCCACCGCAACGATGCTGCCGACCTGTTGCTCGTGCATCAGCTTCACCGCTTCACGCAGTGGCGTGTCGGGGCTGCACGTCACCGGATGGCGCATCGCCAACTCGCCGAGACGGGTGTTCAGCGAATATTGGGTGCCGAGATGTTCAACGGCTTTCTGCTGGACTTGCTGATTGACCTGATCGAGCAGGCTGCTGACCCCGCGCAAGGCGAAGTCGCGGAAGACGCTGGAGAGGGCGAACAGTTTGATGAACGCCTGTTTGTTCAGTTGCAGGCAGAAAGTATCTTCACCGGCCAGATGCTCGGTGCGTGTTGCCCGCTCACCCAGCAATGCGGCCAGAGGAAAGCATTCGCCGGTGGTGATTTCGAACGTGGTTTCCGTGCCGCCCTTGGCTGTGTGCGGACGTTCGCCGACCACGCGGCCCTGTTTGACGATATGGAAGTATTCCACCGGGCCGTCGGCAGGCTTGATGATGCTTTCGCCCTGACCGTAAAACCGCAGCTGGCACTGCTCCACCAGATAGGCGAGGTGGGCGTGCTCCATCTGATTGAAGGGCGGGAAACGCTGGAGGAATTGCACAGTACCCTGAATGTTCTGCAACACCGCGGTTTTCCCTGCCTGGGTGAAGGCGTCCGCTTTACTCATAACCATTACCGCAGTCTTTTTTGAATTGTTGTTGTCGGATCGTTGCAGCCATGGTCGACCCCTGCGGCCGGGGTGCCCATTGGACGTAAGTCTAGGTTGGCGATGACGTTGGGTATATTTGGGAAGTGACCTACAAATTCAGTCGGAAATTCGCCCGCCCAGCTATTGGAAAAAAATCCGACGAAGTGCACATTGAAGCTCTGCCTGGCGATGTCTGACGACTGAGCGAGGTGATTGATTTGGAAATGTAGAGAACGCCATGTCCGACCACGATATTTTGAGCGACGCCGAGCGTGAAGCGCTCAGCGCCGTAATGCTCGAACCCGACCTGCCGCCGCAGCGTGTACTGATCGTCGATGACGACAAGGACGCCCGCGAGCTGCTCGCGGAGATTCTGGCGTTGGACGGCATTCGCTGCATGACCGCCGCCAGTGGCGAAACCGCACTGAAGATGCTTGAGGAAAAACCTTCCATCGGGCTGGTGATCACCGATCTGCGCATGGGCAATGTCGGTGGACTGGACCTGGTTCGTCAGGTGCGCGAATCGGTGCGGGCGGCGATGCCGATCATCATTGTGTCGGGCGATGCCGATGTGAAAGACGCGATCGCGGCGATGCACTTGAGCGTGGTGGACTTTTTGCTCAAGCCGATTGATACGACGAAGTTGCTGGGGTTGGTCAAGCATGAGTTGGGGATTGAGCCTTAGCGCCACCCGATCATTCCAACGCGGAGCGTGTGAACGATCAAGAATCAAAAAAAGCCCTGATCAAAGATCAGGGCTTCTTCATATCCAGCGGCTACGCACAATTACAGGCCGTTGGCAGCCTTGAACTCACGACGACGACGGTGCAGAACCGGCTCGGTGTAACCGTTCGGCTGTTTGGTGCCTTCGATCACCAGTTCGACCGCCGCCTGGAAGGCGATGTTGCTGTCGAAGTTCGGTGCCAGCGGACGGTACAGCGAGTCGTTGGCGTTCTGACGATCGACCACCGGCGCCATGCGCTTGAGGCTTTCCATCACTTGCGCTTCGGTGACGATACCGTGGCGCAGCCAGTTGGCGATGTGCTGGCTGGAGATACGCAGCGTCGCACGGTCTTCCATCAGGCCGACGTCATTGATATCCGGCACTTTCGAGCAACCAACGCCCTGGTCGATCCAGCGCACCACGTAGCCGAGAATGCCCTGGGCGTTGTTGTCCAGTTCGTTCTTGATCTGCTCTGGTGTCCAGTTCGGGTTGACCGCCAGCGGAATGGTCAGGATGTCGTCCACCGAAGCGCGAGCACGTTTGGCCAATTCGGCCTGACGGGCGAACACGTCGACCTTGTGGTAGTGCAGCGCGTGCAGCGCAGCAGCGGTCGGCGATGGCACCCAAGCGGTGTTGGCACCGGCCAGTGGGTGCGCGATTTTCTGTTCGAGCATCGCTGCCATCAGGTCGGGCATCGCCCACATGCCTTTACCGATTTGTGCACGACCTTGCAGGCCAGTGCTCAGACCGATATCGACGTTCCAGTTCTCGTAGGCGCCGATCCATTTCTCGGCCTTCATGTCGGCCTTGCGCACCATCGGGCCGGCTTCCATGGAGGTGTGGATTTCGTCGCCGGTGCGGTCGAGGAAACCGGTGTTGATGAACACCACGCGCTCGCTGGCCGCCTGGATGCAGGCCTTGAGGTTGACCGTGGTGCGGCGCTCCTCGTCCATGATCCCGACTTTCAGGGTGTTGCGTTTCAGGCCGAGCACGTCTTCGATACGGCCGAACAGTTCGTTGGTGAACGCTGCTTCTTCCGGGCCGTGCATCTTCGGTTTAACGATGTAGACCGAGCCGGTGCGAGTGTTCTTGCGCGAAGTGTTGCCGTTGAGGTTGTGCATCGCCGCCAGACAAGTCAGCAGACCGTCGAGGATGCCTTCCGGCACTTCGTTGCCGTCTTTGTCGAGGATCGCGTCGATGGTCATCAGATGACCGACGTTGCGCACGAATAACAGCGAGCGGCCATGCAGGGTCACTTCGCCGCCATCGACTGTGGTGTAGCTGCGGTCCGGGTTCATGGTGCGAGTGAAGGTCTGGCCGCCCTTGGCGACTTCTTCCGACAGATCGCCCTTCATCAGGCCGAGCCAGTTGCGGTAGATCACCACTTTGTCGTCGGCATCGACGGCCGCCACGGAGTCTTCGCAGTCCATGATGGTGGTCAGCGCGGCTTCCATCAGCACGTCTTTGATGCCGGCCGCGTCGGTCTGGCCGACAGGGGTGCTGGCGTCGATCTGGATTTCGAAATGCAGACCGTTGTTTTTCAGCAGGATCGCGATTGGCGCGTTGGCGTCGCCCTGGAATCCGATCAGCTGTGCATCGTTACGCAGACCGCTGTTGCTACCGCCCTTGAGGGTGACCACCAGTTTGCCGTCAGCGATTTTGTAGCCGGTCGAATCGACGTGGGAACCCGCGGCCAGTGGCGCGGCTTCGTCGAGGAAAGCACGGGCGAAGGCGATGACTCTGTCGCCACGCACCTTGTTGTAGCCTTTGCCTTTTTCCGCGCCACCGTCTTCGCTGATCGCGTCGGTGCCGTAGAGGGCGTCGTACAGCGAACCCCAGCGAGCGTTCGAGGCGTTGAGGGCAAAGCGCGCATTCATCACCGGCACAACAAGTTGCGGGCCAGCGGTACGGGCGATTTCGTCATCGACGTTTTGCGTCGTTGCTTGGAAATCAGCCGCTTCTGGCAGCAGATAACCGATTTCTTGCAGGAAGGCTTTATAAGCCACGGCGTCGTGCGCCTGGCCCGCGTGTTCCTGATGCCAGGCGTCAATGCGAGCCTGGAAGTCATCGCGTTTGGCGAGTAGGGCTTTGTTCTTCGGTGCCAGGTCGTGAATGACCTTGTCGGCACCTTCCCAGAATTTGTCGGCGGTGAGGCCGGTACCGGGAATGGCTTCGTTGTTCACGAAGTCGAACAGGACTTTGGCGACCTGCAGGCCACCGACTTGAACGTGTTCAGTCATTGCTTGCCTCACTCTGCTCAGCTATTTCGCTTTTCAGCTCTTCAATTTACCAATGAAGCCTCTGGCCATTTAAACCACAAACCTGCGGACCAGTACATGCCATTGCTGGCGGCTGGGCTGGGACCAATCAACGGCTTGGGGCCTTGCTGACGGGGCTTTCAGGATTGCGAACATGCCTTGGGCAGACATCGATCCAGCGTTATGTAGTGCGCGCTGCGGCATACTACATGATGAGTTGCGCTTGTGAAAATCAGACTAATTACGTCGTTCTGCGACCCCATGACGCATTGCGGTCACGGCGCGGAACAGGATGTTCTCAAAAAACCATTGGATTGTTCCAGTTAAATATCGAAAGTTGTACACGATTTATCTTCACGTCAGATCGGACGGCGCCCACATGGCCTGCGCATTCCCCTGTGGGAGCGGGCTTGCCCGCGAAGAGAGCAGTCGCTACGACGCACAAGTTCTGCTTGCCTATACTTGCCCTTCCATAACAAAAGTCATGACAAGAGGGCTGCGCCATGGACCATCTCGTACTCACTGTTTTCGCCCCGGACAAACCCGGGCAGGTCGAGCGCATCGCCCAATGCATCGCCGAACATGGCGGTAACTGGCTGGAAAGTCGTATGTCGCGAATGGCCGGACAGTTCGCCGGGATTCTGCGGGTGGGTGTGCCGGCGGAGGCTTACGACGAATTAGTCGATTCCCTACAAGCACTGTCGACTCATGGCATTCGCGTGCTGATCGCCGAAAGCGGTATCGAGCAATCCTGCACCTGGAAACCGATCGCGATGGAACTGGTGGGCAATGACCGCCCGGGGATTGTGCGCGACATCACCCGCCTGCTGAGCGAGCAGGGCGTCAACCTGGAGCGGCTGGTGACCGAAGTGCGCCCGGCACCGATGAGCAGCGAGCCGCTGTTTCATGCCGAAGCGATTCTGGCGGTGCCGTTGACGTTGTCGCTGGATGTCCTGCAATCACGGCTGGAAACCCTGGCGGACGATCTGATGGTGGATCTGGTGTTACGCACAGAGGTTTAACGCTTTGGGTTATCCAGTTTAAACGTGCACCTGCCTGTGGATAACCTGTAGAGACTGCTCTCCAGGCCACGTCCACTGTGGCTCTGCGAGAGTTGATCAAAAAACCGCCAGCATTCAGTGACTTGCGCACAAACGGCGGGGATCACGCTGTGGATAACCTTGGGAAGGAACGCTAAGGGCCGCGATCAACGTGGCCTGTAGCTGTTTGTACGTTTTTTGATCAGCTGCGTCGGCGCAAACTTATCCACGCATCGACGCTGTAAACGGCGAGGCCGGCCCATATAAAGGCAAAAGCGATCAACGTGCTCGACGACATGTGTTCACCGAACAACAGCACCGCTTGCAACAACACCAGCGTGGGCGCGATGTATTGCAGGAAGCCGATCGTGGTGTAGGGCAAATGCCGGGTTGCTGCGTTGAAACACACCAGCGGAATCAATGTTACCGGGCCTGCTGCGACTAGCCACCACGCTTGCGACGTCGTCCAGAACTCGGGTTGAACACTGGTCGCGGTTTGATTGAACAGCAGCCATGCGATGGCAATCGGCACCAGCATCCAGGTTTCCACCACCAGTCCGGGCAATGCCTTGACCGGCGCCTGTTTGCGGATCAAACCGTAGAAACCGAACGTCAGCGCCAGCACCAGCGATACCCACGGCAGACTGCCGACTTGCCACACCTGCTGCGCCACGCCAATCGCCGCCAGCCCCACGGCGATCCATTGCATGCGCCGCAGTCGTTCGCCAAGAATCACCATCCCCAGCAGCACGTTGATCAGCGGATTGATGTAGTAACCGAGGCTCGCTTCGAGCATGCGCCCGTTGTTGACCGACCACACATAGGTCAGCCAGTTGGCCGCGATCAACGTGCCGCTCAGCGCCAGAATCGCCAGACGTTTCGGGTTGTCGAGCAATTCGCGCAACCAGCCTGGGTGCTTCCAGACCATCAGCAGCAGCGCGCCGAACAGCGCCGACCACAACACCCGATGGATGATGATCTCGACCGCTGGTACTTCAGCGATGGCTTTGAAATAGATCGGGAACAGGCCCCAGATGATGTAGGCACTCAGGCCCAGGATGTACCCGCGGCGCGGGTTGGCAGCTTGCATGCAGAATCCTTGCTTAGGCAGCTAACAAAGGAGGGGATTGTAAGGAGGTTGTATAGATGTGTCGTGTCAGAAAGCAAAAAGATCGCAGCCTTCGGCAGCTCCTACATTGGAATGCGTTCCCCTGTAGGAGCTGCCGAAGGCTGCGATCTTTTGATCTTTGCTTCTTGAATCAGAAGAGTTTCAGCGGTTCTTCATTGAGCGCCGACAACTGCTCACGCAATGCCAACACCTGATCGCCCCAATAACGTTCCGTACCAAACCATGGAAAACTGTGCGGGAACGCCGGGTCATCCCAACGCCGCGCCAACCAGGCGCTGTAATGCATCAGGCGCAACGCGCGCAGCGGTTCGATCAGTGCCAACTCGCGCGGGTTGAAATCGTGAAACTCGTTGTAGCCGTCCATCAATTCCGACAATTGCCCCAGGCATTCCTGCCGATCGCCGGCGAGCATCATCCAGATGTCCTGCACCGCCGGACCCATGCGGCAGTCGTCGAGGTCGACGATGTGGAACATCTCGTCGCGGCACATCATGTTGCCGGGGTGGCAGTCGCCGTGCATGCGGATGTTCTGATGCGGCGTGTTGGTGTAGACGTCTTCCACACGCTTGAGCAGATCGCGCGCTACCGATTCGTAAGCTGGAAGCAGGCTCTTGGGGATGAAGTTGCCTTCGAGCAGCGTGGTCAGCGAGGCATGGCCGAAGTTCTGCACGGCGAGGGCTTCGCGGTGTTCGAACGGCTTGGTCGCGCCGACCGCGTGAATGCGCCCGAGCAACTGACCGAGTCGGTACAACTGATCAAGATTGCCCGGCTCCGGCGCGCGGCCGCCGCGACGCGGGAACAGGGTGAAGCGAAAACCGGCATGTTCGTGCAGGGTTTCGCCGTTGTGGATCATCGGCGCGACCACCGGGATCTCGACGTCGGCCAGTTCGAAGGTGAACTTGTGTTCTTCGAGGATGGCCTCGTTGGTCCAGCGTTGCGGTCGGTAGAACTTGGCGATCAGCGGTTCGGAGTCTTCGATGCCGACCTGATAGACGCGGTTTTCGTAGCTATTGAGCGCCAAAATGCGCGCATCGCTCAGGAACCCGATGCTTTCTACGGCATCGAGTACGAGGTCGGGTGTGAGGGTTTCAAACGGATGGGCCATGCTGACTCCTGCGCGCAGCAGGCTGCCGCGTCCGGCCCAGCATGGTAGCGCAGATGGCGGCAGGGGAGTTGGTTGGTGTCTGGTCGGGCCTCTTCGCGAGCAGGCTCGCTCCCACATTTGGGATGCGATCCCCTGTGGGAGCGAGCCTGCTCGTGAAAGCGGTTTATCAGGCGCCGACGACCCCGCCATCCTCACGGGTAATCGCCATCACCGAAGACCGTGGCTTGCCATTCGGCAGATGCTCAGGGAAGGTCGAACCGCCGTTCTCCCCTGGATGCTGAATCCCGACAAACAATGTCTTCTGATCCGGCGAGAAGCTGATCCCGGTGACTTCACAACCAATCGGCCCGACCATGAAACGGCGAATCTCGCCGGTCTTGGGGTCAGCGCAGAGCATCTGGTTATTGCCCATCCCGGCAAAGTCTCCGGCGTTGCTCGAGTCGCCGTCAGTCAGAATCCACAAGCGTCCGGCCTTGTCGAAACCCAAGCCATCGGGGCTGTTGAACATGTTCTGCGGGGTGATGTTTTTCGAGCCGGCCTTCGGCGTGCCGGCGTGCACGCCCGGGTTGCCGGCGACCACGAACAGATCCCAAGCGAAGGTCTTCGATGCATGATCGTCGCGATCGGTGCGCCAGCGCAGAATCTGCCCGTAGACGTTCTTCTCGCGCGGGTTCGGCCCGCCCACCGGTTGCCCGTCTTCGCCGCGCTTGGCGTTGTTGGTCAGGGTGCAATAAACCTGGCCGTCCTTCGGGCTGACCACGATCCATTCAGGGCGGTCCATGCGCGTCGCGCCGACCACACTGGCGGCGAGGCGGGCGTGGATCAGCACTTCAGCCTGATCGGCAAAGCCGCTGCTGGCATCAATGCCGTTTTTGCCGTGGGTCAGTTCGATCCATTGGCCCTGGCCTTTCGGGTGATCCGGGTTGCTGTCGCCGTTATCGAATTTGGCGACGTACAGGGTGCCGTGATCGAGGATGTCGCGGTTGGCTTTGGCGTTGCGGTGGTTGATGCGGTCGCGGCTGACGAATTTGTAGATGAACTCGCCACGCTCGTCGTCGCCCATGTACACCACGGCGCGACCGTCGTTGGTCTCGGCCAGTGCAGCGTTTTCATGTTTGAAGCGGCCCAGCGCCGTGCGTTTGACCGGGGTCGATTGCGGATCGAACGGGTCGATCTCGACCACCCAGCCGTGACGGTTGAGTTCGTTGGGGTTCTTCGCCATGTCGAAGCGCGGGTCGTGCGGGTGCCAGTTGATTTCGCGGCTGGCGGCCGAGACGCCGTAGCGCTTTTGCGCCGCGTCGAACTGCTGCTGGGCGTTGCTGCTGCCGAAGACGTCGGTGAAGTTCTCTTCGCAGGTCAGGTAAGTGCCCCACGGCGTTTTCCCGTTGGCGCAGTTCTGGAAGGTACCGAGGACCTTTTTGCCGTGTTTGTCGGCGGCGGTTTTCATCAGGTCGTGACCGGCCGCCGGGCCGGCGATGCGCAGCGGCGTGTTGCCATGGATGCGTCGGTTGTAACGCGAGCCCTGAACGAATTGCCACTGGCCGTTCTTGCGCTGCACTTCGATCACCGAGACACCTTCGCAGGCCAAGGCCTTGCGCACGTCTTCGGCCGATTGCGGCATGCCGCCGTGCGGGTAGAGGTAACGGTAGTTGGTGTATTCGTTGTTGATCGCCATCAACGCGCGGTTTCTGTCGTCCGGGAAGGCGAACAGACTCATGCCGTCGTTGTTGTCACCGAACTGCACTTCCTGTGCGGCCGCAGTGCCATTGCCACTCGGGTCGAACGCCGGGCCATTCTTTTGCAGGGGCTGGCCCCAACTGATCAGTACTGAAGATTTGTAGCCTTTGGGCAGGCTGATGACATCAGTGGTCGCGGCCGGAATGCTTTCGAAGCCGAGCAGACCGCTGTTGCCAGCACTGACGCCAGTGGCCAATGCGCTGCGGCTCAGGAGGCTACCGCCCAGGAACATCGCTGCGCCACACAGAGCACCGGCGCCGATGAAACCGCGACGGCTGAGGCCGACCATTTTTTCCAGATCAGTCGATTGGTTTTCTTCTAATAGGCTCACATCAGGCTTCCTGCTTGGTTTTGGCAGTCACCTTAATGAGCGTCGATGACGCTTTCGTTGCAGGCCGCGATTAAAGTGACGTGCCGATCAGCACATTGGACGGCGAAAACTGCGCTTGCACGGGTTGCCCCATTGCCAGCCCACGGCTGCGCAAGTCCTGCGGTTCGGCCAGCGCGCAAAGGGTGTGGCCGTTGGGCAGGGAAATCCGCACTTCGCTGGGGCCGTCGTCGGCGTCGAGAATCGCTTCGATGGTGCCCTCCAGATGATTGTGCCCAGGCGTTGCCGGTTGATCGTCGGCCAGCAATTCGAGCCAGCCGGCCTTGATCAGGGCCACCACTTGCGAACCGGTTTGCAGCTCCAGATGCACAGTGCTGTCGTGGGTAATTTGCGCCTCGAGGCACAAGCCTTCGGCCAGCTCCAGACGAATCAGGTCATTGCGCCCCTGCGCGTTGATCGCCACGACTTTGCCGTGCAACTGGTTGCGAGCGCTGGTGCGTAGCATCAAGCGACCGAGCAGGTCGAGGTCGCTGGCGTCTTCGGCGGCTTCCAGCACCTGCGCTTGCAAGGCTTGCAGCTTTTGATAGAGGCGCAGCACCCGTTGACCTTCGCTGGACAGTTTGGCACCGCCGCCGCCCTTGCCGCCGACGGCCCGCTCGACCAGCGGCTTTTGCGACAGG
This sequence comes from Pseudomonas sp. P42, assembly GCF_017973755.1. NCBI lineage: Bacteria > Pseudomonadati > Pseudomonadota > Gammaproteobacteria > Pseudomonadales > Pseudomonadaceae > Pseudomonas > Pseudomonas sp. P42. Next base: position 88,425 of record NZ_JACOPU010000003.1, on the reverse strand, counting down.
TTGTTCAGCTCATCGATGGCGTCCCACGCCGCTTTGTAGCTCAGCCCTGCGCTTTTCGCTGCACGGGTGATCGAGCCCTGTTCGGCGATATGTTGCAGCAGGGCAATGCGCTGCGGACGACGGACAATGTGCTGGGAGAGCAGGGACGGCATGGACATGAATGGGTGCTTTTTTGCTGTGGCGGTGGAAGGTGAAGTTGGCGGCTTGTGGCGCGCGAGTCAAGCCGTGTGCAGAACCTGTCCGTGGGGGGCGCCCAGCTATTCGTCACTGCGCAATATCGATGCAGGAGCTGCGGCACGCTGCGATCTTTTGATTTTAAAGATCAGGATCAAAAGATCGCAGCGTACCGCAGCTCCTACAGGGGATTGCGCTGACCTCAGGAGCCGGGTTTTGGCGTGCGCGCCAGGCAATACACGTCGACCCTTGCCGCTCCCGCATTCATTAACAATCGTGCAAGGGCCTGGGCCGTTGCGCCTGTGGTCAAAACATCATCAACCAACGCCAGATGCCGACCTTTTACGTTCGCATCTGACGTCAGGGCAAAGGCATTTCGCAGGTTGCGCTTGCGCGCCTTGGCATCAAGATCCTGCTGCGCGCTGGTGTCCTGAATCCTGTGCACAGCATTCTCCTCGCAGGGCAAATCCAGTTGCTTACTCAACCAGCGCGCCAACATCGCTGCCTGGTTGAATCCGCGTTGACGCAGACGTTTAGCGGCCAATGGCACCGGCAACAACGCATCGGGGCGCGGCAAGTCTTCATCGAAGCGATGTTGCAGGTATTGGCTGAGAACGTCGGCGAGCAGATGACCAAACGGCCATTTCGCGTTGTGTTTAAAGCGGGTAATCAAACTGTCCACCGGGAAGTCGTAGCGCCATGGCACGGCGACCTGTTCGTACGCCGGAGGCTCTAGCAGGCACCCGTCGCAGGTCAGGCCGGCCTTGGGCAGCGGCAATGCGCAGGTCTGGCAGTGCTCGCCCAGCCATGGCATCTCGGCTTCGCAGGCGACGCAGATTGGCATTTCTGCTTCTGCTGGCTCATCGCACAATATGCAGCTCTGTACGTTTTTTAAACAGATGTAAACCTGATCTTTGTCTCGTGGTTGACAGCGCATGACACTTCCTTAAATATGCCGAACATCCGTGTAGCGCCTGTGGGTATTCCGTTCCCGCAGCCGCCAGCCAAGCATAACCAAGGAAATACCCATGAGCGCGAGCACCACTGCCACCCTGCGTCACGACTGGTCATTGGCCGAAGTCAGAGCCCTCTTCGTACAGCCATTCAACGACTTGCTGTTCCAGGCGCAGACGGTGCACCGCGCGCATTTCAACGCCAACCGCGTTCAAGTCTCCACGCTGCTGTCGATCAAGACCGGCGCCTGCCCGGAAGATTGCAAATATTGTCCGCAGTCCGGTCACTACAACACCGGCCTGGAAAAAGAAAAGCTGATGGAAGTGCAGAAAGTCCTCGAAGAGGCTGCCCGCGCCAAAGCCATCGGCTCGACGCGTTTCTGCATGGGTGCGGCGTGGAAGCATCCGTCGGCCAAGGACATGCCCTACGTGTTGAAAATGGTCGAAGGCGTCAAAGCCATGGGCCTGGAAACCTGCATGACCCTCGGTCGTCTCGATCAGGATCAGACCGAAGCGCTGGCCAAGGCCGGGCTCGATTACTACAACCACAACCTCGACACCTCGCCTGAGTTTTACGGCAGCATCATCACCACCCGCACGTACAGCGAGCGCCTGCAAACGCTGGCCTACGTGCGTGAGTCGGGGATGAAGATCTGTTCCGGCGGCATTCTGGGCATGGGCGAGTCGCTGGATGACCGCGCCAATCTGCTGATCCAGTTGGCCAACCTGCCGGAGCATCCGGAGTCGGTACCGATCAACATGTTGGTGAAAGTCGCCGGCACGCCACTGGAAAACGCCGAGGACATCGATCCGTTCGACTTCATCCGCATGCTCGCCGTGGCGCGCATCCTGATGCCGCAATCCCACGTGCGGCTGTCGGCCGGGCGTGAAGCGATGAACGAGCAGATGCAGGCCCTGGCGTTCTTCGCGGGCGCCAACTCGATTTTCTACGGCGACAAGTTGCTGACCACTGCCAACCCGCAAGCGGACAAGGACATGCAGCTGTTTGCGCGTCTGGGCATTGCGCCGGAAGCCCGCGAAGAGCACTCCGACGAAGTGCATCAGGCCGCGATCGAACAGGCGTTGGTGGAGCAGAAGAGTAGCGAGCAGTTCTACAACGCCGCGGTGTAAAGACTTGCGCAAACTCCTCTGAAGGAATGCAAACCCCTGTGGGAGCGAGCCTGCTCGCGAATGCGGTCGAATATTCAACAGTGATGTCGACTGGACTGACGCTTTCGCGAGCAGGCTCGCTCCCACAGGGGATCTGTCTATTTGAAAATCGAGGCCTGCATGTCTTTCGATCTCGCCGCACGCCTTGCTGCCCGACGTGCCGAAAATCTCTACCGCCAGCGACCGCTGCTGCAAAGCCCTCAGGGGCCCGAGGTGGTGGTCGACGGCCAGCCATTGCTGGCGTTCTGTAACAACGACTATCTGGGCCTGGCCAATCACCCGCAGGTGATCGAAGCCTGGCGTGCCGGTGCCAAGCGTTGGGGCGTGGGCGGCGGGGCGTCGCATCTGGTGATCGGCCACAGCGGCCCGCATCACGCACTCGAAGAAGCACTGGCTGATCTCACCGGTCGGCCGCGTGCGCTGCTGTTTACCACCGGCTACATGGCTAATCTCGGTGCGGTCACAGCGTTGGTCGGGCAGGGCGATACGGTGCTGGAAGACCGGCTCAATCACGCCTCGTTGCTGGATGCGGGGCTGTTGTCCGGCGCGCGCTTCAATCGTTATCTGCATAACGACGCGGTCAGTCTGGCCAAGCGACTGGAGAAAGCCACCGGCAATACGTTGGTGGTTACCGATGGCGTGTTCAGCATGGACGGCGACCTTGCCGATCTGCCGGCGCTGGCCCGTGAGGCCAGGGCCAAAGGCGCGTGGCTGATGGTCGACGATGCCCATGGTTTCGGCCCGTTGGGTGCTAATGGCGGCGGTATCGTCGAGCATTTCGGCTTGAGTCAGGACGACGTCCCCGTGCTGGTCGGCACGCTCGGCAAAGCCTTCGGCACGGCGGGCGCGTTCGTCGCTGGCAGCGAAGAGTTGATCGAAAGCCTGATCCAGTTCGCGCGTCCGTACATCTACACCACCAGCCAACCACCGGCGCTGGCCTGTGCGACGTTGAAAAGTCTCGAGCTGCTGCGCAGTGAACACTGGCGTCGAGAGCATTTGCAGACGCTGATCCGCCAGTTCCGTCGCGGTGCCGAACAGATCGGCCTGGAGTTGATGGACAGCTTTACCCCGATCCAGCCAATCATGATCGGCGATGCCGGCCGCGCGGTGCGCCTGTCGCAGATGTTGCGCGAACGCGGCTTGATGGTCACCGCGATCCGTCCGCCGACCGTGCCCGCTGGCAGCGCAAGACTGCGCGTAACCCTGACCGCCGCCCACAGCGAGGCGCAGGTGCAGCTATTGTTAGAAGGACTGGCTGATTGCTTTGCCCAACTGTCGACGGAGCCAAGCCATGCGTGATCGCCTGATTCTGCTGCCCGGCTGGGGACTCGGTGTTTCGCCGATGGAGCCTTTGGCCGCTGCGCTCCAAGGACTCGACGAACATCTGCATGTCGAGGTCGAGCCGTTGCCGGAACTCGACTCCTGTGACCTGCAAGACTGGCTCGATGACCTCGATGAGCGCATTCCTCAAGACGTGTGGCTTGGAGGCTGGTCGCTCGGCGGGATGCTCGCGTCCGAACTGGCAGCGCGCCGGGGCGACAGGTGTTGCGGCTTGCTGACACTGGCGAGCAATCCTTCCTTTGTTGCTCATGAACAATGGCCGAGTGCGATGCCCGCCGAGACCTTCGATGCGTTTCTTGCCGGTTGCGCTGCTGACCCACGTTTGACCCTCAAACGTTTCTCGCTGCTGTGTGCTCAAGGCGCGCAAGACCCGCGAGGCTTGTCGCGGCTGATGCTCGGCGGCGCACCGAACACTTCGCCGGCGGCACTGATGGCCGGGCTGGAATTGCTCGCGCAACTGGATACGCGCGAAGCGTTGCAGGCGTTTCGTGGCCCGCAGTTGCATCTGTTCGCCGGGCAGGACGGATTGGTGCCGGCAGAGGCGGCGGGCGAATTGTTCGCCCTGTTGCCGGATATTGAAATTGGTCTGATCGAACAGGCCAGTCATGCGTTTCTTCTGGAAGACCCCCATGGAGTGGCGGGTGCGATCCAGGCTTTTTTACATGAGTGCGGTGATGACTGATTTGTCCCATGTGGCGCTGCCCGGCGGCTTGCCTGACAAGCGTCAGGTCGCGGCCTCTTTCTCCCGCGCGGCGGCCAGCTACGACAGTGTCGCCGAGTTGCAACGTGATGTCGGTACACAGTTGCTGCAGCGCTTGCCTGCGGATTTCGTGCCGTCGCGCTGGCTGGATCTGGGCTGCGGCACCGGGTATTTCAGTCGTGCATTGGCCGGGCGTTTTGCCCATGGCCAGGGGCTGGCGCTGGACATTGCCGAGGGCATGCTTGATCACGCACGACCGTTGGGTGGTGCCGAGCATTTCATCGCCGGTGATGCGGAACGTCTGCCGTTACGCGATTCAACCTGCGATCTGATCTTCTCCAGCCTTGCGGTGCAGTGGTGTGGGGATTTTGATGCGGTGCTCAGTGAAGCTTTCCGTGTGCTGAAACCCGGCGGAATTTTCGCGTTTGCTAGTCTTTGTGTCGGGACACTGTTTGAGTTGCGCGATAGCTGGCGTCAGGTCGATGGTCTGGTGCATGTGAATCGCTTCCGCGAGTTCGCGCGATATGAACAGTTGTGTGCGGCCAGTGGCCTGCGCACGGTGAGTCTGGAGAATCAGGCGCATGTGCTGCATTACCCGGATGTGCGCAGTTTGACCCATGAGCTGAAGGCTCTGGGGGCGCACAATCTGAATCCTGGTCGCCCGGGTGGATTGACCGGGCGGGCGCGGATTCTTGGTCTGGTCGAGGCTTACGAGCAGTTCCGTCAGGCGTCGGGGTTGCCGGCGACTTATCAGGTGGTCTACGCCGTGTTGGAGAAACCCGTATGAGCGCAGCCTATTTCATCACCGGAACTGACACCGACGTTGGCAAGACAACGGTCGCCGCCGGCTTGCTGCATGCGGCGCGTTCGGCAGGGTTGAGCACCGCCGCGGGTAAGCCGGTTGCCTCCGGGTGCGAAGTCACGCCCAAGGGTTTGCGCAACTCGGATGCCTTGGCCTTACTGGCCGAATGTTCATTGCCGCTGAGTTATCAACAGGTCAATCCGATAGCGTTCGAACCGGCTATTGCTCCGCATCTGGCGGCTCGCGAGGCCGGTTTCGCGCTGACGGTGCAATCGCTGCTGACGCCGATGCGCGAGATTCTGGCGATGAATGCCGATTTCACCCTGATAGAGGGCGCGGGTGGCTGGCGGGTGCCGTTGGCGGATCAGGACAATCTCTCGGATTTGGCGATGGCGTTGAAGCTGCCGGTGATTCTGGTGGTGGGTGTGCGGCTGGGTTGCATCAGCCATGCGTTGCTGACAGCCGAGGCGATTGCCCGAGATGGTCTGCAACTGGCGGGGTGGGTGGCGAATATCATCGATCCGAAGACTTCGCGGCTGGAGGAGAATCTGGCGACACTCGCGGAGCGGATTCCCGCACCGTGTCTTGGGCGAGTGCCCAAGCTCAAGGCTTTGAGCGCTGAAGCGGTGGCTGAGCATTTGCAGTTGGACTTGCTCGACTAAGGTTTTGCCTATGGGCAGGCACTGTGCCATTAGTGTTTTTGACGGGTGTTTTTCTGGCGCCTCTGGTTCAATGGCGACTATTGATCCTTCCCAAGGATGAGACCAGTTATGGAAATCTCCGGTAACACAGCTTTTTATGCGGGTTTGAGCTCGATTCAGACCGGGCAGAATCGCGTCGATCAGGCGGCCAGCCAGATCGCCAACAACACCATTGAGCGTTCGGTCACCAGCCAGTCTTCCGAAGTACAGGTCGATCGCCTGCGTGGCCTGGATCGTGCGCAGCAGTCTGATCTGGCAAGCAACATCGTCGAGATGTCTCAGGGCAAATACCAAGCTGAGCTGGGCGTGAAAGTCGTCAAGGCATCCGACGAAGTGCTCGGCACGATCATTGATACATTCGCCTGATTTTCAAAGCTTCCAGCACGCTGAACGCCGCGCATTGTCGCGGCGTTTTTCGTTGTAAGTCCTTCTCGCTCAACTAATCTTCTTTTTATCGTCCATGACTCGATCGAGTCGATGGTGGTTTGCTGTGTCCGGCGTTTGGAAGATATGAAGACGAACGGCAAATGATCGATGCTTGACAAGATTTCGGCGTAAACGTATGTTTCAAACAACTGTTTGACCGTCACAACAAATCAACACGGTCGTTCATTCCCGGTTACATCAGCAGAGGTTTATCGCTATGCCTGACTACAAGGCCCCCTTGCGTGATATTCGCTTCGTTCGTGACGAACTGCTCGGCTACGAAGCGCACTATCAGAGCCTTCCGGCTTGCGCAGATGCAACTCCGGACATGGTTGATGCCATTCTCGAAGAAGGCGCCAAGTTTTGTGAGCAGGTACTGGCGCCGCTGAACCGCGTGGGCGACACCGAAGGTTGCACCTGGAGCGAGTCCGGCGTTAAAACCCCGACTGGCTTCAAAGAGGCTTACAAGCAATTCGTCGAAGGCGGCTGGCCAAGCCTGGCGCACGACGTCGAGCACGGTGGTCAGGGTCTGCCTGAGTCGCTGGGTCTGGCCGTCAGCGAAATGGTTGGCGAAGCCAACTGGTCGTGGGGTATGTACCCAGGCCTGTCGCACGGCGCGATGAACACCATCTCCGAGCACGGCACCCCTGAGCAGCAAAGTGCTTACCTGACCAAACTGGTTTCGGGTGAATGGACCGGCACCATGTGCCTGACCGAGCCGCACTGCGGCACCGACCTGGGCATGCTGCGTACCAAGGCCGAACCTCAGGCTGACGGTTCGTACAAAGTTTCCGGCACCAAGATCTTCATCTCGGCCGGTGAACACGACATGGCCGACAACATTGTCCACATCGTACTGGCCCGCCTGCCGGATGCACCTGCTGGCACCAAAGGCATTTCCCTGTTCATCGTTCCGAAGTTCATGCCCAATGCTGATGGCACCGTCGGTGCACGCAACGCTGTGACTTGCGGTTCGCTTGAACACAAGATGGGCATCCACGGCAACGCGACCTGCGTGATGAACTTCGACGGCGCAACCGGTTTCCTGATCGGCCCGGCGAACAAAGGCCTGAACTGCATGTTCACCTTTATGAACACCGCTCGTCTGGGGACCGCGCTGCAAGGTCTGGCCCACGCCGAAATCGGTTTCCAGGGCGGCCTGAAATACGCTCGCGATCGCCTGCAAATGCGCTCCCTGACTGGCCCGAAAGCGCCGGAAAAAGCCGCTGACCCGATCATCGTGCACCCTGACGTACGCCGCATGCTGTTGACCATGAAGGCATTCGCCGAAGGCAACCGCGCGATGGTGTACTTCACTGCCAAACAGGTCGACATCGTCAAATACGGTGTAGACGAAGAAGAGAAGAAGAAGGCCGACGCACTGCTGGCCTTCATGACGCCAATCGCCAAAGCGTTCATGACCGAAGTCGGTTTCGAATCCGCCAACCACGGCGTGCAGATCTACGGCGGCCACGGCTTCATCGCCGAGTGGGGCATGGAGCAGAACGTTCGCGACAGCCGCATTTCGATGCTGTACGAAGGCACCACCGGTATCCAGGCACTCGACCTGCTGGGCCGCAAAGTGCTGATGACGCAAGGCGAGGCTCTGAAAAGCTTCACCAAGATCGTCCACAAGTTCTGCCAGACCAACGAAGGCAACGAAGCGGTTCAAGAGTTCGTCACGCCGCTGGCTGCACTGAACAAGGAATGGGGCGAGCTGACCATGAAGGTCGGTATGGCCGCCATGAAAGATCGCGAAGAGGTCGGCGCGGCCTCCGTGGATTACCTCATGTACTCCGGTTATGCCTGCCTGGCCTACTTCTGGGCCGACATGGCGCGTCTGGCTGCCGAGAAACTGGCAGAAGGCACGGGCGACGCAGCGTTCTACACCGCCAAGCTGCAAACTGCGCGCTTCTACTTCCAGCGCATCCTGCCGCGTACCCGTACCCACGTGGCCACTATGCTGTCGGGCGCCAACAACCTGATGGATATGAAAGAAGAAGACTTCGCACTGGGCTACTAAGCCTTAACGCGGTCTGTTGAAAAACCGCTGCTCCCTCGGGGGCAGCGGTTTTTTTATGCGCGAATTTCCTCCGGCCGCGGGTATTTTTGAAAGAAATTCCCGACGTTGCCATCAAGCATGATGGCCATGAAGGAGATTTCATCTCCAAGGGGCAAAAAACCTTGGTCGACGGCTCAGAAATCAGTATTTGCGGCCGTTAAAGAGACTGCATGTGATCTGGATCACAATCTGTGTGCTTAACTGGCCACATTGCAGGCACAATGCCATCTCTTTGCCATGACGGGTCGGAGCTTTACCCTTGCCACGTTCTTCCGCTGTACGTTTCAGCCATTTCCTGCCTTCTCTGCTGTTGTTGCTTGCGGGGTTGGCGGCTGCGTATGTCAAAGACCTCAGCGTGTTCTTCACTTCCCTGTTCAACGTGTTGCCGACTCTGGTCCTGCTGCTGGGTGGCGCTTACTGCGCGGTTTACCGACGCCAGCGCGAACTGTTTCTGATGCTCACGGTGTACATCGCCTACTTTTTGCTCGACACCCAGACCGACTTTTACCGCGACAATGGCAAAGTGCGCGAAGACGCCGCCGTGGTCTTCCATCTCGTCTGCCTGTTGCTGCCCTTGTTGTTCGGTCTGTTTGCTGCGTGGCAGGAGCGCACACACTTGTTTCAGGACATGGTCGCGCGGTTCGCCGTGTTGCTCGCCTTCGGCAGCGTGGCGCTGGGGCTTGAGCAAAGTTACCCACAGGCGTTGCTGATGTGGCTTTCGGAAATTCGCTGGCCGGCGCTGCACGGCGCGTGGATGAGCCTCATCCAGTTGTCGTATCCGGTGTTCATTTCGGCATTCCTGCTGCTGGCCTGGCAATACTGGCGCAATCCGCGTCCACTGCATGCGGCGCAACTGGTCGGTTTGCTCGGGGTGTTCTGGATGCTGCCGAAAACCTTCATCCTGCCGTTTACCCTGAACATCATGTGCAGCCAGGTGATGTTGATGATTGCTGCCGCCGTGGCGCACGAGGCTTATCAAATGGCCTTTCGCGACGAACTCACCGGTTTGCCGGGTCGCCGTGCGCTCAATGAACGCATGCAGCGCTTGGGGCGCAACTATGTGCTGGCAATGAGCGACGTTGACCACTTCAAGAAATTCAACGACACCCACGGACACGATGTCGGTGATCAGGTGCTGCGACTGGTCGCCAGCAAGCTGTCCAAAATCAGCGGAGGCGGTAGGGCATATCGCTATGGCGGTGAGGAATTTGCCTTGGTGTTCGCAGGCAAAACCCTTGAGGAGTGCATGCCGCACCTTGAAGTCATTCGCGAGTCGATTGCGTCCTACAGCATCCAGTTGCGCAATCAGGAAAACCGGCCGAACGACGATCAGCAAGGTCGCCAGCGTCGCGCCGGTTCCGGTGCTTCCAGCGTGTCGGTGACGGTGAGTATCGGCGTCGCTGAGCGGGTGGAGCAGCGCAACCCGGAGCAAGTTCTCAAATCCGCGGACGAGGCGCTTTACAGTGCCAAGGGTGCGGGGCGCAACTGCGTGGTCGCGTTCGGCCAGAACCGCCGTGGCGCGGTGCGCATGGACACTGCTGCGGGTTGAGTGATGACGGCGCATTCAGCGTCTGGACAGTGATTGTGGCGCGTGTTGGCCGGCAGTAGTTTCAAGGAAACCTGCTGACGGAGAAGCCATCATGCCCGAGTACAAAGCCCCGCTGCGCGACATGCGTTTTCTGATCGACCACGTCTTCGACTTCCACACCAACTACGCCGCCCTCGGCGCCCACGACGCCAGCCCGGACATGATCAGCGCGATCCTCGAAGAAGGCGCGAAGTTCTGTGAGAACGTTCTGGCACCGCTCAATCGCAGCGGTGACGAAGAGGGCTGCCATTTCGACAACGGGGTGGTGACAACGCCTACAGGCTTCAAGCAAGCCTTCGCACAATATGTCGAGGGCGGCTGGCATGGTCTGGCGGCAGATCCGGTTTATGGCGGTCAAGGCCTACCCAGCTCCCTGGGGCTAGTGATCAGCGAAATGGTCGGCTCCAGCAACACGTCCTGGGGCGTGTATCCGGGCCTGACTCACGGCGCGATGTCGGCAATCCATGCCCACGGCACCACCGATCAGAAAGACACTTACCTGAGTAAACTCACCGCTGGCCAGTGGACCGGCACAATGTGCCTGACCGAAGCCCACTGCGGCACCGATCTGGGCATCATCAAAACCCGCGCCGTGCCTCAGACTGACGGCAGTTACATGGTCACGGGCAGCAAGATTTTCATCTCTGCCGGTGAGCACGACATGAGCGAAAACATCATCCATCTGGTGTTGGCCAAGCTGCCGGATGCGCCGGCGGGAACAAAGGGCATCTCGTTGTTCATCGTGCCAAAATTCCTCCCGGATGCGTCGGGCGAGGCGGGTGAGCGCAATGGCGTTTCCTGCGGCTCGATCGAACACAAGATGGGCATCAAGGCCTCGGCCACTTGCGTGCTGAACTTCGATAGCGCCAAAGGCTTCTTGATCGGCGAACCGAACAAGGGTCTGAACTGCATGTTCACCATGATGAACCACGCGCGGCTCGGCACTGGAATGCAGGGCTTGTGTCTGGGCGAAGCGAGTTTCCAGGGCGCCATCAAATACGCCAACGACCGCCTGCAGATGCGTTCGCTGACCGGCGCCAAAGCCCCGGACAAACCGGCCGATCCAATCATCGTCCACCCGGACGTGCGACGCATGCTGCTGACCATGAAAGCCTTCAACGAAGGCAACCGCGCGCTGACTTACTTCACCGCGCAACTGCTCGATGTCGCCCATCTAGGCAGCGATGCCGAGGCGCGTCAGGAAGCCGAAGACCTGCTGGCGTTCCTCACGCCGATCTGCAAAGCGTTCATGACCGACTCCGGGCTGGAAGTGACCAATCTCGGCATGCAGATTTTTGGTGGTCACGGTTTCATTCGCGAGTGGGGCATGGAGCAGTTGGTGCGCGATTGCCGCATTGCGCCAATCTACGAAGGCACCAACGGCATTCAGGCGCTCGATCTGCTTGGGCGCAAGGTGCTCGGCAGTCAGGGCAAGCTGCTGCGCGGCTTTACCAAAATCGTCCACAAATTCTGCGCGGCGAACGAGGGGCATCCGCAACTGGGGAGCTTTGTCACGCAGCTCAATGAGCTCAACCAGCAGTGGGGCGATCTGACCATGAAGGTCGCAATGGCGGCCATGAAGAACCCGGACGAGGTCGGCGCTGCGTCGGTGGACTATCTGATGTACAGCGGTTACATCATCCTCGGCTATCTGTGGCTGCGCATGGCGCTGGTGGCGCAAGCGCAACTGGATGCGGGCGAGGGGGAGGCGGATTATCTTCGGGGTAAATTGGCCACTTGCGAGTTTTACTTTAAACGGTTGCTGCCACGCACGGCGGCGCATCGTGCGGCGATTGAGGCGGGGAGTGATTGTTTGATGAAGCTGCCGGCCGAAATGTTTGCGCTTTAAGGTAGATCAAAAGATCGCAGCCTTCGGCAGCTCCACGAGATCGCTTTTTATCTGTGGGAGCTGCCGAAGGCCGCGATATTTTTCTGGTGACTAAAAATAACAAATCAGTCACCGGTTGACCCTATGTGTCGCAAAAGTTGTTGATGTACACTCCGGCTCAACGAGAATACATTCCCACGAATCACCTGTTTAGATCTTGCGAGGTTTGCCATGGCTGACTACAAAGCGCCGCTGCGCGATATGCGCTTCGTCCTCAATGAAGTGTTCGAGGTCGCCAAACTCTGGGCGCAACTGCCGGCGCTGGCCGAGACCGTCGACGCCGAGACTGTTGAAGCGATTCTCGAAGAGGCCGGCAAGGTCACCAGCAAAAGCATCGCGCCGCTGAGCCGTGCCGCTGATGAAGAAGGTTGTCACTGGGCGGACGGTGCCGTCACGACGCCGGCCGGTTTCCCACAGGCTTATCAGACTTACGCCGAGGGCGGTTGGGTTGGCGTTGGTGGCGATCCGCAATACGGCGGCATGGGCATGCCCAAAGCCGTGTCGGCGCAGGTCGAAGAAATGGTCAACTCCGCGAGCCTGTCCTTCGGTCTGTACCCGATGCTGACTGCCGGCGCGTGCCTGTCGATCAACGCCCACGCCAGCGAAGAGCTGAAAGCCACCTACCTGCCGAACATGTACGCCGGCGTCTGGGCCGGTTCGATGTGCCTGACCGAGCCGCATGCCGGCACCGACCTGGGCATCATCCGCACCAAAGCCGAACCTCAGGCCGACGGTTCCTACAAGGTCAGCGGCACCAAGATCTTCATCACCGGTGGTGAACACGATCTCACCGAAAACATCATTCACCTGGTGCTGGCCAAACTGCCGGACGCACCAGCGGGCCCCAAAGGCATCTCGCTGTTCCTCGTGCCGAAGTTCATGGTCAACGCCGATGGCAGCCTGGGCGCGCGCAACCCGGCCAACTGTGGTTCGATCGAACACAAGATGGGCATCCAGGCGTCCGCGACGTGCGTGATGAACTTCGACGAAGCGGTGGGTTATCTGGTCGGCGAGCCGAACAAAGGCCTGGCGGCGATGTTCACCATGATGAACTACGAGCGTCTGGGCGTCGGTATCCAGGGTCTTGCCACTGGCGAGCGCTCCTACCAGAACGCCGTCGAATACGCTCGCGACCGCCTGCAAAGCCGCTCGCCGACGGGCGCGCAAAACAAAGACAAGGTCGCTGACCCGATCATCGTCCACCCGGACGTGCGTCGCATGCTGCTGACCATGAAAGCGTCGAACGAAGGTGGCCGCGCATTCTCCACTTACGTGGCGATGCAACTCGACACCGCCAAATTCAGCGAAGACGCGACGACGCGCAAGCGTGCGGAAGACCTGGTGGCGTTGTTGACGCCGGTTGCCAAGGCGTTCCTCACCGATCTGGGTCTGGAAACCACCGTGCACGGCCAGCAGATTTTCGGCGGCCACGGTTACATCCGCGAGTGGGGCCAGGAGCAACTGGTTCGTGACGTGCGCATCACCCAGATCTACGAAGGCACCAACGGCATTCAGGCGCTGGACCTGGTGGGTCGCAAAATCGTCGGCAGTGGCGGCGCGTTCTATCAACTGTTCGCTGACGAAATCCGCCACTTCACCGCGACTGCCAGTGCAGATCTCGGCGAATTCACCAAGCCGCTGAACGACGCCGTCACAACGCTCGACGAGCTGACTTCGTGGGTGCTGGATCGGGCGAAAAGCAATCCGCACGAAATCGGCGCGGCGTCGGTCGAATATCTGCAGGCGTTTGGTTACGTGGCCTACGCCTACATGTGGGCATTGATGGCCAAAGCCGCGTTGGGCAAAGAAGCGCAGGAAGATTTCTATGCCAGCAAACTCGGCACCGCGCGCTTCTACTTCGCCCGTTTGCTACCGCGCATTCACTCGTTGAGCGCGTCGGTCAAGGCCGGTAGCGAGTCGCTTTACCTGCTGGATGCAGCGCAGTTCTGACCCCGACAGCGTCATGTAAGCAATCGCTTACATGACGTGCTGCTGTTCTCCCATATGCGTAGATTGGATCCACGGCTAATCTACATTTCATGGACGTCGCGCAGGAAGCGCAAAGCAACAACACGGACACGTAGGATTCTGCCAGGGTGGCGGAGTGAAATGGATGTCAGGGAAACAGTCTGCAAAGCCCCGCTTCGGCGGGGTTTTCTTTTGCCTGAAGAAAAGTTTTCAGGTCAGGGAATCCAGTGGTGGCGGGCTTTTGCGCGCTTTTTCATCGCGGCCCATGACCTCTTCCAGCAATGTCTTCAGCAGTGCCAGCGAAGCCTGCTGACGTTGCACGTCGCGACACACCAGCCCGACTTTCAACGGCACCCGTGGCTCGCTCAACGGTTTCCACAGCAGATCTTCATCGTCGTACTCTTTTTGCGAGTGGCCTGGCAGCACCGTCGCCAGTTTGGTGTGCGGCAGACTGTCGAGAATCCCCAGCATATTGTTCAACTCGGCCTGCACTTGCGGGCGACGGCCAAGGCTGGTCAATTGCGCCTGCCAGATCTGGCGGATCTGGAACTCTTCGCCCAGTAACAGCATTGGCAATTCGGCCGCCTGGCGAATCGAAACCTTCTTGAATTCACGCAACGGATGGTCCGCCGGGATGACCAGCGTCAGTTCATCTTCGTACAGCATCACGCCATGCAGCCCTGGCTGACGTGGCGGCAGATAGCTGATGCCGATGTCCAGCGAGCCGTTAAGCAAACGCCGTTCGATCTCCAGCCCGGTCAATTCATAAATTTGCACCACCAGATGCGGTTGCGCCTTGCGCACTCGCTCAAGCATTTGCGGCACCAGACTGGTATGAACGGTTTGCAGCACGCCAATCGCCAAGGTGCGCAAAGCCTGGCCCTTGAAGTTGCCGAGCGCTTCGCGTGCGCGTTGCAGCCCGTCGAGCAATGGCAGCGCGTGGTTGTACAGCGTGTGCGCGGCGAGCGTCGGCAGCAGGCGTTTACTGCTGCGTTCGAACAGGGTGACGTCGAGGTTTTGCTCGAGTTGGCGAATCTGCTGTGACAGCGCGGGTTGGGAGATCGACAGGCGTTCGGCAGCCCGTCCGACATGACCTTCCTCGTAGACCGCGACGAAATAACGCAGTTGTTTGAAATCCATAAGTAATGCTTATCGAAAATGCTGATAAATCGAAATGGCCCGAGGCCGTCAGTGCGCCTAGTCTAACCGCAATCACAAGGCTTACAGGGCCAGAGCGCGCGATGAATAGCTTTTGCTGCGACAGTGTTTGCATAGGCAGTTCAAAAAACCTCGGACGAGGTTTTTTCCAATGAATCTGTTCAATCTGCGGCGCCCTGCGCCAAGCCTCGATGACCTTGTCTTCGATGCCGAGCATTCCGATGCGGATGACAGCCTGAATAGCGATCGCCTGATGCCGAGCGTTGAACGGCCGCAGCAGGTTTTCGTTCGGGGGCAGGGGTCGTGGCTGTGGGACAGCAACGATCGCGCCTACCTCGACTTCTCCCAAGCCGGCGGCGCCAACAGCCTTGGCCACAGTCCTTCAGCGTTAGTCAAAGCCATCGCCGGTCAGGCCCAAGCGTTGATCAACCCCGGGTTCAATCTGCACAACCGCGGCATGCTCAGCCTCGCCGAACGGCTGTGTGCCAGCACCTCCAGCGATCAGGCGTACCTGCTCAACAGCGGCAGCGAAGCCTGCGAGGCGGCGATCAAACTGGCACGCAAGTGGGGTCAACTGCATCGTGGCGGCGCCTCGCGAATCATCGTGGCGAGGCAGGGCTGTCACGGCCGTAGCCTGGCGACGATCTCGGCGTCAGACAGTTGCAACCTGCACAATCGCTTTGCACCGCTGCTGCCGGGTTTCGATCTGGTGCCCTTCAACGATCTTCCGGCGCTGCACGACGCCGTCGACGCGCAAACCGTAGCGATCCTGCTTGAGCCGATCCAGAGCGATGCCGGGGTTGTCCCTGCGGCCGATCGCTATCTCAAAGGTGTCGAACGCCTGTGCCGCGAACTGGGGATTCTGCTGATCCTCGACGAAGTACAAACCGGCATCGGCCGTTGCGGCACCTTGCTTGCCGAACAGTCCTACGGCGTGCGCGCCGACATTGTCGTGCTCGGCAAAGGCTTGGGCGGTGGCGTGCCATTGGCGGCGCTGCTGGCGCGTGGCAAAGCGTGCTGTTTTGACACGGGCGAGCTGGGCGGCACGCACCATGGCAATGCACTCATGACCGCGGCAGGGCTGGTGGTGCTCGACAGCGTTCAGGATCGCGCCTTCCTTCAGCAGGTCCGGGACAACGGTCAGCATCTGCGTGAAGGCCTCGCACGGCTGACGCATCGTTATGATCACGGCGACCTGCGCGGTCAGGGGCTGTTCTGGGGTTTGACCCTGTCGGATGATTCGGCAGATGCCGTAGTCAAAGCAGCGCTGCATGAA
The DNA here is from genome assembly GCF_017973755.1 of Pseudomonas sp. P42. NCBI lineage: Bacteria > Pseudomonadati > Pseudomonadota > Gammaproteobacteria > Pseudomonadales > Pseudomonadaceae > Pseudomonas > Pseudomonas sp. P42. Next base: position 72,218 of record NZ_JACOPU010000003.1, on the reverse strand, counting down.
GGCCTGATACTCAACGCCCCGCAAGCCGATTGCTTGCGCTTCACCCCGGCACTCACGGTCAGCAAGGCCAACATCGACGAAATGCTCCTGCGCCTGGCCCGGGCCTTCTCCCGAGTGCGCACCGCACAACTGCAATGCCGCAAAGGGATTGCCGTCTGAGCCGAAGCTTCCTACCCGAATTCAAGAACCGTCTCGCGGTATAACGCACGCCCCACGCCTGATTCTTTTGGTGTGGGGCGTTTTTTTGCGTGCGATAGTGGCGAACAAATGGCGGAAGCACTGAACCCTGACGAGCGGCACGGGTCATTAGCGTGTATGGCTCACGTGAGCCAACCCCCAATCAGGAGCTGACCCATGGATTTCATTCGTATCATCATCGCCATTCTGTTGCCGCCACTGGGTGTTTTTCTGCAGGTCGGATTTGGCGGGGCGTTCTGGTTGAACATTCTGCTGACGTTGTGCGGTTACATTCCGGGGATCGTGCACGCGGTTTACATCATCGCCAAGCGCTGAGTTCTGCGGCGCCAGGTAGATCGCTATCGCGAGCGGCCCGCTCCCACATTAGTCTTGGTTGTTCACACTTTGCGTGTACACCAGAACACCTGTGGGAGCTGGCTTGCCAGCGATTGGGGCGACACGGATCCGAGTGATGGAGGTGAATTTCAGTCCGCCAATCCCATCACCCGCCGATAAAACGCCCACTCCCGCTCCAACGCATGCGCCTGATTCACCGCTCGACGAAAGCCGTGGCGTTCGTCGGCGTAGTAGTGCGCCTCGACCGGAATGTCGTTCTGCTCCAGCGCCGTGACCATGTCGCGGGTTTGCTGCGGGACGACGACGGCGTCCAGTTCACCCTGAAAGAAAATCACCGGCACGCGGATGTTGCTCGCGTGCAGCAAGGGTGTGCGGGCAGCGTAGCGTTCGGCGTCCTGTTCGGGATCGCCGATCAGCCAGTCCAGATAATCGCCTTCGAACTTATGCGTCGCCCGGGCAAGGGCGACCGGGTCGCTGACCCCGTAGAGGCTGGCGCCGGCGCGGAACACTTGATGAAAGGCCAGGGCGCACAGGGTCGTGTAGCCGCCAGCGCTGCCGCCACGAATGAACGCGCGTTCACCGTCGATCAGGCCTTGTCTGGCGAGATAGTCGACCACGGCGCAGGCGTCCTCGACATCGACGTCACCCCAACTCAGATGCAACGCCTGCCGATATTCCCGGCCATACCCGCTGCTGCCGCGATAGTTGAGGTCGGCGACCGCGAAGCCGCGTTGCGTCCAGTACTGGATGCGCGGATCGAGCATCGGGTAGCACGCTGAGGTCGGGCCACCATGGATGAACACCACCAGCGGCGGCTTCGTTTCACCGCTCATCGCCGGATAAAAGAACCCGTGAGCCTCGCCAGAACCGCTTGGGTAGCGCAGGGTTTGCGGGCGGCTGATGCGTTCGGCGGCCAGCGGCGCAACGCCGCCGGCCAGCACTGTTACTTTATGGGATGCGCGATCAATGGCGATCACCGCCGAAGGGCTGATTGGCGAGGCTGCGATGCAATAGATGAATCGCTCATCCAGTGCCAGATGCCGGAATCGGCTGTAATCGCCGGTAAGGTCATCGCCATTCATTGCGAGGCGACCGAAACCGCTCTCACTCCAACTGGCCAGATAGCCGTCAGCCAGTGGGAGCCAGGTGCAGCCGCCCATTTGCCACGGCGCTGGCGCGTGATCCGCTTGCACGCTGGGCAATGGCTCGAATCCATCCACTGATTCGACATGAGGCTGCCAAAAGCCAGCGCGGTCGGTCAGACAGTAAAGCTGTCCTTTCGCGTCGAAACGCGGCTGTTGAATCGACTCTTCAATGGCATCGCCCGCCACGCAGCGGGGCGCTGAAAAGCTTTGCCCGGAACGCTCGGCCACCATCAACCGGGTTGACGTCCATGGTTGATGCGGACGGCTCCACTCGATCCACGCCAGCCTTGCGCCATCCGGGCTGATAACCGGTGCGGCATAAAAGTCCGCGCCTTCGGCCAGCAGACGGCGCGTACCATCGGCCAGAGCGATGGCGACCAGTCGGTGCTGATCGCCATTTTCCTCGACTGCCAAAATCTGCCCGTCGGCGAAATTCACATCGCCATACCGGCACTCGCCTGATGTCAGCGCCTCTGGCGAGCCATCCAGCGTTTGCCGGTAAAGCTGCTGGTCCGCCTCATTAACGAAAACCACACCGTCAGGCGTCAGACAAAACGCTCCACCGCCATATTCGTACACCCGACTGCGCACGCTGAAACCCGTGGGTGTCAGACATTTCGCCACGCCGTCGAGCCAGTGCCAGATTCGGCACGCGGCATCTTCCGGGCGATATTCGTTCCAGAACAAACCGTTGGCACCGAGTTGCAGTTCGGCAAAATCCATTCCGGCAGCGACGGCTTGGGCGGCGCTGAAAGGCTCAGCCTTTAGCGATGAGGCGCGAGTTTCGTTCATTGCGAAAGGCCAGTTGTTCGATGGTTTGGGTGGCGTGCTCGGCTTCTTCGCGGGCCGCAAGGATCACACCGTGATGTTCGGATTTGCTGCACACCGGGTCTGCATTGCTTGCATCACCGGTCAGCATGAATGCCTGGCAGCGGCAGCCGCCGAAATCCTTTTCCTTTTCGTCGCAGGAGCGGCACGGCTCTGGCATCCAGTCGTAACCGCGAAAGCGGTTGAAGCCGAACGAGTCGTACCAGATGTGCTGCATGCTGTGGTCGCGCACATTGGGAAATTGTACCGGCATCTGTCGGGCGCCATGACAAGGCAGGGCGGTGCCGTCCGGTGTAACTGTCAGAAAAATACTGCCCCAACCGTTCATGCAGGCTTTCGGGCGTTCTTCATAGTAGTCCGGGGTAACGAAAATCAGCTTGCACGGATGCCCTTCGGCTTCCAGTTTGGCGCGGTATTCGTTGGTGATGCGTTCGGCACGGACCAGTTGCTCTTTGGTCGGCAACAGACCGACACGATTGAGCTGCGCCCAACCGTAGAACTGGCAAGTGGCGAGCTCGACGAAGTCGGCTTCCAGCGCAATGCACAGCTCGATGATGCGGTCGATCTTGTCGATGTTGTGCCGATGAGTGACGAAGTTCAGCACCATCGGATAGCCGTGGGCCTTCACTGCACGGGCCATCTCCAGTTTTTGCGCAAAGGCTTTTTTCGAGCCGGCGAGCAGGTTGTTCACTTGCTCGTCGCTGGCCTGGAAACTGATCTGTATGTGGTCGAGACCGGCCTTCTTGAAGTCGCTGATTTTCTGCTCGGTCAAGCCGATGCCGGAGGTGATCAGGTTGGTGTAAAACCCCAATTTTCGCGCTTCAGCTATCAGCTCGGCGAGGTCCTGGCGCACCAGCGGCTCTCCGCCGGAAAAGCCCAACTGAGCCGCGCCCATCTCCCGTGCTTCGCGGAACACCTTGATCCACTGTTCGGTACTCAGCTCTTTTCCCTGTTCGGCAAAATCCAGTGGATTGGAGCAGTACGGGCATTGCAGCGGGCAGCGATATGTCAGCTCGGCGAGCAGCCACAGCGGCAGGCCGATTTCAGGTTTTGCGGGCAGATCAACCAAGGGTGATCCAGTGTTGCGCACGGGCAACCTCCATGAATTGCTCGATGTCGTCACCGAGTTCGGGTACGCCGGGGAATTGCTCGTCGAGCTTGGCGATGATCGCCGCGACATCCCGTTCACCGTCAATCAAACCACCGATCAGCGCGGCCGTCTCGTTGAGTTTGATCATGCCTTCGGGGTACAGCAGCACGTGGCCTTTTTGCGCCGGTTCGTACTGAAAACGGTAGCCGGGACGCCAGGTCGGGGTCTTGCTGCGGTCGAAACTCATAAGGTGATTCCTTTATGCCAGACGCGTTGCTCAGTCACGCTGTGATACGGCGGGCGGTTCAGTTCGTAGGCCATGCTCATGGCATCGAGCATGCTCCAAAGAATGTCCAGTTTGAACTGGAGAATTTCCAGCATGCGCTCCTGGCCTTCGCGCGTCTTGTAGTGTTCCAGTGTGATTGCCAAGCCGTGCTCGACATCGCGCCGTGCCTGGCCGAGGCGGGTGCGGAAGTACTCGTAGCCGGTCGGGTCGATCCATGGGTAATGCTGCGGCCAACTGTCCAGACGCGACTGATGGATCTGCGGCGCGAACAGTTCGGTCAGTGAGCTGCTGGCGGCTTCCTGCCAACTGGCGCGGCGGGCGAAGTTAACGTAGGCATCGACGGCGAAACGTACGCCAGGCAACACCAGTTCCTGCGAACGCAGTTGATCCGGGTCGAGGCCTACAGCCTGGCCGAGCCGCAGCCAGGCTTCGATACCGCCGTCTTCACCGGGAGCGCCGTCATGGTCGAGCAAGCGCTGTATCCACTCGCGGCGGATTTCACGATCCGGGCAATTGGCGAGGATCGCGGCGTCTTTCAGGGGGATGTTCACCTGATAGTAGAAGCGGTTGGCGACCCAGCCCTGAATTTGCTCGCGGTTGGCGCGGCCTTCGTACATCGCCACATGGTACGGATGGTAGATGTGGTAGTAAGCGCCCTTGGCGCGCAGGGCCGCTTCGAATTCGGCGGGGGACAGCGGGGTGTCGGTCATTGCGGTTCTCCGGGGAACAACCGTTGGAATCCTGGGTATCTGGTTGGACTTCATCGCTGGCAAGCCAGCTCCCATAGATTTTGCGTACGCCACAGAACCTTGTGGGAGCTGGCTTGCCAGCGATGAGGCCATCAGCTACAGCACAATACTCATGCCATCGAAAGCCACTTCAACATCACGCCGCGCCAGTTCTGCGCGCTCCGGCGAATCCTCATCGAGAATCGGGTTGGTGTTGTTGATGTGGATAAGCACTTTGCGCTGTTCGGACAATTGCTCCAGCACTTCGAGCATGCCGCCGGGGCCGTTCTGCGCCAAGTGGCCCATCTCGCGCCCGGTGCGGGTGCCAACGCCACGGCGCTGCATTTCATCGTCATCCCACATCGTGCCATCCACCAGCAGGCAATCGCTGCCAGCCATGATTTCCAGCAGCGGCGCATCCACCTTGCCTAAGCCCGGCGCGTAAAACAGTTTGCCGCCGGTATTCAGGTCTTCGACGATCAAGCCGATGTTGTCGCCTGGGTGCGGATCGAAGCGGTGCGGCGAATAGGGCGGCGCGGCGCTGCGCAATGGCAGCGGGGTGAAGCGCAGGTTCGGGCACGCGGCAACGGTGAAGCTCTGGTCGAGCTCAATGCGGTTCCAGTCCAACCCACCGTTCCAGTGGGTGAGCATCTTGAACAGCGGAAATCCTGTGCTGAGGTCTTCGTGAACCATGTCGGTGCACCATACCTGATGCGGGCAGCCTTCGCGCAGACTGAGCAGGCCAGTGGTGTGGTCGATCTGGCTGTCCATCAGGATGATGGCGCTGATGCCGGTATCGCGCAGGGCGCGGCCCGGTTGCATCGGGGCAAAGCTTTGCAACTGCGCGCGGATGTCCGGCGAGGCGTTGCACAGCACCCAGTTCACGCCGTCATCGGAAATCGCGATCGACGATTGGGTGCGGGCCTTGGCATTCAGGCTGCCGTCGCGAAAACCTGCGCAGTTGACGCAATTGCAATTCCACTGCGGAAATCCGCCACCGGCGGCCGAACCCAGAATCTGGACGAACATGAACGCTCCATCATTTCAACGCTGAAAATAAAACGCCCCGGCGAACCGAGGCGTTGCACTGCAATTCTGTCGAGGCAGAACTCAGCGGCTGGCGAAGTACATGGTGACTTCGAAGCCGATACGCAGGTCGGTGTAAGCAGGTTTTGTCCAGGACATAGGGTTACTCCTCAGGTGGTGGATGGGATAGCGCTGTCCATAGGTATAGTCCACGGCAGCGCAGGGATGTTCCAAATAGTTAGGCGGCTATGTTACTCAAAATTTCAACGTGATTGCCCGTGAATATTCGATAAAGCTCGTTGCAGCCTCGGTAATGATCACTTTGTCGCTTGCCACGGCGCGCCGAGCGGCGAATCGCTGGCGAGGCACAGCCAGCCACCCTCGGCGCGGTTCAGTCGTTGCGCGGCGGCCAGCAATGCTGGGCGTTCCAGGGAATCGATCGCGCTGACCAGTTGCGGCAGATAATCCGACGAGTGGCCGGCAAGTCTGGACTGCCACAGCAGTTCGGCGACATCTTTGGTCGATAGATTTTCGTCGCTGAATTGATCGGCGAGGTTCTGCCGTTGCTGGACGAGGTCAGTCGCATCGATGAGCGAAGGAAGCGCTTCAATAAACTGTTGAATATGGCGGAGCAACTCCACCGGTGCGAACGTCGGCGATTGCACGCCGAACAGCAGCCCGGTCTGTCCGTGCATCTGCCGCACGGCACTGAACACCGCGTAACCCAACTGCAACTCGACCCGCAGGCGTTGGTAGAACGGCGTTTGGCACAACTGCGCGAGCAGGCGCCAAGCGGCTTCATCAGCGACATCGCGACTGGCCGTTGGGCAGAACAGCAACAACGCGTGTTCGCTGGACGCGGTGTCGATGTGGCGCCACAGGTGTTGGCCATTGATCGCCGACGGAGCCGGTATTTGATTATCGGGTGTGCCGGGGATGCGGCTCAGGGCCAGGCCCATGGCTGATTGGGTTTGCGCACCGAGGCCCAAGGCCAGGCCATCCCAGCGAGAAGTTGTCCACAGGTGCCGAGCATTGTCGGATGTCTCTACAGAGGCCGAACATTGTTCAGGCAATGCCTTGAGCAATTGGCGGATCGGTAGCAACGGCGTTTCCGGCTCACCTCGCGCGGAATTGGCGTCCACTTGCGTCAGGCATTTCAGCGCATGCCCCAGGACGATCGGCATTGGTTCTTGCAGACCGGTCAGTTTCAGCAGCCATTGATTGCCGGTTGTGCTGAATGACAACTCCACCCCGGCCTGACGGGCGTCGTCCTGAGTTTCCCGCAGGCTGCCCTGCAGTTGCGCCTGCAGGCCAGCGGTGGCTGCCGCTTCCATCTGCCAGCGCAGATAAATCGCGCCTTGATCACCGTTGTCCGGCAATGCCTGGCTGAAGTGCATCGGCGAGCGCTCGCGACGGCCGCGCGAACGATCCTGCGCGAACGTGCGCAGACCTCGGTGAGCGCTGGTTTGTCCGCGGATCAGTCCGGCGTTGGCGACCGGTTCGTTGGCGCGCAAAAACGGATTGGCAGTCGGCAAACGCCAATGGGCGCTGAAGTTATCCACAGTGCCGATCTCGCCAAGGATATGTTTGAGGGCAGCAACGCCGGTTGCGCTCAGGCCTGTTTCCAATTGTTCGCTGTCGAGCCGCGCCCGTTGCAATGCGCCGCTGACTTGCTGCTGACGCGCAAGCATGGCTGCGTATTCTTCACGCAGCGGCGTCCAGTCCTGCTGCGCGAAGAAGCTCAGCCAGTCCCGCACCTGTTCGCCAATGCTGCTCAGCGATTCGGAGGATGTATTGAACGCCAGATGCAGCAAGGCTTGGTCAGCAAACTGATAGAGCGGCGCCGCTTTCAAGCTGTCAGCCAAGCTCTGCTGCTGCAAATACGCAAGCAATCCTCCGGGCTTGGCGCTGTTCAACGAGTGGCAAAGAAACGCCAACGCTTGAGCGGATGAATCAGGCAAGGCGTCGAATGCAAACAGCAGATTGCACTGGCGTTCGGCGACCTGTTGATAACTTTTCACCTTTAACGGTGGCGGCGCGGCTTGCACAACGTTATCCCCAGCCGGCAACGCCGCCGCGAACGTTTCCGCCAACTCGCGCAGCTGTTCGAGGCTTTGCGGCCCAACCAGGCTCAAGGTCATTTGCCCGGTGCGATAGAACTGCTGATGAAAGTCTGTCAGAGCCTTTTGAAACTCCGGCTGCTCGACCTGGAGAGTGTCCCGATTGCCAGCATGAAAGCCGCGCAATGGATGATCAGCCGGTAAACCTTCGTACAACGCAAACTGCTGCTGCGCCGTCGGATCTTGTGACCAGGCGACAAATTCCGCCTGTAACACTTCCCGTTCCCGCAATTGATCGTCCGGATTCATACGCGGCTGAGCGAGCATGTCTGACAGACGCTCAAGCCCGGCACTGAATGACTGCCTCGGCAACTCAAAGAAAAAATCGGTAGTGCGCTCGCGAGTGCTGGCATTCACCTGCCCGCCATGACGCTGCACGTAGGCCATCAGCCCTTCGCTCGCGGGAAAACGCTCAGTGCCGAGAAACAGCAAATGCTCAAGAAAATGCGCCAGTCCCGGCCACGCCAGCGGCACGTCATGACTGCCTGCGGCCACCCGCAGTGCGGCAGCGCTGCGCTTCAGGCCAGGCACATGACGCAGGGTCACGCGCAAGCCGTTGGCCAGGGTTTCAGTGTGGGGGCGGGGGTGAGTCGGCGCAGGCATGGGCACTTCCAGAACAGTGAAGTGCCAATGCTAGCGGATTAGCGCTTGTTGAGCGCGCCGTAAAGTTCAGGCCGACGATCACTGAGATAGTGATTGGCCTTGCGGGAGTCGACCATTAACTGCCGATCCAGCTCGCCGACGATCAACGCTTCGTCCAGGCCGGCCTGAGCAATACGACTGCCGTCCGGCGCGGCGATGCTGCTTTGTCCGCAATAATGGATGTCGCCCTCATGGCCGCAGTAGTTGGCGTAGGCCACGTAGCACTGGTTTTCGAAGGCGCGGGCGCGGACGGTGACATCGGCAACGAAATCGAACGGGATCATGTTCGCCGTCGGCACCAGAATCAGCTCGGCGCCGGCGAGGGCAAGTCGTCGGGCGTTCTCCGGGAATTCGAGGTCGTAGCAGATCAGGAAACCGAGCTTCCAGCCGTTGAGTTCCACCACAGGAACCTCGTCTCCACCTGCGCTGAACATCGACCGGTCAAGATCCCCGAACAGATGGGTCTTGCGGTAATTGCACCGGCGCTCGCCGTGGGAATCGATCAGCTGCACGGCGTTGTAGATCTGACCGTCGGCAGTGCGCTCGGGATAACCGTAGACGATCGCCAGGCCAGCGGTTTTGGCGATCCGGCCGATCTGCTGCGCCCATTCACCGTTGTAGACCTCGGCCAATGTGCTGACCGCCTCGGCGCCAATGTTGTAGCCGGTCATGAACATTTCCGGCAGCACCAACAGGTCGGCGCCTTTGGCCTCCATCGCCAGTTGATGCAGGCGCTGGAGGTTGGCGGCGGGGTCCAGTGGCAGCGGTGGACATTGGTAAAGGGCTACACGCATCAGGAATTCCTCTTACTCGGGCAGGGCGATAGGGCCGATGTCTTTGAACACATCACCCGGGCCTGGGTTCTCTTTATGTGTGGCGCCGCCGAAATGTTTGATGATCCCCCATACTGCGTTGAGCGAAGTCTGCACCGCGCCTTCAACCCACGCAGGCGTCCACGACACATCGTCACCGGCGATGAAGATCCCACGCTGCTCGGCCGGCATGTCGTCCTGCATGAAGTGCGCGTACATGCGCTGGTTATAGCGATAGTGGCCGGGCAGAGCGCCCTTGAACGCGCCGAGAAAGTACGGATCAGCCTCCCACGACACGGTGATCGGATCGCCGATGATGCGCGCGGCAATGTCGACTTTCGGGTAGATCTTCTTCAGCGCATTCAGCGCCAGCTCTACACGTTTTTCTACCGGGTGCGGGAGCATTTTCAACGCGTCGCTCATCCACGAGTACGACAGGCAGATCACGCCAGGCTTGTCGTCGCCGTTGTCGAACAGATAGGTGCCACGGGTCAGGCGATCGGTGAGGGTCATGCTCATCAGATCGCGACCGGTTTCAGGGTCCTTGTCCTTCCAGAACGGCCGGTCGACCATCACGAAAGTCTTCGACGACTGCATATAGCGCGTGCGGTCGAGCGCCATCCACATCTTTTGCGAGAACAGCGTTTCGTCGCATTCGATCTGGGTGGTCAGCAGCCAGCTCTGGCAAGTGGTCAGGACCGCGGCGTATTCGCGGGTGTCGCCGTTGTTGTCGGTGACAGCAAAACGACCATCGGCAGCATGGGCGATTTTTTTCACGCCTGAACGCGGGGCGCCCCGGTGCAGGGATTTCAGGCTGGTGCCTTCTGGCCAGTGAACGCAACGTTCCGGCACATGACGCCAAATGCCTTGCGGCACTTGTTCCACACCGCCGACCACCAAGTGCTGGTGATCGTCGCAGTTGGTCATTACCACGCGGAAAATTTCCAGCATCGAGTTAGGGAAGTCCGAATCCCATCCACCCGTGCCGAAACCGACCTGGCCGAACACTTCGCGATGATGGAACGACAGTTTGGCGAAGGCCTCGGAGGTGGCAACGAAATCGTAGAACGTGCGGTCGTCCCACAGCGGCACCAGGGTGTTCCACAGTTCTTTGAGGCGCGGCACATCACGGTCGCGGATGGCTTGCTGGATATCGGCGAATTGCGAACCGGCTTCCAGCGCGTCCGCCCAGGCGTCAGCCACTTCCTGGAACAGCGCAGGAAGATCCTTCAAGCTTTGTGCGTAATGGGTTTTGCCTTCCAGATCGATCACTGTGCTGCCGGACGCCGGTGTCAGCGGGTTCGGGAACGGTTTGGTCTCCAGACCCAACTTGTCGACGTAGTGGTAGAACGCGGTGGAAGATACCGGGAAACGCATGCCGCCGAGCTCAGCGACAATACCGTCAGTGCCGTTGAACGCCTGCGAGCGCAGGCGCCCACCCAGTTTCGACGCCTCGTAAACCACCGGTTTCAGGCCCAGCTTCATCAATTCGTAAGCGGCCACAAGACCTGCGATGCCGGCGCCGACAATCGCCACTTCAGCGCCATGATTTTGCACCGGGATGCTACCGAGTCCGGCCGGGTGTTCGATCCAGTCGTCGAAGGCGAAAGGAAAGTCCGGACCGAAAATGGTGATGGGCTTTTTACCGTCTGCAGGATGGCGATTGTTCTTGTTCATGGCTGACCTTGCTGGCGACCCGACGCGGAATGCGCGTCTGAGTATAGGAAAAGATGCCAGCCATTCTAGGGAGCGTAGAACACGTTAATAAGACGCAAAGTGTCGTCGTTTTGCCAGTTTCCTGTTCAAAATGACGATCTTAAGCTTCACTCTGTTCCCTGTGGGAGCGAGTTTGCCCGCGACTAGGCCCTATCTGACATCCTGGATCTCAATGCCTGCAATCAGACCGGCTGACCCCGATCAATCTTGCTGCTCAAGATAATCGACGTCGTGGTCTTCTCAACCCCATCCACACTGCCAATCTGATCCAGCAACTGATCCAGCTGCTCCGGCGAGTCCGTGCGCAACCACGCCACATAATCAAATTCGCCACTCACCGCACACAGCTGCTGCACCTGCGCCATCGCACTCAAGCGGCGCAACACCTCTTTGCCGGAGCGCGGCTGAACCTTGATCCCGACATACGCCTGCAAACCGCCATCGACTACCCGCTGCCCCAGGCGTACGCCGTAACCGGTGATCACCTTGGCTTTTTCCAGCCGCGCCAATCGTGACGTCACCGTGGTGCGGGCAATCCCCAACTGTCGGGCGAGCATGGCCACGCTTTCGCGGGCATTGATTTGCAGGGCTGCAATCAGCTGGCGGTCGATTTCGTCAAGCACGGGCGGGCGGATGTCGGGCAAGGGGGGCTCCATTGGTGCGGATCGTTGATCAGCGCATGTTACAGGCGATGAAGCTTGCCAAGACTGAAAACACCAAACCATCACCCAAGAAAAAGCCGCGCATTTGCGCGGCTTTCAAATTGGTGGGCCCACACGGACTTGAACCGTGGACCAAAGGATTATGAGTCCTCTGCTCTAACCAACTGAGCTATAGGCCCTCAGTAAGCCGCGGATTATAGCGACGGTTTCGCCGCTGTGCTATCCGAAAAATCCGATACGGTAATACGCAGAAATGTCGCGGCGAACTCTTCCGGTGGCAGCGGCAGGCTGACGATGTAGCCCTGGATCTGTTCGCAGCCTTCGGCGGCGAGAAATTGTTGTTGCGCCTGGGTTTCCACGCCTTCGGCGATGACGGTGAATTGCATGCTTCGGCCCAAGGCGATGATGGCGCGGACAATCGCCGCATCGTGCGGGTCGTCGGGCAGTCCGCGGACGAATGACTGATCGATTTTGAGGATGTCCAGCGGCAGACGCTTGAGGTAGCTCAGCGAAGAATAACCGGTGCCGAAGTCGTCGATCGCCAGTTGTACGCCCAGGTGTTTGAGTTGATGCAGCACTGTCAGTGCTTCTTCAGCCTGACTCATGATGAAGTTTTCGGTAATTTCCAGTTGCAGTAAATCCGGCTTGAGGCCGTTGTCCTTGAGCAGTTGCTCGATTCGCCCAAGCAGATTCGGCTGCCGCAGCTGCGCCCCGGCGAGGTTGACCGACAGCGGCCCGAGGCTGTCGTAGATCTGGTTCCACTCGAACATCTGCCGGCACGCGGTCTCCAGCACCCAATCGCCGATCTGCAGAATCATCCCGTTCTCTTCGGCCAATGGAATGAAGTGCTCCGGCGGCACTTCGCCAAAGGTTGGATGGCGCCAGCGGATCAAAGCTTCGGCGCCGACGAGGCTGTGGTCGTCGAGGCTGATTTTCGGTTGGTAGTAGAGATGCAACTCCTCACGCTCAATGGCACGGCGCAGTTCGTGCTCCAGTGCCACGCGCTCGATGGCCTGCGCGGTGAGGTCGCGGGTGTAACTCTCGACGCGGTTGCGGCCCTTGGCTTTGGAGCGGTACATCGCCGCATCGGCGTTTTTCACCAGTGTGGCCACGTCGCAACCGTCGCGGGGGTACAGGCTGGTGCCGATGCTGGCGCTGATGAAAAACTCGTGTTCGCCGGCCTGAAACGGCGCGCCGAAGCAATTGAGCAGTTTTAGCGCGATATGATCGGCGTCGCTGGCCTGTTGCAGACCGGGCAACAGAATGATGAATTCGTCGCCGCCTAGGCGGGCGACGGTATCGATGTCGCGCAATTGTTCTTTGAGGCGTACGGCGATGCCCTTGAGCAGCAGGTCGCCGACTGGATGACCGAGGCTGTCATTGATGTGTTTGAAGCGGTCGAGATCGAGGAACAGCACGGCACCCAGACCGCCGTTTTCCTGCTGATTATTGAGTGCCGTGAGCAAACGGCTTTCGAACAACGTGCGGTTCGGCAGGCCGGTGAGTGGGTCGTGGTGAGCCTGATAATCGAGTTTGGCCTGGGCGTGCTTGAGGCTGGAGATGTCGGCAAATACCGCTACAAAATGGGTGATGAGTTTGTCGCGGTTGCGCACTGCGCTGATGGTCAGCCAGCTCGGGTACAACTCGCCATTCTTGCGCCGATTGGAAATCTCGCCCTGCCAGTGGCCTTCATCGGTCAACTGGTGCCACATCGCTGCGTAAAACGCGCTGTCGTGCAGGCCCGAGGCGAGCAGGCGCGGTGTATGGCCGAGGGCTTCGCTTTCGCTGTAACCGGTGATTTCGGTGAAGGCCCGGTTGACCGCACTGATGTGCTGTTGGGTGTCGGTGATCAACACGCCTTCGGCAGTGCTTTCGAAAACAGTCGCAGCCTGTTGCAGTTTCTCCTGCATCAGGTGGCGTTCGGTGATGTCGCGGGCGATGGTCAGCATGCAGTCTTCTTCGCCGATCGGTAGCGATCGGGCAGACACTTCGCACAGGCGAATCTGCCCATCACTGCGGCGAATATGGCAGGTGAAATCACGGACGAAGCCGTCGCGGTGCAGCAGATCGAGCATCTGTTTGCGTTCGTTGAGGTTGACCCAGATCCCCAGGTCCAGCGCCGAACGATCCACCGACATGGCGCTGTTGAACCCGGTGATCCGGCTGAAGCCGTCGTTGACTTCGAGCAGCAATCCGTCGCTTTGACGCGACAGCAGCAAGCCATCCGGCGATGCATGAAACGCCTTGGCAAACTTTTCTTCCGACGTTTGCAGTTGCTGTTGGGTTTCCTTGAGCTGAGTGATATCGCGCACCACCACGACCAGTGCGGGCGTGGTGTCGAGATCAAAGGGTTCGGCGGAAATCAACCCGGTAAACACCTGGCCATTGTTACGGCGAAAGGGCATTTCCAGGTTGCGAATGCTGCCGGCCTGCAACCGCTGCAACAGTCCCGGCCCGACCCCGGGAATCCCCCAGATGTTGAGGTTGGTGGCGGTCTGACCGATGACTTCTTCGGCTTTCAGTCCGATCTGCTCTTCGAAGGCCTCGTTTACTTCCAGCAAGCAACCGTCGGACAACCGCGCGATCACCAGAATGTCCGGGCATTGCTGGAACACCGAAGCAAATTTCTGCTCGGACAGGCGCAAGGCCTCCTCGGTACGTTTGGTCTCGCTGATGTCGATCATCAGCCCGCGCATCACCGGTTCATGGCCGTGTTCGATAAGGCTGACGATGTCGCGTACCCACAGACAGCGACCATCGGCGGTGATCACCCGGTAATCGAGGCTATGATCGCGTCCGGCCAGCACTTCGTGATCGCAGAAGCTCTGGGCGCGGGTCAGATCGGCCGGGTGGATGATGTTGCGCCAGAACCCCGGAATCAGCCAATGCGATAGCGGATAGCCGAGCAAGTCTTCGGCGTGGGGTGACACATAGCTGTAGGTGAAGTCGCTCATTCGCGCTTCCCAGGCGATGGCCGACAAGCTCTCTACCAAGCCGCGATAGTGATACTCACTGCTGCGCAATTCCTGTTCGAGGTTGATGCGGCGGGCGATCTCCGAACTCAGGCGGCGATTGATGCGGATAACCACCGCCAGCACGATGATCAGGATCACCAGGCCAGGCAGGCCGTAAACCAGCAGATCCGACCAGAATGTCCGGTGATCAAGCACGTTGCCGACCCAGTGCTCTTGAATCTCGCTGATTTCAGCGGGGGACATGTCCGCCAGGACTTTGTCCAGAATGCCCACCAGTATCTTGTTGTCACGGGGTACGCCCATCGCCAGCTGATAGCGATACGGTGTTTCGCCGCTGACGTACAGGCCTTCGAGTTTCAGCTGACGCAGGCTCCATACACTGGACGCGAGATCACCGACTACGGCGTCGACTTCATCGGTCGCAAGCGCTTGCAAGGCAGAGCTGACATTGGGCATGGCGACCAGATTCAGGTCGGGATGGTGGGTGCGCAGGAGTTCATGGGGCGCGTAGTTTTCCACCACGGCGATCTTCAGGCCGTACAGATCGTCAAGTTTGCGCGGTTGTGCGCCACCGACGTGGGCGAGGATGACGATGGGGAAGTCGAGGTAAGGACGAGTGAACGACAGATATCCCTGACGCTCCGGTGTCGACATGATCCCGGGCAGCAGATCGATCTTGCCCTGCTTGACCTGCTCAAGCACTACCGTCCAGCTCACGGGTTCGACCGGGGTGAGTTTGATCGCCAGACGCTGGCGTATGACGTCTATGTAGTCAGCTGCCAGGCCCTGATAGCGAGACTGATCGTCACGAAACTCAAAAGGCGGCCACGAGGCGTCGACGCCTAGGCGCAAGTCCGGATGAGCCGTCAGCCAGCTACGTTCTTCATCGGTCAGAGTCAGCGCGTCAGCCGTTGCGGTCCAGATCATCAATGACAGCAGAATTAGCACGGACGCCAATCTGGGCATAGCGCTCTCGGTATGGCTCGGGGGTGGTTGTTTCGAGTGTAGACGGGGTATGCGGGGGAGGGGTGGTGCGGAGGATTTAATCTGCTACATAAACAAAACCCCCGGCCTGGGCCGGGGGTTCTGGTATCACTCGTCGAGGAAGGAGCGCAAATGCTCGCTTCGCGTCGGGTGGCGCAGCTTACGCAACGCCTTGGCTTCGATCTGACGGATCCGCTCGCGGGTCACGTCAAACTGTTTGCCCACTTCTTCGAGCGTATGGTCGGTGTTCATGTCGATACCGAAACGCATGCGCAGTACCTTGGCTTCACGGGCAGTGAGGCCAGACAGCACTTCGCGAGTCGCTTCTTTCAGGCTCTCAACAGTGGCAACATCGATTGGCGACTGCATGGTCGAGTCTTCGATGAAGTCACCCAGATGGGAGTCTTCGTCATCACCGATCGGGGTTTCCATGGAGATCGGCTCTTTAGCGATCTTCAATACCTTGCGGATCTTGTCCTCAGGCATTTCCATGCGTTCGCCCAGCTCTTCCGGGGTCGGTTCGCGACCCATTTCCTGCAACATCTGCCGGGAAATACGGTTGAGCTTGTTGATCGTCTCGATCATGTGCACCGGAATACGGATGGTGCGGGCCTGGTCGGCGATCGAGCGAGTGATCGCCTGACGGATCCACCAGGTGGCATAAGTCGAGAACTTGTAACCACGACGGTATTCGAACTTGTCCACCGCTTTCATCAGACCGATGTTGCCTTCCTGGATCAGATCGAGGAATTGCAGGCCGCGGTTGGTGTACTTCTTGGCGATCGAGATCACCAGACGCAAGTTCGCTTCAACCATCTCTTTCTTCGCGCGGCGGGCCTTGGCCTCACCGATCGACATGCGACGGTTGATGTCCTTGATTTCAGCAATGGTCAAACCGGTTTCGGTTTCCAGCGCGATCAGTTTCTGCTGGCAACGAATGATGTCCGGCTGGACACGGCCGATGGCTTCGGCGTATTTGCTCTTGCCTTTGGCCAGTGCGTCGGACCAGCTTTCGTCGACTTCGTTGCTCGGGAACTGACGCAGGAAATCGGCGCGTGGCATACGTGCATCACGTACGCACAGTTGCATGATCGCGCGCTCTTGCTGACGCAGACGATCCAGGGCACCACGAACACGCTCGACCAGGGCTTCGAATTGCTTCGGCACCAGTTTGATCGGCATGAACAGCTCGGCCAGTAGCAGCAGTTCGGCAATCGCTGCCTTGTTGCTGCGACCGTGCTTCTTCAGCGCCTTGCGGGTGATTTCCATCTGATCGGACACAGCGCCAAAACGCTGGGCCGCGATGACCGGGTCCGGACCGCTTTCGGCTTCTTCTTCGTCATCGGAAGAGTCGGCTTCATCGTCGTCGGTGTCGTCGTCAGCCTTGACGGCTTTCGGATCGACCGGCGGCGGCACTTCTGCCGCAGGCGGCGCAATGCCGTCGTCCGGGTCGATATAACCGCTCAGGACGTCAGAAAGGCGACCACCTTCGGTGGTGACGCGGGTGTACTCGGAGAGAATGTGGTCAACCGTACCAGGGAAGTGCGCGATTGCGCCCATCACTTCACGGATGCCCTCTTCGATACGCTTGGCGATTTCGATTTCGCCTTCACGAGTCAGAAGCTCAACGGTACCCATTTCACGCATATACATGCGCACAGGGTCAGTCGTGCGACCGATATCGGTCTCCACCGCTGCCAACGCGGCTGCTGCTTCTTCCGCAGCGGCCTCGTCGGTATCGGCGTCGGCCAACATAAGGGCGTCCGCATCCGGAGCACTCTCGTGTACGGGGATCCCCATGTCGTTAATCATGCGGATGATGTCTTCCACCTGCTCAGGATCTGAAATATCCTCGGGCAGGTGGTCGTTGACCTCGGCGTAAGTCAGATACTTCTGCTCACGACCCAGTTTGATCAACTCAATAATACGAGACTGCTGTTGCGCTTTTCCGGACATAACACCCTATCCACTGAAGGTCTTGGCGGGCAAAAAACAAGCCGAGGATTATACCTGAGCTATGACCTCACGCGCCAGTTGAGGTCGGGCTTGATGCGGAAACATTGCGACTTAAAAGGTCGCGCAGTTGATTTTTCTCTTCGATACTCAGTTCGCTTTGACGCGCTTTCCTGAGTAACTGTTCAAGATTTCGCTCGCGTTGGCGGGCTGACAAGCTAGTAATGGTGTCGAAAAACTGTTGTTCAAGGTTATCTCCGTCAATCAGCCATTCCTTTTCTGCCAGTGCCTTGAGCAATCGACCCTGTTCAGTGCCGTGCCATCGCGCGATCAACTGAAATGAGTTTAGCTTGGGATTCTTCTGTACGGCTTCGAGCAGCGCCACAAGCAGCTGGGCGTTGGTCTGATTCTCGTCCGCAATGTGCCCGGCATCTTCGACGCGCTCGGCCAATTGCGGGTGATGTAGCAGTGTGCGAAGGGCGGTCAGGGTCGGCGACTCGACGCCGATTGGCGTCCGTGGCCGCTGCTGATCGCGATCGCCACCACGCTTGCCGTTTTTATCCCAGGGCTTTTTGTCCCATTTCTTGCCGCCGGCACCGGGTTTTTTCGGCGTCCACTCCTGCTGCGGCGCGTACATGTCCTGCGCCTGCGGCTGATGGTAGTCGCTGTAATCGGGCATTGCGTCGTAATCGAAGCCCGGATCGTAGGCGGGCGGCGCTTCCTGCGGTGCGTTTTGCGCGAGCTGACTGACGGTTTCGCTGCTCAGGCCGGTGATTTCGGTCAGGCGCTGACGCATCAGAATGCGCAGATTTGCACCTGGCACTTTGTCGATCAACGGTGCAGCGAGGGTGGCCATGTGGGCCTTGCCTTCGAGCGAGCGCGGGTCGGACTCTTCGCTCAGTTGCTGGAAGAAATAATCTGCCAGCGGCTGCGCATGCTGATTGATTCGGGCCTTGAAGGCGTCGGTGCCCTCGGCGCGAACCAGGGTGTCCGGGTCTTCGCCTTCGGGCAGAAACAGGAATCGCGCGCGACGTCCATCCTGCAGGCTTGAAAGCGTTGCCTCCAATGCGCGCCACGCGGCGTTGCGGCCGGCCTGGTCGCCGTCGAAGCAGAACAAGACGTTGGGCACGACGCGGAACAGGCGTTTCATGTGTTCTTCGCTGGTCGCGGTGCCCAGCGTTGCGACGGCATTGCGCAGGCCTTGTTGGGCGAGGGCGATGACGTCCATATAACCTTCGACGACGATGATTTCATCAAGGTTGCGGTTGTTCTTGCGTGCTTCATAGAGGCCGTAGAGTTCCTGGCCTTTATGGAATACCGGGGTTTCCGGTGAGTTCAGGTATTTGGGCTTGTCGTCGCCCAGTACGCGACCGCCGAAAGCAATGATCCGACCGCGGCTGTCGCGGATCGGGAACATCACGCGATCGCGAAAGCGGTCATAGCGTTTGCCGGTTTCGGCGTTCTCGATCAGCAGGCCGGCGTCGATCATGGCTTTTTGCTGAAGTGTGTCGCTGCTCAAGTGTTTGAACAGATTGTCCCAGCCCGGCGGAGCAAAGCCTAAACCGAAGTCTCGGGCAATCTCACCTGTCAGGCCGCGGCCCTTGAGGTAATCCACGGCGGCTTTGCGCGCTGGGTGGCTCTTGAGCGCCTGCCGATAAAAGTCAGCGGCAGCAGTGAGCAGCGGATACAGCGGCGAATCGGTCGGCTGGCGCGGCTTGTGCGGGCGGCCACTTTCTTCGCGGGGTATTTCCATGCCGGCGGCTTTCGCAAGGTCTTCAACAGCCTGGGGGAAATCCAGGTTGTCGTGATCCATGAGGAAGCCGAGCGCGTTGCCGCCGGCACCGCAACCGAAGCAGTAATAGAACTGCTTGTCGGGGCTTACGCTGAACGACGGGGTTTTTTCTTTATGAAACGGGCAGCAGGCGGTGTAGTTCTTGCCAGCCTTCTTCAATTGCACGCGCGAGCTGACCACGTCGACGATGTCGGTGCGGTTCAGCAGGTCGTCAATGAAGCTCTGGGGAATCAGCCCGGCCATGGCGTGCTCGTCGTCTGCGCTGTAATAAGTCCGATGCGAAGGGCGGCCGGACGCGGGTCGTTGATTGAAGCGCGCAAAATGTGCGGCTCGACCGGTGTCGTCTGCGTTATCGCTGTCGGGAAGTGTATCTGCCGAAAATCCACTGACGTTAGTACCAATCAGCCTTCGACTATTTGAAAGTGTTGCGCTGAATCCGCTGACGGCCGGTTAAAGACCTCGGATAGCTCAATAAAGCGGGCACGCATGCAGGTGCCTTGGGCTGATCGTCGTAAGAGGAATCAGTGGGTGTGCTCGTCAGTAGCCTTGAAAGGCTCGTCAGAAAAGACGTGCACCGCTGGCAAAAGAGCCAGGTCTGACGTTTGAAGCAGATTTGTCTCAGTCGCGTGTGCGGCGTCGACGATGAAGCATCAAGCGATATCCGCAAATGCCAATAGCCCGGCTGAGGGCCGGGCTTGGCAGAAGCTTGCTACGAACGTCTGTGTATTAGTACAGACGAACGGCGCGGCGCTGTTCGCGCTGAACTTTCTTGGCGTGACGCTTAACAGCGGCTGCTGCTTTACGCTTACGCTCAGAAGTTGGCTTCTCGTAAAATTCGCGGCTACGAACTTCAGCCAGTACACCGGCTTTTTCGCAGGAGCGCTTGAAACGACGCAGAGCTACGTCGAAGGGTTCGTTCTCTTTAACTTTGACGGCTGGCATCCAGAGCTACCTTCTTTCATTACCGGGATCAACGTTCTCGTCGCAAAAAATTCGCGGCTGAGGTCGTCGGTTTTTAAGGGTTGCGGATGTTAACCCCTCATCGCCCGGAATGCAAAGCCTCTGATCGAAAACCGCTGGTCGGGGCATCACGCGGGGACTATTATGCGCGCCTTCGAATTCAGCCTAAACAAGGCGCAAACCCATGCTAGTACTGGGATTAGAAACCTCCTGCGACGAAACCGGCGTCGCATTATATGACAGTGAACGGGGTCTGCTGGCCGATGCACTGTTCAGTCAGATTGACCTGCATCGCGCCTATGGCGGTGTGGTGCCGGAGCTGGCCTCGCGTGACCACGTCAAACGCATGCTGCCCTTGATTCGTCAGGTGTTGGCCGAGGCTGACTGTGTGCCGACCGAGATCGACGCGATCGCCTACACCGCAGGTCCTGGCCTGGTTGGGGCGCTGCTGGTGGGGGCTTCCTGCGCTCAGGCACTGGCGTTTGCCTGGGGCATCCCGGCACTCGGTGTGCATCACATGGAAGGTCATTTGCTGGCACCGATGTTGGAGCCAGAACCGCCCCAATTTCCGTTCGTCGCTTTGTTGGTCTCCGGCGGTCATACGCAGTTGGTTCAGGTCGATGGCATCGGTCAATACGCGTTGCTCGGTGAGACGCTCGACGACGCGGCCGGTGAAGCTTTTGACAAGACCGCGAAGATGATGGGTCTCAATTATCCCGGCGGGCCGGAAATCGCCAAGCTGGCCGAGAAGGGCGTCGCAGGACGTTTCACTTTTCCGCGTCCGATGTGTGATCGCCCGGGGCTGGAATTCAGCTTCAGCGGTCTGAAGACCTCGGCGCTCAACACGTGGCAGCAACGCATCAGCGCCGGGGACGACAACGAGCAAGCCCGTTGCGACATCGCGCTGGCGTTCCAGCAGGCCGTGGTGGAGACTTTGACCATCAAGTGCAAGCGGGCCCTGAAACAGGCGGGCATGAAGCGTCTGGTGATTGCTGGCGGTGTCAGCGCCAATAAGGCGCTCCGTGTGTCGCTGGAGAAAATGCTCGGCGACATGAAAGGCGATGTGTTTTATGCCCGTCCCGAGTTCTGCACCGACAATGGCGCGATGATCGCGTTCGCCGGTTGCCAGCGATTGCAGGCCGGACAGCAGGAAAGTCTGGCGATCAGCGTGCAGGCGCGCTGGCCGATGGAGCAATTGTCGGCACTCTGATGAGACGCGCTCATGAGCGGTATTCAGAAATGCCGTTCGCGCCCGGCAAACAGGTCGCGTAGATTGCCACGGTGGCGCCAGACGATCAGCAGCGTCAATGCGCTCATCGGCAGCAGTGCCTCCGGTTCTTGCCAGGCCAGTAGCGGCAGAGTCAGCGGTGTGGCGATCAGCGCTGCCAGAGAGCTGGTGCGGGTCAGGTAGAACGTCAGCAGCCAGGCACACACCGCCAGCAGCGCAGCAGGCGGATACAGGGCCAGCAGCATGCCGGCAGCGGTCGCGACGCCCTTGCCGCCGCGAAAACGGAAATACAGCGGGAACAGGTGACCGATCACGGCGCACACGCCAATCCAGGCCTGACCCTGCAGCGAAAGGCCGGTAGCCGCAGCGATCAGCACCGGCAGCAGGCCTTTGCACAGATCACCCAGCAGGGTCAGGATCGCGAGTTTGCGACCGGCCAGGCGCAGCATGTTGGTGGCGCCGGCATTGCCCGAGCCACTCATTCGCGGGTCCGGATTTCCGGTCAGGCGGCTGAGCAAAATGGCGAAGGACAGAGAGCCGAGCAGGTAGGCGAGAGTCGCCAGTAACCAAAACATGCTTACTATTCCGGGCGAGGACGCCCTGATTCTAACGGCGCATTGCGCCCTTGTCGTGCAGCGGAGAAAAGTGCGTGGACAGAGTGTTTATCGAGGGCCTGGAAGTCGACACCGTGATCGGTGCTTACGACTGGGAGCGCGGCATCCGACAGTGTTTGCGTCTTGATCTGAGCTTCGCTTGGGACAATCGCCCGGCCGCGGCCGGTGATGATCTGACCCTGGCGCTCGACTATGCCAGCGTTTCCACGCGTATCCAGGCGTTTGCCGAGCAGGCGCAGTTCCAACTGGTCGAGACCTTTGCCGAGCGTCTGGTCGCGGTACTCATGGAAGAATTCAAGATCACCTGGGTACGCCTGAAGCTGACCAAGCCCGGCGCCGTGCCGGCCGCCAAGGGTGGCGTAGGTGTGGAGATCGAGCGCGGATGTCGCTGACTCAGGTCTATCTCGGGCTCGGTAGCAATATCGAGCGCGAAACCCATTTGCGCGCCGGTCTGGATGCGCTGGCCACTTTTTTGGTGGATATCCGCTGTTCGGCGGTATTCGAAAGCCAGCCTGTGGGGATCAAGAGTGGTCCGTTCTTCAACTTCGTGGTGTCGGCGTTTACCGACCTGCCGTTGATGGAGCTCGATCGTCGCTTGAAATTCATCGAAGCAGATAACGGTCGGTATGCCCCTGACCGTAAGGGGTTGCCGCTGGATATCGACGTGCTGTTGTACGGTGATCTGGTGGGCAATTTCGACGGATTGGTTCTGCCGCGCGCCGAGATACTGAAAAACGCCTTCGTGTTGTGGCCACTGTCGCTCATTGCGCCAGATCGCGTGCATCCGGCTGTGGGAAAAAGCTTCGCGACACTGTGGGCCGAGGCGCAGATTGATCAAGTGTTGGCGCCGGTGGCGTTCGAGTGGCGGGGCGAGCAGCTCACACCGCCAATTCTATAAATCAAAAGATCGCAAGCTCCTACAGGGAAGTGCGAACTCCCGTGTAGGAGTTGTCGAAGGCTCGGGCCGTGATCGGACGATCTTTTGAGCTGGCCTCAAGCGTTCTCTTTGTAAGCCTTCAAAGCCTTGAGCCGTTCGCGCTTGAGCGCCTCGCCCAGTTCAGGGCCCTTGAATCCTTTCTCCAGCAGTGGCTGCACCGCCACGCCACGCGCCACACTGGCCGCGCCACGCAAATAATCAGCCTGTGGATAACTCCTTTCCTCCAGCCCCTTGCGGCCTCGGGCATCCATCTCGCACGCAGCGATAAACTCTTCGAATCGCTGCGGCCGGCGATAGACATCAAAACTTTGCAGCAGCTCCAGCAACGTTGAGGCCTTCAACTCCAGGGCGCGGTGGCCGTGAGTGTGGTACTGGCCTACCAGCAGCGCCAATTCCTGACAGTCCTTTGGCGCCTTGAAGCGTTCGTTGACCACTTTGATCAGCTTCAGCCCCTTGTGTTCGTGGGCAATGTGTCGTGGCCATTCATCTTCTGGCGTCAGGCCTTTGCCGAGGTCGTGCAGCAGGCAGGCCCAACGTACGGTGAGCGGCTGTTTGTGCCGCGCCGATTGCTCAAGCACGCTGAGCGTGTGGATGCCGCTGTCGATTTCCGGGTGATGGATTTCTGGCTGCGGCACACCGAACAGCGCATCGACTTCCGGCATCAGCACTTTCAGTGCGCCGCAATCGCGTAACACCTGAATGAACACCTGCGGTTGGTCTTCCATCAGTGCCCGGGAGATTTCCTTCCAACTGCGTTCGGCTGTCAGTGCCTCAAGTTCGCCAGACTCACTCAGCTGACGCATCAGGTCCAGCGTCTCGGGCGCAACGGTGAAACCCAAATCCGCGTAGCGAGCGGCGAAGCGGGCAACACGCAGTACTCGCAACGGATCTTCGGCGAATGCCGGCGAAACGTGACGCAGGACTCGGGCCTCGAGGTCGCGCTGGCCGTGATAAGGATCGGTCAGATTTTGCTGGTCGTCCTCGGCCATGGCGTTGATCGTCAGATCACGGCGGATCAGGTCTTCTTCAAGCGTGACTTCAGGGCTGGCGTGAAACGTGAAGCCGCCATAACCGCGACCGCTTTTGCGCTCGGTACGGGCGAGGGCGTATTCCGCGCCGCTTTTTGGGTGAAGAAACACCGGGAAATCCGCGCCGACCGGGCGATAGCCCTGAGCGAGCATTTCTTCGGTGGTGGCGCCCACCACGACCCAGTCGATGTCAGTGACCGGTTTGCCCAGCAAGCGATCACGTACCGCACCGCCAACCTTGAAAATCTGCATAAAAAACCTCCGTTAGCCCGACAGGATAACCCTTGCGTCGAACTTTCGGAGGCCAGAACCGAATCAAAGGTGAATGACGGCAAGGTCGAGCCGACCGTAATCCCCTTCGCTGTGTTCACCGCGTGGCGGAACGTGATGGGTTTTCATGATCTGGTCGCCTTGCAGCGTTTCCAGATGAATGTCGAAACCCCACAAGCGATGCAGATGTTTGAGCACCTCTTCGGTGGAATCGCCCAGCGGTTTGCGGTCGTGTTGCTGATGCCGCAGTGTCAGCGAGCGGTCGCCGCGACGATCAATGCTGTATATCTGCACGTTCGGTTCACGATTGCCGAGGTTGTACTGCGCTGCGAGGGTTTCGCGGATAGTCCGATAGCCCGTTTCGTCATGGATGGCGGGTACCAACAGGTCATCTTTCTGGTCATCATCAAGGATGCTGAACAGTTTCAGGTCGCGGATCACTTTCGGTGACAGGTACTGCAGGATGAAGCTTTCGTCCTTGAAGCTGCTCATGGCGAATTTGATGGACGACAGCCAATCCGTCCCGGCGATGTCGGGGAACCAGTGGCGATCTTCCTCGGTGGGCTCTTCGCACATGCGCCGGATGTCGCGGTACATGGCAAAGCCGAGTGCATAAGGGTTGATCCCGCTGTAGTAAGGGCTGTCGAAACCTGGCTGGAACACCACGCTGGTGTGCGACGTCAGGAACTCCATCATGAAACCGTCGGTGACCAGCCCTTCGTCATACAGGTCGTTCATCAGCGTGTAGTGCCAGAACGTCGCCCAACCCTCGTTCATTACCTGAGTCTGGCGTTGTGGATAGAAGTACTGGGCGATCTTGCGCACGATCCGCACGATTTCCCGCTGCCAGGGCTCCAGCAACGGTGCGTGTTTCTCGATGAAGTAGAGGATGTTTTCCTGCGGCTCGGCCGGGAAGCGTGCGCTGTCCTTGTCGCTGTATTTGTCCGCGCCTTTGGGGATGGTGCGCCACAGATCGTTGATCTGTTTCTGCATATGTTCTTCGCGATCCTTCTGCCGACGGCGTTCCTCTTCGGCGGAAATCGGATACGGGCGTTTGTAGCGATCAACCCCGTAGTTCATCAGCGCATGGCAGGAATCGAGCAGGTCTTCCACGGCATCGATGCCATGGCGTTCCTCGCATTGCATGATGTACTGCTTGGCGAACACCAGGTAATCGATGATTGAACTGGCGTCGGTCCAGGTGCGGAACAGGTAATTGCCTTTGAAGAAACTGTTATGCCCGTAGCAGGCATGGGCCACGACCAGGGCCTGCATGCAAATGGTGTTCTCTTCCATCAGATAGGCGATGCACGGGTCCGAGTTGATCACGATCTCGTACGCCAGCCCCATCTGCCCGCGACTGTAGGATTTTTCGGTGCTCAGGAAGTGTTTGCCGTAGGACCAGTGGTGGTAACCCAACGGCATCCCGACCGAGGCATACGCATCCATCATCTGCTCTGCGGTAATCACTTCAATCTGGTTGGGGTAGGTATCCAGCGCATAGCCGGCCGCGATACGGGCGATTTCGCGGTCGTAGGTCTGGATAAGCTCGAACGTCCATTCGGAGCCGGTGGAAATGGGTTGGCGTTTCTGCTCTTTGGCGGTCATGTCACTAACCTGCGCTGGAAGAGTTCACGGAAGACCGGATAGATATCCCCGGCCGAGACCAATTGCTGCTGGGCAAACGTATCGGAAAAGGCTTCGGCGATGCGTTCGTACTCGTACCAGAGGGCTTGGTGTTCGCGTGGGGTGATCTCCACGTAAGTGTAGTACTGCACAAACGGCATGATCTGATTGATCAGAATGTCGCGGCAGATGGGAGAGTCGTCGTTCCAGTTGTCACCGTCGGAAGCTTGCGCGGCGTAGATGTTCCATTCGTTGCTCGGATAACGCTCTGCCATGATCTCCTGCATCAGTTTCAAGGCGCTGGAGACGATGGTGCCGCCGGTTTCCCGGGAATAGAAAAACTCCTCCTCGTCCACTTCCCGGGCGCTGGTGTGATGGCGGATGAACACGACGTCGATCTTGTCGTAGTTGCGCTTCAGGAACAGGTACAGAAGGATGAAGAAGCGCTTGGCGATGTCCTTGGTTGCCTGGGTCATCGACCCGGAAACGTCCATCAGGCAAAACATGACAGCCTTGGAGCTTGGGTTGGGTTGCTTGATCAGCAGGTTGTATTTGAGGTCAAAAGTGTCAAGGAATGGCACGCGATGGATGCGCGCGCTGAGCTTTTCAATTTCTGCTTCGAGTGTCTGAATATCGCCGAAGTTGTCCGGCTCTTCGCGTTTGATCCGCTCCAGTTCCGCTTTGGCTTCGCGCAGTTTTGCCCGGCTGCTGCCGGACAGGGCGATGCGCCGCGCGTGAGCTGAACGCAGGGTGCGGATGATATTGATGCGTGAGGGATTGCCTTCGTTACTGATCCCTGCGCGCACGGTCTTGAAGGTGTCAGTGCCGGTCAGGTTACGTTTGACCAGGTTCGGCAGTTCGAGGTCTTCAAACATGAATTCGAGGAATTCTTCCTGGGTAATCTGGAAGACGAACTCGTCCATGCCCTCGCCGGAATTACCCGCCTTGCCCGGGCCGCGTCCGCCGCCCCCTCCGGGAGGTCGGGCGATGTGTTCGCCGGCCGTGAACTCCTTGTTGCCGGGATGAACCACAGTCTGCTTGCCGCCGCGACCGTGGTGAAGCACCGGCTCGTCGATGTCGCGACCGGGAATGCTGATTTGTTCACCGTGCTCCATGTCAGTAATGGAGCGACGGCTGACCGCCTCTTCGACAGCCTTCTTGATGTGGTCACGATAACGCCGCAGGAAACGCTGGCGGTTCACCGTGCTCTTGTTCTTGCCATTGAGACGTCGGTCGATCACATAGCTCATAGGCCCCTCCGGGGAGCTTCAAGTCATAAGCTTCAAGCTGCAAGTGAAAGCTCACCCGCTCTCGAGATCGGTTTTTGCTGTTCTCTTGCAACTCGTCGCCAGAGGCTTGCAGCTGCTTTATTGCGATTTGCGGACCCGTAGGTACCATTCGGAAAGTAGCCGTACCTGTTTGTCGGTGTAGCCGCGTTCGACCATTCGTGTAACGAAGTCATTATGTTTCTGCTGATCCTCTTTGCTGGCCTTTGCATTGAAGCTGATGACTGGCAGCAGGTCCTCGGTGTTCGAGAACATTTTCTTCTCGATGACCACCCGCAGTTTTTCGTAGCTGAGCCAGGTCGGGTTCTTGCCGTTGTTGTTGGCCCGGGCGCGCAACACGAAGTTGACGATCTCGTTGCGGAAATCCTTCGGATTGCTGATGCCGGCAGGTTTTTCGATTTTCTCCAGTTCCTCGTTGAGGGCGACACGGTTGAGAATCTCGCCGGTTTCCGGATCGCGGTATTCCTGATCCTGAATCCAGAAATCTGCATACAGCACGTAGCGGTCGAAGATGTTCTGGCCGTACTCGCTGTAGGACTCCAGGTAAGCGGTCTGAATCTCCTTGCCGATGAATTCGATGTAGCGCGGTGCCAGATACTCCTTCAGGAAGCGTAGATAGCGTTCGCGGGTCTCCGCCTGGAACTGTTCCTGCTCGATTTGCTGTTCCAGCACGTACAGCAGATGCACTGGGTTGGCGGCAATTTCATGCGGATCAAAGTTGAAGACCTTGGACAGGATCTTGAACGCGAAGCGGGTCGACAGACCGTTCATGCCCTCGTCTACGCCTGCGGTGTCGCGGTATTCCTGAATCGACTTGGCCTTTGGATCGGTGTCCTTGAGGTTTTCGCCGTCGTACACGCGCATCTTCGAATAGATGTTGGAGTTTTCCGGCTCCTTGAGGCGCGACAGCACGGTGAACTGCGCCAGCATCTTCAAGGTGTCGGGCGCGCAATGCGCTTTGGCCAGGGAGCTGTTGAACAGCAGTTTGTCGTAGATTTTTACTTCATCGCTGACCCGCAGGCAGTACGGCACCTTGACGATGTAGATCCGGTCGATGAAAGCTTCGTTGTTCTTGTTGTTGCGGAAGGTGTGCCACTCCGATTCGTTGGAGTGGGCCAGCAGAATCCCGGTGAACGGAATCGCGCCCAAGCCTTCGGTACTGTTGTAGTTGCCTTCCTGAGTGGCGGTCAACAGTGGGTGCAGCACCTTGATCGGTGCCTTGAACATTTCGACGAATTCCATCAGGCCCTGGTTGGCACGGCACAGCGCACCGGAGTAGCTGTAGGCGTCGGCGTCGTTCTGTGGGTATTCCTCGAGTTTGCGGATGTCGACCTTACCGACCAGCGCCGAAATATCCTGGTTGTTTTCATCGCCAGGTTCGGTCTTGGCCACAGCGATCTGGTTGAGGATCGACGGATACAGTTTGACCACGCGGAACTGACTGATGTCGCCGCCGAATTCGGCCAGGCGTTTGGTCGCCCAAGGCGACATGATGGTGTTGAGGTAGCGTTTGGGAATGCCGAAATCTTCCTCGAGGATCGCGCCATCTTCGGTGGCGTTGAACAGACCCAGCGGCGACTCGAATACCGGCGAGCCCTTGATCGCGTAGAAGGGCACTTTTTCGATCAGCTGTTTCAGCTTCTCGGCCAGGGACGATTTACCGCCACCGACGGGGCCGAGCAGATAGAGGATCTGTTTCTTCTCTTCCAGGCCTTGGGCGGCGTGGCGGAAATACGACACGATCTGGTCGATGCATTCTTCCATCCCGTGGAAGTCTTCAAAGGCCGGATAACGACGAATCACCTTGTTGGAGAAGATGCGTGACAGCCTCGAGTTGGTCGAGGTGTCGAGCAGTTCCGGTTCGCCGATGGCCAGCAATAGACGCTCGGCGGCGGAAACGTAGGCGCTACGGTCTTGCTTGCACAGCTCCAGGTACTCTTGCAGCGAGAGTTCTTCCTGGCGTGTGGACTCGAAGCGTTGTTGGAAGTGGCTAAAGATACTCATGACGTCACCTCGCTCGATACGTGGAGCCGACGCCGGATCACTCAGTCGATGCTGGCAAGCAGCCGTGGTGGCCACTTGTTTACCCCCCAGAACACTTTCGCGGTCGACAACCTTGAAAGTCACTCCCGATGACCCGTGCGCCGGTGTACCGGCTCTCCCCTGTTTTGGATGGCCTGGGCTTAAGGATAGTTGGGAATTCGGGAGGTAAAGGCGAGATACGTAATTAGTTGTGGCAGACCGTTCGTCTGTCACGCGCGGGCCCGCGGGAGCCGGGGCCTGCGCGTGACAAAAAAATTATTCGGTGGTGCCTTGCGCGGTTTCCGAAGGGTAGGTCGTACGCCACAGCTCGAAGCCGCCGTCCATACTATAGACGTCGGAGAAGCCCTGACTGATCAGGTACGCAGCGGCGCTCTGGCTGGAGTTGCCGTGGTAGCAGACCACTACCGTAGGTGCATCAAGGTCGGCGGCACGGATGAAATCCGAGATGGAAACGTTGTCCAGATGCTTCGAACCGCTGATATGCAGTGCGGCAAAAGTAGCGGGGTCACGGACATCGACCATCACCGCGCCTTGCTCGCGCAGGGCTTGGGCCTGTTCCGGGGAGATGCGTTTGAATTCGCTCATGGCGGGTTCCTGTTGCTCGGCTGATTGCGCAGTCTAACGCGGGGCGCTGACTGGCGAAGTTTCGGGGATAAGTGGTGTGAGCGGGGACAGCGCGCCGCCATGCTCATCGCATTTGCAGGAAAGGCGTTCGCCGCTGTCGACGTTCATCAGGGTCAGACTGCCGCCCCAGACGCAGCCGGTGTCCAGAGCGAAGATACCTGGCTCATGGATATTGCCCTCCAGTGCCGCCCAGTGTCCGAAGATGATCCGCGACCCTCTGGTCTTGCGCTCTTTATGCTGGAACCACGGCTTGTAACCGGGTGGGGCGGTGTCGAGACCTTCCTTGCTCTTGAGATCGAGTTTGCCTTCGGCCGTGCAGAATCGCATGCGGGTGAAATAGTTGGTGATCACGCGCAGGCGGGTGACGCCTTTGAGGTCGCTATCCCATTTTGCCGGCTCGTTGCCGTACATGCCGTCGAGGAACGCGGGAAGCAGGTTGTCGTCACGCAGGGCCGTTTCGACTTCATTGGCACACTTCAGGGCGCGGCGCACAGACCATTGCGGCGGGATGCCGGCATGGACCATGGCAACGTCACGCGTCTCGTCGTAGTGCATGAGTTTTTGTTGGCGGACCCACTCAAGTAGTTCGTCACAGTCGGGGGCGTCGAGAATCTCGCGCAGGGTGTCGGACTTCTTCAGGCGTTCGATGTTTTTCGCCGCGGCGAGCAGGTGCAGATCATGGTTGCCGAGGACACAGACCAGGGAGTCGCGCATGCCATATAGAAAACGCAGGGTTTCCAGTGACTGTGGGCCGCGGTTGACCAGATCGCCGACCAGCCAGAGCCGATCATGCGCAGGATCGAACGCCACTTGCCTGAGCAGACATTTGAGCGGTTCGAGACAGCCCTGCAGGTCACCGACCGCGTACGTTGCCATCAGTGCAAGGCTCCGGGCACGGCGAGGCGGAAGGGTTTGATGACGGCATCGAAATGCTTGCCGTCGTCGGCGACCATTTCGTAGGTGCCCTGCATGGTGCCGACCCTGGTCGTCATCACCGTGCCACTGCTGTAGGTATGGCTTTTGCCGACGTCGATCAACGGTTGCTGACCCACCACACCTGCGCCGCGAACTTCTTCTTTATGCCCGTCACCGTCGGTGATCACCCAGTGCCGCGAAATCAATCGCGCCGGGATCTCGCCGTTGTTTTGCACGGTGATGGTGTAGGCGAAGGCGAAGCGGTCGTGCTCGGGTTGCGATTGGTCTGCCAGATAGTGGGTAACGACGCTGACATCGACCTGGTAACGGGAATCGGACATGCAAGAGGCCTTAAACAAAGCGGAACGCGGGGCGTAGCTGATGGGGATTCAGTCTAGGCAAGTATCGGGCAGTAAACCAGAGTGGCGTCGTGCCCGATAGCGTTCATCGCCGGTCAGTCGGCGGCGGGAGCTTCAGGGACTTGCTCGCTGAGCTTGTCGGCCAGGCGCACGAAGGCCGCCAGGTCGAGTTGTTCCGGGCGCAGGCTGCCATCGACACCGGCGGCTTCGATCTCGGCATTGCTCATCAATTGCTTGAGCGTGTTACGCAGAGTCTTGCGGCGCTGGTTGAAGGCTTCGCGCACGACGCGCTCCAGCAAACGATGATCCTTGGCCGGGTGCGGCAGTACCGCGTGCGGCACCAGACGAACGATGGCCGAATCGACCTTCGGCGGCGGATTGAACGCGCCCGGCCCGACGTTGAACAGGTGTTCTACGCGGCAGTGGTACTGAACCATGATCGACAGACGACCCCAGTCACCACCACCAGGGCCTGCGGCCAGACGCTCGACCACTTCCTTCTGCAGCATGAAGTGCATGTCGCGAATGATGCCGGCGTTGTTCAGCAGGTGGAAAATCAGCGGCGTGGAGATGTTGTACGGCAAGTTGCCAACCACACGCAGGCTGTCCGGCTCGGCGTTGAGTGTATTGAAGTCGAACTTCAGCGCATCGCCTTGATGCAGGTTGAAATTGCTCTTGCCGGCAAACTGCTGGTTGAGGATCGGTATCAGATCCTTGTCCAGTTCCACCACGTCCAGTTGCCCACCGGAATTCAGCAGGCCGGCGGTCAATGCGCCCTGGCCCGGGCCGATCTCCAGCAGGCGATCTGTAGGCTTGGCGCTGATGAAGCGCAGAATGCGGTCGATGACGCCGGCATCGTGCAGGAAGTTCTGGCCAAAGCGTTTGCGCGCCTTGTGTTGGTATTGCTCGGTCATAAACGGGTCTCGGCCATCTGGTAGGCGGTTTCCAGGGCGACTTGCAGGCTGCCGGTGTCGA
Organism: Pseudomonas sp. P42; assembly: GCF_017973755.1. Taxonomy (NCBI): domain Bacteria; kingdom Pseudomonadati; phylum Pseudomonadota; class Gammaproteobacteria; order Pseudomonadales; family Pseudomonadaceae; genus Pseudomonas; species Pseudomonas sp. P42. Next base: position 40,060 of record NZ_JACOPU010000003.1, on the reverse strand, counting down.
TCTTGCCGCTGCCGGCCAGATCGAGGGCGGTGCCGTGGTCAACCGAAGTACGGATGATCGGCAGGCCCAGGGTCACGTTGACCGCGGCGCCGAAGCCTTTGTACTTCAGCACGGGCAGGCCCTGGTCGTGGTACATCGCCAGCACTGCATCGCAGTGCTCCAGATATTTGGGGGTAAACAGAGTGTCGGCTGGCAGCGGGCCACGAAGGTCCATGCCCTCGCCGCGCAGGCGCTCTAATGTAGGTTCGATGATGTCGATTTCTTCATGGCCCAGATGTCCGCCTTCACCGGCGTGCGGGTTGAGCCCGCACACCAGAATGCGAGGCTGGGCAATGCCGAATTTTTCCTGCAGGTCGGCGTGCAGAATCCGCGTGACCCGCTCCAGCCGCTCCGGCGTTATGGCATCGGCAATCTCGCGCAGGGGCAGGTGAGTGGTGACCAGTGCTACGCGCAAACCACGCGTGGCAAGCATCATCACCACCTGGGAGGTATGGGTGAGGTCAGCCAGAAATTCGGTGTGTCCGGAAAACGCTATACCCGACTCGTTGATCACGCCCTTGTGGACGGGGGCAGTGATCATCCCGGCGAAGTCTCCGTTGAGGCAGCCGTTGCCGGCGCGGGTCAGGGTCTCAAGGACGAAAGCGGCATTGGCCTTGTCCAGTTGTCCGGCGACCACAGGTGCGCTGAGGGGTGTATCCCAGACATAGAGACTGTTAGCCGGTGCCGGAGCGTCAGGCCAGTGACTCGGCCCGACTTCCAGCAGATTGACGGCCAGCCCCAGCTGCGCAGCCCGCTCAAGGAGCAGGTCGCGGCTGGTGATGGCAATCAGGGGGTGTGGCTGGACTTGCGAGGCGAGCAGCAGGCACAGGTCGGGACCGATGCCGGCTGGTTCGCCGGGTGTCAGCGCGAAACGCTTGGGTTTCACTGCGCTGCCTGGTCTGCACCAGGGAGTTTGATCTCTACGTACGCTTCGTCACGGATCTGACGCAACCAGGTTTGCAGCTCTTCGTCGTATTTGCGGTTACGCAGTACGGTCATGGCTTGCTGCTCGCGGGCCTGTTCAGTGCTGTCGGTGGCGCGACGGCCAAGGACTTCCAGAACGTGCCAGCCGTATTGGGTCTGGAACGGCTTGGACAGCTGACCTTGTGGGGTATTGGCCATCACTTGACGGAATTCCGGAACCAGTACGTTCGGGTCGATCCAGTTCAGGTCGCCGCCGTTGAGGGCGGATCCCGGGTCTTCCGAATAGCTTTTGGCCAGTGCGGCGAAGTCTTCGCCAGCTTCGATACGAGAGTAAAGCGACTCGACCAAGGCTTTGGTTTTCGCTTCGTCGCGAATCGGGCTCGGCTTGACCAGGATGTGGCGCACATGCACCTCGTCACGCGTTTGGGCTTCGCCGCCACGTTTGGCCAGCAACTTCAGGATGATGAAACCACCCGGAGTGCGTGCAGGCTGAGTGATGTCGCCGACGGCCATGCTGCTCAGTTCGCGATCGAACGGAGGTGGCAATTGCGCGGCTTTACGCCAGCCCATGTCGCCGCCTTCCAGTGCGTTGTCGCTGGCAGACTTGGCCACGGCCATCTGACCGAAGTCAGCGCCTTGCTTGAGCTGCTGGTAAACCTCCATGGCCTGACGCGCGGCGTTCTGAATCGCTTCAGAGTTGGCGCTTTCCGGGGTCGGAATCAGGATGTTGGCCAGGTGCAGCTCTTCGGACAGCTGCATCTTGCCCAGATCGGAGGCGAGGAAATTCTTCACTTCCTGCTCGGACACCTGAATGCGTTCGGCTACACGGCGCTGACGCACACGGCTGATGATCATCTCGCGGCGGATCTGGTCACGAGCGTCGTCATAAGACAGGCCGTCGCGAGCCAGAGCAGCGCGGAACTGATCCACGCTCATGTTGTTGCGCTGGGCGATAGTACCAACCGCCTGGTTCAGTTCTTCGTCGGTGATGCGAATGCCGGAACGTTCGCCGATCTGCAGTTGCAGGTTTTCGACGATCAGGCGCTCGAGCACCTGCTGATCCAGAACGCCCGGTGGCGGCGAGCCGCCACCACGCTTGGCGATGGTCTGCTGAACTTCGTGGACGCGTTGGTCCAGTTGGCTCTGCATGACCACGTCGTTGTCGACGATCGCAACCACTTTATCGATGGACTGTACTGCGGCGTTGGCCGCAGTACCCAGGAACAGCGCGCCCAGCATCAGCGGGCGCAGACAATCAGAAAGCTTGGTCTTCACGTTCACGATAACCTTGGATGCCTTTGTCGAGGAAGCTCTCTACTTTGGCGCCAGTGAGGCCGCCGAGTCCCTTCAGAACAATTTGGAGGAAGACGCCATGGTCGCCTTTTTCGTTTTGCGGAGCTTCCTGACTGAATTCGTCGTAGGAAACCCAGTAACGGTTGATCAGGCGCAATTTCCAGCAGCAGTTGTCGTACTCGAAACCACCGAAGGCTTCCAGGGTACGGTTACGGTTGTAGTCGTACTGCCAGCGGCTGATTGCGTTCCACTGTGGAACGATCGGCCAGATGACCGAGAAGTCATGCTGCTGGATCTTGTAGTAGTCCTTCACGTAGCCAGGTTGGCCTGGGGTGCCGTAGTCGCCACCACCCACCGACCATTTACCGGTGTTCTGGTCGTAACGAACCTGGTCATTGCGATAGCGATAGCCGACGTTGATAACCTTGTTCGGGTTGTCTTCAGGCTGGTAGTGGAACATCGCACTACCCGAACGCGGGCTGCGGCTGTCCGGATCCCAGTTGTAGTCGGCCGTGGTGCGCCAATCGCGGTTCCAGCGGTATTCGTATTCCAGCGCGTACGGCGAAACGTTGGATTTCGCGTCGTCACGGGTCTTGGCATCGATGCCCGGCAATTGGACTTCACGATCCTTGAAATACAAAGCCTGACCAACACTGATGCGTTGACGCTCGAAGCCGTCGTCTTCGATCCAGCGGCTGGTTACGCCCAGCGACAGCTTGTTCTCGTCACCGACACGGTCGGAGCCGGAGAAGCGGTTGTCACGGAACAGCGAGGCATAGTTGAAGGTGTTTTCGCTGGTGTCGAATACTGGAATGTCTTCTTGATCCACCTCAGGTACATAGAGGTACAACAGGCGTGGCTCCAGGGTCTGGCGGTAGTTCTTGCCAAAGAACGACGTGTTGCGGTCGAAGTACAGGCCGCTGTCGATGCTTGCAATCGGGACGCCACGGTTCTGGTTGGTGCTGAAGTCACCACCGACATAGCGTGTACCGTTTTGCGCCGCAGCATTCTGCTGGGCAGTGATCTGGTTCTTGCCGGTATTATCAAGATCAAGTTGATACTGGGTGTATTGATACTTGAGCGACGGTTTTACGAAGCCATAGGTCCAGTTCATTGGCAGGCTGACGCCGGGCTTCAGGTTCAGGCGGTCGCCGTTGGCGCGGTCCAAGCCTTGAATGTTTCTGTCCAGCCGCGGCGAGGCATTGCCATTTTCATCAATGAAGTCGCCAGTCTTCAAATCACGATCAAACCGCACAATCTCGGTCTCGTAATCGAAATTCAAACCTTCCGGATGATACGGCAGCTGACCATTGAAGGTGATCTGCGGCAGACGACCATACGGTGTGATGTTCGAAACAGTGGCCAGTTGGTACTGCTGAGCATTCAACCGCGCGGTGTAGCTGTCGCCACGATAGGTAACCGAACCCTGCTGATTCACGAAGTCGCTGGACTTCACGCCAATCTGATCGGTTTCCAGATCCTGGAAGTAATACGGATCGCTGATCTTGGTGTAATCCACCTGGGTGAGCACGCGGGAGTCGAGACCGCCCTTGTGCTGCCAGTTGTACATGTAGCGGGTTTTTTCGTAATCGGTCTGCTTGCTGCGCTCGGTGTCGTCATCATTCAGGTACGCAGCGCCGAACTGGCCTTCACTCGACTTGGTCAGGTAACGGAACTCGCCTTCCACCAACATGCCGCGCTTGCTCATGTAACGCGGGTACAACGTGGCGTCGTAGTTCGGCGCCAGGTTGAAGTAGTACGGAGTCACCAGTGTGAAGCCGGTATCGGTGCTGGTGCCAATGGTCGGCGGCAGGAAGCCGGACTGGCGACGGTCATCGATCGGGAAGTAGATGTACGGCGTGTACAGAATCGGAATGTCTTTAACGCGCAGCGTCACGTTGGTCGCGGTGCCGAAGCCGGTGGCCGGGTTCAAGGTGATGTTGTTGCCCTTGAGCTGCCAGGCGTTGCTGTTCGGTTCGCACGTGGTGTACGTGCCGTCCTTCAAGCGGATGATCGCGTTCTCTGCACGCTTGGCGTACAGGGCGCTACCGCGAATACGCGATTTGTGCATCACGTATTCGGCGTTATCGACCTTGGCTTCACCGGTGTCGAGCTGCACGTCGGCATGGTCGCCGACGATCAGAGCGCCGTTATCACGGATACGCACATCGCCATTGAGTTCGGCGCGGCTCTCGGCCTGATACAGGCTGGCCTCGTCGGACTCGACCTGCATGCTGCCCTGACGCAGGACGACATCACCGGCCAGCGTGCCGACTTGATCATCGGTGTTATAGCGCGAAGCTTTTGCGCCGATAAAGGTCGGAGCATCGCTTTTGCTCGTCTTGTCATTCATGCCAGGACGAGTGGGTTCGATGTAGGCACCGGAGCAGTACGGGCCGGTTTCGGCCAGTTGGGCGGCGGTGAGCTTCTCGCGCGGAACCCAGTCGAGGTGACTGAAGTCTTCGCTACGGGATTTCAACCCACGGCCTTTGGCTTCGGTGACCAGCGTTGGCTTGGCGCCATTGTCGGCAACCGAACCTTTATCGCTCGGGGCATCGCCGGTGGCGCTGACGGCACTGCCGTCATGCACTGGACGTGGTGGCAATGCAGCCGCCGACGTCTTGGGCGCACAGTCCCAACCACCCGAAGCCGATACGGAGCAGTCATACTGCTCGGCGGCAACAACGAATTGACTGGCCAGAGGTTGCATAGCCAGCAGACTGCCGGTTACCAACAATGGAAATTTTTTACGAAACGCGGGGGATTTCAATGCCATCTTATTAGTCCGGGCTTCCTGCGTGCCATCTGCCCGCGGTGGTGGGCCGCACGCCTCTCGATGGTCTGAAAAAGATGCTGGATAATAAAGCATGACCCGCTTGACGGCTAGCGCCGTCGGAGACCCTTGCAATGCCTGACCAAGATGTACGCTTGCAACACCTGAAAGTTTGGCTCGATGAGCAGTTGGCAATCCTGTTTGCAGATCAGGGCTGGGGCGCCGTGCCCCCGGCCACGTTGACCGCGGCCAGTAGCGACGCGAGTTTCCGCCGTTACTTCCGTTGGGAAGGCGAGGGTCGCAGTTTCGTCGTGATGGACGCGCCGCCCCCCCAGGAAAACTGCAAACCGTTCGTGGATATCGCATTTTTGCTGGCGAAATCCGGAATAAATGTGCCAAAAATTTATGCCGAAGACCTCGAACGTGGATTTCTTTTGCTCAATGACCTGGGCAACAAGACCTATCTGGACGTGATCGACAGCGAAAATGCCGACGTATTATTCAGCGATGCCTTGCAGGCGCTGCTGGCTTTTCAGCAGTTGCCGATGGTCGCGCCGCTGCCGAGTTACGACGTTGCATTGCTGCGCCGCGAGCTGGAACTGTTCCCCGAGTGGTACGTGAAGCGTGAACTGGGCGTCGAACTCGATTCGACCCAACAGCAGCAGTGGCAGCGCATCAGCGACTTGTTGATCGACAGTGCGCTGGCGCAGCCCAAAGTGCTGGTGCACCGCGACTACATGCCGCGCAACCTGATGCTCAGCGAGCCGAACCCCGGCGTGCTGGATTTTCAGGATGCGGTCTATGGCCCGGTCACCTACGACGTGACCTGCCTGTTCAAGGACGCCTTCCTCAGCTGGCCTGAAGAGCGCGTACGCGGCTGGCTGGAAAGCTACTGGCAGCAAGCCTCGGCGCTGAACATACCGGTGCAGCCGGACTTCGAAGACTTCCTGCGCGCCAGCGACCTCATGGGCGTGCAGCGCCACCTGAAAGTCATCGGCATCTTCGCGCGGATTTGCCATCGCGATGGCAAGCCACGCTACCTCGCCGATGTGCCGCGTTTCTTCTCCTATATAGAAGCAGTGATCGCTCGGCGTCCCGAACTGGCAGAACTGCAAGCGCTGTTTACCAGCCTGCGTGGCGGAGCGACGGCATGAAGGCCATGATTCTGGCGGCAGGCAAAGGCGAGCGCATGCGCCCGCTGACCCTGACCACTCCGAAACCGCTGGTGCGTGCCGGCGGCGTTCCGCTGATCGAATACCACCTGCGCGCCCTCGCGGCGGCCGGCTTCAACGAAATCGTGATCAATCACGCCTGGCTCGGTCAGCAGATCGAGGATTATCTGGGCGACGGTTCGCAGTTTGGCTTGAGCATCCAGTACTCGCCGGAAGGTGAGCCGCTGGAGACCGGCGGCGGAATTTTCCGTGCGCTGCCGTTGCTTGGCGACGATGCGTTTCTGGTGGTCAACGGTGATATCTGGACCGATTACGACTTCAGCGTGCTGCATCAACCGATCAACGGTCTGGCGCATCTGGTGCTGGCGGATAACCCGGCGCATCACCCGACCGGCGATTTTTCGTTGGTGGAAGGGCAGGTCATCGACGGCCAACCGAACGCGGCGACGCTGACCTACAGCGGCATCGCGGTGCTGCATCCGCAGTTGTTCGATGGCTGCGCGGACGGGGCTTTCAAACTGGCGCCGCTCCTGCGCAAAGCCATGGCGGACGGTGAGGTGACGGGCGAGCGCCTGAAAGGTCATTGGGTGGATGTCGGTACGCATGAGCGTCTGGCCGAAGCTGAAACCTTGATAGAAGCGAGTCGCTGATATGTTGTGGCCAGGGACTCTGATTGGAGCCGGGGCGGGGTTTGCAATCGCCAGCATTCCGGGGGCCATGCTTGGGGCGTTGTTGGGGCAGGCGCTGGATCGGCGTCTGCACTTGCAGAGCTGGGGGCATTTAAGGGAAAAGCTCGGCGGCCGGCCGATGTTGCGCAACGATGAACTGCTGTTTGTGTTGCTCGGACGTCTGGCCAAGAGCGACGGGCAAGTCAGGGACGGGCATATTCAGCAGGCGCGTAACGAGATGCGCGCGCTGGAAATGAGCGAGCCGGCAATGCGTCGGGCGATCGCTGCGTTCAATCGCGGTAAGTCGGGTGGCGATAATCTGCGCGGGTATCTGCGGCGTCTGAGTGCGCAACCCCATGCTACCGAAGGCGTGTTGCGTGCCTGTTGGCGCATGGTCTGGGCTGACGGCCGGGCCGGCGTCAGTGAGCGCGAGTTGTTGGCGCAGTGGGGCAAGTGGCTGGGCTGGACGCCTCAGCAGGTGCAAGCGCTGGCCAGCGATTACGAACCGGGTAAGCGGCCCATCGTCAGTGCCGCGGTGACTTATCAGCAAGCGATGCGTTTGCTCGGCGTGTCGGCGAGCAGCGAGCCGGCGCAGATCAAACGGGCTTATCGACGACTGCTCAGTCGTCATCATCCGGACAAGATCGCTGGCAGCGGCGCGACCCCTGCGCAGGTGCGTGAGGCGACCGAGAGGACTCGGGAACTACACAGTGCCTATACGTTGATTCGTGAACGGCGGGATTTTCGCTAGGCATTTTTAAGATCAAAAGATCGTTCGATCGCGGCCCGAGCCTTCGGACGATCTTTTGCTTTTGCCTTGGTCAGTCCGGATTTTGCGGATTCAACCAGCCGCGTACCCGACGGAACAACTGTTCCTGCTCAGCCTTGTTGTCCGGCAACGCCCTCAGCGCCACCTGGCTGAATGCCGGGGTCTTCAAACGCTTGCTCGCTTGCATACGCTCCAACGCCGCATGGCGATCCAGCGGTTTATCCATATAGAAGATATCCGCCGTCGGCAGCTTCAGCGTTGGCGTCAGTTCCGCCAGTGGCGGTTTGGCCTTGGCCGGTGCCTGCGCGTCGACCATGACAAATTTCTCCACCTGTGCTGTCTGCCGCTCGCTCAGGTAACGCGCTGCCCAATAGGCGCCGGTGCCGTGGCCGAGCACAACGATGCGTCGCGCGCTCTGCTGTTCGGCGTAGGCAATGGCTGCGTCGATCCGCGCGAAGATCCGTTCGGCATCGGCTTTGGACTGTTCTTCAGTCGTTTCGGCCACCACTTGATCGGCGACTTCCGCCTCACCGCCTGCGGCCTGTTCGATGGGTTGCGCCGTGGTGGCATCCTTACTGCCAGTTTCCGGCGCTTTCGGCGCCGCTGCGGCTTCGACTACCCGCGGCGTGATCGCATCGCTTTGCAGATCGGGCAGGGTAATACTCAGGCTGCTCCACTCGGCGTTCGGCAACTTCTGCCGCAAAGGGCCGATTGCTTGAGGCCAGTCAGCGGTCTCGCCCGCGCCCGGGACGATAATCACTGCGCCTTTGGGATCGGCGGTGTTGGCCGGTTTCCAAAGGGCCAGGAAGGTCTCACTGGCCGCCTGCAACTGTTGCTGTTCTTGCGCCGGCACTTTACGTTCAAGTGCTGCGGCTTCTTCCTGACTACGCTCAAGCAGTGGCTGACGTTCGGCCGGTTTTTCTTCAGCGGGTTTTTCCGCTGCGGCGGCCGGGGCCGGATCGGCGGCGTTGACGGAAAACGCACAAGGCAGGATCAGCGACAGGCACAATGCTGGCATTGCCAGGCGGTAAACAGAGGGCATCGGTTATTCCAGGCCAGAAAGTATCCCGGCAGCCTAATGGGTTGGTCAGAATTTGTCAGTTCAAGAGACTTCAATGAAGCGATTTCACTGCCTGTGGGTTATCGGCTGTTTGTGGTTTCCCTTGATGGGCTGGGCGGCGCCTGCGCCACCGGCGCACGTTGCGCAATTGTCGGCGAGTGAGCAGCAATGGCTCGCGCAGCACAACGAATTGCGCGTCGGCCTGGTGTTGCAGGCACCGTACGCGCAATACGACCGACGCTTGCAGCGGTTGTCCGGGGCCAATGTCGAACTGATGAAGTTGCTCGCCCAGGCACTCAATGTTGAGCTGAGCTGGCGCAATTTTCAGGATCTGGCGCAATTGGAAGCGGCGGTGCGCGATGGCGAAGTCGATATCGCCCCAGGGCTGACTCAGACACCCAGTGCGCTGCGCCTGTGGCAGTTTTCCGATCCGTACATGCGCGTGCCGCAACTGGTGGTCAGCGATCAGAAGGCCAGCGGCGTGGTGGATCTGGAAAAACTAGACGGCCAGACCCGCGTCGCCGTGCGCATGCCGAGTACCACCGCCGACTATTTGCGCGGCAACTATCCACACCTGAACCTGCAAGGCGTGCCGCTGGAGCGTCAGGCGTTGCAGCTGTTGTTGAGTCAGCAGGCCTCTTACGCGGTGGTCGATGAAGCGCAGCTCGGTCGGCTGTCAGTGGAACCGGAGTTCGCCGAACTGGTGGTGGTTGGCGACATCGGTCTGCCGCAACTGCTGCGCGTGGCTTCGCGGCGCGATTGGCCGGAGCTGGCCGGTATCGTCCAGAGCGCATTGCGGGCGATCCCGGCCAAGGATCTGGAACGCCTGCACAATCAATGGCTGCAACCCAAGTATCCGAGGTTGTCGGAGTCGCCTGGGTTTTGGCAGAACCTCAGTCTGTTGTTCGCCGTCATGCTGCTCAGTTGCATGGCGATTGTGTTCTGGCAGCGGCGTCAGCAGCGCAGTCTCGAACAGCGTCTGCTCGCCGCACGGGAAGACATTGCCCTGCGCGCAGCCAGTGAAGAAGCTTTGCGGCTGACGCAGTTTTCCATCGATCAAAGCACCGTCGGCATTCTTTGGGTCAACTGGGACAGCCACGTGCGGTACGCCAATCGGGCGGCAGAAAACATGCTCGGTTACCCCTCGGGTGGGCTGATCGAACGGCCGTTGATCGACTTCGAACCGGGCCTGCACATGGACCGTTGGCTCAACCTGTGGAAACGCGCGCGGGCCAGTGAAGAAGGGCCGCAGAGTTTCGAAACCAGTTGCGTGCGCGCGGATGGCAGTGTTTTGCCAGCGGACGTGTCGCTCAGTTTCTTGCGCTTTCGTGACAGCGAATATCTGGTGGTTTACCTCACCGACGTCACCGACCGTCGTCGTGCACTGGCCGCGTTGCAGGAAAGCGAGGCGCGACTGCAAGGCATCGCCGCCAACGTGCCGGGGCTGGTGTTCCGTCTGGAGCGGGCGCCAGTCACCGGGCAAATCGACTTTGCCTATATATCCGAGGGCAGCGAAAGTCTGGTCGGTTATGCCCCGGCGGCCATCGCTCACCGTGACATGGGCCTGCGCAGTCTGGTGCATCCGGACGACAAGGCCAGTTATCACCAGACCCAGGATCAGGCGCTGGACACCGATAGCGACTGGTCGTGGCAGGGGCGAATCCTCACGCGCCAAGGGGTGCAGCGTTGGGCCGAAATCAAGGCGATCACCCGACAGCTTGAAGATGGCGCTTATGTCTGGGACGGCATTGTCTGGGACATCACCGAGAGCAAGCGCATCGAACTGGAACTGGCGTCATCGCGCGAGCAACTGCGCGAACTGTCGGCGCACCTTGAAAGCGTGCGCGAGGAAGAGAAGGCGAGGATCGCCCGCGAGGTACACGACGAATTGGGGCAAATGCTCACGGTGCTGAAACTGGAGACATCGATGTGCGAATTGGCCTACGCGCAACTCGATCCCGGTCTGCACGAGCGGCTGAACAGCATGAAACGTCTGATCGCCCAGCTGTTTCAGCTGGTGCGCGATGTGGCGACCGCGTTGCGGCCGCCGATTCTCGATGCCGGGATTGCCTCGGCAATCGAGTGGCAGGCGCGAAGATTCGAAGCGCGGACGCAGATTCCGTGCCTGGTGCAGGTACCGGACAATCTGCCACCGCTCAGTGATGCCAAGGCGATTGGTTTGTTCCGGATCCTGCAAGAGGCGCTGACCAATGTGATGCGTCATGCCCAGGCGCATACTGTGGAACTCACGCTGGTGCTGGCAGGCGACGAATTGTGTCTGACAGTCAGCGATGATGGCGTAGGATTTGTCGCCGCTGCTGGCCGGCCGACTTCGTTTGGTTTGGTAGGCATACGTGAGCGGGTGCTGATCATGGGCGGGCGGTTTGCGCTTGAAAGTGAGCCGGGCGAGGGCACCAGTCTGATGGTGTGGGTGCCGGTGGATGAAGCCTGATGGTTGAGTGGTGTTGATGCTGGCCTCTTCGCGAGCAGGCTCGCTCCCACGTTGGAATGCATTTCCCTGTGGGAGCGAGCCTGCTCGTGAATTTCTAAGTGGAGAAGAACGTGATCCGAGTACTGGTAGCCGAAGACCACACCATTGTCCGCGAAGGCATCAAGCAATTGATCGGCCTGGCCAAGGATCTGCTGGTGGTGGGGGAGGCGAGCAATGGCGAACAATTGCTCGAGACCCTGCGCCATGTCCCGTGCGAAGTGGTCTTGCTCGACATCTCCATGCCAGGGGTCAACGGACTGGAAGCGATACCGCGAATCCGCGCGCTGAATAATCCGCCAGCGATTCTGGTGCTGTCGATGCACGACGAAGCGCAAATGGCCGCACGTGCGCTGAAGATCGGCGCCGCGGGTTACGCGACCAAGGACAGTGATCCGGCGCTGCTGCTCACTGCCATTCGTAAAGTTGCGGCGGGCGGGCGTTATATCGATCCGGATCTGGCTGACCGCATGGTCTTCGAAGTCGGCCTGACGGATTCGCGGCCATTGCATTCGCTGTTGTCCGAACGCGAGTTCTCGGTGTTCGAGCGCCTGGCCCAGGGCGCCAACGTCAACGACATCGCCCAGCAGCTGGCCCTGAGCAGTAAAACCATCAGCACGCACAAGGCGCGGCTGATGCAGAAGCTCAATATCACTTCACTGGCGGAACTGGTGAAGTACGCGATGGAACACAAACTTCTCTGACCTGAACGCGATCCTCTGTAGCAGCTGCCGAAGGCTGCGATCTTTTGATCTTGATCTTAAAAAACAAGATCAAAAGATCGCAGCCTTCGGCAGCTCCTACCAGGGGGGTTGTGTGGGCATATCTGTTAGCGACAGGCGCTTTTGCTGGTTCTTGCGGCTCGCAGCTTGTCGCTCGTCGCTGGCTTGCCAATGCGCGCCATCCTTGTAGGGCGATCCCTACCCCCAACCTTCCATACGGCTGAGGCGATTCTCTCCTGCGCCCCGATTTGCGTGGCTGCCGCCAGCCACTAGGCTGGATACACAAGCAGTCATCAACAACAAAGGTGTGGGTATGAGCCAGGTCGATACAAGCGCAGGAGCCAGTGATGTGCTGGTCAGCTTTCGTGGAGTGCAGAAGAGCTACGACGGCGAGAACCTGATCGTCAAAGACCTCAACCTGGACATTCGCAAAGGCGAATTCCTCACCCTGCTCGGGCCGTCCGGTTCCGGCAAGACCACCAGCCTGATGATGCTCGCCGGTTTCGAAACCCCGACCGCCGGTGAAATTCTGCTGGCCGGTCGCTCGATCAACAACGTGCCGCCGCACAAGCGCGACATCGGCATGGTGTTTCAGAACTACGCCTTGTTCCCGCACATGACCGTGGCCGAAAACCTCGCGTTCCCGTTGAGCGTGCGCGGGCTGAACAAGAGCGACGTCAGCGACAAGGTGAAAAAAGTCCTGAGCATGGTCCAGCTCGATGCCTTCGCCCAGCGTTATCCGGCGCAGTTGTCCGGCGGCCAGCAGCAACGTGTGGCGCTGGCCCGCGCGTTGGTGTTCGAACCGCAACTGGTGCTGATGGACGAACCCCTCGGTGCCCTCGACAAACAACTGCGTGAACACATGCAGATGGAAATCAAACACCTGCACCAGCGCCTCGGCGTGACCGTGGTCTACGTGACCCACGATCAGGGCGAAGCACTGACCATGTCCGACCGCGTGGCCGTGTTCCATCAGGGCGAAATCCAGCAGATTGCGCCGCCGCGCAGCCTCTACGAAGAACCGAAAAACACCTTCGTCGCCAACTTCATCGGTGAGAACAACCGCCTCAACGGCCGGTTGCTCAGCCAGAACGGCGAGCGCTGCGTGGTCGAGTTGGGTCGTGGCGAGAAGGTCGAGGCGCTGGCGGTCAACGTCGGCCAGACCGGCGAGCCGGTGACCCTGTCGATCCGTCCGGAACGCGTCAGCCTCAACGGTTCGAGTGATCAATGCGTTAACCGCTTCTCAGGGAGGGTGGCGGAATTCATCTATCTGGGCGACCACGTCCGGGTGCGCCTGGAAGTCTGCGGCAAGACCGACTTCTTCGTGAAACAACCGATTGCCGAGCTCGATCCAGGGCTCAGCGTCGGCGACGTGGTTCCGCTTGGCTGGCAGGTCGAGCACGTTCGCGCGCTTGATCCTCTTTTAGAGGCGAACTGATCGCCCCGGCAATACCAACACCAACCCTGCACGTGGAGAGAACAATAAATGTTGAGATCCCTGAAGTTCACCGCCCTGACCCTGGGCCTGATGGGTGCGGCAAGCGCAATGGCTGCTGGCCCGGATTTGACCGTGGTGTCGTTTGGCGGGGCGAACAAGGCTGCGCAAGTCAAAGCCTTCTATGCACCGTGGGAAGCGGCGGGCAACGGCAAGATCGTTGCTGGCGAGTACAACGGTGAAATGGCCAAGGTCAAAGCCATGGTCGACACCAAGAGCGTGTCGTGGGATCTGGTGGAAGTTGAGTCGCCAGAACTGTCCCGTGGCTGCGACGAAGACATGTTCGAGCCACTGGATCCTGCGCTGTTCGGCAAGACCGAAGACTACGTCAAAGGCGCGATCCAGCCGTGCGGCGTAGGTTTCTTCGTATGGTCCACCGTGCTCGCGTACAACGCCGACAAGCTGAAAACCGCGCCAACCAGTTGGGTCGATTTCTGGGACACCAAGAAATTCCCGGGCAAGCGTGGCCTGCGCAAAGGTGCCAAGTACACTCTCGAGTTTGCTTTGATGGCCGACGGCGTGGCGCCGAAAGACGTCTACAAGGAACTGGCCAGCAAGGGCGGTCAGGATCGCGCGTTCAAGAAACTCGATGAGCTGAAGCCAAGCATCCAGTGGTGGGAGGCCGGCGCGCAGCCGCCGCAGTATCTCGCTTCCGGTGACGTGGTCATGAGCTCGGCCTACAACGGTCGGATTGCTGCGGTGCAGAAAGAATCCAACCTGAAAGTGGTGTGGAACGGCGGCATCTACGACTTCGACGCATGGGCCATCCCGAAAGGTCTGGACGCCAAGCGTGCGGAAGCGGCGAAGAAATTCATCGCCTTCTCGGTACAGCCGCAGCAGCAGAAGACCTACTCGGAAAACATCGCCTACGGCCCGGCCAACACTCAAGCCGTACCGCTGCTGGCCAAGGACGTCCTGAAAGACATGCCGACCACGCCGGAAAACATCGCCAACCAGGTGCAGATCGACGTCAGCTTCTGGGCTGACAACGGCGAGCAACTGGAACAGCGCTTCAATTCCTGGGCGGCGAAATAAGCAAGGCCTGGTGATGGTGGGCTTGCCTACCCCTGTGGGAGCGAGCCTGCTCGCGAAAGCGGTAGATCGGCCAGCATAGATGTTGAATGTGATGGCCTCTTCGCGAGCAGGCTCGCTCCCACAGGTAGCTGTGTTCCAACACAACAGAGGTGGTTCGCCACCTCTGTAACGATCAAAGATTTGCGGAGTACGTCATGGCCATCGCCGTTCCCCTGAACGAGGGCGCCAGCCCCACCTTGAAGCAGAAGCTCAAGCGCGCCGAGCGGGTCAACCGCTGGAAAGCGCATGCGCTGATTGCGCCGCTGGTGATTTTCCTGCTGCTGGTGTTTCTGGTGCCGATCGTGGCGCTGCTCTACAAAAGCGTCGGTAACCCGGAAGTGGTCGGCGGCCTGCCGCGCACCGTGGCGGCCATCGCCAGTTGGGACGGCCGTGGCCTACCCGCTGAACCCGTCTATAAAGCGGCGAGTGAAGACCTCGCCGAGGCGCGAAAAAACCAGACCTTGGGCGATTTGTCCAAGCGCTTGAACATGGAGTTGGCCGGCTATCGCAGCCTGCTGACCAAAACTGCCCGGGCGTTGCCATTCGCCAGCGAACCGGCCTCTTATAAAGAAGCGCTCGAAGCCCTCGATGAACGTTGGGGCGATCCGGCCTACTGGCAAGCGGTCAAGCGCAACACCAGTAACATCACCGCGTATTACTTGCTGGCGTCAGTCGATCACCGTATCGACGACCTCGGCGAAATCGCCCCGGCCACCCCGGACCAGGCGATCTACCTCGACATCTTCGCCCGTACCTTCTGGATGGGCCTGGTCATCACTGTGATTTGCCTGGTGCTGGCGTATCCGTTGGCGTACTTGCTGGCGAACCTGCCGTCGCGTCAGAGCAACCTGCTGATGATTCTGGTGTTGCTGCCATTCTGGACTTCGATTCTGGTGCGAGTGGCGGCGTGGATTGTGTTGCTGCAATCGGGCGGCCTCATCAACAGCGGGCTGATGGCGATGGGCATCATCGATAAGCCGCTGGAACTGGTGTTCAACCGCACCGGCGTGTACATCTCGATGGTGCACATTCTGCTGCCGTTCATGATCCTGCCGATCTACAGCGTGATGAAAGGCATCTCGCCAACCTACATGCGCGCCGCGATTTCCCTTGGCTGCCACCCGTTCGCGAGTTTCTGGCGGGTGTACTTCCCGCAGACCTATGCAGGCGTCGGCGCCGGCTGCCTGTTGGTGTTCATCCTCGCCATCGGCTACTACATCACCCCGGCGCTGCTCGGCAGCCCGAACGATCAAATGGTCAGCTACTTCGTCGCCTTCTACACCAACACCAGCATCAACTGGGGCATGGCCACTGCGCTGGGCGGCTTGTTGCTGCTGGCGACCGTGGTGCTTTATCTGATCTACAGCTGGCTGGTGGGCGCCAGTCGCCTGCGCCTGAGCTAAGGGGAGTTTGAAATGCTGAGTCCTTACATGTCGCCCATCGAAAGGGTATGGTTCTACAGCTTGCGGATCCTCTGCGGCTTGATTCTGCTGTTCCTGATTCTGCCGGTGCTGGTGATCATTCCGCTCTCGTTCAACTCGGGCAGTTTTCTGGTGTACCCGCTGCAGGGCTTCTCGCTGCAGTGGTATCAGGACTTCTTCGCTTCGGCCGAGTGGATGCGCGCCCTGAAGAACAGCATCATCGTCGCCCCGGCCGCGACCGTGCTGGCGATGATCTTCGGTACGCTGGCGGCCATCGGCCTGACCCGTGGCGACTTCCCCGGCAAGGCGCTGGTGATGGCGCTGGTGATTTCGCCGATGGTCGTGCCGGTGGTGATCATCGGCGTGGCGAGTTATCTGTTCTTCGCGCCGCTGGGCCTGGGCAACAGCTTCTTTTCTCTGATCGTGGTGCATGCGGTGCTGGGTGTGCCATTTGTGATCATCACGGTTTCGGCGACGTTGCAGGGGTTCAACCATAACCTGGTGCGTGCCGCCGCGAGCCTTGGCGCTTCGCCGTTGACGGCATTTCGTCGCGTGACCCTGCCGCTGATTGCACCGGGGGTGATTTCCGGCGCGCTGTTTGCTTTTGCGACGTCGTTTGATGAGGTGGTGGTGACGCTGTTTCTCGCGGGGCCCGAGCAGGCGACGTTGCCTCGGCAGATGTTCAGCGGGATTCGCGAGAACCTCAGCCCGACGATTGCCGCTGCAGCCACGTTGCTCATCGCCTTCTCGGTCATCCTGCTACTGACCCTGGAATGGTTGCGTGGGCGGAGTGAGAAACTGCGTACCGCACAGGTTTAAGGATCCGCGCTATTCCCCCTGTGGGAGCGAGCCTGCTCGCGAAAGCGGTGTGTCAGCTGGCATATCAGTTGAACCAGACACCGTATTCGCGAGCAGGCTCGCTCCCACATTTTGATTAGTGTTGTGTTCAGATGTTTGGGTCATTCACACCCTGAATAGCAGACAACCCCAAATCCCCAGCTAATCTTGTGCCCAGCTCCCACATCTATAAGAGGCTGCGCACGATGAGTCTTTCCCAGTTCAAAATCGCTCACAAACTGATCACCGGCGCCGGAGCCATCGAGCAACTGGCGGCCGAACTCGCTCGCCTCGATATCGATAATCCGCTGATCGTCACCGACGCCGCGCTGGTCAAATCCGGCACCGTCGAGCTGGCGCTGTGCCAATTGGGCGGGCGCGAGTACGAGATTTTCGACCGTGTACTGCCGGACCCGGAAATTGCCATCGTCGAAGATTGCATGCGCGTGTACCGCGAGGGTGGGCATGACGGCTTGATCGGCCTCGGCGGCGGCAGTGCCATCGACATCGCCAAAAGTGTGGCGGCGTATGCCGGTTACCACGGCGCGCTGGAGGATCTGTTCGGCGTCGACCAGGTGCCGCGTAAAGGCCCGCCGCTGATCGCCATCCCCACCACCGCCGGCACGGGCTCGGAAGTGACCAACGTCGCCATTCTTTCGGACAAGGTCGCGCAATTGAAGAAGGGCATCGTCAGCGACTATCTATTACCGGATGTCGCGCTGGTCAGTCCGCAAATGACCCTGACTTGCCCCCGCAGCGTTACCGCTGCCAGTGGCGTCGATGCGCTGGTGCATGCCATCGAATCCTATCTGTCGGTGAATGCCTCACCGATTACCGACTCCCTCGCCATTGGCGCAATCAAACTGATCGCCAATGCCTTGCCCAAGGCCTACGCCAACGGCGCCAATCTGCAAGCGCGCGAAGACATGGCCACCGCGAGCCTGATGGCCGGCATGGCATTCGGCAATGCCGGGGTCGGTGCGGTGCATGCGTTGGCGTATCCGCTGGGTGGGCGATTCAACATTGCCCATGGCGTCAGTAACGCCTTGTTGCTGCCGTATGTCATGACCTGGAACAAGATGGCCTGCGTCGAGCGCATGCAGGATATTGCCGAAGCCATGGGGGTGAAAACGGCGCATCTGAGCGCCACTGAAGCAGCGGACAAAGCCGTCCAGGCCATGACCGATTTGTGCGCGGCGGTGGAAATTCCCCCGGGGCTGCGCAGTTTCGGTGTGCCGGAAGACGCGATCCCGGCCATGGCCTTGGAAGCCGCAGGCATCGAGCGTCTGATGCGCAACAACCCGCGCAAGCTCAGCGCCGTGGATATCGAGAAGATCTACCGCGCGGCGTACTGATCCGTCGGCGACTAGCGGTCATGGCACAACCCAATCATCGCAGTCACGGTGCGCGCGCGGAAACTTGAGGTATACAATGCGCGCCATCGTGATTTAGCTCAGAAAAGGTGCGTCATGCAGCCCTTCGTAATTGCTCCGTCGATTCTCTCTGCCGACTTCGCCCGCCTCGGCGAAGAAGTAGACAATGTTCTGGCCGCTGGTGCCGACTTCGTCCACTTCGATGTCATGGACAACCACTACGTGCCCAACCTGACTATCGGCCCGATGGTGTGCGCGGCACTGCGCAAGTACGGCGTTACCGCGCCAATCGACGCGCATCTGATGGTCAGCCCGGTGGATCGCATCGTTGGCGACTTCATCGAGGCCGGCGCGACTTACATCACCTTCCACCCGGAAGCCACGCTGCACGTCGATCGCTCGCTGCAGCTGATCCGTGAAGGCGGCTGCAAATCCGGTCTGGTGTTCAACCCGGCGACCCCGCTGGACGTTCTCAAATACGTGATCGACAAAGTCGACATGGTCTTGCTGATGAGCGTCAACCCGGGTTTCGGCGGGCAGAAGTTCATTCCCGGCACCCTCGACAAACTGCGCGAAGCACGGGCGATCATTGATGCGTCGGGCCGTGACATCCGTCTGGAAATCGATGGCGGCGTCAACGTCAACAACATCCGTGAAATCGCTGCTGCTGGCGCCGACACCTTTGTCGCCGGCTCGGCGATCTTCAACGCGCCGAACTATCAGGAAGTCATCGACAAGATGCGCTCCGAACTGGCGCTGACTCGCCCATGAGCGGTTTTGAGCAGCTGTTCCCGGGCAAACTGCCACGGTTGGTGATGTTCGATCTGGATGGCACGTTGATCGACTCGGTTCCCGACTTGGCGGCAGCGGTGGACACGATGCTGCTCAGCCTTGGCCGCCAGCCAGCGGGCATTGACTCGGTGCGCGAGTGGGTTGGCAACGGCGCGCCGGTATTGGTGCGTCGGGCGCTGGCCGGCGGCATCGATCATTCGGCGGTGGATGACGTCGAGGCCGAACACGCGCTGGAAGTGTTCATGCAAGCCTACGGCGCCAGCCATGAACTGACCGTGGTTTATCCCGGTGTGCGCGACACCCTCAAATGGCTGCAAAAGCAGGGCGTGGCCATGGCGTTGATCACCAACAAACCGGAGCGCTTCGTCGCGCCGTTGCTGGATCAGATGAAGATCGGCCGCTACTTCAAGTGGATCATCGGCGGCGATACCCTGCCGCAGCAGAAACCTGATCCGGCGGCGCTGTTCTTCGTGATGAAAATGGCCAATATCCCGGCCTCGCAATCGCTGTTCGTCGGCGACTCGCGCAGTGATGTGCTGGCGGCGAAGGCGGCGGGGGTCAAGTGTGTGGCGCTCAGCTACGGCTACAACCATGGCCGACCGATTGCCGAGGAATCCCCGGCGCTGGTGATTGACGATCTGCGCAAGCTAATTCCCGGTTGCCTGGATCTGGCCGGTGGGATAACGTTGCCCGACGCTGTTCAACCCCCTTCTGGAAACGCCATCGTGGTGGTCACCCGCAAACTCTGGATGAAAGTCATCAAGGCCCTGGCCCGCTGGCGTTGGCGCGCCTGACTTTTTTCTGGCCGGCCTGCCGGCGCGTTTGCACACCTGACTGATGACACCTCACACCACGAGGCACCCTATGATCCGCGAAGAATTCCTGCGCTTGGCCGCTGACGGCTACAACCGCATCCCGTTGGCCTGCGAAACCCTGGCCGACTTCGACACGCCGCTGTCGATCTACCTGAAACTGGCCGACCAGCCCAACTCCTACCTGCTCGAATCGGTGCAGGGCGGCGAGAAATGGGGCCGTTACTCGATCATCGGCCTGCCGTGTCGCACTGTGCTGCGGGTGCACGACCATCACGTCAGCATCACCGTCGATGGCGTCGAGACCGAAAGCCACGACGTAGAAGACCCACTGGCCTTCGTCGAAACCTTCAAGGCCCGCTACAACGTGCCGACCATCGCCGGTCTGCCGCGTTTCAACGGTGGTCTGGTAGGTTATTTCGGTTACGACTGCGTGCGTTACGTCGAGAAACGTCTGGGCAAATGCCCGAACCCGGACCCACTGGGCGTGCCGGACATCCTGCTGATGGTCTCCGATGCGGTCGTCGTGTTCGACAACCTTGCCGGCAAAATGCACGCGATCGTGCTGGCTGACCCGGCGCAGGCCGATGCCTACGAGCAAGGTCAGGCGCGTTTGCAGCAATTGCTTGAGCAACTGCGCCAGCCGATCACGCCTCGTCGTGGTCTGGACTTCAGCAAGCAGCAGTCGGCCGACCCGGTGTTCCGCTCCAGTTTCACCCAGAACGATTACGAAAAAGCCGTCGACACCATCAAGGAATACATCCTTGCCGGTGATTGCATGCAGGTCGTGCCGTCGCAGCGTATGTCGATCGACTTCAAGGCTGCACCGATTGACCTGTACCGCGCACTGCGTTGCTTTAACCCGACGCCGTACATGTACTTCTTCAACTTCGGCGACTTCCATGTCGTCGGCAGTTCGCCGGAAGTGTTGGTGCGGGTCGAAGACAACCTGATTACCGTGCGCCCGATTGCCGGCACTCGCCCACGCGGGGCTACTGAAGAAGCGGATCTGGCGCTGGAAGTAGACTTGCTGTCGGATGACAAAGAGATCGCCGAGCACTTGATGCTGATTGATCTGGGTCGTAACGATACGGGGCGCGTCTCGGAAATCGGCTCGGTGAAACTCACCGAAAAAATGGTCATCGAGCGTTATTCCAACGTGATGCACATCGTGTCCAACGTTACCGGTCAGTTGAAGGAAGGCCTGACGGCGATGGACGCGCTACGAGCGATTCTGCCCGCAGGCACCTTGTCCGGTGCGCCGAAGATTCGTGCGATGGAAATCATCGACGAGCTGGAGCCGGTCAAGCGTGGCGTGTATGGCGGCGCGGTCGGTTACTTCGCGTGGAACGGCAACATGGACACCGCGATTGCGATTCGCACCGCCGTGATCAAGAACGGCGAGCTGCACGTGCAGGCCGGTGGCGGCATCGTCGCCGATTCGGTGCCGGCGCTGGAATGGGAAGAAACCCTGAACAAACGCCGCGCGATGTTCCGCGCGGTGGCCCTGGCTGAACAAACCCCGGACGTCTGATTCACGCAATTCCCAGTGGGAGCGAGCCTGCTCGCGAAGAGGGCGTGTCAGGCGCTATAGAGGTTGGCTGATACACCGCTTAGCGAGCAGGCTCGCTCCCACATGGGTTTTGTGTTCAGCCATAAAAAAAGCGGCGCCTGTGAGGGCGCCGCTTTTTTGTGCCTGCGATTTAAAAGTCCAGACTCACCCCGACGTGGATCCCTTGCTGGGTAAAGTCATCATCCTTGCGGACGTTGTAGCTGGCACGAAGCGCCAGGTCTTTGGTGAGGTTGTGGCTCACGCCCAGGTTCAAGCGATTGAGGTTGGTCTGCGGGGTGTAGCCTTCCAGGGTGTACTGGTTGCCCGGCAGGCTGTTGAGATTCATCGTCACATCCTGAGCGTCATCATTGTACTCACGCTCGTGAGCCAACTCGCCGAACACCTGAGTTTGCGAAGTGATCTGATATTTGCCCTGAATCCCCAGACCGAGACGTCGGGAGATGCGCGACTGGTCATCGAATGTCAGCGCGGTGGAGTCAGCGCCGTCCTCCGAATAGCCATCGACCTCGACCTTGGCGAAATCAGCACTCACGAAGGGTGACAGGTGCCATGGGCTGCTCGCCTCTGGCGCGATGTCGTAACCCACGCGTCCGCTGAAAGCCAGGACATAACCGTCGGTGTCGCCTTTCTCGCCGCGCTCGTTCGTCCCCAACTGGAATTTACGCTTGAGGCTGTCGTAATCCAGGTGGCCGGCGGTCACGGCCGCGTCACCCCACCAGCGATTCTGCTGGTACTGGGCGAAAGCGGTGCCCATGTAGGTGTTCACCTTGTAGTCGGAATCGTGCTCGCCCGCTTCGAGTTTCTGGTTGTAGAACCCGGCCGCCAGGCCAACGCGCCAGGCCTCGTTGAGGCGGTAGCTGCCACCGATGTTCAAGTTGTAGCCATTGCCGTCGGCGCTGGCGCCGCTGTCCTGGCTGTCGAAGTCCTGATGTTGGCCGCCGCCAGCGACAATCGCGCGCCACTGGCCAACGCCTTGCCAGTTTTCCCAGTCGGCCAGCCACTGGTTGCGCAGTTCATCCTGATGCGAGCGCAGGGTGCCATGCGCCATCTCTGGCAACAGGGTTGCTTCCCACGGTGCAGCCAGCAACGAGTAAGCGTAATCGGCGATCAGGCGCTGGCCAGCTTCGGTGGGGTGAACTGCATCGTTGTAGATGAGCTTGGTCGGGTCTGGCGTCGCACTGTTGATCCCGTACCGGGCATTCTCGGTGCAGCCGCTACCGCTGAAGCAGGTGGCGCTGAGATTCTGGTCGGTGGCCAGACCGAACTGGCCCGGGTTGGCAAACGACTCTTTGAGCAGCACCGGAATGTTCAGCGGAATCACGTTAGCGTTGATGCGCTGCAACTGGCTCACCAGTTCGGTGTTGAACTGACTGCTGAGCTGGGACGTGAACGCTTGCAGGGGAGAGCCATTGAAGGCCGGTGTGAAGCCGATGTCCGGCAGCAGCCATACCATGATGTAACGGGCGCCGGCTTGTTGCAGGGTTTGCGCACTGCTCGCCAGACGATCCGCCGCAGCGCTGGCCTGAGGCAGGCTGGTCACGCGTCCCTGAAGGAAGTCATTGCCGCCCCCCGACAGGTAATACAGCGCATTCGGATCGGCGCGAAAGCCGTTCGACGGCAGGTAACCGGCGCGAGTGCGTTCGCCGGTGGCGGATTGCGTGGTGATCGAATCAAGAATCTGGTCGGTACGATAGCCGCCTACCGCCCAGTTGTTACCGTCGGCCAGGCCTTCGTTCGCGCGTACTGCCGATGACGAGGACGCTGTCTGATCCGGCGAGAACCCCAGTTTGCCGCCGAGGATCTGCGTCGCGTTGAGCGAGCGCAATTCGCCGCTGCCATCCAGATACACCGGGCCGGTACGGTTGGTGAAGCGCTGAGTGGCGCCGTCCGGGCCGCCGCTGTCGCTAAACGTGCCGGCATCATTGAGGCTGTCGCCGAAAACAATGAAATTCGAATAAGGATTGGGCGCGGCATTCGCTTGGGCGCAGGCTAATGCGAGCAAGCAGCTGGCCATCGGTACAAACAACGTCTGTCTGATCATGAGCAAGTCCGTTTATTTATTGTTGTAGGTGAACAAAACGACAGTACCAAAAACTTCCGGCCTTTTGCCATCGGTCGCGATTCCTCCCCTGGATTTATCCACCAAAGGCCCGGCCATATTGCACGCTCCGCCCAGCTAAGTTACTGTGCCCGAACGTATGAACGAGACCTTCCCCGTGTTGATCACCAGCAAACTTCTGGATCAAGTCATCAAGGCACACGCCCGTTGGCGTTGGCGCGCCTGAATCTTTTCTGCCGGCTCGGCCGGATCTGTATCGCTTTGCCTTCCTTGCTCGTTTGAATTGCCGCTTTGCCGACGCCCCTGTGCGTCCGACATCGTGCAGCGCCCTGCGGGCAAGTCATCTGAAGGCTGTCTTCAAGTCAGAATTCAAGAGGTTCGAAACGCCATGTTGCTGATGATCGACAACTACGACTCCTTTACTTACAACGTTGTGCAATACCTCGGCGAGCTGGGTGCCGAAGTCAAAGTCGTGCGCAACGACGAATTGACCATCGCCGAAATCGAAGCGCTTAACCCCGAGCGCATCGTGGTGTCTCCCGGTCCTTGCACGCCGACCGAAGCCGGCATTTCCATCGAGGCTATCAAGCACTTCGCTGGCAAACTGCCGATTCTTGGCGTCTGCCTCGGCCACCAGTCCATCGGCCAGGCCTTTGGCGGCGACGTGGTGCGCGCGCGTCAGGTAATGCACGGTAAGACTAGTCCGGTATTCCACCAGGACAAGGGCGTTTTCGCCGGTCTGAATCATCCGTTGACAGTCACCCGCTACCACTCCCTGATCGTCAAGCACGATACTTTGCCCGATTGCCTGGAACTGACCGCGTGGACGCAACACGATGACGGATCAGTCGACGAAATCATGGGCCTGCGTCACAAGACCCTGAACATTGAGGGCGTACAGTTTCACCCCGAGTCGATCCTGACTGAGCAGGGCCATGAACTGTTTGCCAACTTCCTCAAACAAACCGGCGGCACGCGCTAAGGACTTCCCATGAATATCAAGACAGCCCTGAGCCGTATCGTTGAGCACCTAGACCTCAGCACCGAAGAAATGCGCGATGTGATGCGCGAGATCATGACTGGCCAATGCAGCGACGCGCAGATCGGCGCGTTCATGATGGCCATGCGCATGAAGAGCGAAAGCATCGACGAAATCGTCGGCGCCGTCTCGGTCATGCGTGAGCTGGCCGATCAAGTCGAACTGAAGACCCTCGACGGCGTGGTCGACGTGGTTGGCACCGGTGGTGACGGCGCCAATATTTTCAACGTATCCACCGCTTCTTCCTTTGTGGTTGCCGCTGCCGGTTGCACCGTAGCCAAGCACGGCAATCGCGCGGTATCGGGCAAGAGCGGCAGCGCCGATTTGCTCGAAGCAGCCGGTATCTATCTCAACCTGACGCCGGTTCAAGTCGCCCGTTGCATCGACAACGTCGGAATCGGTTTCATGTTTGCCCAGACCCATCACAAAGCCATGAAGTACGCTGCCGGCCCACGCCGCGATCTCGGCCTGCGTACGCTGTTCAACATGCTCGGCCCGCTTACGAATCCGGCCGGCGTGAAGCATCAGGTAGTGGGTGTGTTCAACCCGGCGCTCTGCCGACCATTGGCTGAAGTTTTGCAGCGTCTGGGCAGCAAGCATGTGCTGGTGGTGCATTCGAAGGACGGTCTGGACGAGTTCAGTCTCGCCGCGCCGACGTTTGTCGCCGAGCTGAAAAACAACGAAATCACCGAATATTGGGTCGAGCCGGAAGATCTGGGCATGAAGAGCCAGAGCCTGCACGGCTTGTCGGTCGACGGCCCGGAAGCGTCGCTGGCGCTGATCCGCGATGCACTGGGCAAGCGCAAAACCGAAAACGGCCAGAAAGCCGCTGAAATGATTGTGCTCAACGCCGGTGCAGCGCTTTACGCCGCTGACGTTGCCAGCAGTTTGAAACAGGGCGTGGAGCTTGCGCACGACGCCCTGCATACCGGCCTCGCTCGGGAGAAACTCGAGGAGT
Organism: Pseudomonas sp. P42; assembly: GCF_017973755.1. Taxonomy (NCBI): domain Bacteria; kingdom Pseudomonadati; phylum Pseudomonadota; class Gammaproteobacteria; order Pseudomonadales; family Pseudomonadaceae; genus Pseudomonas; species Pseudomonas sp. P42. The sequence goes on along the minus strand of NZ_JACOPU010000003.1, from coordinate 14,719 downwards.
TGGGTGCCTTTACCGCGGTATTCAGAGTGGAGAATGAAGGATGAGTGTACCGACGGTTCTGGAAAACATTCTGGCCCGCAAAGTTCAGGAAGTCGCCGAGCGTAGCGCCCGCGTGAGCCTGAGCGAGCTGGAAAGTCTGGCCAAGGCGGCCGATGCACCACGCGGTTTTGCCCAGGCATTGCTGGCGCAGGCGAAGCAGAAACAACCGGCTGTGATTGCCGAAATCAAGAAGGCTTCGCCGAGCAAAGGCGTGATTCGCGAAGATTTCGTTCCCGCCGACATCGCCAAAAGCTACGAGAAGGGCGGGGCGACCTGTCTGTCGGTGCTGACCGACATCGATTACTTTCAGGGCGCCGACGCCTATCTGCAACAGGCTCGCGCCGCCTGCAAGCTGCCGGTGATCCGCAAGGACTTCATGATCGATCCGTACCAGATCGTCGAAGCCCGTGCACTGGGTGCCGACTGTGTGCTGCTGATCGTCTCCGCGCTGGACGATGTGAAAATGGCCGAGCTGGCGGCGGTGGCCAAAGGCGTCGGTCTCGACGTGCTGGTGGAAGTGCACGACGGTGATGAACTGGAGCGCGCGTTGAAAACACTCGACACGCCACTGGTCGGCGTCAACAACCGCAACCTGCATACCTTCGACGTCAGCCTGGAAACCACCCTCGATTTGTTGCCGCGTATTCCGCGCGATCGTCTGGTGATCACCGAGAGCGGCATCCTCAATCGTGCCGATGTCGAGCTGATGGAAATCAGCGACGTTTATGCGTTCCTGGTCGGCGAGGCATTTATGCGTGCGGAAAGTCCAGGCACTGAACTGCAGCGCCTGTTTTTTCCGGAACGAGGTGGTTCGATCAGCGGTTCGACGCTCGACTGATAACCTTTCAGACCGAGCCGACCCTTTCGCGAGCAGGCTCGCTGCCACATTGAAATGCAATCCACTGTGGGAGCGAGCCTGCTCGCGAAGAGGCGCTTGAAACCCCTGAAGATTCAAATCTGCCGGAGCCCTCCATGTCGCTGCCAATCCCTCTGACCATCGAAGCGGGCCTCCAGGCCGAACAAGACCTGCTCGCCTCAGTCTGCGCCGGCGATTCAGAGTTCGGCCTTCTATTCTGGCAGCCCAATGACCGCGCCCTGGTCATGCCTCGCCGCCTCAATCGTCTACCCGGTTTCGATCACGCCTGCGAAGTCTCCGCCGCAGCCGGCTGGCCAGTACTCCTTCGCGAGACGGGGGGTGAACCTGTCCCGCAATCAGCCTCGACGATTAACATCGCGCTGGTCTACGCACCACCGCGCAGCGAAGGTGATCTGAATCGCATCGAAACGGGCTACCGGCGTCTTTGTGATCCGATTTGTCAGTTGCTGGATGAGTTGGGCGGTACGTCGTCGCTGGGCGAAATTGACGGTGCGTTCTGCGACGGTCGCTTCAACGTCAATCTCGACGGCCGCAAAATGGTCGGCACGGCCCAGCGCTGGCGTCAGAGTCAGGGAGGGCAGCGTCCTGTGGGCTTGGTGCACGGTGCGATGTTGATGGATAACGAGCGCGAATCGATGGTGGCGGCGGTCAATCGCTTCAACGAAGCTTGTGGCCTCGAGCAGCGGGTGCGTGCGCAAAGCCACATTGCCCTGCATGAAAAATTCAACGCGCCACAGGCATTGGCGCTTCTTGATGAGCTGTTTCGATTGATGCTGGCGCAGATGTACAGCGCCTGATTTTCGAGCTTACCGCGTACCGAAAACCACCATGGTCTTGCCTTTCACGTCGACCAGGTTGCGTTCCTCAAGATCCTTGAGCACGCGACCGACCATCTCTCGCGAGCAGCCGACAATCCGCCCGATTTCCTGACGCGTCACCTTGATCTGCATGCCGTCGGGATGGGTCATCGCGTCCGGCTGTTTGCACAGTTCCAGCAGGCAACGGGCGACACGACCGGTTACGTCAAAGAATGCCAGATCGCCGACCTTGCGCGTGGTGTTGCGCAAACGTTGTGCGATTTGTCCGCTGAGCACGTAAAGAATGTCTGGATCTTGCTGCGACAACTCGCGGAATTTCACGTAACTGATTTCCGCAATTTCGCATTCAACCTTGGCCCGCACCCAGGCGCTGCGTTGTTGTTCCTGACCAGCCTGTTCGAACAGGCCCAGTTCACCGAAGAAGTCCCCGGCGTTCAGGTAAGCGATGATCATCTCGCGACCATCGTCGTCTTCGATCAGGATCGTCACCGAACCCTTGATGATGAAGTACAACGTATCCGAACGGTCGCCGGCGCAGATGATGTTGCTCTTGGCGGCATGACGACGACGCTGACAATGCATCAGCAGCTTGTCGAGGTTCTTGATTTTGGGTGTGGGGGTAATAGCAACCATGGTTGTATCCCGAAAAGACTGCACGGTGATGTTTGATTTTTTTAGGAGGCGCTGAAGGCGGTCGCTACACAGCTGGCATAGGCGCCAGCGAATTGGCGCCAGCTTAACAGACACTTCGTCGCAAATTCGAGAAATTACCTACACGGTTGGAGCATTCATCCTAGGAATGCTGCTCGCTGTCAGGGCAATCCCCTGTGCTAAGCTGGCGACCCTTTTTTTACAGTGGAGTCTGGGCGATGAAGGCACGCATCCAATGGGCTGGCGAAGCCATGTTCCTCGGCGAATCCGGTAGCGGTCATGTCGTGGTCATGGACGGTCCGCCGGACGCCGGTGGTCGTAATCTGGGTGTTCGCCCGATGGAGATGCTCCTGCTGGGTGTCGGCGGTTGCAGCAACTTCGACGTGGTCAGCATTCTGAAGAAGTCCCGTCAGGCCGTTGAAAGCTGTGAAGCCTTCCTCGAAGCCGAGCGTGCGACCGAAGACCCGAAGGTATTCACCAAGATCCACATGCACTTCGTGGTCAAGGGCCGTGGCCTGAAAGAAGCCCAGGTCAAACGCGCCATCGAACTGTCTGCCGAAAAGTATTGCTCGGCTTCGATCATGCTTGGCGCGGCCGGTGTGGCGATCACCCACGATTACGAAATCGTCGAACTGGGTTGAAGCGACATTCAACTATCATAAAAGCAGTGCAGACTCTGGCGATCCCCCGCTGACGTCTGCATAATGCGCCACTTTTTTCAGGGCAGTGATCGGTCAGCCGACGGGTCATCCGCCTGAACAGATAACCAAAATCGCCATCGCGAAGAGGTGTTAACCGTCCTACGCAGGTGCGTTGTTCGCATTTGACGGGCATGCTTGATCACGCGGCTGTGCCGCATACATAGAGAGTTTTTAACGGTGAAAAGCAAACTCAAGCTCCACGGGTTCAATAACCTGACAAAGACCTTGAGCTTCAACATCTATGACATCTGCTACGCGGAAACCCCGCAAGACCAGCAGGCGTACGTCGAGTACATCAATCAAGAGTACAACGCAGAACGTCTGACGCAGATCCTCACGGAAGTTGTAGAAATCATTGGTGCCAACATTCTGAACATTGCGAGTCAGAACTATGAGCCTCAGGGTGCCAGCGTCACGATTCTGATCTCGGAAGAGCCGGTGACCCCGACTGAAAGCCAGATCGAAGAGTCGCCAGGTCCATTGCCCGAAATTATCCTGGCCCACCTCGACAAGAGTCACATCACGGTGCATACCTACCCGGAAATCCATCCGGACGCCGGTATTGCGACTTTCCGTGTAGACATTGATGTGTCGACCTGTGGTGTCATTTCACCGCTTAAAGCGCTCAATTTCCTCATTCACCAGTTCGATTCGGACATCGTGACCGTGGATTACCGTGTGCGCGGCTTCACCCGTGACGTTGAAGGCAACAAGCACTTCATCGACCACGAGATCAACTCGATCCAGAACTACCTTTCCGAAGACACCCGCGACGCGTACCAGATGACCGACGTGAACGTGTATCAGGAAAACCTGTTCCACACCAAAATGCTGCTGAAGAACTTCGAACTGGACAACTACCTGTTCGGCGACGCCACCAGCAGCCTGTCGTCTGAGCAACGTGCCCAAGTGACTGATCGTGTGAAACACGAGATGCTGGAAATCTTTTACGCGCGCAACATGCCAGCGTAAGAGTTTCAGGCACAAAAAAAGGCGACCTTTCGGTCGCCTTTTTCATTCCATCACAGGATCTTTGTGGCAGCTGGCTTGCCAACGACAAGTCCCTGTCTGACGATTCAAACTTCAGATCCGATAAGTACTCTTGGTCATCACCTTGGCCAACAGACTCATCCCGAACTTCACTGGTGCCGGAAACCGGAAACCACCCGCATCCAGCGCACTCTCGGCATGATGCTCTTCATCAATGCGCATCTGCTCGAGAATCGCCCGAGACTTCTCGTCCTCGACTGGCAGTTGCTCCAGGTGCTCGTTCAAGTGCTTGCATACCTGATGCTCGGTCGCCGCAACAAACCCGAGGCTGACCTTGTCGCTGATCAGACCGGCCACAGCGCCAATCCCGAACGACATGCCATAGAACAGCGGATTGAGCACGCTGGTATGACTGCCCAACTGGTGAATGCGTTGTTCGCACCAGACTAGATGATCGATTTCCTCTTCGGCTGCGTGCTCCATGGCCTTGCGCACCTGTGGCAGCTTGGCGGTCAGCGCCTGTCCCTGATACAGCGCCTGGGCACAGACTTCGCCGGTATGGTTGATGCGCATCAGCCCGGCGACATGGCGGGTGTTTTCGTCGCTCATCTGGGTTTCCGGCTGCAAAATCGCCGGTGACGGACGGTACGGCTGGCCACTGAAGGGCAGCAGGGTACGCATCGCGGCATCGGCCTGCAGCAGAAGACGGTCAATCGGCGAGTAGTGACGTTGGGTAGTCATGCTGACCTCCGGGAAGAATCTCGGCGGCCAGTTTAACCGAATCGGCCGGAGAAGGTTTGCGCTGGGTCATTAGCCATGCGGTCATGCTTTTGTGGGAGCAAGCCTGCTCGCGAAGGTCGGCACATTCAAAGCATCAGCGCCTGACACTCCGCCTTCGCGAGCAAGATCGCTCCCACAGTTTTTGCGTTACATCAGCCCGGAGGCCAGTTCATCTGGCGTTGTCCGAGTACGTGCATATGAATATGGTAGACGGTCTGCCCACCCTTTTCATTGCAGTTCATGACGACCCGGAAGCCCTCTTCACAGCCCAGCTCCAGTGCCAGACGTTGCGCAGTAAACAGGATATGCCCGGCCAGTGCCTTGTCGTCCTCGGTCAGGTCATTGAGGGTGCGCACCGGTTTTTTCGGGATCACCAGAAAATGCACCGGTGCCTGAGGGGCGATGTCGTGGAAGGCCAGAACCTGGTCGTCCTCGTAGATGATCTTGGCCGGGATTTCCCGGTTGATGATCTTGGTGAACAGAGTATCCACTGCTGTTTTCTCCGTTGTTTGGGCTGGTCTGAGTGTACTCATGGGGACTGAACCCGCCCAGTGTTTTGCCGTAGGACAGATCAGCGCGGGCAGTAGGCCTTGTTGACCATGCCGACGATGGTGCGGTTCAGCCAGCGCGAACCCAGTCGCGGTAAAAATGCGAACCAGCGATTGCGCCGTCCCGGAATGATGATCGCGCGATTTTTCTCCAGCGCGCGAACGGTGTAGAGCGCGACTTCTTCAGGGCTCATCAGCATTTTGCTGTCTTTGAGTTTGTCACTGTTCAACTGCGCGGTGCGGAAAAAAGCCGTGCGGGTCGGGCCTGGGCAGAGCACCGAAACCTTGACCGCGCTTTGTTTGAGCTCAACCCGCAATGCTTCGGAGAAGTGCAGCACATACGCCTTGCTGGCGTAATAGGTGCTCATCCACGGGCCAGGATTGAACGCCGCCACGGAGGCAACGTTGAGAATCTGCCCGCCACCCTGCAGCGCCATGCTGTTGCCAATCGCATGGCACAGGCGGGTAAGGGCGAGGATGTTTACTTCTATCAGGTCCTGCTCGGTCATCCAGTCCTGAGCCAGGAAAGGGCCGCAAGTACCGATGCCGGCGCAGTTCACCAGCAGGTCGATTTGCCGGTCACCTTCTTCCAGCTCCAGCAGGAAACCGGAGAGGCGCAGCGGTTCGCCCAGATCGCAGGCTCGGAACAGGACCTCGACGCCGAAGCGCTGGGTCAGTTCGATAGCAATACTTTCCAGCTGATCACGCTGTCGTGCGACCAGAATCAGGCTGCGGCCGCGCCGGGCCAGCGCTTCGGCCATGGCCAGACCGATGCCGCTGGAGGCGCCAGTGATCAGAGCGTAACGGGTCATGCAATTCTCCCTCGCAACAGCTCCGCGCCAGCGACGCGGGTGTCACGGCGGGGAGCGCTGTTCATTCTTGCGCAGAGTCTACAGGGGCCTGCGCCGCTTCGGCTGCATCGTCGGTGGAATTCGCTGCGGGCTCGTCCTCGACTTCGACTTCATCGGTGGTCACCGAGCCGCTGTCGTAGCTGCTTTCGAGGCTTGTTTCGTATTCCTGCTGGATGGCCGAAATTCCGCCGAGTATCCCGCCCATGAAAAACAACCCGATAAAGACGATCCACAGTGCACTCAAAACTTTGACTGCTGTGTTGTTGGGCGGAGGTGGTGGCCCGTATCGGTTGGCACCGGTATTGCCCGGCACGACCATGATTACAAAAGGGAAAATGCTGCCCACGAATGGGACCAGGGTCAGCAACCACAGCCAGCCGGACCAGCCGATATCGTGCAGGCGTTGCACGGTGAAGAAAATGCTGATGACGATGAGCGCCAAACCCAGAAAGAGCGCGACGATGCCGCCGATGATCAGTCCGCTGGTGGATTCGGCGCTGACCAGCCCCACGGCAATCAGCGCAAAAATGCTGATGATCGGCAGGCTTACCAACGTCACGACCATCGTCCAGGCCAGAAAGCGCAATCGGCCGATCCGGCCTTCCACACCAAGCGGTTTGAGCGGTGCAAACGCTGCGAAGGTTTCACCTACGCTGGCCCGCGGTGGCGCATAAGGCGAGGAGGGTTCTGCCACGGCAGCGGATTGCTCGCGTACGTCCGAGAGGTTCAACTCGAAGGCTGTTTCGGCTTCGATCCGGGCGTCGATCCCGGTTTTGTTCAATGCTTGCAGGTAGGTCTGCGCATCGCTGTGAGACAGATCGCGCTTGAGTGCCACGGTGCTGCCATTGAACAGCCGCTCAATGCTGGCCACTTCGCTTTTGAACAGATCTGCGAGATTCAGCTTGGCTGTGGTGATATCGACACCGGGCTGTAGAGCTCCGTCGAAAACGATCTTGTAACGGGGGTCGCTCATGGCCGAGGCATCCTTGTCGCGATAGATTGAAAGGTCGTCAGTGTAGAGCCAGTCCGCCAGCGACTGGCCTGATTTTTTCTTAGCGCGGCCAGCGTTGCGGTAACTGCGCGGCACGTTCCTGAGCCTGCCGGTATTCAGTGTCGAGGCGGGCGATCAACTGATCCACGCTGGGCAGATCATCAATCTGCCCGACACCCTGACCGGCAGACCAGACAGTCTTCCAGGCTTTGGCTTCATCGCTGATCGGCTTGAGCTTTTCGCCGAAATTGACTTCGCCTTTGCCTTGCAGCGTCGCCGGGTCGAAACCCGCGGCCTCAAGGCTTTGGCGCATGAAGCTGGCCGGCACCCCCGACACCGCTGGAGTATGAATGATGTCGGCTGCTTTGGCTGTCAGCAGCATCTCTTTGTAAGCGTCAGGCGCATGACTTTCGGTGGTGCCGATAAATCGCGTACCGAAGTAGGCCAAATCCGCACCAAGTAATTGAGCGGCCAGAATCTCGTGGCCATGGTTCAAACATCCCGCAAGCAGCAAGGTCTTGTCGAAGAACTGACGAATCTCGGCGATCAGCGCAAATGGGCTCCACGTACCTGCATGACCCCCGGCGCCGGCCGCGACGGCGATCAAACCGTCGACGCCGGCTTCGGCGGCTTTCTCGGCATGGCGGCGAGTGGTGACATCATGGAAAACCAGGCCTCCATAACTGTGCACCGCGTCGACCAACTCCTTCACCGCGCCAAGGCTGGTGATAACGATGGGCACTTTATGTTCGACGCAAATATCCAGATCCGCTTGCAAGCGCGGATTGCTGTTGTGAACGATCAGGTTCACCGCATACGGGGCCGGATTGTCCAGCGTCGCCAGTCCCGCCTCGATCTGTTCCAGCCAGGCTTTGAATCCGCTGCTTTCGCGTTGGTTCAGCGCCGGGAAGCTGCCGACCACGCCATTACGACAGCAGGCCAACACCAGTTCCGGATTGGAAATCAGAAACATCGGCGCCGCCACCACAGGCAGGCGCAGACGTTGTTCGAGCAGAGCGGGCAGCGACATTATGAACACCCCAAAGATTTGTACCGGTTGAAGTTAGAACGGCTTGACCACCACCAGAATTACGATAGCAATCAACATCAGAACCGGCACTTCATTGAACCAGCGATAAAAGACATGGCTGCGGGTGTTCTCGCCACGGGCAAAACGTTTTACCTGCGCGCCGCACATGTGGTGGTAGCCGATCAGCAAGACGACAAGGGTCAGCTTGGCGTGAATCCAGCCGCCCATGCTGAAAATGCTCGGGTTGAGGTAGATCAGCCAGCCACCGAAGATCAGCGTGGCGATCATCGCCGGGCCCATGATGCCGCGATAGAGCTTGCGCTCCATGACGCTGAAGCGTTCTTTGCTGATCGTATCTTCACTCTGTGCGTGATAAACGAACAGTCGTGGCAGGTAGAACAGCCCGGCAAACCAGCACACAAGACTGACGATATGAAACGCTTTGATCCACAGATAGAGCATTTTTAGTTATTCCCAGGTTCACGGTAGTCTGGATAGTAGAGGCTTGAGCGTCCGCACGTCACCTTGACGGTTGTCGCAGGCGCGCGCGGCCCCTATTATCGACGGCTTTCCAGTGGGTTCGTAGAGGGCAGGTTTATGGTCAAGGTCGGTATCGTCGGCGGCACGGGTTACACCGGTGTCGAACTGCTGCGTCTGTTGGCACAGCATCCGCAGGCAGAAGTGGCAGTCATCACTTCCCGATCCGAGGCCGGTCTGGCCGTGGCTGATATGTACCCGAACCTGCGCGGTCATTACGACGGCTTGGCGTTCAGCGTGCCGGACATCAAAACCCTCGGCGCTTGCGACGTGGTGTTCTTCGCCACGCCGCACGGTGTCGCTCACGCTCTGGCGGGTGAGCTGCTGGCGGCAGGCACGAAGGTCATTGATCTGTCGGCAGACTTCCGTCTGCAAGACGCTGAGGAGTGGGCCAAGTGGTACGGCCAGCCGCACGGTGCACCAGAGTTGCTGGATGAGGCGGTCTACGGTCTGCCGGAAGTCAATCGTGAGCAAATCAGGAAAGCCCGTTTGATCGCCGTGCCGGGGTGCTATCCGACCGCTACGCAATTAGGTTTTCTGCCGCTGCTTGAAGCCGGTCTGGCCGACACCTCGCGTCTGATTGCCGACTGCAAATCCGGTGTCAGCGGTGCCGGTCGCGGCGCGGCTGTAGGTTCTTTGTACTCCGAGACGTCGGAAAGCATGAAGGCTTATGCGGTGAAAGGTCACCGTCATCTGCCGGAAATTCGCCAGGGTCTGCGTCGTGCATCGGGCAAGGATGTTGGTCTGACATTCGTGCCGCACCTGACTCCGATGATCCGTGGTATTCACTCCACGCTGTACGCGACGGTAGTCGATCGCTCGGTTGATCTTCAGGCACTGTTTGAAAAGCGTTACGCCAACGAGCCGTTCGTTGATGTCATGCCGGCTGGCAGTCATCCGGAAACCCGCAGCGTGCGTGGCGCGAACGTCTGTCGCATCGCAGTTCACCGTCCACAGGATGGCGATCTGGTGGTGGTGTTGTCGGTGATCGACAATCTGGTCAAAGGCGCCTCGGGGCAGGCGGTGCAGAACATGAACATCCTGTTCGGGCTGGATGAGCGTTTCGGTCTTTCTCACGCCGGTATGCTGCCGTAACACTTTAACTCGCACAGCAAAAAGGCCCGTTGAACGGGCCTTTTTGCATTCTGAACAGCTCGTCGGGTTTATTGATATACCGTAACAATAGTTGACCGATTTTCTCGGACAAGCGGATAATGCGCGTCATCACGCATTATGGCGGCGTAACGCCGGGAGATAGTCAGCATGAGCGTCGAATCCTTCACCCCCACGGCTTTGCAATTCACCCAAGGTGCTGCGCACAAGGTGAAGAGCCTGGTCGATGAAGAGGGGAATGATCGCTTGAAGCTGCGCGTATTTGTTACGGGCGGCGGTTGTTCAGGGTTTCAATACGGTTTCACCTTCGATGAAGATGTTGCCGAGGACGACACCATTGTCGAGCGCGAAGGCGTAAGTCTGGTGGTTGATCCGATGAGTTTCCAGTACCTGGCCGGTGCGGAGGTGGACTACCAGGAAGGTCTGGAAGGTTCGCGCTTCGTGATCAAGAACCCGAATGCTTCCACGACGTGTGGTTGCGGCTCGTCGTTTTCGATCTGATCGCACTTCGCTGCAGACAATAAAACGCCGCAGAGCCTTACGGTTCTGCGGCGTTTTTTATTGGTTGGCGATCTACTCAGTTGGGGTAGATGGCGCCGAGTACACGCAGGCCTTTGGCGCCTGTGACGCTCGGGCGGTTGGTGGCGATGCCTTCGAGGCAGCAATGAGCCAGCCAGGCGAAAGCCATGGCTTCTACCCAGTCAGGATCTACGCCGTGAATGGCAGTGCTGGCGACTTTCGTGTTTGGCAGCAACTCGGCAAGACGATTCATCAGTGTCGCGTTGTGTGCGCCACCACCGCAGACCAACAGTTCGCGGGTATCCGACTGAGCGCTTTTCAGCGACTCAATAATGGTCAGCGCAGTCAGTTCGAGTAACGTTGCCTGTACGTTTTCAGCTGGGTACGCCTGCAGGCTTGCAAGGTGTCGTTCCAGCCAAGGCAGGTTGAACACTTCCCGGCCAGTGCTTTTCGGGCCTTTGGTCACGAAGAACGGATCGCTGAGCAATGCTTTCAGCAGCGCTGGTTCAGCGGTACCGGAGGCAGCCCAATCGCCGTTACGGTCATAATTCTCACCACGCCGCTGCTGAATCCAGGCGTCCATCAGCACATTCCCAGGCCCGCAGTCGAAACCGGCTACAGGCTTGGTCGGCTCAATCAGACTCAGATTGCTGAAACCGCCGACATTCAAGACCGCCTGATTAACGCTACGCTCTTCGAACAAAGCTTCATGGAAGGCGGGTACCAGAGGCGCACCTTGACCGCCGGCAGCGACATCGCGGCTGCGGAAGTCACTGACCACCGTGATACCCGTCAGCTCTGTCAGCAGGGCAGGGTTACCAATCTGTACGGTAAAACCGCGCGCTGGCTCGTGGCGAATAGTCTGGCCATGGCTGCCGATCGCACGGATAGCTTCAGGTTTGAGCTGTTGCTGGCTGAGGAGGGCATCGATGCCCTGTGCCGCGAGCCTTACCCACTCTTGCTGGGCAATCGCCGATCGAGCGATCTCGTCGGGGCCGCTTGCGCACAAGCCAAGCAGCTCGGCGCGCAGGGATTCAGGCATGGGAATGTAGTGCGTGGCGATCAGTTTGATCGCCGAGGTTTGCTCGATCAGGGCGATGTCCAGCCCGTCGAGACTGGTTCCGGACATCACACCGATATAGAGAGCCATGGCTTATCGCTTGCTCGAAGCCAGCATGGTGGCCTTCTCTTGGTCCATACGCGCCATCAGTGGTTTGCTCTGCGCCAGAAAGCGGGCGCGTTCGGCTTTGGCGATTGGATCGGCCATTGGCAGCTTCTGGCCCAGTGGGTCGACGTGAACGCCATTGACCTGGAACTCATAGTGCAAGTGCGGGCCGGTCGACAGGCCAGTCGTGCCGATGTAACCGATCACTTGGCCCTGTTTGACACTGCCGCCGGTCTTCACACCTTTGGCGAAGCCTTGCATGTGGCCGTAAAGCGTACGGTAAGTATTGCCGTGTTGAATGATAACAGTGTTGCCGTAGCCTCCGCGGCGGCCGGCCAGCAGCACTTTACCGTCACCGGCAGCCTTGATCGGCGTGCCGCGTGGAGCTGCGTAGTCGACGCCTTTGTGGGCGCGGATCTTGTTCAGGATCGGGTGCTTGCGGCCCATGGAGAACTTGGAGCTGATGCGGGCGAAGTCCACCGGAGTGCGGATGAACGCTTTGCGCATGCTGTTGCCATCGGCGGTGTAGTAGCTGCTATTACCCTGTTTGTTGGTGTAGCGCACAGCGGTGTAGGTCTTGCCGCGGTTAGTGAAGCGCGCTGACAGGATGGGGCCGGTGCCGACAGCCTTGCCGTTAACCACTTTCTGTTCGTAGATCACATCGAATTCATCGCCCTGGCGAATGTCCTGAGCAAAGTCGACGTCGTAGCCGAAGACACTGGCCATATCCATGGTCATGCTATGGGAAAGCCCGGCGCGAGCGGCGGATTGCGATAGCGAACTGTTGATTACACCGTGAGCGTAGGCGGTGCGAACGATAGGTTTTGTAGTAACCCGGTTGAAGGCGAAGCCCTTGTCATTCTTTGTCAGGGTGATGGTTTCAACGTCGCTGACTTTGCTATGCAGGCTTGTCAGTTGACCTTCAGGGGTGAGTTCGAACTCGAGTTTCTGGCCGCGCTTGAGCTGGCTGAACTGTTTGGCTTGTTTGTCGCTGGTCAGAACTTCATGCACGGCGGTTGCAGGCAAACCGACCTTTTCGAACAGGGTCGATAGCGTATCGCCTTTTGCAACAACTACTTCTCGATGCCCAGGGGCTTTAGGTTTTTCAGCGATCGGAGCCGGGGCGGGCGCGGCTTCAGCGGTTTGCGGAGTGTTTTCTTCACTGTTTTCGATTTGGGCGAACGGTGAGGCTACAGGCTCATTTGTGGCTTGAGCGGCGTCTGCAGCGTCTTGATCTTGTGTCAGTTGTTCAGCGGGACTTTCCAGTTCAAGGCTCAGGGTTGTCTTTTTGGCTTCTACATCACTGGAAGGAAATACCAGGAGCGCCAGGCTGAGAAGGGCGGCGATTCCACTTGCAGCGAGCAGGTGGGTCTTCGGGTAAAGCGGTGGCGCTTTAGACGGTTCGGTGGTCATAGGTAATTTTGACTTTGAAAAGTGATGAATTGGAAAAGATGAATGACATGATGAAGATGAAATAACTGTATAAAATATAACCAAATCATCTCTGAAGCAAGTCTACAGACATCGCGTCTGTGGATTGGTGTCCGTGCGCCGGGCAAAACTTGTAATTGGTGCGCGATCTTGTATGGTTGGTTCCCTTTGAATCTGAGCCTTGCGGGTCTGTTATGAAGTCGGTTGAAGAGCAGCTAGCGCTGATTAAACGTGGTGCGGAAGAACTGTTGGTCGAGTCCGAGCTGATCGAGAAGCTCAAGCGCGGCCAACCGCTGCGTATCAAGGCTGGTTTTGATCCAACCGCTCCGGATCTGCACTTGGGTCATACCGTGCTTATTAATAAGCTGCGTCAGTTCCAGGAGCTGGGGCATCAGGTGATCTTCCTTATAGGGGACTTCACCGGGATGATCGGTGATCCGAGCGGCAAGAGCGCCACTCGTCCGCCGTTGACTCGTGAGCAGGTCCTGGAAAACGCCGAGACGTATAAAACTCAGGTGTTCAAGATTCTCGATCCGGCGAAAACCGAAGTTGCTTTCAACTCCACCTGGATGGATCAGATGGGGCCGGCGGATTTCATACGCCTGACTTCGCAGTACACCGTCGCGCGCATGCTTGAGCGCGATGACTTCGACAAGCGTTACACCACCAACCAGCCAATCGCTATTCACGAGTTTCTCTATCCGCTGGTTCAGGGATATGACTCCGTCGCTCTGCGTGCGGACGTCGAGTTGGGCGGTACCGATCAGAAGTTCAACTTGCTGATGGGACGTGAGTTGCAGCGTGGTTATGGTCAGGAAGCTCAGTGCATTCTGACGATGCCTCTGCTTGAAGGTCTCGATGGCGTGAAGAAGATGTCCAAGTCGTTGGGCAATTACGTCGGTATTCAAGAAGCGCCGGGCGTCATGTACAGCAAGCTCGTATCGATTCCGGATGCGCTGATGTGGCGTTACTTCGAATTGCTCAGCTTCCGCTCGATGGACGAGATCAATGCGTTGCGTGCTGATGTAGAAGCAGGCGCCAATCCGCGTGATGTGAAAATCAAGCTGGCTGAAGAGATCGTTGCGCGCTTCCATGGCGAAGAGGCTGCAGCGAACGCTCACCGCGCGGCGGGTAATCGTATGAAGGATGGCGAGCTCCCGGATGATCTGCCGGAGATCGAGCTGGCTTCTGCTGAAGATATGCCGATTGCCGCCGTCCTTAATAAGGCAGGTCTGGTGAAGAACTCGGCAGCGGCGCGTGATCTTCTGGCGTCCGGCGGTGTGCGTATAGATGGTGAGGTCGTTGATCGCTCCTTTATATATGCAGTGGGTGCGACTCACGTTTGCCAGGCTGGCAAGAAGGCTTTTGCGCGTATCACGCTGAAATCTGAATAAAATCGAAATTAGCGGTTGACGGCAGATTCCAGACGTCTATAATTCGCCCCACTTCCGGCGCAGTCGAAACGGAAAACTCCTTGAAATTCAATGAGTTAAGTAGGTTTCGAGAGCGGGTCGCTTCAGTTCATCGAAGTCTGGAAGGAGTTGAAAGAGTGGTGATGTTTGGCTCTTTTGACGGTTCGATCTTCTCGGTCGAAAGCGGAGAAAAAGAGGTGTTGACAACAGCGAGTAACGCTGTAGAATTCGCCTCCCGCTAACGAGAGATCGGAAGCGCAAGTGGT